>CAWAVM010000025.1:0-122206 GCA_963785465.1 uncultured Chloroflexia bacterium | reverse complement strand
AAGTTGGTCTATTGTTGAAGGTTCGCGAACCGCTGTGCTGAGAGATAACCGAGATCGAATCGCGATGCACCGTCGAGAGCAATGTCCGCCAAAGCCTCGCCGATTCCACTCGCGAACTTGAATCCGTGGCCAGAGGATCCGCACCCGAATACGACGTTAGACATCATAGGGTGATGATCAATGACAAAGTGGGTATCGGGGGTATTCGTATACATGCATGTTAGTGCGCGAATCGCCGGCCCCGACGCTCCTGGCATGTACGTATAGGAAACGTCACGCAGCATCTCGACTTCGTCGTCGGCAACGTCGCGGTCGATGTTCTCGGGTGTGCAGACCTGACCGACGTCGTGTCGGCCGATTTTGACACCTTGGCCGGGCAGCGCCGGAAATCCGTAGTAATGTCCCTCGGGAACCTCAAGCAGGAAGACCGGGCTGGACGTTGGCGAGAACAGGTCGGGCTTGGTCGAGTCGAAGTGAACGTTGACGATGCGCCAGACCTCGAGCGGCGCTCCCAATCCTTGAGAACGCTTTGGCTCCACGGCCCGGCGGTGATGATCAGACGGTCGGCCGAATAGCGATCGGTCTTCGTCTCGACGGTGACCCCTGCGCCATCGGCGGCCCAGTCTACAACTTGTGAGTCGAAGATCAGTTGTGCGCCATGTTGTCTGGCCATGTCAAGATGTGCCTGAACGCAACGTTCGGGTCGTAGAAATCCGGCGGCTGGGTCATACAGCGCGACAAGACTGTCCGGAATCTGGAAGCCTGGGAACCGGCGGCGTACCTCCGGTGCATCGATCTCCTCGACCGTGAGTCCATATTCCCGCGCGCTTCGGGTAGACCCGGAAACGAACCCGCTTTCGACTGTGCCGATGTTAAGCCCGCCTGTGACGGTCATGAGATCTTGCCTACTTGTTTGCTCGAGTTCCCGCCACAGGTCGTATGAGCGTTGAAGCAAGGGAACGTAGTCTGGTGACTCAAAGTAAGCCTCTCGGATGATCCTGGTCTCTCCGTGAGACGATCCGAGGTCGTGGTTTGGACGGAACTGTTCCAGGCCGATTACCGAATTGCCACGCATGGCAACGTGGGCCGCCGCCGCGCTACCCATTCCTCCAAGTCCCAGTACAATAACGTCGGCGTGATTACCCTCGCTCGGATTCAACGTCTCGACCTCCAAGCTCGCGTCGTTGTAGTCGATGGCCTCAGCGTCAAACACGTCTGTCTAGATCGCCGTGTTGACGGCAACGGTGTCTGGTTCTTTCAATTCTCGGTACTGTTCAGCAAAATCGCCTCGGGTCCGTTCCGGCACCAGAGCCGCAATATGCAGCATGACTTTATTGGTTGCTTCAGTATCAGAAAGGCCCTGCAAAGAACCGTGGTCGATCGCCTTGCCAAACCGAACCTGAAATCGGCCACTTTCTTCATAGACACCTGTCGGGATCATCTGAATGTGCTGATGGTCTAGCGCGGCGAGAACACGGCCCATGCCTTTCGGTGGCGTGATCATGGTCTCGAATCCGCCAGCCTCTGGGTGAAATGCCACTACCTGTCCAACTGGATCAACCAGCGCTCGAAACATGTCGCGTAGCGCCGCCCCGCGGCCGAACGCATCGACGTCGTCGGCCGGCATCAGGATTATGCCGAAGAGATTGGACATCCGGCGCAGAATCCAGTGAAGATACTTCGGATGAATTCGCTTTGGACCTAGGTAGCAGTCTTGCCATGTCGAAGTCATAACCCAGCGAATGGGAAAATCGCCTGGTCTGGCACGAGCAATCGCGTTGGTGATGACGATCGCGCCCCAGCCAACCCAGGCACCGGACGTGCGCTCGTAGTGGTTAGGAAGGATCACAAACGGACGCGTTTCCGGAAGATTTTCAATGCCGTGGACCTCCGGCGGGACAGGCATTGAGGCGACCAGTTTCGCGGTGTCCACGCGAACACTTCGTTTCTGGTTTCTGAACGACGATGCGATCGCCGCGAGCATTATTTTGAATGGCAGTCGGTATCGTGGCAGATTGCTATTCCTTACCATATTTGTCCACCAGAAAAAGCGCCAGGAACGAAAATGGCGCTGCGAACTAATCCCACCCGGCGCATTGGAATTTTGAGATGGAAGATGGTCAACGGCATTGGATGGCGCGTCCTTAGTGATTGTTGATATCGAAACTGTCGAAGCGAGTAGCCTTGTTGGTTCTAACTCAACGTTGATCGACTTCTCGTTCGCCTCATCTCGAGTCAGCGGAAGGGCTGATTCGCTGGAAGGTGTAATCGGCGAAGAATGAGGTAGGGGAACGTTAGACGACGTCATTCCCTGGTTCTCCTCAAGAACTGTCCCAACTCAACTCAAACAATATTCGACAGAAAGGACTGACTGCACGTTTTGCGGCTGCAATCGGCACATCGCCATCTCCAGCCATTTTACTCCGCCAACACGTATGTTCGGAGCAATGGTGTTCAGCACTAAGTCATTCGACTTATCATCGAGGGCATGACGACTTGCACTCCGATGTCCGGCGCTTGCGTCATTCGAGGTATTCTCGCACAATCAGACGTCGCACTTTCATACAAGCGCTAGGTGCGTGATTCAGTAGGCGGGATCCATTGATCGTGAGATTCACTGCTGCGTCGAGTTGAGCAGCCTTCAAACGGCGAACGAATGACTATGCGGCTAGACCCGACACTGTGCCAGATGAAGGCGAATCGAGGTAACGACAGAGCGAACAACCCGAGATCCTCCATTCGAGGACGGTCTTCCGGTCAACCCAACCTGCCGACGGCGAACTTCGACAGATTCGAATGTGGTGAAAACCTTCTTGAAATTAAACTATCAAACAATTAGTGGGTGGTGATTCGTGCTCGGAATCGCACTGATGCTGGTCGCGACGCTCTCCTACAACGTTAGCATCATCTTGCTCGCTCTCGCCGCACGCGCGGAGCCGAACGATCGTGGCCGTACCTCGTTGACTGCCAAAGTCGTGGTGCGCGCCACGGGTAGCTGGGCTATTGGTCTCGGCATTCTTGGTTGGCTCTTTGAACTCGCAGCGCTGACGCAGATTTCGGTGACCCTGGCTCGTGTCATCTACGCCGCGGGATTTGGGATTATGCTCGTGCTTGCGAGATGGCGCCTCGGAGAGGAACTTGAAGGTCGTGAGGCCATTGGGATCGTTGCGATCGGCCTCGGCATAATCGCGGTCGGCACGACATCACCATCTGTCAGCAAAGCGGCCCCAAGCCTGCTTGGTTGGATCATTCTGACCCTCGTGATCGTTCCAACCATCTTTTTCCCCGACGTCCTGCGAAGAGTCACGAAATCACCAGCAGCCTACCTGAGCGGAATCGGAGCGGGGCTTGGTTATGCCGCGAGCAGTCTTTACACCAAAGGGGTTTCGGATTTGCTGTCGTTCTCGAAACTATTGCCGCTGATACTTCTTATTGTCGCGGCCGGCGTCACATCGCTTGTCGCATTTTCTGACGAGGTTCGCGCACTGCAGACTGGACGAGCCACGACGATCGTGCCGCTGGTTGCCGGACTACAATCTGTCATTCCGATTACAGCCGCGTCGATTTTCTTTGGCGAGAGTTGGCCAGCGGCGATTGAAGGACGCTTTTTTCTCGGTGGAGGCATTACGTTGACCACGTTCGGGATGATTCTGCTGGCGTATTCGTCGGCGCAGATCGTAAATGTTTCCGCCGGCGGTGACGGGCTGTTAGTCGATCGAGAATTGAAAGAATGAAAAGAGCGCCGCGAATCCGCAGGCGCTCTCTACGTTTCAACGGGAAGAGTTAGACGGGTTAGCTCACGACTTCGTCGACCACGCCATTCTCAGCCGCCGCACCATCGTATTTGATACGTGCCTGCAACTCGGGCGATGTTGCCCGAATGCGCGCTTCGACATCCTGCATGAGATCTGCGTTGGCACGCAAGAACTCTTTGGCGTTCTCCCGCCCTTGACCGAGCCGCTCATCAGCCATGTAATACCAGGCGCCGCTCTTACGGAGCACACCGAGATCAACGCCGACATCAAGAATGCTTCCTTCAGCCGAGATCCCTTCGTTGTACATAATATCGAACTCGGCTTGCCTGAATGGCGGCGCAACTTTGTTCTTGACCACTTTCACCCGGGCGCGAATGCCAATCGAATCGGTTCCCTGTTTGATCGCCTCAATTCGGCGAATGTCCAACCGGACTGACGCGTAGAATTTCAGCGCGTTGCCCCCGGTTGTCGTTTCAGGATTGCCAAACATGACGCCGATTTTCATTCGCAACTGGTTGATGAAGACGACTGCTGTCTTCGAACGGCTGATAGCGCCGGTCAGCTTACGAAGTGCCTGGCTCATGAGCCGTGCTTGCAACCCGACGTGGGAGTCGCCCATGTCGCCATCGATCTCAGCGCGGGGAACGAGCGCGGCGACCGAGTCGATCACGATGACGTCGATCGCGCCGCTACGAACGAGCGTTTCGACGATCTCGAGGGCCTGCTCACCAGTGTCGGGCTGTGAAATAAGGAGGTCGGTAAGGTTAATGCCGCAACGTTCAGCGTAGATCGGATCAAAGGCGTGCTCGGCGTCGATGTACGCAGCAACGCCCCCCAGTTGCTGAGCCTCTGCAATGATGTGCTGAGCAAGGGTCGTCTTACCGCTCGATTCAGGTCCGTAAATCTCGGTGATGCGGCCGCGCGGAATTCCGCCGACGCCAAGAGCCATATCCAAAGCGATCGAGCCGGTCGGAATCGAATCGATATGCATGCGAGACGACGCCTCGCCCATCTTCATGATCGAGCCCTTGCCAAATTGACGCTCTATCTGCGACATCGCAAGCTCGATCGCGCGATCTCGTTCAGCCATTCGCCTTCGCCTCTTTCCGTTGCTCCACCGATTCAAAGTTTAGAATGAATGTTCTAAATCGACTTCAATGATAACGTCCATGAGCGTTCAGGTCAACAAATAAATCGGTCAATATCGGGATCAAAGACGCTCGTAGCGTTCGACCGTGAGGACAAAAATGATGGCACCGCCGACCTCGACTTCGAAGTTCTCTGCCAAATACAGCAGGCCAGGCTCCAGCGCAGGGGAATAGGGAACCGCGATCTGAGTGCGGCGCTTGCACACTGATTGAATGATCTCGATAACGGGTGCGACGTTCTGGTCTTCGACGCCCACGAGCAGACTCGTGTTACCAGTGCGGAGCAGACTGCCAGTGCTACTCACTCGGGTGACTCGAAAATTTCCCCCGACGATCGCGTGAACCAGATTGTCGGCGTCTTCATCTTGAACGACCGCGACTACAAGTTTCATTCGGGGCCAACCTCCTGGCCGCACGGACCGATGATTCAAGAGATTTCTTCAATGCGATGGGGATCAACACCGCCAGTATACGGGGAACCGATCAACCTCGGCAATAACCTCAGGTTGTTGGACCCACCACCAGCGAGCAATCCAATGTTCAAAGGACGACTCAGTCGTTTATGGCGACGTGTCAGACTCTCTGCTCGGGAGGATACGCATGGACCACGTCTGCGACCGTGAGGAAGCCGCCCCCGAAGACTTTGTTGATTTGTGTCGCGAAAACCATTGAACCGGGCATTACGTCATACGGTGAGCCGTCAGCCACGATATCTCCGCTTCCGAGGATAATCGCTCGATCGGCGAATTCGGCAACGAGATCGACGTCGTGAGTGGCAACGACCACCGTCACGCCGTCTTCTGCCAGTTCTCGGAGGGCGCGGCCCAGCCGTTGTTTAAGGACTGCGTCGACTCCACGTGTCGGTTCGTCGAGCAGAAGGACTCGAATCTGTCCAATCAGCACGGCGGCGAGTGCCGCGCGCAGCCGTTCCCCACCTGACAAATCGAGTGGGCTACGGGCTGCGAGGTCAGAAATGTCGAATCGGGCCAGCGTGGCCGGGATGTCGGCTGTTTGCCGCCGGCAGCGGAGCGTGAATCGCAACTCCTCTTCGATGGAATCATTGAACAGAAGAGTGGCGGCGTTCTGGGGTAGGTAGCCCACTGTTCCGGCAAGGTCAGTCGTCGATGAATTGGTGATGTCTCGACCATCCAGGCGAATCCGCCCATGGCTGGGGCGAAGTAAGCCGTTCATCAGTTTAAGCATTGTCGTCTTGCCGCTGCCATTTCGGCCCATCAGCGCGGTCACTGAGCCAGGATGCAACTCCGTTGAAAGGCCCTCGAGCACGATTTCCTGCTCATAACTGAACGAGACGTTGTCGAATTCGATGGACGACTTTCCGTTTGAGTGCAGGGTATGTTTTTGTCGATGGCGCGAACCGTCTCGAGGCAGTGCTGGCAGGCTGAACTTCTTTGCCTCCCGCACAGTGAGTGGTGTTGGGTCCCACCCCAGCTCATTGGCCACCTGCAACAACGGAGGATGGGTGGGCAACTGCACGAGCACCTCCCTCACCCGACCTGCCGCATCGACATTTCCGGTCTTACTCATGATGAGAAGCTGATCCGAGATGCCGAGCACGCGATCAAGACGATGCTCGGTCATCATTATTGTCGTCCCAAGCTCGTGGTTCATGTGCTGCAGGATCGCCAGAACCTCTTCCGCGCTCGACGGATCGAGCTGCGACGTCGGCTCATCCAGCACGAGAATCGGTGGTCGCATTGCCATCGCGGCACCGATAACGACTCGCTGACGTTCTCCACCGGACAGCGTCCCTAACAGTCGCGTCCGAAGAGCGTCGAGCCGAAGCAGGTCCAGTATCTCCTGGACGCGAAGTCTCATTGTGGATCGGGCGATGCCAAGATTCTCGAGACCGAAAGCGATTTCATCTTCAACTCGATCGGTGACTGTCTGTGATTCCGGTACCTGTGCGACGAAGCCAGCGTGTTGGCTCAGAACCGCGGTCGAGTAGCGAGTGGTCTCCAGCCCGTCGACGATTACGTGACCGCCGAACCGGCCACCGTGAAAATGCGGAATCAGGCCGTTGATGCAACGAGAGAGCGTCGACTTGCCCGAGCCGGAGGGCCCCGTAACCAGCGCGATTGAACCTCGATCGACACGCCAGTCGACGTCGGCGACAACGGGAATTGCCTGACCAGGGTATTGAAATGTGACTCCATCGAAGAAGATCATCGTGTTTCGCTCGCCGTCAGAGCTGGTGCAACCAATAGTAAACACGCCACGCCAAGGAGAGGGTTGAAGACGGGCGTGCGAAGTGTTGGAAATGGTGACCATTCAACCGACGTCGAGAAGAACAGGATGGCGATTCCGAATATTGAGAATGATGTAGCGGCAAAGACCAGCATTACCCAATCTCCGGGTCGCCAAACAGATGGACGATATGACGTGCGGGAGGTCGGAGACCCGATCAAACCTATCGCGATGAGCCCAACACTTGCGACGGAGAACAGCGCGGCACCCACCACACGACCACTGATCATCAGGCTAACCGCGATGATCGCGAGAAAGATTCCGGTGACGAACAGCCAGGGCTTGGATCTGGATGAGCGTGGTTCGCCACCAAAGGCCCTGCTTTCCATGGCTTCGGCCAGACTAAACGCACTTTCCAGTCCCAGCGACAGGACCGGGACAACCAGTGGTCGAATGTCTCGCACGGACCGAATGCGAAATCCGCGTGCCGCCTGTGCCTCGCGGACCTCGCGAAGAGATACCAGCGTTTGGGGGAAGAAGCTCAATCCGATAACGGCAGCAACTCCCGCCGATGACAGCGACTGAGGAACAGAACGGAGCAACGAGGCACGGTCGACGATTGATCCGAAGGTCGCGGCAGCAATGATCAACGACAAAATGGCGAGCGCGGAAGAGACACCGTACACGAGAGCGTTGGCAGTTATCACGCCGCCGATGATGGGGACCGCGCCAGGGATTCGAACGAGAATCTGGTCCCCCGAGTGCGCTGTCAATAGGTTGAAACAGACGCTCACCCCAGCCACCAGCAATCCGACCCGAATGACGATGCTCCAGATTTGTTTACTTCCAGACTTTGGGCGGCGAGACAGGTAGACGACAGCGGTGGCCGACAACACGAGCGCCAGATAGAGCGGATTTCGAGTCGCAATCGTAACGAGCGTGACGGCGAATCCCCATATGATCCAGGGAAGAGGGTTCGTGGACGTGGTCATCGACCGCTCCTCCGACGGCGACCGATGGCGACGAACCCCACCGCAAACATCAGGGCGAGCCCTGCGCCGAACCAGACGTAGCTCTTATCACCTGTGTTCTGCGCGTTGGCAGCTGGTTGAATTTTGGCGGTCTGACCCGACGTTTGAACCACGACTCCCAGGGCCGCGGGAGAGGCTGTCGGCCGCTGATCCGGTGTCGGTGAAGTCGTGGGCGCAGCTGTGTTTATAGCTGACGTCACACTTGGCGGAGGAGTCGTCGTCGTTCCGGTTACCCCGTTGATCTTGGCAATCTGGGAAAGGGTGACTGACGGAAGATCGTTGTCTTGCGCGGACCACGACCAACCATCGACATCGCCGTTATGGACCTTTCGTTGATCCGGTCCGGACGGTACCGTAACCCAACTACCATCCGAGGTCAGCCGGTGATAGCGCCAGTAGATTGCCGGATTCGTGTAGCTCTTACAGAAGCAGTTGGTCGATGGACAGCCTTCGCCATCGATCCTGCATATTGCCTCGCCCATTCCGGCGTAAGGGGTAATATCGATGGATACCCCTGCTCGTTCAAGCAGTTGAGTGCCGGTGATTTCGGACTCACTGAACTGAACATAGTAGTAGAGCACACTACCATCGCCATGTTTGATGACCAACCCCGCGGCATTGAGGGTTGTTGCGGAAGCAGCGCTGCCGGCCGCGGTAACTACGACCAGAATCGAAATTAGCGTCACGGCAACGACTCGAACACCGAGCAGACGAGAGATCGAATGGCGACACGAATCTCGGTTCATGGTTTGGTGAGTATCTCCGACCCGAGTAATCCAAGCTGAACGTCATACCGTTGTGGCGCGGACCCGGGATGCCACTCGAATCGGGCACGTTCGAAATATTGCATCGTAGTCGGACGCCCGGTTACTGGATCGACGAAGGTGAATTCCTCCGTCAGCGGGTAACCAAACGCATCGACGCCACCAAAGTGCTGCCAGTACGCCAAAAATCCCTGACAAGCGTTATGACCGGTCTGATCAAAATAGACGCAGAGATGGGAATCGCCAGGAGTCGAAGGTGTTTTGGCCTCGTCGAGGGTGCGGCCGGGCGCGTGAACTGGCCATATTGGTAGTGGCTTTCCCTCCAGTGCCGGAAGCGCCTGAACCGTCGCGAGGAGATTGCCCCCTGGAGTGTCGATTCTGTAGGCAAAGGCTCCCGTGTCACTTACGCGCAGCGTATTCAGAGCAGTTGTCGCCGACACTACCGCAGGCGAGTCAGTTGATTGACCGGTTGCCAGCATCGCCTGAATGACGAGCGCCGTCGAATTAGCATCGCCGACCAGCGGGGTTCCAGCGGTCGCCTGATAGGCATAGAGACCGTCGTCAGCCGCAAGTTTGGTTAGATAGCTCATCGCTCTTGGAATCGATGGTGACGAGGCATGGCCGGTCGCGACGAGTGCTTCGACCGCGACGGCAGTCGTGTTGCTGTCGGCTTGCCCGGGTTCGGTCGCTCCCGTAAACGCCCAGCCGCCGTCAGCAGATTGATGTTGTTCAAGCGCATTAACGGCTTGCTCTGGGACCGTTTCACCGGCCGCCGAAAGTGCCAATAACGCATAGGCATGCACGTAGAGCTGGGGATCGAAAAGCCCGGTTGATGGGTCATAATGAGACAGGATGCTGTTCACGAGATTCAGTCCGGCGAAGTCCCGCGGATCGCTTCCGGACGCGACTGCAGCCAGCGTAATCTTCGCGGCTCCTCCGACGGTGGTGCTGTAGCTCGAAGACTGAGATTTCAAGAACTCAATCAACGATGGTCCCCCATCGGAGACCGTGTTTGGATCGATTCCCGTCGAGGCGATGGCCTGTACGACGTCGGCGGTGGTTCCAGGATCGGTCGATCCGCTGAATCCAGCGTAGCCACCGTTTGGTTGTTCCTGAGAACGGAGCCAATCTATCGCCGGACCAACCGCCCGAGTATCGGGAGAAGCCGACGCCGAAATCGCTCCCAATGAATTACCAACGAGTGCGACGATGAGCAAACATGCGAGAAGACGCGGTTTCACTTGAATCCTCCAATGATCCGCGCGCAACGTTCGCGGATGGCGAAAAACTGGTATCGACCAGATTGGAGGATTACTCTCGGAGGGAGATGCGCATGGGGCGTCCTTTCTCCTTCGCTCGAGGAGCAGTTGGACGCGACAGCGATGGGCGATCTGGCTTCGCCGGGCAACGGCCCAGCGTCACAGTTGCGGCACAGCCCCGGAATTTCACCGGTGTTCCCCCGCGTGAATCGACCCGATAAAGAGCCGATACCCGCTGTCGCTTCACGACAATTGAGGACAGCTTTCGTGACCCGATCGAACGGATCGGCTACAGTTTCCCACGGATAAAGACCTGCGGTCAAGGCGGATTTCACGTTGGCGCGCAGGACCATGTTCGTCGGATCGACGATTGACGCCCGCGCCGACGCTCGGTTCGATGTGAGCAACTCTCGAAAAGCTTAGAGGACAGTGAGCATGACAAATCAGAATCACACAGATGAAATTTCACGTCCGATCGCACTGATCGCGGCGATGGACGCGGAGCTGCATCACGCGCTCGTTCGGATTGACAATCTAACCAGCGAGCCGGTCGGCGCCTGGATCATTCATCGCGGCACGCTCCGCGGGCGGCAGGTCGTCGCGATGGCAACCGGAATCGGCATGGTCAACGCCGCCGCGGCGATTTCCGCTCTGCTGGCGGCGGAACGCCCGTCGCTCGTGCTCAATTTCGGATGCGCCGGGGCGCATCGGGAAGATATCCACCCAGGAGACGTGGTGATCGGTACCGGTGTCGTGGCTCACCTGTCGCTGACGATCCTGCCGAGTGGTGAAGAACGCTATGCTGGATTTCGTTACCAGGTCAATGGCCAAACGATCGTGACCGACGTCATTGCTGCTGATCAGTCTCTCCTCGAGATAGCCAATGAAATCGCCGGGACGTGGAAACCCGAACCCTGGCCCTGGTCGACGAACGAAGAGCGTGCGCCGTCGGTTCACAGCGGGATCGTCGCGTCGGCCGACTGTTGGACTCAGGATCCCGTTCGAATCGTAGGACTGCATGACCGGCACGGATCGCTTTGCGAAGATATGGAAGCTGCGGCGGTCGCCCAGGTTTGCGCCATCTATGGCTTGCCGATGCTTGCTGTCAAGGACATCTCGAATAACGAGCTTCATGTTGCGAGTGTCCAAACGGATGACTATCCGTCGCTCGAAACGGTTGATTCTGAGATCGGCGCGCGTGCGTTTGAGCTCGTCGAGCAAATCGTATGCAGGCTGGATTGAGCTTGGCCAATGACCTGTAACGTATTTGGGAAGCTGACCTTCCCCACGGTGCTATTGGGTTCACTCCTGAATGGTCTGACCGCTCTGCAGACACACGTCCTGCTCAGGATGCCCCTGGATTGGCGATCCCCGCCTCGGCCGGAGGTGGCTGCTCATGCAGACCGCGCACCGGCGAGAACCAGACCCAGAGGAAGGCCAGCAGTTGACCGACTGCCGTGATGAACAGCGTGGACCGGAGCCCGAGCACGGTGCCGAGCCATCCGCCGAGCAGTGATCCGATCGGGAGGACACCCCAAATCAGGAAGCGGGTGCTCGCGTTCATCCGACCTAGCAGGCGGTCCGGTGTGATCCGCTGACGCAAGCTGACCTGAGTGACGTTGTAGAGCGGGTTCGCGAGGCCACTGAGCAGGCGCGAAACGACGAGCACACTGACGACAAGAAGACGCGGTCCGTTCGCCAAGGGCACGAGCAAAGCACTAATCCCGAACAGGGTCGCCGACGCCATGATGGTCGGGCCCGCGCCGATGCGAACCGATACCCGGTCCGCGAGGAATGCGCCTAACAGGTAACCAAGGTTTCCGGTCGCATAGATCAGACCAAGCAGCCCCGGTCCGATGCCCAGGTCGCGGGTGAGATAAAGGATGACGATGGCGAGCATGGCACTGGCGAAGAAGTTGGACGTCGCAGTACAGCTCGCGATTGACCTCAGGAGCGTGTTCCCGAGCACGAACCGCAGCCCCTCGGCGATGTCGTGGCGGACGCTCCGTCGCGAACCGTGGGTGACCGGCGGCGGCTCCGGGGTGCGGATCCCCAACAGGAAGAGTGCCGAGGTCAGGAAGGAGGCGGCGTCGGCTGCGACCGCGACTGGCGCGGTGACTAACCTGACCAAGAGGCCAGCGAGCCCTGGTCCGGCGATCTGTGCCCCTGAGCGGCTTATCTCCAGCTTGGCGTTGCCCTCAACTAACTGTTCGCGCCCGACGAGCGTTGGCAGGAACGCCATGTAGGCGACGTCGAAGAAGACCGTCATGATGCCGACCAGGAAGGCAATCGGGTAAAGAGAACTCATGGTCAGGCGACCCGTGACGGCCAGCAGCGGCACGATCAGGAGCAGGACGAAGCGGCCGCAGTCGGTTGCGATCATGATCGGCCGGCGCCGGGCTCGGTCGACCCAGACTCCGGCGAAGAGCCCGACCACCAGGAAGGGCACGGTCTGGACCGCGGTCAGGTACCCCATCTGGGCCGCGTCGGCGTGCAAGGTGAGGACCGCGGTGAGCGGCAGCGCCAGCAGTGTGACTTGCGAGCCGAGCAGCGAGATCGTCTCGCCCACCCACAGCTTGCGGAAATCGCGGTGTCGCCAGAGCCCGCCCAATTGCCTGCCGTCTCGTTGATCCGCCGTCGACGACAGCATGGCCGCCGCGCCTCCTTACCACACGGTGTGTTCTGTGACGATGCGACGTAGTTTACGCGGTTGTGGACGATCTGGGGAGAGACAACGTCCTACACACGTTTCCGGTCATCTGGCCGGGTCCAGGCTGGATGTTTCACCGGACAGTAGGCCATCAGTCATCCCTTCAGAGTCATCGTTGCTATAATTGGTCCACGTGCCCAGAACGTTTGTTCGCTGGACTGGCGTGAGTTCGGCTCTTTGTCGGAATAGAGCGTCCATCCTGTCGTAGGGAGGAATCGATTGTCCGTTTCCGAAGCGATCGAGGACTTCCGATCAGATCCCCGATTTGCTCCGAATATCGCGACCTGGCGTTCGATTCCGGCGATCCCTGCTTCGACGGCGGAGTTCCCACCCGATCTCGATCCATCGCTGGTCGAAGCTTTACGCGCGCGCGGCGTCGCCAGTCTTTATTCGCACCAGGCGGCGGCCTTCGACAGTGTTGCTTCGGGTCAGAATACGGCGATCGTAACGAGCACGGCTTCCGGCAAGACGCTGTGCTACAACCTACCAGTGCTCAACGCCATCATGAGCGATTTCACGGCACGAGCGCTGTATCTCTTTCCGACCAAGGCGCTGGCGCAGGATCAATACTCGAGTCTCCACGGCCTTATCGAGGCGGCCGGAGCCGACATCAAGACGCACACGTACGACGGAGACACTCCCGCCAACGTTCGGCGACTGATACGCACCGCGGGACACGTCGTCATCACCAATCCAGATATGCTGCATTCCGGGATTTTGCCGCATCACACGAAATGGCACAGCCTGTTCGAGCAACTGCGCTTCGTCGTGATCGATGAAATGCACGGCTATCGCGGCGTCTTCGGCTCACACGTCGCCAACGTCATCAGGCGACTGCGACGCATCTGCGCCCACTACGGCTCGTCGCCGGTATTCATTCTGGCGTCGGCGACGATCGCCAATCCGCGTGAGCTTGCCGAGCATTTGATCGAGGAGCCTGTGACGGTGATCGACCAAGACGGCGCACCGCACGGTCGGCGCGAAATTGCCTTCTACAATCCGCCGGTAGTGAATCGGCAACTGGGCATACGGCGTTCATCGACGCTGGAGGCCACCGCGATCGCCACCGAGCTTATTCGCAAGAATGTTCACACCATTGTCTTTGCGCGGGCACGCGTCACAGCGGAGGTCCTACTTACGTATCTGCGGGAAGCGCTTCCGACCAGGCTCGGTATGCCGGATGGTGTGAGAGGGTACCGTGGAGGTTATTTGCCCCGTCAACGGCGCGACATCGAGCGTGGGTTGCGGGACGGAACGGTGCGCGCCGTAGTGTCAACCAACGCCCTGGAGCTTGGCGTTGATATCGGCTCGCTCGATGCCTGCGTGATGACTGGATATCCGGGTACGATCGCCAGCACCTGGCAGCAGGCCGGACGCGCCGGTCGCCGCGAGGGCGTTTCGCTCGCGGTGCTGGTCGCATCCTCGGCTCCGCTCGATCAGTTCATCGTGCAGCATCCCGATTACTTCTTCGGCAGCCGGCCAGAACACGGGTTAATCAACCCGGATAACTTACTGATCCTGGTTGACCATCTGAAGTGCGCCGCGTTCGAACTTCCGTTTCACAATGGCGATCAATTCGGCCGGGTTGAACCGCTCGAAATGCTCGATTTTCTGGCGGACGAAGGGATTCTCCATCATTCCGGCGAAACCTGGTATTGGACGGCCGATACATACCCAGCCGAGGAGATTAGCCTACGGACCGCCGCGCGGGCAAACGTGGTCATCATCGACGTCGGCGACAAATCACGCGCTCGCGTGATCGGTGAAGTGGACACCTTTGCCGCTCCGATGCTTGTGCATACCGACGCGATCTACATTCATGAAGGGCAGCAATATCACGTCGAACGTCTCAACTGGGACGAGAAGAAGGCCTACGTCCATTCGGTCGACGTCGACTACTACACCGACGCCAGTCTCTCGGTTCGGGTGCAGGTGATCGAGCAGTTTACCGATGGAGAGCCATCGGCACCGCGTCACCACGGTGAGGTACTCGTTGGCGCGATCGTGACGCAGTTCAAGAAGATCAAGCTTCACACCCATGAGAACGTAGGTTGGGGCAAAATTCATCTGCCCGAGGAGCAGATGCACACCAGCGCTTACTGGCTTTCGCTGCCGCCAGACATCAGCGGACGAATGCGCGAAGCGGAACTGCAAGGGGCCTTACGCGGACTCTCAAACGCGCTGCAGAACATCGCGCCTCTGTTCCTGATGTGCGACCCGCGAGACGTCGGGGTCTATCCACAGGTTCGATCGCCCTTCACCGATCGAGCGACCATATTTATTTATGATCGGGTACCCGGCGGCATCGGATTCAGCCCGCGCCTCTACGACCTGCATTTTGAACTCCTGCGCGGGGCGCGTGATCTGATCAGGCAGTGCGGCTGCGAGTCTGGTTGCCCATCCTGCGTCGGCCCCGCTACCGAAGTTGGCCTCGACGCCAAGTCGAACACGCTCGCGATCCTCAAAGCCATGCTCGAACGGCAGGGGGCAAGCACGACCTCCGAGCTAACAATTCCCTTGGGTAAGTAGGGTGTCGTCCTGAAAACGCTTGCTCAACGGTTCACCCCGAGCTTGACCCGTCCCGTCCTCGCCGGTATAATCGATCGGATTAGTTGGGTGCGACTGTGTACGGACACAGGAAAGCTGGACCTTGAAGAGACAGAGTAACTCCCAGCCTCACAACTTCGGAACTGTGAATGATTTAAGGCCTTTGGGTTCAGGCCGAACCCAAAGGCCTTTTTTCTTGTCCGGGACTTTTTCGGAGGCAGACCGATGACGATTGTGATTCGGAATGGACGTGTGGTCGATCCGTCGCAGGATCTCGACGGTGTCGCCGATGTGCTGATCGACGACGGTCGCGTGGTCGAGGTCGGGCAAAACATCGAGGTGCCTTCTGGTGCCGAGGTGATCGACGCTTCAGGGTTGATCGTCACGCCCGGGTTGATCGACGTTCACGTCCATCTGCGCGATCCAGGTTTTCCTGAAAAGGAGACGCTGGCGAGCGGGGCGCAAGCGGCCCTTCGTGGCGGCTTCACGACGATCTGCTGCATGCCGAACACTAATCCTCCACTCGATCGCGCCGAGCGGATCGCCGATGTCGTGAACCGGTCGCGAGGGCTTCCGGTGCGGATCTACCCGATTGGGACGATCTCGGTGGGCCGAGCGGGCGAAGAACTGGCAGATCTGGAGTCGATGGCACGGGCTGGCGCGATCGGATTCTCCGACGACGGCGACAGCACGCGTAACTCGCAGTCGATGCGCGAGGCACTGGAGTGGTCGGCGGTATCGGGCCGCCCGATCATGGTCCATTGCGAGGATTGGAGCCTGATTCACGGTGGCGTGATGCACGAAGGCGCTGTGTCTCGCGAGCTTGGACTGCCTGGCATCCCGGCCGCCGCCGAAGAGATTATCCTCAATCGAGATATCGAATTGGCTCGAATTACCGGTGGCTGGCTGCACGTGCTTCACGTCAGTACGGCTCGTGGATTGAACCTGATACACCGTGCCAAGCTCGAAGGCGTTCACGTGACGGCCGAGGCCATGCCGCACCATCTGTTGATGACCGACGAATGGGTGGAGGGCCGGCGCAGCTTTGTCGACGGGCCGTCGTTCAGTCCGCGACCGTCGCCGGACCCAAACGCCAAGGTGAATCCGCCGCTGCGAACGGTTGAGGACGCTCGCGCGTTGTTGGCTGGATTGCATGATGGCACGTTTGACATAATCGCCACCGATCATGCCCCACACGCGTTGTCCGATAAGCCCACGGACATGACCCGAGCTGCCTCCGGCATGAGCGGTCTCGAACTTGCTATCCCGATGCTGATGCAGCTTGTGCGCGACGGACGCTTGTCGATATCGCTTCTGGTCGATCTGCTGTCGACCCGGCCCGGACGGCTATTCAATCTGCCGGGCGGAACGCTGCGTCCCGGTGCCATCGCTGACCTCACGATCATCGATCCGAATCGTGAGTGGACTGTGGACGAGGCGTCAATCGTCTCAAAGAGCAAAAACACGCCGCTGCTTGGCATCACGCTTCAGGGTCAGGTGAGCCTGACCATGGTGGAAGGAGAGATTCGTTACCGTGCCTGATCTGCGACTGTCTGGCGCGCTCGTGCTGGAAGACGGGCGTATCTTTCGCGGCGAGCCGTTCGGCGCCATGTCCGATGCCGAAGGTGAAGCCGTATTCAATACGACCATGACCGGGTATCAGGAGGTCTCGACAGATCCGTCCTTTTACGGACAGATCGTCTGTATGACCTACCCGCTCATCGGGAACTATGGCGTGACCCCGGACGATGAGGAGTCAAGGCGTCCATGGATCGCCGGTATGATCGTGCGGGAGTATTGCGACGAGCCTGAAAACTGGCGCTCGCAGGGAACGTTTGCCGATTATTTGAAGGCGAATGGCATCCCGGCACTTCATTCGGTCGATACCCGTGCGCTAACCAAGCACATCCGCTCGAACGGCGATATGCGCGCGCTTCTCGTATCGAATGCCGCCGGTCACGGCGATGATGAGCTACGCGCACGTGCCCGAACCGCATGGACTCCCGGGGACGAGAATGTGGTTGACGACGTGTCCACACCAGAAGAGCGGGACGTTCCAGCCGGAGGACCAATTCATCTCGCGTTGATCGACTGCGGCGTGAAAGAGAACATCATTCGATCGCTTCACGCGCGTGGCGTGCATGTCACGGTCCTTCCTTATGACACACCCGCCAGCGACATACTGGCGCTTGGAGTAGACGGCGTACTTACCTCGCCTGGCCCTGGAGACCCAGTCAACACGGGGCCGGCGGTGGACGTCGTCCGGTCGGTCCTCGATTCAGGCATGCCGTACATGGGCGTCTGTCTGGGACATCAGCTGTTGGCCCTGGCGGTTGGCGCACAAACGAGCAAGCTGAAGTTTGGACATCGCGGCGGCAATCATCCGGTGAAAGACCTCGCCTCCGGCTATGTGCACATAACATCTCAGAACCACGGCTATCAGGTCGATGCCGCCAGCGTTCCAGTTGATAAGGGCTGGCGAGTGTCACAGATCAATCTGAATGATGGCTCGGTCGAGGGTCTCGAACATGAGTCACTTCCGGTCTTTTCGATCCAATATCACCCGGAAGGCTCACCGGGTCCGCTGGACAATCAGTATTTGTTTGACCGGTTTATTCAGAGTGTAGAGAAATATCGTGATCAGCGCTCTGGCCTCGATAAGGCTGAAGCGTCGAATAATCCTGGACAGCGGGAGCGCAAGTGACGATGGAAGATACTCAGGCACCCCTTTCAAGCGTGCTCGTGATTGGCTCTGGCCCAATCATCATCGGTCAGGCTGCCGAATTCGATTACGCCGGTTCCCAGGCGCTACGCGCCCTACGCGAAGAAGGGATTCGGTCGATTCTGGTCAATTCCAACCCAGCGACCATTATGACCGATGAGGATATCGCCGATGTGGTGTACATCGAACCGCTTACGGTCGAGGTATTGCGCCGGGTCATTATTCGCGAGAGACCTGACGGTCTATTGCCGACGCTTGGCGGTCAGACCGGTTTGAATTTGGCCGTTCAGCTTGCTGACGCCGGAATTCTCGATCAATACGGCGTGCGCTTGCTCGGAACGCCGATCGAATCGATCAAGCGGGCCGAGGATCGGGAACTATTCAAGAACATGCTGGTCGAGATCGGTGAGCCAGTCATCGAGAGCAAGATCATCCACACACTGGCTGAAGCCCGCGAGTTCGCGGAAGAGATCTCGTTACCCCTGATCATTCGACCGGCCTACACCCTCGGAGGGACCGGCGGCGGCATCGCAACCACTCCTGCGGAACTTGACCGGATTGTGGCCAGCGGTCTGGGCGCCAGCCCAATTCACCAGGTCTTGCTAGAACGTTCGCTGGTTGGCTGGAAAGAGATCGAATACGAGGTCATGCGGGATGCCAACGACACCTGCATTACGATCTGCAATATGGAAAACATCGATCCGATGGGTGTCCACACCGGCGATAGCATTGTGGTGGCTCCGAGCCAGACGTTGAGCGACCGCGAATACCAGATGCTGCGGTCGGCATCCCTGAAGATTATTCGCGCGCTCGGGATCGAGGGTGGCTGCAACATACAGTTCGGGCTCGATCCGAAATCCTTTCAGTACTGTGTCATTGAAGTGAACCCACGCGTTAGTCGCAGCTCCGCTCTGGCATCGAAGGCGACCGGTTACCCGATCGCTCGAGTCGCCGCGAAAATTGCCGTTGGCAAACGACTCGACGAACTCGCCAACTCAGTAACGCAAAAGACGACGGCAGCGTTCGAGCCTGCGCTCGATTACTGCGTGGTCAAGATACCGCGCTGGCCGTTCGACAAGTTCCGCAGGGCCGAGCGAACGATCGACACGCAGATGAAAGCGACCGGCGAGGTCATGGCGATCGATCGCTCGTTCGAGGCCGCGTTGCAGAAGGCCGTGCGCTCTCTCGAGTCGGACCAGAATGATCTGCTCTGGGAAGATATGATCTGGGGCGAGAACGAGAGCGTGATGTGGGATCAGATTCGAAGGCCGAATGATCTGCGGCTCTGGGCTATCGCGGCGGCGCTCCGCCGGGGACACAGCCCAGAGGAAGTCAGTGAAGCCAGCTATATCGATCTGTGGTTCACGCGAAAAATGCGCCGCATCATCGATCTCGAAAATCGACTTCGGGCCGATCCTTTGTCAGACTCGCTTCTCTGGACTGCCAAGCGAGCGGCTTTCTCTGACGCGCAGATCTCGCAACTGTCTGGCAAACAGATCGAAGAGATCCGGAGTCAGCGCTACGGAGCGGGCATCGTTCCGGTTTATAAGATGGTCGATACATGCGCCGCCGAATTCGAAGCGGCAACACCGTATTTTTACAGCACATACGGCGAAGAGGACGAAGTCACACCAATCGGGTCACCCAGCGCCGTGGTGGTCGGCTCAGGGCCGATTCGCATTGGGCAAGGCATCGAATTCGATTATTGCAGTGTTCAGGCCGCCCGGTCGCTGGGCGATGCTGGGCGTGCCTCAATCATGATCAACAGCAATCCCGAGACCGTCTCTACCGACTTTGACACGTCCGATCGCCTCTACTTTGAGCCGCTCGACGACGAAAGCGTGTTCGAGGTCATTCGGCACGAAAGCCAGGTTAACGGTCAGCCGGAAGAACTGGCGCCGGTTATTCTGCAATTCGGCGGTCAGACCGCGATCAACCTAGCTGAGCCTCTGAGCCAGCGAAACGTGCCGATTATCGGCAGCCCGCTCGACGTTATTGACATCGCCGAGGACCGACGCCGGTTCGAGAAGTTTTTGTCGGGTCTCGGCATTCCACAGCCCCCAGGTGCCGCGGTTACCACGTTTGAAGAGGCGCTCGATGTCGCCAGACGGATTGGGTACCCAGTTCTTGTCCGGCCTTCCTACGTCCTTGGTGGTCGGGCGATGGAAGTCGTTTATGGCGAGGAGTATCTAGCTCGATACTTGAATGTCGCCGTGACGTTCAGCGAACGCCGGCCGATCTTGATCGACAAGTACCTACCCGGCAAAGAGGTAGAGGTCGATGCAATATGTGACGGCACAGAGGTTCTGATTCCCGGAATCATGGAGCATATTGAACGAGCCGGAGTCCATTCCGGCGATAGCTTCGCCACTTACCCGGGAATTAATCTCTATCCGACCGAGGTGGACCGGATCGTCGCTCACACGACCGACATTGCCTTGTCGCTTGGTGCCATCGGGTTGATCAACATTCAATACGTGATTCATGACGGGCGCATCTACGTGCTCGAGGTGAATCCACGTGCCAGCCGCACGGTCCCATTTCTGAGCAAGGCGACTGGCGTTCCGATGGTACGTCTGGCGACGAACTGCATGCTTGGCCGATCGCTGAGAGAGCAGGGCTACACCGGAGGTCTCTGGCCACGACAGCCGCTGGTCGCCGTGAAGGCGCCGGTATTCTCAATGGCGAAATTGCGCGGTGTCGAAGTGCATCTCGGTCCCGAGATGAAATCGACGGGCGAGGCTATGGGCATCGATCGGGAGTTTGCCCCTGCCTTTTACAAGGCACTGCTGGCAGCCGGAATGGCCCTCCCGCCCCATGGCGTGGTCTTGATCAGCATATCCGATGACGACAAGCCAGATTCGCTACCGATGATCGAAAAGCTTGCTGAAATGGGCTATCGTATTTTCGCGACGGAAGGTACGTCGCGGATGATTTTGAAAGCCGGAATTCCGGTTCAGTTCGTAACCAAGAAGATCGGCACTGGATCGACGGAAATCCTGGACATCATTCTCGACGGCACCGTGAACGCCGTCATCAACACGCCTGGCCCAGCCCAGCAAGAAGTCCTCGACGGATTTCAGATTCGACGGGCGGCGGTCGAGCGAGGTATCCCATGTGTCACGTCGATCGACACCGCGAGAGCGATCGTTGACGCTACGTCCAAAGCAAGCGGGGCCTATGCCGTGCAGCCGTTGCCGGAGTATCGTCATCGTGTCCAGGTCGGTTACTGAGGGGTGCGGACGGCGGACCAATGAGTCACGTGTGGCGGCGCGTGGGTAGTCGACTACTGACGCGTCGTTCGCTGAAATCGAAAGGGCCAGGAATTCGGCGATCGGCGCAATCTCCGAGTTGCCATGAACTAATCCGTTAGACGTACGTTTCTGGTGGAGCTGAATGAGATATCTTTACATTCTTCTCCTGCTCAGCCCAATCGCTCTCGTGCTGGAACTCGTCGGTGCCGGGCACACGTGGGTGTTCCTTACCTCAGCTATTTCACTCGTTCCCCTTGCCGCCCTGCTCGGCAAGGCGACTGAACAAGTCACGGAACACACTGGTCCGCGAATTGGCGGTCTACTGAACGCAACGTTTGGCAATGCTGCCGAACTTATCATCACCATTGTCGCTATTCAGAGTGGTTTGATCGAATTGGTCAAGGCGAGCATCTCCGGATCGATTATCGGTAACGCGTTGCTCGTTCTCGGTGCGAGCCTGCTGGCAGGTGGGCTCAAACATGGCCGCCAGCATTTCAATGCCCATATCGCGAGCGTTTCCTCGACCATGATGACGTTGTCGGTGGTCGCGCTGGTGATCCCAGCGATCTTCAGCATTGGACCAAGTCGAGTCAGCGGGAATGCGACGGAGAATCTGTCGATCGGCGTCGCGACGGTGCTCTTGGTCCTCTACGTTCTGTTCATTCTGTACACGATCTTCCTCCAGCCAAACGACCTGCCGTCGAGAGCCTCGTCGGATGAAGTGCGTCCCACGCACAGCATTGCGTACTCGGTCGGTCTTTTGCTCGTTTCCACCGGTGGTGTAGTGGTCATGAGCGAACTTCTGATCAGAAATGTCGAACCTGTCATAGAGTCGTGGGGAATTACCGAGCTATTTCTCGGCGTTGTGCTCGTGCCAATCATAGGTAACGTCGCTGAGCACTTCGTTGGAGTCCAGGCAGCAATGCGAAATCAGATGGATCTCAGTATTGGGATCTCGATCGGCTCCACCCTGCAAATGGCGCTCTTCGTCGCTCCAGTGCTCGTGTTTGTCAGCTTGCTGTTCGGACATCCGATGACGTTGGTTTTCAACGAATACGAGCTAGCGGCTCTGGTCGGCGCGATCTCGGTTGCGACGCTCATTTCGATGGATGGTGAGTCTAATTGGATGGAAGGAGCGCAGCTTCTGGCAGTCTATGTCATTGTAGCCATCGGTTTCTTTTATCTGAAATAGCCAGTGAGGGGGATAGTTGGACTTTAATTCTTTGCTCAGAGACGTCGGAGCGCTGAAGGATGGCCATTTCGTGCTGTCGTCTGGACGACACAGCGACCGGTATGTCGAAAAGTTCGATCTCTTGCGCCAGCCAAAGGCGACCGAAGAAGCGTGCGCTGGGATCGTAGAACGTGTAGCTAACATCGGCGAGATTGATGTGATCGCTGGACCGACCACCGGAGGAATCTTGCTGGCCTTCGAGGTTGGCCGGCAGCTTGGGAAGCCAGCCGCTTATGCGGAGCGTGCCGAGAGTGGATCGCTCGCGCGTGAGTTTCGGCGCGGCACAACATTTCAGCCCGGCGTTCGCGTTCTGGTGGTCGATGACATTCTCACGACCGGAGGATCAGTTCGGGAGACGCTTGCGGCGCTGGCCGACCATGACGTGCAGGCCGTGGCCGTTGCCGTGCTCGTCGATCGTAGCGGCGGGACAGTCGATTTCGGCGTTCCGTTGATCGCACTGTCGAACATGCGTATCGACACCTGGGCACCGGACGAATGTCCGATGTGCCGGGATGGCGTCCCCGTGACCAAGCCTGGAACGACCGGTAGCGACAAGTCAGTGTGAAGCCGGGCCGATCCCATGCAGGTTGGAGTCTCGATGTTTGATCCCACGTCTGATCCGTTAATGTCTGGCAGATCCATTGCAGACCTGGCTCTGCGGCTTGTTCAGGAACCCAGTCCGTCCGCCCACGAGGAGCGAGTGGCGGAACTGGTCGTCGACGAAATGACGCGTCTCGGCTTCGTGGTGAAAGTGGACACGCTCGGCAACGTATTGGGTTCGATAGGATCTGGTTCAGGACCTTGCGTCTTGATCGATTCACATCTCGACACTGTCGGCGTCACTCAACCGGCTGAGTGGTCTCAACACCCATACGGCGAGATTGTCGGTGATCGACTGTACGGCCGTGGTTCGATGGATATGAAGGGACCGCTGGCCGCGGCTATCCGAGGCGTTGCGTCTCTCAAAGACAAAATCCACAACGGTACGATCGTGGTTTCAGCCACGATCGCCGAGGAGCTTGTCGAGGGCACCGCGCTCATGCACGTCGCCGAACGTCTCCAACCGGACTACGTGATTATCTGCGAAGCGACGTCGCTCAATATCGCGCGAGGACAGCGCGGACGGGCCGAGATCTGTATCGAGATTCAGGGTCGTCCAACTCATTCCTCAAGGCCCGAATACGGCGTCAATGCCGCCGACGCAATGGCTGACGTGATCACGGCTTTGCGGGGGTGCCCAGTGCCATCTCACGATATCCTCGGGCGCGGCATTCTTGTCTTGACCGACGTGATGTCCCAACCCTACCCGGGATTATCTGTCGTACCTGACCGATGCATCGCGACCTTCGATCGCCGGACTCTTCCAGGTGAGACCGAGGAATCGGTGCTTGAACCGATTCGACGCCTCGTCGAAACCGCGCTCGTCGGAAGCCAGGCGAACGCGACGATCCGAATCGCCGAAGACGACTTCATCTCTTACAGCGGCCAGCCTTTGAGAGCGCCAAATTTCGCTCCGGCGTGGTTCTATCGCGGCGATGAACCGATCGTTCGGATTGCGAGAGAAGCCTTGTCAGACGCCGGAATCGCAGTTGAGTTGAGTCACTATGCGTTTTGCACCAATGGGAGCGGCACCGCTGGACGTCTCCGTATTCCAACTATCGGGTTTGGTCCGGGCGATGAAGAACTCGCGCATCGAGTGGACGAGTACATCGAAATCGCAGACCTGGAACGTGCCGCGAAAGGATATGCGGCGATTGCGCTGGCTTTGACCGAATCTGGGGGATCATGATGGGGAGTCCGGTTTCCGCTATTGTCGTGCACGGCGACACCACAGAAGACTTTTGCAACGATCCGGTCGATGCGCTTGACCAAGTCGAAACGGGCCGTGTTGAATATCGCTACGCGTATGGGCCTGAATTGATTCCGCCAGCGGGCGGAGCGATCACTTCGATGTGGCGATACGCCAACCTTCTTCCGCTTGAACCAGGCCCCGTTCACTATCCACTGTCCGTCGGAGGAACGCCGCTGTTGGCGTCGCCCGGTCTTCGCTCGTATCTGGGAACTGACGACTTCTGGATCAAGGATGAGACACGTACGCCAACCGGATCGAACAAGGATCGTGCGACGGCACTCGTCGTCGAAACAGCGATTCGCCAGGGGATAGGAGCGGTTACCTGCGCGTCAACGGGCAATGTGGCGGTGTCACTCGCAGTCGGTGCCGCCGCGGCCGGGGTGAAGGCATTCATCTTTGTCCCAGACGACGTGGCCGAATCCAAGCTGACATTGATGCTGCTGTCGGGAGCGACCGTCTTCAGAGTCCGTGAAGGATACGACGCGGCCTTCAAGCTATCACGACTCGCGGCGAAGACGTTCGGCTGGCACGATCGAAACACGGGCTACAACCCGATGACGCTAGACGCGAAGAAGACGGTAGCCCTAGAAGCTTGGGAACAGCTGGGTAGGCAGGTGCCGGATGTAGTTGTGTGTCCAGTCGGTGACGGTCCGACATTGAGTGCGATAGCCAAAGGGTTCAATGAGTTGATGGCGTGCGGAGCGACCACGACACTACCCCGCATCATTGGTGTCCAGGCTGATGGCTGCCAACCGCTAAAGCGGGCCTGGGAAACGAATTCACCTTTGGTACCGGTGACTCCGAAAACGATTGCGGACGGGATCGCCGTTGGCGATCCGGTGAGCGCGGGCATGGTGCTTCGTGACGTTAAGCGCTCGGGAGGAGCGTTCGTGGCGGTGAGTGACGATGATCTTCGGTCCGCGATGTCGACCCTGGCATCGCGCGGTGGAGTGCTGGCCGAACCGGCGGGAGCTGCCGCGTTCGCGGGAGCTGAACGCGCCCTGCAGAATGGTCTGATGGAGCCAGACGAACGAATTTTGGTTTTGGTTACGGGTACGGCGATGAAGAATCTCGGTCAGGTTCGCGTTGCCACCAGTGCCATCACGATTTCAGCGGACATCTCAGATGTTGAACGACACCTTCGACGAGGTTGACGTCCGATTAATCCAAAGGGGTAAGGCTACCCAACTTGCATTCTCGTCGAGCGACAGTTTTAGCCTAGACGCTCGGTTCAACCTCATCGACTTCGATCGGGTGTAGTCGTTCGCGCAATTGGTCCGCCAGATCTGAAATCTCGTCGAGTCGGCGCTCGATCTGATCTAGCGTGTCAGTTCGGGCGTCGCGAACGTATTCGTCTCGCAGCTCGATGATCATCTGCGCGAGCCGTGCGATGGTTCGGACGAGATGTACTGGATCATCTTCACGAGTCGGCAGACTATAACCTGGCATCTCTCGGCAGTGCTCCTGAATCCATAAGGCTAACTGATCCGTTGAGGCGTCAACGTGCCGGACTGCGCAAGGGATTGTCCATCCGGCAGAGTGATTGTCAACTTATGCCACCTGCCTTGCATCGTTGTCAGGTGGCCCGCTGCTTTCATTTGACACTCTACATCAAGTCACGGTATTGGGTTAGTGGGAAGTCATATTGTCGTCGCGATCCGGCGACTCCCCGGAGACCGAAATCTCCTCGTCTTCAAGCATCTCAATCAGCGCCGACTCGTCCAATACTGGCACGTTCAGCACACGTGCCCGCTCGGCCTTGCTGCCCGCATCTTCGCCGGCGATGACGAAATCGGTCTTACGCGATACGGAGTTCGTCACTGTTGCTCCGGCATTGCGCAGCAGTTCCTGCGCCTGGTCGCGCGTAAATCGCTCTAGTCGACCAGTCAAGACTACTGTTTTGCCGGCGAAAGCATCGCTTGGCGGCCGTCGCCGATCCACTGGCTCGTCCATGCACAGACCGAGTAGTCTAAGCTCTGTCACCAGTTCGATGTTGCTGGGTTCATGGAAAAAGTCGAAAACCGCCTCAGCCACAATCTTGCCGAATCCGGGAATACCCTCGATATCCTCAATCGATGCCGCCAGAAGGTGGTCGATGTCCTGGAAATGACCGGCCAGCATGGTCGCGTTTCGTTCGCCCACGTGACGGACTCCAAGAGCCGTCACCAGCCGGGAAAGGGGCCGAGTTTTGCTCGACTCAATCGATTGCTGCAAATTCTCAGCACTTTTTTCACCAAAGCCCTCAAGCTGCTGTACGCGATCCCAATCCAATCGATAGATGTCGGCATAGGACTGGATGAGGCCCAGATCGACGAACCGGTCGGCCAGTTTGGCGCCGAATCCCTCAATGTCCATGGCACCGCGGGATACGAAGTGGCGAACCTGTTCCTTAATCTGGGCGGGACATGACGCGTTGATGCAATAGCGCATCGCTTCGTCATCAAGTCGCTCGGTTGCGGAACCGCACACCGGGCAGCGATCCGGCATCTCAAATTCGCGCTCGTCTCCTGTACGCTTGGCCTCGACAACTGCGATGATTTTTGGGATGACGTCACCGGCGCGTTCGACGATAACTGTGTCGCCGATGCGCAGACCCAGTCGCTTGATCTCGTCCTCGTTGTGGAGCGTGGCACGCCGAATCACGACACCGCCGATCTCGACCGGGTCCAGGATCGCAGTCGGATTCAAGCTGCCCGTCCGGCCGACATTGATCTCGATGTCACGAATAACCGTAGTCTTTTGAATTGCCGGAAACTTGTATGCGACAGCCCAGCGAGGTTCGCGAGCGACACTGCCGAGCTCGGATTGCAACTCAACGTCGTTGACTTTGATTACGACGCCATCAATTTCGAAGTCGAGACTATCTCGCTTGGCCAGCCATGCTTCGCACTGCGTCCACACCTGGTCGACATCCGAGCAGATACTGTACTCAGGTGCCGTTGGAATGCCGCAGGAACGTAACATCTCGAGATTCGCGGAGTGCGTCGTCTCGAGATCTCCTTCGACAATCCCAACATCCCACGCGAAGAAACGAAGGGGACGAGACGCGGTAATCGACGGATCAAGCTGTCGCAATGATCCCGCCGCTGAGTTTCGGGGATTGGCGAAGAGGGGCTCACCTGCTTCGCCACGATGGATGTTCAGTTGCTCAAAGTCGGCCTTGCGCATGTAAATCTCGCCGCGGGCCTCAAGAATGTCGGGAATCACGCCATTGTCCATCCGGCGAATCCGTAATGGAATATTTCGTACGGTCCGGATATTGGAAGTCACATCTTCGCCAGTGGTTCCGTCGCCGCGAGTCGCCCCGCGCTCGTAAACACCGTCACGGTACAGAATCGAAATCGCGCTTCCATCGATTTTAGGTTCGGTCACGAAGTCGATGTCATCGCGACCGGCCAAACGATAGATTCGAGCGGCCCATTCGCCCAGTTCATCCCGGTTGTAAACGTTTCCGAGACTGAGCATCGGCGTTTCATGACGCACCGTGCCGAAGGCTGATGAAGGTGTTATCCCCACTCGTTGCGTGGGAGATTCCGGGGTGACCAGTTCCGGATGATCGGATTCGATCTGCCGCAACTCGTTCATGAGGGAGTCGTACTCGGCATCGCTGACCGAAGGCTGGTCGAGGACATAATACTCGTAGTTATATCGATCTAAGAGGGAACGAAGCGTGTCAACCCGCTGGCGTACATCGGTGTCAACCATCGAATTTCGCAACCCCTTGCCGAGTTACCTGAATCAGCCGAACTGATGCGAGCGCAGAAGCGAATTATAGCATGGCTTGTTCGCACAGATGTTCGACTGTATACTCGGGCGCATACGTGACTGTTGGTCACATCCGGGAGTGGAAGATGGTTGTAGGCCATAATTCCGACGCCACTACGTACACTCAGTTAAGGCAACGGGCCGCCCTCTTCGTCCGCGATCGCGGCGGAACCGTACCTGAAGAAGATTTGATCGCACACGTTTTCGGAGGCGGCGGGAATCCGGGTCTTTGGAGACCGCTTCTTCGTCAGATCCTCGATGGTGATGATCATCTCGTCCTGCGCGCAGACAACTGCTGGTCGGACCCCGCGACTAAGAATAGATCGGACGACTCGCTTCCAAGC
The DNA here is from genome assembly GCA_963785465.1 of uncultured Chloroflexia bacterium. GTDB lineage: Bacteria > Chloroflexota > Chloroflexia > Thermomicrobiales > Thermomicrobiaceae > CALAGB01. Next base: position 93,619 of record CAWAVM010000025.1, on the reverse strand, counting down.
GAATTTGTCGTTCTCGATGTTGAAACGACCGGCCTCAAGCCATATCGACAACGCATCATTGAAATTGGGGCCATCCGTTATTCTCATGGGCAACGGGTCGACGTATTTTCAACGCTCATCGATCCAGAACGACGAGTTCCCTCGTACATTTCTCAGCTGACCGGAATCGATGAGTCGATGCTCGTGGGAGCACCCCGTTTTGCGCAAGTTGCAGGCGATTTGCGGCGGTTCATTGGCGAATCGTTAGATTGTAGGCTACAACGTCGGGTTCGACGTTGGCTTCATCAATGCCGAACTCAAACGAGCCGGTTTGATGACCCTGATCAACGAAACACTCGATTTGCTGCCACTGGCGACCCAACTCGTGCCTGGAGTCCGCCGCCCCGGTCTCGACGGCCTCTGTCGTGCACTTGACATTGCTCAGCGTGAACGGCACCGGGCCATGGCAGACGCGGAAGCGACCTCGCTCGTCTTTGGACGAATTTTGGAACAATCGCGACAGCGAGGCATTTCGACGCTTGAGGATCTCCAGCGTGCCGCTTCGGTGAGTGTGCCAACGCCGAAGCGCCGTGACGCTGTCGGTCGCGGCCGAGCCGTGCTGGATCGCTCGCATCTTGCCGGAATCCCAGCAACGCCGGGCGTCTATCTCATGCGTGATGCGATGGATCGGGTCATTTATGTTGGTAAGGCCAAGAATCTGCGAAATCGGGTCGCGTCGTACTACTCGCAGCCCCTTGGCTACACCCGCAAAATGGACGGGTTACTCGAGTCGATTCAACGAATTGAAACAGTGCAGACTGGCTCGGAACTGGAAGCACTACTGCTAGAGTCGCAGCTGATACTTCGACATCAACCACAATACAACCGGCAGTTGCGCAACACCGAGTCCTATCGTTACATCAAGATCGACACGTGGAATCCCTGGCCGCGAGTTACCTTGACCAGGCAGTGGAAGCCGGACGGATCGACCTACTTTGGTCCATTTCGAGTCGCACGCGCCGCACGCGTGACCGTCGATCTCCTGAACGACACCTTCGGGCTGAGAACGTGTCCTCGGTCGTTCAAGACCGCGCGCAGTTACGGATCGCCCTGTCTTCGTCTTTCACTTGGCAAATGCCCAGGGCCGTGTGTCGCAACAGCCGACCGTGACGCGTACAAGCAAACCGTTCACGACGTTATCGCCTTCCTGCGTGGGGAACGGGATGATGTCATCGGTCTGATCCAAGGCCAACTTGCGGAAGCCGCCGAGTCGTTGGACTTTGAACGCGCCACTCGCCTTCGTGACCGCCTGCGCCGGGTACAGCAGTTGATCTTGAGCCAGCAGATTCTCGACGATGCGGCCGGACGCGGGAACCATCTGGTCGTGACACCATCTGTCGATTCAAACGCCCGAGAGCTCCTGATGGTGGTTCGAGGACGACTCTGGTCGCAAATCAGAGCTGGCGATGGCGAGCCTGATTCGGCAATCGTCCGTCGGCTTGAGGCTTCATGGGCAAGATCACAGCGGTTTGCGGTTCCGCCCGTTGACCACGATTCACTAGATCAGGTTCATATTCTAGAACGCTGGCTGCGCAAGCATACGGGTCATCGGGCCGTGCTGAAACTTGACGACGATCCAAACTGGAGGAATATTCTTCTGTTGGCGAGATCGTTATCGTCGGATGAGTTGAACGCCGACGTCATGTCAGTTCCGGGCGATGCCGGCTCTACCACAGAAGCATGATCGCCTTGGCGCTGAACCACAGCGTGTGCTAGCCTCACCTCGATGACGAACATGAACGCATTGACCCAGATATTTGAGCAGCGAGCGAGAACGGCGTGACGATTTGCTTTGGAGCAGATGGCTGGCGCGCGACAATCGCTGACGAATTCACGTTTGACGCCGTTCGTCAGGTCGCGAGGGCGTTGAGTGTCGTACTCTGGAAAGACACGATTCGTGGCCGGCCCGCGGTTGCCGTGGGTTATGATCGCCGTTTCGAGTCGGATGACTTTGCGCGAGCTGCGACAGAGGAGTTGACTCGCTGCGGAGTAGACGTACTTTTCTCACGATCAGCGATTGCTACTCCGGTCCTCAGTTACACGACGCTCGAGTCGAACTCGATCGCCGGTCTCATGGTAACCGCTTCACACAATCCAGCGACTTTCAACGGACTCAAGATCAAGAGTGCCAACGGTGGTTCGGCGACTTCGTCGATGTTGCGATCGATCGATGTGGAGTTGGACAGCCAGGAACCGGTGCCTGTCGCCCGAGAGTACGGTCAGATAACAGAGATCGATCCATTGCCCGCGTATTTTGATCGTATTGGCCGACTGATAGATCTCGGGCGCATACGTGACGCGGGACTCACCATAGTAGTCGATGCGATGTTCGGGTGTGCCGCCGGCCTGGTGCCACGACTAATTGGCGAAGGTTCGACCCAGATCGTTGAAATCAATACCGTTCACAATCCACTCTTCCCGGGAATCTCTGCGCCGGAACCCGTAGATCGAAACTTGGCCCGCCTGAAAAAAGTGGTTGGTGACGGTGGAGCAAATATCGGTATTGGTTTCGATGGGGATGGCGACCGGATTGGCATCGTCACCGAGAATGGCGACTACCTATCATCCCAGCACGTCTTCGCTCTGCTAGCGCGCTATGTACTGGAATATCGTGGCCGATCAGGTGCAATTGTAAAATCGATTACGGGGTCAGCCATGATCGACGTCCTCGGCCAGCAGGCCTCTATCCCCGTGATCGAGACAGCGACGGGTTTCGGCCATGTCTCTCAAGCCATGATCGATGAAAGTGCGTCCATTGGTGGTGAGGAAGGCGGCGGCATTGCCTTTGGTTTCCACATTCCAGATCGGGACGGGCTGTTGGCAGCGCTGTTGCTCATCGACTACACGTTGCAGTCAGGTCGAAGCCTGACGGAACTCGTCGATGACCTTGAGGCATCGATCGGATCTTGGCGCTTTCGTCGAGTAGATCTTCCACTGACGAACGACGATCGTCGACTTATTGATGAACGATTGCATCTCTTGCAGTGGCCGCGTCAACTGGCGAGTCGAACCGTCGAAAATGTGATCGACGTTGGTGGAACACGAATCGAATTTGCCGATGGAAGCTGGCTTCTTATTCGTTTCTCTGGTACGGAGCCTTTGTTGCGAATATACGCGGAGTCGCACGATACTGACGCCGTTGACACGCTCATTCTGGAGGCACGAGATCTTCTGGGAGTATGAGCCGGATGCGTTTGACGGCTCCATCGTACGAACAGGTTTGGAAAGGAAAGGAGCCGGGAGGTGAGTGGCACGCTGGAAGATGTTGCCGCACGAGTGCGTGATTGCACGCGCTGCGAACTCCATCGGACGCGGACGCAGGGAGTTCCCGGTTCAGGCAAGCCAGATGCGGAGATCATGTTTATCGGTGAGGCCCCCGGTTGGCATGAAGATCGTCAAGGTCTCCCATTTGTCGGAGCAGCAGGGCAGTTTCTAAATGAGATGTTGGAAAAAATCGGCCTGAACCGCTCCGACGTATTCATTACTAACATCGTAAAAAGCCGACCACCCGGCAATAGGGATCCGCTACCGGATGAAATAGCGGCATGCTCGAGCTATTTGGACGAGCAACTCGAGATCATCAAGCCGAAGGTCGTGGTGACTCTGGGTCGATTTTCGATGTCACGCTGGTTCCCGGGCGAACGAGTTTCGAGAATTCACGGCCAGCCGCGTCAGTTTGGCGCCTACATGGTCGTGCCGATGTATCATCCGGCTGCGGCCCTGCACCAGGCGTCGTTACGGGCGACCGTCGAGTCGGACATGATGAAATTGCCACGTATCATCGAGGAGGCTCGACAACTTGCCGGAGGCGCCGAAGAGCCCGAGCCACCGCCGTCGCAGATGCGACTGTTTTGAACAGGCTCATGTTGATGCATTTGGGCAGTCTTGACGCACAGAATGAACCGAATGATTTGTCGCTAGTCTAAGAGTCACGCTCGTGAAGGAGTCGCGGATCGCTTGATCGACGAACATCTGAGGATAATGTTTCTAGGAGGTCTTGGCGAAGTTGGTAAAAACCTCCTTCTGTTGGAATTCGGTCCCGATATTATCGTTGTCGACGCCGGTATCGGGTTTCCCGAAGAGGACATGTTCGGCGTCGACCTCCTCATTCCGGATCTGACCTACCTGCGCGAACACGCCGACCGTGTTCGCGGAATCTTCATCACCCACGGACATGAGGACCATATCGGTGCCCTCACATATCTCCTGAACGAAGTTGATGCGCCTGTCTACAGCACATTGCTCACCCAGGGGCTGATCCGCACGCGTCTGAGGGACCGCCAAGTCGCGCGCTCGATTGATCTCAGACTCATATCGCCTGACGACGATCCCAGAATTGTTGCCGGGGCCTTCTCGGTTGAATGTTTCCGGGTGTGCCACAGCATACCGGACGCCGTCGGCTTCGCGATAGAAACACCGGTCGGGCTGGTCGTCGTGACCGGCGATTTCAAGTTCGACTCGAACCCGGTGGATGGTCGTCCCACCGACGTCGAAAAACTGACACGGCTCGCGGAACGTCGACCGCTACTGCTCATCAGCGACTGTGTGCATATTGAAACGACCGGGCCTACCCCATCTGAGGCGATGGTCGAGAATTCAATCGATTCGATCGTTGCGGCGTCGCCTGGCCGGGTCATTCTCGCCACCTTTGCGTCATCGATCTCCAGGGTTCAGCAACTGCTTAACGTTGCTTACCTGCACGACCGAAAGATTGCGTGTTACGGCCGGTCACTCCAGAGTAACGTTCGCGTAGCATTGGACCTTGGTTATCTTTCACCACCACCCGATACCCTGATCAGGCCGTCCCAAGCGCACTCACTTCCTCCCGAGCGACAGCTACTGCTCTGCACGGGAAGTCAAGGTGAGCCCATGGCTGTGCTAAGCCGGATTGCTCAGGGTGCTCATCATGAGATCGATGTACAGCCGGATGACACGGTCATCATCTCCGCATCGCCCATCCCCGGAAATGAGACTTCGGTCTTTCGCGTCATTAATCAGCTATTTAGCCGTGGTGCCAACGTGATCTATTCCGCCCGTGCACTTGTCCACGTATCGGGCCATGCTGGGCGCGCTGATTTACGCCGGATGTTGGATCTCGTACGCCCTCGCTACGTGATGCCGACGCACGGCGAAGCGCGTCATCTCAGCCTTTACGCTCAAATGGCTAGTGAATCCGGTATGGAATCTGGTGACATCTTGCTCGGAGAAAACGGTACCGTTTTCGAATTCGGTCGGGAGGGGTTTGTGGGGATGGATACCGTACCTGCCGGAACTGTCTACCTTGGACCGGGCTCGACCGGAGAAGTTGAGGACGGCACTGTCTGGGAGCGACGGTATTTGGCTCGTGACGGAGTGCTATCGGTCGTGCTGACGGTCGACCGAATGTCCGGCAAGCTCCTTGCCGACCCAAATATCTCGGCTCGAGGCTTCGTTCCGGGTCCGAAGAACGGACATGTTCTAGAAGAGGCGAGAAAGTATCTGCGCGATCTCTTGGATGGACCAGCGCGTTCTCAGACCGGCGCGTCCGACCCTGAAAGCAAGGTGAGGGAATCACTCCAGTCTTTTGTTTTCGCGCAAACCAAGCGCCGTCCAGTGGTCGTACCGATCGTCGTTGAGGTGTAGTCTCGAGCCACAGGTAGGCTGTGTTAGAATATGTCCGTACACAATGATCGTACGGAGGTTTCATGGCAGCTCCCGCGCGTAGTCGGAAGCGAACCGGATCAAAGTCATCTTCCCGCAAAAAGCAGCCGTCGATCCTGATACGAGCGCCGCGCGCGATCGGTCGCGCCTCCCTTCATACGGTAAATTGGATCCGCCGGAGTCCAGTTCCAGATCAAGTCAAACGAGAGATCTTGGCGATCATTGCGCTCTCTTCAGCCGCGTTGTTGTCCCTTTCTCTCATCGGATTCGTCGGGAGTATGACCGTGATCGGCGCGGTTGGGAGCGGCTTAACCTGGATTGCCGGACGTGGCGCGGTGTTCGCCCCGATCGGTCTCGTGTGGATCGCGATCGAATTACTCATCAGTTCTGATCCGGATGTTCGCCGTCGTCGGCTGATTGGACTTGTGTTTTTCGGCGCGTCGGCTATCACGTTCCTCGATCTGATCGTGGAGCAAGGGGGCCGAGACGCGGGTGGTGAAGTTGGCCGTACAATGGGCGATGGAGCTCGCCTGGTTGCAGGAAATGTCGGAGCAGGAATCGTCAGCTTCACTTTGGGGTTGGTCGGTGTGTACCTTGTAACCGGGGTACACGTCCGGGAGATCATTCACACATGGCGGCGCACACGTGCGGTCCGATCCGCGCGCGCCGAAGCACGGAACCTACGGACTGCCGCACCAAAAACTGAGCAAATCACAGCTGCTCCAGCTCACGAGCGTCGCGAAGAAGAAGTCACCGCTCAACGTCCGATAATCAATAATCCAAAGCGCGAGAAGGCGCCGGAATCACCGGCTCCAGTGGCCACGCCGGTGCTGGTCGCCGATCCTTCGGACACAGTCACACTGGTTCCGGCTCCGCTTCCGGAACTGAAGAAATTAGCACTGTACGACGCTGGTTCTCCTGAAGCGGGAGAATTGGAAAACAAAGCCGAGTTGATCCAGGAGACATTACGAAACTTCCGGGTTGACGCGACCGTTCGAGAGATCTTCCCCGGGCCGGCCGTCACGCTCTTCGCTCTTGAGCCAGGTCCGGGCACAAAGGTGCGACGGATCACGGAACTTCAAAATGATCTGGCGCTGGCGTTGGCCGCCCGATCCATTCGCATTGAGGCGCCAGTCCCTGGAATGGCGAGAGTTGGTATCGAGCTGCCGAACGTCAGCGTACATACCGTCGGTTTGCGGGAAACGATTGAATCAGTCGAGTTCAAGGCGAGCAAAGCCAAGCTGCCGCTCGCGCTCGGGCGTGATGTCAACGGTACCTATATCATCACCGACCTGTCACGAATGCCACACCTTTTGATTGCCGGGTCGACTGGTTCTGGGAAATCGGTTTGTATCAACGGAATCATCTCGACGTTTCTCCTGAACCGAAGACCCGAAGAGCTGCAGATGGTCTTGATCGATCCCAAGATGGTTGAGCTGACCGGATTCAATGGTGTGCCACATTTGAGATGTCCAGTCGTGACCGAAATGGGGAAAGTGGTCGGAACGCTCCGACTTGTGCTCAAGGAAATGGAAGATCGCTATCAGCGTTTCTCGATGCTCGGCGTGCGAAACATCGACGGCTACAATCTTCGTCGGGACGAGGATTCCTCGCTTGAGCTGCTGCCGTATCTAGTAGTCATCATTGACGAGCTTGCCGATTTGATGCTGACTACGCCTGAAGAGGTGGAAACACTGCTCGTGCGGTTGGCGCAGATGGCACGAGCCACCGGCATTCATCTACTGATCGCCACCCAGCGTCCGTCGGTGGATGTGTTGACCGGCCTCATCAAAGCCAACGTGCCGGCACGTATCGCCTTTGCGGTAACGTCGCACACCGACAGTCGCGTAATTCTGGACATGCCGGGAGCAGAACGATTGCTTGGTCGCGGGGACATGCTCTTTCTGCCACCAGATGAAGCCAAACCTCTTCGTGTTCAAGGATCATTTGTCGACGATAAAGATATCCAGTATCTCGTTCGGCACTGGCGAAAAGCCGCGCCCAACCACGCGTTTTCCCAGGAATGGGCGGACATACCGTCCAGCGATGACGAGGTCGAAGACGTGGATGATCCGCTCATGGACCAGGCGCTGCGTATCGTTCGTCAGCAGGGATCCGCCTCGGCCTCTATGCTACAGCGACGCCTGCGGATCGGCTACAATCGCGCGGCTCGCCTTATCGAGCAGATGGAGGACGAGGGAGTCGTCGGTCCATCGGATGGCTCGCGGGGTCGTCAGGTCTACATCACGGACGATGAAGAATAGGTCCCCATTGGTAGTGCCCGCGCCGGGGGAATGACCTCGTTTTGTTATACTTACACCCGAAACTGCCACCAATTACGTGAGGTGCGTGTGCGTTCTCGGGTAACAGTCGAGCCAGTATCAAAGCTCATTGACGAGTTTGCGAAGTTGCCGGGCGTTGGCCCCAAGACTGCGTCACGGCTCGCCTATTTCATCTTGCGAAGCTCCAGAGATGACGCGATTGGGCTTGCGGAAGCAATCCTGGAAGTCAAAGAAAAGATCGTTCTCTGTTCTATCTGCTACAACATCACCGAGCAAGACCCGTGTGCCATTTGCTCTGACGCGCAACGTGATCGAGCGAAGATCTGTGTTGTCGAGGAGCCGCTCGATGTGGTCGCACTCGACCGCACTGGCGAGTTCGACGGCCTGTATCACGTGCTCCACGGTGTCATTTCGCCGGTCGACGGCATTGGGCCAGATCGTTTGCGCATTCGCGAGCTCCTGGCCCGGGTCACACGCGATCAGCCGGACGAAGTGATCTTGGCGATGAATCCAAATCTCGAAGGCGATGCCACGGCCATGTACATTGCGCGACAGCTTGTTTCCCTTGGCACGACGGTGACCAGACCGGCGAGCGGCTTGCCGGTCGGTGGCGACCTCGAGTATGCGGACGAGGTGACGTTGGGACGGGCTTTGTCGGGGAGGCGGATCGTATAGCGTCGTTCGTTGACCTTTCGCTGAGAGCCGCACCCGGTTGCACCGCAGATGAGTTCTCCGTTCTTCGCGCGACAGAATCTGTGGAGAAACGCTGGCATTGACAATGACATCCGTGCGGCAGATTGGCATTCTTGATATCCCGTGGCTTGGACGCATCCGGCGCGTGCACATCTCACTTGCGGTCCCAGAGGCGGTATTTCACAGCCATATGGATGATTTCATGGCTGCGGTACCTCTTGGGCGACGTTATTCACGCGTGTTTGTCGCCGAAACAGATTGCCCAATAAGAGCCGTCGTTGAGCTTCGCCCGGAACCTGAAGACTATCGTTGGATCGTAACAGGCTTGGGAGCCCGCATTCCTCGCGACGGTGATCTCTCCGATGAAATAAGTCTCGTGTGGTCGGACTTACTATCTTATGCGACTCGGGTTGCGGGTCACTCCGGTGCGAAGCGCGTTCATGCGGCAGTGCCGATCGACGCGCTGGTTCAGCAAACGTTGATCAGAGCAGGTTTCTCCACGTATGGTCACCGAACCGTGCTTCGCACGGATTCGATGCAACTCACAGAGTGCGATGACGCGCACGTGCGCGAGCGTGATCCCAGTGATGCGTGGTCGATCCACCATCTTTATCACCTGACAACGCCACGACCGGTTCAGTACGCTGAGGCGCTCACCAGCAGCCACTGGGATGTGCGCAGATCGATGAACGCACGCACGCGAGGCTTCGTGATCGACGACAAGGATGGGCTCGCAGGATATTGTCAGATAGCGAGCCGCGGAAATATTCACGTGCTCGACGTCATTATGTTACCCGAGAAGATACGCCTGTTGAGGTCGCTGGTGAGTGAGTCGGTCCGACTGTCCGGGGCCGGGACAAACCGCGAGAACTGGATAGCCGTTCCCGACTATCACGGAGAGTATCTTCCGGCTCTGGAGTCGATGGGATTTCGAGAGCATGAACGGCAATCCCTTATGGTGCGCTACACCATGGTACCGGCAAGCGAGCATCTTGCACGCTGGACGAGTGTTGTTAGCGATGTGATCGAGCGACTGCCAGCCCGAACACCGGTTGTATCGCGATGGGAGCGAGATAGTGCTTGATCAATCGTCGAGACGGAGTTTGAAGCTACTTGTTCATCCTAGATAACAGAGGGAGCGTATAGCTTTTGGACAACTCGGAAACCGTCACGACCACGGCTCCACGCTCCGAATTTCGTGAGGCGATCACCGACAATCTGGAAGATCTGTTGGCCGTGCTCCCGCCCCATATTACGCAAGGTTTGGCCGTGCTCGACGCTCCTGACTCGCGTGGAGAACTCATCGAGGTTGTGTTGGACCTGGGCCGGTTTCCTGAGGCCCGGTTCCAGGACCGCGAGGTTTATCTCTCCGAAAACGAGGTTACGCGCGAGGACATCGCCTACGTCGCAGATCGCATCGGGAGATTTGGCGATGACAATCGTGCCGGTATCGAACGAACGTTGCATCGGATTTCCGCGATCCGTAGCCGGTCTGGTGACATCGTCGGCCTGACGTGCCGAATTGGTCGGGCAGTCTATGGAACGATTGGCATTATTCGCGACCTTGTGGAGTCGGGTGAATGTATTTTGCTTCTTGGACGTCCCGGAGTCGGTAAAACGACGATGCTCCGCGAAACGGCTCGCGTGCTCGCTGACGATCTCAGAAAGCGCGTCGTGATAGTCGATACGAGCAATGAGATCGCTGGTGATGGAGACATTCCTCATCCGTCGATTGGTCGCGCCCGTCGCATGCAGGTCCCGACCCCAGCCTTGCAGCATGCGGTCATGATCGAGGCTGTTGAAAACCACATGCCAGAAGTGATCGTCATCGACGAGATCGGAACTGAACTCGAGGCCGGTGCGGCGCGTACAATCGCCGAGCGCGGCGTCCAGCTCATCGGAACGGCGCACGGCAACACGCTCGAAAATTTGATGATGAATCCGACTCTGTCTGATCTTATCGGGGGCATTCAGTCCGTTACACTGGGTGACGACGAGGCTCGTCGCCGTGGCACGCAGAAATCGATTCTCGAGCGCAAAGCCCCGCCGACATTTACGGTCATGGTCGAGATTCAGGCTCGGGATCGAGTCGCGCTGCATCGTGACGTCTCGGGAAGTGTCGATGCCATTCTTCGCGGGCAGCCGTTGCAGGTGGAGGTCCGACAGCGAGAAGCCGATGGAGAGATCAAGACGTGGGAGGAAGAGCCATATCGAGCGGAGCGGTCCGACAGTGACCGGCGAACGTCGATTGACATGCGGCGAACCGCACCGAGTAGTGGTCCCCAGCTGGTGGCTCAAGGTCCGTTCTCTGCGGGCCGAGGCACGCTCGAGAGTCCCGCTCGCGTCTTTCCGTTTGGGGTGAGCCGAAACCGGCTTGAACAGGCCATACAGCAGACATCGGTGCCAGCTATTGTGGTGCGCGACCTTCGTGAAGCAGATACCGTCGTCACGCTCAAGAACTATTACCGGCGGCGCCCGCAGCCGCTTCGTGATGCTGAGAGTCGCGGAATTCCAATTTATGTACTGCGAAGCAATACCGTTGTCCAAATGTCGAACCTCTTGAGGTCGCTGTTCAGTGAGGTTATCGGGAATGCGCGATTCGACAATCATGACTCGCATGACAATAGTGACGACGTACCGGACGATCAGATCGCGGCGGCGATGTTCGAAGCGGAGTCGGGTATTCATCAAGTGCTCAACGGGGTTGGACCAGTGTCACTTCGCCCACAGGGCGCTCGCATACGCCGCCTCCAACATGAACTTGCTGAACGCTACAACGTCGGCTCGAGAAGCCGGGGACGCGAACCGCATCGCTATGTTGAGATAGTTCGTCAGAGCGGTTATTGATGGCGCTCTTTGTTACATTTGAGGGCCCAGAGGGCGGCGGAAAGTCCACTCAAGTTCGAAGACTGGCGGACCACCTGACGGAACGCTCCTATGATGTTGTTGTGACTCGCGAGCCCGGAGGCACGTCACTGGGTGAGTCGGTGCGCGAACTTTTGCTCGGTTCTCGTCACTCTGCTATGCTGCCCGAGACGGAAGCGCTCCTGAATTCGGCAGCTAGGGCGCAGCATGTTGCGGAGGTAATCCGCCCGGCGCTTGAGCAGGGTAAGATCGTGCTGTGCGATCGCTACCTGGATTCAACGCTCGCCTACCAGGGAGCGGGACGTGGGTTGGCAATCGACGAACTCATTACGCTCCAGTCCTTTGCAACTCGGAACCTCTGGCCCGATCTCACGTTTTTGCTTGATGTCCACTTTGAGGTTGGGATGTCCCGTCGAGTTGCGTCGGGAGAGCCGCTCAACCGCTTTGACGTCGACTCTCGAGCGTTTCATGAACGAGTACGCTCGTACTTTCGCTCTGCGGCGCTGAAAGATCCGATTCGCTGGCGCCTGATCGACGCGAGCAGCGATGCTGAAGTTGTGGAGCAGGTATTGCTTCGTGAAACACTTGTGCGGTTGAGCGAGGACTCGACCGCGCCGATTGAGGACTGCAGACAATGAAGTTGATCTTCGCCGTAATTCAAGGAAAAGACTCAGACGCACTCCTCACAGCGCTACGAGAGAATGGATTTCGGTCGACCCAGATCAATAGCGCGGGTGGTTTCTTGCGTGAGAACAACGTCACCGTGTTGGTCGGAGTCGACGATCAGTACGTTCCAGACGTTCTTAGTCTCGTAGAACAGAATTGCTACACACGAACACAGTACGTGAATCCGCTTTTACCGATCATGGAGCCGGGCGAATTCTATGTACCCAATCCTGTAGAAGTTCAGGTCGGCGGAGCAACCGTGTTTGTGCTGAATGTTCGATACTCCGAGCGTATTTCTTAGCGGAGGTACGCGCGACAGGGGGATTTTCGACCGAATGGAAGCAGCAATTGCGCGAGGGTTACAGTTATTAATAGCGCTCGGAGGCGCCTATTTGCTGGCCCTTTGGTTTGCGCTCATCGTCTGGACCTTTCAAGATATCCAAACTCGAAGTCGCAGCGTCGTCTCCCAAATTTTCTCGACGCTGGTCGTCGTCATGTTCTTCGTCCCGGGCGTGCTTATTTATATGATTTTGCGACCGCGAGACACACTGGATGACGCGTTTCAACGGTCCCTTGAGGAAGAATATCTGCTCCAAGATCTTGATGAGCTGCTACTGTGTCCCACCTGCCAGCATCAAGTCGAAAGTGATTTCATTTTTTGCCCTCATTGCCGCAGTTCATTACGGGCCTCATGTGGAGGTTGTGGTCGTTTGATCGATCTTCGGTGGGATATTTGCCCGTTCTGCGGTGAAGAGCAATACGCAGAAGATGTGCCGCTTCAGATTTCGGACGAGTGGCGGCCAGCCGAGCGTGAAGGTGTTGGACGCCTGCTTGGGCAGGCTCGCGAACGGCTTTCGGGCCACCGTGCCAAAGCAATCCCTCACGATTCGACTGCTTCTGATCAGTATGTGCCCATTGAACCCTGGTCTGAGCCGGCGAGCCGGCGAACCATGGATTGGGATCTCGAAGACGTGGACGAGCCCGGATACACTGGCCCTGAGGTCGACCCTTACCCGGCAAACGGCGCGCTGCTCGACGAGCAGTGGCAAGAACCGGATGAGCCTGATTCCAGCGAACGCTACGACCGCACCGACGAACTCCCGACCGGTCCACGCCGAAACTGATCGAACGATCCCGTTCGAGACATAATGAAGGTATCCGACAATGAGAGCCGCGGCGCGATTAGATGGTCGGGCGAGTCGGGATGGCGTTGGGACGGATCATGAAATTGAACTTGCTGCGGAACGCCTGGTAGAAGTTCATTCCTTCCAGCACGACGAGATGAAATCGATGCTCCCCGTTTCGAACCTGAACAACATCACCTTGCTTGAGGAATTCAACGGGTGTTCCATCGAGAATCAGGTTCGCTGCCCGGTCGCTCGCCATTACGAGTTCCAGATTCGCTTCTTCCGGGACCACGAGCGTCGTGCGAATGGGTGAATGGGCGCAGATCGGCGTGACCGCGAATCCTCGTACTCCTGAGTCCAAGACCGGCCCGCCGGCCGCCATACAGTAAGCAGTACTTCCTTGGGGCGTTGCCACAATCATGCCATCGCCCGGATACGTATTCACAAACTGCTGATCGATATAGAGCTCAACATCAATCATTTGCAGTCCAGAGCGAACTACGACGTCATTGATCGCCCAGAATGATTCGACGCCATCGGTGTCTCGATTGAGCGTTGCCGTCAGCGTCGGGCTTTCCTGGATGCGGTACCGACGCTCGACAATATCCTGCAACGCCTGTTTCCAGTCTTCTCGCTCGATACGCGCCAGAAACCCGACCTTGCCAACATTGATGCCAAGAATTGGAATTCCCGGGAACACATGTGCCATCCGCATGATGAGTCCGTCGCCACCGAGGGTGATCAAAATGTCAGCCACCGCGCCCGCGTTCAATTCACGCTCGGATATGACCGCTGCCCCGGCTGCTCGCAGCCAGCGGTCCACGTCTTCGGCAATGTCCGACGCTTCGTGCTTGTCGCGAGCGATGATAAGGCCAATCCTCAAGCTCATTCGGTCTCCTTCAGCGGCCTGCGTTCCGGAATAAATCGAACTCGATCGTTTCTCCGAAAATCCTATCGCATCTTCGATCTCTGGTCGCGCCCGGCCGCTTACTCCTCGTCCATGAGTGTGGCGGGCGCTGTCTCACGGTACACTATTTCCAGTGAATTACCCCCAATATCTGAGAGGAACAAACGAGTGCATTGGATCGAAGAAGCTGGACTAATTGCGGTCATCCGTCTGGATGACTTGAGTGCCGCGGTAAGACTCGCCCAGGCTCTTATTGAGGGCGGGGTGACGAATCTGGAATTTACGTACACCAACCCCAAAGCTGGCGCGGCGATCGGAGAAGTTCGTGAGGCACTCGGTGACATGTGCCGCGTCGGAGCCGGTTCGGTGCTGGACGCAGAGACGGCTCGTCACGCAATTCTGTCCGGAGCTCAATTTATCGTAACCCCTACGCTTCGACAGCAGACGATAGAGATGTGCAGGCGGTACAGCGTCCCATCGATCATTGGTGCGTTTACGCCTACAGAGATCTTAACGGCCTGGGAGTCCGGCGCGGATTTCATAAAGGTAAATCCTGCGAGCGTGGCTGGCCCCGGGTATTTCAAAGATGTACTCGGACCGTTGCCGCAGACCAAGCTGATTCCGTCAGGCGGAGTAACGCTCGAGACTGGACCACTTTTCCTCAAAGCGGGAGCCGTAGCTCTTGCCGTGGGCGGGAATTTGGTACATCGTCCTTCGGTCCAGACGGGAGACTGGGATGCAATTCTGGATCGTGCTCGCCAATGGACGCAGTTGGTAGCTGAATCTCGGGCAAGCAGTTCGTGACATAATTAGATGGTTGAGATACCGCGATGGTCGTCGTTGTCTTGCGACTTCGACGGCCCGCCATGTCGCCATCGGATCGCAGTCGCTATTGAATGAGACTCCACGGGAATTGCCAGCCAGAGAGCGCAGTCGGCTTTACCCAGCCGAAGGTGTCGTGCTGCGGCGTCGAGATCTGGGCGAGGCCGACCGCATCCTGATCATTTTCACGGACAGAGTCGGCAAACTGAGCGTTGTGGCGAAGGGTGTACGCCGAACGAAGAGTCGTTTAGCGGGCCACCTAGAACCGTTTTGTCGCTCATCTCTGCTGATTGCCAAGGGCCGAAATCTCGACATTGTGACCCAGGCTTCGCTCATCGAACCGTTTCGCAACATCCACCAGAATGAGAACCTGATCGCCTACGCGGGCTATTTCGCGGACCTTCTCGACCTCTTCAGCGTTGAAGGTCAGGAGAACCATCGGGCTTACGAATTGTTGCTTGGGACGCTCGATCGGCTCAACACCGGAACTGACCCGTTTGTCGCTTCGTTGATCTTCGAGTTTCGGCTCCTGGCGCTCATGGGGTTCAAACCGGAACTCTACAAATGCATCGAATGTGGTCGACAGTTGATGCCCGAAATCAACGGCTTCAGTCTTGCCGGTGGAGTGCTCTGTCCGGATTGTCGGAGCAACCAACCGCTGACAGAGACAATTTCGATCAATGCGCTCAAGTTTCTGCGACTTGTCGACCAGGGCGACGTCGAGAAGGTGCTTCACTTGCGATTGTCAACCGAATTGCACGCCGAGCTTGACCGAACCATGCGTGGTTACGTTAGCTTCGTGCTGGAACGGGAGCCCCGATCACTTACCGTGTTGAGGACGATTGTCGATTGAACTAATTCTCGCCGTCCATTACCATACGTTCGCGTACCACAGCGACAGCATGTTGACCGTTCTTGACGAGCGTGTGGAGGAAGATAGTGTCAGATCTTCGCGGACTGCTGGCCGATGGCGAGCACATCATGGTTACAGCTCGCCGTCATCCGCTGTTTCTCGTTGGGCACCTCGTGCTCTACGTAATCGGTGGACTAGTCTTAATCGGTGTGGGCGTTTTTGCGGCGATGAAGCTTCCCATCATCGTGGCAGCAATTTTCTGGATTGCTAGTCTGATCCCCCTTGGGTTTGCCTTCATGCGATTCATCGCTTGGAAAAATGAGGTCTACGCGGTCACCAACTATCGTATCGTGCAGGTCGAAGGGGTATTCACTCGCAGAGTGTTCGACTCATCCCTCGAGATGGTCAACGATATCTTGCTGACCCAATCTCTGATTGGCCGCATGATGAACTATGGAACGATTGAAATCATAACTGGTAGCGACATGGGCCTGAACCAGCTTGATGCGCTAAGGAGCCCGTTCGCATTCAAACGCGCCATTCTTGACGCGCGCAATGATCTTTCCGATCACGGCCACAGTCATGTGCCCGACGATCGGCAGTCGGAGCTGCTGTCGGCGCTCCAAGACCTCCGCAATTCCGGGCTTCTCACTGATGCTGAATTTGAGATCAAACGTGCGCGAATAACGGATGGACGCGCCGGATAGGCAAGCCGTACGGCACGGAGAGTAACGGCCGGCGCCATTCAGATTTTCCGAGTCGCGAGTCGGCGGCGTGAGCACGTTCGGTTGCCCAATTGAGGAACGGAAATGGCTCCGGCTGGATCCGCCGTTGCGTCCATGTGTGTCGATCGTCCGAATCCGTTCACAGGCGTAGTTAGAGCATGGGCCGTACTGACGAGGTACGTATCGTGAAACTCATTCTTGCCCTTGGTTAAGCGATTTCACGGCTGTCAGTCGATGCAGGCGAGTCCGTAGTTCAGACGCGCAATCACCTTTGAATTGAATTCTGCTGGTTAACTACAAAGACAGGCGACCATGTAGTCGCCCGTCTCTCTGCCGTTCGAATCAATCGCTTGCGTATCGCGACTAGGTTGGGTCCGCTTCATGCTTTGTGCCTCGGAGCGCGGCCGAAGCGGCATGTCGAGAAAACGCAGCCACGGCGTTAGCAGCTCGCCCGAGCCGCCGTGCTCCGCGACGACGAGCAGGTGTTGTCGCCAATTCTGGTGTCGCCGGCACGCTTTCCGTGGATGACCGCGGTGCGGGGAAGGACATCGGTGCGGGAGCGTTGATCAAGGAACCCAATTCATCAATCTCGATTGTTTCAATTTCAAGCAGTCGTTGCGCGACCCTTTCGAGATCCTCTCGATGCGTTCGCAATACGGTCAACGCAGTTTCGTGCGCCAAACTGACGAGTTCAAGAGTTTCCTGCTCCGCTGCGAACGCCGTTTGCTGTGAGATTTGCCCTATGTCACCAGTTGATGAGGCAATCGACAGAAGTCCGAATCGTGCGCTCATTCCGTAACGATGAACCATCGACGACGCGATCGCCGAGGTTCGTTCCAAATCGTTCGATGAGCCGGTCGTAATGTCTCCGAATATGATTTCCTCGGCAGCGAATCCCCCAAGAAGCGCCGCGAGCCGGTCACTCAGCTGTGCCCGCGTCCAAAGACCTCGATCCTCATCGGGAACGATCATTGTGTATCCACCGGCCTGGCCGCGCGAAACGATCGAGACTTTCCGAACCGTATCCGCGTTCGGGAGGAGATGGGCCACGATCGCGTGGCCGGCCTCGTGGTAGGCCACCACACGACGCTCTTGTTCACTGAACCGCCGGGCGGTACGAGCTGGTCCGGCGACAGTTCGATCGAGAGCTTCGAGCATGTCGTCCATGCTTATGACCGCGTGACGGGCTCGACCGGCAAGAATTGCCGCTTCGTTGACGATATTACTGAGATCTGCGCCGGTCATACCGGTGGTGCGTGCCGCGATCTCGTCGAACTTGACGTTCTCCGCGAAGGGTTTGCCACGACCGTGCACTTCCAGAATGGCGTTACGTGCAGCACGATCCGGAAGATCCACTACGACCTTCCGATCGAACCGCCCAGGACGAAGCAACGCCGAGTCCAGGATGTCTATGCGGTTTGTCGCCGCCACGACCACCACGGTCGTCCGCTCTTCGAATCCGTCCATCTCGACCAGAATCTGGTTCAAGGTCTGATCGTACTCGGTGCTTTGCTCGGCGCGCCCGCGTCGACGACCAATGGCGTCGATCTCATCGACGAAAATAATCGAGGGTGCATTCTCCTTCGCTTTACGAAATAGTTCGCGCACCCGCGACGCGCCAACGCCGACATAGAGTTCGACGAACTCTGAGCCGCTAACTGAGAAGAAACATGCTCGTGCTTCTCCTGCTAAGGCGCGTGCAATCAGTGTTTTTCCGGTGCCAGGAGGGCCTGCCAGCAATACACCTCTTGGAATTCGTGCGCCGACCTCCCGGAATCGATCCGGCTCTCGCAGGAAGTCGACAATGTCGGCGACTTCTTCCTTGACCTCTTCAGAGCCGGCTACATCGTCAAACGTGATGACTCGCTCGCCTGGCCGAATCGGCTCGAAGGCCCCTTTGCGTGATGAATTCGAACCCATCGATCCGGGGGTGAAACGACGGAACATCAGGAAAATGAAGACTCCAATACCGACGAACATCAGAACGCGGATGATCGTGGCTGCGTTCGCCGACAAACCCGACTGGTGTTCGAGCTGAATCGACGGCCACTGACTCGTGGGAATGCTGGCGTCCGTCAGGAACCCCGTAAACGATTGACCAGGTGGGAGCACGACCTTCGTTTCAGTTTTGTCAGTGAAGGTCACGTTTGCAGTGCGACCGTCACCTTGAACGACAACTTTGGTAACTTGACCAGCCTCAATGCGGTGAATTATCTGCGTGACGTCCACGCCACCCGATTGCGGGCTGTTCTGCAATATGGTGAGCGTAATGAGGGCCGCAACTAGCAGCACGACCCCAACTGCAATAAACCTCGGTGACAAGAGTCTTCGCATTGCTACCTCGATCTACGGCGCATAACAACACCCACGCGACCAGGAACCAGATTCCCATCGCACCTGGCGATCGTCACGCTGCCTCACTTCGGCTCGCGGCGAAAGTATACATGTTCACAATCTCAAGACGAGGTTATTGGCTCGCGACACGTCACTGTCCACTTGTAATACCTGTTCCGTGATACGTCGCATCGTTCGTAGCTTATCGTCGTGCTATGTACGAATCGAGCGGAAATGAGTTCAGAAAAACGACGCGTATAGATAGCCAGAGCGATTTTATGTTCTGAAGTTTGGCTCGAAACGAGTTGGATTAACTTGCCTGAAAATGGGCGGGAGACGCGGTGAAGAAACAGATGAATGCTCCGCGGCTAGAAATCGACGAAGTAAGTTGAACAGGCTCGGTCGATGAGTTCGGGAGAAAGTGCCGGAGTCGATCCAAGGTAGCGGGCGATCCCTTGCAGCGTTCGCAAAATGTCGCGAGGGTGGCATGACCGCAATTCCCTTTTCGGTTTGACGTAATGTTCGCGAAGAAGGTGGACCAACCCTGCCTGATCGAATGGCACGTTCAAGGCCTCGCACTGGCGTCTGAAGATCTCCCGAAATTGATCTAGCGACGGATTGCCGACGTGGATCTTGCTTTGAATTCGGCGCAGAAAGGCTTCATCGACAAGGTCGCGCGGCGACAGATTGGTTGAGAACACAATAAGTTCGTCAAACGGGATCTCGATCTTTTTGCCTGTGTGCAGAGTGAGAAAGTCAACGCGCTTTTCGAGAGGCACGATCCATCGGTTCAACAGGTCGCGTGGACGCACTTGTTGCCGTCCGAAGTCGTCGATCAACAACATGCCGTTAATTGCCTTGACTTGAAGTGGTGCTTCATAAACCTTGGATATTGGGTCGTACACGAGGTCGAGGCTCTGAAGTGTCAACTCTCCACCGACAATGACCGTAGGTCGACGACACGTCACCCAGCGACGATCCAGATCGGTGCGTGTATTGGTCGGCGCCACCGGCTGATGATTTTGCAGGTCGAAAACTTTGATGATCTGTCCATCAACAAGTATCGCGTGCGGGATCAACACCGTTCCGCCAAGAAGATCAGTAATGCGTTCAGCCAGAACAGTTTTACCGTTGCCGGGATCTCCGAATAAGAAGACTGAGCCACCCGTGTTTACGGCCTCACCCACGGCGTCGAGAACCTCATCCGTGAAAACGAGATCGGACATCGCATCTCTGACGTCCTGAGGCGTGACGCGGGTACTGCGAATAGTCTGAAGGTGAATCATCTCGCGGAATGCGTCGAGAGTGACTGGTGCAGGTCCTACGTAGGCGGTGCGATCCAAGATCTCCTGGACGCGGATAGTGCCCTTCGGCGTGAGAGTGTACTGGTAGGCCATCTCTCCGATACCAAGAGAACCACTCACCTCGACGAGCTCTTCGCGTTTCAGCTGAATGAGCGCTCGCTCGACAACGTTGAAGTAGGGGAGGCACAGTTGGTCTGAAATTACCTGTCCGGTGGCTGTGCTCTGGAAATAGATCGCTTTGAGCGTGAGATCAGAGATGAATGCGAGATCGAGCCCAGTCTGCTCTATCGCTCCAGGCTCTCCCAGTCCGAGACTTCGTGTACTTTGAGCTACACTCGCCATCGAGCCTCACGCTCCTTGAAGGTTTTCCCCAGCGGCAAAATACCACCTATAGTAGGCTACGTCCGTTAGGAGATGGAGTCACTAGGTGATTCGTCCGGAAACCTTCAGTCTTAGGCACTACCAAGCGTACTTTTCGGCGAGTCAGGTTCGGAATTTCAGTACAGGACCAGTCGAATCGTGTCTAGTGCAGGACGACTTTCGATCCTTCAGAAAGACCGGAAGCTACTTCGACCATACCGTTGCTGCGAAGCCCAATCTGAATCTCCTGCTCGGTCTGCTTGCCACTCTTGAGCACGGTGACGAATGTCCGCTGGCCGACCGTTCGAAGCGCACTTTCCGGAATCAGGAGAACATTCTGCCTCACCGCGGTCTTGATCGTGACGTTGGCATTCATTCCCGGCCGAAGTTCCAGCCCTGACGATATCCGGAATGTGATCGTCGCGGGAAACGTCGTTGTTCCACCACTGGTTCGTGCAACTGGTGACACGTTGGTGATTGTCCCGTCGATCTCCGTTCCGGGATAAGCGTCGAGCCGGAAACTGGCGGCCATTCCACTGCTGACATGCGGGAAATCAATCTCGTCGATGTCGATCGACAGATTCAAATCCGAAAGGTTCGCCATATCGACGACGGTTGACCCTTGACCCAACGGCGCGCCAGTCGCGGTCTGAACATCAATTATCGTGCCACTCGATGGAGCGAGGATCAACGAGGACGCGAGGCGGCCCTCAGCCGCTGCAAGTTCCTTGTTGGCGGCCACGACATTTTGATCCGCCTGTAGTTTGTCTGCGATTTGCTGGGGAGTTGGATTTGTGCCAGCGGCCAATTCCGCCAGATTCAAGGCCGTCTCGGCGTTGGCCACCTGTTTTTCTGCCTGTTTCACCGCTGCATCAAACGGGGTGCGATCCAACTGAACGAGCACGTCGCCGGCAGTGACCGAGTCACCTGGTTGTACGGCGACGATTTGTACGGTTCCCGAAACGTCGCTCCGGACCACGACTGGACTCGTCGCGGCGAGACGTCCGGTCGTCTGAATGGTCGCCGCCAATGATCCTCGAACCACCGTCGCGGTCCTGACATTCCCGGTTTGGGTGAGCGAATACAATAGGACGGCCACGACAATGACCAGAATCACGGCCGCGACGGTGATAACGAGCCAGCGGCGCCTATTCATAGCGCAATACCACGATAGGGCGAATTCTCGCCGCAATTAACCCAGGTCCGGTGCTAACGGCGGCCGTCGCGACCAACGCGACCACCAACGTCATAATGATCGTCAGCGGGCTGAGGCTGAAATCGAGCGCAAACAACTGTGTGCCAGTGAGATAGACGAGATACCGTGCAAGAGGATATCCGATCGCAATTCCGAGAACACATCCCGCCCCAGTGATTCCCAGTGCCTCGGACATCACGAGGCGAATGAGATGAGAAGCAGTCGCCCCCAATGCTCTGAGAACCCCAAACTCGCGGCGTCTTTCCGTTAGATTGATAATCAAGGTATTCGCGATCCCTGCCAAGCCAACGATGCCGATGATGACAACCATTGTATTCAGCATGAGAGTCAAAATGTCGATAGCCTGACGAGAACTCGCCTGATCCTGGTAGGTTGCGAGTGTCTGCGGTCCGTAAGCGCGGAACTGTTCCTCGAGCTGCTGGAGTTCTTGATCGACCGCATGCGGTTGCGACGATTGCAGCTTCAGAGCGAACAAGCTTGCTTGATTCTGAACTCCAGCAATAGTTTGGAGGTCCTCGATCCGCAGGAATAGTTTGCCGGTCGTCGTGGCCCCGAGATAGGTACTGGAGTCGTTCACAATGCCCACCACCTCAATGAGCGTTGAGGTCTTGCCGATATCAAGGGTCCGAACGTCACCAACCCGCGCGTTGAGCTTCCGGGCGAGATTGCCGGTGAGGACGGCGCCAACGGGATTGCTCTCGCGCAACCAGGTGCCAGAGGTGACGCGTGGAGTGTAGATCTGTGTGTCCGCCGGAATTCCCCAAACATCGGTACGAACGCTTCCAAGCGATCCTCCAGTGTTGCCCCATGGTTCAGCGCGTGTAACCGACGGCTGTTGGTCGAGAACGTGACTAAAGTTGATGTCGAGATAACGATTGAAATAGATCCATCCGTCAGCGCCATACAACGTGTAGAGTTGGTCGACCGTCTTGTTTACCGATGTACTCACCGCTTGAGTGGCGACAAACGTCGCGACTGCAATGGCCACCAGCCCTAACGTAATCCACGCCCGAACGGGACGTCGCACAAGATTGCGAAGACCAATCGCCGACATTGCCGTCATCTTGCCGAGTGGCCCTGTTATCCGTTGCACGAGACCGCGCTGGAAATCAGACGTTACCCCCACGCTGGCAATCAGTGGGGCCACGCGTTTGCGAGCCGACACCCAGGCGGGGACCGCGGCAGAGCTCAGAGTTACGACCAGTCCCACGGCAAGTGCAAGGACGAGTTCACGGGTCGACAGAGCGAACGGTGGAAGGACGAGCCCGGAGAGACCGGAGAGATACGCGGACAAGGCGCGGCCACCCAGTAACCCTACACCCCATCCAATCGATCCGCCCGCGAGCCCGACCATAGCTGCAAACGTGAGGTAGGTGCGCATTGCGGTCCAGCGGGTACCGCCGAGCGCTTTTATGATCCCAATTTGCCGCGACTCCTCAATCATCACCGCCGCGATCGTATTCGCGACGAGGAAACTGCTCAATGCCGCACCAACATAAGAAAAGACTCGCAGCAATAGGAGCAAGGTCTCGAGCTCTCGACTCCCTGTGAATGAATTTGGATCGCGAACGGTAAATCCTCCGTGGGGAATGCCGCGCTTGTCGAGGAATCCTGCAATGTCATTCGCGGTCTGACTTGCTCTCTGCGGCTGGTCGACGCGCAACATCAGGTAATTGTCGTACTGGTGTCCAAGTATCTTGAGCAGATCGTGGTCGGGTACGAACGCCGTTGCCTGGTTGAGAATCGACGCGTCGATCGTTGCTGGTGCCCTGACGAAGCCACTGATCCTTGCATACGAAGTCGTTGCGCCCGCGTCAGGCTGAAGTGCAACGAGATCGCCGATTCGGAGGTTTGCGAGCTTGGTGGCGGTGATATCGAACACGACCTCGCCGCGGTCGGGATATCGACCATCCACGAGCTCGAGCGTCGACAGTTCTGACCCCGTGAAGCTCGACACTCCGACGAGCCTGGTTGACACCCAGCCGCTGCCTACCGACATACGCGTGTATTGCACCGACCGCGTATCGGCGACCGACACGTTGTCGCGGCGTTCGATGAGACCGACAAGAGTCGGGGATAGGTTCGAGACGAAGGCCGTGACATCGGGCTGTTTGGTGTTGGCGTACGTTTGACGCTGTGCAACAGCGAGGTTACGTCCAGTGAATGAGATAGCGACCACGCCCGCAACACCGAGCATCACTCCAATGACCGTCAGGAGCGTACGGAGCGGTCGACGCTGCAGATCCCGGAGGTTCTTTTTGAGGAGCAAGTCCATTCGATGCTGATTCCCATCAAGACCGGCGACGAGCGCAATTCCCGCCGGGATCCAAGATTGAGTATGTCATAACTTCATGGCTTCCTGGACGGAGCTTGTCACATCACCTGGATGTGAGTCAGGTGAGACTACGTGCGCTGGAAATTCGGTGGAATTGCAGTGGTTCTGTACCTTTGGCCGAACTCGTTGCTCCGTCGTTTCGATTCAAGAACGAGCGTCTTAATTCGAACGGATGGCAAGTGTCTGACAAACGGTCATTGGTTCGACAGTAGTCGAAGATTTAGGAGATCTCGACCGGTCCTGACGTCTTCAACTATGGCGCCGTCGCGCATCGTAATGATTCTTGACGCCACGTTCGCAACTTCCCGGTCGTGAGTAACGAGGATCAGCGTTGCGCCCTGCTGCCAGGTCTGGTCCAAAAGATCGAGCACGAGTTGCCCAGAAACGCTGTCAAGGTTACCTGTCGGTTCGTCGGCCAGCAGAATCGGAGGATCATTTGACAACGCGCGGGCAATGGCGACTCGCTGCTGTTCGCCACCGGACAATTCATTTGGAAAGTGATCCGCAAGATGTCCGACACCGACCAGTTCGAGAAGCGCCATCGCACGATCGGCTCCGGTGTGACGAGCGTTTATCTGCATCGGAAGCAACACGTTTTCGAGTGCCGTCAACGTCGGCATGAGCTGGAAGAACTGGAACACGATTCCGACTGATTTGCCTCGCCATCGGGCGATCTTCTCTTCGCTCATCGCTCCAAGTTCCGCCTCGAGCACGTTGACCGACCCAGTCGATGGCCGGTCGATCCCGCTCAGCAGATTGAGTAGCGTTGATTTTCCACATCCGGACGGACCAAGTATTGCAACCCATTCACCTCGACTCACCTCCAGATTGACGTCTTGAAGGGCCTGAACTGCCCGACGTCCAGCCTGGTACGTCTTGTTCACGCGTGATAGAGCGATAATTGGCTTCGCAATGTCAGATTGATCTGTCGATACGATTTGTGAGTCTTCCATCAGGTTCAATTAATCTGATTCCAGTTGGGCTGCGACGAACGATTCAACATCGATTGCGTGCATGTGACTCAGGTCTTGAACGTTGCCGAATGATATCCGCGACTGAACTGCCTTTGGGGGTCACTGCGAACAATTCTCGAACATGTCCCGTGGGTCATCAATCATCGGGAGTTGCCGACTGCCGTGCAATCCACTGTCGTTCCACATCCGATAATGACGCGTGCTCAAGGAGATCCGGACGACGTTCAAGAGTTCGTTGAAGTGCCTGTTGTCTTCTCCACTCCGCAACTCGTGCGTGGTGACCACTCAAGAGCACGTCAGGCACAGAATGGTCTCGATAGACCTGAGGCCGGGTATACTGCGGATACTCCAGTAACCCCGAACTGTGCGATTCGTCCGCGAGCGACTCATCGTCGATCACACCAGGAATGAGTCGAGCAATTACATCGATCATGACAGCCGCGGCGAGATCCCCTCCGGTCATCACGTAGTCACCTATTGAAACCTCGCGAGCGTTGAGAATGTCCGTGGCGCGAGCGTCGATTCCTTCGTAGCGGCCGCAGATGATGACTACTCGCTGCTGTAGTGCAAGGTCATGGGCCATCTTCTGCGTGAACGGTTCGCCCGATGGAGAGGGAATCAACACGGGAACCTCGCGGATTGCGTCTCCAACAATCGATTCAACTGCCTCGATGATGGGAGGTGCCATCATTACCATGCCGGCGCCTCCACCGTAGGGATAATCGTCCACCGATCGATGCCGGTCGGTGGTCCACGCTCTCAGGTCGTGCAGGCGGACATCGATTTGACCATTTTCCTGAGCGCGCTTGATGATGCTCTCCGTCAGCGGTCCTTCATACGCTCCCGGAAAGATGGTAAAGACATCAAAGCGCATGCGATGCCCCTGGCTGCGACGCAGGTCCAAACGCGAATGTGTCAAACAGGCGTGGAGCGAGCCCATCCAAGGATTGCACGATCAGATCGGGGTTCACTCCGTCAGCAGCGGCACCTGTCAGATTTAGCCAGACTGTGTGCATACCAGCGTTGCTCGCGCCAACAACGTCAAATCGATACGAGTCGCCGATGTGAACCATCTTTTCAGGCGAAACAGCCAGCATATCTGATGCGATCTGGTAGAGCTCGATGCGCGACTTGTAAAAGCCGGCTTTTGCGGAAGAGAGAACCAGGTCGAAACTATCGAGCATTCCGAACCGATCAAGCGCCCATTCGAGAAAGGGATGGTGAATAGCGTTTGAGATGACTCCCAGCTTGACTCCTGTCCCTTCCAGCGCTTGAAGGAGTTCGATCGCGCCCGGTCTTGGGCGAGCCGTAGACAATGCTTTCCGCATCAGAACGTCTATTCCGGCAGCGATCACATTTCTGTCCAGCTCGATATCTAACTCATGGCAAATCCGTGTGACGCACTCGACCGAATCAACTTCAATTCCACCCTGAATAGCCGTATGCCGGATATCACGATACCTCGTCGTGATTTCCGTGGGAGATGCATCGCAGCTGAACTGACCGGGTTCACGCGCGAGCCAGTCGAAGAATTCGTTCGGGAGTTTGCGAACTTCGAGCTGAAACCAGTCGTCGCAGAGGAACAATGTGTCGTGGAAATCGAGGGTTACCGCGCAGCTCAATAGCTTCTCCATCGACATGAGGCGTACTACGAGTTCCATCGCCCGCGAAGTAAATGATGGGCCGGGTGCAACCGCAGCCGCAACTTGGTTACTCGAATTATTATGCATGATCACGAGTACCTGAAAGGATCGTCGTCGAGGCGCCCAGGATTCGAATTCAGCTTGCGCAAGAGGCAAGATGGAGAAATCAAGCGAGGTGGAGTGTCGGGATCTCAAGCGCTATGGGTTGTCCTTGTATCGCTCGCAGGAACGCGTCGACAGTGGACGGGTCGAATTGCGTACCCGCGCCGCGACGAATCTCTGCGACCGCTGTTTGATGAGACAAGGCCTTGCGGTATGGTCGGTCGCTCGTCATTGCATCATACGTGTCCGCAATAGCGATGATCCGCGAGCCGATGGGAATCTCCTTTCCCGCTAAACCGCTTGGATAGCCCGTACCGTCCCAACGCTCGTGGTGATGCAATACAACAAGGGACGCTTCACGATACATCGATAGAATCCCGAGGATCGAGGCTCCTTCTTTGGAGTGTTCCTTAATAATTTCCCGCTCCTCATCAGTAAGTCTGCCGGGTTTACCGAGGATGAAATCAGTTGTTCCGATCTTGCCAATGTCATGGACCGGTGCAGCCGCGAGAATTACCTCTCGTTCCTCGAATGTAAGTCCATCCATTTGTTCAACGATCATCGCAACGTATTCCATCACACGCTTCGAATGTTCGGACGTGTACGGATCGCGCCGATCGAGAAGATCGGCTACCAGCTCGATGGTCGATCTTGTTTCGCGGTGTATCTGACCGTACCGACGAAACGAGAGGTAGGGACCTAGCAATGGAACAACAACCAGGAGGACGCCGATCGGATTCTGTTGATAGAGAACTGGAACAAGGGCTCCTAGCGTAGGCAAAGAGAGACTCTCAAAGGCGACGCCTCGAATATTGTTCCGCCACATTCGAAATGGAGTCGTGCCAACCACCTGCGACAGGATAATTGCGATGATCCCTGAATTAACCAGGTTAAAGACCATTGCCGCCGATACCGTGGCAGCAATGTTGGTCGTGCTCGAAATTGGCGATTTATGAATATTCGCGAACGATACGTAGACCCAACCAGATAAGAACGTGGACAGTACGTAGTTGACGACGTTGACGCTGAGTTTTATCGCCGGTCGACGCTGAATGAGTTCCACCGTCAATGCAGCGACACCAGCAACGAGGGCACCGATCGTTGGTCCCAAGCTAATCGCGGACGCGAAACAGAGCGCGGACGCTACCGAGACAGTAATGCGTACAGAAGCTAGGGGCAAATCAGTGTCGAAAAAGTCTGCGGCGATGATGAGAAGAATCAGCATAACACTGAGGAAGATCGAATCACGGTTGAGGCTGGGGGTCCACATTCGAGGCGCGACCAAGCCCAGCACCACCGCGCACGCCGCAGCCAGCATAACTACCATCCCGTAGATTCTTGCTGGCACCTGCACCGAGTTCTAGACTCCTTTTGGTCGCCTATGTGAAGCCAGAATGAGTCGACCGCCGATTAGGGCTTGCCCAACGAACTATGGCGCACGTCCAAATGCAATCCTTATCAGCAAACCGATTATAGAACCGGTTCCGTCATTTTTGTTGTGCTGTTGCGGAATTTCGGGTGGCTCTACGGTACCGAGTCGTGCGGTACGAGCGTACTTGGTGGGCTCTAGACGACGAAAAACGTGACCAATTGCAGGTTGACGGAAAGCTGGTAGAGGATAAGCATCTCCAGACAAAAAAATCCCGAACTTCGATAGCCGCTCTCCATGCCTGACTGTCGAAATCCGGGATTGTATCTGCTGTCTTGGCCATTGGGGCTAACACCCCCAACAGCGAATCGACATGGCGCCTAACCTCATGAGTTGGCCAGCGCCTTTGCTCCATTTACTTCCACTTAAACACAGTTGCTAACCCCTTCTCACTGGTGCAGCCACGTGAAACAGTTGCGGTCTTGGACCACATCCTTACTTCCACTTCATGGCTTCATCCCCCGGTCTTTGTCAGCCATCTCCCGTGGTTGTGACTAGCGCCACTCGACAGGAATTGACATAACAAATATCCCATTACACGTACTGTGACTCTCAGTCGACAGCTACCACAGTCGCCAGTTTATGGCGCTGTAGTACTTTGATCTTGAGACAAGTCTAGTACCATTGGGCCTGAGTGTCAATCCTTTCGTACTGAATTGCCGAGTACGAAAGTAGGAAGTTGATCATGACTTCTCAAAGACCAGTTCGTTGACTGCAAGCCAAAAACCGGCTTTCCATGCCTCGTCGAATTGGACCGTCCCCAAAGTTGACACGGTTTTGACACGTTACGGTCGGATTTGCCGCGCAGTCAAACAGGCGTCACATGCGGTTTATGACGCCTTCCTGAATAATTACGGATGGAATGGCGGCGTTGTTCTCGATAGGATTAAAATCACGAGTGTTGGCTTGAATCTTGCCGATTCGGATCAGAGGGTGAAGGTTCAGCGTGCCGGTCACGTTTGACATTGCGGCGGCCAAGATTAACAAGTACGCCAGTCGCGAAAGTGGCGATACCGTCGAAATCGTGGAGCGACCCGGCGGTGGCCTCTCTGTCGTCGTTGTTGATGGGCAAGGAAGTGGCGAACACGCCAAGCGGCTGAGTCTTCTCGTGGCTGGCCGCACAGTTAATCTGCTTAACGAAGGCGTTCGCGATGGCACCGCCGCACGAGCCGCACACGATTTTTTGTTCGCCCATCGTGGCGGTCGCGTCTCGGCGGCTCTCGATATCTTGTCGATCGATCTCGTGACTCAGACGCTCGTGCTCTCGCGGAACAGCGAGATTCCTATGTTCATTTTCCGAGATAACAGTTGGGATTCGATCGCTGAGTCCGGAGGTCGAATCGGCATATATCGTGTTACTCGCCCGAAGGTCCTCGAGTTTCCGTGTGAGCCCGGAATTCGTGCACTGATCGTCACCGATGGCGTGCTTGGTGCGGGCAAGCGGTTTGGCAGGCCTATAGACATAAAAGAAATTGCGGACAGGTTGTTGGAAAACGATCTCCGAGCAGACGAGATGGCTGACCGCATATTACGGGAGGCCATGCGCGCCGACCGGGATCGTCCACAGGACGACATGACGGTCGTAGCACTGCGAATGGAACCTGCGACTCAAGGTCCCGCAGTTCGACGACTGAGTGTATCGGTTCCGCTCGCGGATTAGCCAGCAAGGTTAGCGACTAACGCTGGAGTCGGGCTATGAAAATCGCAGTCGTCGGTACCTGTGCGTCCGGCAAGACGACGGTTGTTGCAGAACTTCGACGCCTTGGAATCGACGCCTACGTGGTCAGCCAGGAGCATTCAATCGTGCGCGATCTCTGGCGTCACCTGGGGCCTCAGTTACTGGTTTTCTTGGAAGCGGATTACCAAACAGTCTGCGATCGTCGGGGAGGATCCTGGCCGCTGTGGCTTTTTGATGTTCAAAGCGAGCGTCTCGTCGACGCTCGATCCCACGCTGACCTGGTCGTCAACACGACTAACTTATCGGCAGACGAGACAGTCAAGTCGATTATTGACTGTATTGGCCGTCGACCCAGTCTGTGACAATCACGGGGTTGTCGTTGATCGTTTCGATGCCCAAATTTGAGAGCCGAGCGGAGTTAGCTTAACCACTGTCGATCCGGTTCCATCTTTGGCAAGTTCGAAACGTGAGCGCTCGAAGTACTGGACCTTCGTTCCATTTTGGTCGAGAACTTCACTAATTGGATACCCAAAAATACGCAAACCTCCGTTTGCCTGCCAGAAGTCTTGGAACCGGCCCGCGAGAGTATGGCCGGTGGCGTCGAAATAGAGCCCGCTGAACCCAGACGGCTTTTTGACCGGTTGCTGCGTTGACTTGAGAGCCTCATCGCCGAGGAGGCCGAGCGCGACTTCTCCTCCAGGACTCATCTCGAAACGAGCGTTCTCGAAATACTGGACATCAGTTCCTTGGGAGTTCGTGAATTCGGCCGTGACCGGATCGCCAAATAGCACGCTTCCGTGGTTGGACTCCCAATAAGAGAGGAACTTCCCTGAAACGTAGACTTTCGATGAAGCGAAGAACCGGGTGCTTGCTTTGACTGGGTCGCTTGTAACCGTGAAACGCCAATCTGCCGCGGATGTGTCACCTTGCGCGTCGGTGGCGACAATGTGCGCGGTGTAGGAGCCGGCCGAGAAGCTGTGCTCGGACGCGATGTTCCACGTCTGAATTTGTGGGTCGCCGGTCGAAGTGGTCGTTGAAACCGCGGTTCTATCGGGAGTGAGTTGGACTGGAACGCTCAAACCGTTTATTGACAAAGAAGCGGATGAGATGTTCGCATCACTCTCGACGGCCGCGTGGATCCAGATCGTTCCCTCAGGCAGCGTCGCATTTGATGGCGGATCAGTGAAAGCTATTGACGGTGATATACGAGGCCCGGATGCCTCGAAACTCCATGTTTGAGTCTGTTGACCCCCTTTTGAATCACGAACGTTCACGACAGCAGTGTGCGTTCCCCGCGGAAAAACGCTTTGAAAGCGCACGATCCAGGATCGGTCTCCCACGGTGGTTACCGCAGGTGTTATTGCCACGCCGTCGATTGACATCGTAACCTGTTCAATCGGTTTTGCCGCCCCCACACGAGCTTCGACCGTGACCAATCCCGGATCGGACACAGTTCCCGGCTTTGGCAGAAGACTTGTTACTGATGGCCGGGATGACAACGAGATAAGATACGCGAGCATTGCAAGCAGCGCGACAAGCACGATGAACAAAATGGCTCGCAACGCCGAAGAGTTGTTTCGACGCACCGCCCGATGAACCGCAGCGCGTGGACTCGGTGAAGCGGGTCGGGTCGCGAATTCCGGCACGGTGTCCGAAAGCCGCGAGATCTGTGTTTCGGCATCCGAGTGGAATCGAATTGGCTGTCGCATGACTGGGGCCTCATAGTCCAGGTTGAGGAAACGAGCAAACACCGGACGAGGAGTCACCTCTGGGCGACCCAAGTTGAACTTGACAGCGCCCAGAGAACCAGAAGACTGCGCTCATCTACCAACATGAAACGCAAGAATCCTGCCAATGTCAACAGTAGATCCGGCCAACATTGGTGTCCGTTCGTTGTAGCGCCGCGGTTCGCGTTCGGGTGGCGGGAGTCAGGGTTGCCTTGGAGTGAGTGGACGTGTGGAGAGCAAGTCGATCGACGCTCTAATTCTCATCGCAAGCGTGGTTGAAGGTCTCGACCATGCGACCATGAAAGACGAACATGATGCGAGGAATCTTATCTGGTTCCCGTCCGATGCCGTCGTCATGGCTGGGGCACACTTGTACACTACTTCCATGAACGGATGTGTATTGGTGGCAACCCTACGAGAAACGTTGAAATGGTGAAGAATCCGGCGCGCTTCACTCGCGCCTCAGCAATCGCAATCATAGTGGTCTTGCTTGTTGGTGGATGCTCGCTCGGTTCGAAGAGCAAGTCCGGGACTGCGACAAATATCGCAGTCAGCACAGCTAGCTCGAACGCTGATTCGACTCCGTCATCGAATCAGTTTAATCCAGTCGAAACCGGATCGCCTGTGGCGACCGCGAGGCGGCATCCCGCCGACCACGCAAACACCGAATCCGACCGGCCAGCAAGTTCTCACCCTGTCGGGTGGCGCGATCGATCCTTCCACGCTCGATCCGGCGCTGATTCGCGATGCCGAATCCGCGTTCATCGCGCGCCAAATCTTTCGAGGTCTCGTCAAGTTGTCTCCAGACTTGAAGCCAGTCCCCGATTTAGCGGCAACGATCGATGTTTCAGCCGACCAACTGACTTACACGTTCCATCTGAGGGATGGTCTGAAATTCTCCGGAGGGGCTCCGATCCACGCGAGCGACGTTCAATATTCACTCAATCGGTCGATTGATCCCGCATTGGCGAGCCAGGCGGGCGGATCATTACCGGCCTTGACGTTTCTTTCTGACATAGATGGGTCGGCCGAGCGAGCCGCCGGCAAGACCGATCAAATCTCGGGTATTCAGGTAGTTGGCGATCTGACACTCCAGATACATCTAACGCACGCGGTCGCGGATTTCCTGGTCAAACTCGCGGGGACCCCGGCTTCGGTCGTCAACCGGAGCAACGTGCAGAGCGGTTCGAATTGGTGGCGTTCGCCAGATGCAAGCGGTCCGTTTAGTGTCTCGAAATGGACTCCTGGGGATCAGATGGTTCTGTCCGCGAACCCACGATACCTGCCACAACCACCGATCCTCAAGTCGGTCATCATATTGTTCGGCGCTAATGCCGCTCAGCCGTTTACGCTCTACGAGCGTCATCAGGTCGACATCGCCGGCGTTCCGGCTGACGCGGTGGACAGAGTACAAGCCTCGAACTCTCCATACCGGAGTCAGTTGTCGGTGCAGCCATTGCTGTCGACGAGCTACATTTTGCTCAATCCAAACATTGCGCCATTTGACGACATAAACGTCCGAAAAGCAGTGATAATGGCCTTTGACCGCACCAAGATAGCCACCGTGACGTACGATGGTCACGTTGACGTTGCAAACAGTATCGTTCCGGCTGGTCTGCAGGGCATTGACTGGACCGCCACTGTGCAGTCATACGATCCCAGCGGCGCCAAAGCGTTGCTGCAGCAGACCTCACTTTCCAACGCTGGACCTGGCGTCGTCCTCTACACGAGTGGCGAGTATGCGCCGATCGCCATGAAACTCCAGCTCGAACAGAACTTAGGAATCAAGGCGGACGTCGTGCAACTCGAGTGGCCCGATTACATCAATGACATCGGAGCCCATACGCTCCCGGCCGTCACACTCAGCTGGATTGCCGATTATCCCGATCCTGAGGACTTCTTGCGGGTCCTGTTCTATTCAAAGAGTAGTGAGAATATCATCGGCTATCACAACAACGAAGTTGACAAGCTACTAGACGAAGCCCTGGCTGAGCCGGATCTTACCAAGCGGTCGGCCTTGTATCAGCAGGCCCAACAGCGGATCATTGACGACGCTGTGGTTATCCCGCTCTATTCTGATATTGATTACGAACTGATCGAACCCTACGTGCATGGTCTTCAACTATCACCGGTTGGGATCCTGGGTCTCGAGTCGGTTTGGGTGACGAAGTAGGGTCTCGGAGCGCAGATCGTGACACAACAACTGAACAACACATATCGTGATTCGCACGGGTTTCGAGTGAGGGTCGAGCCGGTGACTATCGAAAATGTATCGCGTCTGCGGCTGAATTGGTCGAGTCGATTCGACCGGGAGGACATCGCCCATCTTGTCACGGAGAATCCGGGGCTTTCACTCTGGATACCTGATACCGGCGAATATGTTGTCGGAGGTCCGTGGCGACACCGGTCAGAGATAACGGCCGTCATGGAGCTGTCGGCGCAATCGGGCGCGGCATTCTTGCTGCAAGAGTTGCGACAAGCCTCAGCCGAGTCGGGCAAGCGCTTGACTATTACGAGTGAGCACCACGAATCCCGTCAAAAGGCTTTCTACATTGCGGCCGGCTATGATCTGATTGAAGAAATCTTGATTTACGAGCTCAACCGAATTCAGTTTCAGTCGGCACCGAATCCGCGGTTGCACTTCGAGCCGGTCGATTTGAAAAGCCGTGAGGGCGCTCGGGAACTGATCGAGCTTGATCATCGTTCATTTCCGTGGCTCTGGTGGAATAGTCAGGCCGAGTTCGAAAACTACGTCGGGAGTTTCGGAGTCAACATATTTTTGGGCCGAGACGACCAGAATCGTGCCGTCACCTACGTTGGGGTCACTCGGTTTCGCAACTGGGGACACCTCGATCGAATTGCGGTCGATCCTGCCATGCAAGGGCAGGGTCTTGGGCGTGAGTCGCTTGACTGGGCCGTGCGTCTTCTCTCCGAGTCTGGCGCACGCCGAATCGGATTGAGCACTCAGGCCCGTAATATTCACAGCCGCAAGTTGTATGAGCGTTACGGATTTCAACGTGCTCCAGGTCAAGATTACGCGTTGTACGGTCAATGGCTTGGGCCTACTGAGCCGATGGAATAGAAATCGATCACTGAAGAGGGATGTGAATGGGAAGTAGCTTCGGCTCGATTTTTCGAATCAATACCTGGGGCGAATCACATGGCCCCGCGCTCGGCGTTGTCGTGGATGGATGCCCGGCCGGTCTCGAGATCTCGGACGAGGTCATTCAACGAGATCTTGACCGGAGACGCGTTGGCCAGAGCAAGGTCACGTCGCCCCGTAACGAGACCGACAGAGTTACTATTCTGTCGGGCGTATTCGAGGGACGAACCACAGGTGCCCCCATTTCACTGATCACCTACAACCGTGACGTTGATTCCAGCAAGTACGACGTCATTCGCGATATGTTCCGGCCAGGTCATGCGGACTTCACTTACTGGGCGAAGTACGGGCATCGTGATCATCGAGGTGGTGGACGATCGAGCGCGCGAGAGACCTGGGGCCGAGTCGCGGCAGGATCAATCGCTCGCCAAATTCTGCTCACTGCCGGAATCGACGTTTACGGATTCGTGCGGCAACTCAACACCATAAAAATGGAGACCTTCGATCGAGATGAGATCGATCGAAATCTCGTGAGATGCCCTGACGCGGTGGCCGCTGAGCGAATGGTCGAGACAATTCTCGCCGCCAAGGAATCCAGCAACAGCGTCGGCGGCATCGTCGAGATTCATGCTGACAACGTACCTCCCGGTCTCGGAGAGCCAACAATGGACAAACTTGACGGCCTGCTCGGACACGCGATGTTGAGCATCCCGGCGGTGAAGGGAGTCGAAATCGGCATGGGTTTTGACGCGGTAACCATGCGGGGACGCGACCATAACGATGGTTTCTACATGGAGGATGGTCGAGTCCGAACTATCTCGAACAACTCCGGTGGGATGCTCGGTGGAATCTCAAATGGCGAACAGATCGTCGCTCGCGTCGCAGTCAAGCCGACCTCCTCTGTCGCTCAAGAGCAGCAGACGGTCGATATTCACGGCAACGACCGTACGATTTTGGTGGAAGGGCGGCACGATCCGTCCATTTGCCCGCGCGTGGTTCCAGTGGCTGAAGCGATGATGGCCCTGGTCTTGGCCGATCTCTATTTGCTGAATCGTGCGGCAAGAATCTAGGCCGTAACGGTTGCTGCGCCCTATGTTGGGCGACCGACGCCTAAGCGGAAGCCGTCGCTTCCCGAAAACGCTCAAAGAAGTCGGGGAATGTCTTCGCCACGCAGCCAGGATCGCGAATTGTGATGCCGGGGATTGCGCTGCCGAGAACAGCAAAGCTCATTGCCATTCGGTGATCGTCGTAGGTTTCTATGGCCGTCGCTTGGACTGTTCCGGGTTCGATCGTGAGGCCGTCGTCTCGCTCATGAACGACCACTCCCAGCCTACGAAGCTCCGTCGCGACCGCTGCAAGGCGATCAGTTTCTTTATGCCTGATATGCGCGACGTTCCGAATCGTGACCGGGCTCGACGCCAGCGGTGCGATTGCAGCCAAAGTCTGCACCGTGTCCGATATCTCGACCATGTCGACATCGACCCCCCGGAGTTTCGGTGGACCCTGAACCTCGATCGCGTCAATGTCGCGTCTGACCGTGCATCCCATTTGTTCGAGTATGTCGACAAAATGAACGTCACCTTGCGCGGAATCTGATCCGAGATTGCGAACTCGAATGCGTCCTCCAGTCACCGCGGCAAGTGCGAAGAAGTAGGATGCAGCAGAGGCGTCGGGCTCGACCTGATACTCGACACCTTGGTACCGTTGTCCTCCTTTCACCTGAAACGATCGGTAGTCGTTGTTCACCATCGTCGCTCCGAACGCGCGCATCGCGTCAGCGGTGATGTCGAGGTACGGCTTGGATACCAACTCCCCTTCGACCCTGATTGTGAGCCCGTCGCGTGTCACTGGCCCAACCATCAAGAGCGCGCTGAAATATTGACTACTGGTATTTCCTGCAAGACTTACCAGCCCACCCTTCAGCCCGTTAGCTCGAACTCTGATTGGGAGGCAGCCCGTATGCCGTACCGATTGGACATCGACACCTAGTTGTTCCAGAGCGCCCAATAGTGGCGAGAGCGGGCGCATTCGCATCCGCTCGTTGCCGTCGACCATGAACTCGCCGCGTCCCAGGGCCAGGAATGCCGTGATGAAACGAGCGGTAGTGCCCGAGTTTCCGACATATAGCTCGGCGCTCGACGCCGGAATCGCTCCCGAGGCACCGTCCACGATGAAGGTAGCGTGCTCTTCGTTATGTTGGACGCTGATTCCCAGACGTCTCAACGATTCGGCCATGTAGTGTGTATCGTCACTGAACAACGCGGATGTGATTGTGCTGCGACCGTGTCCCATCGCCGCGAGAATCAGGGCGCGATTTGTGTAGCTCTTGGAGCCGGGGAGCGTGACGTCAGCGTTAACTGGTCCGCTCACTGGCTCCATCGTGACGGCATCAGGATACCGGCGTGGCAACTGACTCATCTCGCATTCCTCGTCTACAGAAACGTGATGTCCCAGTTGTACGGGATGTCCGCGGAGTCATATGGAATGCGGTATTCATCAGGATCGTTCGGGTCGTATGGCTGGGTTGGAAAGTTGATCAAGTAGCAGGGATCAACGCCAATATTCTTGAAACCGTGAAGGACTCCGATTGGAATCTTGACGACGATGCGGTTGTCGTCACCCATATGGAAGACATTTAGCTCGCCGTATGTGGGTGAACCTTCTCGCATATCGTAGAGGGGTACTTTGATCATGCCACGGACGCAGGTGAAGTAGTCGGTCTGCTTCTTGTGATAATGCCAACCTCGAATGACACCCGGATAGCTGACCGACACATAGCATTGTCCAAATCCCTCGAAAATCTCGTCGTCGCGGCGCAACAGTTCGGTCAACCTTCCGCGCTCATCGGCATGGGTAGTCAGCTGCTTGATCTCGACCCCATCGATCACCGTGTTGCTTCTCCTCGTATGGAATGCCAGCCTATTGGCGCAGCGCTTCGTCCTGTCTTCGATTCAATACTTTTGGCGAGTATAGCAGAGGGTTTTCGGCTCATCGTCGATGGGCGACGAAGATCATCGACGATGACGAATCCTCAAGAGGATCCAATGAATACGAGCCGTAAACGCCTTCGAGCTCGAGTCCGGCGGTCTCGAGAAGGCCAAGCATCTCGAAATGATGGATGTACCGCGTGGAATAGCTCGTCGTGACGCGCGACACTGTTCCGTCGGCCGAGACTCGATCGAACATCAGTGTCGTGTTGATCGACTGCTGGGAAGGATGCACGCGGCGATAAGAAAAGCGATCGACACGGCTACCGTCCTGTTGAGCCCAGCTTCCGTCGAGAGTCAACCGGTCATCCATGGTCTGTAGCGCACCCGGGGACGGATGAAACAGGTCGATGATGAGAATTCCACGCTGGTTTAGAACCCTACGCGCTGCATCAAGTGTCGCAAGTTGATCTGATCTGGATTCAAGATGCAGAAAGGAGTTCACTGCGCAGAGGACCAGCCGAAAATGCTCGTCGGGCAGCCCCTCGAGTTGCCGCATATCGAGCCGACGAAGCTCGATGTGCTCCAATTGTTCTACTCGAATTCTCTGGTGGGCGAGCTCCAGCATTTCGGCGGACGTGTCAACTCCGAAGACGTCAAATCCTTCACTGGCAAGCGCTCCAAGCAGACGGCCAGTACCGCAGCCAAGCTCAAGGATCGGTGATCCAACTATCTCGGCGTAGCCGCGATAAAGATCAACATCAGCGTCAAACTCATCGAATTCAAGATCATACCAAGGAGCAATCGTGCGATAGAAAGCTTCACTCATAGCGGAATTGTACGTTTGAAGTTCGCTGAGTGCCATCGAATACCCAGGTTGAATGACCAACGGCGCGACCGGTACACTTGAGTATTATGGCGAAGACAAAAGCGCCGGAGGCAACGCGAGACGAGAAAGTCGTCACGACCAACCGCAAGGCGTTCCACGACTACTATGTCGAAGAGGTCATCGAAGCTGGGATTGTGCTCCACGGATCAGAGATCAAGTCGATCCGTCAGGGGCGGGCAAATCTCCGGGAAGCCTACGCGCGCATTGATAACGGCGAACTGTGGTTGATCGGCGCGCACATATCCCCATACGAACACGCGAGCGAGTACTTCAATCACGAGCCTGACCGGCCACGTAAACTTCTGGTCCACAAACACGAGCTCGACTATCTGCGAAGCAAAGTCGAAGCGCGCGGCTATACACTCGTACCGGTGCGACTGGCGCTGCGAAAAGGCCGTGCCAAGGTCGATGTGGCACTTGGGCGTGGTAAGAAACTGTACGACAAGCGAGATGCGATGGCCGAGCGGGACGCTAAGCGAAACATCGAGCGCGCGCTACGTGATCGCTAGCACGGTCGTGAGAACTCTCAGTCTCCAAATCTTTGAAAAACCTGGGTAAATCTGATAGAATTAGGGTCGCATCGACGGGGATGTCTGGCTTCGACAGGGTCGTAGGTGCGAGGATTGCAGGTCGAGGTCGCCTCGGGACTCGTTAAAAGGGGCACGCCATTAACTGGCACTGAGCAATACGCTCTGGCTGCCTAACTAGAGTAGCCACGTCTGCCCAAGTCTCACTCTGACGGATTTGGAACGGGCGACACTTAGTCAGGGTGCTGCTGGCCGATAATCGGATACGCCAGCCAAAGATAATCCGGTGAACCTTCGCGAAACCCTGTCGGTGGGGGCTCGCTCTAGGTAACAAAACACCGAATATGCCTGTAGGATATCTTCGGCTGAACACTTTGGACGGGGGTTCGATTCCCCCCATCTCCACCAAGATCTTGAAAGCCGTGCCATTGGCGCGGCTTTCTTTGTGCGTGACTCATACATTGATCTGGATCAGCGCGTCGTTGGCCAATCCCATACAGAGATGACGGCATTACCCTTGCTCATTACCAGATGGGTTGGTGTATCGATCTGAGAAAAAAAATCTGAGTAGGAGCCGTACATGGGACATAGTTGGAAACGCAAAATTGCGACGGCCTTTGTTGGAATTCTAGTGTCAGAGATCGCGGGCGTTCTCGGCGCCTGGTTCACTGTGGACGGAGTCCGAGAGTGGTATCCATCGCTGCGAAAGCCGTCCTTTACACCTCCGTCGTGGCTGTTTGGTCCGGTCTGGACGTCCCTCTATGCGATGATGGGCGTGGCAGTATCGATGATCTGGCGTCGTCGTGATGGTTCTGGATTGGCAAAACGCGCGCTCGGTCTCTTCACGGCCCAGCTTGCATTGAACTCACTCTGGTCGTTTGCGTTTTTCAAGCGACGTTCCACTACAGCCGGATTGTTTGTGATCGTGCCGCTGTGGGCGCTCATCCTTCTGACGATCTTTGCCTTCTCCCCGATCGCCTTGGTGGCCGGTCTGCTGCTCGTTCCCTATCTACTGTGGACGTCGTTCGCAGCAGTACTGAACTTCAGGCTCTGGCAGTTGAATCGCAAAACAGGATAATTCAACGCGACAGAACGCCTGACGCCTGCTCAAGCTCGTCGATTCCTCGAGGATTCTTTGGCGAGAACCAGTAATTAGTCTGGTAAAGAGAGCCTCGATTTTGGTCTCTAGTCGACGGCCCAGAGGAGAATCTGATCGGCTTCTCGCTTGACCTTGAACCGCACCCCAGCGTAGCGAATTGTGTCCCCATCAGCGGTTGAGGGCAAGTCGATGATGTTTGAGGCCGCCGGAACATGCAGGGCTTGCCGGCGTTCAGCGACGATGTTCGGGCCGGACCCAAGACTCGAATTTTCACCACACCTTGGACAATATCCCACGGTAAATCCTCTCGAATGCTCGTAGCGCGAAACTGCCGGAATGCTGCGCCAACCGGACACGATTCTCAGTCTACGAATTCAGCGAATTCATCTTTGCGAGCAGAATTTCCGCCGAAATACGCTGCCGCGCCACTCAGCACCAGCGCGTAGATCCCCGCGAATCCGCCAAAGATGACGAGAGCAAACGTCGATAGACTCAGGCTTCCAATCGTTACGAAGATAATTGGAGCCAACGCCCCGACGGCGAGCCCGATTACGAGTCCCACGAATAATGCCTGGCCTGCGGAGAGCTTCATGCGACTACCGGCGAGGTACCCGCCAATCGCCGGACCGAGCGGTCCAGTAACGAAATGGATCAGCGGCGGCAGTAAGCAAAGGATGCTGATGCCGACTGCCATAACAGTCGCCTTGGCAACCCGTGATACTGAAGACATCTGACAACCCCTAACAACTAATACAGGATCAACTGCGGGCCACGATGTTGTGGCGCCCGGTGGTGGACAGACATCAAATGTGCCAGTCCAATCG
Source organism: uncultured Chloroflexia bacterium (assembly GCA_963785465.1). Lineage (GTDB taxonomy): Bacteria > Chloroflexota > Chloroflexia > Thermomicrobiales > Thermomicrobiaceae > CALAGB01. Next base: position 52,529 of record CAWAVM010000025.1, on the reverse strand, counting down.
TTGAGCATACACCGAATTAGACGAAGGTGGACGGCTTCGCGGAATTCCGGTGTCAGACCGCCTCCGGGGGAAAGCACGTGACCCAATTCGCACCTGGAAGCCTGGTGGATGCAGCGACAAGCGATTGCCGATGGATCGAAATAGAGGGCGAAGTGGGAGCCGTCACCTCGACGGCTCGCCTCGCTTGGCTGGTTACCAAACCGAGTCTAGGCGGTCTCCGGTCTAGCGCGCAGTCGCCGCGGCCGCAGCCTCTGAAATCGCTTCGTGAACGAGAGCGAAGTCCTCGTCGTCGATGCGATGCACATTGCCCTGGAAGGCGAGCGTCCAGTTCGCGGCCGGCCATTTTTGGACGTACTTCATCCCCCGAGCGATTGGTTCAGCTGGAAGATAATCGCCGTCATCGAGAATCAGATCCGGCTTGATTCTCACCCGATACGGATAATCCTCGTCCTGTCGCTTCTTGTTCGTGCTGCGCCAGATAATCGTATGGTCCTCGAATGACTCAGAGGTGATGGTCGCGATGCCACCGAAGGCTTTGACGCCGGTGATGTAGTAAATGATCTTGTCCCCCGGTTTCATCTGCTCTGCCTTCTTGCGATGGCGGCTCTTCATCCCCTGGACCGTAAATCCGTGCTCGCGGCTCGTCGCGAAATTCTCGGGAGAGCCCACAATCACCCAATAACCTGTGTCAGCCATGCTCATGCTCCTTTCAGTATTGTCCTTTCATTATGCCATATCATATGGGTAACTCATTCAGGAAATTGCGTTCGTACGCGGGTCATTGACCGGTCCAGAGTGTAGAAGCGGCGGCTGACGTTGTTCGGAGTTGATAGGTGCTGCATACTGAAAAGTAGCCACCAGGTGGCAGAACAGGAGACAGTACTTGGATCGCTCCAAGATTCGCTCCCAACTTGAAGCCGCACTCGGTCCAGATGGCGTTCTCTCGAACCCCTCCGAACTTACCGTCTACGAATACGACGGATCGGACGAGGCCCTGGCTGGAAGTCATAGTCCCGACTTTGTGGTACTGCCGCGTTCGGCCGTCGAGGTTCAGCGTGTGGTAAACATCGCCCGCGCAGCTCGCATACCGGTGACCGCTCGCGGAGCAGGCACCGGACTGGCAGGCGGTTCCATCGCGGCGAACGGTGGAATTCTCATCGCCACGACTCGGATGGACCGGATCCTCGAGGTCAATCAACGCGACCGTTACGCCATCGTTGAGCCTGGCGTTATCAACCTTGATCTTTCGACGGTGACTCGACCACAGGGTTATTTCTTCGCACCGGACCCAGCGTCGCAAAAGGCCTGCACTATCGGCGGTAACGTTGCCAACAACTCGGGCGGGCCACACTGTCTGAAATACGGCGTGACGGTGAATCACATTCTGGGACTCGAAGTTGTCTTGCCGGATGGAGCGATGATCTGGGTTGGAGGGCCTTCGCCGGATGTTCCCGGCGTTGATCTGACGGGTATTCTCGTCGGCTCTGAGGGAACTCTCGGGATCGTTACCAAAATCATGACCCGGTTGATGCGTAATCCAGAATCCGTTGAGGTGATGCTGGCCGCATTCCCGACGATCGAGACAGCGTCGAACGCGGTCTCAGGGATCATTGCCGCGGGTGTGCTCCCCGCCGCCCTTGAGATGATGGACAAGCTAGCAATTTCGGCCATCGAATCGGCGTATCATGCCGGATATCCGACGGAAGCCGGAGCGGTCCTGCTGATCGAATTAGACGGGATCGCCGAAGTTGTGGCCGAGAATCGTCAACAGATTGCGAGGATCTGTCAGGAGCACGACGCATCTACGGTGCGGGTCGCGCAGTCTCAAGCGGAACGAGATCTGCTGTGGCAAGGCCGGAAATCAGCGCTCGGTGCGATGGGTCGCCTTGCGCCCAATTATTACTTGCAGGATACCGTCGTTCCGCGCACGAAGCTGCCAAGCACGCTTGTGCGGATTGAGGAAATCAGCAAGGATTACAAGCTGCCAATTGCGAACGTGTTTCACGCAGGGGACGGTAATCTCCATCCCCTGATTCTGTTCGATCGCTATCGGGCCGGCGACATTGACCGTGTACTGAAAGCCGGAACCGAGATGATTCACTGGTGTATTGAGGTCGGCGGGGCCGTTTCCGGCGAGCACGGCATTGGCCTTGAGAAGAAGGATTTCATGCCGCTCGTCTTCACCACTGAAGATTTGGCGGCGATGGCTGGCCTGAAGATGAGCTTCGATCCTCTCGAACTGTTCAATCCGGAGAAGGTCTTTCCGACCGGATTCTCCTGTGGCGAGGTGGCGTCGCTCAAACAGCAGGCGGTTGCCGCCAGACTGGGGATCGATTTTGTGTGAAAACGAGGCCGTGAGGAGCCAGATAGTGAACTCCGCGGGACCAGCGAGCGCGAAGTCGGCTGGACAAAACCGGTGGCTAGACGGCATTTCCGTCTCCGAGGTCGCCGCCGTTCAGTCGTTCAACGAGATCGCGGATGTGCTTCGATCGGCTCGTGACTCTGGTCAAGGCGTCATCCCGTGGGGTAGCGGCACGATGATGGGTTTGGGGAACATACCCACCGGCACGGATGTCGCGCTTGACCTTACTGCCTTGAATCAGGTGATCAGCTACGAGCCAGATGATATGACCATCTCAGCTCAAGTGGGATGTCGTATCGGGGATCTGAACCGCTTGCTGGGAGAAAATGGTCAGATGCTGCCGTTTGATGCGGCAGACCCTGACGAAGCGACCATTGGTGGACTTTATTGCACCGCCGTTTCCGGTCCACGACGGTTCGGCTACGGTTCGATGCGTGACCTGGTGATCGGCATCTCCGCCATGTCTCCTGATGGTGTGATCTCTCGCGGCGGCGGCATGGTCGTGAAAAATGTCTCTGGTTACGACATGATGCGGCTGCACTATGGAGCGCTGGGCTCGTTGGGCGTCGTTCTGCAACTGAATTTCAAGGTTCTGCCAGCACCCCGAGCGGTGCGCACCGTGGTTCTACGCGCGCAGACCGCTTCAGACGCGGCCAAAGCCGCGATGGCAGTTCGTGAATCTCCCCTGTTACCGACAGCGATGATGGTGCTGGATAAACGCGCGTTGTCTCGAACTCAGCTGGAACCTGCGCCCTGGAATGTATTGCTGCGAGCGGAAGGCCCGAAAGAGAGCGTCGATCGGCAGGCAGAGCGGCTCATCGAAGCAGCGGCGTCCGCCTCGGGCGATCATCAAATCTGCGCAGATGAGTCTTCGTCAGATATCTGGGACTCGGTGAATCGTACGTTGTCGACGCATGCTTCTGAATCGTCGATCAGAATTCGAATTGGCGTAGCGCCTTCGGACGCTGAACGGGTTATCGGGGAACTGCGTTCATTGGGTGATCAGGCGTCAATCTCGCCGTCGATATCGGCTGACATGGGGAATGGCTTGATCATTGCCACATTCGAGGCTCAGAATGACCAACCGAACGATCTGAGAACGATTTGGTTGGGTGCGAAAGATCTCGGCACGCATGCGACCCTGTTAGGCGGACCATCTGATGTGAAAGCGAACACGGACGTTTTCGGCAACATGCCAGCCGGATTTCCGCTGATGCGGGCGCTCAAGCAGCAGTTCGACCCGGCGGGCGTGCTCAATCGGGGACGGTTCATCGGACATCTTTAGTGTGACCACGCTCGCGAACCCAGGCATCAAGGTTGAGAGGTCATTCATTGGCATCGGACAGCGATCAGATTGTGAACAACTTCAACGGACCCGATTCTCCCGACGTCGGAGTGATCCGATCCTGCGTCCACTGCGGGTTCTGCCTCCCTACCTGTCCTACGTATCGAATTACGCAGCGTGAACGTTCATCTCCACGCGGTCGAATCTGGCTTATGAAGCAGGTCAGCACCGGACATCTTGAGCTACTCGATCCGATTTTTGAAGAGGAGATGTCTCTGTGTTTGAACTGCCGGGCATGCGAAGCGGTCTGCCCGTCAGGCGTTCGATATGGCGAAATTCTTGGAGGCATCGCGGGCGCAGATCGAGGCGCATCGTGATGCACCAGCAAAAGAACGGGCGGTAAAGTCACTCGCGTTCGGTGTCCTGTTTGGTGACATGCGACGCTTCCGAGCCGCGAGTCACGTGCTGAAGGCCTATCAACGGACAGGGTTACAGAGCGCGGTCAGGCGTTCCAGAGTACTCAATCTGATCGGTTTGGGTGAGGCCGAGAAGATGATGCCTGACCTGAGCGATCGATTCACCGTGCCCCATGGAGAAACGATACCGGCGGCAAGCAAACGACGAGGAAGTGTAGCCCTTTTCTCCGGATGCATCATGAGTACGGCGTACGCGGACGTACATGAGGCAACGATTCGTGTTCTTACCCGCAACGGCTTCGATGTGACTCTCGTTTCTGGCCAGGAATGCTGCGGTGCGTTGCACATTCACTCTGGAGAGCCCGAAGGCGGCCGAACCTTGGCTCGTCGCAACATCGAAGTCTTCGACGACGCACGGTTCGACGCGATCATCGTAAACGCTGCCGGATGCGGCGCGGCGCTGAAAGAGTACGACCATCTCCTGAAGGACGACTCGGAGTATGCGGATCGAGCGCGAGAGTTCTCCTCGCGAGTCAAGGACGTGGTCGAGTTCCTCGGCGATCAAGGTTTATCTTCCCAGCCGGGTCCGTTGAAGTGGCGTGTTACCTACCAGGAACCATGCCACCTCGCCCACGCGCAACGCGTTACCAAGCAACCTCGAACGTTGCTGTCTGCAATACCTGATCTGACACTGATAGAAATGCCAGAATCCTCGCTCTGCTGCGGCAGCGCGGGAATCTACAATCTGATTCAACCGGAGATGTCGAGTTCGTTGCTGGAGCGGAAGCTCGACAACGCGCTGTCTACCGGTGCTGAGGTGATCGTGTCGGCGAACCCAGGGTGTATGCTCCAGATCTCATCCGGCCTCCGCGCTCGCGGGGATCGTCGACCGGTTATGCATTTGATCGAGCTTCTCGATCGCGCTTATTCGGCACGGATGGAGCGATCGGGCGAAGCGGCTCCCGCTGATTAGCCTGGTTCGCGGCTTTACCGATTGCGTGCCGAGCAGAGATTCAGACTTCGGTTCACTCGGAATGACCTGATACACTATGGCCGCTGACCCACACCGGTGGGCCAATCTGCTGTCCAAATCAAGGGGTCCCACACTCATGGTTCGTCGAACGTTTGCACTCTTATTTATCGTGCTCATGCTTGCGGTTCCAATGTCGGCGTCCGCGGAATCAACCGCGACGATATCCGGCACGGTTGTCAATGGGACGCCGGGCGGCGGTGCCGTGTCTGGTCTGACAGTAACACTCGACGAGTACCAGGGAATGACACTCGCCAAGTCGTGGCCTGGGACCACTGACAGCACTGGACATTATGAGTTTGCCGGTGTCCCGGCGATCGAAGGCGAAGCGTATATTGCTCGGGTCAGCTATGAGAACGTCGACTACCCGGGCACGATGCTCCTGATGCCTCAGGACGCCGGGAAAATCGACTCGATTAAGGTCTATGAGACGTCGACCGATCCAGCCACTGTCAGTTTGGACTCACGCAGTATTGTGGTCGCCGGTGCCGATCAGAATCAGCGGCTTATCAGCCTTTTTGAAATCCTGGCGATCAACAACACGACCGACCATACGTATATCGGTAAAGACGGTGTTGTCTTACGGCTGGGGTTGCCCAACAGTTCGGCGCAAATCACCCCACAGCCAGGCTTTGATTTCGGAAATGCAAAGATTGATGGCGGGACACTCGTCACGACCGGCGCCATCATCCCTGGGAGCCAGACGGCTCTGATTTCCTATGAAGTCCCCTACACCGGCACAACCAAAACCATCACCATCCCGACCGCCATGGAAACCGGAACCGAGCGATTTCTGGTCAAGGATGGAACATTCGATATTAGCTCGTCGGTCTTCAATGACGCGGGGCTGGTTGACGTAAGTGGCGACAAATATCATGTGCTGTCGGTCGACAAGCCAATCGTAGGGGACACGCTATCCATCCAGATTCTGAACCTGCCAAAGGCGGGCAAGAGTAGTGATTCAAGCCGTGGGCCCATTTATGCCGCCATCGCGGCCGCTGTCGGCGTGATCATGGCGGCCGGACTCGTCTTCTTCACGTTGAAACGTCGGGGTCGCAAAGAAATGACTCCAGCCACGGCGATTGCTGGAGCGAATACGGGGGCCACACCAGCCCGTGGCGCTGGATTTGACGATGAGCGCCTGGAACTTGCCGCGCAGCTGAATAGCCTTGACGAACGGCACGCGCAAGGCACCATTACTGACGCAGACTATCAGTCCGACCGGCAACGAGTTATTGAAGAACTGCGCGTGATTGCGCGTCGACGCCGGGGACTCGAAGACGTCGAGGCATGACCTAGGTTCCACCTTCGAACCCACAATCACTTGTCGGTAAACGGCGTCTTGCCTGTTGCACGGTTTCTCGCGAGATCCGCGAGTTCCTGTGCTAGCATGCATTGATGTCGGTGCTGTGCACTGTCCGATGTTTCGGCCCAAACGACGCCGGGCATCGAAACATGGGGCGGTGATCCACCGGATTTTCTTACGAACGAGAGGAGCACGATAAGTGACAGGTACGGGAGCCTCGCGGCGCAAGCTGACGCCGGAGGACATCTTCAACATCAAATTGGTGAACGACGCAAGGATTTCGCCAGACGGAAGTCACATTGTCTACGTCGAGACGGTGCTGGACAAAGATAAGGACGACTACAAGTCGTCGCTTTACATGGTCTCGACACGAGGCGGATCGAGCCGTCGCTTCACGGCGTCCGAAGCCAAAGACACTGCGCCGCGATGGTCACCCGACGGATCGCGAATTGCCTTTCTCTCGAACCGATCGGGATCAAATCAGATCTGGACCATTGCACTTGCAGGTGGCGAGTCGGCTCGGCTAACTGATCTTCCCGAGCCGGTGACGTCATTCGCATGGTCAGCGGATGGATCCATGATCGCCTTTGTCTCCAAATCGGACGCCGAAAAGATGAAGGCGGACAAGGACGAGAAAAAAGAGGGCGGAAAATCGGACGAAAAGAAGAGCGATGTCGTGCGCATCTCAAATCTTCGGTTTCGTTCCGATGGCACGCCAGGCTTTCTTGACAACAAGCCCACGCATATCTGGTCCGTCTCGTCCGACGGCGGCGAGCCAACCCAGTTGACGTCAGGTGAATACGATGACGCGTCGCCTGCCTGGTCACCCGATGGGAAGAGCCTTGCTTTCGTCTCGAATCGTACCGATCAGCGGCAGCTGAAAAAGGCGAGCGAAATCTGGACTATTCCAGCGTTAGGTGGAGATCCAACTCCGGTACTGACCGGAAACAACGCCATGTTCAGCGGGCCAGTCTGGTCGCCAGACGGGCGCTACATCGCTGTTGAAGGTCACGACCACGCAGTGGCCGGCCATGCTATTAGCGCTGAACTATGGGTCGTTGAGCCGAACGGCGATGGTCTGCGAAATCTCACCGATGGCCTCGACCGCCACGTTGGGGATACCACAGCCGTTGACACAGCCAGTGGTGCTGACGCGCCGTTGGTCTGGAGCGCGGACAGTTCATCTATCCTGTTCCAGGTTTCGGATCAAGGGAACACAACGGTGCGACGTGCTTCGGTCAGCGGAGGTGATACTGAACTCGTCGTCGGGGGAACGCGACGTGTGATGAGCTTCAGTGTCAGTTCCGATGGAAAGACGATTGGTTTCTCCGCCGGCACTCCGACAAATCCGTGCGACGTCTTTGCGTGCGACGGTGACGGCTCGAACGAGCGACAGTTGACTGAAGTGAACGTCCAGTTCTTCAAGACCGTAGAAATTAGCGCTCCAGAAGAGGTTTGGGTCGCGAGTCAGGCTGACGATCACACCTCGATTCACGGCTGGATCATGAAGCCGATCGGATTTCAGGAAGGGACCAAGTACCCACTGGTGCTCGAGATTCACGGCGGGCCGCACGGCATGTACGGCAACGCCTATTTTCACGAGTTCCAGCTGCTGGCGGCTCAAGGCTATGCCGTCGTCTACGGCAATCCGCGCGGGAGCCAGGGCTACGGCAGTGACTTTTCGTCCTGCACGAAAGGCGAATGGGGCTTCTCAGACATGCCGGACGTCATGGCCTTGGTCGATCATGCTGTCGGACTTGGGTACGTTGACCCACAGCGGATGGGCGTGACCGGCGGGTCATATGGTGGCTTCCTGACCGCATGGATCGTCGGTCACACTGACCGCTTCAAGGCGGCCGTTACGCAGCGACCGGTCACCAATCTCTATAGCTTTTACGGAACGAGCGATATCGGCTCGACCTTCGGCGACTACGAGACCGGCGGAACACCCTGGACCAACACGGAGCAGTTCCTGCGCATGTCGCCAATTACGTATGTTGATAAGGTCGTCACGCCGCTCTTGTTCATTCACTCGGAGCAGGATTATCGTTGTCCGGTTGAGCAGTCGGAGCAGATGTATGTAGCGCTCAAGATGCTCGGACGCGAGACGGAACTGGTGCGCTTCCCGAACGAGAGTCACGGGTTGTCCCGAATGGGCAAGCCTGCTCATCGGATCGAGCGTTTGCAGTCGATCCTGGGCTGGTTCGAGAAGCACCTGTAACCGATACGAAGTCATGCAAAAAGGGCCTGGCGATCACTGCCAGGCCCCTTTTTCTTTCGCGGGGTGGATGTCTTCGGTCGAGGCTACGCGATGAGATATGCGTAGTTCCGAAATCCATGGACGAGATTCGTTGTGGATCGAAACGCGACGTGCAAGTAATTGGCGTCTATTCGCTGCTGGACGATTCTCGATCGGAGCGGATCAGCGCGAGGCCGGCGGCTCGAACGCGTTCACGCGTCGATTCGGGAAGGTCCCGCATCGCGAGCCATCGGTCCAGCATCGTTTCAGGATTGAGGGCTTCGTCTTCGCGGATGTCGACACGGGGCCGGGTTAGCGACTCAACCTCGCGAGTAACCCTCGCCACCCAGGCGGCGCCAGCATCATGCAGCGAGCGACGAATCTCGTCCACACGGACCTGATCCTCGCGTTCTGCTGAGATCTTGATCGCCAGTCTGACGATCGATCCCTCAATGTCGGTCTGTCGCCGTTCGACGAGCCGACGAATCTCCTCCATCGGGTCTTCTGTTTTCGGCGCGATCTCCAGTGTCAAGAACGGACGGGTTGGCAGAGGTTTGAATGTCCAGGTAGCGTTCCAGCGAGTTCCTTCGTCTGATTGCAGATCAACCAGTACATAACCCTTGGTTTCTCGTTCTTCGCCGAAATCCACTCGCTCCGGGCTTCCCGAATAGACAATCGGCGGATGGGTACCGAGGCTCTGGTGCCGGTGAATGTGTCCGAGCGCGACATAACAGAACGCATCGGCTGAAATATCGGACGGGGCCAGCACCATCTCGGCACCGAGCATGATTGACTGCTCTGATCCAAGCCTGGCGCCCTCGACAGAGAGATGTGCCAGCAGAACTGCTGGAATCGTCGGGTCCAGCTCAGCAACCGTGTCCAGCATCGTTTGAGAAATGATCTCGCCGATGCGAAGCATTTGTTCGCTGCTCGATAGTCCTCGGAGTTCATCAGATCCGGCGATGGCGTTGCGTGGAATCCATGGAAGAGTGACCACCTGAACCGGCCCACTCCTGGTGTCGAGTCTGACGACTCCGATGTTTCGGGCCGGGTAAATGTGCGGAATAGCGAGCGTTTCGTAGATGTCCATGGCCGTCGCGCGTGCAACGATACTCGGAAGATCGTGATTTCCGCTGAGGAGTACGGTCGGAATTTCCGCCTCCGCCAGTCGCCGAATCCGTGCGGCGAACATGCGTTGCAGCGTTGGGCTAGGATCGCGATTCTTGAAGGCGTCCCCGGCGAACAAGACCGCATCGACCGGCTCGTCAATCGCGGTATCGATGATTGCATCGAAGGAGCGCAGAAAGTCGTCGATACGGGTCGACAGGCCGGTACGCGGATTGAGCGATCCGTAATTGTCGACTCCGAGGTGAAGGTCAGCGAAGTGGAGCAACTTCATGAAGCCTGCTAGACCTCATCCCCACTGAGCTGGCCTCTGAGCCAACTTGCTCCCAAGGTGCGTGTACCTTCAGGCAGGATCTCCTTCTTCAGTTCCTGAGCATTGTAGTCACGTGTGCGGAGCATGATCGGCATCGGGATTGCGTGACCGAGGATCAGACATTCTTGTTTCGGCCGCAGGCTCGCGAGCATTCCACGCAACATGTTCCGATCGGAGACGCCCGTTAGCACCGCATCGATGTCGCGCTGGTCGGTCAGAAGTCCGGTGATGCGAGTTCCAATCTGGGAGAGGACCTCCGGGTCGATGCCGGACGGTCGCTGATCGACGATCAGGAGCGTCACCGAGTATTTGCGCATCTCTCGGGCGATCGTGCCGAAGATTGACTGCTTGGACGCCTCGGGAGTCAAAAATTTATGCGCTTCTTCCAGTACGACCACGAGTCGTCTCATGTCCGGTGTCGTCCCGATTTGTCCGTTCGACTGTGCCAGCACCTGTTCGGTATACCGTTGATGGATCCGTCGAGTGACGATGTTCGCGACCAGCATGTAGTCCAGGAAAGACTGATACCTGCCAAACTGGAGGATCACGTGCTTACCACGCTGCAGATTCGCGAGCAGGTCATCGATCGCCGAGGTCTCAGCATGCTTCAGAATGTAGGAGCGAGATTGCAGGGGGGCCAGCTTCTGCTTCAGGGCATTGAGCGCACCGCTGTGGGTTCCGGTCTCCGCGCAAAACGACTCGATATCGTCTGGAGACATATCGAGAAGTCGCTGCAACCACTTTTCACGAAAGCGTTCCCAAAGCTGATATGTCGTCGCGCCGTACGTTCCGGTCAGGTTCAGTTCACTGGCGAGCAGTTCAATGTCAGCGGGCTCAATCTGATTCAGGCCAAAACTCAGGTCCCGATCTCCTCGACCGCTTTCGAGCGCGTACACGACGACTCGAGAACCGCCAAACAGATCAACCAGTCCCTGGATCTCAGGTTCGTCTGGAAGATGCCGCGCGTACTCACCGTGCATGTCAAACACGAGGACGGAGGCCACGTCACTCTTGATAATGCCGAAGAGGAGCAATCTGGTGAGCACACTCTTGCCGGTCCCGCTCTGACCAAATACTCCGTTGCTGCGCGTTACGAGTTCTTCGAGGTCGATCGGAATCTTGATATCCATTGTCGGCGGTGTGCCAAGCGCAAAACGAGTCTTGGATTCTTCTCCGAATACCAAGTCGAAATCGAGCTCGGTCGCTTCTCGCAGCACCGCGAAGTGCATTGGAATATTGCGCACCGGACCGGGATTGGCTCCCTCGACGTCCTGAGTCTCCTCCAGCATGAGATTTGGGCGGACCTCGACTGTGGCATAGGTATGGCTATTTGCGAGGGCTCTACGGACAAATGTCGATGCCTGAATTGGGGGCGTTGCGGCCAGTCCGATGTCGGTCACTCGCAAACGCATATCTGTGATCAGGCTAAAATAGCGATTGCGCTCTCCTTCGAGCACCACGAACGACCCGACGCGGAGCGATTCGGTCGAGCAGTTAGCCGATAGTCGAACGGTCAATCCGGCGTTGAACGTCCCTTCGGTGACGACGCCGAGGGTTTCGTTTGTGGCGTGCATATCAGCTCCGGTAGAAGGAAAATAGCGCTCGAATAGGCTGATCTTACCATGCAGCGAAGGTGCAAATGAACGCGTCAAAACCTGTCCGACCCGGCTCTCTTGGATCAGCCCCAGCGTCCACTCTGACGAGAATCGTCGCACACCTGCCGCGATCGTCGGAGGAAGTTGAAATTGCGGATGAGACGACAAACGACCTGGCCGAACTGTTCGGCCAGGAGGCCGCTCGGCAAGATATGCCACTCGCCAATGCGATCGATCAATTGTTGAGCGCTACCGAATCGTCTCAAGTGCACGTTCCTGGCGGGCTCGTGGTCCGGCTCATTCGTGGCTATGAGCGAGAGCGAGAGACCAGAGCTTGGGATGATGAGGACGGACGCCCTGGACCTCTGTCAGATAACGTGACCCGGCTCGCGGCACTCCGGCGCATCAACCAGGCCGCAACCACGAGTCTCAATCTTGACGCAATGCTGCAGACCGTCGTCGGTGTTGTCCGCGAGACGATGAACTGCGATTCCTGCTCGATCTTTCTATTCGATGAAGCCAATTCCATGCTGGAGTTGAGCGCTTCGATCGGACTTAACCAGGATGCGACTGGACGGGTCTTTTTGCCGCTCGGCACCGGTATCACCGGTCAGGCAGCCCTCTCTCGGCAGCTTCTGGCGGTGCCGGATGCGACCGCACATCCAAAGTATGTCGACTACCCCTTGATTGGCGATCAGCGCTACAGCTCGCAGGTATCAGTCCCACTTGCGTTGCGGTCCCCGAACCGGCTCGTCGGCGTGCTAAATATCCTGTCGCTGAACCGTCGAGAATTCGATTCCGCCGAGCTTGCGTTCCTGGAGACCGCGGCCGGTGAGATGGCGATTGCCATTGAAAACGCCAGGTTATACAGCCAAACCGACGCCGAGCTTCAACGTCGCATATCGCAGCTGTCGACGCTGCAGCAGATGTCGCGAATGGTCGCCTCAACCCTTGAGCTCTCTGAGTTGTTGCAACTCATCAGTGAGCAGACGGTAGATTTGTCGAACGCGGTGGGAGTCGAGATCTATCGTCTGCGCCGCGGAGACACGGAGCGGCTCGAACTGTTGTCGCGACACGCTAGCGATGGATCACGGTCGCTTGATGAAGCGAACGATGAAGTACGCCAACTTGTCGATGACGTGATGCGATCATTGGCCGCCATCTGGAGATCGGTCGGGACGGAACAGACAGATCTGTTCGTCCAGGGTCTGCCGATGCTGACGGGCCGGCGCGTTGTCGGGGCGATCTGTGTGTTTCATACGTCTCGCCCGCCTGAGGATTCTGAGGCCAGCAACTTGCTGGATGCATTCTGCGATTCTGCTGCCATAGCGATCGAGAATGCCAACCTTTATGAAGAGGCACGACGCGGCTATACTCGAGCCTCGATTCTCCTCCAGGAGATGCATCATCGTGTGCGCAACAATTTGCAGACCGTTGCGGCTCTTCTTTCGATGCAGGCACGCCACACGGACGATACACGTATGTCGGTACCGCTCCGTGAGGCAGTGACGCGCATTCAAAGCATTGCCGCCATTCACGATATCCTCAGTGGCGGAGATCTCCGGGAGACTACCGTCGATGTTATCGCGAAGCATGTGGCCGATGACGCGACAGCCAACCTCGCTGGCCCTGAGCAGCACGTAACCTTCACGATCGCCCCCTCGAACGTTCATGTGAACTCCCGTGAAGCCACGGCGCTGGCGTTACTGATTAACGAGTTCGTCATGAACGCCATCGGGCATGGCTTCGCCGGCCACGCGAATGGGAACATCGTAATTCGCGCCGACTACGTCGATGAGGACGCGGTCATCGAAATCGAGGACGACGGTGCGGGACTGCCCAACGATTTCTCGCTCGACTCAAATCGGCGTCTCGGACTCAACATCGCAAGGACGCTCGTAGAGTCTGATTTACGTGGAACGTTGTATCTTGACCGAATCGATGAGGGAGGAACACGAGTCAGAATCAGGTTCACTCCCAGCGGTAAGCGTGACAGGTCTACGACATCTGAATGAGTCTTTGCTTGACCGCTTGGTCAGGCGCAAACAATAATCGAGAGATTCTGCGCGAGACCTATCGGATCGCAACCGTGTTCGAGTTTGCGCCCAGGGAAGGGGACGTGGATGCCAAATTGCGAATCTGAGCTCACTGGTTGGGCTCTGATTCTCGGCGCTTCAAGCGGCTTTGGAGCGGCTACCGCCCGTGAATTGTCGAAACATGGCATGAACATTTGTGGTGTTCATCTCGATCGACGCAATACGATGCCGCTCGTTCAGAGTGTGATCGACGACGTCGAATCGACGGGGCAGCACGCTCGTTTTTTCAACGTCAACGCTGCTGACCCCGAAAGACGTCAGGAAGTCCTCGAATCTCTCCGGGAAGAGGGCGCCAAAGTCAGGGTGCTAATGCATTCGCTTGCATTCGGCACGCTACGCCAATTTTTCGATGACGACCCTGCGCGAACAATGACGCAAAAGCAGATGGACATGACGTTCGACGTCATGGCGAACTCTCTTGTCTATTGGACGCAGGATCTTCATCGTGCAGGGATGTTTGACGACGACGCGCGCATCTTCGCGATGACCAGCGAAGGGTCAACTCGAATCTGGCCGAGCTACGGAGCGGTTTCAGCTGCAAAAGCCGCGCTGGAGTCGCATATCCGTCAGATCTCCGTGGAACTTGCGTCTGCCGGTGTCGCAGCGAATGCGATTCAAGCCGGGGTGACGGACACCCCTGCCCAAAACAAGATCCCAGGCGCGCAGGAGATGCTGGACGGCGCTCTTCGACGCAACCCGCGCGGGAGGTTGACGACACCTGAAGATGTCGCGCGAACCATCCGCGTTTTGAGCCTGCCAGGAATCGGGTGGATGACCGGAAACGTTATCCGCGTCGATGGGGGCGAGTCGCTCGGAGCGTAGACTTTCGCTTGTTCGGGCTATATCGATGCGGTATCCTTTTGGCCGCCGTGCTAGGTGGGGAACTAGCGGTGCCCTGCACCCGCAAACCGCTATAGCGGGACTGAATCCCCTCTCGAGGTACGATCCTGTGGGACTGCCTGAGCTAAGTGGCGGGGATGGTTAGGTCTCACGCGACAGGGACCCGCGAACCCGGTCAGGTCCGGAAGGAAGCAGCCGTAAGTGGTCATCTCTGGGTGCCGTGGGGTAGCCTGGCCGGAGCTAACTGGCTTGGTGTAAGCTGGAGGACCGAGATCGACAGAGGGTGCACGGCTCTCTTGAATGCCAAACGGACCGCAATATTTAGCGGTCCGTTCTCCATTTCCAAGATCAATTCTAGCGTTGTGCGGATTTGTATCCGGATCTTGCGCGTTTACGACGTCGCGAGTGTCTCTGGCCGCGGCTGATCGAGGACGCTGATGGGGAAGGCGTGAGATATCGTTGCTTTAGCCGCTTCGCTTCCTCAGCTTTGACGTGCACTGGGTAAATCGTTCGCATGTAGTAGACGAAGTAGGTCATGCAAGCAACGAATGCGAGGAACGACAAGTAGAGCCACAGTCGAAGCGACAAATAGAACGCGGAGACACGCATGAACCTGAACATGAAGAAAAACAGGCCGATGGCGAAGATTGGTATAAGAATACCGGATCCCTTGCGTACAGCATCATAGAGGAGCTTATTCTTTCGAAGTTGCCTAAACAGATCGTTGTACAGAATCAGCGATAAGATCAGTCCGACGCCAAATAGTGCGACGAATGTTATCGAAAAGGGGCCCCAGGTCGGAGTGTTGGAAATGGGCGCCGTCAAATAGCTCCAACTGAATGGATTCTGCATCGTCTCCTCCGTGACCAACAAATTATGATAGCGATGATTGTAGCAGACGCGGACGGTGCCACGTACTCAGCGATCTTAACGACAAACGGGATCGAATGACTCGGCGCCACTCGATCCAATTGCCGAGATGCGAAAATTCCGGGCGTCTACGAGCGATCGAACAGCAAGGTTCGCTTTACCTGCTCAATTGCGTTCGTGACCTGGATTCCACGCGGACAGGCATCAGTGCAGTTGAATATCGTGCGGCAACGCCAGACGCCTGACTTCTCATTGAGTACCTCGAGCCGCGCTTCTGTTCCTTCGTCCCGGCTGTCATAGATGAACCGGTGCGCGTTGACGATCGCTGCAGGTCCAATCCAGTTCTCGTTCGTCCAGGTTATCGGGCAGGCAGTTGTGCAGGCGGCGCAGAGAATGCATTTGGTCGTGTCGTCGAAAACTGCGCGTTGTTCAGCCGACTGAAGCCGTTCGGTCGCTGGTGGACTCTGATCGTTGATCAGGAAGGGCAGAACCTTACGATAGTTGTCAAAAAACGGCTCCATGTCGATGACGAGATCCTTAATCACGTCGAAACCCAGAAGTGGCTCGATCGTAATTTTTGTCCCAATCTCCTTGATAAGAACCTTGCAGGCCAGCCGGTTTCGACCGTTGATGCGCATGGCATCCGAGCCGCATACCCCGTGAGCGCAGCTTCGTCGATACGTGAGCGTGCCATCCTGGTGCCACTTCACCAGGTTTAGGGCGTCGAGGACTCGATCAGTTGGCAGCACATCGACCGAATAACTTTCATAGTGCGGCTTGACGTCTGATTCCGGATTGTAGCGCTGAATTCGGAGCTCGACTTCCATCAGTATTTCCGCTCCTTCGGTTCAAATCGTGTAAGAACTACTGGTTTGTAGCGAAGTTTTATGCCGCCGGAGGTGCGGTATGCAAGCGTGTGCTTGAGCCAGTTTGCGTCGTCTCGGTTCGGAAAGTCCTCCCGAACGTGCGCCCCACGGCTCTCTTCACGAGTGAGCGCACTGATTGCAATCGTCTGAGCGACATCGAGCAGGAACCCAGTCTCAATAGTCTCGATCAGATCCATGTTGAATGTCGTACCTTTGTCTCGCAGCCCTACCTGTGTGAATCGATGCCGTAGTTCTTCCAATTTTTTGTCGAGCGCCGTTAGGCCCTCAAGAGTACGAAAGACGCCTGCGTCATCCATCATAACCTGCTGCAATTCGGTTCTAATGTCCGCGGCGTTTTCACTTCCGTTGTTTTCGATGAATCCGGCAACTTCGGCCCGAGCTCGGAACTCCGGCTCTTTCGGTAGCGGATGGATGTCATTCTCGTTCACGTAGTCAATCATGTTCTTGCCCGCACGGCGTCCAAAGACGACAAGGTCGACCAATGAGTTCGTTCCCAGTCGATTTGCCCCGTGGACACTTACGCAGGCGGCTTCCCCGGCGGCATAAAGCCCCGGCATGACCGCATTGTTCTCGTCAATCGTCACGCGCCCTTCGATGTCAGTCGGGATTCCGCCCATCGCGTAATGAGCGGTTGGTTGGATTGGCACAAGATCGTGCACGGGATCGAGACCCATGTATGTTCGAACAAAGTCAGTGATGTCCGGCAGTTTCTCCTCGATGACCTCCGCCGGAAGATGTGTCAGGTCAAGATGGACATAATCCTTACCATCGACTCCGCGTCCCTCGCGAATTTCCAGGTAGATGCTTCGCGAAACGATGTCGCGTGGAGCCAAGTCCAGCATCGTGGGCGAGTAGCGCTCCATGAATCGTTCGCCGAGGCCGTTCCGCAAGATTCCACCTTCACCTCGACATGCCTCAGACAGGAGGATCCCGAGCTTGTAAATGCCGGTCGGGTGGAACTGGTAGAACTCCATGTCCTGCAATGGTAGCCCACGACGCAACGCGATCGCGCAGCCGTCACCGGTGAGCGTGAGGGCATTGCTCGTGACTTTGAAGACCTTGCCGTAACCGCCGGTCGCGAGAAGCACGGCCTTTGCGTGGAAGGTGTGAATTTCGCCGGTCAAGATATCTATTCCGACAACACCAGCACAGGCACCATCGTCGGTAACGAGTAGATCCAACATCATCACTTCGTTGAAAAAGTTGACTTGATTCTTGATGCCCTGCTGATAGAGAGTCTGGAGAATCATATGACCGGTACGATCGGCCGCGTAACACGCTCTGCGTACGGCCGATTCGCCGAAGTTCTTGGTGTGGCCGCCGAATCGGCGCTGGTCGATTCTTCCGTCAGGGGTTCGATTGAAAGGGAGGCCCATGTGCTCAAGATCGTAGACCGCGTCTATGGCCTCGCGCGCCAGCACCTCGGCCGCGTCTTGATCGACGAGATAATCACCGCCCTTGACGGTATCGAACATGTGCCAGACCCAGTGATCCTCTTCGATGTTACCGAGCGCCGCGGCAATTCCGCCTTGCGCGGCCCCGGTGTGGGAGCGTGAAGGATAGAGTTTGCTGATGACGGCGACATTCGCCTTGTCAGCTAGTTGCGCCGCTGCCATGAGACCAGCGCCACCGGCGCCAACGATAATTGCGTCAAAACGGTGATACATCGGCTATCTCCCTGCGGTAGCGACCCCGCCAAATGTTGCCGGGTTGAACGTCACGATAGCGATGGTTCCCAAGATCAGGAAGACAATCGCGGTCGTCCAAAGAACCGAATGGGCGAACACCTTCCAGCCGCGACCTCGAACGTAATCGTCAATGGCTATGCGAGCTCCATTGAGTCCGTGCAGTAGAGCTAGCGTCAACAGCAACCAGTCGAACGACCTCCAGAATGGTGAGGCCCAACGCTGTGCCACGAAGTTGTAATTGACCTCAGACACGTTGTGTATCACGTGCATGAAGACAATGTGAACCACAGCAAGAAGAATTAGCAGAAGACCACTGACGCGGAAGAAATACCAGGAATAGAGTTCGAAGTTGCTTCCCCCAGCGGGTCGTTGCCGTCCCACTCGAACACGAGGAGCTACCATGTTGCCGCCCAACCCTTCCACCGATCATCGTTCGATCGGGTGAGGTCAATTTTCGTATCAGCCGCTACGCAATCCGTCAATTGAACATCGCCGCTACCATGAAATACGCAGTCGGGATAAACGCAGCAAGAAAGACCGCGATCACTCCGTAGTAAAGCTGACGCTCAAATTTGAATGCCGCTTCCCAGAAATCGATCAGAATGATGCGAACGCCGTTGGCAGCATGATAGTAAACCGCGCCTACGAGCACGATTTCACCGATGCGAAAGATCGGGTTTTGATACAAGAAGACAAGGTCATTGAAGGTCTTGGGCCCGTATCCGATGATAAAGATGTCGAGAATATGCAACAAGAGAAATGCCAGAACGCCCAGTCCGGCAATGCGGTGCAATGCCCAAGAAAGCATTCCTTGTGGCGCTCGGTAGCCACCGTAGCTGGCGACAACTCCCTGTGATCGTTTGACCTCGCTCGCTCCACGCGAAACCACGCCATTCGGTCCCTTCTCTAGATCGTGCCGGTACATTCTCAGGTTGGCAGCCATTCTAAGGGCCCGTGTCACTATCCCATGCTGAAATCTACGTTCGGTCGCGGAGTGTGTCAACTGCTACGACTATCGATCGTTCGACGGAGGGCATTCAAGCACCGATAGGTTGCGTTACCCGCACATCCTAAAAGGGGTGCGAACAGACGTACTAACGATCCTGAATCCAGCCCCATTTCTGCTATACTTGGGCAACTTTTGAGATGTGAGGACTTCACCGCGCGTTCTTTACCGTGTTCCCTCCCAGCGGGATGCAACTCTTCCCTGCGCCTCGACAATAGCGGACCTACTGAAGATCTGGAAAGGACATTTGGTGGTCGAAGGAACTGACCGTGGTGCCGATATTCGACGACTCGCGGCAGCGTCGGTTGGGCCAGTCTGTGACTGGGCCGAAAAGATTTGCCTAATTCCGGCTCCGTCATACGAAGAACGAGAGCGAGCCGAGTTCGTCGCCAGTTTGTTTGAGCAAGTCGGCTTGAGCGCAGAGATCGATGAAATGGGCAACGTAATTTGCCGGCGTAAGGGGACTGGAAATGCCAAGAGTCTGATGCTTGCCGCTCACACAGATACCGTGTTTCCGCGAGGCACCGAGATATCCGTTCGCCGTACCAACGGCGAAATGATCGGACCCGCGATCGGAGACAATAGTCTCGGCGTCGCGGGACTACTCGGTCTCGTCGGTATTCTAGATTCAGCAAAGATTGAAACGCCCGGCGACCTACTGTTGATTGCTAACGTAGGCGAAGAAGGGCTCGGTAATCTGCGTGGAATTCGAGCCATGGTCGATCGGTTTGAGGGCGAGCTGGGCGGTGTGGTTGCTGTCGAGGGCCACAACGTCGGACGTGTCACGCACATTGCGGTCGGTTCCAAACGTATTCGTGTTACGGTCTCCGGCCCAGGTGGGCACAGCTGGGGTGCCTTCGGGCAGCCAAGCGCGATCCATGAACTCGCCAACATCATCACCGAGATTGGCCGGTTGCGGGTTTCCACGGACCCTAAGACCACGTTCAACGTCGGTCTTGTCGAGGGCGGCGTATCGGTGAATACGATCGCCCCTCGCGCGTCAGCAGTCATTGACATGCGCTCGGTCGATCCGGCGGCCCTGGATCGATTGTCCGCGCGCGTTGAAGAGATCATTGCCAGTCGTCAAAGCGATCAGATTAGCACCGAGATCGAAGTACTCGGCGAGCGACCGGCCGGCCGAACCGACCAATCGGCAAAAATCGTGCGCACGGCAATCGAAATCTTGAAGACGCTCGGATTTGAACCCGAGTTGAACGCGTCGAGTACCGATGCGAACATCGCAATCAGCCGGCATATTCCGGCCATCTGCGTGGGGCTGACTCTTGGCAGCGGCGCTCATCGAATTGATGAATCGATCGAGATCGTGCCGATCGAGCAGGGCATGGCACAGTTGGCCCTCCTTGCCGCGGCATTCCCTACGGGCTAGATTCGACGGAACAACGATGAATCAGCGCCAGACGTCGAAGAAGGGTCAATCCAAGTGAGTTCAGTTTATGTGGCACTTGACCTTGAGGCGACTGGGATGGACCCCGAGCGGGACGAGATAATCGAGATCGCCGCGATAAAGTTTCGCGACGATCGAGTACTCGACCGCTGGGAGAGTCTGGTCCAGCCTCATGGCTCAATTCCGTTTAACATCACGAGCCTCACCGGCATTGGCGCCAAGGATGTGCGGCGTGCGCCTGGCTTCAACGTCGTCGCTCCTCGTCTGCGCGACTTTGTTCGTAACCATCCAATTGTGGGTCAGTCGCCTCAGTTCGATATCGAAATGCTGAACGGTTCCGGCTTGCTCCTGCGGAACCCGCAATACGACACGTTTCATCTCGCGACCATCCTGATTCCCGATTTGCCGGCATATAACCTCTCGACGATCGCCTCACGGCTGGGTATCTCGGTGCCATCGCAGCATCGAGCGATGGCGGACGTGGAGACGACGATGGCGGTCTTTCTCGGGTTACTCGATCTCCTTCATGATTACGACGACGTGACCATGGAGCGCTTGGCAGGCTACGCACGGTCGGCAAACTCCCCATTGGCTCGCCTTTTCGATGAGGTTGCCAAAGACATGAAGGATAACGATGCGGGCAGTGTCGGT
This sequence comes from uncultured Chloroflexia bacterium, assembly GCA_963785465.1. Taxonomy (GTDB): domain Bacteria; phylum Chloroflexota; class Chloroflexia; order Thermomicrobiales; family Thermomicrobiaceae; genus CALAGB01. Next base: position 31,415 of record CAWAVM010000025.1, on the reverse strand, counting down.
AGCTCGATTGCCGAGCAACTCTTGGCCAAGGGGATGGGGCCGCGCCAGGGACCTGAAGTGATGTTCCTGATGCAGCGAGAGCGGCCAGAACGGCTCGAACCAACCGGGAGCGAGCGAAACATCGAGACGAGCAAGTTCCAGGAATGGAGTGAGCCGTCCGGTTCCTTTGCTCGATCTTTCGCCGGCTATGAATACCGACCGCAACAGGTGGATATGATGGTGGCGGTGGCCGACACGTTGCGTGACGGTGGAACGTCGATGATCGAGGCTGGCACCGGAACAGGAAAGTCGGTAGCTTACTTGCTTCCGGCTGTATTGCATGCGGTGGAACATGGTGAACCGGTCGTCATCTCAACCAACACGATCGCGCTTCAAGATCAGCTATTTCGTAAGGATCTCCCGGACCTGCGCCGGTCGTTACAGATGATGGCGGAATCTGACCCAACCCTGCGAAAAGCCGCCCGTTTCGAAGCATCTCTTCTCAAAGGACGTTCGAACTACCTTTGCTTACGACGATGGTTCATTGCCCAACGATCCGCCGCGCAAGCGCCGGAAGAGGCAGCGCTTCTCGCCAAAATTCTAACCTGGGTCCAGCAGACTGAGACAGGCGACAGGGCCGAGCTTCATTTGCCGCCAGACGAACAAGTGTATTGGCCGCGGCTGGCGGAGGAAGAAGGCTCATGCATTCCAGGGCGTTGCGTCTTTCATCGACGCAACCAGTGCTTTCTATTCCGTGCACGACACAAGGCGGAGAGCGCCCATATCGTCGTGGTGAATCATGCTTTGCTGCTGTCGGACATGCTGGCGTCGAATTCGGTATTACCGGCCTATCGCAATCTGATTATCGACGAGGCTCACAATTTGGAGGAAGAGGCCACGCGCCAGCTTGGCTTTTCCGTCAGCCGTAATGCAATAAGTGATTTCCTCCGTCGCTGTTTCCAACAGGATGAGCGAGAAGGGATCGGCGGGGTGATCGGTGCGCTCTGGCGATCGGTGACCGCCGGAACAACCGATGAAACGAGATCCCTCGCGCGCCGAGTCCAACCGTGGCTAGAGGAGCTTGGCCAAGCGGAGCGGAATGCTGAGGAGAGCTGCGATCTCCTGTTTGCACGACTAAATGACTTCATCGACCGTTACCAGGACGAACGCGGTCAGAACGAGCGCCAACTTCGGCTCACCGACGCCGTACGGCACGATCCCGGCTGGAGCGACGTGGAGCTCACGTTACAGACACTGGCTCGGTATGCGCGTACGCTGCTTCAGGCGTTAACTGAAGCCGCGGCTGAAGTTGAATGCTTTACCGAGGAAGATTTGCCGGGAAGCGCGGATCTTATCACGGAACTTGACTTACAGATCAAGACCGGACACCAGCTACTTGAACGCGCCACGTCGGCGATCTCCGAGCCGCTTGGGGAGTCGATCTACTGGCTGACCCGTCGCCCGAATACCAGCGAAGTGTCTATTCAGGCGGCGCCGCTTCACGTTGGCGAATCTCTCGAGACACAATTGTTTGACCGCTGTCGGTCGGTGGTGCTTACCTCAGCGACGATGACGACCGACAAGTCATTCGACTACCTTCGAGGGCGTCTTGGTGTCCCGGATTCGAACGATCTGAACGTATCGTCTCCGTTCGATTACCACAGTTCGACTCTGTTGTATCTCGCGGACGATATACCTGAACCGGGCCAATCCGGCTATCAGCGCGCCCTTCAAGAATCTTTGATTGAGCTGTGCCGATCGACCAGGGGCCGCGCGATGATCCTCTTCACCTCACACAGCGCATTGCAGTCGACATATCGGGCGATTAAGCGTCCCCTCGAGGCGGAAGGGATTCTCGTTCTTGGCCAGCGGCTGGACGGAAATCCTCGTCAACTCGTAGATCGCCTGAAAAGTCGCGCTGAGACTGTCTTGCTCGGCACCAATAGCTTCTGGGAGGGCGTAGACATCGTTGGTGAGACACTGAGTCTGCTGGTGATCACGAAGCTCCCATTCTCGGTGCCGACTGATCCGGTATTTGCAGCTCGAAGCGAGGCGTTTGACAATCCGTTCCAGGAATATGCAATTCCGCAAGCGATTCTTCGCTTCAAACAGGGATTTGGAAGATTGATCAGAAGTTCATCAGATCGCGGTGTATGCGCTATTCTGGATCGACGGATCGTGAGCCGCCGGTACGGCGGAGCATTCGTCCGGTCGCTACCAGACTGCACGGTGCAGATCGGAAGTGTCACGGAGCTTCCAGGGCGTGCTGATCTGTGGCTTTCGGCCAAAGAACCAGAGGCGTTGACCCCGATTATCCAGTAGAGCAGATGGCGCGGAAAGGACTTTTCAATTGGCAGAAGGAATCGACCGCAACCTGGCAATGGAACTGGTACGAACCACTGAAGCAGCCGCGTTGGGTGCGTCACCGTTCATGGGACGAGGTGACAAAATCGGAGCCGACCAGGGAGCCGTGAACGGAATGCGGACGATGCTTTCGTCCATTCAGATGAGTGGTGTAGTCGTCATCGGCGAGGGCGAAAAAGACGAAGCTCCCATGCTGTATATCGGTGAAGAGGTTGGCGCCGGGGGTGAGCCTTTCGTTGATATCGCGGTCGATCCGATCGATGGGACGACACTTTGCTCCAAAGGCATGCCGAACTCTCTCGCGGTGGTAGCTGTTGGAGAGCGTGGATCGATGTACTATCCGCCCCACATTGTTTACATGAACAAGCTGGCTGTCGGACCGGAAGCGGCCCACGTCATCGACATTGAAGCGTCTGTCGAAGAGAATCTCGGCAGAGTTGCTGAGGTCAAGCACATGAGGATCCAGGATCTCACGGTTGTGGTCCTGGATCGCCCCAGACATGATCAACTTGTTGCTGAAATTCGCGCGACGGGTGCCCGAATCAAGATGATCTCCGATGGAGACGTGGCTGGCTCGTTGCTTGCGTGTCAGCCCGATACGGGAGTTGATGTCTTGATGGGGATCGGCGGATGTCCGGAGGGTGTGATTTCGGCTGTCGCTATCAAGTGTATTGGCGGAGCAATTCAAGCGAAGCTTTGGCCCCGCAACGACGAAGAGCGGGGTTTGGCGCTCAAGGCCGGGGTTGACCTGAAGAAGGTTTTCCATGCGGATGACCTGGTTCGCTCTGACAATGTCTTTTTTGCCGCGACCGGCATCACAGATGGCGAACTTCTCCAGGGCGTGCACTACAGTCGCCAGGGCGCGACGACCGAGTCACTCGTCATGCGATCGCGCTCCGGAACGGTGCGTCGAATCCTTGCGGAACATCGCCTGACCAAGATAAAGGAATATGCGGAAATACCGTTTGACTAGAATCGGCCCCGGTGCTATACTGCTTGCGGTGCCAACCACGGCACCGCTGCCCCATTTTGCCGCTTGCGACTCCAATGATGAATGTTTCACCTGCGGCATGTAATTCTGCGAAATTTGCTGTGCGATCAACGTAAACGATGAGCCACGGAAATTTCACGCCCTTGGTGCGCATTGAGTGTAGGTGTGCGCTGGGAGACCATCAGGATTGATTACCGACGAACAATGAATAGCACTTATTTCGGGCTTCGACGCCCTTTGTCGTTGCGTCGAGCTTTGGACTCGGAATCTCCGTGTAAGCACTGGCCATATCTTGTCTGGCGGTTTGAGATGCGCGACGCACGGGCGGGACCACGACGGCTTACGTCTGAGTTTTCGACTAACTCAGATACACCTCTCCAATCTACTTTTTCCATGCCGAGTATTCACACAGCTACGTGCCGGAGGCACATGAAATACCAGCAAGAATCCTCAGCTCCAGTCTGCGATATCGCCGGACCTGAGTGGGGAAGAGGACGAGGATGACAGTCACAATCTCAGAACTCGAGACGAAAACACTGCCGGAACTTCAGGACCTGGCCAAGGATCTTGAGGTAACCGGGTACAGCCGCATGAAGAAGCACGATTTGATCAGTCGTGTGCTTCAGGCACAGACGGAGCAGCAAGGAAATATTTTCGGGCAAGGCGTGCTCGATATCATCGACGATGGCTATGGGTTCTTGCGTGGGGAGAGGTATCTACCTGGACCGAACGATATTTACGTCTCCCAATCACAGATACGTCGCTTCGGGCTGCGTACCGGAGATTGGATTTCCGGGCACGTTAGACCACCGAAAGACAGCGAGAAATATTACAGTCTCTTGAGGGTCGAAGCAGTAAACGGAATGGACCCGGAGACCGCGCGACGTCGCCCAAACTTCGATAATCTCACCCCGATCTTTCCACTCGAACTCATCGACCTTGAAACACAGTCACACATCCTGTCTACGCGGCTGGTCAACCTGGTGGCTCCCGTTGGTCGCGGGCAGCGCGGTCTCATTGTTTCGCCGCCGAAAGCCGGTAAGACACTTCTTCTCAAGGCGATTGCGAACGGCGTTACGAGTAACTATGAGGACGTCCATCTGATGGTCTGTCTGATCGGTGAGCGCCCAGAAGAAGTGACCGATATGAAGCGCTCGGTCGATGGTGAGGTCGTCAGTTCGACATTCGACGAACCGGTTGAGGATCACACCAAGGTCGCTGAGATGGCACTGGAGCGAGCAAAGCGTCTCGTCGAGTGCGGTCGAGATGTGGTAATTCTGCTTGACTCAATCACGCGGTTAGCTCGTGCGTACAACCTGGCCGTGCCGCCAAGTGGGCGTACACTTTCCGGTGGAATTGATCCGGTGGCTCTCTACCCGCCGAAACGCTTCTTCGGCGCTGCTCGAAACATCGAGGGCGGGGGTAGTCTGACGATCGTAGCTACATGCTTGATCGACACTGGTTCGCGCATGGACGACGTTATCTACGAGGAGTTCAAGGGTACTGGAAACATGGAACTCCACCTTGATCGGAAGCTCGCAGAGCGTCGTATTTATCCATCTATCGACATTCAGCGATCCGGAACGCGCCGCGAAGAGTTGCTTCTTGACGATCAAACGTTGCGTGGGGTCTGGACAATGCGACGGATGGTCTCCATGCTTGGTGGAACCGAAGGGACCGAGTTGGTACTTGGGCGACTCGCCAAGACGGGGGACAACACCGAGTTCCTGCAGACACTCAGCAAAGACGTGTAGTCACGGCGCATCGCCGAATAAACGAGCGTGGAACCCGATTGACGGGCCCACGCTCTTTTGTTGTTAGGAGTGGCGAATGCGGATTCAGTTGCCGTGGCGCTTTGCTTCGGCTTTCGGTTCGGTTTCGTGCAATCATGCCGAGTCCGTAGACCGCCGCCGCGTTGAGTCAGCCTCCTGTGCCTCGATGTGCGCTTGCGGGTGGGTGATTATCGCGACGATGCGGAATCAGTTTCAACGCAACCAATAGAGCCCCAGCGTGAATGGAGATTCATATGAACGATCGTACTCTGACGTTGGTTGACGTCGTCAAGGCTGAGCAGTTGATTCGACCACACATTTATCCGACGACAGCGCGCTGGTCCTCGGCGCTGTCGGAACGTTTCAACGCGAACATCTATCTAAAGCCAGAAAACCTCCAACGCACGGGTTCATTCAAGATTCGAGGCGCTCTAAACCGGGTTGCCGAACTCAAGCGTGGAGGTTCCGCATCGGTCATCACCGCTTCGGCCGGGAATCACGGTCAGGGGGTCGGAGTCGCGGCGAGTCATTATGGGCTGACCGCAACGGTTGTCGTTCCGTCGACCGTGTCGAGTGCAAAAGTCGAGGCACTTCGTCGAATGAACGTCGACCTGCGGTTTTCGGGAACATCATTCGATGATGCCCAGAGAGAAGCGCTCAAGATTGCCCGTTCAACCGGAACACCAGTTTCCGGCCCCTATGATGCCAATGTTGTCGCTGGTCAAGGAACGGCGGCGTATGAGTTTATCAAGGAAGCTCCCGAGCTCGACGTGCTGCTCGTACCGGTGGGTGCGGGCGGGTTGCTGGCTGGATGTGCACTCACGGCCAAAAGTATGTGTTCGAATATCCGTGTCGTTGGTGTTCAGGCGGCACAGTCCCCATCGATGGTCGCCGCGCTCGACGCTGGACGGATTGTCGAAGTCCCAATCGGCGAGACGCTTGCCGACGGCCTCGAAGGCAACATCGAAGGTGGTGAGCTTCCCTTTGGTCTCATTCAACAATTCGTCGATGATGTACTTCTCGTTCAGGAGGAATCGATCGCAGAGGCGATGCGACTCTTGGCTCGTGAAGAACGCCTCATCGTCGAAGGGGCGGGCGCGGTTGGGCTTGCTTCGTTGCTCGAAGGTCATCTCGATGTAACTGGGTTGCGAGTTGGACTCATACTGAGCGGAGGCAACGTCTCTTTCGAGACGCTGCGCTCTGTTCTCTGTTCATAACGACGTTTGAGCCTACGGACCGAACGAAATTGGAGTGTCGATTATGGTCGGCAGGTCTCGAGTCGCGGCGTCTACAATCGCGCGCTCCAACTCTTCCGGAGATCGTGCGGTGGTCGACGGAATGCCGTAAGCATCCGCCAGTTTGCGGTAATCGGGATTGACCAAATCGACCGCGATGAATCGTCGATCGTATTTCTCAGATTGCTCCATCTTTACGGCGGTGTAGGTGGAGTCGTTGAAGATAACGATTGGCAAGCCAATCTTGAACTGGACCGCCGTGGCGAGTTCCTGCATCGTGTACTGAAATCCACCGTCTCCGACTATCGAAACGACCATCTTATCAGGTTGTGCGACCTTGGCACCGATGGCTGCCGGTAACGAAAACCCGAGCGTCCCATAACCTTGCGGAAAAAGAAATGTGCGCGGTTCGTAGACCGGGTATCGATTCCCGCAAACGTAACCCATCATGGTCATGTCGCTCGCGAGAATTCCATCGCGTGGGATGGCCGATCGTAGCGCGTCAACGTATGGTTGCTGATCCTTTCCCCACGTGCTGGCCATGAACTCGCTCTTGATCGCTTGAACCTGCTGAGGAGTCCAGCCTTGTTTCGTGATGCCCGACTTCTTCAACGTCGCAAGCAAGGTCTCGGCTGAAACGCGGGCATCACCGACGACCGCGAGCGCCGGTTTGTAGTTACGGTTTATCTCGTCGGCGTCGATATCAAACCGAATCAGCCGGTCAGGCAGGGGCATTCGCTGGTAGTTCGTCTCCATTGCTCCGAGCTTCGAGCCAAACACAAGGACCGCATCCGCCGATCGGAGCAATTCGTCGACCCCGTTGCCGTGCTCCCAGGACTTCCCGAGCACCATTTCATGGTCAGCTGGAACGCTTCCCTTCCCCATTACTGAAGTGATGATCGGGGCGCCAAGACGCTCGGCGATTGCCACGATGGCACCACCGGCATCGCTGCTCACGGCGCCACCACCGCACCAGATGACGACTCGTTGAGCGTCGGAGATCAGACTGGCGGCATTCTCGATGGCGTTCTGAGATGGTGCTGTCACATTTGGCTGGAACGCGGAATCCATGTCCGCGTCGCTAAAATCGCTGAGAACGTCGAGCGGGATCTCGACGTGAGTTGGTCGTGGTCGACCTGTGGTCATTTCGCGGAAGGCGTTGGCGACAAGTTCAGGGATCTCAGCGACGGCGGTCGCGCGCGCGTTCCATTTCGTCACGGCGCTCATCACGCCAATCTGGTCGCTCAAGTCATGAAGGTGTCCGAGCATCTGCCCAGCCCATTGCTGCTCGACGTTTGATGAGAGGATCAAGATCGGTGAGGAGTCGGTATATGCCTCGCCCACGGCCGTCATCACATTCGTGATACCCGGTCCCGTGATGATTACCGCGACGCCCGGCCGGCCGGAGGCGCGAGCGTAGCCGTCGGCCATGAATCCCGCGCCTTGTTCGTGGCGGGCGAGTACGTGACGGATCTTTGAGTCGACCAGCGCATCATAGATCTCGAGGGTGTGAACGCCCGGAATGCCGAAGACGACATCTACGCCCTGACTCTCGAGTGCGCGAACAGCCGCTTGACCACCCTTCATCCGCTCCGCCATATTATCCTCCCCTACTCTTGATTGTGAGATAAGCATTGAAAAGCCGGCCTCCATCGCGGCGGAGACTCGGCGCTCGACGAGTATAACCGTGAATCGAGGAAGTCGGCGACTGGAACCGGGTTATGTGTTCGCCTGTATCAGATCGGTCGACTGCCAAATGCGATCCAGAATCTGAGTCATCTGGCTTCCGTCGACGATACGGGGGCGATAGAAATCCTCTATCAGAACGGGCACAAAACGTATGGCAGCAAGCCCGTTGGGACGAAAGACGAGATGCATGATCAGCCCCTGCTTGGTTTCCAACGACCAGTCCTGATCGAAAACAAAATTGGCAAGCGAGTAGATGATGGGCTTGCCATTATAGATCTCCATGCCTTGAACCCAGTGACAGTGAGAGCCGATTACCATGTCGGCACCGACATCGATGGCGTTTTTCGCGATTGAACGCTGTGCCTCTGACGGGACAAGCTGGTATTCAATACCCCAATGGACGAATGGGATGACGATGTCGGCCGCCTGACGGGCTGCCGCGATATCTTCGGCCATCAAATCGACATCCAACGGGGCGGTGCCGGCGGTAGAGTCTGTGGCTCCATATGTTGTACCGGTGATGCCATCATAGCCGAGGATGGCAATCCTACGGCCGTTGGTTTCGAAGATGACGGGTTGTCGCGCCTCGGTGAGGTTCTCTCCGATTCCAAAGTGGCGAATCTTCCGCTGATCGAGTGCCGCCAACGTGTCGCGCATTCCCTGTGCACCGAAATTCATACTGTGATTATTCGCCTGAGTTACCGCGTCTACGCCTGACAGCGCCAATCCATCGGCCCCGGCAGTGAACGTCATGAATGAGAACGTGAATGGATCCGTTGGAGGTGTAATGTTGTCCGACAGTGAACATTCGAGGTTGGCGATTGTCAGATCGGACTTTTTAAGCTCGTCCGCGACAAGGCGAAACGGGGCGGAGTAATCATTGAGTCGTGTCATGATGGTGTGCACGGTGCGCCCGAGAATAACATCACCCACGAATGTGACAGTCAGCGGTGGCGGAGCCGAACTTGTGCTCGTGTCGCCAATCGCTGGAGCGGCAAGCGCTTCGATGAATTTCCAGCCTCCCTGCTCCCCGGTAACGTAGAACACCATTGAGAACGGCCATTCCTTGGGCGGCTCCGCCGCGGCAACCAAATCTTGGTGGTTGACGGTGAGACTTGTCGCACGAAAGTCGACATCGTCAACGGCGGCAAGCGCAATCGCACCGGGGTGATCACTGAACTGTTCAACCATATCCTCGTAAGTTGCGACCCGAATCGCGCCGCCGGTCGTTCCCGGTAGAATCAATCCGTCAATAACGAATGGTTCAACGCCGATTGACTTTGGCGAGCCGACCTCAGACCAGTCCGAGATGGAGCCATTGAGAATGGCCGTGACCTGATCCGGTGTAACGTCTCGTATTGGAATTCTCGGCGAGCAGATAGGGACAAGGTAGGTCTTTGCTAGCGCAAGAGACGCCGTTGGTTCGGTCGTCATGGTGGCCGCAAAGCTGAGATCGGCATGATCCGTCGACTGAACGCGCTCGATAGTGACTGGGTCCGTAAGCGCTTCTGCCGCGATCTGCGCAATCAGGCGCTCAGCAGCGGGCCGGAAACGAACCGGACTGGCAGGATCGACCCACACATTAACGGTCTGAGGCTCGGGGAACGGCGTCGGCGACGGGGTGGGTGACGGGACAGTCGTTGGGACGGGCACGTGCGTAACCTGGACAGTATGAGTCGATTGGGCCACGGGGGACGGAGCCGTCGTTGGAGCAGGTTCAGCCGTTAACGAGGCATCCTCAGGTCCACGGCATGAACTCAGTAGCGTTGCCGCGACGGACACAGCGCCAAACACCAAATTGCGACGCGAGATCATAGTTGACAACATACTTGACTCCCGGCTGAACAACTCTGATGATAGACTCCTCGCGATTAGTGGTCAACGAGAATTCGATGTCAGGAAGATCGTTTTCTGATGCCGAATTCCGAGACGATCTCAAAGAAAATGGAGACATTTCTTGGTGCACGGCTCAAGTCTATTGAGGCGGTCGTTGGTGGTGTGTCTGGTCATGATGTCGATGGTGTCGTTTCTGCGCTCGCCGTTGCCAGCGTTGGCCGCGCCTTCGACCGTCTTTTTTCCTGAAACCGGGCACACCTTGTCGGATCAATTTCTCACATTCTGGCGACATCAGGGTGGTCTCGCAATTTTCGGCTATCCGATTAGCGAGCCGCTCGATCAAGGCAGTTTCAAAGTTCAGTATTTTGAGCGGGCACGGTTCGAACTGCATCCCGAGTTTGCGGGGACGCCATTTGAAGTGGAGTTGGGGCTGCTCGGAGTTGTTGTGACACAGGAACGCACCCAGGAAGACGCATTTCAAAGAAAACCCGTGTTGCCGGACTGGCAAGACACGGCTAATCGAGCCTATTTCCCGGCTACCGGTCACTACCTTTCCTACGGATTCAAAACATACTGGGAGAACCACGGTGGGTTGGCGATTCTTGGCTATCCGATTAGCGAGGAAATGTCCGAGAACGGCCGAACAGTCCAGTATTTCGAGCGGGCGCGATTTGAATGGTGGCCAGAATACCAGGGAACTCAGTATGAGGTGCAGCTGGGCCTGTTAGGTGACTGGAGCGCCAAGCAGGATCAGGTTAACACCGCCGCAGTAGCCAGACCGGACGCGATTCCGGATTATTCAGAACAGCTGTTCATTGTTCGTCAATCTCTGCGAATTCCGGTTCTGATGTATCACCAGATTGCGCCCAGCGCCGCAAGATACGTTACTCCACTTTGGAAATTTGAACAGGAGATGGATTGGGTCCAGGGACAGGGGTACAACTCGGTAACACTTCAGCAGGTGTACGACTATATGTTCAACGGCGGAAGCCTGCCGCCCAACCCGATCGTGATCACTTTTGACGATTCAACCGCGGGTCAATGGGATGCCGCGGCAGCTCTGGACGATCGAGGAATGAAGGGCGTCTTCTTTGTCGTAACCGGCAACTCACAGCTGTCACCGGACCAGCTTCGATCGCTCGCGTCTCGCGGACATGAAATCGAGTCGCACACGGTGAATCACCCGTTCTTGACCCAAATCTCGGATGCGAGCATCGCCTACCAGCTATCGCAGAGCCGGGCCACGCTGGAGTCAATACTTCGGCAGCCAGTCAAATTCTTCGCCTATCCCTACGGTGACTACAACAGCCGAGTTATAGATGAGACGGCGGCAGCGGGTTACAGCTTTGGCATCGCCGCCTGGGGAGGACAGGACTGGACCCCAGAAAAACGCTGGATCGAGCCTCGAGTGGAAGTCTCGGGGCTCCTCTCACTCTCCGATTTTGCGGCACTCGTCCGTTGATCGGCTAGCCGCTAATTTTTGCCGGTTGTTGGCGTCATGATCCAGACGCGCACCTGATCGGGCACAAGTTCGGCAAAACGGCGAGCGTCGTCGACTGACCCGACGATCGCTCCGTAATGCACCGGAATGGCGACGGTCGGTTGAACGATCGCGACCGCTTCCGCGGCTTCTTCGGCCGTCATAACATACGTACCGCTCACCGGAAGAAACGCGTAATCGACCGGCCCGACCGACTCCATCTCCGGGATTACGTCGGTATCGCCGGCGGCGTAAAATGTCAGATCGTCGATCTCGAGAATGAGGCCAAGGTGTTCGCTCGCCTTTGGGTGAGTCGCCTCGCCTGACGGTCGAAACTTTGTGGTCGTGTATGCCGGTATGGCGTGAATCTTCAGGTCGCCATGACTTGCGATGTCACCCGGTCGTAACACCGTCACGTTACCTTCGAGCTTCTGGGCTGCGGTGGGATTGGCGAACACAACGGTGTCAGCGGTTCTCACCTTGCCGATGTCTTCTGGTGAAAGATGATCCCCATGCTCATGGCTAATGAAGATCACATCAGCCTTCGGCTGACCCTCTGGAACATGATATGGATCGACGTATATTTGCATGCCCCCTGCCTCGATGCGAATCGATGACTGCTCGTACCACACGATCGTTGGTTCCATCTGCGCATACCTCCTTGTGAATTCGGTCGAGACCCTCTGTCTCGATTCAAGAGCCTCGACTACCGTGTTTCAGATGATAAATCCGAACGCATTGAGCAGGCCCATATCGTTCTGGGCAGATGTCATTGTTGGCGCTAAGATTGACAACCGTGCCCCTGCTTCCGCCAAGGTGATTGCACCAGCGCAGATGTGGTCGGCAGGTCGATCCAATCGGTCTGTGTCGACCTTGCGACTCCCGTCCGGCGGTAGGCTCGGGCCATGTGGTTCATGATCGCATGGCGAATCTGCAGATTCAATTCGATGAACGTCTCGATTATTCGAGTACCTGCGCTATGCTATATTCGTTGCCATCGTGCCGCTATTAGGGGCCAACCAACGAGTAAGCCTTGAAGGGGTGAGATTCCGATATGAAACTTGTGTTCGCCATCGTGCAGGATTACGATGCGAATCAGCTTCTTAAGGCGATCACCGAAGCCGGTTTCCGGGCGACCCGAATTGCGAGTACGGGCGGTTTTCTTCGTGTGGGGAACACGACGTTGATGATTGGTGTGCAGGACTACGAGGTCCGTAAGGTGGTCCGGATCATCGACAACAACTGCCGTCAGCGTACCGAGACCGTTCAACCAGAGATAATTGGCGACATTCACGAATGGTATCCAGCGGATTTGGTGGATGTGGTTGTGGGCGGTGCAACAGTATTCGTGTTGAATGTGGATCGATTTGAGCGCATCTGATGGATCTTGACGCCACCCGTACACGTCTTCCAGATGGCCGCGCTGAAAAGAGGACGATTCGTTGCTCAGTTGTCAATTTCTTGACTGCGCTTACCGTGAATGCGGCCATTGTGCTCAGCGTGCCTCGTTCGACCGCTATCGATCCAGTTCCTCTCATTCTGCAACACAAGCGAGGCTTGATTGACGGTCGTTGGCATGAAGGGGAATACGTCGGTGGCAGCCGGCCACGTGTCGTCTTGATCGACGTTGATGAAACCTCAGCACGGATGAACCGAGCTCGACTCATCTCTGACAATTGAACGGGTTTAGACTTCTGAATCAGCCGGCAGGCTGGCAATCAGTTGGAAGTTGCGCGAGAGCAGACAACAGCAAAAGTCGTTCGGGTGTGGGACCAACAAGCGGGCCTACCTGATCGGCCCGCTCGTTGGAGTCTTGACCGAGATGAGTGTCAGTACGCTTAAATCACCACCGAGGTCGTGTCACCGGGGATCATCTGACCAAGCAATCGCTCCATGGCCATGATGTGGCTGCACGTGCCCGCTTGTAGAGCGGCAAATGAATGACAGTCGCAGGACCATGATCCAGCATTGAAACTCACGTGGTATGTGTCGTGTTCACCCTGAAATTTCACTTCGAGATGCTGAATCTGTGCACGCTCGGGCTCTTCGGCATATCGATGCGCCTTCTCAATCTTTCCGATCATGCTCGAGTTCACCAGTTTCTCTCCTTCCCACGGTCCGAGCTATCCTAGCCCCGTCCGCGACTATGTCACTGGTGGCGTCTCTCGCGACACCTTAAAACAGAAGAGCACCAGGAGGACAGTCCCTTGGTGCTCAAAACTTGCTATCCTGAATGGTCGGACGGACGTTCATACTGCTTGTCGTCCTCTCCGCGGATCAACGATTTGTTAAGTCGATTATAGCGTGCCTCCGTGCGATGTCAAAGATCGCTCGTCCTAATCCGTGTGATGGCCGGTCAACAATGTGTAGGAATGCATGAAATGGCAAGATCCAGACCGCCACTCAGTGTTGCCATTCTAGCGGGAGGACTGAGCCGCAGAATGGGCGAGGACAAAGCCCTACTGCGAATCGGCGGTCAAACACTGCTCGAAACTGTGGCGGAGCGCGCTTCCGTGGTGGCAGATGAGCTATTCGTGGTGGCATCTAACGGCGCGCCATATGCTGATCTCGGATTTCGAGTCGTTCCCGACGTACTGCCGAATTCTGGTTCACTCGGTGGCATTTACAGCGCGTTGTTGCACGCCGCGTCTGAATGGTGTCTTGTTTTGGCCTGCGACATGCCATTGCTCAATCCCGACCTGCTCAGATTCATGGCTACTTTGCCGAGAACCTACGATGCTGCTGTCCCTTCCCTCTCTCAGGCACGCAGCGCGCAAGGCTGCGAGGAAACGCTCGAAACACTGCATGCGATCTATTCACGATCGACGGTAGCCATGATTCAACAGCGAATTCGATCTGGAAGCCTCAAGATTGCAAATTTTCTCGCCGATATCATGGTCGCTCGAATAAGCGAGTCACAGATCAGAGAATTCGATCCTAGGCTCCTCTCGTTCTTCAATGTAAACCGGCCGGAGGACTTGGAATTCGCGCGCGCCCTTATTGAGAATCAAGTTAGAAAGTTTGAAAGTTGACGGCCTGACTCAGGAACGGGCGAGTGCAACGTTTCGCCTAATTCAGCTATGTGTGTCATGATGAAGTGGATCTGTCCGTAACCCTCCACTCAACGTATGACCACTACATCTCATCATCGATACAACGCGCCGCGTACCGCACGGGTTCGAGGGACGATGAAGATCCGAAGATCAGCAGACCATCCAGACCGCAACTGAACTGAAACGGGGGATAGGATGGACGAATTGGAGTCGCGCATCGGTATCGTGACATTCCTGTCGGATTTTGGGATTCGTGATACGTACGTCGGACAGATGAAGGGAGTCGTGCTCGGACTTGCCCCTGAAGCTCAGATAGTCGATTTGACACATGAGATTCCGGCTCGGGATGTGATCGAGGGCGCGTTTCAGCTCGCGACAGCCTGGCGAACATTTCCACGCGGTACGGTACATGTCGTGGTCATCGACCCGGGAGTCGGGACATCAAGAAGAGCAATCGCATTTCGCTTTAATGGCCATCATTTCGTCCTCCCTGACAACGGACTTGGATCATTCGTGCTCGGATCTGAGGTGCCTGAGGAAGCGGTCGTCCTTGATCGACCAGCCGCCAGACTTGCGAACGTCTCGTCCACGTTTCATGGACGAGACATCTTTGCGCCGGCGGGGGCCCAATTGGCGCGCGGCATGCCACTAGACGAACTTGGTACGGCCATCGATCCACATTCGATCATTCGTCTTGACTTTCCACCGGTGGTGCATGAACCCGGCACGGTATGCGGGCCGGTTGTCTCAATTGATCATTTCGGGAGCTGCCGAACATTCATTCGGCCTGAAGACCTGCCTGCCGCGCCGGATCGAGTCACGGTACGTTGTGGCCGGGCGGTAATTCGCGGGATGGTACGAACCTATGGCGATGTTCCTGAGGGGCGAACCCTCGCACTATTCGGAAGTTATGGCGGACTTGAGATCTCAGTTCGTGACGGGGATGCGGCCAGAGCGTGGGAGCTCGAGCGCGGCATGCCGGTAGAGGTAACTGGCCGCGAATAGCGCGGCACCGCCGCCTGCTATACTTCTTGATCGAAACACGGCTCAGCAGTAAATGAGAGGACAGCGTACTCTAGATGGCGAAGAAGACGACTCGTACGCGTCGCGATAGTCGAACCCGCGTCAGTGAGGCGCAGCTACAGGCGTATCGGGCGCGGAAGGCCGAGACGGTCGCCCATCCTGAATCACAACCGGTAGTCTCCGAGAAGAGCAAGCCGCAGGATGCCCCAACCGGCGTGGTGACTGCCTGGGGCCACGTGGGTGACGAGTACGCGATGATTCGTGCCGACTTGGTTCGGCTCCTGATTATCACGGCGGCGATGTTCGTCATCATTTTGGTGCTGTGGTTCTTGCTTGGATAGTTCTCAGTTCCACTGATAATCTGACAAACTCTCAAGGCTTGAGCGAGAAACGGGCGTGGGCGCACAAAGGGTGCCCACGCCCGTCTTCATAACTACTTCAGCCGGGTTTAGCCGGAGACTCTACTTGTCGTTCTTGGTCTCCTCTTCCTCGTCGTCCTCATCATCGTCATCCTGGTCGTCGTCGGTCTCATCATCTGTGTAATCGTCATCGCTATCGTCGTCGCTCAGTTCTTCGAAGCCCTCTTCGTCGTCCTCATCATCATCATCATCATCGTCGTCCATCAGTAGATCCGGTTCAAGCTCACGCGCCATGCGTCGAGTGTCACGCAAATATGGTCGTGGAGCGGCGATCGTAGCCTGGCGCTGGAATGCGACCGGGAATGGGGAATCCGGATCGTGGTAGACCTCGCGCAGAATGATACGAGTAGTCATACCGGTAAGTGCGACAACATAGCCTTTGAATCGGTTTCCCGATTCAATCAGGCGAATCATTCGCTGACCAATCTTGGGCTCGAGTTGTCCCAGCCGATTGCCGTGCTGGTCGTACACAGCGACGCTTTTCTCCTCGACCTGCATCTCGACTTCGTCGGCTGGCGCAAGCTGAGTCAAGATAGCGTCGACCGTGGGCCGAATAAGATCGGTGATAAATGTCTTGCCGACCTCTTCGACGAAAACGCTTGCCAACACCGCGTTTCCGGAGCGATGAGCCGCGGTCGCGGCTGGTGCGTCAGCGGCTTTTGCCGAGATCAACTGCTCGAGACGTCCGGCGTTACGCTGAGCGATCACGTTGGATGAATCGAGCGACAATGCCTGCCTGTAGACTTCGATCGCTTCATCGAGATTGCCAATTTCCATTAGCGCTTTGCCGAGCCGGTTAAGCGCTTCGACGTCTCTTGGACTCACTTCAAGGATTTGCCGGTTCATGTTGGCGGCAGAATCCCATTCACCGGCAATCGCAAATTTGCGCGCTTCTTCGGCATGCCGTCTCGCGGTCCGATTTCGTCCATCAGGTTGATATGCTGCCAAACTTCACCTTCACTTTCGCGGGACATTTGGTGCCAAACCTTTATACGGTCAAGCATTCCGTCGATAATACATCTCCGAGGAGATACCAGGGCGATGATTCGGTGATTTGAACCGTGACGAACTGACCTTTCCAGTCGCCAGGTGCGTCAAAGAACACGAGGGTGTTGCCTCTTGACCTCCCACGCCAGCGGCCCTTCGCAAAACCGTCAACAAGCACTTCGAGTTGCTGCCCCAGATATCGCCTGTTTCGTTCGGTGCACACACGGCGCTGGAGGTCTTCCACCGCCCGGTGCCGGCGCTTCTTTTCGGCCCACGGAACTTCGTCCTCCCACCGATTCGAGAGCGTCCCCGGTCTCGGAGAATACATCGCTACGTGCACCTTCTCGAACTCAAGTTCAGACAACAACTCCAAGGTGTGCTCGAATTGTTCGGCGGTCTCACCTGGGAACCCGACAATGATGTCGGTCGCCAATGTGACACCGGGAATGGTCTTTCGAATGAAAGCAATCCGCTCTTTGTAATATTCGACCGTGTAGGTTCGCCGCATTCGGCGAAGAACCTCGTTGTCACCGGCCTGAACCGGAAGATTGATATGTTCGCAGAGACTAGGCAACCGACCGACTGCTTGAATGATCTTGTCCGACATGTACTTCGGATGCGACGTGAGGAAGCGGACACGTCTGATTCCGTCAATGGCGTCAATCTCGCATAGGAGATCAGCCAGATCGGGTTGTCCTGGAACGTCGTGTCCGTATGCGTTAACCGTCTGGCCCAGCAGTGTCACCTCGCTCACTCCGCGTTCGCTGAGCGCTCGCACCTCAGTAACGATCTCAGCCATTGGACGACTGACCTCGCGTCCGCGACGGTACGGAACGATGCAGTATGAGCAGACGAAGTTGCAGCCGTAGATAATTGGAACGAAGGCGGTGACATTAGGATCCACCGCGGTGTCGTGGTAGTAATGCGGCAAATCAGCGAGGTCCACGTCGACGGATTCGATTTCGGGAGCGATCTCGACCAAGCGCTCAAATTCCGATGGTCCATAGAAGAGATCGACGTGCGGAAACCGTTCGGCTAACTTGGCCTGCTGCCCGGTGACCATACACCCAGTCAGTGCGATCTTTAGATTGGGATTTTGCTGTTTCAAACGAAGCAGCGATCCAACTTTACCGGCGACTTTGTCCTCTGCCGCTTGACGAACGACGCAGGAGTTAACGATGATAAGATCGGCACTCTCCTCCATCACGGCCGGCATGTACCCTGCCTGCCGTAGTATGGCGGAGGCCTTGGATGATTCCGCTTCGTTCATCTGGCAGCCGACTGTCCAGACGAAGAATCGCTTCGCACCGTCATAGGTGGGCTCGATCGATTGCTGAGCGGATTTTTCATTTTCTAGTGTGAGCGGAATCACGAAACTCCTCCGGAAATCAACGGTTACGTTTCGATCGTTCAGTATAACGTACTGAGCCGATCCCGTTGCAGACCAACGGACACCTCGCGACCATAAGTGTGCCGAGACGTTCAAAATAGGTGACAGCGGGTTCCTGTTACACTGATTTTCTGTGGCAAGAGAACTGCGAGTGTTGTGTTCGGAGCGGAAGTTAAGCAGGCGCGAATTTGCCTGCTGCCGGGTGGCGTCGGGGGAGACCCACCCGAGTGACGCCGTGCTGTTCATCTGTGAAATTCGACACTAATTAGATCAACCGGATCCGAAGCAAAGTTAGCCGTACGAACATCCTGTTATAGCACAATGTCTGTGCTACACTCGCGAGACGACGACCTGCATCTTCCTCGAAGCGCAATTCGCAGTGCGGTCCAACAGGGTATTGCATGGTCCGCTAAGTGGGGCGTGGCGAGTTGTGCGATCTGCGGGCAAGGGGGGGCAGTGACACAGCACAAGTGCGGAACTTGCCGATATTTTGAAGAGGGCGACTTCGCCGGTTCAGGCCGATGTGATCACCCATCGCGCAAGAATATCCAGCAAATGGTGCTCGTGCGCAAGAGCGAGCTTGCCTGTCGAACCGATTGGGCCGACGACCTCTGGGAACCCAAGGTTGGATCAGCACCGGTTCCCCTGGTAAGCGCGCCGCGCTTGAATCCAGATTCACGTGGGAACGACGACAAGCTTCAATATACGGACCGGGTCACGGCAGTCGGCGTGTCAACCATGCCAACGGACAGCGCGACGTCAACTGAGCGCTACAGTGCTCAAGCGGGTGTCTCGGATGTCCGCCACGAGTCGCCAGTGGAGCGTCATGCGACGGCACACGATCAACATGAGGATCAGCGGCGAACATCGACTAATCCCATGCCTCGAGAAGTGAAACGAGAGTACCAAGCACCACCGGTTGATCGCCGGAAACCTTCAATTGGCCAAAGTCCAACGCCGAATGAGCCGTCAAATTGGGTGGCGTCGAGACCGACTCGGACAACATCGGATCGTGAGGACCCGGACATCAACTTGCCGCGACCGACGTCGCTTTCGGATGTGCTCGGCGACCGCCGTTCATCGGTCCCGTCGTTCACACCTCCGGCGACATCACCTTCGTCGCCGAATTCGCGCCCTCGCGGAACGGCGTCCGATCCGCGTATTGCCGATCGACGGCCACAGTCTGATGATTGGTCGCAGCGGCGCGATGAACCTAGTTCTGCGCAGCTTGCAGACAACCGGCACGTAAACGCGCCAGCGGCGGCAAAGCCGACATTTGGGTCGATACCAAACCAGTATCCGCAGTCTGAGACGATTTCGCAGGGACGGAGTGGCTGGACTGAGCCCTTCAACGTTGCTCAACCGGCACAAGATGGCGTGGCGCCGTCGGCGACACCCATTGATCCCCAAGAGGATCTCAGTGTCGTCGCCCAACCTGTGGTTCCGTCCTATACGACCGGATCAGCGAGACAGCCGACGCTCCGCGAATGCTGTGGGACGTGCCGTGACTTCCGTCCAATTGAAGGGGGCGAGCGAGGCTGGTGCAATAATCAGTACGCGTTTGACCAGCGACGAATGGTAGAACGCAATGACCTTGCATGCCGCGGTACGATCGGCAGTTGGTGGGTTGCGGGTGATGATTGGTGGCTTCAGCGTGCCGATATCGCTCATCATGGCCGGCCAACGCCGATTGTGGATGATCTGCTTCGCCAAATGCTCGATTCTCGCGGACCCAATCCGGTGAGGCGCTGAGGTCGAAGTCAGGGCGGTCTGAATTTGATATGCTCCCGAAATGATCCACTCTGAGCCTGTCGATGATTGAGTAGTCACGGGGGACGCGCTCGACCATCATGATAGGGAAGGGACACACAGAGAACTTTGACGTCTGAGTTTGGTGAACTGCTGCGTCATGCACGAGCCTATAAGGGTGTGACGCTTCGAGAGGCTGAACGCGCAACGCGAATCAGTCGCCATTATCTTGTTGCGCTAGAACGGGAAGAATTTGACGAACTCCCGGCGCTGACCTATGCGCGTGGAATTGTTCGTCGCTACGCTGAATATCTCGGGCTCGACCCGGTGGCGGTACTCGCCAAGTTTGAAGACATCCACGGTCAGCGTAGCGCTGGGTTCCGTGTTGTGCCGGCGATGAAGCCCCTGGATGTTCCATCACATTGGGCTCCAAACTTCGCCATTATCGCGTTCATGGTCGTTATGTCTGCCGTTATCTTTGCCTGGATGTACAGCGCATACTTCGCTCCGTCGGATAGTGTCGCGACACCTACGACAAGTGTGATTGGTGGAGCTTCCGGAGCGACGGTATCGTCCTTGACGTCTACCGCCGTCGGTACGCCTGAAGGCCTGATTGCGGTGGGCTCCGCGACGGTGACTTCAACGGTAGGTTCGAGTGTAGTCACCACGCCGACTCAACAGCAGACCACGTCGGTATCTACGTCGGCGCCGACCTCCACACCTGTTCCTACGGCAACGCCCAATCCACCGCCGACACCCACGACAGCGGACTCGACTCACGCTTTCGCCATCACGGCGACCCATGACGTTTGGGTTGACGTGACGGTCGATGGAAAGGTGGTCTTCTCCAACGTGCTAGGAGCTGGCAAGTCCCAGTCCTTCACTGGAATGCAGATGTCCCTCAGTTCAGGCGACGCGGCGTTCGTGCTGGTCTCTGTTGATGGAAAATCACAGGGAGCGCTGGGTACAGTCTGGAACGCAACGCAAACGTATCCAAACTCCAATTCCCCGTAACAATTTAGTTTGTGGGCTCGGTTGTCGTGATGTTGTTGTTGAAATTTCCATTGGCTGGCGTTGTCCCGAGGGTGGAGACTGAGTTCTCCGGGACAGGCACCAGAATCGACACGGCCGCAGGGATGACGTCGAGTGTCACGGGTGTGACGCCGATCACGTCACCGTCACACTCGACCGGTGCAGCCGGTTCGCTCTCGATCCGAATATGTTTTCCGGTGTACTGGCGTACGTAGCTCGATCGGTCGATACGCCCGAGGGCGAGGCGGGAAGCGATCTCCGTTGTAGCCGCCAGATTTGGTGGCGCGAAAACGATCACATCCAGAAGACCGTCATCTGGTTTGATGCCGCGACCGACCTCGAATCGTGGGTCAAGCACGAACCCACCGTTGGCAACCAATACCATTTTGGCGTCCGTGGAAATCCGGCGCTCATCCACAGTGATCCTGAATGTCCACAGGCGTCCAGACATGTGCTTTATTGCTGCTGGAACATACGCGATCCAGGCCGCCGTTCGCTTCAACATGGGGACCGCGTCCCCCATCATTTGTGCGTCGAATCCGCAGCCAACCATATGCAGAGCGATGCGATTTTCAAGTTGAATCGCGTCAATCTTTCTTGTCTCGAGTGCGCCGAGCAGTGCCCGCGCCGCCCTGCGGGGTTCCATCGGGATATTGAAGCTTCGAGCGATCACGTTTGTTGAACCAGTTGGAATGATCGCAAGCTTCGTATCCGACCCCAGCAAGCCTGCCGCCACCTCACTTACCGTACCGTCTCCTCCGACCGCGATAACGAAATCAGCGTGTCTGGCCGCGGCGCGACCTAAACCGATCGCGTCTCCGGGACGTCGTGTTCGCACCACCGTAAGACGTAGATGGGTGGACAATACCTCGCGAAGAATGGACTCAATGTCCTCAGCGCTTCGCCGTCCCGTTTCGGGATTGAGGATCGCGGTGGCGGCAGGTTTGGACCTCATACAGACGGCTCAGCCTCAACAGAGAATCGGAGAAGCGCGCCGATTCCGCCGAATTCCCCAGCTTGGAACTGTTGATCTGGGGACTCAAGGAAGATGATCTTGGCACCTTGTCGGAATGTGCCAAGCACGATCTCCGGCACGATATTGTCGACGTGATGTAGCAATCCACCGCAGTAGCGACAACCGCTGCCATCCGTCTCAGACGGTCCCAGGAATGATCCACACTTCTGACAGATTACACCGGGTGATTCAAATGTCGTGCTTAACAGTAGAGTCATTATCTGGCCTTGCTGGAACGCTCGAATCGTCGACTCAAGGCCAGTGGCACTGAGTTCGCCGGTTGGCGCCTGACTTCTGAGCGCATCGATCGCCCGCTGCTTCTCTCCGTCAAGCCAACGATTGATGACTTCGCTGCTGTCGTTGTGTACCTCATTGATGTTTGCTTCCATCAGAAGGCGGACGGTGCCAACATGGCGCTCTCGGACGTAAGGGTGAAGAGTCTCAACGAAGCCAGCAACAACCTCATCAGCCCCTCCGAGAACAAGCAGACGGAACGGACGTTCTTCAGCGAGATCGAAGAGTTGGCTTGCGATCTCTTTAAAGTGGCTACGAACGTGCTCGTCAATGTGCCGCTCGTACCGCGATTGCGACCAGCCCCCCTGGTTGTGTTGTCCGGGCACCATGTCGTCGCGAGACAGGGAGAGTTCTTCGATCCGTCCCATCGTGCTGAAGAATATTCGCGCCTGATCGCGTGCAATCAAACACGTGCAGAACGGCTCGAGTTGTTCGCGAAGCCGGATGAGAGGAGCGACGTTGGCGTATGAGCCAATGGTTATGGTGCTTTCGATCTGCGATGGAATTTCAATCGCCTCGAACACCTCGGCGTTTGAATTGACGAATAACGCCAGCCCACGTCCAAATCGGTCCTGTTCGTCTCTGACGAACTCCTTAATCCGTTCAAGATCGTCGAGAACCGATTTGCGTTGATCGTGGCTGTAATCATCATCGAGGTTCTCTGCCGCATCGCCGAGCAAGTTCTTGAGTCGAATGGTGAAGTCTTCGTCGATGCGTTCTTTGTCTATTCGAAGGTAAAGACTGATCGTTGGCCACTCAGGAGTGGAGAGTGAGCTGAGGGCTTCAATCTTGTCGCGCGTCATCATGCTAAAACCTTTCAAACTCCGAAGTTGACGGCGGCATATTCCCAGATTGGCGAATTTTAGGCTGACTCCTAGTGTTTAGTCAGCCTCGATTTCATCTGGTCCGAATATGCGATCCACGATGTAGTTCGCGACCCAGGTTGCCGCCGCAGCAAGTACCAGGTTCAAGATGCCACGCACGAGGTTCTTGGTCATTGACCATCCTTTCGCTCGCTATCGAATTCCGACATTGAATCTTGAGGCCGTGGACGGGCCAACGGTCTTCTGCGGGTGTGAATGCGGCTCCTGCCGCTGAAGATATGACGCCAACAGGCAGAAGAATCAACGTTGTTACCAGTTTAACATGAGCTTTACGTTTACGGTCTCAGGCTGGAATCAGATACCCCTGTGCTGAGTCGCTGGCCTTCGTGTTCCCAACCGGCGACGACCCCAAGGGCGATCAACCAACAAACCATAACGATTAGAAGGGTTGTTACATCGGCGACCGCGAGCCCGCCAGCGACAATATGACCCAATGGCGGAATCTTCTGAAGCGGCCAAACGAGCAGATGAGTGGTCCGCACGACAAGATGTAGGCCCCGCTGAGTCGTTTCTGGCACGGCAAGCAGGACGGCCGCGCGAACGAGTAGCGCCGTGGTCAGTATGGCGCCGCCGTTAATGATTATGGTTCGGAGGATCTGGATAGTCTCGGGATGGTGGTGGCTGTGGCGGGATCGAGGTGGCTGAACCTGGCTCACGATCTACTCTCGAGTATCAGAGCGACCCGATCGACGATCAACTCAGCCAGGTCAGCCTTGCTCATCGACGGTAGCTCGTCAGGATTTCTGCCGGGAGTTAGAAAAACGGCTCGGCTGTCGTCGCTCCCCATGGTCTCAGGGCCGTAGTTTGCGACGATGAGATCAAGGGATTTGCGCGAGAGTTTTTCTTCAGCTGACTCGAGCAAATTCTCTGTTTCGGCTGCGAATCCGACCTTGATCAGTCCCGGCTGATTGATGCTCGCGAGAATATCGCGAGTTCGGTCCATGCGGAGAACGAGGTCGGCGTCTGACTTCTTGATCTTGTGTTCGGCGACTGTGGCTGGACGGTAGTCCGCCACGGCGGCCGCCATCACGAGTGCGTCCGCCCCTTTCGCAGCCTGTGTGACTGCCCTGAACATTTCTTCCGCAGATTCGACGCGGAGGATTGACGCCTCACCGGGTTCCCGCGCGGACGTGGGGCCGGAAACGAGGGTGACAAGCGCACCAGAATCAAGGAACGCCTCGGCAATCGCATACCCCATTTTGCCAGTCGATCGATTCGTGACATAACGAATCGGATCGATCTTTTCTCGTGTTGGCCCGGCGCTGACGACGATCCGCCGGCCACTCAATCGGCCATTGGCCGCGACCGCGACGCGAACCGACTCTACCAGTCGTTCGATCGGCGCCAAGCGCCCAAAGCCAATTGCACCAGATGCGAGGGCTCCCTGCTCAGGCCCAACAATCCGTACGCCGCGTTCGCGCAGAATACGAAGGTTCTCCTGGGTCGCAGGATTCAAGTACATGTGGTGATCCATTGCTGGGGCAACGATGAGCGGGGCCGCGCACGCCAGCGCGCTGACTGTCAACATGTCGTCGGCCAGTCCATGCGCGAGCTTGGCGATCAGGTTCGCGGTGGCTGGGGCGATGATCATCGCGTCGGCCCGGTCGGCCATCGAGATGTGGCCATGAAGTTCCTCGGTCCACGGTTCGAAAACCTGGGTGTAGACCTTGCGCCGGGCCAGCGTCTCAAAGGGGAGCGCTCGGACGAACTCGAGCGCCGACCGCGTGAGCATCACGTCGACAAGAGCTCCCTGTTGCGTGAGATCGCGGGCGAGTTCGATCGACTTGTAGGCGGCTATGCCCCCGGATACGCCGAGAACCACATGCTTACCATTAAGAAGCCGGCTCATTGATTGTTCCAGGGACATACATCAATGGAGTGGAGCAACCCGGCCTTCTCGTGCTAACCGCTCGAAACGAGCTTCAAGCATATCAACGATTTCGCCGAATCCTGTCTCCAAGCGTGGATAGACGAGCCACGCGACCGCGACAGCGAATATTGATCCCGTTACTACTCGGAGCTCCCAGGTGCTTTCTCTCCATCCAAAGAGTTGCGTAAAACCGTCGATCGCGATCGGCAGCGACAGTAGTACCAATTCCTTGATTGTGGCTGGCCGAATGCGCCGATTCGATAGTCCGAAGACCAGGCCAAGAAGAAAGAGTCCTGTGTATATCGCGAAATCACGTTCACAATACGCCATCTTATAGCCGAATAAGTGAAAACTCCGATAGGGTAGTTGGTGGCAAATAAGATGGAATGGCCGATAGATCATCTCGGCGAGTGTTCCATAGCCTTCAGCCATCAGAACCGGAGCGAGCAGCGGTAACACCACGAAGATAGCCCCGACTGTATTCAGAAGAACAATCCAGTGGCGAGCGACGTGATAGATCCAGCGATCGACAGTAAGAATGAACCGTTCCTCGCGAGAAGATCGCTCCCTGATTGTCGACTGCATGTCGATCTGCCCTTCAAGATTTCTGCATGACTCTGAATGAACGAAGAAACCGAGGCGACGCCGTAACTTGATTAAGTCTACTTGACTCAGATTAGCACGTAGCGGTGTCTGCCACCACACGAAGTGCCGAAAGTCCTGTTTATTCATGACTAAAAGGCTGGCATTGAGAGTTGGCTAAGGTCAAAAGATTGGTGGTTGCATGGAATTTGCAGTGGCACTTGACTACGGGCTTCGTTTGGTTGACATGGTCCGGGGAGAGGAGTACAATACACGTTTGCTGATGGTTGGTTGCTCGAACATTCGGATGTGAATGAAGACGTACGGACGGGTTCCGAACGATGTGGGCTTCGGGAGGGGTAGTTATTGCCTTCCCGCTATTTCCATTTTCCTGGCGAGCAGTCTACGCGCCAATTCGACGCCCAACACCTCCGTCGCAGCGAAAAGTCGTCGCGACGGTCAGTATTGTATGTACCCCGACATTATAAAAGGAGAAGCGCATGGCCGTAACTCTCCGTGACCAGCGCGCCGCCCCGACGGATGGGCGCCAGGTTCTTTCGAACCTGGGCATCGGTCGCCGCTCGTACTCCAGAATTTCGACTGTCCTCGAGATGCCGAATCTCGTGCAACTCCAGATCGAATCATTTGATTGGTTCAAGACTGAAGGCCTGCGAGAACTCCTGGAGGAAATCTCACCGATCATCGATTACAACGGCAAGATGGAACTCCATTTCCTGGAGCACCGTTTTGATGACCCCCGTGCAACCGAGGAGACGTGTCGCGAACGCGATATGACGTATGCCGCACCGCTTCGCATTCGGGTGCGATTGGTTATTCGAGACACGGGTGAGGTCAAGGAGAGCGACGTCTTTCTTGGCGATTTCCCGATCATGACGCCGGATGGCACGTTCCTTATTAATGGAGCCGAGAGAGTCGTTGTCTCCCAACTCGTTCGTTCGCCTGGCGTCTATTTTGAATTGTCGGATGATGCGACTACGGGTCGGGCGCTCTGCGGTGCGAAGTTGATTCCAAGTCGCGGTGCCTGGCTTGAGTTCGAGACCTCTAACCGGAACGTTCTCTCTGTCAAAGTCGATCGCAAGCGAAAGCTTCCGGCCACGATTCTGCTTCGTGCGATCGGATTCGCCGAAGATGATGAGATCCGCGAACTGTTCGCCGAGATCGATGACTCTGAGCACCATTACATTGACAGTACACTCGAACGCGATCCAACCAACACAGTAGAAGAAGCGCAAGTGGAGCTTTATCGACGACTTCGTCCTGGAGACCCGCCGACAAAAGACAACGCATCGTCGCTGCTCGAAGGACTCTTCTTCAATCCAAGGCGCTACGATCTTGCTCGTGTCGGTCGTTACAAGCTAAACAAACGACTCGGCCTGGATATCGGACTTGATACTCGTGTCCTCACGCGAGAGGATCTGATCGAAATCGTGCGGACGATCATTCGGGTGAACGGTGGGCAGGACCAGTCCGACGACATCGATCACCTCGGCAATCGTCGAATTCGCTCGGTCGGCGAACTGATTCAGATGCACGTGCGAACGGGACTGCAGCGCCTCGAGCGTGGCATTCGCGAACGCATGACAATTCAGGATATCGAGACCGTGACGCCGAATGGGCTCATCAGCACAACCCGTCCGGTGATGGCTGCTGTCCGTGAATTTTTCGGAGGCAGCCAACTGTCCCAGTTCATGGATCAGACGAATCCACTCGCCGAGCTGACTCACAAACGGCGGCTTTCAGCTCTGGGACCTGGTGGACTCAGTCGTGACCGTGCAGGTTTCGACGTCCGTGACGTTCACCACTCACACTACGGCCGTATCTGCCCGATCGAAACCCCTGAAGGGCCGAACATTGGTCTGATTGGATCGTTGGCGACTTACGGCCGGATTAATCAGTACGGCTTCATCGAGACTCCATATCGCCGGGTTTACAAGACGGTGAACATTCAACAGGACGGCGGTCTCCTTGGTGGGCAGGTGGTCCGTGACGACGTGACTTCGCCCAAAGGCGGCAAGGTTCTTGTCAAGGCGGGCACGACTCTCGACGACGGATCCATCTCAACGTTGGTTGACGCCGGTGTTCAATCAGTTCGTGTCACCCCGTTCGTGAGTGACGAGATTGAATATCTTGCCGCCGATCGTGAGGAGCAATTCACGATCGCTCAAGCGAACACGCCCCTGGGTGACGGAGCTCGTTTCGATCTGGAGCGGGTCGCCGCCCGTCGTGGTGAGCGATTCGTTTCTGAGCCGCCGGAGCGAATCGACTATATGGACGTTTCGCCAAAGCAGGTGGTGTCTGTCGCCGCGGCGTTGATCCCATTTCTCGAGCATGATGACGCGAACCGCGCCTTGATGGGCGCCAACATGCAGCGTCAAGCCGTTCCACTGCTGCGACCGAGTTCGCCGGTAGTGGGTACGGGAGTCGAGTATCTCGCCGCTCGTGACTCCGGCCAGGTCGTCGTGGCCAAAAAGTCCGGTACTGTCGCCCACGTGACTGGTCGTCAGATCACGGTCATTGAAGACGATGGAACCGAGCACACCTACAACATGCAAAAGTTCGTGCGCTCGAATCAGGATACCTGCATCAATCAGCGACCTATTGTGACCAAAGGGCAGCGAGTTGAGCCGGATATGATCATCGCGGACAGCTCAAGCACTGACAACGGAGAATTGGCGCTGGGCCAAAACGTTCTGGTGGCCTTCATGTCATGGGAAGGCGGCAACTTCGAGGACGCGATTCTTCTCTCGGAGCGATTGGTTCGGGACGATGTCTACACGTCGATCCATATTGAAAAGTATGAGACAGAAGCCCGAGACACTAAGCTCGGGCCTGAAGAGATCACCCGTGATATCCCGAACGTGGGCGAGGATAGTCTCGCGAACCTCGACGAGAATGGGGTAATTCGAATCGGCGCCGAAGTTCGTCCGAACGATATTCTCGTCGGAAAGGTTACGCCACGTGGTGAGACCGAACTTTCCGCCGAGGAACGATTGCTTCGTGCCATCTTCGGTGAGAAGGCGCGCGAAGTAAAAGACACCAGCCTGCGCGTCCCGCATGGCGTTCATGGCAAGATCATCGATGTCAAGCGATTCAAGCGTGAAGAAGGAACCGACCACGAGCTTCCTGCTGGTGTCAACGAGATGGTTCGCGTCGCTATTGCGCAGAAACGAAAAATCTCAGAGGGCGACAAGATGGCCGGTCGCCACGGTAATAAGGGTGTCATCTCGCGAATCCTTCCAGTAGAAGACATGCCGTATCTGCCCGACGGTACGCCGGTCGATATTATCCTGAATCCGATCGGTGTTCCGTCTCGAATGAACATCGGGCAGGTGCTCGAAACGCATCTTGGTTGGGCCGCGCAGGCGCTCGACATGAAGATCGCAACGCCAGTGTTCGACGGCGCATCCGAGGAAGAAATTCGAGATCTACTAGCGGAAGCGAAATTGCCACTCGACGGCAAGATCCAACTCTATGACGGACGTACGGGAGAGATGTTCGATCGTCCCGTCACGGTGGGCGTCATCTATATGTTGAAGCTGGCCCACTTGGTGGAAGACAAGATCCACGCCCGCTCGACAGGCCCGTACTCGCTCGTCACGCAGCAGCCGCTGGGAGGAAAAGCGCAGTTCGGAGGACAGCGGTTTGGCGAAATGGAGGTATGGGCGCTGGAGGCTTATGGTGCGGCGCACATCCTGCAAGAGATGCTGACCGTGAAATCGGACGACGTGGTCGGACGTGTGAAGACCTACGAGGCGATCGTCAAGGGGGAGCCGATTGTTGAAGCCGGCGTTCCTGAGTCATTCAAGGTCCTCGTCAAAGAGTTGCGGAGTCTCGGCCTCTCCATTGAGGTTATCAATGAAGACTCTCAGACGATTGAGTTTACCGAGGATACCTCGCGAGACCTGTTGACGAACCTCGACCGGATCAACCTGAGTGGTTTTGAACGGACCGAGGACTAGTGAATTGGTGAGCAGATAACTATGCAGACAGCAAGCGCAAACGCCAGGAACAGAGATTCGCAGAGGGTCTTCGACGTCAACAACTTCGATGCGATCAGGATTAGCCTCGCTTCACCTGAGGCGATACGCAGTTGGTCGTATGGCGAGGTTACCAAGCCCGAAACGATCAACTATCGAACGCTGAAACCCGAGCATGGCGGTCTCTTCTGCGAGCGCATATTTGGGCCAACCAAGGACTTTGAGTGCTACTGCGGAAAGTACAAGCGAGTGCGTCACGCCGGTACGATCTGCGATAAGTGCGGTGTCGAGGTTACTCGCTCCAAGGTCCGCCGAGAGCGCATGGGCCATATCGAGCTGGCGGCACCTGTAGCGCACATCTGGTACGTCAAAGGAACGCCGAGCCGGCTCGGCCTGTTGCTCGACATCTCTCCGCGAAATCTTGAGCGCGTCCTTTACTTCGCATCGTATCTAGTAACCGACGTGGACATCGAAGCGCGTGACGAGCTCATTCGAACGATTCATGCTGAGCTCGAGGCAGAGCTTGAAGATCTCACCGGCGAGTTCAATACGCGCAAAGGTGAGATTACTGGTGAGATCAAGTCTGAACTAGAGAACTTACAGCAGGGCGCCGCTAGTCTTGAGCAATCGGTCGAGCAGCGACGGGAAGAACTCCGAACTGCCTTGCAGGCAGAAGCTGATGAGTTGCGTGACCGTCTCCAGGGTATGTTGAACAGTGCTGCTGAGGAAGAAATCTCTTTTCACGGCGCGACAATCGTCAAAGAAGGCGAAAGCGTTAACGAGGATCGCTTGCGGACCCTCAATGACGTCGTCACGGCGGAAATCGAAGAAATAACCGCGCAAGCAGAGCATGACGCTTCGAGCGGCAACGCTCTGGCAGAAGCCGAGCGCGATCAATTGCAGAGCGCGGCCGACGAGCGGGTTCGGCAGTTTGAGATCGAAATTGATCAGCAGAAGAGCGCGCTGAAGGCTGAGGCCGACAGCATGGTCAAGCAGATCTCCGATCTCAAGATGCTTCAAGTCTTGACCGAGACCCAATACCGCGAACTGTCGGATCTCGCGCCGGGAACGTTCCACGCCAGCATGGGCGCGGAATCCGTTTACGATGTGGTCGCCAAAATGGACCTCGATGAGGTCGCGACTCAACTGCGCGCCGACATCCAGAACATGTCGGGCCAAAAACGAAAGAAGGCGACAAAGCGTCTGCGTGTCGTCGAAGCACTGCGCCGAAGCGGCAACCGTCCTGAATGGATGATCTTCACCGCTCTTCCCGTTATTCCGCCTGATCTCCGCCCGATGGTCCAGCTCGATGGCGGCCGTTTCGCGACTTCTGACCTAAACGACCTGTATCGTCGCGTGATCAATCGAAACAACCGACTCAAGCGTTTGCTCGAACTCGGCGCGCCGGACATCATCGTCCGCAATGAGAAGCGCATGCTGCAGGAAGCAGTCGACGCTCTGATTGATAATGGTCGACGCGGTCGAGTCGTTTCGGGCAGCGGCAAGCACAAACTGAAGAGTTTGTCCGACCTGCTCAAAGGCAAGCAAGGGCGTTTCCGCCAGAACCTGTTGGGCAAGCGCGTCGACTACTCGGGACGTTCCGTCATCGTCGTGGGGCCGGATCTGAAACTTCACCAGTGCGGCCTTCCAAAGCGGATGGCGCTTGAGTTGTTCAAGCCGTTCGTGATGCAAAAACTGGTGATTCACGGACATGCGCACAACATCAAGGCGGCGAAGCGCCTTGTTGAGCGGGTCGACCCGCATGTTTGGGAT
>CAWAVM010000024.1:0-339908 GCA_963785465.1 uncultured Chloroflexia bacterium | reverse complement strand
CTTTTCGTCTCTCGGTTCGGTGAGTAGTTCCACTCTCACGATCATTGCTCTTTTACTCTTCACTGGAGCTATTGGAAAATCAGCGCAAATCCCGCTCTTCGTCTGGTTGCCGGACGCGATGGAAGGTCCGACGCCCGTATCGGCGCTGATTCACGCCGCAACCATGGTCACCGCCGGTATTTTCATGGTGGCGCGTTCGTATCCGATATTTGAAGCTTCAGCGAAC
Organism: uncultured Chloroflexia bacterium; assembly: GCA_963785465.1. GTDB lineage: Bacteria > Chloroflexota > Chloroflexia > Thermomicrobiales > Thermomicrobiaceae > CALAGB01. Next base: position 339,682 of record CAWAVM010000024.1, on the reverse strand, counting down.
GCGATGCAGGTTGTTGCAATCATTGGTGCCGCGACCGCATTTGTCGCAGCCACAATTGCCGTTACTCAATACGACATCAAGAAGGTCATCGCTTATTCGACGGTCAGCCAGCTCGGTTACATGGCGTTTGCACTTGGTGTCGGCGCCTGGGTTCCGGCCATCTTCCATTTATTCACCCACGCTTTCTTCAAGGGTCTGCTCTTCCTGGGTGCCGGTAGCGTCATTCATGGCATGCACGATGAGCAAGACATGCGTAAGATGGGCAACCTGAAAAAATACATGCCGGTAACGTACTGGACGTTCTTGATCGGCGCGCTTGCGAACGCCGGACTCTTCCCATTTGCGGGGTTCTGGAGCAAGGACGAAACGATCGCGGGTGCGTGGGCATCAAACCACCGGATTGTAGCGATCGTTGGTCTCGTCGCGGCGTTCTTCACGGCGCTCTACATGATGCGTGTGGTCTATCTCACGTTCCACGGTACCGAGCGTTTTGACACCTCGCACATTCATCCTCACGACCCGCCGTGGTCAATGAAGGCGCCGCTGATTCTGCTCGCGATTCCGGCTCTGTTGGTCGGCGCGCTGGTCGGATGGCCGCCGGACAAAGGATGGTTTCACACATTCCTTGAGCCTGCGTTTGCGTCCGGCAAGCCACCCGTGGAGATTGCTTCGGCGACAACGGTTGGACTTGCGATCGCTTCGACGTTAGTCGTGCTGGCCGGAATTGGAATCGCCTACCTTGCGTACATCCGTGGGACGGTCAGTCCGAGAGAATGGTCCAAGCGACTTGGGCCGGCCTATCAGCTGGCAGCGAACCTCTGGTATTTCGACGCGATTTACGAGCGATTCATTATCCACCCGCTGTATCTCTTCTCCGTGTTTCTGTGGCGTGTGGTGGACGTCCAAATCATCGACGGTACGGTCAACGGAATCGCGTCGGTGGTCTCGTACACCAGTGAACGCTGGCGACGTGCGCAGACGGGCCTCGTCTCAAATTACGCGCTAGCGATTGCGCTCGGCGCCGTCATCATTGTCGGGGCGTACCTGATATTCGGAAGTAACCTGTTTCAGTAGCCGGTAGGAGAGCGTAGTGAACGGTATTCCGATACTCAGTCTGATAACCTACGCACCCGCCGTCGGCGCGCTGATTATCTTCTTCTGGCCGCGCGCCTCGTCGAATGCGGCTCGCTGGATCGCTCTGCTGAGCGCGAGCGTCTCGTTTATCCTGTCGATCGCGATGATTGGCTCATTCAATACGAGCCTTCCGTCGATGCAGGTGTCGGGCACGCCGCAATTTCGCGAGTACGCCAATTGGTTGCCGCGTGTCGGAGTCTCTTACTTCTTGGGCGTGGATGGCATCAGCGCGCTGCTGATCGTTCTAACGACGCTCTTGATGATCGTCGCGATCATTGCATCGTGGCAGCCGGTCAACAGCCGCGTGCGCGAGTATATGATCGCGATGCTGCTGCTTGAGACTGGAATGCTCGGCGTATTCGTCAGCCTCGATCTTTTCCTTTTCTACATCTTCTGGGAGATCATGCTGATCCCGATGGCGCTCTTGATCGGTATCTGGGGTAGCACAAATCGTGTCTACGCCGCGGTGAAGTTCTTCCTCTACACGCTTGCCGGCAGCCTTCTGATGCTGGTTGGGATCGTGGCAACGTACCAGGCTTACTTCGATCAGACTGGAATTCACACGCTCAATGTCCTGGAACTGGCGAAAGGGACATACAGCCACAACTTCCAGATGTGGGTGTTTGCGGCGTTCTTCATCGCCTTCGCGATCAAGGTGCCAATGTGGCCATTTCATACATGGCTCCCTGACGCGCACGTGGAAGCGCCAACGGCCGGTTCAGTGATCCTGGCGGGTGTCCTGCTCAAGATGGGAGGCTACGGTCTCCTCCGGTTCAATTTGCCCCTCTTCCCTGATGCCGCGAAGACCTGGCAGCCGTACATCATCATCTTGTCAATCGTCGCCATCATCTACGGCGCTCTGGTCGCGCTCGTCCAGCCGGACCTCAAGAAATTGGTTGCCTATTCATCAGTCAGCCATATGGGTTTCGTTACGCTTGGCATCTTCGCGTTCAATGCCCAGGGGCTTTACGGGGCGATGATCGTGATGATCAGCCATGGTCTGGTGACGGGCGCGCTCTTCCTCCTTGTCGGCATGATCTATAACCGAGGTCATACACGCCTAATCCGGGCATTTGGCGGTCTGGCGACGAACATGCCGATCTACGCTGCCTTTTTTGGATTCTTCATGCTGGCGTCAATCGGCTTGCCGGGCTTAAGTGGCTTTGTCGGTGAGTTCCTGGCCATACTCGGTGGTTTTCAGGCTTATAACTGGGCGGGAATCAGCGCGGCTGTGGTGGTAATCCTTGCTGCCTGGTACATGATGTGGATGTTCCAGCGTGTCGCCTGGGTGCGTGCTCCGGGCGAACCTCCCGATGCGAATGATCCGGAACTGCGTGCCCAGATGACCGAAGCGAACGAACTTGGACCGAAGCCGGTCATGGGTGGATCTGGTCAGGACGAGCATTTCCTTGACCCGCGCACGTTCAGCGATATTGACTGGAAAGAGATCATAACGCTGGCACCGTTGGCGGCGCTGACCATTTGGATCGGTGTCTATCCGCACACGGTTATGCAGATCATGAAGCCAGCGCTCGAAGCGATTCTCAAACCGTTCGGCGGGAGCGGGTTCTAGGGTGATAACCACTCAGGTCCAGCGGCCGTGCCCAGCTCGGGCGATCGGTCGCAAGGTGAAGGAGTAGCGGCGTGCAGTTGCCGATGGTACAGCCGGACTGGATTCTGCTGATCCCCGAACTCATTGTTCTGGGAACAGCGATTCTGGTACTCGCCGGTGACGTATTCCTGCCGCGACGACATCAGCCCCTGCTCGCCTGGCTTGCCCTGGCAGGAATGGGACTGGCGCTCGCCTCAAACCTGCTTGTCGATTGGAACGCCGGCAAGACGACGTTCAATCAGATGTTTCGAGCCGATTATTTCTCGCTCTTCGTCAATATCATCGTCTTGTCAGCCGGCATCATGTCGATAATGATCGCTACGTCGTACGTGAGCGGAAATGATGAACCCGGCAATATGCCCCTGCCTGAGTATCTCGTTCTGCTCCTCTTTTCTCTCCTTGGGACGATGCTGGTCGGCGCATCCGGCGATTTGTTGATGATCTTCATTGGCATCGAGATGAGCTCACTCGCCGTTTATGTGCTGACCGGGTTTGCCCGCCATCGGACTACCTCTATCGAGGGCGCCCTCAAGTATTTTCTGCTCGGCGCGTTCGCCTCGGCAATTCTGATCTACGGCATGGCCTGGATCTATGGGGCGACCGGTAGCACGAATCTGTCTGAGATCGCGACGCGGTTGCGGCCGATGATCGCCGGTCAATCGAAGCTCGAGCCATCGTTGCTACTGGCGCTCTTGTTACTGGCGGTAGGACTTTCCTTCAAGATCGCGGCTGTCCCGTTTCACATGTGGACGCCAGATGCCTACCAGGGCGCGCCGACGCCGGTTAGCGGTTACATGTCGGTTGTGCCGAAAGTGGCTGGCTTTGCGGCGATGGCGCGGATTCTGGTTCAGGCACTCGGCCCAATGAGTGAAAGCTGGTTGACGCTCATCGCGATTCTGGCGGTGATCACGATGGCATACGGCAACGTGGTCGCCATCGCGCAGCGCGATGTGAAACGTATGCTCGGCTATTCCTCCATTGGTCACACCGGCTACATGCTGGTGGCGTTGGCTGCCTACGGCGGCATAAAACCTGGCGATCTAAGTGTAAGCAGTCTGCTCTTTTATTTGTTTGCGTACGGCTTCATGAATATCGGTGCTTTCGGCGTCGTCACCTGGCTTCAGCACCGTGGTCACGGCGTCGATCTTGACGACTTTAGCGGTCTCGGTTCGCGTAGTCCGCTCGCAGCACTGGCTATGACGGTCTTCATGTTCTCTTTGATGGGTGTACCACCGCTGGTCGGTTTCTATGCCAAGTATTATGTGATTCTGGCGGCGATTCAGGGCAACATGACTTGGCTCGCGGTTGTATTGGTGCTCATGAGCGCGGTATCGGCGTTCTTCTATCTTCGTGTCGTCGCCGTAATGTATTTCAACGAGCCGATTCGTCAATGGCAGGCGCGCAGTACTCCGCTGCTTGGGGTCGGCCTTGGGCTGATGGCGGTTGCGACTGTTGGCTTTGGACTGTTCTCAAACTCGGTGTTGGATCTGGCACAGAAGTGGGTTCAGGCGTTCTCGTAGCCACCTGTGGTTAGAGTTCGACGATTTCGCTCTCGTCGGCGACTCTGCATCCGGAGCGCTCGAGTACAGCCAAGGCATGAACGTCACCGCGGATCAGAGGGTTGCTCTGATTGAGGTGGATGAAACGAACCTTTCCCCGTTGATTTTCCGGTAGGCTCCCGAATCGCGCGATGCTCGCATCGATCATTGGATGTGGGATCTTGCTCAGATCTCTTCCCGGTAGCTCATCGCCAGTCATGAAACTGCCATCCAGGTAAGCGACATCCACTTCGCTCAACACATCTTCAATGCGCGTCCCACAGGCTTCCCACTCGTCCCAGCCCGTGATATCTGGCAGAAAGACGAGCGATTGTGATGGACCGTCAATTCGGAATCCCACGGTCTCAGAGTACTCATCTCGGTGCGGTACGCGGAGCGGCGTGATGTGCAGGTCGGCGCTCAGGTCGACGAGGACACCGTGTCTCAGTGGCCTGATTTCGATGTTCTTCAGCGTAACAAGCTGGTTCCACGGTCCGTTGGACCGAAGAAATTGCTCCATTCGGGGCATGGCATAGACCGGAACGCGATTCGCCCCCATTCCTTCAACGCCGAGATGCATCAGGCCGGTGTAGTGGCCGATGTGAGCGTGCGTCAGGAATATGGCGTCGAGTCCAGGAACGTCCGTTCTCTCTGCGATGAGATCGAGCCGGCGGAGTTGGTCTTTGAAATCTGGTGTCGCATCAATGAGCCAGCGTTTCCCGCTTCGAGGATCGACCAATCCCAGGCAGGTCGTCAGCCGCCGTAGTGACCGATCGTCCCAGGCGGGCGACGTCCGATCTCCAGCCTGGGGATATCCTGCGTCCTGCGCGATACCGAGCACGACCGTGAAGGGCGTCGATGATTCACGCATGTGGGTTAGTCTCCATCACCTTCGTTCGCCTGATTTCGGAGCATCGACCGGAGTGAGACTGTAGCACAGTTCGTATCAAGGCGGGTGCACAGCGAAGTTTCTGCGTGGCGAGGTTTGAATAACTCTGGTAATCAAAGGTTGATCGGCAACGTCTGGCGCAGTTTGAGCACGTCACGTTCGGTCAGCTTGTCATCTGGTTGGTACCACGGACCTCGTGCCCGCCGATAGTTCATTCGTCAGAGATCTACTTCGACATGCGGCGTCCGAAACCTCAATGAGACGCGCGCTATCGATCTCCGACTTTTCGATTATCCGAGGTGCTTCCGAAACACCTGGCCCATGCGTCTCAGACCCTCACTCACCTGATCCGCCGGCAACGTGGAGAATCCGAGCCGCAAGGTCGGCTTAGGTTCCCAATCGGTATAGAAGCAGGACCCAGGATTATAGAGCGCGCCATGCTGAGCACATTCTTTGACGAGTTCATCAGCATTCGCTCCATCCGGCAGGGTGACCCAGATGAAGAACCCGCCGTCGGGCTCAGTCCAGCGCGTCCCACGGGGCATCTCACGCTCAAGACATTCAAGCATGAAGTCGCAACGCTTCCCGTACTCTTCGCGCGATCGGCCGATGTGCTCGTCGAGCCAACCGTCCTCGCAGACATTGACGATGGCACGCTGGACCATTCGGTCGCTCTGGATGTCGACACCCTCTTTGGCGTACATGTATTGGTTCATGAGCTGTTGTGGAGCGACCATCCAGCCCATGCGGAGCGCTGGCGCCAGAGTCTTTGAGAAGGTACCGAGGTAGATCACTTCTGGGCCGAATTGTCGTAGCGTACCGTGATCTCCGCCGCGGAACCAAAGCTCGCCATACGGGTCGTCCTCGATGATCGGCACTCCGTATTTACGCGCGAGCTCCACCACCTTCGTGCGTCGTTCGCGACTCAAGGCGATTCCGGTCGGGTTTTGAAAGGTTGGGATGAGATACATGAACTTTGGCTTGGGTGTAGTTCGCAACGCCTTTTCGAGCTCATCGATCACGATTCCCGCATCATCAACAGGCACTGGAAGATATTCGGCTTCATAGACTTCAAAAATTTGGAGCGCGCCGAAATAGGTGGGTGCTTCGACGATCACTCGATCGCCCGGTTCGAGAAAGAGCTTTGCAGTGAGCTCAAGTCCCTGCTGTGACCCATTTGTGATCAGGATGTCGTGGGCCGTCACATCAGCGCCTCGACGACGCATCCGCTCTGCGATGATTTCACGCAGCGGTTCGTGTCCTTGGTATTCGCCGTAGTACATGGTGTTGGGGTCGATCGTGCGCCAGGCCTGTGCGATTGCCGCCTCAAGACGTGCAAGCGGAAGGCACTCAACGGGAGGTGCGCCTCCGGCAAAGGGAATGATATTGGGATGATCGTCGGGCTCACCGAACTTGAACGTTACCGACGAACGGATATAGGAGGCTCGTCGTGCCAGCAGACTGTCCCAGTCGATCACCGCAATTCCCTCTCACTCCCCTCGGAGATTCAGGAGTTCGAACTGTCCGTCAGCTCGATCTCGAGTCGTTTGTTGATTCGGCCCTTGCTTCTCGTCCCAATGACCCGAATGCCACCAACCTCGCTCGTGTTGTGGACGTGGGTCCCACCATCCGCCTGAAGATCGAGCCCCTCGATCTCGACCACGCGAACCTCGGTGATCGATTCCGGGAGCAGGTTGATCTTCGTGCGAATGAGGTCTGGGATTTGAAAGGCCTCATCGCGCGGTAGTGAACGCCATGACACTGGCAGATTCGAGGCAATTGCTTTATTGGCGAGTTCCTCAATATGCGCTACGCGTTCGGGGTCGAGATCCTCAAGTTCAAAATCCATCCGCGCCTTGTCAATGCCCATATTTCCACCAGTGACTTGTGCACCATATTCATTGAAGACAGTACCGCACAGCACATGCAAGGCCGTATGAGTGCGCATGAGTCTGTAGCGCTGATCCCAGTCAATCGATCCGTGGACGTTCGTGCCTACGGCTGGAGGGTCATCTCCCTCAATTGTGTGGACGATCTCGCCGCCGGATTTACTTACCTTTGTCACGCGCCAGGTCTTTTCTCCGGAGCTCAGGGTGCCGGTATCACAAGGTTGGCCTCCGCCGCCTGCATAGAAAGCGGTCTGATCCAGGACGACCTGACCAGCCTCGTTGACGTCGCGGACGATCGCATCGAACTCGCGCATATAGCTATCGTCCATGTAGAGCAAGTCAGTCACGGATCTTCTCCTCACTGGTGAAGCCACGGCAGCGACTCAGAATCTTAGAGAGGCCGGATTAAGCATGTCAAGTGAGCCCGTAGGCCAGAGCGGGTGTTGTAGCGGTTTCCTCCAACGACATCCCCGTTCAATCCTTATGGATTCCATCCGAAAGTATTCCCAATCTGATCGTTTTGGACCGATAGCTCGCCAATTCCTAATAAAGGTCGTATCTGATGCCCACAACGTGAGACACTTATACTGGCGCAATGGTGCGTCTGACGAACACTTGAATTAAAGCAAGGGGAACCACAACGAATGCCGCGTCCGAGAATTAGAGCTGTTCCGCTCGGTGGAGTTGGTGAAGTTGGCAAGAATCTCACGGCTGTCGAATACCGTGGAGATCTGATAGTCATCGATGCGGGGGCGAAGTTCCCCGAAGACGAGATGCGGGGCGTCGATCTCATTGTTCCCGATATCAGTTACGTCGTGGAACGAATTAACAAGCTACGAGGAATCCTGCTCACGCACGGCCATGAGGATCACATCGGCGGGTTGCCGTATCTTCTACCACTGCTCAAGCAAATTGCGCCTGTGCCGATCTATGGATCCGCGTTAGCGATCGCTTTTGCCGAGGCCAAGCTCGACGAAGCGGGAATTCTCAGTCTCGCTGACCTCCACGTCATCGAGCCGGGCAAGACCTATCCATTCGGAAAATCCTTCGAGGCCGAGTTCATCAATGTTACCCACAGTATCCCGGGGAGTTTCGCTATCGGTCTAAAGACGCCGATTGGCTGGGTTGTTCACACGGGCGACTACAAGTTCGACCCGACCCCGCCACTTGGAAACCCGACCGACGAGGCCCGCTTGCGTGAGATCGGCAACGAAGGCGTGTTGTTGCTGTTGACCGACGCAGTGCGCGTCGAACGTCCAGGACACACCCCATCCGAAGCCGTCGTGAGCGAGACACTCTACCGAGTGATCGGTGAGGCGACCGGGCGAGTAGTTCTGACGACCTTTGCGTCCAATATCACGCGCCTTGACCAGGCAATGCGGGCTGGATTCCGACATGGGAGAAAGGTCGCCGTCTCTGGCCGAAGTATGGAGCAGAGCACTCGCATCGCGATGCGTCTCGGCTATCTGAATCCACCGGATGGCGTGCTGGTTCCGATCGACATCGCCATGAAACTGCCGCCGAAGCAGGCGCTGATTCTTACGACAGGCAGTCAGGGAGAGGCCGGCGCAGCTCTGGCACGCGTCGCCAGTGGCGAGCACCAGCACATTCGGCTCTCTAAAGGGGATACCGTCATCTTCTCGGCTACACCCGTGCCTGGGAACGAAGAAAGCGTGTCTCAAACGATTGACCTGCTCTTCAAGCGTGGGTTCGAAGTGATCTATTCGGCGCTCGAGCCGACGATTCACGTCTCTGGTCATGCCAGCCGCGATGAGCTCAAGTTCATGTTGAGTCTCATTCGACCTCGCTTCGTCATGCCGATCCACGGTGAGCATCGCATGCTGGCTCTTTATCGGCACCTCGCGATCGATCACGGGTTGAATGACAGCCAGATCTTCCTACCGGAGCTGGGCGGTATTTACAGCTTTGGCAGGGATTCGGGACGACGCGAAGGACTGGCCAAAAGTGGCGCAGTGCTCGTCGACATAATCAGCAATCGCGAGGTGATTCTGCGAAATCGTGATGAGATCGCGGCCAGTGGCTTTATCGTCGCGAGCCTGGTGGTCGATCGTGAAAGCAGGCAGTTGATTGTGGGGCCGGCAATCACGACACATGGCCTGGATGGACAGATCGACGCGAAAGTGCTGCGCCGGGCTGAGGAAGAGCTTGAGAAGTTCCTGGCACGCCGCCAGAAAGGCGGGTTCAGTACCGGCTACCTCGTGAGCCGGACCAAGGGGGTACTGAGCCGACAGATCTATCGCCAGACGAAGATGCATCCCTTGATCCTGCCGGTCGTCACCGAGCTCTAACGGAGCCCATGACCTTGTTTCTGAGGTTGCCGGTTAGGTTCAGCGTGTTTTCGCGATGACGACGGCGATAGCTGCGAGAACCGTGATAATGGACGCCGTGACACCGACCGCTTGAGGGCGACCCAAACGACGGCGTAGCGGCGCCATCAACCCGAGTACCGGGATGGTCAACAGCGCGGCGATGACGTGCGAGACGGGCATGATGTGTGGATGTTGCACAAAGAGTACGATGCCCATAATGATCTGAATCGCCAGCAGCCCGTGAGCCGTTCCGGTGACCCACGATGGCAGTCCTTTGCGTTTTGCGAGCACGAACGACAGAATCGCAATGGCGAGGTAGAGAACGACAAGAAGTTCCCCAAGCCCACCGTGTGCCTGAGCCATTGATCGTATTTCCTTCCAACGGATAACCCATTCACTCCAACAGGCTTCGAACTGCCTGGGGAGTTACCGCGATGATCATACTCAAAGCTGAGGTGATGGTGTGAAGAATATCCCGGATCAATTGCTTGAACGGTATGCCTTTGCGATCCATCTCCAGGCATGCAGCGCGACGAATTTTCCTCCCATCGCCGTGCGCGTGCCATAACGGATCATCATTGAGAAGGCGCCCAAAAGCACCACAACGAGGGTGTACGGGATGGTAATGATTCGACGTGGGTGAAGAAGGGGCGCACCTCCCGTGCCGAGATCACGCAACAGGTGCGAACTGACGCCCACCAGCGCGGCGAGACCGACATGTTGTTCGGGCTTCCATCGCTCCGCAAGTACGGCGAATATGAGTGGGGTCAGAACAGAGTGAGACGCTGGACGGTGTTCCATCGTCATACAGCGGGTCAGGCGAAATGAACGGGCCGCCAGCACGTGATCGAGATCGATGACGACCGAGCTAAGCAGGCTCATGCGCAGGAACCCCCACCGGTCACGAACATAGGGCAGAATTGGCAACGAGACGGCTAGCGCTGTTCCGAGATGACACAATCCGTCGAACAAGCCGCGACGTGGTGAGCCGTCAAATGAGGATTCCCAGCGTCGATGCCAGGCCCCAGTAGCGAGCGCGGCAATGATCGCACCGATCGCCAGGGAGGGCTGCATCCAGCGAATTGCGAAGCTGAGCATCTGGTGTTTGCGAGATGCGTGATATGTCGCGGTGTGTTTTACATGCATGCTGCTGAACCACCCTTGCACCTGTCTAGCTTGAAAGGATTCCGAATCAACATGTTAGACGATCGGACAGAGCGCAACCGGGCCGTAATCCTACTCTCTGGGGGCCTCGACAGCACAACAGCGGCTTGGCTGGCGCGTGCGAGCAACTTCGAGGTGTTTGCGCTTTCGTTCGAATATGGACAACGCCACGACAAAGAACTCGCCGCCGCGACACGGGTCGCCAAAGCGGTAGGAGCGCGACAACACCAGATTGTACGCGTGAATCTCGGTGATTGGAGCGCATCGTCTCTGACCGGTCAGGGCGAAATCCCAACCGAGCCGAATGGGAAGGGCATCCCTTCCACCTGGGTACCGGCTCGCAACCACATCTTTCTCGCAATTGCCTCAGGCTACGCCGAGGTCGTCGGAGCGAGCGCCATCTATATCGGGGTTAGCGAAGTCGATTATTCAGGCTATCCGGATTGCCGAGGAGAATTTCTCGATGCCTTCCAGCGCGCTGCCAACCTTGCCAGCAAACAGTTCGTCGAAGAAGGAAAGAGTATTCCAGTGCTGGCGCCGTTTCTGCACCTTTCCAAATCGGGGATCGTCCGGCTGGGCTTGTCTCTCGGGGTCGATTACGGATTGACCTGGTCTTGCTATCAAGGTGGAGATAAACCCTGTCAGTTGTGTGATTCCTGCCGACTGCGGGCTGCCGCGTTTGACGCAATCGGTGCGGTTGATCCGCTCCTGAGCAGTCCACACTGAACCAGGATGCTCGTGCTACTACACCATGGGTGCCATCGGTCGTTGCCCACCGGAGGAGACCACCTCGATCAGGGTGATCTCCGGATGGCAGTTGATCCGAATTCGCGGAGGTACCGTGCCGACTCCTCGCGATGTGTAAACCAGCGTATTCCCATTCTGTCGTAAACCCCATGGGAATCGGCGCCCGAGTTTAGGGAGCATAGGCGCCCCAACCCATGGCAGCCGCACCTGTCCGCCGTGGCTGTGGCCCGACAGGACGAGGGATGCCCCAGGTAACATCGACGAAGCATCCGGTTCGTGGACGAGGCCCAGAATGGGCGTTCCATCTGGGATATCGCGTGATGCCAACGTGGGATCAGGCCGTGCCTGAAGCGCATCGGCGAGTCCAACGGTGGCGAATCTCTCGCCATGCACGGTCAGCATCGTTCCTGAATTGACGAGTGGCGTTATCCCTTTCTGATGGATCATCTGTCCTATATCCGGGAGGTCTTTGGTGACGTCGTGGTTTCCCAGGATGGCGTACACACCGAGAGGTGCGCTGAGCTGTCCGAGGATTTCGAGCGCCGTTTTGACGTGGTCTCGGATGACCGTGCCTGATCTCATCGCCGTGGAGTAATCTCCCAGCAGCACGATCAGATCGGGAGACTGTTGAGCCAGCAACCGAACAGCTTCTTTGACTCTAGATTCGCTCACGGCGTCGGCAAGGTGAAAGTCGCTCAGCGCCCCAATACGCAGTCCGACTGGAAGATTCGCCGCGACTCTGACGTTCTCGATCCGAAAGTCCGATGGTTCGACGAGGAGAGAATAGCCTGCGGCTCCCGCTACGGCGCCAGCAGCGGCAAAGCGTAGCAACGTTCGCCTGGTCAAACGCTGCGACATCGAGTTCCCCGTGGTACAACGTAGGTCGGCGCCGACCTCGGTTCATGGCTGCCACGATTTTGATTTGTGATCGTCACGGAGGTGGGATGTCCCTCCAACTGGTTATTATTGGTCTGCCACAGACTGGCAAGACGACTGTCTTCAACGCTCTGACGGAGGCTGAAGCGGCAACCGGCCAGTTTTCGACTGGCGAGGAAGAGCCTAATCTTGCCACGGTAAAGGTACCCGATGAGCGGCTCGACGTGCTGACCAAGATGTTCAGTCCGCGCCGAACCGTCCCTGCCGACGTGCAATATTACGACGTGGCGGGTGTGGCGAAGGGAATCCATGAGCAGGGCATGAGTGGCCGCCTAATCGGATTTCTCAGCCAGGGGGCTGCGCTTGTGCATGTCGTGCGTGCGTTTGACGATCCGGCCGCACCGCACCCGGAGGGCAGCGTCGATCCCATGCGCGATATCGAAACGATGAACCTCGAGTTGACCTTCTCTGATCTTGGTCTGATCGAGAAGCGGCTTCGTCGGCTCGAGTCCGGAATCCCGAAACTGCGTGGGGCCGAACGCGAAGCGAACGAGCGTGAAGCGGTTGTTCTCTCACGTCTGAAAGAAGCACTTGAAGAGGGAACGCCGATTCGTGAAGTCGAACTGCAACCCGAGGACGAGAAGCTGCTTAGAGGCTTCGGGTTCTTGACCGCCAAGCCGCTGCTGGTCCTGCTGAATCTGAGCGATGACATGATTGGCGAGCAGGCCGACGCGCTCAAGGCAGAAGCGGAATCACGTTTCGCACGACCAGGTGTGATGGTTGACGCGATCGCGGGAAAGATCGAAGCAGAGATCGCCCGTCTTGATGAGGACGATGCTCGACTCTTTCTCGACGATCTTGGAATCAAAGAGACAGGTCGTGAGCGGGTCATTCAACGATCGTACGAGCTTCTCGGGCTGATCTCGTTCTTCACCGTTGGTCCGGACGAGTGCCGGGCCTGGACGATCGATCGCGGAACACCGGCGGTTGAGGCGGCAGGTGTGATTCATACCGATATCCAACGCGGTTACATCCGCGCGGAAATTGTGAGCTATAGCGACCTGATCGAGACGGGCGGATTACCGGAAGCACGCAAAGCCGGGAAACTGCGTTTGGAAGGGAAGACGTACACCGTGCAAGACGGCGATATCGCGAATTTCCTCTTCAACGTGTGACCTCTTCCGGTGATGTCAGAGCGATGTAGTTCGGGAGAGCGTATCCGTGGCCGCTGATGTTGCTCCGAGGCTCAGTGGCCTGCTCCCGCTCTGGCTCGTGCCTGCCGCGGCGATTGTCTGGTTCTTCGTCTTCTGGCTAACCTGGCGACCGTTGCGCAGGCGCTTTCCCACTTTGCATCTCGATGTTGCTGCGCTGGGCGGTTTACTCCTTGCAAATCTGCTTTTCTTCTGGCGACCGTTGTTGAGCTCAGCACAGGTTCCGCGCGGTGGTGGTGACCTGAGCTCCTATTTCTTTCCGCTGCATGCGTTCAGCGCAAACGAACTGCAATCCGGCCACTTTCCGCTCTGGAACCCACATCTTTTTGGTGGCATGCCGCAGCTCGCCAACTATCAGGCCGCAATGCTCTACCCACCGAATCTCATCGCCTGGTTGTTCCACCAGCCGTTTTCCTATGGGACGCTTGAGGCGATGGCCATTGGACAGTATCTGATCGCGTCCGTAGGTGCTTATTTCCTCGCTCGCTCTCTCGACATGCACCGATTTCCGGCGACAACGGTTGCAATCATCTTTTCCGCCTGTGGGTTCCTGACCGCACACCTGGGGCACTACTCCATGCTGTCGGTTGCGGTCTGGTTGCCAATGCTGCTGCTCACTCTCCGCAGGACAGCGCTAGACCCGTCTTTGCTCTGGGCATGCACTACCTCTGTCGTGATTTTTCTGATCGCAACCGGCGGCCACCAGCAGCTCTTGCTATACGAACTGACGGCGGGAGGCGTTTGGTGGCTCTATTGGGTTGGCACACGACACCACCTCTGGCCGTGGGAGGAAGACGATCAGAGTTTTGAACAGATCATGGCGCGGACTCGAGCTCAGTCTGCGACCTCTAGTATTCGCCGCTGCGCGTGCCGGTGGAGCGCTGGCCGTTGGTCTTGGGTTGGCCGCGCCGATGATCATTCCATCGTTGCAGATGGCATCATTGTCGGTTCGATCCGGGCTGAGCTATGAGCAGGCGACCGAGTTCAGTGTGGAGCCGGTTGCTCTGCTGCAGTTCTTGTTGCCGAAGGCCTTCGGCAGCAACCCTACTGACTACTGGGGACCATTCTCGAGTGGTGAGATCTGGGGCTACGTCGGCATCGTCACGATTGTGCTAGCCGCTATCGCGCTGGCCACCCGGCCTTCGGGTATTCGTCTATTGCTAGGTGCATTCGCCGGTATAGCGTTGCTTTTTGCGCTTGGACCGTTCACTCCACTTCATGGCTGGGTTTTTCGCTTCTTGCCACCCTACAACCTAATTCGGGCGCCAGGGCGCGTATACGTTATCGTCGATCTCTGTCTTGCCTTACTTGCCGGCTTCGGTCTGCAAGAAATCGGATTCTCGGTCGCGCAATCGGCGCGAGTAAGGCAGGTGCTTGACCGTTCGGTACGCTGGCTTCTGATCGCGCTGGCTGCGCTGATGCTTGTGATCGTCCCACTGTTCTATAGCTTGATCCTCGGCATCAACGACCCGTCCAATCGCCCTGTCATTGCTGTCGATGGGCTCAACTTGGCGGTGATTTACCTTCTTGGAACGGTCGCGTTGTTGTGGGCAGCACGCAACGGAAAGATCCGTGGAGCGAGCGTCTGCCTGCTGGCAACCGTTTGGATCATGCTGGACCTATACGGCGCTACCGCTAGTTTTAACCCTGGAACCGATGACCTTACCGCCGGCTTCCGTCATCCTCAGGCTGTTTCATTCTTGCAGCAAAAGATGCGCGAGGATGGACCGTTTCGGATCATGTCGAACACAGCTGCATGGCAGCCCGATCTCGCATCGCTTGCGGGACTCGATGACGCTGGGGGCCTCTTTGATCCAATGCAACCGGCCGCCTACAAAAAGGTGTTCGATGTTCTAAGCGGCGGGAATGAGCCGGCTCTCTACAACCTGCTCAATGTCCGATATCTGATTACCGATTCCAAGTCTGCTGCGCCATCGTCTTCATTTGATTCCGTCCTTGACACGAACGACGGGCTGGTTCTCTGGGAAAACAAGGACGTCATGCCACGGGTGAGGCTGAGCTTCAGCGCGAATCAGGCGACCAAGGACGAAGCACTTGCGGCTGTATCGGCCCCCAATTTCTTGCCCGAATCTACCCTTTATCTCAGCGGCAATCTGGCCCCGGCAGAAAAAGGAGGCAGCGGCACCGCCACCATCGTCACGTATCAGAGCGACCGTGTGACGGTTCACGTCGAGACCGACCGACGGGCCTACCTGGTTCTAGCCGATACGGATTATCCTGGCTGGGTGGCGACAGTGGATGGGTCGGAAACGCCAATCGCAACGGCGGACGGCATCTTTCGGGCAGTTTCAGTCCCGGCTGGCACGCATACGGTCGAGTTTCGCTTCAACCCGCCGATTGTGACGGAGAGCTGGATCATATCTCTGGCGAGCTTGATCGTCCTCGGAATAGCGGGCTTGACAGGCGGGTACCTGTGGACAATGGCTCGACGGAAGTCGTCGACCAGTCAAGTCAGTGGTGATGATTAGTTCCGCGTATTTGGCCAGCACTGTGACTGCCATTTTGTTGGATCTGCGATCGAGAGTCCTGATCGATCACTTGGTTCGACGACACCCCCAAGTTGATTCTTTACCCGTTTGGACGGTGCTTTCCGTAAATCCGCCTTAGAGCGCCGCCGTCGCAAGTGAGTTGGCCGCTAACACTGAGCCGAATCCATTGGCTTAGCCGTCCGCCGCACTGTCCGCACGCGCCGACAATTGTGGCGAACTAGCGGGAACGGTCGGATTCCCGGCGAATCCACTCGGCTGGTTGGAGTTTGAGATCT
Source organism: uncultured Chloroflexia bacterium (assembly GCA_963785465.1). Taxonomy (GTDB): domain Bacteria; phylum Chloroflexota; class Chloroflexia; order Thermomicrobiales; family Thermomicrobiaceae; genus CALAGB01. The sequence goes on along the minus strand of CAWAVM010000024.1, from coordinate 323,507 downwards.
GCCCGCCCGACGAACTCGCGTCGACCGCGGAGCTGACAAGCGCCAGTAGCACCACGATGATCAGCACGACGAGCAGCAGGGCGCTGACCACTGTCGCCAGAATCGGAATGTTGCCCAGTTTGAGTCGCGATCGCCGCGTCGACAGTGGTGCAGTCCGGGCCGATTTGTCCCGCGGCTGGATTCGTCGACTCGGCTCTTGATTTCTGATCTTCTCTTGCAGCATCTCTAGTGCTTCGCGCATCCGCTGTGCCGAGCCGAACCTTTCGACTGGCTGTTTGCTGAGTGCTCGCAGCACGATGGCTGACAGCGCCGGTGAGATTTCCGGGTTGAGAGATCGTGGATCGCGAGGAGGCTCGAGCCGATGGCGGCTCATGACCTCGAGCGGGTCGTTGCCCGGAAACGGCACCTCGCCGGTGAGCATTTGGAAGAGAACGACTCCCGCGGAATAGAGATCCGCCTGCGGTCCGATCTCTCGCCCTTCTGCCTGCTCTGGAGCGATGTATGCGGCCGTTCCCATTGCCAGTCCCAACGGAGGCGATTTCAGTTCTCCCGGACGCAAGGTGATGCCGAAATCGGTAATCTTCGGTGTGCCGCTAGCGTCGATGAGGATGTTCTGTGGCTTGATGTCTCGATGAATGTAACCCGCATCGTGGATTGCTTCCAGCCCGCGAAGCATACCGATTGAGATGCGAAGCGATTCCGCGATGCTGAGCGGACCGGCGATCTTTAGCCGCCGCCGCAATGAGATCCCCTCAACGAGTTCCATGATGATGTAGTGGGTTCCGTTGTGCTCGCCATATGACGATATCTTCACAACATTTGGGTGCGAGATTGCCGCGCCAGTCGTCCCTTCCTGCTCGAAGAGAGATATTGATTGTTTTTGGGTCGCGTGCTCCGACCGCAACGTCTTGACGGCGACTTGTTCTCCGGTTTGAGTGTCAATAGCGCGAAAGACCTCTGCATAGGTGCCGACGCCGATGCGTGAGTCGCACACGTACCTACCGGCAAATAGTTGACGTGAAACGGATATCATCGATCCTCCAGGCATCGAAGGCGCACCTTCGAGCATTCCAGTGACCGGTCTGACGGTTTCGCGAAATTTATGCCATCGTTACCGAGTCCGGACGTGACTAACAACGCCTGAACCGGTGGATTTGGGTACAGACTATCGCCAGGCGATCTCAAACCAACTAGATGGCTTGACAGCGACTGTTTAATCAGAAGATGGATTCCATAGCAAATGCCCAAGAAGAACTGGCAGGACTGACGCCAAACGACGTTGAGCAGCTTCACCGATTGGCTGAGCTGTTGTTTGAGCATCGCTCGGGTGTGGCGTTCACCGGAGCAGGCATATCGACCGAGTCGGGAATACCTGATTATCGCGGTCCGAACGGCGTCTGGAAGCGTATCAAGCCGACGATGTTCCGGGATTATTTGAACAACCCGGAGATTCGAATGAACCATTGGAAACGACGTGTAGAACGCTATCCAGAGCTAGCGTCGAAACATCCGAACGATGGTCACCGCGCCTTGGCTCGTCTGCAGCAACTCGGCTATGTTCAGGACATCATTACGCAGAATATCGACGGTCTCCATCAGAAGGCCGGATCTGCGCCGTCTACGGTGATCGAACTCCACGGGTCGGCACATCACGTCCGTTGTCTGGACTGTGGACGTCTCTTCGATGCTGAGCCATTCGACCGCGAGTTCAATGGGGAAGAGCCTGCCTGTCCGATCTGCGATGGGATGGTCAAAGAGTCGACGATTGCGTTTGGGCAGCCACTCGTTGCGGACGATCTGCGCATGGCCTTGATGCTGGCGCGAGCGTCCGGTGTGATGATCGTCGTTGGTTCATCGCTCAGCGTGCACCCCGCGGCGAAGGTTCCTCGTGAGGCTGCCAAGGCCGGCGCCGAACTGGCTATCATCAACAATGAGCCGACACCGCTTGACAGTATGGCCTCGGTCATCGTGCGTGCGCCTTCCGGTGCATCCCTTGCATATCTGGCTGATCGTCTCAATCCCTGATGAGCGTGCTTGACTTTCCTGTTATAGGTTTACTTTTCATGTCGAACACCTTGACGCTGTTTCACGCCGCTAAGTAGGCTTGAGCCGTCAACTCTTGGACCATCGAATGCGCTGAGTCAGGGAGCCTCATGGCTGACAGCCCGAATACCATCGATTTGAAGGTGCCCTCACTCGTTCTCTTCGACCTCGACGACACGTTGTGCGACCATTACAGCGCAATGCGCTTCAGGCTTCGTCTGGCGTTCGAGGCGGCACTATCTGACGACGACCAGTTCGATATCGAACAGTTGGTGGAAGCAGCTGCCATAAACTCGGTTGGCGGAACCCGCCATTTTGCTGAACTATTCGAGAGACACGGAATTGTTGATCAACGGCGTTGCGAGATCGCGGTCAACCATTATTTGAGCGATCGATATCGCGGCCTTGAGTTGTTCGACGATGCGCTTGAGGTCGTCCAATTCGTTCGTCAATATGCGCGTGTTGGACTCGTTACCAACGGACCGAGCCAGATTCAGCGAGCGAAGATAGACCGGCTGGCGATCAACGATCTCTTCGAGGTTATCCTTGTGTCTGAAGAAGAAGGCGTCTGGAAACCGGATCCGGAGATCTTCAGGCGAGCGCTCGCTCGATTTGACGTGGAATCGCGCGAGGCTATCTACGTCGGGGATTCACCGGAGCACGACATTGCCGGAGCGCAAGCCGCTGGGATCATGTCAGCCTGGATCAATCGTCGCCAGCGCGTTTGGCCCGGCGGAGACCGGGCCGATGTCGAGATCTCAAGCTTGAAGGAACTTCCTGCGTTACTGGGTCTGGGACACACGGTAGCGTAATCTTATCGACATAATTTGTCGCGTAGTTCGGGGCAGGCGCGGATTCTTGGACGGGAACGGGATGCTGGGAAAATTCACGCGAATCGTCTGGGCCTGCGTAGCCATTGGTCTGACGGCAACCCTGGTCTTCTACGCGTTTGGTCTGGTCCCACGCTCATCTCGGGCGGGCGGGAGTCCGACTGGCACTGCTACGGTGGCGACAGCAGAGACATCGCAGGCGATGGCGACTCCAACACTGGCGGCCTCTATCACGGCAGCCACCCCGGCAGTTACGCGTTCACCGACTTCCTCGCCACCTCCCAACAAGCGTGGCTACGCTAACCCCAGCGCAGCTTGCGACCGATAAGCCGAACGAGCTCGGCGAGATCATGGTGCTGATGTACCACTCGATCGATCATTCTGGTGGCGACTACGCGACCACACCGGACGAGCTGAGGAGCGATCTCCAATGGCTCTACGATCATGATTTCTACGTCATCCCGATTCACGACTACGTGACCGACACGATCAATGCCCCGGCGGGCAAGCGGCCCGTGATTCTGACCTTCGATGACGGGCCGGTGTCCCAATTCCGCTACATCGTGGATTCCTCTGGCAAGAAGACGATAGATCCAGATTCGGCGGTGGGAATTCTCGAGAGCTTCTTCACGAAGCACCCGGATTTCGGAAGAGGAGGGCTCTTCTCTATCCTCCCTCTGGCGCCGTTCGCCTGGCCTAACGTTCCTGTTCAGGAGCCATTTCAGAAAGAAAAAGTCCAGTTCCTACTCGATCATGGGTACGAGATTGGCGATCACACGGTGGATCACGTCAATATGGGCAAACTATCAAATGGCGAAATTGAGGACGAACTGGCGGGAGCGGTGGACATGATGCGCTCATTCGATCCCAGGTCGCAGATGGAGATTATCGCGGTGCCGTTTGGGGTGTACCCGAAGCATGGGGACACGACGGTATTTGAAGGCTTTGATCTGAAAGGAAAACACTACGGATTTCTTGGGGCGTTGATGGTTGGGGCGAACCCGAGTCCATCGCCGGTTGATAAGGATTTTGACCCGTATTGGATACCGCGCATACGCGGGAGTCGGGATCAGATCGACAAGTGGTTCGCTTTCGTCGAAGAAAATCCCGGTATAATGTACGTCAGTGACGGGAATCCGGACACGATCACGGTGCCGAAGGATCTCGCCCTGAGTCTGATCGGCAAGCTCGACGAATCGAAGCTCGACGGCAAAACCCTGATTCGCTACTGACTATCTTCGAAAAATTTCCCGAGGAGTTGGATACGCCACCAATGACGACTAAACAGATCATTCTCGCTGAAGAAATGGGCTATTGCTGGGGTGTTCGACGCGCCGTCGATATCATCACCAAGGCCGGAAGCGTCGAACAGCCAGTCGCCACTATTGGGGACGTGATCCACAATCCACAGATCGTCGAACGACTCAAGGCTCAGGGGATCGACACTGCGGAATCTGTCGGTGCTGCCGAGCAACGTGGATATCAGAGGGTCGCGATAACGGCTCATGGTGCTGGTCCGGAGCGGTCTGAAGACGCCAAAGCCCGTGGCCTCGAATTGATCGATACGACCTGTCCACTGGTAACCAAGGTCCAGCGATTGGGACAGAAGCTTGCTCGCCAGGGGTATTACCTGGTGGTCTACGGTGACGGCTATCATCCGGAAGTTCGCGGCATCATTTCCTGGTCAGGAACATCTCGCGCCGTTGCCGCGAAGCACATCGAGGATCTTCCCTGGCATGTGGCGCGCGGAGACGGTCAGCCCGGAGACGCCGAACCACCGCGCAAGGTAGCTGTCGTGTCACAGACGACGAAGAACGTGGACGAGTTCCTCAAGTTTGTTGGCGAGCTCGTTCCCATGGTCGCTCGCGACGGCGGTGAAGTTCGCATCTGTAATACGATTTGTGAACCGACCACCGAACGGCAGAACGCATTGCATAAGCTGGCTCGGGAGGTCGACGCGATTCTTGCCATTGGAGGTAAGAAGAGTTCCAATACTGCCCGGTTGGCTGAGGTTGGCCGGAGCTATGGTATTCCGAGCTACCACATCGAGAGTGCCGAAGAGATCTCGAGCGACTGGCTTGACGGAATCGAGCGGATAGGCGTGACCGCCGGAGCGTCGACGCCGGACGACGTAATTGTGTCGGTGGTGAGGTTTCTCCAGGGGATGGGCTACGCCGCTCCTGAAATGGAGCTTCCGGAATACGATCTCAACGTTCTCCCGAGTTTCTAGCACGGATTCGGCCTGACAGACGTTGAATCGACGGCTGAGTGCCGGCGCTCGCATACCGATGGCCAATTTCGGCGCGAAGCTCACTCGTTGAAGCCTTGGGTACGTGCCATGCGATGTGTCTGGAACGGCTGGCATCATCGAGGTTTTTCGCGGGGCCGTAAGCAAAGATGGGATCCGATCTGACGTTGCGAAGAATGAGCGCTCCATGAAGATTCCATCGGAAATCGAAGACGAGCAGAGATACGGGTCTTCACCGTTCCGTCGTGACCGGCTTTTCATTCTGGCCGCGGTCATATCTTTCCTGGGTTACATCTGGTTGTTATTCTTTGTGCGCGCTAATCCGCGTCCTGATGGGGACCTGGCCGCGACGCTCCGACTCCAGCGTAATGAAAATCCAACACTTGCCCGGGTCATGGACTGGGTCAGTTGGTTCGGATTTCGTCCTCAGAGTATTTTAGTTCCCTTCTCGGCGGTGCTTTGGTTCTGGATGCGTGGCAGGAAATTGGCCAGTTTTTTTCTCACTGTCGCATGGTTCAGCAGCCTCATGAGCTTTTTCACCAAGCTCATCATTCGGCGTCCACGGCCCGATGATCCTTCGATCCGAGTTGTCGAGGCGGATATTCGCGATACCAGTTTCCCGAGCGGTCATACGCTTCATTACGTCACGTTCTGGGGATTCCTGGCCTATCTCGGCGTGACGAGCGTTCGGAGCCGGCTGGTCGGCCGGATCGTCGCAGTCATGGCGGGCGCGATCATCGGTCTGGTTGGTCCATCTCGTGTTTATCTTGGCCATCACTGGCTGACCGATGTCATTGCCTCCTACTTGCTTGGCATAGCGTATTTGATTGGACTGGTCAAAGTCTATCGGTGGCTTCGATCACTGGTGATGTTCGACGACCTGCCGCTGTGATCGGCAGCCGTCCTTTACTCATCGCCCATCGCGGCGGCGCCTCACATGAGATCCATAATTCCTCGGCGGCCTTCGAATATGCACTCAAACTCGACGTCGATATGCTGGAGTTTGATGTGCGTCAGGCAGGTGACGGGATGCTCGTGCTGCTTCATGATCCCGTCGTTTATGCCAATGGTCACCGCTGGGTTGTTCAGGATACGCCATCCGGTCGTCTTCGTCAGTTCCTTCCCTTGCTTCTGACACTGGATGAGTATCTCGAACGGTTTGGACATTCCCTGCCGTTTAATCTGGATATGAAAACACACGGCTACGAAGTTGAGGTGGTCGACGCGCTGCGACGACACGGTGCGATCGACCGAGCGCTGATCTCAAGCGGGCACATTTTGAGCTTGCGGCGACTCGCGAGATTGTCCCCGGAATTGAACCTCGGGCTCTCTCGTGGACATGCGCGAACGGCTATCGAGATAGACGCCGTCTTTTCCGCATTTGATCGCTACATGGTGTTTACACTGCCGATCATGCTCAGTTTGGCGAAGGCGCATGCCGTCATGCTGCATCACGATTCGGTCAGTCGACGGCTGGTCGACACACTGCATGAGGCAGGCTTTCGCGTCTTCACCTGGACCGTCGACGATGCCGATACTGCCACTGAGCTAGCTCGAATCGGCGTTGACGGCATCACCAGCAACCACCCGACGCTGATCAGTCAGACGTTGGACCGACTCGCCGCAGTCTGACCCGACCTTCGTCGTCTCTAACGTCCTCGTCAAAGGCGCAAGACGAGGCTTCATTTACGCGAATCTACGCGAATCGATGGACTGTGATGAGGCAAGCAGGGTGCTGCCTCACCGGCGGGCATCACAGTCAAGGTCACCTACGAACCGGGCGGTGGTGTGCCGTAGCGCCATTCATAATAGGCACGGCCAACGTTGCCCATTTCGATTTGCCAGTTCGCGGTATTCGATGGCGTGTACGTGACGACGCGACGTTCAAACGCCTGTACCAGTACCCACTGAGTGACACCTTTGATTTGGGTTTGTACCCAATACGGCTCGCTAATTGGATGGCCAAGAACGTACATCCACTGCCAGTCTTGTGACGTCATCCAGGTCCAGAAAACACCCGCAATATTTATCCCGGTCGTCCGATCATAGTGGGCGTATTGCGTCGTTGAACCAAGCGACGTGTTTTGCCCGACTGTTCCATCCTTTTGGAGTGTGCTCTGAACCGGATTGCCAGTACGATCCGGTTGGGTGTAACCGTTCCCGAGTGACGTAAGCGTTCGCAATGAGGCGTATGTGGGCGCGTTCGGATTCTGCGCGTCGTCTCCCGCAAGTGGTACGGTCGCCGGTTGTGCCGGCTGGAATGCGGTGTCGCCTATCTGAATGGCTCCCTGGATCATATCTCGCACCAAGAGACCATTCGTAACAAACCACTGCGAGGAACGATCTCCATTCGGATTGGTGATCTCCATCCGGCTCTTGTCGAAGTAATAGACCTGTCTGATTCCTCCCGGTGACTGAGCATATTGCTCGGTCGGCGCCGCAAATGAATCCGGTCCCCATAGCCATGTTCGTGAGTCGGCAAGGGATTGAACCGCACCGTCGGCTTGCCACCATTCGCTCTGTACGGCGGCATCCGCCTTCGCTACGCCAGGCGGAAGATCGACCGACGCCGGAACCGCCGAAAGTGCCAATGGCTCACCCGCGTCTACCGCAGTAACAAACGACCAAGACTTCGAGAAGCCAGCGCCGTTTGCCGTGCCAGTGACATCTACCGTGTAGCGCGTTCCAGGCAAGAGAGGCGACTGCGCCGAGATCATGTCAGTGCGTGTCGTGAGCCAACCGGTTCCGGTTGCCGAGAAGGAGGGGACGGCCTTGCCGTCGGCGCTCAATGTGGCGCTGTCGAAGGAGATATTCCCTGGCCCGTGATACTTCAACGTGATCGGATAGCCGACCGGGTATGACGCGTTGGCAAATGGATTAGGCGTCTCTCCCCAGAAGCTATAGGACACACCAGTGGTACCGTCTGGCGGCCAGGCAACCCAGTCAGGTTTGGCGGTGTTGCTCCAACTCGGGGCGCCGACATCAATCACCTCGATCTTTACATCCCCGTCATTGACCATTCCGAGGCCGATATCGGTGTAGCGTGGATCAATCAGCGTAAGTCGATGATTGATCGTGCCAATGAACCACTCAACGCTTGTAACCATAGAGCCGCTGAGCCCGATGTTCTCGTTGGCCCAGCCACCGTATCCCTGTGCGTCGACTCGATCCTGCATCGACGCTCCAGTAAAGCCCGGCTTCCCTTGCTGCTCTTCGTGTAATCCCATTCCGCTCAGGCTCGGGTCGCCGAAGTTCAGCTGGTAGTAACGGGCATGAGCCGAAGCTGAGGCGTCGAGAGCCGGATTGCGCGTCATTGGTGGAAGACCTAGCCAGGAACGGTAGCTGTTTATCATTGCGAAGGCCTGGGCCGTGTCGTCCGGAGCAGCGGCCGCGGAGGAGACGTTTGTCATTGATGAGATTGGCGCAATTGACAATAACACCATCAGTATGAGGAGCCGGATGAGGAGCGCAGGTCGAGAAAGTCCTGCTATCGCGTCATGGTGCATGGATGCCCTGCCCTTTCCCACTTGATCGGAGGCGAACCTACACCCACGACCTGACATCGAATCGAGTGTAAAAAATTGGTTCGCCATCCCAATCAGTTTCCTTGTAACAATACAACGAGGGACACTGGTCGGGTAGCGCGCCATCTAGTACCCAAGTGATGTTTAATAAGTGCGTATTGGGTCATAGAGGTTCCGATCGCTGGGCGCGGGCGGGTGCTTGCAATCGTGTAGATCGGATCTCACATCGCGGGAGGAGCCATCGTATGGGTGTGGCAGGAATTCTGATCGTTCTGCTGCTCTTGTTGGTGATTGGAATCTGGCTGACGTTTCATCTCGTAGGTCTGATCGTGATGCTCTTCGTCGCGGGCATCATCGGCTGGATTGCCGACATGATCGTGCCCGGTCGGCTGCCGTATGGCTGGCTCGGAGCAATTGTGGCTGGACTGGTCGGCAGTTGGGTCGGTGGGCTCATCCTGGGCGGATTCGGACCGAGCATTGCCGGCATTGCGATTATCCCCGCTCTGATTGGCGCGATTGTCCTGGCGTTCATTGCGAGCGCGGTTGGCAAGACGACAAGCGGTCGCAAGCTCTGAGCCCGTCATTGAAAGTGATGTGAACTGAGCAGGGTCGCATCGGTGCGTATCGCCTCGGTGGAGCGTTGGCTCGGACAACTTTCTGGTGATAAAGGGGAGACTAAGACAGTGAGCTTGTGCGACGTGGAACGGACTGAGCGCTGTCTGGAGTGCTGAGGCGATCCGTTATCCGGCTGCTGCGCCGGTCAGGATTGACGCTTCCCGTCTACCGCATCTACGAACGGTTTCAGCAGTTTCAATATCGGGTACATCAAGGCCGTGATGACAATGTGATGGCGGCCGATGGATATCCGCTCCCACCAGCTAACCTGAGGGTGCTCGTAGCCGGAACCGCAGACATTGGCTGGTTCGTGAATTCAGGAAAGCTCACGACCGACGTTATTGAAGCTCTGTTGCTCAGGAATGGCCATCGGATCGAGGATACGCGGTCGATCTTTGACTTTGGTTGCGGTTGCGGGCGAATCATCCGCCATTGGCATTCGCCGGCTGGTGCGCGAATTGTCGGCACTGATTACAATCCTCGCTTGATAGATTGGTGTAGCAAGAATCTGCCGTTTGCGCGGTTCATTACTAACGACCTCGCCCCACCGCTCCCTGATCTGGGCGGGGACTTCGAACTAATCTACTCATTTTCGGTCTTTACGCACCTGACCGCCGATTTGCAGCAAACATGGATGGAAGAGTTGTCTCGGGTGTTGGCCCCTGGTGGCTTCCTTGCCGTCACCACGCACGGTGAACGCTTTGTTGATCGCCTATCAGCGGATGAAATCGCGTCGTTTCGGGCTGGACATCTCGTTGTGAAGTACGAAGAGGTGGTCGGCACCAACTTGTGTGCCGCTTTTCACCCACAGAGTTATCTGTTTGGGGAGTTTGCTCGCGATCTGCAGGTTATCGATTTCATCGCTGGGGGCACGATCGAAGGAATCGAGCAGGATCTCACTCTCCTGCGAAAACCGCGGGAATCAGAGACACGCGCGGCATCTGGACCACTTCGCATCGTACAGTAAGGCGCGATTTAACGAGTGCGATTGTCGATCTTATCCCCAGGGGAACCGCGAGCGCGCCTCGACCTCGTCAAGATAGTGGCTTTCGGATTGTTCGGCTCCGAGGTGACCGCGACCAGCGACCACTATCGAGATCAATATCAGCAGGATGATGATGCCGATGCCAACCGCCACCCAGAATAGCGTCCACATGTCGATTCCCTCGTAGTCAGTCGTTAGTCACTCAAGCTAGTGAAAGTTGTGGTAGAACATCTCGATTTCATCGAGATGCTTGGATGGCGTGTCGTGGGCATCGAGATGGCCACGTCCCATGAACATCGTGACTACGGCCGCAGCCACGACGACGAGCGCAAAGGTGGCTAACGTCAAGACGCCGATCCAAATCACAGTTCACCTCACAGTCAAACTTCCACCTCTAATCATAGCACCTCGATGTGATGGTTATTTGCATAGGATTCTGCGGGCCATACCTCTGCCATTTGTTGACCAGGAGGTGGTCGATTGATAGAATTGATATTTGACATTGCAACGGCTGTGACGGAAACAAGTACGCGAGCTAGACGGATCAGCGAACCCGTGACAGTGTGAGACGGGTACTGGAAGCCTCGCTGAAGATCATTCCCGAGCCGCCACCCGAACGGCGCATGAAGGTGCTCAAGTAGGCGTGGCCGAGTTGGTCGCTCGTTATCGCGACCGAGACGCCTTATGACACAACATTTCGCCTGGCGTCTTGCTGAGTGGGTCCGCGTTCGACGGGCCAACTGAGGTGGTACCGCGGGTTAACCCCGTCCTCAATCCGAGGACGGGGATTTTGTGTTTTTGACGAGAACGTATCGACCGGCTCCATTCGATCGCCGGTTGTTTGATGTATCGAAGCTCAGGGAGGCCGCCGGTGTTCAAGACAGTCTCGCCGAAAGTTGACTTTCCAGCGATGGAGCGTGAAACGCTCGGCTGGTGGTATAGCGATGGCATCGTCGATCAATACCTCCATCGAAACGATGCGTCGGATCGGCGCTGGTCCTTCCTTGATGGACCCATCACCGCGAACAACCTGTTCGGCATGGGCGTCCACCACGGTTGGGGTCGTACATATAAAGACCTTTACGTTCGATTTCATACCATGCTCGGTGAGAAGCAGCGTTATCAAAACGGGTTCGACTGTCAGGGGCTGTGGGTCGAAGTCGAGGTCGAAAAAGAGCTTGGGTTCAAATCAAAGCGAGATATCGAGAGCTACGGTATCGCTGAGTTCATTGAGAAATGCAAGGAGCGAGTCTGGAACTCCGCGGACGTCATCACTGAACAATCCAAGCGCCTCGGATACTTCATGGACTGGGACAACTCCTATTACACGATGTCGGATGAGAACAACTACACCATCTGGTTGTTTCTCAAGACCTGTCATGACAAGGGGTTGATTTACCGCGGTCATGACGTCATGCCCTGGTGTCCGCGCTGTGCAACCGGTCTCTCCGAGATGGAAGTCGGCGAAGGCTATCAAGAGCGCACGCATAAGAGCCTCTTCGCACGTTTCCCGCTTGTCGATCGACCGGGAGAATACCTGCTCGTTTGGACCACAACTCCATGGACTTTGGCGGCCAATGTCGCGGCGGCTGTCCATCCAGATCTGACATACGCCAGGGTGAAGCAGGGCGACGCGATCTATATCGTGGCCCAAGAAGCCGTTCCGAACGCCATCCGTGGTGAGCATGAGGTTGTAGGGGAACTCAAGGGATCAGACTTGATCGGTTGGGGTTACCGTGGCCCGTTCGATGAGTTTCCGGCCGAGCATGAGGTCAAGCATCGTGTGATCTCGTGGGACGCGATCGACGCAACTGAAGGAACAGGTATCGTTCACATCGCCCCGGGCGCTGGTCGTGAAGACCAGCAACTTGGTAAAGAGAACGATCTGCCGGCGGTCGCGCCACTCGACGAGAACGGCATATACATCGAAGGATTCGACTGGTTGACCGGCATGTTTGTCGGCGACGTGGCCGATCCGATCATCGAGAATCTGCGTGAGAAGGGCCTGCTCTATTACGCTTACGATCACACCCACCGCTATCCGACCTGTTGGCGCTGCGGGACCGATCTCGTCTTCCGACTGGTTGACGAGTGGTTCATATCGGTCGACCCGTGGCGTGAGCAGGTCATGGACGTGGCTCGTCAGGTGCGCTGGATTCCAGATTTTGGTCGCGAGCGTGAGCTTGACTGGCTACGCAACATGGACGACTGGATGATCTCCAAGAAGCGCTATTGGGGTCTGGCGTTGCCGATCTGGACCTGCAACTGCGGCTGGTGGGACGTGGTCGGGAGTGAAACTGAGCTCGAGGCGCGTTCGGTCGAGGGCTGGGATACGTTCGACGGTCACACACCACATCGTCCGTGGGTCGACGCGGTCAAGATCCGCTGTGAGAAGTGTGGTGGAGTCGCGACGCGTATCCCGGATGTCGGCAACCCATGGCTGGATGCGGGCATCGTGCCGTATTCGACGATGGACTACCGCAAGAACCGCGAATATTGGGAAGACTGGTTCCCAGCCGACTTCATCACGGAGTCGTTCCCCGGCCAATTCCGCAACTGGTTCTATTCAATGCTTGCTCAGAGCACCGTGCTGACCGGGCGTATTCCCTACCGCAACGTGCTCGGTTTCGCAACGTTGCGGGACGAGAACGGCGAGGAGATGCACAAGAGCAAGGGGAACGCAATCTGGTTCGACGACGCGGCCAATGAGATGGGTGCCGACGTTATGCGCTGGCTCTTTCTCAAACACAACCCTGCGCTCAACCTTAACTTCGGCCCTCACCTGGCAGACCAGGCGCGACGGCAGTTTGTCCTACCACTCTGGAACTCATATGCGTTCTTCGCCAACTATGCCGCGCTCGACGGGTTCAACCCGAAGGATCATGATATTCCGGTGGCGGAGCGATCGATGCTCGATCGCTGGATACTTTCTCGACTCCAGGAAGTCATTCGTGCTGTAAGAGACAGCTTGCTCGAATTCGACTCACTGACAGCGGCGCGTACGATCGAAGAGTTCGTCGTCGAAGAGTTGTCCAACTGGTACATCCGTCGCAATCGTCGTCGCTTCTGGAAGACGGAAAGCGATACCGACAAGGTTGCCGCGTACCTGACGCTCTACGAGGTGCTTGACAACGTCACGCGATTGCTTGCCCCGTTCCTGCCCTTCCTGACTGAGGAGATCTACCAGAATCTTGTGCGGGCAGTCGATCCGGCGGCGGTGCGCTCGATTCACTTGACAAGTTTCCCAGAGGTCGATGAGACCAAGATCGACACCGAGCTGAACCGCGACATGACGGCTCTGCTGCACGTGGTTGGGCTGGGGCGATCGGCTCGAAGCGCGGCCAGCTTCAAAGTGCGTCAGCCACTTGGCCGTGTACTTGTCGGCTCTCGTCAGGACGTGTCCACGCAGTCGATCGAGCGTCTCAAGAACGAACTTCTTGACGAGCTTAATGTCAAAGAGTTCGAAACGGTCGACGACCCCGATGAGTACGTGAGCTATTCGGTCCGGCCAAACCTACCTTTGCTTGGCCCGAAACACGGTCCCAAGCTTGGGAGCGTACGAAAGTCGATCCAGCAAGCTGATCCGGCGCGACTGGCACAGCTGCAACGTGCCGGGCGCACCTTCCAACTCTCGGTTGACGGGGAGACAATCGAGATCGAGCCGGACGAGGTTCTGGTCGAAGTGAGAAGCCGTGAAGGATTCTCGGTAGCCGAAGATCGTGACTTCATGGTTGCGCTTGATCTTGAGATCACGCCCGATCTACGCCAGGAGGGACTTGCTCGCGACTTCGTGCGTGGTGTACAGGATGCCCGCAAGAGTGCTGGATTTCAGATTGAGGACACGATCGCAACGGTATATGATGCCACCGGCGAAGTGGCGGAGTCGATCGTGCGCCACGCGAATTACATCAAAGGCGAAACACTCTCAGAGGTGCTCGAGCCCGGTTCTCCGATTGGCGAGGGATATCACTCTGAGGAGATCAAGGTTGGCTCGGATCTCGTCGCCGTCGGCATTCGCAAGGTTGGCCAGCTGAGCAAGGATGCCGTGGCCGATTGACCTGCCAACCCAATGCGCACTGATAGCGGGCAGGAAACCACCTGCCCGCGATTATTACGACGGTACGAAGCTGGTTTCCGAATAGGATGCCCTCACATGCGTCACGCGAATTCTCTGCATGACGAATTGGTCGACCGCATTGGCCCGTTGACCGAGACGCATTTCTCACTGCCAGAGAGCAACGTCATGTTGCGAATTGCTCAGCCAGTAGACTTTGACCATCTGCTCGACGCAGCGGCTGGCGATCCTGAGCAGAATCTGCCCTATTGGGCTGAGGTTTGGCCGAGTGGTATTGCGCTGGCAGACGAGATTATGGCGCACCCCGATCGGGTTCGTGGGCACCGCATCATCGAGATCGGAAGCGGTCTGGGCGTCACGGCGATTGCGGCGTTGCTCGCGGGCGCGTCGTTGACCGTCGCCGACTACTCTCCAGAATCGCTGCTCCTGTGCCGCTACAACGCGCTGGTGAACACTGGGCGTGTGCCGGATCTGCTGCAGATCAATTGGCGTGACCCCTCGGCGGAGCTGCGCACCCTCGCCGGAATCGGGTTCCCGGTCGTACTGGCTGCCGATGTCCTTTACGAGAAACGCGATGTCGAACCAATACTTAGTCTCGTTGAATGGCTCGTCGCGCCTGATGGGTTGTTCTGGTTGTCGGAACCAGGCCGTAATGTTGCGGAACGATTCAATGAACGAGCGGCAGAGCTAGGCTGGATCGACGAGGTCGCGTTTCATGCCGGCCCGTGGCCAGATCCACGCGACTTCAATGTTGCGGTGACCGTGCATCGGCTGCAGCGCGGCGGAACGCCTGCTCGCTGATCGCCGTGTGGCATTTTGACCGGGTCTCACGAAGGATTTCCTCATGTCCGACTTACAGAAGCCAGGTGAAACGATAAATTCGACGGACAAGATGTCTACAAATCCAGTCCTGAACCGGCCGTTGCAATTGCGACGTCCGACCCACGACCCGACCCTGTTGCGCTGGTCGGATTCCGACCGAGAGCAGGCCAAGGCGTTTACGCACAGTGATCCGTGGCGTGTGCAGCGCATTAGCGGAGAGTTCGTCGAAGGTTTCGATGCATTGGCTGGAATTGGACCAGCGGTGACCGTATTCGGCTCGGCGCGAATCGGTGAGGAAGATCCAGCCTATATGGCGGCCCGGGCGCTGGGCCGAGGGCTGGCCGACGCCGGATTTGCGACCATCACCGGAGGCGGACCCGGTGTGATGGAGGCGGTGAATCGGGGCGCATTCGAAGCCGGTGGAATATCGGTGGGCGCCAACATCGAACTGCCGATGGAGCAGGGAATCAACCCATACGTCAATCTTCCACTGAATTTTCGCTATTTCTTCGTACGTAAGATGATGTTCGTGAAGTACGCTGAGGGCTTCGTTATCTTCCCCGGTGGATTTGGAACTTTGGACGAACTGTTCGAAGCCTTGACACTGACCCAGACTGGCAAGCTCGATCCGTTTCCGATCGTTCTGTTCGGATCCGAGTATTGGCGGGGCCTGCTCGACTGGCTGGACAGCACGGTTCTTAAAGAAGGTAAGATCAGCAGTTCAGATCGGTCGTTGATTCGCCTCACCGACGATCCTGCCGACGCGGTCCGCTGCATGCTCGAATGTTATCAAGGCAAGAAATACGCGCCGGACGAATAGCCTGAAGTTGGCCAGAACCTGAGATACTCGAGATTGCTGGCGAACATTTTGATCGTCCTGTGCGGAATGCCTACCAGGACTCCACTTCATTCCGCGGTTGGATCGAGCAGCCCCGCGCGCAACGCGTAGCGCACAAGCTCCGATCGGTGGCTGAACCCCAGTTTTTGCATGATGCGATGTCGATACGTTTCGACCGTCTTTGGAGATAGGAAGAGTTGATCGGCAATCTCCTGGGCCGTGAAACCCTCAGCCGTGAGCTTGAGCACCTCGCGCTCGCGCTCCGATAGCAGTTTGCCAGGGTCCAATTCTCTGCCGTCATGCGCCCGATCGAGATATCCCTTGAGGAGCATGCGAGTCGCGGCCGGCTCAAGGAAGACTTCTCCGCGTGAGACCATCCGAATTGCGTCGATCAGGTCGGTATGAAGACTCGACTTGCGCACATAGCCGGAGCCGCCGGATTCAAGTACCGGCAGCAGATAGCGTTCCTCGGCGTGTACCGTCAAAATCAGGATACGTGTTGACAGGCCGAGCCGTGAGATCTTGCGGGTGGCTTCCAAACCGCCTCCCGGCATCGAAATGTCGAGAATGGCGACGTCCGGAGTGGTTTGCCGGCAGAGTTCGACGACGTCGTCACCGGATCCCGCTTCACCGACTACCTGAATGTCGGGCTGGGCTTCAAGCAACGCGCGTAGGCCTGCTCGCACAATGGCATGGTCGTCCGCGAGCACGACGCTGATGAGGCGAGTGCTAATTGATGTCATGACTGAATTCCTCCAACAGCGGTCGTTGGCAGCGATGCACCGATTGGAACGCGAACTTCAACCTCAGTTCCCCGTTCTTGCCCCGACGTAACTATGACAGTGCCACCTACAAGGGCGGCACGTTCTTGCATTCCGAAGAGGCCAAGGCCGGCTCCATCACTACGATCGAGCGAGGACATATCGAATCCCCGCCCGCTGTCCGTTACGCGGATCCAAAGGGTGTTGCGGTAAAAGCGGAGCGAGACTGTTGCCTCGCACGGACCGGCGTGCTTTGCGACGTTGGTGAGTGCTTCCTGGACGATGCGGTAGACGACGAGCTCGACATCCGGAGTGGGTCTTTGCTTGAGTCCATCGGAGTAGAAATCGACCGGTAGATCGAATCGCTCGCGGCACTGTGCGACCAAGCCCTCTAACGAAGCGAGAAGCCCGAGGTCGTCGAGGCTCGGCGGACGCAGTTCATGTGCCATGTGGCGCACGTCTTCCAATGTTTCGGCTGTCAGCCCGATCAGCTGGGACAACACGCTCGGCTCGAGCGTTCCTCCAGTCGCTTCCAGCGTCTTGAGTCGAAGAAGCTGAGCAGTCAGCGCCTGAGCCGTGTCGTCATGAAGCTCGCGCGAGATGCGCTTGCGTTCTTCTTCCTGTGCGTTGAGCGCACGAACGGACATTTCATGGATCTGAGCACGATATCGTTCGACCGCGTCGAGCATCCCGTTGAACGTTTCCGTCAGCATGTCGATGTTCGGGTCGCCGACACCGACCTTCCTAACCCGAATGCTGAAATTGCCACGTCGAACCTCGTCGACTGTCTTTTCCAACACGAGCAAAGGCCGGAGCGCTGCTCGCAGCACAAACCAATTGACGGCAATGCTAGTGAGCGTGCCGATTACCGCGAAGGTGGCGACAAGGCTGTAGAGCGCGCTCGTCTCCCTCGCGGCCCGGAGCGTCAAGGCGGTCCCGAAGATAGCACCGACAACCACAATGGTTGAGTTCGCGATCAACACCTTATAGAAGAGGGGAAGTCCCAAGATACGTTCGTACCAGTTTGCGGCTTCTTCCCGTGCGGCGGCGTATTGCATCTACATCTCTCTGTGACGTGTGCCAATGATGTGAAGTCTCGGAATCGAGCGGTGATTCCTTAACGATGACGACCTTTCGATTTCTTTTTGTTCCGCTTCTTTCGTGGCAGAGTCGTTGGTCGAGTTGGTGATGCCCCCTGGCCAACGGCAGGCTTTCCGCCGTTTTGCATCATCGCTTCAAGTTCCGCCGGATTCATCCCGGCTAGCGGATTTCCAGAGAGGAGTCCACGTAATTTGCCTCGACGGCCTCCGCCGCCGGCCATGCCTCCGAGTTGGTCCATCATTTTCTGCATTTGTTTGAACTGTGCAAGAAGCTGATTGACTTCAGCTGACGTCGTGCCACTTCCTGCCGCGATTCGTTTGCGCCTGCTTGGCTTGATGATCTCAGGAGAGCGACGCTCTTCGATCGTCATCGAATGAATAATAGCCTCAATGTGCTTGAACTCATCATCGCCAACCTGAACCTGCTGCTGTCGTACCGCTTGTCCGATCCCAGGGATCATTTCAAGTATCTGCGAGAGCGGCCCCATGCGTTTGATTTGCTGAAGCTGATTGAGAAAATCCTCCAGGTTGAAGGTGCCGGTGAGCATCTTCTCCTGGAGTTGCTGGCCCTCTTCTTCGGTAATCTCTGATTGAGCGCGTTCGATCAGCGTAAGCACGTCTCCCATGCCAAGAATCCGGGACGCCAGACGATCGGGATAGAACGGTTCCAGAGCGTCGATTCGTTCGCCGGTACCGATGAATTTGATCGGTACTCCGACCACCGACCGGATCGAGAGGGACGCGCCGCCGCGGGCGTCGCCGTCCATTTTTGTCAGTATGAGTCCGGTCAGTTGGAGTCGACGATGAAATTCCTGGGCAACACTGACTGCTTCCTGGCCGGTCATGGCGTCGGCTACGAGGAGGGTTTCGGTGGGGCTCACCGATTTCGTGATCTCTTCGAGTTCCTGCATCATGCGATCGTCGATTTGCAGTCGCCCGGCCGTGTCAATAATGATGGGGTTGTAGCCCTCATTCTTGGCTACTTTGACCGCGTTCTGCGCGATCTTTACTGGGCTCTCTTTGGTTCCTTCAGCATGCACCGGAACACCAATTTGCCCGCCAAGGGTTTGCAGCTGATCGACAGCTGCTGGCCGGTAGATATCGGCCGCTACCAGCAACGGCTTTCGCCCCTCTTTCTTGAGGTGGCTGGCCAGCTTCGCGGCGTGCGTGGTCTTACCGGAGCCTTGCAGGCCAACGAGCATGATGATCGTTGGAGGCGTGGATGCAGTCTGCAATGGCACGCGCTCGGAGCCGAGTACCTTTATGAGTTCCTCATTGACGATTGAGATGACCTGTTGTGCGGGTGTTAGCGCTTTGAGAACCTCTTCACCGACAGCACGTTCACGCACCGCCGCGACGAAATCACGCACGACTTTGAAGTTGACGTCGGCCTCGAGCAACGCGCGCCTTACTTCGCGCATTGCTTCATCGACATCGCCCTCGGTCAGGCGTCCCTTCTTGCCGATGCGTTGGAAGACGTCGTTGAGTCGGTCGCTGAGCGTTTCAAACATGCTTAGCCCTCCTCTTCTTCACCAAAGAAGAGCGCGTCGACGTACGTCTCCGGCTCAAACTCGGTTAGCTCGGTGATCTGTTCGCCGGTTCCGACGTAGCTGATTGGAATGCCGAGTTCGCGAGAAATGGCGAACGCTATGCCACCTCGCGCCGTTCCGTCGAGCTTAGCGATCGCGATGTCGGTGATGTCAACCGCCTCGGCGAACTTCTGTGCCTGAACGAGGCCGTTCTGGCCAGTCGTTGCGTCGATGACAAGCAAGACCTCCTGCGGCGCCTCGGGCACATGCCGCTGAATAACTTTGCGAATTTTCTTTAGTTCTTCCATCAGATTGTATTTGTTGTGCAGCCGCCCGGCAGTGTCAATGAGTAAGATGTCGGCATTACGGTTATGAGCCGCCTTCATGCCATCGAAAATGACCGCGCTTGGGTCGGCGCCGGCCTGATGTGCGATAACGGTCGTCTTTAGCCGTTCGCCCCATACCTGAAGCTGGTCGATGGCCGCGGCACGAAATGTATCACCGGCTACCAGCACGACGTTTCGTCCCTGATCCTGGTGAAACCTCGCGAGCTTGGCGATTGTGGTGGTCTTGCCGGTGCCGTTCACTCCGACAACCAAGATCACGAACGGCACACCGCGTTGGTATATCTTGATCTTTCGGTTGCGCGTTGCGTTCTGCAGGAGCGCAATCATCTCGGTTCGAAGTGCTTCACGCGCATCTGATGGTTGGCGAATGCGTTCCCGGTCAATGCGAGCCCGAAGATTGTTGAGAAGTTCAACCGTCGTTTCGACCCCGAGATCGGCTTGAATAAGTAGCATCTCGAGATCGTCAAAGAGATCCTCGTTGATCTCGCTTCGTTCGAACAGCGCGCTGATGTCTTTGAAGATTCCGCGGCGCGATTTCTTAAGACCTGCTTCAATTTTTGGTTCAGGTTCGGTTTGCCGGCGAAATAGCCTGCTAAATACCACGATCATGTCCTTACTGCCGGGAACCCCTGGTCGATTTTAACAGAACCGCCGCGCCGGAATAGCACGGCGCGGCGCCACGAAAGTATACACAACGCTCTCAGAACTTCGCAGGTTATGACAGTCTGCAGCTTTGGTTAGTGACATATCGTTCGTCGGCTAACTTCATCGGGGTGAAGTCGGCTCCAGGATTTCCCAGCCAGTGACCATGTTGTGAGTGCGGGCATTGCGGTTGAGCGGCAGATGGTTCATAGTAGCGCCAAGCGCGACAAGCATAAGGAATGGCGATTGCACGACGCCGATCAGCGGCCCATCTATCAGTCTAGACTGATGCGAGAAACCCCGTTGGACGACCGCCCAAGGGAGAAATTGCGACTGCGCGGACCGGCGGCTCTGACCGACTCCGAGTTGTTGGCGATCATCCTGAATACCGGAGTTCGAGGTGAGAGCGTCGTCGACGTGGCGAAGCGCCTGCTTGAGGAATATGGCGGGCTTTCGGGTCTCGTGCGAGCCGACATGCCTGATCTGCAACGATCGCACGGTCTCGGCGAGGCCAAGGCAGCCAAGCTGAAGGCAACGATGGTTCTGGCACAACGACTCAGCGCGACAAGTCCCAACGATCGACCACAGATTCAAACGCCAGAGGACATTTTTGCGTTGCTCGGCAGTGAAATGTCGTCGCTCGATCACGAGCAGTTGCGCGTTATCCTGCTTGACACCAAGAATCGCGTGCTGCGTACCGCGACTGTGTATCAGGGCAGCGTCAACAGCGCTCAGGTGAGGGTCGCCGAAGTTTTCAAGGATGCGGTGCGCCAGAACGCTCCAGGGCTCGTTATCGTGCACAACCATCCTTCAGGTGATCCAACGCCATCGGCCGCCGACGTGTCGCTAACGACCGAGATCTGCCGGGCGGGTCAGATCCTGGGAGTTGATGTCATCGACCATCTGATCGTGGGCCAGGGGCAGTTTCGATCCCTGCGCCGCCTGGGCCTGGGTTTCATTTCAGCGTGACGACTGTCGTTCCGATGCTGCTATATTGGCCGGGACGAAAGGTGAAAACGCAGAATCTTCGCGATTTTCAGAAATTTGGACCCGAATTGTTGACGGTTACGTTCACTGCACATACACTTCACCGAACAATACCCATTACGGAACGTCATATTGCGCGATTTCCCGTCGTAGTCCGCGAGTCTGGTGAATTAGACGGCGTCGTCATACTCAAATTAGGGGGAGATTATGCAGGGACAATACTCTGGGGTCCAACCACAGTCCGAAAATGACAAGCTCATTTCCGCGCTCAGTTATGTTTTTTCGCCTATCGTGCCGATCATCATCTTGGTGACGACGTTGAAGGATAGTCGGTTCAATCGGATTCACGCGTATCAGGGGCTTGTTTTTTTCGGCGCGGCGTTTGCCTATTACGTTCTGTACACGTGTGCCAGTTTCATCGCCACGTCTGCCGTAGGTGCGCTTGTCTGCATCACGTGGGTCGGCTATTTCGTCCCGTTTGCTCTGGCTCTTTACCTTGCCTATCGTGTATACACGGCAACCCAGGTTGAGTTCCCATACCTGACCCAGGCAACATCCTCAGTTTTTAAAGATATGTAGACGTTTCTCTCGATCATCAGAGGCCGGTTCAACTTGAACCGGCCTCGTCACATACCAATTCTCTTGTATCAAGACTTCAGCGGATTTACTCCTACGGGGTCGGTTGAAGCCATCCGCGGTCGATTAGAATCTCCCGACCAAGGTGTCCCAACAGGTATTCGTAGTCGGTGCCCTTATTTTCCGGGTGCCACTCGATCCGAACTCGCTCGAAATACTGCACTGTATGAGTCAGTCCGTCGGTCTCACTGATCTCCTGGAACTGCTCACTGATCGGATAGCCGAACGACATCAGGCCGCCATTGTTGGCCCAATAGTCGCGGAAGCCGCCACGCAATGTGTGACTTGTCTCGATGTAGTAGTCGTAGTCCGGACTCGCTGGTTGCAGGCCGAGCGGCAAGAATGGTTTCTCGCTGGTCCGATCCAACGTGCGTTCTCGCCCGAGCAGGCCAAGGAGAACCTCGTATTGCGTCCCGGAATGCTCCGGGTGATGCTCGAACCGGGCGCGCTCGTAGTACTGTGTCACGTAACTATTTCCGTCCGTCTCAGACTGCTCTAGAAACGGCTCGGTGAGCGGGTAACCGAATCGGAAAAGTCCACCGTACTTTTGCCAGTAATTATGGAAGACCGTCGGAACGTTGTGCTCTGTGACCGATTCATAGGTAAGTGTTGGATCGCTACTCTGCGGCATTGGCTCGGTCGGCAGCGGCAACACCGTTACCTTCTGCTGGAATACGTTTTTCTGCTGATAGCTGATCCACTCTTGCACCAGGCTCGCGCTGAGGCTCCAATCTCCGGGAGTCTTGAACCGGAGGAAGCCAACAAATGATGCTTTTTCGCCCGGCTTCAACGAACTTGGTAGTCCCCAACGGAACGGGTTTGGCAGCCCGTTGTTTCCCACAAAGTCGATGCAGACGCGATACATTCCCTCCAGTTTTGGATAGCCCTGGCTATTGAAATCTTGGCCCTCAGTGTAACTGTACCCAGGTAGTGGTCCCTGGGTACCAATCGTCGTGGTGCCGGTGTTCTGCACGACAAAGTCGACTCGAGTTTCCGTCCCTGCAAAGACCGGATTGGGTGAGAACGCCAGCGACAGGATCTCGGCACTCGATGTTCCGATCGGTTGAGGCGTCACGTAGATCGGTTTGTTGATCCCTTTGCACCATCCGCGGATCGCAGGGATTTCTTGGTAGGCGTCGTCGCCAGGACACTCGGTAGACAACACGTCCCGGTGGCCACAGATATTCGGCACGTTGGCTTTGTCGATGAAGAATCCGATGCCGGCCGGATCGACGTTTTTGGCACGATCCTGGATCAGTCTGACAAGTGAGGCAAGCGTGGCGTGTTCGACTGGGGTGGTGGAGTAATCACCTGTGAGTGCAATGCCGAGGCTACCCCAATTGTACTGAAGCGCATGTCCACCGACGACGTTCGGTCCACCATAGCGACCTTCGTACACGTTGCCATGCCAGTCAACGAGAAAGTTATAGCCAATGTCGCCCCAGCCCTGCGTTATGGCGTGATAGTAATAGATCGCTCGAATAGTCGCAGCCGGATCTGTTTCATGGTTCTGGGTCACCGTGTGGTGAATGATCACCTTCTGAATCGGACGATATTCGGGCGGCCAAATCTCCTTGCCGTTCTTGTCGAAACGCAACGATTCATCGGCGCCCCAACTAGCTCGCGGAATGATGAACCCGTCGATCGGAGCAGGAGGAACGCTCATGTATTGTGCGGGAGCGGACGTATCGACGCACCCGAGTTCCACTTCGTGAATGACCGGATAGACGCCAAAGTCATCGGCTACGAGATCAACTCGATATTGGACGTAGTTGCTTGGCGACACGAGCGCGGGCATCTCGAACCTGCGTGAGTCGGATAACGAGCGAACGTGGCTATCGAGATGCATCTCGACCCATTCAGACCACGTAGATCCATCCGTGCTTACCCGGGTAGAAAAGTTGGCCGCGGCGCCGGCTGGAAGGTCGCCTTTCCAGACAACTTCAACGCTGTTGAAGGTTTGAGCCGCCTGAAAAACCGAAGACTGGTAGCTACCCTGCAATGGGAACACTCCGCGCTCGACCCAATTCATACGAGTCATCGCAGCGGCAGAGCGGCCCGAAAGTCGAATGTCAACCACACTCATGAGCAGCATCCCGCCGGCTACTTTCAATAATCGCCGGCGATCGAATCGCTCCGAGAAAATCGCGTTGTTGTTGGTTGACACTATAGTCCCTTGCGTCTCAGCCTTGATAGTGTGGAGTTCCGACACACAAACTCTTGCGCTACGTGTGCCCACAATTTCCCCAGATTAGTGTACGATCATAATGGTCGTACATGCAATGGAACAAAGGTACGTGTCACCGTGACGTTTCTGCTATAGTGGGTTGAACGGTCCGAAATCACGACCGGGCAGGGAGCGGATGAACGCTTCTCCGCGTTTGTTTCAGTCCACAATTCACGTCAGGCGGCCGAGTTGGGGCGTGGCCTTCGCTGGCCTTCTGACGATCTCGATTCTCGGATACTTTCTCGCACCCTGGTCAATTGAGACGAAATCAATCGCCATCCTTCATGGTCTGTGTGCTCAACGTCCAAGCCACTCTTTCTGGTTCGGGCCTGACCGGCTTCCATTTGGCTCGCGGATGACCGGCATATACGGCGGCTTCCTCATTACTCAACTCTATCTTCTGCTGCGAGGAAGGTTTCGGGCAAGCGGCGTTCCCTCTTTGCCGGTGCTGTCAGCACTCTTTGTATTCATCGTCGCCATGGGAATCGACGGGTTTAACTCGACGCTTGATGATGTGCGGCTTGTCACGCTGTATCAACCGAATAACGTGCTGCGCTACATCACCGGTGCGCTCACAGGTACAACGCTGGCGGTGTTCCTTTGGTTGCTCACGAATAATATTTCGTGGAACGTGGAACATCAGCGTTCTGATAAGATCATCGGTTGGTTTGGCGAATTTGCGATCCTGGCTTTGCCCGTTGCTGCGTTCGGACTACTTGCCATGAGCGGATGGAGAACCGCGTATCCGTTTCTGGCCGTGTTCCTCGTTTCGGCTGCAATTCTTGTCATGTTCGAGCTCTCGATATGCTTTCTTCAGCTTGGCCGGCATTTGGAGAACCACGCCCGTTCACTGAGTGACCTTGCCGGAGTCGCTGTGGGTGCACTTCTCTGTGCCTATCTGTTCATGTCGGTCGTAGCAGCCAGTCGGTTCCTCATGGAGGCAACCATGAACATCAAACAGTTGCAATGATCGGTGAGAAGTTCTACGCCAAAGATTTCCGTATCGTCTGCGGATCTATTGCCGGGATACCATCACAACAATGTGGTCGCGCGATCGCATCTGTATCCCATGTGCCTGGCGGCAGCTATCTGAGAGTGTGGTGAGCGAATGCCCGAATTAGAAGATCACATTGAAATTGAGTGGCAGTTCGACGTTGACGACCTTGGGCCGGTGGAACGATGGCTCCGAGATCTCCCAGCCTCGCTGCCGATCGCGATAAGCACAGCCGAGCCCGATGAACATCTGGACACCTACTTCGACACCGCCGATTGGCGCATCTACCGAACCGGTTATAGTCTGCGTTCGAGGCGGTCGCAGGATCATGTCGAACTGACGCTCAAGTCGATTGATGGTATTCGAGACGGCTATATTCGTCGCCACGAGGTCACGCAGCAGGTTGCTGACGATGAGACCGAGTCAGTCGATCAGATTCGCGGCCCGGTAGGAGACCGCATTAGGGCCATTCGTGGCCGTAGTAGCGTTACTCCGCTCTTTACCGCGGTAACACGGCGCAAACGGTTTCGGCTCTGGCGTGACGGACGAGATGTCGGCGAACTTTCCCTCGACAACACAACCTTTATCGGCGAAGTATTTGAAGACCAGTCGCAGCTTCTGCGGGTGGAGGTTGAGACAACTGCCGATCACACGGGTCACCTCAATCAGTTTGTCAATGCCATGGCCGCTGCCTGTAACTTGATGCCAGCCTCTAAATCAAAATTTGAAACCGGCGTGTCGACCCTCGGACTACATTCTGCTCAACCTTTCAATGTGGGATCCGTTGAGTTCGGACGAGATTCCTCCATTCGTGAGCTCGCAATGGCGGTGATCCGGCGAAATCTTGTCGAGCTTCTGCGTCGAGAGCCAGGAACGCGATTGGGCGACGACGTAGAAGAGCTCCACGACATGCGGGTAGCAGCCAGGCGGCTTCGAGCAGCGCTTTCGCTCTTCTCACCGTATCTGAGGCCGGAGTTCGATGAGATGCGAGAAGACTTGCGTTGGGTTGCTGCGGCGTTGGGGCAGGTTCGTGACCTCGACGTTCAGCTCGCCGAGATTTTGAGTTGGAAGGAGCAGCTGGATCCGCATGATTCTGACGCACTTGAACCGCTGATTTCCGAACTGAACCGGCGCAGAGATGCTGCCCGAGGAAGCATGCTAGCGGTGCTCGACGCTGACCGGTATGAGAAATTCATTGCCGAATTCAGCGGACTGCTAACGGTACCTGTCGAGCTGGACGAATCGGGTCGAGCGGTGAACATCGCTCCTGGCCTCGTATTGGGGCGATATAGGAGATTCAGAAGGCGGGCAGATCGTCTGCGTGAATCATCCGCTGACGCCGATTTTCATATGCTCCGGATAGATGGAAAGCGACTGCGCTACACACTCGAGTTCGTGAGTCCGCTCTACTCCAAGATTGTTCGTCAGATCATCGCTCAACTTGTCGAGGTACAGGACCTCCTTGGGCGCCATCAAGACTCGATCGTCGCCATAGACCACCTGCGAGAAATCGCCGCGGACCCTTCTGTTGGACTACCCCCTTTGACCGTTTTCGCGATGGGGCGAGTGGCCGAACGATATGGCTTCTCGGCAAACGACGCTCGCGACCTTTTTCCAAAAGCCTACAAACGGATGACGGGAAAGCAGCTTGACCGCCTCGAGCGAGAATTGAGACGTCGCGCGCGCCGGCGTCCAGTGAAGAAAGCAAAGTCCAGCGTGAAGGCGAACATCGTTCCGTCACAGGATTCACCGCCACATCAGACATCCGACGTTGAAACCGATCAGTGACCGCCGACGCGACGAGGGAGTAGATCGTGGAATTGATATTGATCCGTCACGCCATAGCCTTTGAGCGCGATTTGCTGCGATGGCCGGACGACAGTGCGCGTCCGCTCACTCCCGAAGGAGTATCGCGATTCGAGCGGGCGGCACTTGGGTTGAGATCAATTTGCGAGTCCGTCGACATCGTGTTGAGCAGTCCGTATGTTCGCGCAATGGAGACTGCCCAGATTCTAGAAGAACAGGCAGGATGGCCTGAGCCGATACATTGCGCAGTGCTCGAACCGTCACATGAGTCGGTCGACGTCATCGCGTTTCTGCAGGAGCAGCAGCACGATGGTGTCGTGGCATTGGTTGGGCATGAACCGCTCTTAGGGGAGCTTGCGGGGGTGCTTCTCGCGGGTGAAAGCGCGCCGGCCCAACCGTTCAAGAAGGGCGGAGCCGCGAGCTTCCGCTCTGATCGAGGGGTTGGTGCGGGGGCCATGACTTTACGATGGTGGCTGCCACCTAAGTTCCTGCGGAGATTGGGCTCAACGTAATTTCGTCAAAGGATTGAGGCTCGTCGTCGATCATGTCCTCGACGACAGCGTGAATTCCCGCTTTCAGATCGGTAAAGATGTCCAAAACATTTCGCCGAGCATCGATTACGCTGAAGTTGTACTGCTTCGCCAGATGCCGAAATTCGGGCAGCAGTTTGGACTGGTAACGGACGAAGTTCTTGTACACATCATTTCCTCTGAGGAAATCCTGACCTGATTCCCAGTAGTCGAAACCGGTGCTGCTTAGGACGCGTGGCAACAGGTGCTCGACATCGATATCGAGGTAGAACACGATATCGGGGATCAGCGCGAAACCGAAAACGTCTTCGATCCAGCGGCGATTAACGCCGCGCACAACCGCACGTGCGATCAGAGAGAAAATGTATCGGTCGGTGAGGACCACCATCCCTGCGCGAAGACCCGGTATGATGGCTCGCTCCATACGGTCGCAGAAGTCGGTAGCGTAGAACAGGTTCAACGTCATCGGGTCGAGTGTGTGCCCACGCTTTGCGCGCTCGATTCCTCGACCCGCCAGGCTCGATCGTCGGAGTCCGGTTCCCATCACCGCGTAGCCACTCGCCTCGAGCCACTCTTTGAGCAATGCAATCTGGGTCGAGCGACCGACCCCGTCCGTCCCTTCGATCACGACGAGTCTGCCAGGAAACTGTCGCTCATCCATGTCCGGAGGTGGGTCTCCGAAGAATCGAAGCTGTTTCATAACGGATGCCCCCTTATTTCCCTGATTCGGTGAGGTAGCGCCCGCGAAGATTTTCTTCTTCGAGCGCGTTCTGAAGTCCGCCTCTTCCCGCGCGAATCACGCCATTGAGGTGGGGTTTGACCATCTCGCGCACGAGTTGCTGCTGGCGAATGAGATTATCGGTCGCGTCGATTCGCTCGAGTTTGAATTCCCGCACGAGACGGCTGTATTCCTCCCGAATCATCCCCTGGAATAGCCGGAATGATTCGTACGGATCATCGCTCAAATTCAGGTCCAGTCCGGCCTCGTAATATTTCAGCTCGGGTCGGCCGGTTAGGATTCGGCGCAGTGATTCATCCAGCGGGACATCAAAGTAGAAGGATATATGCGGGTTCACGGCGAAGGAGTAGAGTTGTCTGAGCCACTTTCGGCTGACGCCGCGAACCGCGTCGCGAGCAAATGCCGTGTAGACATACCGGTCGGCTAGAACAATCGCGCCCGCTTCAAGTGCTGGAAGAATTTGTGAGTTGACCCGGCTTGCGAAATCGGCGGAGTGAATCAGGCTGAACGTCATGGGTGTTAGGCTACGGGCCTTCTTCCCCCGGCTCGTAGTCCTCTTGACGATCGGCGACGAATTCCACTCGCTGAAAACGACCAGGTAACCCTGGCTGACCAACCATTTGTGGAGCAGATCGAGTTGGGTGCTCTTGCCTGAGCCATCGATTCCTTCAACGATGAAGAGTCGACCAGGCAACCGGCGGTTGCTGCGTAGCCCCACGAATTCCAGTCCTTTCAGTTGAATGCTAGCTCGCGCCCGAAGACTCGCTGGAATCGATCCCCAAGCTTGTCGGCGCCGAACACGGAGAACGGGGGTAATGTGATCGTCACCTTCTCTGGCCGGGAGTCAACCTTCAGTTCAACGTCTGCGTTTCTAGGATATCGCCGTTCGATCTCATCGGCAATAAGCAGGATGACTCCGCAGCGCGCAACCGGATCGGCGTCCTCGGAGGTGAGAAGCGGTTCATATTGGCTGAGGTCGGTCTGCCGGCGATCGGCCTCTCGAATGATCGCGGTCAGGAGGGCGATCTCGCGGTGCGTGAATCCGTCCAGATCCGCCAACTCCACAATCGTCGCTGTGTGGCTGAGGCGGTTGTAGTAATCCACGCTCCGACCGATATCGAGCAGATACGCCGCGACCTCGCAGAGTTCGCGGAATTCCATACTGGACTCCGCGTCGAGCGCGATCGTGAGCTGAGTAACGCTCGCGATGCGCTGCTCGGCTCGGCCTGATTCCCAGGAGCCGAATCGATTTGCGAGCGCCGCCACAGACATCGTCTTGACGCTGGTTGGGTCGGGCACCTCGGCACTGCTGTTTGCGAATGCGATGCCCTCTCGCAGCCCTTTCCCGGAAACCAATAACTCGTTCATGCCGAGCATATCCATCACGACCGCCACGGCGGCGACACCACCAACGATCGAGTCTGCGCGTTCGGAGTTGAGTCCTGGCGTGTTCGCGCGTCGCGTTGCGTCGGCGGAAGCAAGAGATGACGCGATGCGACGAACTCGCTGGTAAGGAAGGGCGTAGCCGTGAAGTCGTTGAATCGGATTGCGCCGCTGCTTTCGATCGATTTTTGCAACGTTGCGAATTGTGCCACCGGTTCCGACCAGGATGTCGCCTGGCTCGGCCGAGGGAATTCCCTGGTCGAAAAGAGCCCGCGCAATGTGTCGCTTTAGATTGCGAATCTCTTTGGTTGTTGGAGGGTCGTTGGTGATGAATTCGGCTGTAGTCCTGAGGGCGCCTAGTGGCAGCGTCCACGAGGAGATTGCTTGGCGCTCACGGAATCGAGTCAACTCCAGACTCCCGCCACCGATATCTAGAACGTACCCGTTCCAGACTGGCAAACCGTGAATTGCACCGAGAAATGAATAGAGCGCCTCGGTCAGTCCGTCGATGACCTCGATGTCCATTCCAGCGGCGGCGCGAACGTTCTTAAGGAATTCGTCGCCGTTCGTCGCCTCGCGCATGGAGGCAGTACCAACGACGATGACACGCTCGGCTCCGGCTCCCTCCGCGATCGAACGGAATTCTCGGAGCGCGGCGATCGTTCGCTCCAGCGCTTCGGGCCCCAATGCGCCGTTATTGTGGAGGTCGTTTGCCAGCCGGAGAGGTACGCGCGCGTCTTCGATGATATTTAGATAGCCGGTTCTAAACTGATCGTAGACGACGAGACGTCCCGAGTTAGAGCCGAGATCCACGACGCCAATTCGCGTCATCGGACCCAGTTGCATGTCAGCGATCTCGCCGACGACCGTCCCCGGCTGGTCACTCACCAAGATTCGCCTATCAATTTAGCGGCCCGCCGGCCAGTTTCCATACCAATCGAAGGGTTGATCGCTCAGATTCACGACGACATTCTTGACCTGTGTATACAGCTCGAGCGCGTGTCGACTCAGTTCTCGGCCGATGCCGCTCTGTTTGAACCCACCAAATGGCGCCTCAGGTGGATTCACCGTCGGATAGTTGATACTCACATTGCCAGCGCGAATCTGGCTTGCCAGCCGGTGCGCACGCTTGATATCAGTTGTCCAGATGGTCGCGGCAAGCCCATAGATGACATTATTTGCCATCTGCAGAACTTCGGCGTCATCCTTGAACGGTATGACCGAGAGAACCGGGCCGAAGACTTCTTCCTGAGCGATCATCATGTCGTTGTGAACCTGGTCGAAGATGGTCGGCTCGACGAAGTTTCCTCGCCGCAATACCTCCGAATCGGGACGTTTCCCGCCAAGACTTAACGCCGCTCCTTCACCGCGAGCGCGTTCGACAAAACTCAGCACACGTTCGCATTGTGTTGTCGAAATAACCGGGCCCATCTGTGTCGAGTCCTCCATCGGATCGCCCACGCGAATCTTTCCCGCCTTTGAGACAAAGTCGGACATGAACCGGTCATGGATCGACTCATGCAAAAAGAGTCGTGTGCGAGCTGTGCAGCGCTGTCCAGCGTTGGTGAAGATGGCGAACAAAGAGCCGTTGACCGCCTCTGTAAGATCCGCGTCTGGAAAGACGATGTTCGGCGACTTGCCGCCCAGTTCGAGCGAAACCTTCTTGATGGTTCCCGCGCTCAGACGCAGAATCTGTCGTCCAGTCTCGGTCTCGCCGGTGAACGCGACCTTGTCCACGTTTGGGTGTTCCGCCAGTGCCGCTCCAACTTCGGCGCCCGGCCCTGGAAGGACATTGACGACGCCATCTGGGATACCGGCCTCAAGGCAAATCTGTCCCAGCACGAGGGCGGTGAGCGGTGTGGCGCTGGCCGGTTTGAGAATGATTGTATTGCCAGTCGCAAGTGCAGGCCCCAGCTTCCAGGCTGCCATCAGGAGTGGAAAATTCCAGGGGATGATCTGCGCACAGACGCCGATCGGTTCGCGAAGCGTGTAGTCGAACAGTGGACCGTTCATCGGGATCGTCTCGCCCCATACCTGCCCGGTCAGGTTGGCGTAGTATTCGAAACAATTGGCTGACGCCGCGACGTCCCCGCGCGACTCTATGATGATCTTCCCGCAGTTCAGGGTCTCGAGACGAGCGATCTCCTCCTGGCGCTCACGCAAGATCTCGGCAACCCTGCGCATCCGTTTGCCTCGCTCGTTCGGCGTCATCGATCGCCATGGTCCACTGTCAAAGGCGACTCGAGCGGCCGAGACGGCCCGATTCACGTCTTCGATGCCGGCCTTCGCGACTCGCCCGATAACCTCGTTAGAAGCCGGGTTGAGCGTGTCAAACGTTTTTCCAGAGGCAGCCGGCACGAGCTCCCCATTGATAAGCAGGAGGTGGTCGCTCACCTGCGTCTCCACTGCCATCTGAATCTCCTCTCGCTGTCCACGATCGCGGCATCGGCCGCGCATCAAAGATCGCCGAATGTCCCGCTTTTGGCTTCTCATCGTAACATGGATTGAGTCGATCGCCTGTTCCCAGGTATTAGGAACGGGTTCTTCGCAATTTGCGTTCTTCAGTTCGAAAATCGGGCGTGAGGTGATACCGGGCGACTCGGACACTCGCGTCAACAACTTCAACGGACGGAGGATTTGATGAACGATCGCCTGGTGCTGAGCAAAAGAGAATTGAGCGATGTCCTTCTCGACCTGAACCTGTGGACCAATCTGATTCCTAGAGCATTTTCGCTTGCGGAAGAAGTTCACGGAAATCAGCGACGCAGCGGCGGAGGTCCATATCTGGAGGAACACATCTACCCTGTAACCGCAAGCGTCGCCCGCTATCTCGCCGAACGGCGCACCTACGATGCCGCGACGGCGGTGATCGTCTCTTTACTGCACGACACGATTGAAGATTCGACGACCGTTACCGCTCAGAGCATCGAAGCCGAATTTGGCGTTGTAGTCGCTGAGCAAGTCTCTGTTTTGTCGAAGCCACTGAAGCGGCCGGGCGTATCATCCATTCCATCTCACGAGGAAGAAGCCCAATATGTAGCCCGGATAGCCAACTCCGGCTTTGAAGTTCGCGTTATCAAGGTGTTCGACCGGCTGAACAATCTGGCCGCAGTTCATCATCGTCCGACGTCCCGGCGGCGGACTTATTTGGATGAGACCAGATCGCACTATCTATCTCTGGCGCGCTCGGTCGACGACGAGTTGGCCTGTCAGCTGATTGATCTTCTGAACGAGCAGGAGTCTCGCCTCATGCAGGAATCGTCAGAATAACCCATAGATACCCAGCCCGACTCGCGATTCAATCAATTCGGCGAAGACTGTTTCATCTTCCCATTCGAGTCCGGCGATGATCTTGAATGGCCACCCTCCGAATCGATGGGCGTTTGTGCTCGAACGTAACGAATCAAAGCACCGAACGATGCGAGAAACAGAACTCCTGCCAACACCTCAACGACGTCTCGAACTTGAGAGCACCGCTAGTCGTCGATGAAAGGACCGGACGCCCAGAGTTTGCCGCTGATCCTTAAGTTCCGACCGCTACTCACAGTGCGCTGGCCGTACCTCGGCTATCATCTCGTGGTTGGCGTAACTGAAGATGGCAGCGAATTTCATGACCCGTTTTCCACATGCATCGCGAGAGAGTTTGCAGGTTGCCTTCAAGAACGCCCATTTTGCTCGTGGACCGGACGTCCTTCATTACTGGGCAGCGCGCGCGGGTTGCCGGTGATGATGAATGCCGTTCGCTCGCAGATATTCGTGACCCGATCGCCGATCCGTTCGAGGTTGTGCGTTGCCCACAATAGCAGGGTGGCACGCTCGATCGTCTTCGGATCGTTCAGCATATATGTCAATAGCTCGCGGTAGACTTGATTATAGAGACCATCGAGTTCATCATCACGCTTCCAGATGGTCTGACACGCCTCAAGATCCCGATCGATAAACGCTCCGAGACTCTGGTGCAGCATGTCAATTGCGATTCCTGCCATTCGCGGAATATCGATGAGTGGTTTCAGTGGTGGCTCTTTGTTGATTTCCAGAGCGATTTTAGCGATTCCCTCGGCATAATCGCCGATTCGCTCGAGTTCACCAATAATAAAGAGTGCTCCGGCAATCGTTCGCAAATCAACTGCCATCGGCTGTTGCGTGGCGATTAGGAGGAGCGCTCGCTCCTCCAGTTCGTAGCTCAGATTGTCAATCTCGCGGTCGGACTGAATCACGCGGTGAGCAAGATCGATTTCACGTTGCCGCAGGGAGTCCACCGAACGTTCGACAGCCTTCTCGGCCATATTTCCGAGCAGCAAGAGATCCTCTCGAAGAGTCTGAAGCTGCCGGTCATAGTGCGCGCGGCTGTGACTTGGTGTGGCCATAACGAAACCCCCAAACGCTAACCCACTCGCCCCGTAATGTAGTCCTCGGTCCGTTTGTCGGTGGGATTGGTAAAAATATCAGGCGTCAGACCCACCTCGATGAGTTCCCCCGTACGATCTTGACCCATCATCATAAACGCGGTGATGTCTGACACACGCGCTGCCTGCTGCATATTGTGTGTAACGATCACGATTGTATAGTGTTTGACCAGTTCTTGCATGAGTTCTTCGACGCGGAGCGTGGCGATTGGATCGAGCGCGCTCGTTGGTTCATCCATAAGAATTGCTTCCGGTTCAACCGCCAACGCGCGAGCGATACAAACGCGTTGCTGCTGTCCACCGGAAAGAGTTAAGGCGGATCGATCAAGCCGATCTTTCACCTCATCCCACAGCGCTGCGTCTCGAAGCGATCGTTCAACGCGATCACTGATTTCACTCTTGCTGAGGCGTTTCCCAAAGGAAAGCCCATACGCAACGTTGTCGAAGATGGACTTTTCAAATGGGTTCGGCCGCTGGAAGACCATGCCAATTCGTCGTCGAATGAGAATCGGATCGACATTGGGACCGTAGACCGGCTCACCGTCCAGAAGGACCTGACCGCCTACCTTGACATTTGGCGTTCCATCGTGCATCCGATTGATGGCCCGGAGCAGAGTGGACTTGCCAGACCCGGACGATCCAATCAACGCGCTTATTTTCCGCTCCGGAAAGCTGATGCTGATCCCTCGGATTGCCGTGAAGTTTCCGTATGCGACCGAGAGGTTCTGGGTCTCGAGTTTGGTGGCCGAGATTGCTTGCGCTTCATGAGCACCGTTCCGCGTCACCGACCTCCGGACATCGAAGGCGACCGGGAAGTTACGTTCGGCACGCTGCTCGGCGTTCATGGTCATCCCTTCCGCTGAATCTCTAGCCGAAGCGGCCGGTGATGTAGTCTTCAGTTTGCTTGTCCTTCGGAGCGGTGAAAATAGCATTCGTCGGTCCGGCCTCGACCACGGCTCCTGACCCTTCATCGTTCAACGTCATGAAGATCGTGTAGTCGGACACTCGCGCCGCCTGCTGCATGTTGTGCGTGACGATCACGATCGTGTAGTCCACTACGAGCTCACGGATGAGCTCTTCGATGCGCAGCGTCGCGATTGGATCGAGCGCGCTGGCCGGTTCATCCATCAAAATGACCTCTGGCTCGACTGCCAGGGTCCGAGCCAGGCAGAGTCGCTGCTGCTGTCCGCCAGAGAGTGCGATGCCGGGTCGGTCGAGCCGGTCGGAAACTTCGTCCCAGAGCGCGGCGCGTCTCAATGCGCGTTCGACCGCGACTTCTTTTTCGCGACGCCCGATCCCTTCTAACTCTAATCCAATCGACACATTTTGTGCGATCGTGCGTGCACGAAGGGGGTTTGCTTGCTGAAATACCATCCCGATCCGTCGCCGGACGAGAATGGGGTCCATTACTGGGTCGTAGATATTCTCCCCTTCAAGCAGGACACGTCCCTCAGCATGAGCGCGAGGTACTGTCTCATGCATCCGATTTATTGATCTGAGAAGTGTCGATTTGCCGCAGCCTGACGGTCCGATGATCGCGGTGACGCGCTGCCGCGGAATTACCAGATCGGTGCGCGCGACCGCTTTGTGCCTGTCGTAGTAGATCGTCAATCCATCGAGCTGCAGATGAGCTTCCTCAGCCGGCGGCATATCGATGTTCGGATTTGCGGTGACTGTTGCTGTCATCTGGTTACCCCGTTACCGCGGCGAGCGACGGCGTGTGAACACGCGCACGACAATGTTGATGCTCAGGACGATTACCACCAGGAGGAAAGCAGCGCCCCACGCCTGCTGATTGAGAACCTTGTATGGCTGCTCGGTATATCGATAGGCGAGCAATGGCAGCGCTTGCATTGGGCCGAAAATGTCGTACGTGAGGTTGTTGTTGCCGAGAACGGTTACCAGAAGCGGTGCCGTTTCACCGGCCGCGCGCGCGAACGCCAACAGCACGCCTGTGGCGATGCCACTAAGCGCTACCGGCAGGACGACAGTGAGCGTCATCTTCCATTTCGGAGCGCCCAAAGCGACCGCGGCCTCGCGCGTGCTGTTCGGAACGAGACGGAGGATCTCCTCGGTCGTACGGGTGATGACCGGAACCATAAGGACCATCAGCGCGACACTTCCGGCGAACCCAGAGAAGTTCTTTGTGCGCTGAACGATCAACACGTACGCGGTAACACCGACGACAATTGACGGCATCGCGGTCAGGACGTCAACACAGAAGCGAATTGCGGTCGAGGCACTGTTCCCAGGGTATTCAGCCAGGAAGATGCCCGCCATGATCCCGATCGGCGTGGCAATTGCGAGCGCCAGCGCCACGATCATTACGGATCCGACGATGGCGTGAAGCACGCCTCCACCTGTCGAAGTGGCACCGAAGGTGACTGGCCTGAATGTCTTAGTCAGGAAATCGACGCTCATAGCTCCGATGCCCTGCTGCGCGACGTACGCAATGATCAGGATAAGTGGGACAAGCGCTGCAACGGTCGCCAGCACCGTCAAAATAAGCATCAGCCGGTTGACCATGATCCGTCTGCGATAGCGACGGCCGCCCATCGTCGTCTGCGCCATGATCAGCCCCCCTGTCCGGTCCGCGAAACGCGCCAGACCAGCAGCCGCGCGATTGAATTTGCAATCAACGTGATCACGAAGAGAACCAGTGCGAGCAGAATGAGCGCGCTCGAGTGCATGCTAGAGTTGGCATTCGGGAGTTGACTGGCGATAAGCGATGCGGCCGTGGTCGCAGGTTGGAACAGGGACGAGTGAATCTGCGGAGTGTTGCCGATGACCATGGTGGCAGCCATCGTCTCACCCAATGCCCGCCCGAGTCCGAGCATCATGCCACCAACAATTCCGGCTCGCGCGTAGGGAAGATCCGCGTGCCGAATCACTTCCCATCTCGTCGCCCCGAGTGCCAGCACCGCCTCGCGCTGGCTGTTTGGAACGACCGCCAATACGTCTCGCGAGATCGCTGCGATGGTCGGCAAGATCATGATCGCAAGGATCACACCCGCGACGAACAGTCCTCGGCCCACATTCACGGGCCCGGCAAAGAGCGGAACTGCCTCACCGACCGTCTGAGAGACGGGCGAAGCGATGTGATCGCGGAAGAAGGGGATGAAGACGAAGATCCCCCACATTCCGTAGACCACGCTCGGTATCGCGGCCAGAAGCTCGACCATGAGGCCAATCGGAAGTCGCAATCGGTCGGGGCACAGTGTATTCAGAAACACCGCAATCATGACCCCGAGCGGAGCAGCCATCAGCAGCGCCAGAATTGACGAAACGACCGTGCCGTAGATCGCCGGTAGTGCACCGAACTGATTGGTAACCGGATTCCAGACACTGGTGAAGAGGAACCGCCAGCCAAACGCGTGGCGAGCCGCCGAGGATCCGTCCCAGGTGACCGCGATGACGGCGAAAAGCAGTGCGACAACAATGACGGCGAAGAGAAGCGAGACCATCCAGAAAATGATGTCACCATGCTGAAGCTGTCGCGCCAACCGGTCTTTCAGTGGAATTGTCGAGTCCTGCACTCGCATACGTTGGGTCCGGTCTTCCTTCCTCTGTGATTCGGATGCGTTGAACTCGGAGTTCAACGACCGCGTTTGCGAGGATAGCATTCTTATGCGTTCATGTGCGACGCAAGGGCGACAACGTCGTCACCCTTGCGATCGCGATTGCTTGACTCGCCAGGCGTACGCGGGTTTCGCGACTACTACATCGGCGCGGTGAAGACGTTTTGTCCGCCCGACTGCACCTGCTCGAGTTTCTTGGTCTCGATCGGCAGTACCGCCTCCGGCAGTGGAGCGTATTCAAGCGTCTTTGAAATCGTCTGTCCCTGTGTGATGCAGAAGTAGCAAAAATCAGTCAGCGCCTTGGCCTTGTTCGCATCGTCGTATGAAGGATGGAGCAACAGCCAGGAGAAGCCGGTGATTGGGTACGCTGTCGCACCTTCCGGAGCATCCGTAATGAACAAGCGCAAGTCGTCGGGAAGGTTCTTGACGAACCCGGCGGCATCAGCCGACGCACCATCGAGGGACGGGGCGACGAACGAACCGGCTTCGTTTTTCATCGACGCGGCTGGCAACTTGTTCTGGAGGGCGTAGGCCAACTCGACATAGCCAATTCCGCCCGGTGTCTGTTGTACACCAGCCGCGACACCTGGGTTCTGCTGTCCACCTATGCCAACCGGCCACTGGACGGCAGTGCCGAAGCCGACCTTGTTCTTCCACTCATCACTCACCTTGCTGAGATAATTGGTGAAGATGGCTGACGTTCCAGACCCGTCCGAGCGATGAACGACAGTGATCGCGGTCGATGGAAGTGACATGCCCGGATTGTCAGCGGCAATCTCACTGTCGTCCCATTTGGTGATATTGCCGAGATAGATGTCCGCCAGGGTCTTTCCTGTCAATTGCAGTTTGTCTACTCCCTGGAGGTTGAAGATGATTGCCACCGGTCCGAGCACCACGGGAATGTGGAGCGTGCCAGGAGCCTGCTTCATCTCGTCGTCGGTCATGTATGCGTCGGTTCCGGCAAAATCAGTGACCCCGCCGATGAAGTCTTTCTTGCCCTGACCCGAGCCGACCGATTGGTAGTTGATCGAGACATTCGGCGCGAGATCCTTGTACTTCTGAACCCAGAGCTGCATAGCCGGGTCAACGAAGCTCGATCCGGAGCCAGTGAGTTTTATCGAAATGTCTC
Source organism: uncultured Chloroflexia bacterium (assembly GCA_963785465.1). GTDB lineage: Bacteria > Chloroflexota > Chloroflexia > Thermomicrobiales > Thermomicrobiaceae > CALAGB01. The sequence continues at coordinate 284,733 of CAWAVM010000024.1, read as the reverse complement.
GCGGCTTCCAAGAACTCGTTGAACCACCGGTCGAAGCAGACGCTGTCCCTACTGATGTACTGGCCGCGGTGCTTGTGCTTGAAGTTGTCGGGGTTGAGCTGCTTCCTCCACCGCACGCCGCGAGGAGCGCGGCAATGGCAGGTACCGACAGACCGAGCATGGCTGCCCGGCGAATAACCTGACGGCGACTTACGCGCCCGCTCAGCGCATCCTGGTACAAGAGAGTCTTCTTCGACTCCTCCATCAATGATCTCCCCTTTCGAGGCTAGGCGGCTGAAGCGTTGGTCCCAGCTCGCCCGCGAATCGATATCCCACACCATGTACGGTTTGGATCATCCATGAGCCGTCAGGCTCGCCCTCAAGCTGCGCGCGCAGCCACCGGACGTGCACATCGACGTTTCTCGGATCGACCACAACTTCTTTGCCCCAGACTTCGTCCAGGACCTGGTCACGCGTGAACACTCGGCCAGCGCTTCGGGCAAGAGTCACCAATATCTTGAACTCCTTGGGCGGAAGCCGGAGCTCGCGCCCGTGGAAAGCCGCTCGATGCTCGTTGAGCATCATCATGAGATCGCCCGCGACGAGTACTTCGGGATCCTCCGATTCGCTTCGAACACGCCGGAGAATCGCGCGTACTCGTGCAATGAGCTCGGCCATGCCGAACGGCTTGGTTAGGTAATCGTCTGCTCCGGCTTCGAGTCCGGAAACGACGTCTTCTTCCCGGTCGAGTGCCGTCAGAATGAGGATCGGAGCAGACGTCCAGGTTCGGAGGTGACGGCATACGTCGCGACCATCGATCTCCGGCAGCATGAGATCGAGAAGGATAAGATCCGGTCTCAGCGCGCGAGCGGTTTTGAGCCCGGCCCGGCCGTCAAGAACTGCCGTGACGTGATAACCGCGTTTCTGAAGCGAGTAGCGGATCGTCTCGACGAGCGTCTCGTCATCCTCGATCAGTAGGATTCGATCTACTTTCCCGACCTGCTCGGCTGCAGATCGGGCCTTTCGTGCTTCCTCGGTTTCGTTTTCGGTCATCACGCTGTTTGTCTCCATGAACACTCTCAGGTAAAGCCGGGTTCGTGTTCAGGGACAACTTTATCGGGCCAAGATTATCGTTCGAGCCAGATATGATTAACGACCGTTAATGTGACCATTTGAGTCTTCCTCACGATAGATCCCCGTGCCTTCAGCCACCGAGGTGACATCTTGTTCAAGCAGTAGTCGGCTCAGGGAAAGATGGTCCAGCAGTGAACGTGCGGAGCTATGTTCACCACCGGCGTGGGGAGGAGATTGTGTTAGTGGTCGACAAACACTGCTGAGGTCAAAGTCGCTGATCCCACGTTAGCGATTGGGGCACGGGAGGGTTTTAACGTCCCGTAGAATTCTGGCTAAATGGTGTGGGAATCCTTGCCGCGTGAGGTTGGTAATTGAGTCGGAATGCGTGGCGGCGTTTCTGACTCGCTGACCTCATCATCCGTTAATTCGGTACGGGGTAGAGAGAAGGAAAAGGTGGCTCCTCGACCGTAGTCGCTTTCCGCCCAGATCCTGCCGCCATGCAACTGGATCAAATGCTTGGCGATAGCCAGACCAAGACCGCTTCCAGCGGCTGAGCGGGATCGATCGGCTTTGTAGAAGCGCTCGAAGACACGTTCTAGATCGCCCGATTCCAGTCCAGGGCCGCTGTCGTGCACCGAGGTGATCACGGCCTCGTCGCTTGCCTTCAAAACCAGTGTTATTTTCCCACCGACCGGGGTGAACTTGACGGCATTGTGGACGAGATTTACCAGCACCTGCTCAATGCGATCGGAGTCGAACATCGCTCGCGGTAGCTCCGCATCGGAGTCGAGCGAGATCTCAATCTGTTTCAACGACGCCTGTGCCCGCATGCGATCGATAACGCGACGAACGATTGGTTCGACATTGCCGGGAGCCAGGTGCAGGTTGATCTGCCCCGCCTCGGCACGTGACAGTTGCAGCAGTTCCTCAACGAGACGCGCCAGGTCGTCGACTTCCACCTGAATACGGGACAGGAAGTCCCTGGCGACCGTCTCGTCCTCTAGCGCACCGTCAAGTAAGGTCTCGACCAACGCTTTCATCGACGCGATCGGAGTGCGCAAATCGTGGGAAACGTTGGCGACGAAATCCCGCCGAACTGCTTCTGTCCGGCGAAACTCGGTGATGTCGCGCAGAACAACAAGCACAAGCGGCGCGTCATCTGACGGTATCGGATAGGAAAACGCTTGTACGGTTCGGCGCGGACGGCCCATTTCGATGAAGTGGGTGGCCGGCTCGGCGTCAAGACTGTCCGCGACACGTCCGTCTCGCACAACCGCCGCGAGCTCATAGTCGCGAAAAACTTGAGGATAGGTTCTGCCGATTGCCCAGCCTCGGTAAACCCTGAGGAGCTTTTCTGCCGACAAATTCATCAGGGCGACCTGATCGTCGTTGTCGACGATGAGAATCCCATCTCCCAGATGTTCGACGACCGAGTCGAGTCGTTTACGTTCAAGGTCAATCATGTTGAACGTTGACTGAAGTTCGTCGGCCATCTCGTTAAATGCCACGGCGACATCGGCGAAATCTCCACTGCCTTCAACGGGCGCGCGTGCCGAGAGATCGCCACTCGAAAATTGCTGGGTGGCGGAGACGATCTTGGAGAGCGGTCGGACCGCGGTTCGCGTGAAGACCCAAACGGAGACGAGTGTCACGCACGCGGCTCCAAGCAGCAACAGGAAGATATTTCTAGACTCACCCGATGCGGCAGTGACCAGTTGATCGCTTGGAATCGATAAACGAACAACGGCGATAATGCGACCGTTGTCACTGACTGGAGCCGCTATATACCACCTGGACTGAGCGGAGACCGGATCAGTACGCTTCACGGAGCTCGTTGATCCGGCAAGGGCGTGCTTGAATTCTTGTGTTTGAGATTGGTTCTGGGTGCTGGAGACGTCAGTTGCGCTGTCTGCGAGAGGAGTTCCATCTAAGGTCAAAATCATCACGTGAGACCCGGTTGCTGAGCTAATTTGCCGAACAGACTGAGCCATCATCGATGCCGAGGCAGCCCGAACGCCTGGTAGCACCGTCACGGCGGCCAGCGTTGCGTCTCGCTCCAGCTGGGATAGCTCCTGACGCTGGTTTCGATCCCCCACGTAAGTGGTCAACAAAAAACCAAGGAGAAGAAAGATCGCGGACACGATGGCGACGAAGCCGACGGCCAGGCCAGTACGGATCCGCAGGCTCATCTCAACTCACCCAGAGAACCGGTAGCCGACGCCACGCACCGTCTCAATCAAGTGAGATCCTCCCGGCTCTGCCTCAAGCTTCTCGCGCAAGCCATGAATGTGGACGGCAAGAGTTCGGCTATCGCCAAAATAGTCGTATCCCCAAACCTCACCTAGCAGTTGCCGTGTGGGACACACATTCCCACGGTGTCTGACGAGATGAACCAGGAGGTCGAGCTCTTTCGGCTTCAACGTGATCTCACGATCACCGATCGTCACACGGTAAGCGTCGATGTCAATCCGAAGATTGCCGACTGAAATCACACTCGAGGTCGGACGCTTTTCACTGATGATGTCCTGCTCCAGGAGATCCCGGCGGCGAAGAAGTGCTTTCACACGTGCCAGGAGTTCGCGCATCGAAAATGGCTTTGTCAAGTAATCGTCAGCGCCGATTTCCAGGCCGACAACCCGATCGATTTCATCGCTGCGCGCCGTCAAGATAATGATCGGGACTCCACTCGTTCGGCGAATATTGCGGCACACGTCGAATCCGTCAATGGTCGGGAGCATGACATCCAGCAGGATGAGATCGGGGCGCTGCTCCCTGGCGACCTCCAACGCGGACTCGCCGTCTGACGCGATCGAGATCTCGTAGCCTGCTTTCTTCAGATTGTAGGCAATCGTCGCCTGAAGAGATGTCTCGTCTTCGACAACCAGGATCTTCGTCACTAACCTTCTCCGCGGCCATCCCGATCACGTTAGATCAATCGTATCAACCCCCACGACTCGCGAATCAGTCGGCTCCCGAAAACGGAATCGCAGTCCCGCCTGACCCTACTGGATCGAAGGACGCCTTCGATTTCCCGTTTCATAGGCCGCCTTCTCGTTAGAGGAGACTCCATCGTGTTGCCTGAATTGATCGTTAACCTGGCGTGCTTTCGCCAAGACGCGCCGGACATGGTCGATGGTAACAGAGATATCGGAGATGCTGGAAGCTTCCGCTGTTCGCGTGTGCAGGTCATAGTAAACGACGGGTTCATTCTGATGGCCAGGATCGTGCAATGATCGGTGCACGCATTGTTAATGCGCGACACCTGATGTTTTAGGCATACTGGAGTTTGCCGTGGGTTGACCCAGCGTCGGACGAACACATATACTTTTCTGGTTTGCGCGCCTGTTCGGCTCGCGATGGCGCGCCGCAGGGGACGAGATGTCACTTCACATAAGGACGCTTACGAACGACACGATCGTGAACGTTGCCCAGGTGCTCAAAGAACCTGTCGGCTCAAGTCGTATGGTTGATGTCCATCTCGACCGTTTAGCGTTGGACGAGCTGACAACGGCAACGGACGTAGTTGCGAACGTTCGTCTTACGCGTGTCGTCGAGGGAATCCTAGCCGACGGTCGGTTGTCTGGGAAAGTTGAGATCGAGTGCGTCCGCTGCTTGGAATTCTATGTGGCGGAGTTCGACGGCGATTTCGAGGCAGAATTTCGACCCAGCGTGGACGTTCGAACCGGCCTTCCGCTTTACGTGCCGGAGTTCGAAGACATTTTCGTGATTGACAACAATCACGAGTTGAATTTGGATGAGTTGCTACGCCAGATCGCGATTATCTCGCTGCCAATGCAGCCGCTGTGCCGTGAAGATTGTCCGGGAATTGAACTCGTTGAGGATACAGAGGTAGATTCGACGGACGAACGATTAGCGGTGCTTCGCGATCTGCTTGAGAACGAAGCGTAAAGTAACGTTCATTGTCGTGCCGGCAAGCGGTCGCTAGTCGGCAATAGTTGACGATTTGTATAAGGAGGATCGATTATGGGCGCGTTGCCAAAGCAGCGTCAAAGCCGGGGACGGCAGGGTAATCGTCGACGACATCATTATCTCAAGCTTCCACAGTTGATGACGTGTCCGTCGTGCGGGCAAAAGAAAAAGACCCATCATGTCTGCCCAAACTGCGGAACGTACAAAGGGCGGCAAGTTATCGAAGTAGCAAAGCCACGGCGAACCGAGAGTCAGTAGATTTTCGTCGCATCATTTGAATGTCGATCGGGTCCATCAGTTCGATCACGCGCTGTTGCAAATTGGGGATGGGATGAGCGTGGGTGACTGACGCGCCTCGCGGAAGGGACAGCCAGGAACGGTGCTGAACGCGGCAATCACCGGTTGGGGGATGTACGTCCCCGAGCGCGTGCTTTCCAATTTCGATCTCGAACGGATGGTCGATACTTCAGATGATTGGATTGTCGCACGCACGGGAATCCGTGAGCGACGTCTTGCAACGAAGACGGACACGACTGTCAGCATGGCAGCCGCAGCGTCGCGACAGGCGCTGTCGGTAGCAGGTGTGGCTCCTGAGTCACTTGACCTGATCATTCTCGCAACGGACTCCCCCGATCAGTTAATGCCGGCGTCGGCATCGGTCCTGCAGGCCGAGCTTGGCGCCATGCGTGCCGGTGCATTTGACCTGGATGCCGCCTGCTCGGGATTTGTCTACGCGCTCAGCGTCGGTACACAGTTTGTGCGAGCCGGCGTGTTCAAGACTGTCCTTGTGGTCGGCGCAGATGCGTTAACTCGATACATTGATTTCACCGATCGCGGAACGTGCATTTTGTTTGGTGATGGTGCCGGGGCTGTCGTGCTCCAAGCCAGCAATGTCGACGAGGGAGTACTCTCGACCGTTCTTGGTTCTGATGGACGAGGCGCCCCGCACCTCTACGTTGATGGAGTGGCGCCGTCGCTTGTGCCAAACGGCCATGAAACGATGGTTCCCGCGCCGCATATGAAAATGAACGGCACCGAGGTCTTTAAGTTCGCCGTTCGGGTAATGGGTGAAGCCGCGGTCGAAGCGGTGGACAAGGCTGGACTCGCGATCTCGGACATCGATCTGTTCATTCCGCATCAGGCCAATTTGCGCATCATTGACGCCTCCGCGCGGCGGTTAGAGCTTCCGCGCGACAAAGTCTGGGTCAACATTGAGCGCTATGGCAACACGTCTGCCGCGTCGATTCCGATGTGCATAGCGGAGGCCGCGGATACGGGTGCGCTCCATGCGGGTATGAACGTTGTGCTGGTCGCGTTCGGTGCGGGCCTCTCTTGGGCGGCCAACGTCGTTCGCTGGGGATCGGCCGGAGTTCCATCGCATGACGCCTAGTGGACGTAGTAAGGCGGCCTGGGTTTTCCCTGGCCAGGGATCACAGCGTGTCGGCATGGGCCGCGAACTGTCCCAGCAGGAGCCAGCCGCACGGCGAGTGTATGACCAGGTCGATGACGCGCTCGGGTTCCGTCTGTCGGATGTCATTTTCAATGGCCCGGATGCAGATCTCGTCGCGACACGTAATCAGCAACCCGCGCTACTGGCAACCAGCATCGCCTATTTTGAAGTTCTCAAGCTCCGTGGGCGTTTGCCCGACCCAGTTGTGGTAGCCGGGCATAGTCTGGGAGAATATTCGGCTCTCGTCGCGTCCGGCTCGCTCGACCTCGCCGACGCAGCTCGTTTGGTCCGACGGCGCGGCGAATTGATGGAGGAGCACGGCCTCGGCGGAATGATCGCGGTGCTCGGATTAGACGACGCCGTCATAACCGAGATCGCCAGTCAGTCAGGCTCTGAGATTGCCAATCTCAACGCGCCAGGCCAGACAACGCTTAGTGGGCGCTCCGATTCTTTAGAGCGGGCTGGAGACCTCGCGAAGAGTGCTGGCGCGCGCCGCGTGATCTCACTGCCCGTGAATGGTGCGTTCCACTCGTCACTGATGCGCCCAGTAGTCGACGGACTCAAGCCAATGATCGATGAAACTCGGTTTTTACGTCCCAGGGTACCGCTGATCGCGAATGTCGATGCTCGATGGTTGATGGAACCGCACGAAATCCGAGAGGAACTCGCGGCACAGATTACGGCGTCGGTACGCTGGGTGGATGTCGTTCAACATGCGGTTCAGGGCGGGGTCAACCATTTCTTGGAGGTTGGACCTGGGAAGGTCCTGAGCGGGCTGATCGCTCGAATCGTTCAGGGCTTGAGAACCGAACACGCCGAGGCTCTTCTGCGACCTTGAAATTCCACTGTCATGATGAGCGACCGTTAACGATTTGGGCCGAACGTTGTCCGGACCATGTCTGGCTGATGCAGAGTCGTCCGGCGCGGCTACAGGAACGTAATGCCGGTTGAGGAGGCGACCAGAATGAGTGATGACGAGCAGTTGACCCGGTCGGCGATCGTGACTGGAGCCGTGCGTGGCATTGGCAAGGCAACCGCGTTGCAACTTGCGGCCGACGGCTTCCAGGTCGTCGTGAATTATCGTGGCGATGAATCAGAAGCAAATATCGTCGTTGCCGAGATCGAGGCTTCTGGCGGTACGGCGGTCGCCATTCGCGCTGACGTGACCAACGGCGATCAAGTCGGCTCCATGATCGAAAAGACAATCAATACCTTTGGTCGACTCGATGTCGTCGTTAACAATGCTGGCATCACCCGAGATACGTTGATGATGCGAATGAAAGATGACGACTGGGATGCTGTCTTGACGACGAATCTGAAGAGCGCGTATCTCTGCTCTAAAGCCGCAATTCGCCCGATGATGAGGCAGCGATACGGACGCATTATTAATATGACGTCGGTCGTGGGCCTTGTCGGAAACGCAGGTCAGGCAAATTACGCTGCCGCTAAAGCCGGTATCATAGGGTTGACCAAATCGCTCGCTCGCGAGATCGGCTCTCGCGGGATCACCGTGAATGCGGTAGCTCCCGGATTCATTGAAACTCGACTTACCGATGCCATACCAGAAAACCTGAAGACAAGAATGCTGGAACAGATCTCGGTCGGCTACTTCGGAACTCCGGAGGATGTCGCCGCCGCGGTCGCGTTCCTTGCTTCTCCCGCCGCTCGATACATCACCGGTGCGGTCATCAGTGTTGACGGTGGCATGTTCATGGCAACGTAGATAGGCGGGACGCGTGTTCCGAAAGATTTTGATCGCAAATCGGGGCGAGATTGCTCTACGGATTCTGCGGGCATGTCGCGAGCTGGGAATAAGCTCAGTTGTGGCGTACTCGGACGTGGATCGCGACTCCTTGCCTGTTCGCATGTCGGATGAGGCAGTCTGCATCGGGCCCGGTCCGGCTGCGCGCAGCTACAACAATATTCCTGCTATTATCAGCGCCGCGGTCGTGACTGGCTGCGACGCGCTCCATCCGGGATACGGGTTTTTGGCAGAGAATCCGTCGCTGGCAGAGATCTGTGAAGAGTGCAACCTGGTATTCATTGGCCCTCGGCCTGAAGTCTTGTCCCAATCAGGCAATAAAGCGGTCGCACGCCAGATTATGAAGCGTGCCAAGATTCCAATTATCCCTGGCTCTGAGGACCCTGTTCATGATGTCCAGACCGCGCGAGCCATCGGCAAGGAGATCGGCTATCCAGCGCTGATCAAGGCGGTCGCCGGAGGCGGTGGTCGCGGCATGCGCGTGGCCTGGGACGAACGCGATTTGATTCAAGCCTTTCCAGTTGCACAGTCCGAGGCTCAGGCTGCGTTTGGCAACGGTGCCGTCTACGTTGAGAAGTACCTGGAGCACCCTCGCCACATTGAAGTCCAGATCATGGCCGATAATCATGGGCATGTCGTGTCACTCGGGGAGCGGGATTGCTCTCTGCAACGGCGTTATCAGAAGCTGATTGAAGAATCTCCCGCGCCGAATATCTCGAGCCGGCTGCGAGAGGGATTGAGCAAGTCAGCTATTAAGGCTGCAAAGGCGCTCGAGTACACCGGAGCTGGGACCTTCGAATTCTTGGTCGATCGAGAAGAGCACTACTATTTTGCTGAAGTCAACGCTCGAATTCAGGTTGAACACCCGGTGACCGAAATGGTGACCGGTATTGATCTCATCAAGTGGCAAATTCGCGTTGCGGCTGGCGACCAGCTTGGGTTCAGCCAGAAGGACTGTCGTCCTCGAGGACATGCCATTGAAGCGCGCATTAATGCGGAGAACGTGACGGCAGATTTCGCACCCAGTTGTGGTCAGATTGAAGATCTTGTGATGCCTGGTGGGCCCGGCGTGCGCATCGATTCACATCTCTATACCGGTTACGTCGTCCCGCCCCATTACGACTCATTGCTGGCGAAAATCATTGTTTGGGGTATCGATCGTGACGAGGCACTCGGACGGCTTCATCGGGCACTGAGTGAGACGGTGATCTCAGGAGTTGATACGACCGTGGACTTCTACAAGTCGGTCGTTCGAGATGGTGGTTTCATTAGCGGGCACGTCCACACCGGATTCATCGGCGAATTCATCACGCGTTCGCGAGACAGCACTATTGTGCATAGCACCGAGCCGGCATGACTCGTCAATGCTCGGTGACGATCGCTCAGTTTAGATCTTGTCGAATCCCTATGCTGCGGTGGAGCATGTGGCACGATACAATTGAGCGCAGATACCCGGATTGCGGGTGATCAAGATTGCTCGCCAGACGGGAGACCCGTTCCGTTCATCTATCTGGCGAGCCAAGATCCAATCACGGTAAATTTGAGGTTCTGATGGCAGTTGCCAGTACACGACATCAAGCGCGCACAATTGCGTTGCAGGTCCTTTATGAGGCCGATATTGCTGGGCATCAGGCCCAAGAGGTGCTGTCTCGTTACCTCGATGACTTCGGCGTTCCTCAACCGGTGCGCCGCTACGTCGAGCGGCTCGTCACAGGGTTCGTTGAGGGACGTGAAGGAATCGACCGCGAAATCGGAGCAGCGGCACCCGCTTTTCCGGTGGATCAGCTGCCGGCGGTCGACCGCAATATTTTGCGAATAGCCATTTATGAGTTGATGAGCGAATCGGACGTTCCCCTGAAGGCTGCTATAAATGAAGCGGTCGAGTTGGCGAAACGATTTGGTGGAGATAACTCCAGCCGGTTCGTGAACGGCGTGCTTGGGACGATCGCCGAAGGTATGAAGGCATCACGTTGATGTATTCCGATGCCCAGTGTTTTGGTTTCACGTTGAACGCTGGTTTGGTTTACTCGTGGCAATGATCGAATCCGTGGTTGCCGGGTTCGGAATGCACGTGCATAATTCGCATGCAGTGGGGAAGAATCTCACACGGAGATAAGTAGGAGGTGGTCAGGGTGTCTGCATCGGTCTTCGAACGTGTCCAGAACGTGGTATCCGAGCAGCTCGGGGTCGACACTGAGAAAGTCACTCCCGACGCCGAATTCGTTCAGGATCTGAACGCGGATTCACTGGACCTGGTAGAGTTAATTATGCAGCTAGAGGAAGAGTTTGGCGTCGAGATTTCCGACGAGCAGGCCGAGAGCATCGTCACGGTCGGAGATGCGATGGAGTTCATCCAGGAGCACGCCGCCAATTAGTACTGGCGCTGTCGTTCCCGGCGCGACTTTTTCGAGCATTTGTCGTTTTGTCAGAGTCACGGGCACGGGCAGCGCAGATAATGCGACGTCGAGTACGTGTGACGCCGCGAATGGTCGGGCAAAGCAGGAATCATGGTAAGTATTCTGGATCGCGTACGTCGTTCGAATGATCCCGCCCCCGTTGATCCGGAGCCGGATACTTTCGAGGAAATGACCCTTCAGGAGCACCTGGAGGAACTTCGTACACGCCTGATCTATTCAGCGTTGACGGTCGTGCTTGGGTTCGTCATCGGGCTTGCGGTAACCATGCCGTTACTGCACGTGATGGCTCGAATGTCAGGACTCGGGCAGTTCACGGCCATTTCACCGACTGAGAGCTTCACCGTCTTTATGAAGGTGGCGCTCTACGTCGGTATCGCTCTGTCCATGCCCGTGCTCATTTACCAGGTGATTCGCTTTCTGGCGCCTGGGCTTACCCGGCGCGAAAAGCAGTATGTCTACCGGGCAATCCCGTTCGTGACTGGGATGTTCGTTCTGGGCGTCCTGTTTGCATTCTTCATTATCATCCCGCGAGCATTGAAGTTCTTGCACGGCTTCGGTGGAGACGTCTTCAAGGCGGATTTTCGCGCTAATGAGGTGATCTCGTTCTACCTGACGCTCATTCTCTGGGTGGGCATCGTGTTCGAACTGCCAATTGTCATGTACCTGCTGGCAAAACTTGGCGTCGTGTCGGCTCGATTGCTCGGATCGATGCGCAAATACGCGTTGATTATCATCATGATTGCCGCGGCGATCATTACGCCGACTCCAGATCCATTCAACATGTTCATGGTGGCGGCGCCAATGTACGCCCTGTATGAGATTGGAATCATTCTCGCCAAATTCGCATAATCCAATTGGGGAATTCATGGGAGCAGGCTGATCGATGAACTCGAAAGCCTGCTCTTATTTTGTTAATCCCACCCGAGATTCGCGGGACTTTGAGGACGGACGTTGAGCGTCTGCTCGTTGCGGTAGGTCACCATTCCTGGGCCTGCTCCCTTAATCTTGCGAACGTAACGCCGTTGAGTAACGTCGACCTCGGCGGTAGTGGATGTACGTCCCGAGCTGTACCAGGCGGCGAGAGCCGCGGCCTTTTCCAGTACGTCGTTCACTTCGTCACCGGCCCATCGAACGATGACGTGCGCGCCCGGGACCCCTCGAGCATGAAGCCACAGGTCGTCTGGACCTGCCAGATTGAAGGTCACCGTTTCATTTTCGGGTCCACTGTGACCAACGTAGATCGCGTCTCCGCGCTTGGTCCGGTAGGCGACAGGAGATTTGCGGCGCGGCCTCGACGGACCCTTCTTGCCGCGTGATTCGTCCGTCGGATGGTGCCACTCCTGCAACTCTTGTCGCACGGCTTCAATCTGATCGACACCTTCAGCGAGTTCCGCCATGGCACGTAGCTGGTTGAGATAGTCGACCGTGCCGTGCGCCCCTTGTTCGAGTTCCGGCAGGTGTTGAGTTGCGGATTGGGCCTTTCGGTATCGCTCGAAGTAGGCCTGGGCGTTCTCACTCGCCGAAAGCGAGCGATCCAGCTCAATGTGTCGATCGTCGACATCGACGGATGACTGTCCTGGTGAGATTTCGTGAATATGAGCGTAAATGGCCTCACCATTCTCTCGCCAGCGCTCGACCTCACGTGCTCGCACTTGTTCTTCCTGGATTGAGTGGAGTCGAGATTCGGCACGCTTAAGGCTTTCGTCAATCTCCCTGACAAGTTGCGCTCGCCGCTGCCCGTAACGCAAGCTCGCGGGTTCCGCCGCGGTGTCGATCGCGAGTTCGATCGCCTGTGAGATCGAGTTAAGCCGTTCCTCCCGCATCTTGACCCTCAGGTGCTCGAACGGGATCGGAGAATAGGCAACGACATGATCGCTGTCGTCACGGTATACGGCTGGATCCCAGTGCGACGACAGAAGTGGCTCTAGAATCGATCGAATAGCCAAGGAGAGGCGTTCGCATTCATCTTGAGACAAACAGCCCTCTGAAGTGTATTGGCTGTCCCCAAAGGCACGATAGGCCACTTCACGTGACATCTGGGGGCTGAATCCAGCAAACGCGCTGACGATTTCGGCAGATAGGTTAGCGCCGGGCACGATGTCGCGCAAGAGTCGAGCAATGTCGGATGGCTGCGACTGTCGCGGATCCTGCTTTTGCTGGGGCGGTGGTGGTTCATATTGCCGGCCGGGAAGAATGGGGCGCACCCGGCTCATCTCTGTCGTCACCCGTTTGATCGAATCTAGGATTCGGCCGGTCTCACTTGTGAGAATCACGTTGCTGCGCCGGCCCATGATCTCGATGATGAGATCAGAGTAGACAATTTCCGCAACGTCTTCCGCCTCTTCCGGTTCTTCCACGAGATTCTGCTTCTTGTCCGTGAAAAATCGCTTGGCTATACTCACTCGAACAACCCGTTCGAGAGGCGGCTGCTGAATCGACACGATTTCGCCGCCGCGAGCGTATTTTCGGAGCAGAAGAAGGAGTGGGGATACGCGACTTGGATCGGCGCTCAAACGAGCCGAAGACAGATACAGACGTGGATTGCGGCTAGCGACGCTGGCAACGAGATAGTGACGCTTGTGCTCGGCATAGATTTCGAAACCGATCGACTCGGGATCGAGCTGGAGCACCTTCTGAATGTGACCTCCGAGCAATCGGAGGGAGAGCTCGTCCACCAACGCGGCGGCAGTCAAAGAATCGAACACGCGACAGACCCCCATATCGGCAGCAAAGTCGTTGCCAGCCTGTTTGATAGTGTACCGTTGGAATCGAGATCGAGGGGTGGCGGCTATTGACCGACGAACGAGATGGTGGAATCGCGGATCCGATTCAAACAGATGAAGTCTTGAACAGTGAATCTGATAAGGCGGTGATCGTGGCCAACGACCAAGGCCTGAATGCTCAGGCGGACGAGCTCATTGATGAGCTCCGGTCGTTGCCAAAGCCGCGTCTCATTGTCATCTCAGGTCCATCAGGCGTCGGCAAAGACACCGTCATCGAACACATGCGGTTGGTTCATCCGGACTTCGTCTTTGCGGTGACTGCCACGACCCGCCAGCGAAGGCCGGGCGAGATCGATGGCGTTCACTACTTTTTCATGACGCGCGAGAATTTTCTGTCGGTGCGAGAGCAGGGCGAGTTCCTTGAATCCGCGGACGTCTATGGGCATCTCTATGGAGTGCCGAAAGATCGGGTGCGCAACGCGTTGCGGTCCGGAAAGACGGTCGTGGTAAAGGTGGACGTTCAGGGCGCTGCGTCGATTCATCAGATCGTTCCGGAGGCCATTTTCATTTTTCTGCTGCCGCCATCGATGGCGGAGTTGATGCGCCGCCTACGGGGCCGCAAGACCGACGATCCGGAAGCGCTAATGGCCCGCATCTCGACGGCCTCTCGTGAACTTCGCGCTGTACGTGACTTCGACTACGTCGTATTCAACGAGAATGAGCGTCTAGACGAAACGCTGGCCAGAATCGATGCAATTATGGAATCAGAGAACTGTCGTGTCACGCAGCGACACGTGATGCTCTAAATCGCGGTTCGCTGTCCATCAGCGGACCTGGCCCTCTTTCACATCAGATTCAGGAATCAGCTGAGACAAGGAACCCTCGCGGATCGTTCGGTATCGAGCGATGAACCAAGTTGAGGAATCGGCGGGCTCATTGTCATCGTGTCAGAGCGTGAAGGCTCGGATCATCGACACGAACCCGTACGTCTTACGCGTCGACCGAGCCCCCGACCATGACTTCGGCTTCCTCGTGGACTTCATCAGTTTCCATCTCTTCGATCTCATCGTCGGAAATGTGCCGCAGCGTCGATCGATCTTCAACCCGGTCGAGGAATAGAATGCCGTCCAGGTGGTCGATCTCGTGCTGGAGTATTCGAGCGAGGTAACCGGTCGCTTTAATTCGCACGTCACGGTCGTGTTCGTCGCGAGCTTTGACGGTAACATTCATCGCACGGGCGACATCTCCGTACCACTCGGGAATGCTCAAGCAAGCTTCGGTTCCAACTTGACGACCGTTCGACCGGACGATTTCCGGATTCACCAACGACAATGTGCGTTCCGGATCGTCGTCGTGCTCGAGGCCCTCCGGAATCCCAATGACGATGACGCGTCGAAGTACGCCGACTTGATTGCCAGCTAATCCAACGCCCTTTTCGATTTTCATCGTCTCGTGCATCTCGCTAATGAGTCGGCGAATTTCGTCATCGACGCGACGGACCTTCACCGCCTTCTGTCTGAGACGCGGATCGCCCTCAGTAATGACCTTCAAAGCTGCCATGGATTCATTCCTCAATGGATTCCGCGACGTTCTCGTGCAATTTGCCGAACAAGTATATCGTGAAATGCCAATTTCTTCAGGCAGGCTGCGGAAACGAATGCATTAGCCGGGTACCCAAAGCCACTACAACAGACTGACCGGGTCGACGTCCACGAACCAGCCGGGATCGAACTGCGTTGCGGCCGCCAGTGGAAGTGCGTCATCACCGCGAAGGAGAATCTGCCATTGATACCGGCCCCGTATTCTGGCGCTAAAAGCTGGTGTCGGCCCGAGCAGGTCAACATCCTTGAATTGCCGTGAGTAGGCGCTGCGAGCGAGGACTTCCGCCATCTCTTCGGTCGCGATTTGGCAGGTTGTCTCGTTCGGATGCCGGAAGACCAGCCGGATCAACCGACGGTAAGGCGGGTAGCCATGATGCCGTCGATATGCGGTTTCCTCGGCGAAAAAGCTCTCGTAGTCGTATCGGCAGGCAGTTTGAATTGCGTAGTGGTCGACCGAATAGGATTGGATGACGACCTGGCTTCCCGGCACTCTCCGGCCGGCGCGGCCCGCAACTTGGGTGAGAAGCTGGAACGTCCGCTCTGCCGCCCGAAAGTCCGGGAGATGAAGTACCGTGTCCGCGTTGACTACGCCAATTGTTGAAACGAGCGGGAAATCAAATCCCTTTGCGACCATCTGCGTGCCAACGATGACGTCTACTTCGTGTCGAAGTACTCGCTGCATCAGAGTTGCGTGATCGACCCCACGCTTCAAGGCGTCTCTATCCCACCGCATCACGCGGGCATCAGGGAGGAGCTTTTTTGCTTCGAGTTCGACCCGTTGTGTGCCGGTTCCGTAGTAGCCGATCGCAGTGCTCCCGCAGTCCGGGCAGCGCCTGGGCGGCAGTTGTCGGTGTCCGCAGCGATGACAAATGATCCGACGTTGATCTCCGTGAAAACAGAGCGGAACGTCGCAATAGGGACAGGATTCCACGTGACCGCAGGCACGGCATTGCACAAAGGTCGATTGGCCGCGCCGGTTGAGAAAGAGGATCACTTGCTCACCAGCGGCGACCGCGCGCCTCATCTGTTCTTGCAGTTCGCGGCTGAAGATGTGTGTGTTCCCCTGTTGAAGCTCAAGTCGAAGATCGACAAGCGTGATGTCGGGGAGATCGAGCGTGACGCGGCGCGAATTACGGTCATCGACCAGCATCGGACCAACTCGAGAAGGGAGCTCCAAAAGATCAACGTCACCGTTGCGCGCCGCGCGATACGTGCCCACGTCCGGCGTTGCGCTTCCCATAAGTAAAACCGCATCATGTCGCCGCGCGATTTCGCGCGCCACCGCCCGCGCGTGATAACGAGGCGGGACATCTTGTTTATAGGAATCCTCGTGCTCTTCATCGATGGCGATGAAGCCAATGTTCTTGAGTGGGGCGAATAGCGCCGAACGCGGTCCAACGACGATGGATATTTGTCCCGACGCGATTGCTTGCCAGGTTTGATATCGCTCCGAGTCCTTGAGCCCACTATGAAGTACAGCGACCCGTCCAGGGAAGCGATCGACGAATCGACCCACAACTTGCGTAGCAAGGCTGATCTCCGGCACGAGCATGACGACCTGACGTCCGCGGCTGAGCGTCCAGGCAGCGGCGCGCAGGTAGATCTCGGTCTTGCCGCTTCCGGTGATGCCATGCAATAGAAATTCATGGTTCCGCCGGTCTCTCAGTGCCCGGACCACCTCTCGCCAAACGCCCGACTGCTCGGATGTCAGTTGCACCCGCTGTGCTGGTCCAGTCGAAACATTTGCAACGTTCACAAGTGGCAAAGTGATCACATCGAGCGCACTGCGGGCTTCGAGGGCCTTGAGCGCCGCCGGTGTTACCCCCGTGCGGCGCACCAGATCGTCCCAGGGAAGGTCGGCTCCGTGAGTAACCGCAGCTCGTCGACGAACGACTTCCAGAGCACGACGTTGAGCCGGCGCACGCTTCAAATCGGGGTCCCCGTTTGAGCGTAGTCGAACGAAACGGGCGGTACCTGCACTGGTTGAACGATTTCGTACTCGTGCCGTCCGTTCGATTACTCCAGCTTGGTCGAGGCGTGGAATTATCGTGGTAAGCCCTCGTCCGAGTGCCTGACGAGCAGTTTCAACACTTATTTCACCCCGTTCCGCGAGTAAGTCGATGAGTCGACGCTGCGCCGGCGAAAATTTCCTGTCTGTCAGGTCGATGCCGTCCTTGAGTCTGAGATACTCAACGCTGCGTTGCGACACGCCAGGGGGCAGAAATGGGGCCGCTGCGTTGAATACGGTGCACAGGGTGTTGAGTTGTAGCCATGTCACGATGTCCCATTGCTGGTCCGAGAGTCGAAATTCCGGTTCAACGGGCGCGTGAACAGCCTTCAAAGAGATTTCGGGTTTTTCTTGGTGAATTCGAATGGTAATGCCGAGCTTCAGTTCTTTGCGAAGCGGAATCCAAACCAGCTGGTGTTCGGTGATCCGCGCAATCAGTGACTCGGGCAGGGAGTACGTAAAGAGGCGGTCACGCTCCGCCAACTGGGTGTCGACAGCGACATCGACGTAGTGAGTTCCTTCTGCTGTATCCACGAAGAAAAGTCTACCAAGTGGCGCCACACATATTTCAGGGACGTCGCGACAGCGCCACCTAAATACGGATCACGGTGAATATGCTGTCGTCACACTGTGTTTATGACCGGCGCTCAAATTCCACGTTCTTCGAGTGTTTTTAGTAGGTCCTCTCCATAGGTGAAGAGGGCTGGCAACCCACCAGAGTGCAAGAAAACAATGGTTTCGGACGAGCTGAATTGGCCTTCGCGAATATGACCGATCATTCCAGCCATCGTTTTCGCGGTGTAGACCGGGTCGAGGAGGATCGCGTGTGTTCTTGCCAGTATGTTCATGGCATCAAGGCATTCGTCGGTTGGGATACCGTAGCCTGCGCCAACATAGCCGTCATCAACCTGGATGTTCTCGGGCGATAAGCGAGCGTCGCTGCCAAGGAAGTCGGCTGTGGCGTTTGCGAGAGGGTGGACGACGCTGCGGATCTCCTCGGCGGTGCCTTCAATCGCCACACCCTGTACGAGAAAGGTCGCTCCAGCGATCGCCGCGCCGATTGCCAGCCCGGCGTGCGTGCCACCAGACGTGCTGCTTGTTGTATAGACTCGACTAGGTTCGGCACCGAGATCATCGAGTTGTTCCATGAGTTCGAAAATGGCGGCGACATATGCTGATGCGCCGAGCGGGTTCGATCCGCCGCTGGGTATGACGTACGGCTCCTCACCATTCTCGCGACATTCTTCAGCCAACCGTTCCATCATGGGATCCCGATCGCTCTCTCCGTCAACATAATGGATCTGCGCGCCGAGCATCCGGTCGAGCAGCAGATTGCCTTGAACTGGGGGATCAGGGACCGTCGTATTGAGCACAAGCATGCACTTCATTCCGGCGACTCGCGCCGAGGCCGCGGTCTGGCGGCAGTGATTGGAGCCGGTTGATCCGCAGGTGATGACAACTGACGCTCCTTTGTGCTGGGCGTCCGCAATTAGATACTCCAATTTGCGGGTTTTATTTCCGCCAAACGCCAGGCCCGTACAATCGTCGCGTTTGATCAAGATACGAGGTCCGCCAAGCGTAGCACTGAGAAATTGCGCTTCTTCAAGCGGCGTTGGAAGGTGTGCGAGGTGGAACCGCGGTAACGTTGCGAGTTTCATTCTCGGTCCTGTCATTCGAATACAAGCGTCATCTAATTCTCTGCGACACGTACCACGTTCGACGGCGGCCCGTCAATGTCAACGGAACTGCTGGACAGGTTTGAAGTGGCTCGTCGATAATCAAAATGCGATTCCGAACAATGATCCCCTAAGGGGAGGGAGGTCGAAGTCCGATGACGTCAGAGCTAGTGCAACAGATCGAACAAGAATTCGTCCGCAAGCACCCTGAGTCGAAGAAGTACTATCAGCGAGCCGTCGAGGCGATTCCGCGCGGCGTGACACATGATGTTCGCTATATGAAGCCGTTCCCATTGTATGTCACCCGAGCCGCGGGCTCGAAAAAGTGGGATATCGATGGAAACGAGATCATCGACTACGCGATGGGACATGGTGCGCTGATCCTCGGACACAGCCACCCGGGCATCGTCGAGGCGGTATCGGAGCAGATTCAGCGTGGCACACACTATGGTGCCGGGCACGAACTCGAGATTGAGTGGGGCGAGCGCATCTGCAACTTAGTTCCCTCTGCCGAGCAAGTCGAATTCACCTCCTCCGGCACCGAAGCGACGATGCTTGCCATGCGTATCGCCCGATCGTTCACTGGCCGGGAGAAGATCCTCAAATTCGCCGGCCACTTTCACGGATGGCACGACTACGCGGTTCCGGGTGAGCGCAACGTAACCGATTCGATACCGCCACCTGGGATCCCGAAGTCAGTGTTGGACACGGTGGTGGTTGCTCCGGTGAACGACCTTGAATTTGTCGACCGGCGGCTTGCCGAAGGTGACGTAGCAGCCGTGATTTTGGAGCCAAGCGGAGCGTCTTGGGCCTCGATTCCGGTCCCAGATGGATTTCTTCAGCAGTTGCGTGACATCACGACGAAGCACAACACTATCTTGATCTTCGACGAGGTGATCACGGGATTTCGCTGGGCACCGGGTGGAAAGCAGGAAGCAGTCGGAGTTACTCCCGACATGACCACGTTGGCAAAAGTCGTCGCCGGTGGACTGCCGGGAGGCGCCATCGGCGGTCGTGCTGACATTATGTCGGTGCTTGATTTCCGCGATGATCCCGAGTGGAATCGAACCAAGAAAATTGGGCATCCGGGCACATATAACGCGAACCCGCTCTCGGCTGCTGCTGGTTCAGCCTGTTTGGCGCTCGTTGCTGACCCAGGCGTGCAGCAGCATGCAGATCGGATGGCTGCCGCGGTTCGCAGTGGATTCAACGAGGCCTTGGTGCGGCACGCCGTGCCGGGATTCGTGTGGGGCGAGAGTTCGGTCTTTCACATCATGCTTGGGAAGTCCTGCTCTAACCTGACGAGTGGCGATTTGCACAGTCCTGAAGGTGTTGCGCTGCAGGATCTAAAATCTGGAATGTCGCCTCAACTTGGCAATGTGCTGCATCTCAGCCTGTTGAACCGGGGTATTGATCTATTCCATGGCGGCGGGCTGCTGAGCTCGACTCACTCGAACGCCGACGTCGATCGAACAGTCGCTGCCTTCGATGAAAGCATCAAGCAGATGAAAGAGGGCGGCCTGTTCGGATAGGCCGGGCGTATTGATTCGGAGCGAAACTGAAACGGGCGGGCTAAATTTAGCCCGCCCGTTCGTCACTAACGAATTTGTGCTGGAACTAAGCGTGCGCCAGCGCTCCCAGTCCGACCGGGGTCCGCCAATCGGCGTGCCGATCGTCGATGCCCCGCATAATGTCATGCAGCATCTTCTCCAGCTTGCCGGTGATCGGCCCGAGCTCACCGTCTCCGACCTGATAGCGGTCGACGGAGGTTATTGGGGTGATTTCGGCGGCAGTGCCGCACATGAAGACTTCGTCGGCGATATACAGCTCAGTGCGATCGATAGTTCGTTCGACCACCTCGACACCGAGATCTTCGCGCGCCATTGTCATAATCGCGTCACGTGTAATGCTTTCCAGAATGCTGGCCGTAACGCCCGGCGTGATCAGCTTGCCGTCACGCACCATCATCAGGCACGATCCGCCACCTTCGGCTACTTGACCCTGATTGTTGAGCAGAATGGCGGTGTCGTAGCCATTGGTGGCAGCTTCCATATTGGCGAGCTGGCCGTTGCGATAGTTTGAAATATTCTTGACGCGTGGTGGCATGACATTGTCGGAGATTCGGGTCCAAGAGCTTATGCAGGCCGCCTGGCGCTTGCCCTTGAGCAGATGAGAGGGCATGCCATGCGTGTTGATCAGGATTTGGGCGGCGGTTCCGAACCCGCTGAAGCTC
Source organism: uncultured Chloroflexia bacterium (assembly GCA_963785465.1). Classification (GTDB taxonomy): domain Bacteria; phylum Chloroflexota; class Chloroflexia; order Thermomicrobiales; family Thermomicrobiaceae; genus CALAGB01. The sequence goes on along the minus strand of CAWAVM010000024.1, from coordinate 263,880 downwards.
TTGCCGTCACCACTGCCACGATAGGCCATCGGGCGAATATAGACATCTTCGCGGTGGTCGTTGTCGCGAGCGAGCTGGACGATTGCATCCATCAGTTGCTCGTTCGAATAATCTTGCTGCAGCCGAACCAGCTTCATCGACTGACCGAATCGGCGCATATGCTCGGGCAGGCGGAACACGTAGGCCTCCTGCTGATCGGGATTCCAGTATGCCCGAATTCCTTCGAAGATCGCGCCGACGGTCGACCACCCAAGGTCGGTGACGTGGACGGTAGCGTCCTCCCATGGCATTTGCCTGCCATTCCACCACAGGAACTTAGGATGCCCTTGTGCCATTCTTATGACCTCCATTTGAGACGTTGGCCCGAAACCTGGGGCCGAACAGGCCGTTCATGAACTACGATATTAGCATAAGCTGATTATTGATTGGCGTCGACGGCCAATTCGATCAGGAACTCGTATGAGACTATCACCACTCATTCGACGGACTTATCCGAGAGGTCGATTCTTGATGCTGACGAGGCTGGTAAGGCGGGTAAAGAGCCTGCCAGGTTGAAGAACTGATGAATCTCCGACGAGGGGAAATCCAGCCACCCACGGTCTGATCAGGAAGAACGTCACCGGGTACGCTATTGGAATATAGCTGACCGATGTCTGTAGCATCGTCTCGCATTCCCGATAGATCGATATTCGAGCCGTCTCGTCTGGCTCCGCCTTCCCTCGTCCGACCAGATCCGCCAGACCAGGCGGCGTCAAAACAAGCATCGGCGCATTTGTTCCGGCCGGGAAGAACGCGTCCGAGTACCCGTTGTTTGGATCCGCATAGGTGAAGTCCCACCGGCCCCAGAATAGCCCTCCGGATTTGGCGGCAATCGCATTTTTGAATTCTTGATCAGACACGGTCTTTACACTGACGGGCAATCCAAGATTTTCGAGAAGCTGCTCCGCACAATCGCCGGCAAGCAATTGCGGCAGCTCCGAATCCTCTGAGATTAGCAACGATACATTTGGCCAATTCGTGCCGTTGGCGTAGGGTGTGGCGGAAAGCAGCTGAATCGCCCGATCCACGTCAAACCGCTGAAGCGCTTTGACCGTGTCATCCTCACCTCGAATTGGGAACGTTGTTGGCAGTAGTGACTGCGCTCGGCTGGCTCGCCCTTGACTGAGTTGCTCGAGGCGTTCTCGATCAATGACATGTGCGATCGCCTGGCGCACGCGAAGATCGTCAAACGGTGGTTGGGATGGGTCTACGACTAGAAACCAGGTGGTCGGATCGGTTGAGCTGACCATCTGGCCTGAGAAGTCTGCGATCGAACGAACATTTGCCACGTCTTGCTCGCTCACCGGCATGAAATCCACCTGGCCGTTGAAATAGGGCTGCTGATGTTTTGTCTCGGGGAAGATTGGCACGATGGTCTTTTCCAGGCGCACGTTACCCGAATTCCAGTGGTTCGTGTTCGGTACTGTCGTCCACCGGTCACCGTGCTGCCAGTCGTGCAGGAGAAACGGCCCGTTGGAGACACAATGCTCACCGTCTGTCCAACTGCTCCCGTATTTTTCCACGGCAGGTTGAAAGGCTGGCGCGGTTCCAATGGTCGCGACAATGGTGGGAAAATAGACCCGAGGCCCAACCAAATCAACTTGAAGCGTCCACTGATCGATTGCCTGAACTCCGAGAGAATCCGGTGGGAGCGTACCTTCATGGATCTGGACTGCATTGACGAGGTCAAACAGGAGCCACGCATGAGGCGCCTGCGTGGCCGGATCGAGTAACCGCTGCCACGACCAGACAAAGTCGTGGGCCGTCACCGGTTGCCCGTTCGACCATCCCTTGTTGTTCTGCCGTAGGTGGAAGGTCCATTGGCTCGAATCCTTGTTCGGCTCCCAGCGGATGGCCCAGTCGCTCATAGGGTTCAGATCGGTATTCAACGTGAGAAGCCCGCTGAAGAGTGACGGATCGCCACCGCAGTACAGATTGGCATTAAAGTCGTGGCTAGCCGGATCGGCAAAAAATCCGCCTCGAAAAAGGATCTGTGGTGTGGGTAGCGGAGTAACGGTTGCCGTCGCTCCCGGGGTTGGATCAATCTGGCTAGTCGGCGTCGGTCGGGATGGCGATTGGCTCGCGCTTGGTATTCGAGTCGTAGCGGTCGACGACGGTTCGGGAATAGTGGATGCGTTGACGGTCTTCTGCGCGCTGCCTTTGCGACAAGCACTGGCGATCAAGACCGCGCTGCCTGCAAGGGCACGAAGAAGGCGCCGCCGGTTGAGACGCAGTTCGAAGGCGGTACGCTGCCATGGATTGAGTGGATGATCGATCATAGTTTGTGTCTCAGTCGAAGGAAAGGTGGTGTTCCGATTGCAGCCGCATTGCGCCTGTCGAATTGCTCCCTAGTCTGCGATCATACATCGAGGTCTTGCTGATAGAAGACGAGCGCAGCAGCACCGTAGATTCCAGTATTGAGCCCAAGCGATGATTCATGAATGCTCACCTCTGCGTAGATTGATGGGAGGGTGTAGCTCGGAAGCGCCTCGGTGAAGGGCCCCATGAGGAGGTCGCCCGCTTTTGAGATTCCACCACCGATGACCAAAAGTTCCGGATTGAATGTGTTGATGAGCCCACCAAGACCGGCCGCCAGTGCGAGTCCAGCGCGATCAAAAATGGACTTTGCTCCTGGATCTCCCGCCGCGGCGGCCTTTGCCACCATTTCGGGCGTAATAGGATCCTGTCGGGAAAGGCGGACCAACTCTTCGGAACGCAAGGAATGAACGAGCAGTTCGGCGTCTCGAACAATGGCCCAACCGCCAACGAACGATTCGATGCAGCCGATACCGCCACACGAGCACCGGGGGCCTGTCGGGTCGATGGAGATATGACCGAGTTCCCCGCCGAATCCCCGTTTACCTCCGACGATGTGACCGTGCGAAATGACGCCTCCTCCGACCCCGGTACCGATCGCGATATAGATCATGTCGCGTGCGCCGCGACCCGATCCGAAGCGTGATTCACCCAAGGCGGCGCAGTTGGCGTCATTGCCAATGAACACTTTCCGGTTCAGCCTGGATTCGAGCACACTGCACAGCGCGATGTCGTGCCACTCTGGGATGTTCGGACCGAAATAGACGATTCCGGAGTCTGGGTCGATCATTCCAGGGGCGACCACTCCGACAGCGACGTCCTGCGAGGGCTTTTCGTGTGCAACAACCTCGCCGACCAACGCTGCCATGCGATCAATGACCGCGTCGGGGCCTTCCTGTCCGAGTGTCGGACGGCTGATCAAGTGGCGAATCGTTCCGTCGGAGTCGACAAGCGCGGCGCGGACATTGGTGCCGCCCAGATCCACGGCAAGCGCGACCTCAGTCATCGAACACGTCCGTTCCTCGCAATGGCCCGTCAAGATATGCCATCAGCCAACCTCAGTCAAAAATGCGAAAGCGGATTAGCGTCGCCATGACGGTGAACCCGTCTTTCCACGAAATCTTCTTGCCCTCCCAAAATTCACGGCCGTTATAGGCGATCGGTACCTCGTAAATACGATTTCCGTGCTTGAGTATTTTGGCAGTAATTTCTGGATCGAAGCCCCAACGGTGCGACTTCAGCTTCAAGTTGCGGGCGATGTCGGCCGTGAACACTTTGTAGCAGGTCTCCATGTCCGTCAACGTCGTGTCGAACATCATGTTCGTGGTGAGCGTGAGTACCTTGTTCCCGAGAGAATGCCAGAAATACATCGCTTTGTGCTCACCGAGGAAGCGTGACCCGTAAACGACCTTGGTTCGACCCTCTTCGATCGGCCGAATGAGGTGCGTGTAGTCCCGTGGATCGTACTCAAGATCCGCGTCCTGAATGATGATGATGTCACCGGTAACGTGGTTCAAACCGGTGCGAACCGCCGCGCCTTTGCCCATGTTTTTCGAATGGAGATGGACCTGCGTGTCCGGATTATTTTTGACCTCTTCTTGCAGGAGTTCGCGAGTACCATCGGTAGAAAAATCATCTACGACAATCAGTTCTCGACGATTCGGAATGTCGACCGAGCGGATCTGATTCAAGATCTCTTGAATCGTGCCGACCTCGTTGTAAACCGGGATTACGACGGATAACGTGAGCAAACGCCCTCCTGTTTTGCGATAGGCGGCCCCGGATCCAACATGACGACGGCTCGCGCGGTTAGAGAATGAAGTTGGTCAGGTCGTCGTCCGCTGCAATCTCTTCGACACGTTCCTTGACATAGTCTGCGTCGATGACAACGTGCTGACCCGTGAGTTCTGGAGCGTCGAATGAGGTGTCTTCGAGAACTCGCTCAACAATCGTGTGGAGACGACGCGCCCCGATGTCCTCGGTCCGCTCGTTAATCTGCGAAGCGAGCCTCGCGATCTCGCGAACTCCGTCATCAGTGAATTCGATTGTGACGCCGTCAGCCTCAAGCAAGCGCTGATACTGCTTGGTCAATGCGTTCTCGGGCTCACGGAGAATCGAGAATAGGTCGTCTTCAGAGAGACTGCTCAATTCGACCCGAATTGGGAAACGACCCTGCAACTCGGGGATGAGATCGGACGGTCGTACTGAGTGAAACGCACCGGCGGCAATGAACAGAATGTGATCAGTGCGGATCGGACCATAGCGGGTCATGACGACCGATCCCTCGACGATCGGAAGCAGATCTCTCTGAACGCCTTCACCCGACACATCGGGTCCGTAATCGCTGCCAGAGTTGATCGTTTTATCAATCTCGTCGATGAACACAATGCCCGATTCCTCGGCCTGTTTGATCGCGTTTTCGACAACCGCATCGTAATCGATCAGACGATGAGCCTCTTGCTCGGTCAGGATTCGGCGGGCCTCGCGTACGGAGACCTTGCGTGAGCGCTTGTGCGTAATCAGATCCTCAAAGAACTCGTTGAGACTCTCTTTCGCTTCCTCGATCGTCACCGCGGTTTGACCCTCGACAGGCGTCACCGTTGCCTCGAACTCGTGGTCGAGATCGATCTCGACGACCTGATCGTCAAGAGCATCTTTCGATAGTAGGTCAAGCATTCGGTTTCGTTGCCGGGTCAAACGACGCTTGATGTCGGCTTCTCGCTTGCGCCGTGTTGTTGGGTCCGGTTCGTGCTGAATAGCGGCAGTGACGGGTTTCGATGTCCGGCCCTTCTGAGGCTGAATCGATCCCTGTTCCACCAGCATGTCGGCAATTCGTTGATCCGCCACCTGTCGCGCATCATCCCGAACGGCGTTCAGGTGCCGGACTTGCAACATGTTGACGCCCGTATCAACGAGTTCTCGGATGATGGATTCAACGTCGCGACCGACATACCCGGCTTCAGTAAATTTCGTTGCCTCGACTTTGACGAATGGTGCGTCAACGATACGCGCGACTCGACGAGCGATCTCGGTCTTGCCGACACCGGTCGGTCCGATCATCAGGATATTCTTCGGAAGAATCTCTCGTTGAATATCTTCCGGAAGTTGCTGCCTGCGCCATCGGTTCCGCAGCGCGATAGCGACGGACCGCTTTGCGTCCGCCTGACCGACGATAAACCGATCGAGTTCAGCGACGACGCGCTTCGGCGTGAGATCCCTCTCGATCTCACCGAGCGCCGGAAAGATGCCACGTTCTCGACTGGAATCCGTCTTAGCGTTCATCGGGCTCGTCAATTTGCTTTGTCACTTCTATGATAATTTGGTTGTTGGTGTAAATGCACAGCTCCGCCGTGATGTTCATCGCAGCTTTCACAATATCGCTTGAGTTCATTTCAGTGTTTCGGATCAGCGCTCGAGCCGCGGCCGTTGCGTAGGCTCCTCCGCTTCCAATGGCAACTATCCCATCATCCGGTTCCAGCACGTCGCCCTCTCCAGAAATCACGAGCAAGTGCTGATTGTCGGCAATGATGAGTTGAGCTTCGAGCCTGCGGAGGTAGCGGTCGGTACGCCACTCTTTGGCGAGTTCAACGGCAGCCCGGACGAGATTCTCATCCGATGCCCGAAGCTGCAATTCGAATTTCTCGAACAGTGTCAGCGCATCGGCCACGGCTCCGGCAAACCCCGCCACGACGCGGCCGTCCGCGAGAACTCGGATCTTGCGGGCTCCGTGCTTCATGACGACGTCGCCGTATGTCACCTGGCCGTCGCCTGCCAAAGCGACTTCGCCGTTGCGTTTGACTCCGAGAATGGTGGTTGCGTGCCACCGAGTCGCTGTTTCGCGCATCCTTCATCCTGAGGCTATCCGCGCCTGAAAAGACGACCATTATCCGGCCATTTTATCAGGTCATATCTTTACGAACGTCGAGAACACGCTCGCTAGGCGACTGCCCGTATTCGGCAGCCACCCGGCGAATGAGGGCCTACATTCGATTTAACCGGTCTTAGCCAGGTTCTCCGACGAGCGGTACGTGCAAGTACTGTTGCGACATTTGACGCCGTCCTTGCCCGCCTCGACCAGGATGTCTCCACACTCAGGGCATCGCTCTCCGGTCGGTTTGTCCCAGCTCGTGAAATCGCATTCCGGGTAGCGGCTGCAGCCGTAAAAGGTGCGTCGTCGGCCCTTTCGGGTACGTTTCTCGACGATATCACCCTCATCGCACTGCGGGCACTTGACCCCGATCTTATTCAAAATTGGTCGCGAGTTCCGGCACTCGGGGAATCCGGAGCATGCCAGAAACCGGCCGAAACGGCCAAGCTTGATGACCATTGGGCGACCGCATTTCTCGCAAACCTCATCGGTCGGCTCGTCAGCAATCTTCACACGGGTCATTTGTTTCTCAGCCAGCTCCACGGTCTTGTGAAACGGGCCGTAGAACTCGTTCATCACCGGGACCCAAAGGCGTTCGCCCGACGCGATGTCATCCAGTTCGTCCTCCATGCGGGACGTGAACTGCGCATCGATGATGTTCGGGAAGTGGAGTATCAACAGGTCTATCACGATCTCGCCGAGCTCCGTCGGTGTGAGCCGTCGTTGATCGATCTCGACATAGTTGCGCGCCTGAAGGGTTGCGATCGTCGGCGCGTAGGTGCTTGGTCGACCGATTCCCAACTCCTCGAGCGACTTGACCAAAGATGCCTCTGAGAATCTAGCCGGTGGCTGGGTAAAGTGCTGTTCCGGGACCAATCGCACCAGGTCCAAAATCTCCTGCGCGGTCAGTTGCGGTAGCGCGTCGCGATCAATCTCATCGATCTCGTCATCATCGCGGCCCTCGCGATAGACCGCCAAAAAACCCTGGAATTTGATTACCGATCCAGTCGCCCGGAAACGATACGGTTTCTCTTCGCCAGCCCGCCCAGCGTCTATGTCTACGCTCGTGCTATCGAAGATCGCGTTCCGCATCTGGCTGGCGATGAAACGTTGCCAGATGAGCTTGTAGAGACGGAACTGTTGTGGGCTCAAGTACTGCTGAACCATCTCCGGCGCTCGTGCTGGATCAGTAGGGCGAATGGCCTCGTGGGCCTCTTGAGCGCGCTTCGACTTGCGTGAGTAGACAGGTGGACGGGCGGGAACGTACTCAGCCCCGTGTCGCTGCGTGATCACCTCGCGTGCACGATGTTGAGCCGACGAAGCCACATTGGTCGAGTCGGTTCGCATGTACGTGATCAAGCCTTGCGATCCAGCCGATCCGAGTTCGATGCCTTCGTAGAGTTCTTGGGCGACCTGCATCGTTCGGCGAACCGGGAATCGAAGTTTGCGCGACGCTTCCTGCTGCAGGGTGCTGGTGATGAACGGCGCGGCGGGTCGTCGCTGTGTCTCCTTGGTCTGGACGTCGGCGACCTGAAATTCCGCGCCATCTAGTGCGTTGACGATAGCCATCGTAGTGGTCTCGTCGCTCAGATCCGCTTTCTTCCCTTTCACTCGGGAGAGGGACGCGGTAAACGACTTTACCTTCTTATTAGCCGCTTGCCCTTGCTTAGAAAGTTCGGCGTCTAACGACCAATATTCCTGCGGAACAAACGCTTTGATCTCTCGTTCGCGCTCGACAATGAGTCGAAGCGCGACGGATTGCACCCGGCCGGCAGACAGGCCGCGTTTGACGTTCTTCCAGAGGAGGGGGCTTATTTCGTAACCGACCAGTCTGTCGAGAACGCGACGAGCTTGCTGCGCTTCGACCAGCTTCATGTTTATCTCGCGGGGCTCCTTGACCGCGTCCCGAATCGCCTCCGGGGTGATCTCTTGAAAGACGATGCGTTGCACGAGCTTGTCCTGAGGCTGGGTCGCCTCAACCAAGTGCCATGCGATCGCTTCGCCTTCTCGATCAGGGTCGGTAGCGAGCAGAACTGATTTAGCTGCTTTGACGCTTTCGCGCAGTTCCTTGACAACCTTGCTTTTATCACGTGGAACGAGATAGTCGGTCTCGAAGGAATCATCCGTGTGAACCCCCATACGACTCTTGGGTAGGTCGCGGACATGTCCCATCGATGCCTTTACAACGTAGCCTCGCCCGAGGTATTTGCCGATTGTCTTCGCTTTGGCCGGTGATTCGACGATGACGAGCGTGTTGCGCCCGACCTTTGACGCCGCCGACTTTTTAGCACCGGCGGTCTTCTTACTCGTTGATTTGCGCTTTGGTTTGGTTTTTCCGTCAGGTTGCTGAGCCATAATCTCCGTTAGCCGAGTGAGTCACGCCGCCACCCTACGCGCTTGAGGTTCTTGTGGCGGCCCTTCCCTGTTATTGTTGCGTTCATCCCCACCGCTAGACCATGTTTGTCTGATTTCGCTCACACATTCACCGTCAGCTATGGAATCGCTACGACCATACAAACGTCCAAAATCGTCAGCTCGCGTCACATCGTCCGCGTCGCCCGCGGTCCGTGTCGCACGTGAAGGACCGACGAAAGTTTACGTGGGACTTCGAGAGAGACAGTTTACACGTCTCGCTTCAAACAACGTTCACGTGAGAGTCCGGTCGTGCCGATCCTTCAATTGTTGAACGATCTTTCGCACATCCTGAGCCCGCGACCGATTGCAGATCAAGAGGGCATCGTCTGTATCGACGATAACGAGGTTGTCAACCCCTACCGTCGCGATAACGCGTTCTGTCCCGTATATGAGTGTCGATTGCGTGTCAATCGGAACGTGTTGCGCGCCCACAATGACATTCTGTCCCTCAACGTCGGTCATGAGTTCGGCGAGACTGTGCCAGTCGCCTAAATCAGTCCAGCCGAAGCTCGCCGGCACCACCGCGACATGTTCAGCATGCTCCATGATGCCATTATCAATCGTAACGTCCTGCAACTGCGGCCAATAAGTCTGTAGTACGGCGTCCCGATCGGGCCGGTCCCAAGCGTCCGCCAACAGCATCAATATCCGGTAGAGATCGGGTAGTAGTCGCTCCATCTCTTCCAGCAGCGTCGATGCTTTCCAGACGAACATGCTTGCGTTCCAAAGATACTTCCCGCTGTCAACATACGATCGCGCGGTCTCCAGATCGGGCTTTTCTTTGAATTGATCGACGGCGAAAACGTCAAGTCCATGCGCGCTCGCGAGGTCAGGACCAACCCGAATATAACCATAGCCGATCTCAGGATACGTCGGTGTGATGCCAATCGTTACCAGATACCCGCGTTCGGCGACTTCAGCGGCGGCGAGGACAGTTCGTTGGAATAGCTCGGGATTGGAGACGTAGTGATCGGCGGCGAATGAGCCCATGATGGCGTCTGGATCTTTTCGCGCGATCAGCGCTGCCCCAAGTCCAATGGCTGGTCCGGTTCCGCGAGGCCCGGGTTCAACTACAATGTTGGTTTCCGGGATCTCAGGAACTTGGCGTGCCACGGCCACCGCATGAGATCCACCTGTGATCACGATGATGTTGTCGTGTGGGACGATTGGTGACAGTCGATCGACCGTCGCCTGCAACATTGAGCGTGGGCCAGGCAATGGCAGCAGGAATTTTGGTCGGGTCGAGCGGCTGGCTGGCCACAGACGTGTACCGCTTCCTCCCGCTGGAATCACCGCGTGCAGTCTTTGAGTTTCTCCATGTTTCTTCAAACCCATTGCCAACCGATCAGTCCTATCCACGAACGTAGTGCTGAGTTCCGACATTTCGAACCAGCCCTTTCAGCTGCATCTGAAGCAGTTGCGCGCTTAGGGAGCCGATCGGCAATCCGGAATCGATCGCGATTTCGTCGATGTGGCGCGGTTCAGCGGTCAAGAGTTCAAGCACCGAACGCTCGGCCTCGTTCGCGGGGAGCATTTGGCGCGTCTCCATCTCAATCTGCCGCACGCCGAGATTCAGAAAGGTGAGCACGTCGTCACCGGTCGCGGCGACGGCGGCGCCGTCACGCAACAATTGAATCGTTCCCGCGCTGGCGGACGACAACGCCGATCCCGGCACCGCGAAGACGGTACGTCCCTGGTCTCCAGCGAAATTCGCAGTGATCAGCGCGCCGCTCTTGATCGGGGCTTCGACCACGACTACTCCGAGGGATAACCCACTGATTATTCGATTCCTGACCGGAAAATTGGGAGCGTCTGGTGGTGTCCCGAGTGAAAACTCAGAGACGAGTGCTCCGCTGTCGGTGATCTGTTCGGCAAGTTTGCGATGTTCAGGTGGATAAATCGTGTCGAGACCGCACCCAAGGACGGCCACGGTGCGCCCACCGGATTCGAGCGCCGATGCGTGTGCAATGCCGTCAACACCTCTCGCAAGCCCGCTGACTATGGTCACTCCCGACGCCGCGAGATCCGCGCTCAACCGTCGCGACATCTCTCGTCCGTAGGCAGTAATTCGACGCGTTCCGACGATGCCGACCGCGTGTTCGTCCTCGGGTAGAAGGGATCCACGGACGTAGAGAACTGGCGGCGGACTGGGGATCTCGCGCAGCAATCGTGGATAGTCATCATCTGCCAATGTTGTGATACGCACGCCAGCCCGTTGAACCCGATCCATTTCATCGTCAAGTGAAATTCGCGAGCGGGTACGGACGAGCGAATCCGCGGCGCGCTCACCGAGACCACCGGCACGAAGCTCGTCCCGAGATGCGTTCCAGGCTGTCTGGAGATCACCGAAATGCTCGATGAGCATGGCGAGCCGAGTCGCGCCGATGCCGGGAACCAGATGAAAACCGAGCCAGTACGCTGTTTCCGTAACTCCGCCTTTCAATATAGGCAAACGTTATACGGGACGCCGCAGGCGCGCGTCAACGCGACCCGTGCTAGAATGCGGCGGTCATTTCGTTTACGCTCGACCCTCTACGGTTCGTGTCTGTCAGTCGGGCGTTTGGTTCGTCGAGGAGGTCATGGTGCGAACAAATATGGTCCGAAAGAAGTTGAAGTCCGGACAGGTCGTCGTGGGATGTTTTGTCGGATTTCCATCCGCCGAAGTGGTCGAGATCTGTGGCTATTCGGGCTACGACTTCGTGATGATCGATGCTGAGCACGGCCCGATAACGCCGCACGACGCCTATCACATGGTTCTGGCTGCCGAGGTCTCGGGGACTTCCCCGCTTATTCGCGTGCCACAAAACGAACCCAGTGTCGTTTTGAGGTATATGGATACCGGCGCGGCTGGGATTATGGTTCCGCAGATAAATAGCGCCGACGAGGCTCGCGCAGTCGTCGAGGCCGTGAAATATCATCCGATGGGTCACCGCGGACTTGCCCAGACTCGAGCCGCAAGCTTTGGGATCGGCGCCACTTTGCGAGAATACACCGAGGTCGCGAACGAGGAAACTCTGGTGATCGTGCAGTTCGAGAACATTGCGGGACTCGACCACGTTCCGGAGATCATCGAGGTTCCCGGAGTGGACGTGCTGCTGATCGGACCATCTGATCTCGCCCAATCGATGGGGTATCCGGGGCAACTCGGACATCCGGAGGTCCTTGCCGTGATCGAACGTGTGTGCGACATGTGTTCCGGAAGCGACGTTGCACTCGGCACTATCGCGGCAGATGCGGTTGCGACGAATAAGCTGATCGATCAAGGCTTCCGCATGATTGCGCCGGGCGCGAATGGCTTGATAGCTCAATGGAGCAAAGATTATCTGGCGAACGTGAATCGATAATGAGGTACCGGGACTCGAACGGTGACGAGGTGTTCAGTTAATAGGAAGGCGGGGAGATGGAAAGCTCATTGCTCAAGTACGCGTTCTTTGAGGGAGACTTCGTGGCATTCGAAGACGCGAAGATCAGTATTGCCACTCACGCGCTGCAGTATGGTACAGGGTGCTTCGCTGGAATTCGTGGATACCTCGATCGCGACGGGAAATCGATCAACATCTTTCGCCTGCCAGACCACACTCGTCGCCTCATTCAATCGGGATTGATTCTACGGGCAGACTTGCCGTACGGCCCTGAGGACGCCGCCAAGATCATCGTCGATCTGGTGAAGAAGAACGCACCCAATCAGAATGTTTATATCCGGCCCTTCATCTACAAGGCTGGATTGGACCTGACACCGAAGCTCAAGGGGATCAAGGATGAACTCGCTATTTACATGATGCCGCTTGGCGATTACCTGGATGTGGCCAATCCGATTCGCATGGGTGTGTCTTCCTGGCAACGCATTGAAGATGACATCATCCCGAGTCGCGCGAAGATTACCGGCGGCTATATCAACTCGAGCCTGGCGAAAGATGAGGCGGCCGAGGCCGGCTACGATGACGCGATCATGCTCAATCGAGATGGCAAAGTCGCTGAGGCGAGCGGCGCAAACCTGTTTATCGTGCGAAACGGCGCGCTCGTCACCGCACCGATCACCGCCGATATTCTCGAAGGTATCACCCGGCGTTCGCTGGTCGAATTCGCGCGGGATGCGGGAATAACGGTCGAAGAGCGATCCATCGACCGAAGCGAGCTGTACATTTCCGAAGAAGTGTTCCTGTGTGGGACAGGTGTGCAAATTGCCGCCGTTGGATGGATTGACGGCCGCCCAATCGCTGGCGGCAAGCGAGGCCCAATCACCAAAATGTTGCAGGACACGTTCTTCGCCCTGGTTCGGGGTGAGGATTCTCCATATCGCCATTACATCACCCGCATCGATCTAGGCTGATAGGATCGCACCTGCCCTGACTCGCAAACAGGGCAGGTGCGACGTGTACTCTGGCTTACGATTCGCACTGTATCCGATTGATGTCAACTGCGGGGAAAGATCTGCGCGGGATGTCCCGTTTAAGCATGAAGATTTGGCAACGGGTGGGGGTTGTTCTGGCCCTGTCCGTCGTTCTGGTTGGCTGTAACATGCCGCTAATTGGAACTGGGACCGCTCGATCAACGGCGACGGCCGCGACGAGCGAAACTGTAGCGACCCGGGAGATTTCTACTGAGACTCCAGTGGTGACACAGGGTGGGTCAACCGCGACGGTCTCACCACCCGCGATCAACCAGGTCGTCGAGGGTGGACTGCTGGAACCACGTACCTTGAACCCGATTCTCGCAGCTGATCCGATCTCTGATGAACTGAGCAAACTGGTATTCAACGGGCTGGTTCTCGTTGATCCGTCTTCCGGAGAGATCAAGGGCGATCTCGCGAAGTCTTGGGATGTTAGCGACGATCGAAAGACCTACACGTTCCATCTGAACGACTCCGTAAAGTGGCAGGATGGCCAACCATTCACCGCTCAAGATGTCGTTTTTACGTACAACCTGATGATGAATGATCGTACGCGCTCGCCCCGCTATTCGGAGCTCGTGGAGCACATTAATGAGGTTCAAGCGCCCGATCTCAATTCCGTCGTCTTCAAATTAATTCGTCCCGATTCCGCATTCCTGACTAATGAGGCGACGTTGGGAATAGTTCCCGAGCACGTGTTGTCGACCGTGCTACCCGAAGAACTGGTCTCTGATCCATTTGGACTGGTTTCGACCGTCGGAACCGGACCCTTTTTGTTAACGACGTGGTCGCACGGGGACGAACTGGTATTTACCAGCAATCCGAACTATTTCAAGGGTGCGCCAGCCTATGATCAATACGTCTATAAGATCGTCTCGACGTCGCAGGATCTGGTCACCGGTTTGGCGGATGGGACCATCGACTGGGGCCAACTCGATCCGTCGGTCGTGGCCGACGCCAAATCCAATAAGTCGATTCGAATCATCAGTTCTCCGGGCGACAGTCTCGAATACGTGGTGCTGCAGCTTGATAGTGTGAAACAGACGCTATTTCTCGACCCCCGCGTTCGTGAAGCCCTGATGCTTGCGTTGGACCGGAGCAAGCTCGTCAATGACATCTGGAAGGGACAAGCGAACGTTGCCAACGGAACGATTCCGCCCGCCTCCTGGGCTGCCGCCGAAAGCAGCGTGACCTACTCACTGGACCTAAGCAAAGCCAAACAGCTACTGCTGGACGCTGGTTGGAATACCGGTGATGACGGGATTCGGACCAAGGATGGTCAGCGCATGCGCTTCAAGCTGATGACAAACGGTGACGATCCAATCCGTCAGCAAACGGTTACCTGGCTTATCGACAGTTGGCGAGAAATCGGCGTTGATGTCGTTCCTGACTTTGAAACTTGGAGTAGCGTGGTTCAAAACATAACGCACGGACGCGAATTTGACAGCATCTTGCTTGGGTATCGCGGTACTGTCGACCCGGACCAGTCGACGCTGTGGTCGAGTGATTCCTTTTTTGATGGGTTTAACCTTGGACACTACTCAAACCCAGATGTCGACAAGTTGCTTGAAGACGCCCGCCAAAGCAGTGACGTGAAGACACGTAAGGAAGATTACGCCAAGGTACAAGACCAGGTAATGAAGGATCTTCCGGTGATTCCATTGATTTACCCGGATATGGTCGTGGGATTGTCGCAGCGCTTGCGCGATGTAAGCATAACGACTATTCTTGTTCGCAACCGAGCAAACATCGAGCAATGGCATCCAAGAACGAGTGGTTAGGCAATTACGGTGACTCGGAAACGACGTAAGAGCGTTTGACCAGTGATTGGGCTTCGTGCTACACTGCGCCAGACGCTGAACAGGCGTATTCCACCTGATTGCCGCATTATCGGTGCGGTTGCGCACTACGTGTTGTGTGTCTTGAGACAGAGGTCTCGAGTGCTCTCTGGTGCGGCCGTCCTCTCGGGGCGAGGCGCTAGGTAGGGACGCGAAGGAGAGGCGATGGAACCATTACTTGACGTGAAGAATCTGAGAACGCAGTTCTTCACGCAGGACGGGGTGGTGAAGGCGGTCGACGACGTGTCCTTCTATCTCATGCCGGGCGAAACGCTCGGAATTGTGGGAGAGTCGGGCTGCGGCAAAAGCATCACGGCAATGTCGGTGATGCGTCTGATCCCAAGTCCGCCCGGAAAGATCGTCAGCGGACAAATCATGTTCGATGGCGAAGACGTCATGAAGATGAGTGACGAAGAAGTTCGCTCGATCCGGGGCAATAAGATCGCCATGATCTTCCAGGATCCAATGACGTCGCTGAACCCAGTGCTCACGATCAATCGACAGATCAGTGAAGCGCTGGAACTGCACCTTGGCATGAGCAAAGGGCAGGCGCGATCTCGATCGATCGAATTGCTCAAAATGGTCGGCATTCCGAATGCTGAGGAGCGCGTCGATCAGTATCCGCACCAGTTTTCTGGCGGAATGCGCCAGCGCGTGATGATCGCCATGGCGCTTTCCTGTAATCCGTCGCTTCTGATCGCTGACGAGCCGACGACCGCGCTGGACGTGACGATTCAGGCACAGATCCTTGACCTCATGCGTAACCTGCAACATGAGCACAATACTGCTCTGATGATGATCACGCACGACCTCGGTGTGGTGGCTGGCATGACCGACCGAATCCAGGTCATGTACGCTGGGCACGTTGTTGAAACTGCTCCCACTGATGAGCTGTTCGCGAATCCGCGACATCCATATACGGTGGGTTTGCTCAACTCGATTCCTCGTCTGGACGCTGCGGCGAAGACGAAATTGAATCCGATTCGCGGGCTTCCGCCGGACTTGATCGATCTTCCCGACATGTGCCCGTTCTTGCCACGCTGTGACTTTGCGCGCGAGAAGTGTGAACAGCAGAATCCCCCGTTGCTCGAGGTGAACGATGTTCACCGCTCGGCGTGTTGGTTCTGGGACGAGGTCTCTAAAGAGACTCCGGAAGGCTAAGCGATGGCAACAGAGATGACTGCACAGAAATCCTCGAGCAGCGATGGCAAAGACGTGCTGCTTGAAGTCGATGATCTTTATATGCACTTTCCCTTGACCCAGGGGATCTTGTTTCAACGCAAGGTCGGCGCGGTCCAGGCCGTCGATGGCCTGTCATTCAAAGTCTATAAGGGCGAAACGCTCGGGCTGGTGGGTGAATCCGGTTGCGGCAAGAGCACGACTGGTCGTGCCATCCTTCAGTTGTACAAGCCAACGGCGGGTGCGGTCCGTTTCGACGGGCGTGATCTGACCAAGCTTGACGGCGGCGATATGCGTAAGATGCGTCGTCACTTGCAGATGATTTTCCAGGATCCATACGCATCGCTGAATCCGCGTATGACGGTTGGGAGCATCATCAGCGAGCCGATGCAGATCCACAATCTCGTCGCGAAAAACAAACGAAACGAGCGAGTTCAGGAGTTGCTGCAGACAGTCGGTTTGAACCCGTACTTCGCAAACCGGTATCCGCACGAGTTCTCCGGAGGGCAGCGACAACGCATCGGTGTTGCTCGTGCGCTCGCCGCCGATCCTGATTTCATCGTTGCGGACGAGCCGGTTTCAGCGCTCGACGTGTCGATTCAGGCTCAGATCATCAACCTTCTCGAAGAGCTACAGGCACAGTTCGGCCTGACGTACCTGTTCATCGCCCACGACCTCAGTGTTGTGCGTCACATCTCCGACCGAGTGGCCGTGATGTACCTTGGTAAGATCGTGGAGTTGGCGGACCGCAACTCGATCTACGACGATCCGCTGCACCCGTACACCAAAGCACTGCTGTCGGCGGTTCCGGTTCCTGACCCGGTCATTGAGAAGAAGCGCGAGCGCATTATTCTCACCGGTGACGTGCCGAGCCCGATCAATCCACCTTCCGGGTGTCACTTCCACACTCGATGCCCGTATGCGATGGATGTCTGTAAGCAGATTGAACCGAAGTTTGTGGATCAGGGCGGCGGCCACTTCGTGGCATGTCACCTGTACCCGAATTCCGGAGCCTAACGGAAACGAGTAGCCAGCGTCGTGCAATTAAGCTCGACTAATCCGAGGTACATTGTCGCGACGCTGGTTGCATTCGTGCTCGGGATCACCGTGCACGAGTTTAGCCATGCCTGGTCCGCTTTGATGCTGGGTGACGATACCGCTCAACGTCAGGGCCGGGTTACGTTAAACCCGTTGTCGCACCTCGATCCAGTCGGATCGATCGGTATTCTCTTTTTGGTGATTGGTGGATTTGGCATTGGATGGGGACGACCCGTTCCGATCGTACCGTCCCGTCTGCGTGGTCACCAGCGTGGGATGGGTATTACAGCAATCGCAGGACCGATTTCGAACGTTATCCTGGCGGCGATCTTCGTGATCCCGTTGCGATTTGGGCACGTCCAGTCGGGTTCCTCGGCGTATATCATTCTGCGTCAGATCGTCGTCATCAACATGCTTCTGGCAGCATTCAACCTTATTCCGATTCCACCACTGGATGGTTCTAAGATCCTCACAGGGATATTGCCGAACTTTTGGTACCCCTACCTCGCACCACTGGAGCGCTATGGCGTGGTAATACTCCTGGCGTTGATCCTGTTCGGTAGTATCGGAGGCAGTATTCTGAGCGCGATGTATTCCCCAGTGTACGATACTCTGGTACACGTACTTCTCGGTAATCTGAGATTGCCGGCCGTTTAGCCTACCCTTGGACCCTTGCCATGAAATCTGGTCTTGGCTGTCACTCCAGGCTAGTCTGGAATCGTGTCAGTCAAGGTATTGCCTATCTGAGGCCGAGACGTGCTGAGAATATCGATCGGTACTTGCGCGAGCAGTTGACGTACGAGGAGTTTGGCTTGCTGAGTCGACTGTCGCTTGCCGATCGATCTCATCACCTAAGCGTCTATCAATCACTCGTGCGATACGGTTGCAAAGACGGTGATCTGTTGAAGGCGGCTTTGCTCCATGACGTCGGCAAGGCCGATGGTACCGTGCGTGTTGGTCTAACTCATCGTTCAGCGGGCGTGATCCTGCGGCAATTCGCTCCCCGGTTATTCAAACGCATGGCGAATCCTAACGGTATGCGCTGGCGACGCGCGCTCTATTTGGTTGAGGCGCACCCTGAGATGAGCGCACGCTTCGCACGACGTGCAGGCTGCAATGATCGAGTATGCTGGATCATCGCGCATCACCACGACGAAGTGACCGACGATGAAGGGCTCAAATTGTTTAGACGCGCTGATGACGGACGGCTGATATGAACGATCGCTCTGCAGGGTTACTTAATGGATATCAGCTTCATCTGCCTGCGTTTGAGGGTCCGCTTGACGTCCTGCTGAGTCTTATCGAGCGGAATCAGCTCGCTGTGACCGATGTATCACTCGTTGCCGTCACTGAGCAGTTCATTGCCTACACTACAGGTCTCTCGAGCGCTTCGTCTGATGTCCTGGCGGAGTTCATGACAATCGCGGCGCGGCTGCTCTTGCTGAAGTCCCGATCATTACTGCCGCGTCCAGACATTATCGAAGAAGATGAGGAGACCGACGATCTGGTTGATCGCTTGCGGGAATATCAGCAAGTGAAGCTCGGCGCAGAGGATCTTCGACAGCGTGAGCGACAGGGCATACAGTCCTGGCCCAGAATTGCGGCCCTGCCGGAAATGCCACCCATCGAGGTTATTGCACGAACGCCAGTTCACGCGCTTGCGAGTGCCCTGCGGAGGTGCCTTTCACGTGAAGTTGACAAGCCGGAGCCGTACACGCCAGTCGCCGTTATCAGCTTGAAAGCGATGACCCACCGGCTGCTGTCACGACTTGGCCGGGGAAGAGCCCGATTTTCCATGTTGATTGGCCGGTCCGCGACCCGCACCGAACATACCGTCGCGTTCATCGCTCTTCTTGCACTGTTGCGACAACGACTGGTTGACGCTACGCAATCCGGGATGTTCGGTGAGATCGAAATTGAACGGCTTTCGGCGCCGGAATATGCCGATGACTGAATCATCTCAACCCCAAATCGTTCAAACCCAACTTGAGATCATGTCCGCGAGTGACCGAGTACGAGCCGCTGGAGCGATGCTTTTCGTTGCGTCGGAGCCCGTCGCCCTCTCAGCGCTATCCCGGCATCTCGGCAGCACGATCCCAGAGATACGACAGGCGCTCAATTCAGTGTCTGAATCCATGCAAGATATTGGTTTGGTGCTTCAGTGGATCGACACCGATCACGTGCAAATTGGCACAGCACCGAGTCTGGCAACGGTCGTTCGACAGTTTCTCGGGCAGGAGAGGTCCTTTCGGCTGTCTCAGGCGGCACTTGAAACGGTGGCACTTGTTGCCTATCGACAGCCGGTTACGCGGTCAGATATTGAGGCGGTTCGTGGTGTTGATTCGAGTGGAGTGCTTCAGACGTTGCTCGCACGTGGAGTGATCGAACCGGTTGGTCGGCTTCCGACCGTGGGGACACCACTGCTCTATGCCACGACGCCGGATTTTCTCCGAATGTTTGGATTAACATCGCTTACGGAACTGCCGCAGTTACCTGAGGATCTCGTCTCGTCAATCGACGAACGCGCCGCGGTCACGCAAGATGAAGAAATGGGTTCTAGCTGACCCGCGCCGCTGCCAGTCCCCGGAGATGTGCTACCGATTGCTCAAGTACGCTGATGGTCCGATCGATTTCAGCCTCGGTCGTGTCCTTCCCAAGTGTTAGACGGACACTCCCGTTGACCAGGGTCTCGCGCAGACCGAGCGCGGTCAGAACGTGACTCGGTTCAGTGGAACCCGTGGTACAGGCGGATCCACTCGAGGCAGCGATGCCGTGCATGTCGAGATTGAGCAGGAGCGTTTCTCCCTCAACCCCTTTGAACGAGACATTGACGTTGTTGGCCAGCCGGTTCGATCTAGTTCCGTTCAGTCTGCTCTCCGGGATGCGATCGAGAATGCCGTCGATCAAGCGGTCACGAAGCGTCCGTATTCCCTCTGAGCGGTCCTTACGTCGTTCGTGAGCCATTCGCATCGCGGTGGCCATACCGACAGCTCCAACGACGTTTTCGGTGCCTGCTCGATGATTATTTTCCTGCGCGCCGCCGCTCTGCTGCCAGAGAATTGGGGTCTGACGTCGGACGTAGAGCAGTCCAACCCCCTTCGGTCCATAGAACTTATGAGCCGTCGCCGAGAAAAGGTCCACATTGAGCGAGTTGACATCCAACTCTAGTTCGCCGACCGCCTGGACTGCGTCTGAATGAAAGGTGATTCCGTGGCGATGTGCGATCGCACCGATTTCACCTATGGGTTGAATCGTGCCGATCTCATTATTGGCATACATTACTGAGATCAGCATGGTGTCGTCTCGTATAGCTGTCTCGATCGTATCGGGATGAATGATTCCGTTGGCGTCCGGAGCCACAAAAGTTGCTTCGAAGCCGAACCGTTGGAGATACTCGATACTGTGAAGCACAGCATGATGCTCGATGGAAGTCGTGATGATGTGGTTTCCGCGGTTCTGTAATCGATGCAACCATGCAACCCCTTTGATCGCCAAGTTGTCGGATTCGCTGCCACCGCTGGTAAAGACGATGTCACGTGCCTGGCAGTTGAGAATCGATGCGATCGTTGCACGGGATCGGTCGAGCCCAGCCCGAGCCTCACGGCCGGTAGCATAAATGCTCGATGCATTTCCAAATCGTTCACTGAAATAGGGAGACATTGCTGCGAGCACATCCGGGTCGACCGGCGTGGTCGCGGCATGATCGAGATAGATGTCAGTCCGATTCACGGACTTCCTCCTGAATATTGAGAGTGAGGTCGGAAGCAAGACGGGAAGCGGTTCCAGCGATTCAGTGTTAACTGACGCTGAGCGACACCCTCCGCGAGGCTGGGCGGACAAGATCAGCGAGGGTAGTCGAGTCAAGCGCATCGGCGATACTGTCACGTACCTTAAGCCAAACGACGCGCGTGGCACAGCCATCAATCATCGGGCAAAGATCCTCATCGGTGTCTTCAGTGACACAGCTCATCGGAGCAATTGGACCTTCCATGACACGATAGACATCGCCAACTCGTACCTCTTCCGGGGAACGAGCGAGTTCATAGCCACCATGTGCGCCACGTGTTGTCGTAACGAGTCCCGCTCGTCGTAGCGGACCGAGGAGCTGTTCCAGATAGGCAGGCGGAACGGCGGAATCGGAGGCTACCGTTGAAAGTGGCACCGGACCATGGCCGTACATGCGCGCAAGCGATACCATCGCGCGCATCCCATATTCGCCTCGAGTAGAAACTTTCATTCCGGTGCGCACCTCTCGCGACCGACCAGGGCATCGACGGTATCTGTAATGGTACATCGGTGCCCTGGTCCGGTCAAGAATGAGATCTATCACCACAGGCTCTACGCGCGTACGTATGACCGTTCTCGTGAGATAACGAGCGATTGTCAGCGGCGCGTGAAGTCCGCGCTGTCGCCGAGATCGCGAACAAAGAGCGAGATCAGTCGCGCGGCGGAGTCCAGGTCATCGAGACTGATCACCTCGTTCGGCGAGTGCATGTACCGATTTGGAATCGAGACGATGCCGGTTGGCACGCCGCCACGCGAAGGAGCGATGGCATCCGCATCGGTTCCGGTGCTCCGCGGAGTCGCTTCGATACCAAAGGCGATGTCATTGCGCTTTGCGATTTTAGCAAGGCCCATGTGCACCAGCGGGTTTACCGCTGAACCACGTGCGAGGACCGGTCCTCCGCCAATGCGAATGTCCCCCTGCCCGCGTTTATCGGAATCCGGGTGATCGGTGGCATGAGTCACGTCGAGAACGATCGCGACATCAGGCTCAATCGCGAAAGCGCCAGTGCGCGCCCCGAGAAAGGTAATCTCTTCCTGTACCGCGGCGAGTGCATATACGTCAGCTTGCGGCCGATCATTTGATAGGAGCCGGAGCGTTTCCAGTGCGACCCAGGCACCCATGCGGTTGTCGACGCCGCGACCAGCGATGCGGTTGTTGCCGAGATCGACAATTGGCTGTTCGATAACGGCCGAATCCCCAACGCTGACTCGTTCTCGAGCCTGATCACCGGAGGTCGCCCCGATGTCGATCCACAGATCCTTAATTTTGCTGGCCTTACCACGGTCGTCGACGCTCAACAGATGCGCTGGCTTGCGGCCAATAACGCCCGTCACCGGTCCGCTGGATCCCATGAGCCGGACTCGTTGCCCGGTCAGGATTTGATCGTCCCAGCCACCGATTGGTCGGAACCAGACGTAGCCCTCATCGTCGATGTGAGTGACCATGAGCCCGATTTCGTCAATATGGCCTTCGATGACCACTTTCGGGCCCGAACCACGCAACCGTGCTACGTTGTTTCCGTTGGTATCGACGCTCACCTCATCGGCGAAGGTTTCGGCCTCAGTTCGCCAGATGCGACTCGCCGGCTCTTCGGACCCTGAAGGGCTTGCGCTCATCAAGAGATCAAATAGAAACTGCTTGCTTCGTCCGTCCAATCGGTTCTCCTCTGTCTCGCTACAATTCGTCGTCCAGCCCAGTCGATTCCTAGTACTGATTCACCTGGCAGTGTGGCGGCAGTCCATTGATGACGTTGGATACGTTCACAAGCGCGAGATAGAAAGCACGATCGAACGCTTCCTTCGTCGAGCCGCCAATATGCGGAGTCAGGATCACGTTGTCGAGCCCGATGTACGGGTTTTGCGGGTGTGGCTCTATCTCGAAGACATCGAGTGCCGCTCCGGCGATTCGGTGTCGCTTGAGCGCGTCGACCAATGCCGCTTCCTTAACGACTGGCCCGCGAGCGGCATTGATGAGATAGGCCGACGTCTTCATGCGCTCAATGGCGCGCTCATCAATCATATAAAGCGTCTGCGGCGTCAGTGGAACGTGCATCGTGACGAAGTCGGACTCATCAAGAATGCGCTCGAAGGGGACGTAGGAGATCCCGTGCTCGTTGGCGAATGTGATGTCCCACTCGATATCGTTGGCCAGAATCCGCATACCAAAAGCTCGTCCAAGCAGGGCAACTGCCTTGCCAACACGGCCAAGTCCGACGACGCCGAGGGTTTTGCCCCAGAGATCGTAGCCAAGATAGCGCATCCATTCGCCCTGGCGCATGGCCCGGTCGGCCGGATAGATATTGCGAGCGAGTCCGACCATCATGCCGAACACCAGTTCCGATACCGAATAATTGTTGCACCCGGCGCAGATGCAAACCGCTACACCCCGCTCATTGGCCTCTTGAACATTGATGTGATCGTAGCCGACTCCACCGGCGCTCACGACTTTGAGACGATTCGCAGCCGCGAAGACACGTGGGGTGATCTGTTCTAAACCGGTGATCAGGCCGTCGACGTCTTTGATGATGTCAACGAGCGCGTCTTCCGTCACTGGATATTCGAAATCACGCTCGGCCAGTCTACAGCCGCGCGCCTCGAGAAACTCCCGCGCGAAGTCAGACTGTTCGCGAAATTTCCGCGACAGAACGAGAACTTCCTTGCCCATACTTGGCATACTCCTTCGTTTGCCGGTGAGAATTCAATGTCCGCATTGTAGCGCAGTTCGGTGTGTTAGCAGTCACCACAAAAATCCGAGTCGAAAGATAGTTATGGTAAAGCTGAGAGCCTAATCGTTCGTTGACACACAGGCGACGTCATGTTAACTTTCTGTCGGCGACTCCGGCATTCTGAATCTCATTTTTTGTACGTGAGACGAACGAGTCGCAGTTCGATGGAGGACTACGCATTGGCGTTCCTGTTTCAAATCCTAATGACCTTCTTGACGATCCTCGAGTTCGCGATTATCGGACGAGCTTTGATGTCCTGGTTTGATCGAGGCATGACAAATCCAATTTCCCAGATCCTCGTGCAGATCACCGAGCCGATCATCGCTCCGATCCGCCGCATCGTGCCGTCGGCCGGCATGCTTGATCTGTCACCTATGGTGGCGATCCTTGTCATCATCGTGTTGCAGCGGATGCTGAGCACGGCGTTGGCATAATCTGACTAGGCAGAAATGGAATTGCGAAACGGACGAGGCGGCAAGCTTCGTCCGTTTTTGTTTCATGAGGATTCGTCGGAAACCCGCAAAATGGGGCGTTCATCCCGCCGTCGTGCTGTTATCTGGATCTGCCCACCTCGCGAGAGCAAGAAGATTTCAAGGAGCAGCACGATCAAACCCATGAGCGCAACGCTGACGATAGACAGCACGCTGAGAAAATTGAGCAGGAGTAATCCCACGCAAAAGATCGATCCGAGATAGCCTTCGCGGCGGGCACGCACGAAGTCATATTTCTGGCTGCGGCGGGCGTAAAAGCGCAGCCCAGTGGCATATGAGAGAAGCGTCAGCACGGTCGCGACAGCCATCACCAGTGAAACCAGGAAGATGAGCAGCATAGACAGCGGTGGGCTGGAGCGCGGGTCGACGAATGTGAAGACGAAAGCTAGGGTTGACCACGCGACGATTGCTTCAAGGTCGTAGAGGGGAATATGCAGCTTATGGGCGATTGGCATAAACGTGATGGCTGGAGCCAGGACGAACGCACCGTACGCGATTAGTCGTTCAGTTGACCAGAAATCAGTCAGCGCTCCGACATCACGCACGACGATCAGGTTGTACACGACCATCCATGAGATAGCCGATGCAAGAATCCAGCAGACTCGCGATAATGCGCGGGACATCCACACCATTCGGATCCTCCACCGGCGCGAACGCATCGTGACGATCGGTCACAGCCAGTCTAGCAGCAGCTGAAGAATCGATCCAACCCGATGCTATAATCGGTCGGGCGCGACCCTCAGGAGGCAGGATGCCGCTCGATCTCTATCTCGATGATGTTGTACGCCTACGCAAACCTCACCCGTGTGGATCGACCGACTGGGTGGTCGTTCGGCTTGGCGCTGATATCGGTCTGCGGTGCCTCGGCTGCGGTCGCCGAGTGCTGTTGCCGCGCAGGACACTCGAAAAACGTCTCAAAACATTCGTCACTCGCGGTCCGGGTCACCCGGAGCAAAGTGACGGTATTCCCGAATGAATGAGCGGACCACCCTGATCGGGAAAGAGCCGCGTGGTCAGTTTATCGACGTTCTTCGCAATCGAGCCTTTCTTCGTCTGTGGATAGTTCAAGCCTTTTCCCAGACCGGTCAGAACATGACCAACTTCTCACTTTTGATCCTGGTGCGCGCGATCATCGATCGTTACCAGATTGAGCAAGCGAACACGGCCATTGGCCTGACCGTCCTGGCCTTTAGCGTTCCGGCGATTCTCTTCAGCCCGTTTGCCGGTGTGGTCGTCGATCGCTCAAATAAACGCTCGGTGCTGATTATCACGAATGCGTTGCGCGGACTGGCTGTTATTGGGTTCGTCCTGATGCAGCCAACGTGGCGCCCGTTGTTGGCGCTCACCGTGCTTTACGCGATTACGTTTGTTTCAGGAGCGGTTGGTCAATTTTTCGGACCAGCGCTCGGATCTACTATTCCGTTGCTGGTGCCCCAGAAAGACAACATTCACGCCAACGCACTCTTCAATTTGACGTTCACTGCCTCGCAGATTGCCGGATTCGCCGCACTCGGACCTGTCCTGATCAAAGTTGTCGGCGTCAATGACGTTCTGCTCGGTATCATCGGAATGTTTGCGCTAAGTACGATCCTGAGCCTGACCATCCCGTCCACTCCACCGGTGGGGCAAGTCACTGACAGTGAGCAGGGCACAGGTGAACGAATCTTGAACGAAATGCGCGACGGCGTACTCTACATCCTCAGGTCACCGATACTGATGAAGGCCATTGCATACTTGTCGCTCGCAACGGCATCCTACCTGATGATTGCTGTGCTAGGACCCGGGTTCGTGACCGGTGTTTTGCGATTGGAACGCCAGGATATCGCCTACCTGGTCGCACCGGCCGGAGCAGGTATTTTGCTCGGTGCGTTGTTCGTCGGCCGCTTGACTTCTCGATTAGGTAGTGAGTGGACAGTCGACGTAGGACTGACGTCCGGCGGAGCGGTGCTGATTGCTCTCGCGTTGCTCCCGGCGTTCGCAAGTCGAGTCTGGGATCAACCCGGTAACGTTGGAGGGGTCACTATCGTGCTGGCTTCTCTCCTTGCGTTGCTGCTAGGTCTCGCGAACTCAATGGTTCTCATTCCGAGCCAATCACTGCTTCAATCGGCGTCGTCTGACGGAATTCGAGCGCGGGTTTATGCGACCTTCTTTACGATTTCAAACAGCGTGGCCTTCCTGCCGATCATCTTTGCCGGCGCGTTGGCTGACCTTTTCGGAGTCGTGAAAGTGTTAGTGGCGCTCGGGCTCATTCTGCTGGCGATCGGAGCTATGCAGGTGATGAACCGCGGAATGGCAATGAAACGTGGATGATCGCATGAAGAATCAAGTTGCGTGGCAGTCAGACCTTGATCTGATGGCTCGCGAAGGACCAAATAGGATGTTGGTGGATGACGCTACAATCCGCTCAAGCGGATGACGAAGGGCGAACGGCAACGTTCGCCCTCATCGTCGTAACACCAGATGGTGGTATTGATCGAGTTTGATGTTTCGCCAGCTTGTGGGCGATTGGTGCCACACCTCGCGAGGTCACACCATTTCTTTGAATCGCTTGACGGCTTGATACAAATTTACTGACCAACCCACTCCGAATACTTCCGGAGTAAAAAGTCTCTCGTCATTGGCGTTCCACCAGCGGTCCATGAAGCGTTCCGCGGTTGGAATACGGAAATCGTACGGGAACATCAGGATGTTGCCGTTCCATGTCCGCTCGTCGGCGGGACGTCGCATCTGATCGACAATCGCAGCGACGATGAGAATGAACCCGACAAATCGAATCAAACGACCGATGCTCTTCATGTAGAACCTCTCATTTCTTGAATGGATGCCGCTGCTCGACCGTTCACGAGACAGTGGGAGTGCTGCTGTATTCGTATACCCATCTTCCATCGACCATAGTTCTCAAAACGACGGTGTCTCGCAAAGATTCGGCACTGATCTGGTTTGGATCTCGATCGATCACGATGAGATCGGCAACCTTACCGGTCTCAATTGATCCACGTTGGTGTTGTAGCCCAAGCGCCGTCGCACCCCCCATGGTATAGCTCCGCAGCGCATCCTGTATGCTAATCGATTCCGACTGATCAAACTGTCGTCCTGTCACAGATTTGCGCGCGACCGCCGCATACATACCGACCCACGGATTGAAGTCGGCTATCGGAGAATCGGATGTTCCGGCGAGCGGAACACCAGCTCGAAGATAGCTTGCCATTGGCAATGCGCGCGACGCTCGCTCCTCGCCGAGGCTCACTACAAAACTCTCGCCGAGGTGGACCAAGAACGGATTGCTCACCAACGCCGGAATCTTGTGACGCCCCATCAACTCTATCGTGTCTCGCGTCGGAACGTAGGCGTGATGCACACGATGGTGAAGTGATTGGTTTGGTCTGGCCGTTTGCGCGTCAATGAACGCCCGCACAGCCAAGTCCTGGGCCGCATCACCGCAGGTGTGTGCGTCAATCGACCATCCAAGGTCATGGACCCAACGAACGAGGTGGGACAACTCTTCTGGGTCAACCGCCCATTGGCCGTGGTTGCCCGGTTCCCCTTCGTACGATTGATTCATACGAGCCGTGCGGTCACCGACTCCACCATCCACGAGAAACTTCACTCCTGCAAGTCGCAACATGTCGTCACCGAAGCCGCCGTAGACGCCCATTTCCGAGATCCATCGTTTCAATTCGGGCTCTCTGCTTGCTGGGACAAATCCCCATGCTCCAAGAAGCATGTCGGTACGCACGGTCAGTCGCCCACTATCACGCGCTGCCTGATACGCTCTCAGTTCACGTGGTCCGAGTCCGGGTTCCGCTACGCTGGTGATGCCGACGGCGTTGTAGGCACGGCAGCCAAATGCGATTGAATCGGCGAGTTGGGCATCGGTGAGATCAGGAATGGCGTGCAGGATCAGATCCTTTGCACGGTCGCGGAATAGCCCTGCCGGCTCGCCGCTCGCGTCACGTTCGAACCCGCCAGCGTAGAGCTCATCCGTTGGTGGATCGGGCGTTTGCCGACTGACTCCTGCGGCGTGAATTGCGGCGCTGTTGGCTGTCAGCTTGTTCCAAACCCGGTGCAAGACGACTGGATTATTTGGCGCGACGGAGTCGATCTCTTTGCGTGACGGATGACGACCCTCCGCCAGCAGACTTTCATCCCAGCCCTTTCCAATTATCCATTCCCCTGGCTGTGCCGAACTCACTCGTTGCGCAACACGATCGAGAATTTCGGATATCGAACGGCAGTCGTAGAGCTGAATCTGCCGGAGAACCTGACTGGTCGAAAGAAGGTGGTTATGCGCGTCGATTAGCCCTGGCAAGACGATCGAGCCACCCAAATCCTCGACTGTGGTGTTCGCGCCGGCGAGCGCACGTATGTCGTCATTCGTGCCTACCGCGGCGAATAGGCCGGCATTGACTGCAATTGCGTCACCGATTGAAGACCCTTTGTCGAGGGTCATGATTCTCCCGTTGAGTAAGATGCGATCAACCGTGTGATTGCGACCCGACATCGACCACCCCTCCAGTCAAATGGCTCCTATGCCCTTCGCGCATCTTAGCAGACCTCTCCGACGCCGCGCGAAACAAGCCAGTTCCAGTCGTCGCCAACCCTCATCAGGCACCAAGTAGTGTATGAAGATCGCGTGTTGGCCGAGGAATTCGCTCTGCTCGGCGAACTCCCGAGCGTCCAGATTCGAAAACCGACGATTGGTAACCTTGTAAACCTGCCGAAAACACTGCGTACGTTCATGGCTTCCTTGACATCGCATAAATTGGACAACTATGATTCACGAGAGGGGATCTGTAGGAAGATCTACCAGTTCACGTGCGACTGCCGATCGACGGACATGCCGCGCGTACGCTGATATCCCGAACATTAACAATTGACGACACGATAATTGAGGAGTACATCGATGGAGACTATCCTCTTCATCCTCCTCGGCGTGGTCATCGGCGCGATCCCAACGGCCGTTATAACGTTTCTCGTTCTGACTTCGAGCGCGACCTCGAAGGTTAGAGCGGCCGAAACGCAGGCCCGAAGAATGATCGACGAAGCTGAGGCGAAACGCCGAGAGCTCGTCCTTGAGGCGAAGGACGAGGCGCTGCAGGCTCGTGACGAACTGGAACGAGAGTATCAACAGCGACGTAAGGATGCCGATCGTCTAGAGCGACGGCTGCAGCAGAAGGAAGAACAGGTCGACCGACGTATTGAATCCTTAGACCGACGAGAAAAGCAGATCCAGTCGTCGGAACATGAGATCGAGAACCAGAGACGCGAGCTTGACGAGATGAGCAATGCGCAGCGAGCGGAACTGGAACGAGTGGCTCAGCTGACGCTCGAAGAAGCTCGAACGCAAGTTGTCCAGCAGGCCGAAATCGAGATGCGGGACATCATGAATCGGCAGGTTCGCGAGATCGAACAACAAGCCAAGCTCGACTCCAACCAGCGGGCTCTGAAGATTCTCGCCACAACGATTCAACGAGTTTCATCAGACTACGTCGCGGAGAGTACTGTGTCCGTGGTGCCGTTGCCCAGCGACGACATGAAGGGACGCATTATCGGACGCGAGGGTCGCAATATTCGAGCACTTGAACAGGCGACCGGTGTTGACCTAATCGTTGACGACACGCCGGAAGCGGTCACGCTTTCGTCGTTTGACCCGGTGCGCCGTGAGATCGCCCGACGTGCCCTGACGAAGCTGATACAGGATGGTCGCATCCATCCAGCCCGAATCGAGGAGGTGGTTGGTAAGACTCGGCAAGAAGTCGAGCAGATCATTCGCGAGGAAGGCGAGCGGGTCGCTTACGAGGCAAATGTCCAGGGCCTTCATCCGGATCTAATCAAACTTCTCGGACGACTCAAATATCGCACAAGCTATGGACAGAACGTGTTGCAGCACTCACTCGAGTGTTCACAGATCGCGGGCGCGTTGGCCGCCGAGCTTGGCGCAGACTTCAACGTGTGTAAAACCGCGGCGTTACTTCACGATATCGGAAAAGCGGTTGACCATGAGGTCGAAGGACCGCACGCGTTGATCGGCGCGGACATCGCTCGACGACTTGGGCGTTCGGCCAAGATCGTTCACGCGATCGCAGCTCACCATGGCGAGGAAGAGCCCCAAACAGTCGAGGCTTTCATCGTCGCTACGTCAGACTCGATAAGTGGTGCGCGTCCAGGGGCCCGTCGAGAGATGGTCGAGACATACATCAAGCGTCTGGAAGCGCTCGAAGGGGTTGCGAACTCCTTCGGCGGTGTTGAGAAGGCATACGCCATCCAAGCTGGTCGCGAGGTCCGAATTCTCGTTCAGCCGGACAAAGTCGACGATCTGGCGGCGACAAGGCTGGCCAGGGACATCGTTCGGAAAATTCAGGAGACGCTCGAGTATCCAGGCCAAATCAAAGTGACGGTCATTCGGGAAACACGAGTCGTCGAATACGCTCGATAGCAAATCAAGCAGGCACCGTTAATCATCGCAAACACCGGAACCGGAAGGAATTCTTCTGGTTCCGGTGTTTCACTTAACCCGTGATTATTTGGGGAATATGTTTGCTATTTGTTTGGTCAGGCGCATCTTTACTGTTGACGTCTGGTCTGACAGTGTGGTAACCCTTGCGCGAACTACTCCGGTCGGTGCCGGTGCGTTCACAGTCAACACGTGGGATGACAATGAGAGTCAAAATGAACCCTGGCGACGCTGCCTGGTTAGCTGGTACCGCGTTTCTTGGCTGTGCCTGACGCGCGTTGTTCACAAGCTGTCTTACTGTTCGTTTTAGTCACTTTGGAGGTTGTCAGGAAGCATTACGACACAGCGAAGCCACATGGGGGGTTACGACGTACGTATCGAAGGGGAGGGCGGTAGTTTCCGCTCTCATGGAGGAGCACGATGGACCGGTTCTTTAGCAAACTTGACCTACGGGACATCAAGATAAATCCAGATGCAAGCTTCCCGCCAGATGAGGAAGCTTACACTCCGGATGAAGCGATCACCGGACATACAAATGGCGACACAGGTGAATCGATCACCGGCTATGCAAATGGCGATGCAGGTGAGGCGATCGCGGGACACACAAATGGCGACACAACTGAAATCCTGACGCAAGAACGCCGGAGTGAAGTACTCAAGGTGTCTGCTCGATCGCGCCCGAGCGCGGTTGCCGGAGCTATTGCGGGGGTCGTTCGGGAATCCGGACGTGCGGAAGTGCAAGCGATTGGCGCTGGAGCGACGAATCAGGCGGTGAAGGCCGTTGCCATCGCACGTGACTACCTGCTCGAGACGGGAATCGAAGCGGTTTGTCTGCCAGCGTTTATCGACGTTCAGATCGACGACGAGAATCGTACCGCAATTCGTTTAATTGTTGAGCCACGATAGTAACAGTCCTCGCTAGGACAAGCACGGGCGTCGCCGTTTTCGGTGGCGCCCGATTATTTTTGCCAAGCGGATGCCTCATAATCCGAAACGCAGTCTGGCTGGTCAGTGGCATATTCCAGAACAGAAAATAAATCGCAATACACCCCGCGAAATTTGAACTGACGCGACCCAGCAAACGAAAAGAGGGACACGATGGGCGTTCCAAACGCAGCAGTTCGGCGGATCGATCTGCATGTCCACAGCACTGCCTCCGATGGCTTGCTATCGCCTGGTGCGGTTGTGGAACTGGCGGCTGCGAACACTGTTGGGATCCTCGGTTTGACCGATCACGACACAACGCAAGGAATCGACGAAGCCCTTCTGGCAGGGCGATCGACTGGGGTTGAGGTGATTCCCGGCATTGAGCTCAGCACCTCAGTCGATAAGGGAGAACTGCACATGCTGGGCTATCTGATCGATCACCATGCCCCAGCGCTCGAAGCGCGGTTGATCGAATTCCGCGAAGCCCGCAGCCGCAGAGCTACCTTGATCGTGGAGCGCCTGAACGATATCGATGTTGACGTTAGATTGGAACGCGTTCGGGAATTGGCAGGAGATGGATCCATTGGGCGCGCACATATTGCACGAGCACTGATTGAGGCCGGGTTTGTGGCGTCGATGGATGAAGCGTTCGAGAGATTTCTGTCGCGTGGTCGCCCGGCTTACGTTTCTCGATTACGACTTACCCCGAGTGGCGCAGTAAATCTCGTTCACCTGGCCGGAGGGGTTGCCGTGCTGGCTCACCCATTCAGTGTGGATGATCTGGACTCGGTGTTGCCTACTCTTGTCTCCGCCGGACTTGATGGTCTTGAGGTTTACTACAGCCTGTACAATGATGATCAGCACACACATTTGTCAGAAATTGCTAAGAGATTCGGGTTGATCGCAACAGGTGGTAGTGATTTCCACGGGTCAAGTGAACGAGAAGGTCGAACCATTGGATCGGCCCCGGTTCCGCCCGAGACGCTGGATCGACTTCTTGAAGCACAGTATCGGCGGCGTTGACCGCGAAAAAAGAGTAATGCTACACTCCTGTTCCGAGGACGTGTCTGCCACCTTCCGTCCACTCGTATCATGGACGCTTATCCTCCGAGGCAGATCGGTAATTCAGGTTGACCTCCGAACTGCTGCGAATCGGCTCGAAGATCGAGCCAGCCTGGAGATACCCGGTAGCCATGAAGGTGCGGCTGATGCCTAGTCCACAGACGCAGGGTCCGCGCTCCAACACAGCATTGTCGCGAGCAATTCGCTACGGGGGACTCATCGTCGGTATTATCGGCGGATGGGAAATCGGCTCCTACTTGCAGCGTCATAGCTCGTTGAGCGATGCGCGGGGTTATCCGTTACTCTTCTCAGCCGTACTCGGGGCATTGTTTTTTCTGGCGGCTCCATATATCACACTTGGCTTATTCCGCTGGCTCCATCAGGAAATCCGCCGCTTGTCTGCCCTCGATCTGGTCGCTGTTGCAGCGGGTTTGCTCATTGGCGGCATCGTCTCCGCCCTGCTAGCGTGGCCACTCTCACTGTTGCCCGGAAACTATGGTAGCGTCCTCCCCGCCGTTTCAGCGGGGGCTATCTGTTGCGTCTCCGTCCTTGCCCTGGTGACCAAGAAACGGGAGTTCCAGGCACTGATCGGACGGCCGATGCAGCAGATGCCAAGTATCGTTGGATCGAATTCGTCGAACTCGAAATCACCGTACGGAATCGTGATTGATACGAGCGTCATCATTGATGGCCGAATTGTTGATCTGGCAGCCACCGGGATCCTGATGGCCGAACTCATCGTTCCCCAGTTCGTATTGAGGGAGTTACAGCTCGTCGCGGATTCACCGGATCCGTCGCGCCGTGACCGCGGACGACGCGGCCTCGATGTGCTGGAGCGACTGAGGCAGGATTCTTCCGTCGATCTCGTCATAACGAGCCTCGACGCACCCGACGAGAACGATGTCGATGCGAAGTTGGTCCGGCTCGCAGGCATACACGACTACTGGATCTTGACCGGCGACTCAAATCTCGAACGTGTCGCTCAATTGCAGGAAGTCAAGGTGCTTAACATTCACCAGCTTGCGCATGTTCTGCGACCACCGTTGGTCCCCGGCGAGCTCATGTCTCTGAAGATCGTTCAGCCCGGTCGTGAATATGGGCAAGGGGTTGGTTTTCTCACCGACGGGACGATGGTTGTTGTCGAGGCGGGGAAGAATCTCGTCGGCCAAGATGTGAACGTTGTCGTGACGCGAACGCTCCAGACAGGCGCCGGGCGCATGGCATTCGCCCAGTTGGTCGATTCGGAGCCGGGTTGATGATATGTGGTGCCGTAGTCGTAGCCGCAGGGCGTAGCGCCCGCATGGGATTCAACAAGATCATGGCGCCACTCGCCGGTCAGCCGGTTGTTTTCAGAGTGCTGAAAACCTTCGGTTCTGTTTCTGAGATCTCCTACGTTGTGACGGTTGCCAACAGCGATAATCTCAGCGAACTCGAGATGCTTGTCGATTCCCTTTCCTACCATACGCCAATAGATCTCTGCCTCGGTGGCGAGACGAGACTCGATTCGGTGCATAGCGGTGTAAACGCGTTGCCGGACAACGTTGACCTGGTCCTGGTTCACGATGCTGCACGTCCGCTGGTAACTCAGGAACTGATCAGTACGGCAGTCGCTGCAGGTCAAGAATTCGGCGCAGCAATCGCCGCGATACCGGTCACCGATACCATCAAAGTGGTCGACGACGGGCAGATCATCAAGCGAACCGTTGATCGTGGCCATCTTTACGCTGCTCAGACCCCTCAGGTATTCCGTCGTGACTGGCTCAACACCGCGTATGAGCGCGTTCAGTCGCACAGTGACCATCCGGTATTTACTGATGAAGCAAGCCTTCTCGAGTGGGCCGGGTTTGAAGTCAGGGTTTTTGCAGGAAGCGGCGAGAACATCAAGTTGACCGCACCGGTAGATCTGATGCTGGCTGAGTCAATTCTGGCGCAACGCCAAACGGTGACGCATTGACACGCGTCGGGTTGGGTTACGACGTTCATCGCCTCGTTGAGGGCCGCCGGTTGGTGCTGGGCGGCGTCGAGATCTCATTTCCGCTCGGACTTGAAGGTCATTCCGACGCCGACGTTGTGTTGCATGCCCTGATGGACGCCCTTCTTGGAGCCGCGGGTCTCGGCGATATTGGCGTTCATTTTCCGCCAACTGACGTGAAATGGCGTGATAGTAGTAGCAGCAATTTGCTGCAAATCGTATTCGGATTGCTTCCAAGTGACTGGCATATTGAAAACATTGATGTCACCGTGGTGGCTGAGCAGCCGCGCGTCGGTCCCTATCGCGAGGACATGCGCCGGGTTATTGCCACGGTGCTGCAGCTTGAACCGTCACAGGTGAACATCAAGGCGACGACAAATGAGGGACTTGGCTTTATCGGAAGGGGAGAGGGGATCGCAGCATTCGCCTGCGCCACATTGACCCAGTCATTCTGAGGGCGAAGCGCGGACTGGTTCCTTCACAATAGCTGAGAATTACCTGCCATCCGTGCGATAGACAGGTTTTACGAGCAAAAGCACATTGATCCAGGCAGTAGAACCTTTCGGAACGTCTCGAAGTCGCTGCCACGATTGAGCGAATAGATTACAGTTTTTTAGGGAAGTGAAATGCGGGTACTTCTTCAGAGGGTGCGCGAAGCAACCGTTCGAGTCGATGGTGACGTGATCGGCGAGATTGCCCACGGGCTGCTCCTCTTTGTTGGAGCGCAACCGAACGACTCTGAAGACGACGCGCGATTCCTGGCGACCAAGATCGCTAATCTACGCATTTTCGAGGACGAGGCCGGGAAAATGAATCTCTCGGCGATCGATCTCGGTCTGGCGGCGCTTGTCGTTTCTCAATTCACTCTCTACGCTGACTTGCGGAAGGGTAGGCGGCCAAGCTTCATTCGGGCGGCGCTTCCCGACGTCGCCAAGCCCTTAGTTGACCAGGTGGCGAGCGAATTGCGTTCATTGGGCATCGAGGTCGCGGAAGGCAAGTTCGGCGCCAACATGCAGATCTCGCTTATCAACGACGGGCCTGTAACGATCTGGCTCGACTCAGAGGAACTGAGAGGCTGACGCTGGGCGGCTTTTTCTGAGTTTTCCAGGCCCAATGTCTTTCCCGATCCTGGTGTCACAGGTCGGTAAGGATGCTGGTACCTTCCGCGTTCAGATCCAACTACTCTATCGATTGAGCTGTGCTCACACGTGAGATATTAGTTGGTGTGACGCGGAATTTTCATTCAGGACTTCTGGGCTAATCTCGCAAATCACACCGGTGGTAGACTCGATTTGCGGGCACAGGTGTCGGAAGTCGCGACAAGCTGTAGCGGTTTAGTATCAATTTTATGGAGGCTCGCGCGAGTTGCCAAAGAGTGATCGGCAGGGAGGGCCAGTGTACTGCGCGGAATGTGGCACGTCGAATTCAATTGGCGCGGAAACATGTGAGGTCTGCGGATCCCCGCTTGGCCCCAGTTCAGGAAGCAATAGTTGTCATGTGTGCGGAGCTTCAATGGAAGTACATGATCGCTTCTGCCGATCCTGTGGACAAAGTCAATCAGGTGCTGACGCCGGTCGATTTGAGCCCGGGCCGAGCTTTGTTGATGATTCAACGCTCGAAGTCGATCCAGCCGAACTCCCTCCCTGGCTACGAAACATGACTGAATCGACCGTCCAGAATGAGAATGGGCACGTGGATGCTTCGACCACCAAGGTTGTCGAAAAAGTAGATCACCTTCCGTCGTGGCTTGATTCAGAATCGACCATGAACGGTGCGAGCCATACCGCGCCCTCGCTTGCCGAGCCAGCCTGGTCAAATCCGTCTCAGCCGAGCGATGAATCCGCTGAGTCGTTTTCGTTGATCAGTGAGGACGATCTCCCGGAATGGTTGCGAGCGCTGGGTGATCAGGAGTTCGAGCCCGAAGAACAGTCGGTCATCTCTGCGCCGATCCGTTCAATGAGTGCTTTGCCGGTCTCATCGGTTGCCCCGACGATCAGCCGCGCGTGGCTAAGTCGGCCGCGCGATGCTCAGGCTGAGAGCACGGATGAGGTGGCGTCCGACTTTGCCCCGTTGGAGTCTGGTCCCGCGGTGGGGCTAAAGTCGCAGCCAACGCCGAAGCGGCAGACGGATGAGCTGACGCCGTTGGAAGAGGATAAGCAGGTGGCGGCCGCTGCAGAAGAGCCAGCCGTTGCTCCCGCGGCATCAGAAAATCAGCGAATGCGATTAATCGTTCTGTCCATCGTGATTCTACTTGTGGTGATCCTTGGCTATTTCGCCGTAACCAATTTCCTTTAGAGACGAGGTGTAGTGATGGTAGGGCAGGCTGTGCAGGACGTGGTGGACGTATCCGCGACTGGCACTCTCGAATCCGGAGGAAAAGCCGTGACGGCACGCGATTCGGCAATGGTCATCGATGTCGACCCGCATGCGATTCGTGCGGTGTTGTTTGACCTGGTAGACGGTGTGCCACGTTTTGTGGGTGTCGGGACGTCACTGTCAACGAAGCCAGGCGACCCGATTAACGGCGAGCGCGTTTGGGAAGCCATTCGCGATCTCGAACAGCTGAGTGGGCGGCGGTTGGCAACGGACGAGCGGGTGATTTCGCCCCAATACGCGAACGGCGATGGCGTCGACGCGTTGTTTCTGACTGGTCTACCGGTGGACGTAAACCGGGCGGCCGTGATTTCGATCGGTAGTGCCGGACTCGGCAAGCAATTGGCTGGCGGAATCCGCCGATCTCCTACTTTGGCGGCCTATGCGTCTGAGGATGTGGGCAATTCGAGCGCCACGCTATCGACTCCTCTCCTGCTGTCTTGGCTGCGTGAAATTGCCCCTGAGACGTTGATATTGGTTCACGATGGGGGCACGGACGAGGATTGGGACATCGTGATTGAAGCCGCGTCGGATGCTGCGCGTGATGGCGTCATCAAGACCGGAATCGTGATCGCGGATGACGCCAAGCAGCAACTCGTCGCGCAATCGCTCGGGACATCACTCGAATTGAGCGGTATTGACCCGCTTGAATACGAGCCCTGGGAGATCGCGATGGCGCTTGAATCCGAATTTAACGAGAAATACAGCCAGCGCGTTCAGTCACTCGATTCAATTCCGGCACTAAGCGCGGCACGCTACGTTGATCGCATCAAGTCGATTCAATCTGTTGCCTCGTTCCTCCACCGCCGGATGCATCGAAACGTCATCTCGGTAAGTATCGGATCTGGCTCACTGATTTTCCTCGCCGCGAATGGAGGGGGTACGACGGTCTTCCGGGCCGATCGAGATCTTGAGCTTGGTACTCGATCTCTGTTGCGAATTTCCCCAGAGCGCATCACACGTTGGATGCCTCACCGGTGGTCGGCCGAAGAGCTTACTCAATGGATTCTAAATCGTGCATTGCGGCCGTTCGGTCGGTCTGATTCAACGACGGATAGCCTGGTTGAGTCGGCGTTACGTCGTGAGCTCATTGCCGAGCTAATGCAGGACGTTGGGGTAGGATCTGGTTCGGACGTAGATCTTGTGGTGGTTGGCCCCAGCTTTGCCGATCTGAATCCCGGCTTGGCCGCGCTCACTGTCCTCGATGGCATCGCGCCGCAGTCGGCCGATGGAGTGCTCACAATTGCCCTTGATGCCGAAGGGATCATGGCCTCGGTGGGTGCCATCTCGACCATGGATCCGATCTTCGCACGAGACGTGATCGAACAAGATTTCCTGGTCCCGATGGCGACCTGTGTTGTAGTCACCGGCCAGGGTGAACAGGGCTCGCTCGCCGTTCGCGGAGAATTCAAGCTGCAGGATGGCGAGGTGCGTCGATTCAGTGTCCCATTCGGAAACGTTCATCTCTTGGACGTCGGCGAATCTGAAGCCGCGGATGTGACGCTGACCCCGGAGCCTGGGTTCGCAATCGGTGCACACGGCGCTGGAGAGGTCATCGAGTTCACGGGAGAACGACAATTGTTCGGTGGTCGCGTTGGAGTCATCATCGATGCGCGCGGACGGCCAATTAACTTCCCTGACGACCCCGAGTCTCGCGTCGCGCTGCTGAGAGCTTGGCTGAGTGACGTTGGCGCTCCGACGGAATAGACGAGGAGAAGAAATGGCAAGCGCGTTGGGCATGCAGGATCCTATAGTCGTTGACGAAGCCTCCTTCGAGATTGGCCGCTTTCTCCGGTTTCCCGGTGAAATCTTGGTTGAAGCTGGTGATCGAGTGGAACCATCGAGTGCGATCGGCAACGCGTCGGCCGGAGCGGGACGAACTATCACGTTACATCTGACTCGTGATCTTGGGGTTGACGCTGAGACCGTGAAGCGCTACCTCACCAAGCCAATTGGATCCCATTTTGAAGCCGGCGAAAGTGTTGCTCGGGCCCGAAAAGGTCTACGCACGGTTACGTCGGACACGACCGAGTCGGGCAAGTTATCGGAAGTCAACGAAATCGCGGGTACTGCGACCATCATGCCGGACGCCGGTACACAGGCGCTGGAGGCACTGGTCTTTGGAGAGGTATCGAGCGTGATTGATGGTCGCGGAATCATCATTCGCGCCGGTGGAGCACGGGTTCGCGGAGCGATCGCGCTCGGCGCCGACAACTCGGGCCCGATTATGGTAGCTGTCGATCGCCATGATCGCGAATTGACGGCAGATGGCGTGACGCAGGATCTGCGAGGCACCCTCGTGCTCGGCGGGATGACCGTCGGAGCTGCCGCGATACGCAAGCTGGCAGAGGTCGGCGCAAAAGGCGTTATTGTCGGAAGCATCATTGAGAGCGACGTTCGTCGCGTCGCCGCATCTGGAGGTGCCGAGCGTCCGGCCCAAGACTTCTGGCAATCTTGGGCAACAAACGGACCTCTCGCTCCGGATCTCGATCAGACGGGATTCACGATCTTCGTGACCGATGGGTTCGGTCGCAAGCCGATGGCTTCCACGATCTTCTCGTTCATCAGTGAGCGGGATGGCCAGATCGCCAGCGTGCTCATTCCGGGTCGAGAGCGGCCATTTCCGTCATACCCGTATCTCTGCTTCACGTCAGTTGGCGCGACGTACTCAAATCCCTCCGCGCCGATTTCGCCGGCGGACGGGGTAATTGCGCGGTTGACTGATCCACAGCACCTCGGCACGGTAGTGACATGTCGAAGCGAGCCGACGGCTCAGGTCACTGCCGATGGCCAATCTCGGTTTGTGGTCGAAGTTGAATACAGCAATCAGACGCGACGCGTCGTGCAGCTTTGCAACCTGGAACTGCTGAAGAATCCGTAGCAAGAATCGCGTGTACCAGATCTGACACAACAGATAGGTGATTGACGGGAGGCAATGATGCCTCCCGTTTACGTATTCTAGTGCGTGCCAGCTTGCGTTGTTCACCAAGAGGTTAATGAAGCAAGAACGAAGCCGGCTGTTCACAGCCGGCTTCGTTCGTATATTCGGTGAAATTGATCGTTAATCAGTCCTCGTTATGGACCTCGCGGAACTCGCCTTCGACCGTAGCTTCGTCCTCTGGCTGTGCTCCCGGCTCTTCTGCGTCTGCCGCATCATCAGCGGTCTCTGACTGCTCATACATGCTCGACCCGACACGAGACAGCGCCGAGGTCATCTCCTCGTAAGCTGGGCGTAGCCGTTCGATGTTTTCGCGGTCGTTCTCCAGAATATCCTTGACCGCGGCGATTTTGCCGTCAAGGTCAGCCTTAAGCTCCGACGAGACCTTGTCACCGTAGTCAGTGAGCGTACGCTCGGCTTGGTAAACCATCGATTCTGCCTGGTTTCGCAGCTCGATGCCTTCGCGACGTTGTCGATCTTCGTCCGCGTGAACTTCGGCCTCACGGACCATGTTCTGAATTTCGGATTCCGTTAGACC
The DNA here is from genome assembly GCA_963785465.1 of uncultured Chloroflexia bacterium. Lineage (GTDB taxonomy): Bacteria > Chloroflexota > Chloroflexia > Thermomicrobiales > Thermomicrobiaceae > CALAGB01. The sequence continues at coordinate 223,530 of CAWAVM010000024.1, read as the reverse complement.
ACTCGATGCCGTGATGGTGATCTTCTGCTCACGGTTCGTCGCCTGGTCACGCGCCGTGACGTTTAGGATTCCGTTGGCATCGATATCAAAGGTCACTTCGATCTTCGGTACACCGCGCGGTGCAGGCGGAATGCCGTCCAGAATGAATCGCCCAAGGCTCTTGTTGTCCGTTGCCATTGGTCGTTCGCCTTGCACGACGTTAATCTCGACCTGAGTCTGATTGTCGGAAGCAGTCGTGAAGATCTGGCTCTTGCGAGTCGGAATGGTCGTGTTGCGCTCGATCAGCGGCGTTGCAACGCCACCCAACGTTTCGATCGAAAGGCTCAGCGGCGTCACGTCGAGAAGCAGTACGTCCTTGACTTCGCCGCCAAGGACGCCGGCCTGAATCGCCGCACCTATTGCAACGACTTCGTCAGGGTTCACGCCTTTGTGCGGCTCTCGACCGAAGAAATCTCCGACCTTTTTCTGTACCGCTGGCATACGGGTCTGACCGCCGACGAGGAGGACCTCATCGATTTTGTCCTTGGTGAGGTCGGCATCCTTCAACGCCGACTCCATCGGAGGGACGGTCCCGTTGACCAGGTCGCCCACCAGTTGTTCAAGCTTCGAACGCGACAGAGTGACATTCATGTGCTTTGGACCGCTCGCGTCTGCGGTAACGAACGGCAGGTTCACTTCGGTCTGCTGCGTGCTGGACAATTCAATCTTGGCCTTCTCCGCCGCTTCCTTCAGTCGTTGCAAGGCCATGCGATCGCTTCGAAGGTCGATGCCCTCCTGTTGCTTGAATTCGTCCGCAAGCCAATCAATGATGCGCTGGTCGAAGTCATCGCCGCCAAGGTGAGTATCGCCATTCGTCGCCAGAACCTGAAACACGCCTTCGGACAGATCGAGAACCGATATGTCGTAGGTTCCGCCTCCAAGGTCATAAACGGCGATCTGCTCGTCGCCTTTCTTGTCAAGACCATACGTCAACGCCGAGGCCGTCGGCTCGTTGATGATGCGTAGTACCTCGAGACCGGCAATACGTCCGGCGTCTTTAGTCGCATTTCGTTGACTGTCATCGAAATAGGCCGGCACAGTAATTACCGCTTTGTCGACCGCTTCGCCGAGATAAGCTTCGGCATCCGCCTTGAGCTTCTGGAGGATCATTGCCGAGATCTCTGGCGGGCTGTGCCAGCGGTCGCCCATTTTGATCTCGACCCCGCCGTTCTGCGCTCGGCGAGCCTCGTACGGAACCAATTTGAGGTCGCGCTGAACCATTGGATCTTCGAATCGACGTCCCATAAAGCGCTTGACCGAGAAGATCGTATTCTTTGCGTTGGTAATCGCTTGTCTCTTGGCAAATCGGCCGACGAGTCGCTCGCCGGTGTTTGAATAAGCGACAACGGACGGCGTCAACCGCTCGCCCTCTGCGTTCGGAATCACTGTCGGTTCGCCACCTTCAATTACGGCGATGACCGAGTTCGTGGTTCCCAGGTCAATTCCTATCGTTCGTCCCATTGGGCCATTTCCTCCTGAACTAATCGCGAGTATGTTCTCAACGCTCTTCTGGTTACCTAGTTCTCTGTTTCTTCGTTCCGCGGTCGACCAACCATCACCATGGCGGGTCGAATCGGGCGATCGTGCAGGGTGTAACCCCGCTGAAATTCAGCCACGACGGTATCGCCGCCTTCGCTGTCGATGCTCACGGCTTCGTGGACGCTCGGATCGAATGGCTTGCCGATCGCCTCAATCGGTCGAACGCCCTCTGATTCAAGAATCGACCACATCTTCCGCTCGATAAGACGCATGCCTTGAACCCATGCGTTCTCACTTTCCTCGGCCGGAATGGCCTCATTGGCACGTTGGAAATCATCAATGACCGGAAGGATGCGAGAGATCAGGTTCTCGGATGCAAACCTACGCACCGACTGCATCTCTTGCTCCATGCGGCGGCGATAATTGATCAATTCCGCGCGTGCGCGCTGCGCCTGTTCCAAATATTCCGAGGATCGTATGCGCTCTGCTTCTAACTCCTCGGCTAGACTCTGCACTTCGATTTCCTGTACCTCCGACTCACTCGTCTGCGTGGACTCGTCTTCGTCATCAGGCAACGTCTCTGATTCGCTCTGTCGGTCATCTTCGCTATGATCGAGTTTCTGTTGCTCCTCAAATTCATCGTGCTCGTCTTGGTTCATAGGCTCGGTATCCCTCTTATGGTTGCAGCCACTAGGCCTATTCATCGTCGCTCGTCACGTAAACGCTCTCGAGAAGGTCGCTCAAGAGCTGTGCCATATATCGAACGGTTGAGATTGACCGTCCGTAGGCCATTCTCGTCGGTCCGAGGACCCCCACCAGCCCCGTCAACGCCGACGGAATGCCGTACGTCGACACGACAACGCCAAATTTCTGAAGCTCCTCTGACCAGTTTTCGGTTCCGATGAAGACTTGAACCTGGTCATCAATATCCATCTGTGGGGATAGTGCCGTGAGAATTGCTCCGCCGCGCAAAAGGTCCAATAATCGTAAAGCGATCAGGCTCTGCGAAAACTCCGGTTGCTGCAAGGCCCGGTCGAGACCATCGGAAAAAACTTCGCTTTGGCCCTCTTGTTGTGCCAGCTTCAGTGCGTCGGAAATGCGTTGAACGACTGCGGCCGTGAATTCATCCGCTTTCGGTGGCTCTGCTAGGATTTCTCGAGCACTCAAATTAACAATCTCACTGTTCAGCTGGCGGCTGATCGCGCTCAATTGATCCTGTGAATACACGTTGATAGTCGGAAGAATCAGTTCCTGGGCGCCGCCCGACTGGGTCACGACGATCAGGAGCACCACCTGGTCGCTGAGGCTGATCAACTCGACGTGACGTAGACGCTCGACCGCGCTGCGTGGCGGCGTGACCAGTGCCAGGTTTCCGCTGACATCTGCCAGGATTGACGCGGCGAGCTTCGCCCATGATTCGATCTGCGATTCGACCTGACCGAACTGGTGGCGAATCCGAATTTCCTCGGTTGGCGGTAAGCCAAGATCGTCCAACAGGTACTCTACGTAATATCGATATCCGCGATCTGTCGGTACGCGGCCGGCAGATGTGTGCATATGCTGAAGATACAGAAGCTCTTCGAGCTCGCCCATCTCATTCCGAACCGTCGCCGGGCTCACGCCGATCTCGTAGCGCTCAATCAACGTCTTGGAACCAACCGCCCGGCCAGTCCGAACGTATTCCTGAATGATGTATTTTAGAATTGTGCGTTGTCGCTGATTGAGTTCCCGAAGCATGTCCCTACTCACAATTAGCACTCGGACGGCGAGAGTGCTAACGCCATGTAGGATAACAGTTGATACCAGTCGTGTCAATGTTGTCGGAGCCTGGTGTGGGGGTGTCCGGACACTCCAGCTAGAGCTAAGTAGATACGCTAATTGCGCATGGCGAGGGGCGTTTCGACCATCTATCGTGATGCAAGAAACGTGCTGTGCCGCATATCGATTCGCCTAAGAAGCGAGTGAGTTTACGGCTCCAGTGGTTCACGGTCTGAGTGTCGTCCCCGAAGCATCAGAAGAGTTCCGACTACGATTGTGAACAGGGCCGCGAGCCCCATGAGGAGCACTGACGACGACGTAGCCAGCAAGTCATTGATTTGCTGACCGACGCCAGTATCGTTGTGGTTGCTATTAGTGGTGGCGGAAACCTGCCGGTCACCGCCATAGCCAAGCCAGATCTTCCAATCCGTATCGAGCTGGTCGATCGAAATACCGAGCCCCGTCTGGACCGCTTCATCATTGGAAACGCCGCCCGCGTAAGCCTGGAGCAGGGCGGCCATCTTATCGGCGCCTTTCTGGTTGATGATGAAGTCGACGATGCTTCGGCTCTCGGCGTATGAGAGGAGCGCCTGGTTTGGATCGTCCGGAAAACTCGAGTTGAGCGCGCGGACCGGAATGAGCTGGCCAGTTCGAATCGCGTTCTTCAACGCGGGGTCAAAGCGCGAGTCCGGCACCTCTTGATAATACGTTGCAAGACCTTCGTCGAGCCACGGTGGCGGTGAATTGAACGGGTTGCTCGTTACCTGTCCGACGATCAGGTGGACGACCTCGTGACTCAATATCCGATGGATCTCGGTCGTGGCGTCAGATCCTGGCTGAATGCCGGTCAACACCATGTGAAGCTCCGGTTCGGCGATTCCGCCGATCCACTCAGCGCTGTTTGGCGGAAGAGCGCTCGCGAAAGCGTTGGAGCTTCCGTAGAGGATGACTCGAACCGGTTCGCTCGAGGCAATGTTGAAGGTCTGCTTGAACTGGTCGATCGATTGTACGGTCGTGTTCAGTGCCTCTTTGCCGACCTGGTCGTCTCCTTTGAAGTAATAGATCGTGACCTGTCCACTGGTCACCGTGCTCCACTTGTAACGATTGTCCATGTAGAGCACGGTTTGCTCAGGCGTTTCAAGAATTGTCCCGTCCGTGAGCGTGACCCGCCAGCGGTAGACGATATCCACGCCGGGTGGCATGTAATGAAGTTGCATATCGATGGACGCCGCCACGTCGATGTGTGTTCCGCCCGCGAAATCTGGACGAGACACCAGCGTCACGGGTGAGTACATTGGGTGATACCAGACCTCCACCGATTTGGCTGGCTCACCGACATCCGCTACCAGATCGAACTCGAGCTTGGTCGGGAAATCGACGACTGTGCTCTGTTTGGTAACCGATAGTGGAACTGTGGATGGGGCGGCATGAATCGTAGACGGTGTGCCGATAGCCCCCGCGGAAACAACCGGTGAGGCCAGGCCGAACAGCGAAGCGACGAGGATGACGAGCAGCGCAAGACGAGAGAGTCCGCGTCTATTGGCCATTTTCCTCGCCAAGCTGTTGATGTAGATAGGCTTCGATGAATTGGTCGATCTCTCCAGACAAAACGGCCTGGATATTCCCGGTACTGAACTCGCTTCGGTGATCCGTCACCATCGTATATGGGTGAAGGACGTACGAGCGAATCCGGTTCCCCCATCCTGCCGCGACGTGATCCCCCTTAATTTTGGATTGTTCTTCCTCTCGTTCTCGGAAGGCAAGCTCGGCCAAACGGGCTCGCAGGATCTTCATCGCGGTTTCACGATTCTGAAGCTGTGATCGCTCGTTTTGACACGTCACGACAATACCGGACGGCAGGTGGGTGATCCGTACCGCAGAGCTCGTCTTGTTGACGTGTTGTCCGCCCGCACCCGAGGATCGATAGGTGTCGACGCGAAGATCATCGTCATTGATCTTGATCTCATCGTTGTCCTCGACTTCTGGCAGCACTTCCACCAACGCAAAGGCCGTATGACGACGGTGAGCGGTATCAAATGGGGAAAGCCGCACCAACCGATGTGTTCCCGCCTCACCCTTGGCGTACCCATACGCGTTATCACCGCGGATCTCGAGGGTCACACTCTTGATACCTGCTTCATCTCCCTCGGTCACGTCGAGTACATTCGCCTGGAAACCAGAATTGGTCGCCCACCGCAGATACATACGCATGAGCATCTCGGCCCAGTCCTGAGCGTCGACACCGCCAGTGCCAGCATGCACCGCGAGAATCGCGTTGTTTTCGTCGTACGGCCCGGTCAGGAGGAGCGTGAGTTCCAGCTGATCGAGTTGGCGAACAAGCGTAGCAGTTTCCTCGGCGATCTCCGTTCGCATGGACTCATCATCCTTCGCGAGCCCGAAAAGCTCACTGAGATCACTCGCTTGCTGCTTTAGCGCTTGCCAGCGCTGGACCTGATTCCGAAGTGTGCCGAGGTGACGCATGGCACGTTGAGCAGTGTCCGAATCGTTCCAGAAGTTCGGATCGGAACTCTCTAACTCAAGTTCTTGGACTTCTTGCTCTTTCGCAGGGATGTCAAAGACGCACCCCGATCCGGTCGAGACGGTCCAAACTGGTAACGACGGATTCTTCGATGTTATCGATCACGGCTAATCCCTTACGATACCTGTAACAAGTGTGTGGAAAGGTGCGGCGCAATCAGAAAATTTGCCGGTCGAAGTATAGCATAGGCCCCTTTGTTCACTGGGGATTTGAAACACGTTGAAATCGATCACGACGGCTGGTCTTGCGGCCCCCGGCACGCTATGATCCGTCACGCGCGATTCGTTGACCACGTTCTCGAGAGATCTGAGATTTTGAGATTACTGTTTCGAAACAAGGCGCTGCTGACCTTTATGCTCGGCCACTTCACGGTCGACATGTTCGGGGGTCTGCTCCCGATCCTTTACCCATTGATGGCAGCGGCTTTCAACCTGAACCTCGGTGACGTGGGACTCATTGCTCTCAGCTACACCGCCGCATCTTCCCTGTCACAACCGTTGTTTGGCTTTGTTGCCGATCGCTACGGAAGTCGATATCTGGCACCGGCTAGTCTCGTCTGGGCTGCGATCATGTTCGGGCTGGTCGGCTTTGCTCCGAACGTTGGCATACTGGCCTTGTTTGCCGCTTTAGCCGGTCTGGGCTCCGGTGCATATCATCCACAGGGCGCGGCAAACGCCTCGGCCGTAACGGGCGCCATCCAGAAGAACACAGCGATGTCGTTCTACACCGTCGGTGGCACCTCGGGGTATGCGCTAGGCCCGATACTCGGAGCGATCGTGTTCGGCATCTTTGGCCGGCAAGGCTCGATCTTGATCGCTCCGTTTGGGTTCATCTCAGCGTTTCTCGTACTGCGCTCCTTCAAGCGACTTGGCCTTGGTTTACCGGAAGCACACCACGAAGCCAAGCTACAACAACGGAAGATTCGCTGGAAGCCTTTGATTCCGATTCTCTCTGTCTCGATGTTGAGAAATCTCGTGATGCTCTCGGTCGTTACGTTCGTGCCCCTATGGTATCGGAGCCTCGGCTACAGTGCGGCGTTCTATGGAGTACTTACCTCACTCATGATCGCTGGCGGAGCCGTGGGAGCGATCTTCGGAGGCTTGCTGGCCGATCGCCTTGGTCAGCGACGTGTTCTGATCGCGGGACTGGCGCTGAGTGTTCCGGCACTGATCATCTTCGTCCTCAATCCTGGCCCCGGTGCGCTCATTCTGGGACCGCTGTTCGGGATGCTCGGCGAAGGGCCGGTCTCGATCACGCTTGTCATGGCTCAGCGTCTTCTGCCTGGTCGGGTAGGAACAGCCTCAGGTTTCGTGCTGGGTCTCGGCTTCGTCGCCGCCGGAATCGGAGCGCCCATTACCGGCATCGTTGCCGACAACATCGGCACGCCAAACGCGATGATGTTGATATCAACCCTGATGTTCGTAGCGATCATAGCCGCATTCTTGATTCCGGCCGAGGCCGTTCAAACACGCGACACACACGCGGCTAAAGTCATGGTGACGTCGTTGGACGACTGACGCTGGCAGACCTGCGCGTTCAGTCGCGCGGAGGACAGCCCGACGTGCACCCGGGCTATCCCGACATTGACGCATCTGGTTTGCGCGTCTCAGGGATCTCATTTCTCAACTGGATGAATCGGATGACATCATTTCGTGTCAACATGCCGACCAATACGCCGTCGCGCACAACTGGTATCTGGTGGAGATCCTTTTCGGACATGGCCTGAAGAGCGACGCTGAGTTGGGTGTCGGGAGTAACCGTGATCAACTGATCGCGTGGCGTCATCCGATCAAGAACTCGATAAAGAGCCCACTCTGTACGAGGAATCGACTTGATATCCGAGAGTGTGATGATTCCGTCCAGTAGCCCGTCTCGCACGACCGGAACGCCCCGCGTGTTCCGTCCCAGGATGTGATGCTCCACCAGATCATCGATTGGCAGGTGCGAATCGACCGCGGGCGGATTTGGTTGCATAAGCATGCCAATGCTAACGTCTTTGAACGTTTGCTGCATGCGGAGCTGCTGCATCGACTGCTCGGCGGCGTTCTGGAGGAACCAGCCGATCGCGATGAACCAGATACCGGAGATCAGCGCATTGGTGAAGATCACGAAGATCCCGAGGACGATAAACAGGTAACCGATAATGACGCCGAGAGTTCCGGCAATCTTGGTCGCTCGTTCCATGCTGTGGGTGATGCCCCAAACGATCGAGCGAAAGACGCGGCCTCCATCGAGTGGGAAACCCGGAATCAGGTTAAAGGCGACCAGCAAGCCATTCGCCCAGGCGAGATAAAGACAGATACCCTCCGCCTGGGCATTGATTTTCCCAAAGACGAAGGTTAGCCCATACGCGACAGCGGCGATAACGAAGCTGACCGCTGGCCCAGCGATCGCGACCTGGAACTCAGTCTTGGCGTCCTGAGTTTCCTGACTCAGGCTGGCGACTCCCCCAAAGATAAAGAGCGTAATGCTCGTTACCGGTATGCCTCTTGAGATTGCCACGAACGAATGTCCGAGTTCGTGAGCAACAACTGAGGCAAACAGCAGCAGGGTGGCGATGACGCTGATCGTCCAATATTGGGCCGGCGTCCAGTTATCGTAGAAGGAGGGAAAGAAATCGACGGCCAGCGAATAGGTTAGCAAACCGAAAATGAACACCCACGTGTAGTGGACGCCCATCTCGATTCCCCGAATTCGCCCGAGCTTTACTGACGCTTCCACGTAAATCTTCTCTTTCCGACAGGTGTAATTTTCTAACAGCGATTCCGGGTCAGAGTCGAGAAATCAAACCCAAAGGAGACAAGCGCAATACCGGTTCCGAGGTTTAGGAATTGAATTGCCCGCTCGATTCAGGTTCGAACGGCAAACGTCACACATCGTGAACCGGAACACGCCCAAATTGTAACTGACGTGAACATGTGGATGACTTGCGGATGCTCAACTTTCGGCCAACGACGATGTCAAAACGGCTTCAGCGGCTTGATGACAAGGAACAAGACGAAACGCCGCGGCTGATTGAGCGACCCGGCCGATCATCGGCCGGGTCGAAGGAACCACTCAAGGTGCGTGCCGGTCTATTTGACCGGCGGAACCGGTCGCTTGACCTCGAGAATATACGGTCGCTCGGCGATAATATCTTGTAGACGCTCCCAGACCGCCATCATTTCCGACTCGGGCGGCAGTGGTCGAAGTCGCAAATATGCCGCCCGGCCATCGTCGAACACGATAGTCGGCGTGCCAAAGACACCGTAGGTGTTGACCCCTTCTTCGTGATCGTGTCCCACTGCGGTGAGCGTAGCGGCGTTGAAGTCGCGCTCGAAGCGTGCCATGTCGAGTTCGGCTGATTTCGCCGCGCCGAGGATCGTCTCTGGATCGGTCAGCTCTTTTCCGTCGACGTGTCGAGCCGTAAGAAGCGCGAGGTGAAAACGCTTGAAAGCGTCGTCGCCTTGTTCACGAGCAGCGTCAGCGCCCTTCCAACACAAGCGTGAGCGGCTTGGATAGCTGTCAGGTTGCTCCCAGAGCTTCCAGTCCGCACCGTTCTTATTGTTGACTTGTTCAAGTGAGAAGTATCGCCAGGAGACCTTGAGTTGGTCGCCAAGTTCCTGTTGTGCGTGGTGCAGCAAGACCGCTGCGGTGTAAACGTAGGGTCAGGTGTAGTCATACCAAACGTTGAGTTGTGTCGGCTCAGACATTGAGCACTCTCCTCTCAGCCAAATCGCAGGTCGAATCCGTCAACGGCCCCGGCGTCGCGGTTACACAAATGCCGATCGTCACGGTCGTCCTTATCCTTGTACCAGAGAAACAGATTTTCGTCGCGCTGGTTGGCGTGGCGCTAGGATTTCAGAGTGTGTTGAAGCTCGCTCCAGAGATCGCGGACTGACGCGATGGTATCTTCGGGTGTGCGGCTGTTATCGATGATGCGATTCGCTCGAGCAATCTTCTCTGCCTGAAGCGGCTGGGCATCGATGCGCGTGAGCGCCTCTTCCCGAGTGAGGTTGTTACGCCCCATGAGCCGTTCGACCTGCTGCTCTCTGGTGCAATTGACGACCCATACCTCGTCGCAGTCGGCTGCGAGACCAGCCTCGAAGAGCTTGATCGCGTCGATAACAGCGACTGCGTGTTGCGATTTACCTACTCGCTGACGAATCGCGGCGACCGTTGCCGGATGGACGATCTTATCGAGGGCATCCAACGCTTCGGGATCGGCAAAGACAATACTTCCGAGCTTTCTCCGGTCGATCTCGCCATCGTCGCCCACGACATCACCGCCAAAACGCGATTTTATCTGCTTCCACGCGTCTGTCCCGTGTCGCATCACGTCATGCGCGACGCGATCGGCGTCGAATGTTTCGGCGCCCAGTTCGTGCAGCGTCGAGAGGACCAGCGATTTCCCGCAGGCGATATTGCCCGTCAGTCCAATAACGTACGGCCGGTGTCGGCTCATTGCTGGATTGCCTCCATTGTCGCCGACAGACGGTTTCCAAGCTCTTCCCAGCGGGAATAAGCTTGTTCGAGTTCAGCCTGCGTTTTCTCGTAGCCATGGCCCAGCGACGCGATGCGCTCCACATCCTGATCGATCGTGGCACGGGTCAGGTCGTCACTGAGCTCATTCATTTTCTCCTCGAGGCGGCTGATGATTCGTTCAGCGCTGTTGAGCTCCTGTTGAAGCTGACGTCGTTCCTGATCGGACGGTCGAGATCGATCAGCGCGACTGTCATTGCGCGTGGACGATTTCTCATTGCTCGCTGGAGTTTGTACCGCGACTGAAGATTTGGCGCGTTCACGCGTTCGAAGATAATCGCTGTAGTTGCCGAGGAATTGCTGTAGCGACATCTCTTCGACGAACCAGACGCGGTTGGCGATACGGTCAACGAGATATCGATCGTGTGATACGAAGAGTATCGTGCCTTCGTAGTCCTCCAGCACCTCCTCCAGCGCCTCGCGCGAGGAAATGTCCAGGTGGTTCGTCGGCTCGTCGAGGATCAACAGGTTAGCGTGTTCCAACGTGAGTTTTGCCAGCGCGAGACGGCTACGTTCGCCGCCACTGAGCGCGGAGACTGGCTTGTAGGCATCATCACCACTGAACAAGAATCGCCCGAGCAGCGAGCGAGCGCCCTCTTCGCTCATGGCTTGTGTCTTGAGGATGGTAGAGAGGGCAGTCTCGTCCAGGTCGAGTCCTTCGTGGCCCTGAGCGTAATATGCCGGCTTGACATTCACGCCAAACTCGAGACGTCCGCGCAGCGGCTTTATTTCTCCAGTTATTGTTCGGAGCAGGCTCGTCTTGCCAGTACCATTTGGACCCATCAACGCGACTCTATCGCCGCGCTCGATCAGTAGTTCTGGCGTCGAGAAGAGATGGGTGAGCACATCGGCACCGTTCGACGGCGGATAGCCAACCTCCAGAGGTGTCGTTCGCAGCACCATGCGGCCACTGCGGACCGCGCTTCCTAATCGCAGGCGCAACGGTTCGTGTTCCTGCGGACGGTCGATCCGTTCCAGCCGTGCCAGTCTTGTGGCCCGTCCGCGCGCTTCGCGTGAGCGCTGCCCGGCTTTGTAGCGACGAATGAACTCTTCGGTCCGCTGGATGAATTCCTGCTGAGCCTCGTATTCCGCCTGACGGCGCGAGAGGCGTTCCTCACGGAGTACGAGATAGCGAGAATATCCAGCTGGATAATCCTCGAGCGTGCCAAAGCTAAGGTCAAGCGTGCGATTGGTCACCCGATCCAGGAAATAACGGTCGTGTGAGATGACGATGAATGTGCGGCTCCAGGACCGCATGAAGTTTTCGAGCCATTCGAGCGCCGACAGGTCAAGGTGGTTGGTTGGCTCGTCGAGCATGAGCAGGTCTGGGTCTTCGAGGAGCGTGTGAGCCAACGCCAGGCGCGTCTTTTGCCCGCCGCTAAGTCGGCTTACCGGTATTTCGTAGTCTTCTGCTTCAAAACCCAGTCCGGCGAGAACCTGCTCGGTGCGGTGCTCCATATCGTAGCCACCGCTCACCTCGAAGTGAGCACTCAATTCGGAATAACGCTCGAAGAGAGCATCGAGGTCTTCGCCCTCCGAATGTCCCATCTTGTGTTCGAGTGACTTGAGTTCGGCTTCCGCGCGTCGCGTCTCTTCAAACGCGCGTAACGCGGCTTCCCAAACGGTGTCAGTCTCCTGGAACCGAGCTTCTTGTGCCTGGTACGCCGTGCGCAATCCGGTGGACAACACGATAGACCCACTGTCCGGCTGCTCAAGTCCGCCAATGATTTTGAGCATCGTGCTCTTGCCGGCCCCGTTTGCACCGACGAGCGCAACATGCTCCTTCTCCAGGATCTGAAAGGTGACACCGCTGAAGATCAACTCGGTGCCGAATGATTTTTCGAGGTCTTGAACGGTCAGAATCGTCGCTGCCACATGTGCTCCTTCGTGCTCTCCTGTCCAACCAGCTTTGTCGTCCGGGCAGACTCCACCTAGGGTCTGCGTCGGCTCATGCTGTTTGGGTCAAGCAGACGAGCGGACAGCAATCGAGGTTCCCAGAGGGTATCAGTTGAGATCGGTGATCTGACGGTCGGTGACTCCGGTTTCGGAGCACACGGCCTTCGGCCGCCATCGTGGTCGATGACGTCTGAGCGGCAAGTCGGCTTTTGCGGTGCCACACTACACAAATCACCCAGTTAGCTTACACTGGATCACAGTCAATTCCAAGTCAACTGACGAGCACTGACGGCCAGTGAAACGTCTGCATGAGCACGATTCACCGAGTGTCCGACCAGCCGGGAACAGGTTCCCAACTGGTCGGGCAAAATGTCACTTCTGCCTGGGAACAGCGACCGTTACAATATGCGTAACTCATCGCCAATTCTCTCGCGTAGTTGGGCGCGCGGTTTTTGTCCATCGTCATTGCGGTTTAGTTAGCAACTGGCAGGTGTATCGAAGTGCAGGCAATCTCGATCGACGAAGATGTTCAATCTATCCAGCAATTCGTGACTGCACCGCGGTTTTGGACGTGGTGGGTTCCCTGGAGCATCTTTGGACTTGATCTGCTGCTGCTCCCGCCGGTTGTCGTTCTGGCAATCCTCAACCGCCATTCAGCCGACGTGTGGAAGATTGCGGATCCGAGTCTGGGCATAGCTGGGGTCGTCTATGGGCTTGTGGGGGCGCTCATCGCGACTCGCCAGCCAAGAAATTCCCTCGGCTGGCTCTTTCTCCTCATGGGAATTTCGGGCCAGGTTGGCGCGGTCGCTGCCTCCTGGGCTGTCTACGCGCTGGAGACGCATCCCGCCAGCCCAGCCGGCGCCTGGGCGCTCTGGATCAACACCTGGATCAGCGTATCGACATTCATGCCAATGTTTCCGCTACTTCTCTTTCCGAGCGGCCGGATTCGGGGCTGGCCGACCCGCATTGTCGCTGGCCTGACACTCCTGTCCACAGCGTGGCTTCTGTTCTGTCTTGTTAGCGGTACGACGGTTCCGCCAGGATTCCCCGAGCTTTACTCGAGAACGCCCAACCCGCTGTTCCCTGGTGAACCACTAGGCGATGCCGGTAGCGGGATCATCGCGCTCGGCCTGTGCGGTGTGCTCTCGGTCGGGTTGTTGCTCGATAGATTTCGACGAGCACGCGGGACGCTGCGCCAGCAATACATGTGGATCGTGCTCGACATGAGTCTGCTGGTTGTGGCGTTCGTTGCTGATTTTATTGCTCGCCTCAGCACGACGTGGGCCTACCAGATCACATCGCCGTTGATGTCGATCACGATCTTGCTGTTGCCAGTTGCAGTCGGTGTAGCCATTCTGCGGCACCATCTGTTTGACATCGAACTCATCTTCACCAGAGCGATCGTCTACCTCGTACTCACCGGGTGTGTGGTCGGGGTATATGTGTTTGTCGTTGGGTGGCTGTCCACGCTCTTTCGCACCGGAGGGAACCTTTTCTTCTCATTGTTGGCAACTGGTGTCGTTGCAGTTCTCTTTCATCCGATGCGCGAACTTATTCAACGGCGGGTCAACCGGGTATTGTTCGGCGACCGTGATGAGCCGTATGCGGCTATCTCACTGCTTGGCCAGCGGCTTGAAAACACCCTGGCAATTGACTCGATACTTCCCGCGATCGCCGGGACCGTGCGAGAAGCGTTGAAATTGCCATATGCCGCTGTCATCGTCGTGAAAAGTGTTGACCAATTCGTGTCGGTTGAGAGCGGAACGCCGGTGGCCAATCCGTTGCGAATCCCCCTGCTTTATCAACAGGAACGCGTTGGCGAGATCCTGCTTGGGCCACGAACGCCCGGAGAGTCGTTTGGCCCTGCCGATCGACGGCTACTTGACGATCTTGCTCGTCAAGCAGGGATAGCGGTCCATGCCGTACGGCTGACAAACGATCTTCAACAGGCGAGAGAACGATTAGTCGAAGCACGGGAAGAGGAGCGGCGCAGGCTGCATCGAGATTTGCATGATGGTCTCGGTTCGCAACTAGCCGCGCTAAATCTTCAACTTGGCGCCATGCCAGCGCTCATTGATTTCGACCCGGCAGCGGCACAGGACGAGATCGGCGAATTGCGCACACAGCTGAGGTCCTCAATCACGTCGATTCGTGCGTTGGTCCACGGTCTTCGACCACCCGCCATCGACGAGCTAGGTCTGGTCGTGGCACTGCGTGAACGAATTCGCCAGTTCAACTCGGACCAGTGTGTTGTTAAAGTTGACCTCCCGACGCAGGTGCCCGAACTTCCTGCCGCGGTCGAAGTGGCGATCTACCGAGTCACTGAGGAAGCACTCGCAAATGTGACCACACATTCCCAGGCGGGCTGGTGTCTTGTTCGGCTCGTGATAGAGGACGCAACTGTTGTTCTTCATGTTGAGGATAACGGCGTCGGGATTGGTGTGAGATCTCAGCCCGGAGTCGGGTTGCGTTCCATGCGAGAAAGAACTGAAGAGCTTGGTGGTGATTTCTCTCTCGCAACTCGACCGGGCGGTGGCACGGTAGTCGAATCCAGATTCAGACTGGATCGAACGGAGGTTGCTCGTGGATGAGGTGGTCCGCGTACTCGTGGTCGACGATCATCCATTGGTGCGACGCGGAATGCGCGCCATCCTCGGCACCACGGCGGACATTGAAGTCGTCGGTGAAGCCGCGGACGGTCGCGCGGCTATTGAGGCCGCTCAACAACTCACGCCGGACGTCGTGTTGATGGATCTCCAAATGCCGGATCTGAGTGGAATCGAGGCGACACGCGCGATCATCGCGAATCAGCCAGACGTGCGTATTCTGGTCGTTACGCTGTTTCAGGACGATGACTCGGTCTTTCTGGCGTTACGGGCTGGTGCCCGGGGCTATGTTCTCAAGGATGCCGATGACGAAGAGTTGCGTGGCGCAATTCGAGCGGTCGCCGGTGGTGCGGCTATTTTCAGCCCCTCAATCGCCACGAGGGTACTCGCGCTGTTCTCCTCTCAAAAACCAGCGCGCGTTGAAGTCTTCCCCATGCTGACCGATCGCGAGCGGGAGATTCTGGAACGAATCGCCCAAGGCTACCCGAATCCGCGTATTGCGCAACAGCTTGGCATTAGTGTGAAGACGGTTAGCAATCACGTCTCAGTCATCTTCAGCAAGCTCCAGGTGGCCGACCGGGCCGAGGCGATCGAGCGTGCTCGCGAGGGCGGCCTCGGCATCCAACCCTCGTCATAACCAACTTTCTCCGAGCATACGTCTTTCCCATCCGGTTTCCTTCCAAAGGCGCTTCATCTCTCACACTGGCGACTCCGCGTTCCCGACAATGCCACAGCCTGATTCCCGGAATGAAGTCAGACCCAACGCAGGAGAAACTGCCCGCCACGGTCGGGAAGCACCCCACTTCTGCCCAGGATAGCGAGAACCGTACTGTCAGAAGTGCGGAGCGTCGGCGTGGGTCGATGCGTGGGAGATATGGAGGTCAAGTCATGGTGGCGGGCGTAGCGTCCTCAGCAGACGCGCAACAGAGGCGACCGGCGACGGTCAAATGGGCGGTGATTTTGGCGGTGGGGATTCAGATCGCTGGGATTCCCTTCCTGTTCGCACCCGGAGCCGGCGACGTGCCAGGCTTCGCTATTGTCATCGGTATCGTTACAGGGTTGCTCACACTCGTTGGAGCGTGGGGCATGTGGAACCTGAACCGATGGGGAGCGATCCTCGCGCTGGTCGTCACGTTTCTCAACACGTTGTCAGCCGTACCCGGCCTGTTCATGCCGCCGAGTGGCTGGATTTTGGCTGAGCTTATTGTGCTCATCCCGCTCGGTGTACTCGACATGGTCTTGATGGCACTGCCGGCGTCCTGGCGCGCCTATCGATCCGAGTAGTTCGGATCTGAGGTATCTCGCCATCGAAACGAGTCAGTTCGATCTTATGCTGATGGAGGAAAAATTATGTTCAAGCGACTAATTGGATCAAGATCTATTCGATTGATCTCGCTCGCGACCGTCGTCGCGGCAGTCCTTGCAACGGGTTCCGTCTTCGTCGCCCTTGGGGATCCGGCGCCCGCGACATACTACGGTTGTCTCAAGAATGGGAGTCTCACGAAAGTCGACACAAGCGCGCCTGACAGTTGTCCGAATGGAGCTACGGTCATTAACTGGAACCAACAAGGTCCGATCGGTCCGCAGGGACCACAGGGAGCGCAAGGCCCGGCTGGCCCGCAAGGATCGCAGGGGCCACAGGGACCGCAGGGCGCGTGGTCCTCAGGCCCACAGGGTCCGCAGGGCGCCACCGGTGCACAGGGTCCGGCAGGAACGGGAGTCACTGGGTACGAAATCGTGAGCGCATCTGGTCCGAGCGTCGAGCAACGCCTATAAGCACGGTTGCGGCGCATTGCACGGCTGGCAAGAAAGCGCTCGGAGGTGGTGGCACCATCATCCACGACACTGGAATTTCCGGATACACCGATCATGGTGTCGCCATTCACTTGAGCCGACCGCTGCTGGACCGGCACTGGATGGTCAGTTCATGAACCGAGGTCGAACAAGTTCAGAATCTCGACCTGGCACCTCAAAACCTATCGCGATCTGCGTCAACACGGCACCGTAACGCGTACCTTGGAGGATTCCCGGCGAGTTAAATCGGTCGATGCGGCCCTGGGAATCGTTCCCAGGGCCGCTCTCATTTCGGGCTGTGCCTCGCAGGCAGGTATAATCGCTGTGCAGAGTATCTATTTTGGTGTAGGCGCTATACGGCGCGCAGTACAACAGAGGGGGAAAGATTGCTGTGGCCGCTCGACACGAAGCGCGACATTGACGGTCAACTCTCCGTTGGGGGCGTCTCTCTGGTGGACCTTGCTAACGAGTTCGGCACCCCCCTGTACGTCTACGACGAAGCGACAATCCGGCACCAATGCGAAGTTTATCGTTCTGCATTCAACGAGCAGTATCCCGATGCGCGCATCGTGTACGCCGGAAAGGCCTATTTGAGCTCTGCTCTGCTCTCGATCATCGCTGACGAAGGGATGTGGCTCGACGTCGTTTCGGCCGGCGAGCTCATGATGGCGTACCGGTCCAGGTTTCCGATCGAACGAGTCGTCTTTCATGGCAACAACAAGACACCAGAAGAGCTTCGTCTTGCGCTTGATCTCGGCATCGGCGAGATAATCATCGACAATTTCTATGAGATCGATCTACTTGATGAGCTGACGAGAGAGACCGGAAAGTCGATCGACGTTCTCCTGCGGATCAATCCCGGCGTCGACGTTCATACCCACGATTATCGTAAGACGGGCATCGTCGACTCGAAATTTGGTCTCCTGGTCAGTTCCGGCTCGGCGAGTAAAGCAGTTGAGCGGTTACTCCAGGTCCCAAAACTTCGACTGCGCGGTTATCACGCGCACATTGGATCGCAGATATTCGAGATCGATCCATTTCTGACGACCATCGATACGCTCTTCGAGTTCGCCGCAGACATGCAGGAGCGATTTGACATTACTCCGGCACAGATCAGTCCAGGAGGTGGACTGGGGATCCAATACGAGAAGAGCGATCCGGACGTTCAGGTGGGCGAATTCGCAGAACGATTGTCGGCAAGGGTCAAGCACGAGTCCGAGCGGTACGACCTGCCGCTGCCAACGCTGACGATCGAACCTGGACGCACAATTGTAGGACCTTCGGGGGTGGCACTGTACCGCGTTGGTTCGGTAAAAGAGATCCCAGGCGTCCGACGATACGTTTCGGTTGACGGTGGGATGGCGGACAACATTCGCCCAGCGCTGTATGGGGCGCGCTACGAGGCAGACCTCGCCAATCGCGACGGCGGAGAGCGCTCGGTCGTGACGATCGCAGGAAAGTTTTGCGAATCCGGCGATGTGTTGATCCGCGATATTGAGATGCTGGCGCCTGAGTCGGGAGATCTTCTCGCCATACCGGCGGCCGGAGCCTACTGCCTGGCGATGTCGAGCAATTACAACCTAGCTTTGCGACCCGCGGTCGTAATGATTTCTAGCGGATCTGCTCGTCTCATTCAGCGTCGAGAAACGTATGACGACATCTTCAGTATTGAGGTCGGGATGGTTGCAAAGTCAAGCAGGTAACACGCCGTTGGTTTGCATTTTGATGATGGGCATAGTATCACTGCCGAATCGCAGGAGTATTATTGTCCGCTGCAATGGCTTGGGGGAGTTGTCGCCGTGGCGGAGTCGATGAGACGAAGCATCTCGGACGACGTTGTGCATCGCGTCTCCGACGATCTACTAGATGACTCTTCGGTTATTTCTGATGACGGGCGTGACGAGTCAGTTGTTGAAATAAATCCGGAGCTCGTTCAACGTGTCATCGAACTCGGTCGTTCCCAGGGATTTGTGACCGTCGATGACCTGGTGTCTCGCGCCGGAGATGGTGATGGCTCGAGCTCCGTTGTTGAGCAGATCACTCAGCGTCTAACCGAACTCAATATTCCGATCATTGAGACTGATGAGAACACTGACATCGCCGAGTCGAAGGACGAATCCGACGACGTCGATCTGTTCAAGGTGCACGTTTCAGATGTTGATCTCAGTGGAATCAGCCTCGATGATCCTGTCCGCATTTATCTCCGCGAGATCGGGCGCGTTCCTCTCCTCACAGGCGATCAAGAGGTGACATTGGCCCAGGCGATGGAACGAGGCGATTATCTCGCGCGTATCCAGCATGAACTGCAAGGCGACGACGACGGTCAGATTCCGCTCGAGCGCGTGACGCAGGTGATCTACGAACGGTTCAAGAGTGGATTCCCGATCGCGAAATCGCTTCATGACGCGGCATTCCCGAAGCAACCTGCTGCGACCAAATCTCGCGTGCTCGCCGATGTACTGCCGTTGACACTGCTGCCGGAAGCGGCAATCAATCAGGTTGCTGAGCAGTATGCGATCGGCGTTAACGTACTTGAAGAAACGCTGCGCGGTAAACGGATCGAATTCGATCTTCTTTCCCCGGATTTGCAGGAAATTCTTCAGCCGATTGACAACTGGTTAGAACCCGATCCGCGCTCGACCATACTCGCGCTCAACGTTGGTCAGATCGAGCGGCGGTGGAATGAGATGGAAGTTCGTGGCCAGATTGCGCGGAAGAAGCTGACAGAGGCAAATCTTCGACTTGTCGTCAGCGTGGCGAAGAAGTACGTTGGACGGGGTATGTCGATGCTCGATCTGGTCCAGGAGGGCAACCTCGGGCTGATTAGGGCGGTTGAGAAGTTCCAGTATCACAAGGGGTATAAATTCTCGACATATGCCACCTGGTGGATTCGGCAAGCGATTACCCGGGCAATCGCCGATCAAGCACGAACGATCCGGATTCCGGTCCACATGGTTGAGACGATCAATCGGCTGATTCGCACCTCTCGCCGGCTCCAACAAGAGCTAGGGCGCGAGCCGACCTCGGACGAGATCGCTCTCGACATGGGCCTTCCGTCCGACAAGGTTCGCGACATCATGAAGATCTCGCAGGAGCCGGTGTCGCTCGAGATGCCGATCGGGGAGGAAGAGGATAGCAACCTCGGTGACTTCATCGAGGATTCCAAGGCGCTGGCTCCCTCCGACGCTGCGTCGCTGGTCGTTCTCAAAGAGCAGGTCGAAAACGTTCTCTTTTCACTGTCGGAACGTGAGCGTCGCGTGCTTGAATTGCGATTTGGGCTCGATGACGGCCGTAGCCGGACGCTCGAAGAGGTTGGCCGAGAATTTGGTGTGACGCGCGAGCGCATCCGGCAGATCGAAGCCAAAGCGTTGCGCAAGCTTCGACACCCCACCCGCAGCAAGAAGCTCCGAGACTTCCTCGAGTAGAATTAGCGAATCACGAGGGTAACGCCCCGTGATATTTTGGGCGCAACGGTCACACGCTGCGGCCTTGATTGATGCATGCAGGACATGGGCCAAGCACCGCCCTAGCGAGCATCTCACACCGGAAGGGTCTCATGTTCTACGATCGTGCCAAGATCTATGTAAAAGGTGGAGACGGCGGCAACGGCGCCGTGAGCTTCCGCCGAGAGAAGTACGTTCCCTTTGGGGGCCCGGACGGCGGTGATGGTGGTCGCGGTGGACACGTCTATCTACGGGTCGACCCACACCTCAACACGCTCATCTCCTTCAAGTACAAGCAGCATTTTCGAGCAGATTTGGGCATTGGCGGGCAGGGCTCCAACCGCACCGGCGCTCAAGGAAGCGACATGTATGTTGATGTTCCGCCCGGAACCGTTGTCCACGATGACGAGACGGGTGAAGTCATCGCTGATTTGACGGAGCCGGGTGAGGCCGTGATCATCGTTCGTGGTGGTGATGGTGGCCTTGGAAATCAGCACTTTGCGACCGCGACCCGGCAAGCACCGCGGCTCGCGGAAAAGGGCGAGCCCGGTCAGGAGATGTGGATTCGGCTGGAGCTCAAGGTGATCGCCGACGTGGGTTTGGTTGGTCTGCCCAACGCCGGAAAGTCGACGCTGCTCTCGTCATCAAGTGCCGCACGTCCGAAGGTGGCCGATTATCCGTTCACGACACTCGAGCCGAATCTTGGAGTGGTTGAGATCGGAAGACCAGGCAGCCCAACATTCGTGATGGCCGATATTCCTGGTCTGATCGAAGGTGCGGCGGATGGTGTCGGGCTTGGTCACGAGTTTCTTCGCCACGTCGAACGGACTCGACTGCTGATTCACATGCTCGACGGGTCAGGGGGACTCGAAGGTCGTGATCCGCTTGAGGATTTCCGAACCATCAACGAAGAACTCGCCGCGTATTCGCCCGAGCTTGGATCCAAGCCGCAGATCGTCGCCATCAATAAGATGGACCTTTCTGAAACACGCGAAAATCTTCCAGCTTTGACTGAGGCACTGACCGCCGAAGGTCATGAGGTTCACGCGATCTCGGCCGCGACCGGAGAAGGTGTGTCGGATCTCATGAAGCGAACCCTCGAACTGCTACGGGAGATTCCCGAGGTCAAGCCTGCCGTTCCGCAGGAGCGACGCGTCTACACGATGGATTCCGCGCGTGAGGACTACTGGGAGGTTGTCCGATTGTCGCGGCACCATTTCGAGGTGCGCGGTCCGAAGATCGAGCGGATGACCAGGATGACCGATTTCAAGAACGAAGAGGCAGCCGATCGCTTTCAGCGTATCCTCGAGGCGTCAGGCATCTCCGCCAAGCTCGAAGAGATCGGGATCAACGCGGGAGATACGGTGCATGTCGCTGGTGAAGAGTTGGTTTGGGACGAGGCTGCGGTTATGGCGGAGCGGTTCGAGTCGAATCGGCGCAAACGACGCACTAAGCGCGAGCGGTTGTTGAAGCACTACGGTATCGAGCCTGAATCCAAGGACGTTCCGTAGGTCTTCAGTGTGCTGCACGATCATGCGTGCAGGTTTGACTCTGAACCTTTTCCCGAGTGGCTAGGCGATGCGTCACGGCGGACGTCGTAGACGTCTCGGACTGTTTCGAGCTTCTGTAAGATTTTGCTAAGCTGCTTGACACCTTCGACTTCCAGCGTCATGAGCACCGTCACAGTGCGATCATCATTGACGCTGGTCAGAACAGAGAACATATTCAGTCTCTCATCGGCGACCAGGGTCGTGATGTCACGCAGCAGACCGACCCGATCCCAGGCTTCCAGCCGGACATTGACCGGATAAAGCTGTTTCTGCTCGTTGCCCCAGCTTACCTGCACAAGTCGATCGGGATCGTCGACGTGGATCACGTTGTGGCAGTCACTGCGATGGACAGTGATGCCGCGCCCTCTCGTAACGTAGCCGATGATCGAGTCGCCATGCACCGGCTTGCAGCACGCCGCCAGGCGCGTATAGAGGTCCCCGACGCCGGTCACTTGCAGACTTGGGGGAAGCTTTGGCGTCGATGGCGGACTCGAGGTATTCAGAACCTCGCGGTCCTCATGCTCGGCCAGCCGCGACGAAATTTGCTGTGGTGTTACCGCACCATAGCCGATTGCCGCGAGGAAATCGTCGACTTTCTGATAGCGCGGGAAATGGTGTGCAATGTCGTCGAGCTTGGCTTCGACACCAAGTCGACGCAACTCCCGCTCGAGCGTGTCGCGGCCCTGCGAGATGTTTTCGTCGCGCTGCTGGCGACGGAACCACTGACGAACCTTCTCGCGTGCGGACGCGGTCGTGATGTATCCGCCGCTCGAGAGCAACCAATCGCGGCTCGGTCCGACCTTCGATTTCGAGGTCATGATCTGAATGACTTCGCCGTTTTGAAGCCGGTAATTCAGCGGGACGAGATGACCGTTAACCTTCGATCCCACGCATTGGTGGCCGACTTCGGTGTGAATCCTGTAGGCAAAGTCGACTGGCGTCGCACCGGCTGGGAGCTCAATGATGTCACCCTTTGGGGTGAAGACGTAGATCATCTCCTGGAAGACGTCGGACTTCAGTGACTCGACAAACTCCTGAGCATCGACGACTTCATCGCGCCAGTCCATAAGCTGGCGCAGCCAGGCGACCTTCGCTTCAACATTCGGGTCCGGCTTCGCGCCCTCTTTGTAACGCCAGTGAGCAGCAATGCCGAACTCGGCAATATGATGCATTCCCTGTGTTCGAATCTGAATCTCGACCGCGTGGCCTTCTGGTCCCAGCACGGCCGTATGGATCGACTGGTAAACGCCCTCTTTTGGGGTGGCAATATAGTCATCGAATTCGCCGGGAATCGGATGCCACATGGAGTGGATAACCCCGAGCGCGCCGTAACAGTCTTTCTTCTCACCAACGACGACGCGCACGCCGAGAACGTCGTAAATCTCGTCAAAGCTGCGCCCTTTGCGCTCCATTTTGCGCACGATTGAGGTGATGTGCTTTTCCCGGCCCGAGATTCCAGCACTGATGCCGGCCTCGGTCAGCGCCGCGGTAAGCTCGTCGATTACTCGATTCAGATACCGTTCGCGGTCAACTCCTCGTCGCTCCAACGCTCGAACAATCGAGAAGTAGGTCTGCGGATCGACATAGCGGAGGGCCAGGTCCTCAAGCTCGGACTTGAACTGCCAGATCCCCAATCGATTCGACAATGGCGCATAGATCTCAAGCGTTTCTAACGCGCTTCGCAGCTGTTTCGCTCGCGGCATGTGCTCCAGGGTGCGCATATTGTGCAGACGGTCGGCTAGCTTGATTAGCACGACGCGAACGTCATCGACCATCGCGAGGAACATCTTGCGCAAGCTTTCGGCCTGACGTTCCTTCTCGCGAACAGCCTGATCCTCTTCGGTAGTCCAGCGAATCCGGCCGAGTTTCGTCACCCCATCGACTAATGTCGCGATGCGCTCACCGAACTCGTGATTGATGTCTTCCGTTGTGACGTCGGTGTCCTCGATGACATCGTGCAGCAGCGCCGCAGCCAGTGCTTCCTGATCGAGCTGAATCTCGGCCAGAATCATTGCGACCGCGGTCGGGTGGGAGATGTATGGTTCGCCCGAACGACGCATTTTTCCGGCGTGCGCGATGTCGGCGAAGTCGTATGCACGCCGAACCAGCGAGAGATCCATACCCGGCATTTGCCGTTGGATCACCGCCTCCAGATCGTCCCACGTTGCGCCAGCGCGCGGCGGGGCGTTTTGTATCGGAGCGGCCAACCTGCCCTCGTCATGGTTAGGGGAGGGTAGTGACGACATCGTTTTATTTCCGTGTGAGAAAGAACGGCCCGTTACCACGTGAACTATAGTCCTCTCCATTGGCCATGTCAAAACGCCGCGTACGGCCGTACGCTCTGTCTATGCTAAGATTTTGTTTTGCCTGCTCGGGTCGTTGCCCAGCCATGAGGGGAGCCCGCACGATGCCTGCTAATGACCGATTGCTTCCTCCGGACGAAGCGCTCGACATCATTTTGCGCCACGTCCAGCCACTGGAAGCAGAAGAGGTTTCCCTCGCAGAATCGGGCGGTCGCAGTTTAGCTGAGAACTTGGTCGCGGATCAGGACCTTCCGCCTTTTGTTGCCTCGACGATGGACGGTTTCGCCGTCATTGCATCTGATGTTTCTCCCTGGCGCGAGGTTATCGGCGATCAATATGCTGGCACGATGGAAGGCATCGAGATCACTCCAGGGACCTCCGCTAGGATCATGACAGGTGCGCCGTTGCCGCTTGGCGCGGATGCCGTGATTCGAGTCGAAAACACTGAGATGCGTGATGACCACGTTGTCATTCACCAGGAACAGGTCAACGAGGGCGAAAACGTTCGGCCTATCGGATCAGATCTCCGCGCGGGCGACGTGCTGGTATTCGCCGGGGCGACTATTGGCCCAGCCGAGATCGGATTGCTTGCCAGCCTGGGACATTCGCGCGTGCGAGTTCTGCGTCGCCCTCGCCTTAGCATCCTGTCAACTGGCGACGAGTTGGTAGAGCCGGACCAGCAGCCCGGTCCTGGGCAGATCCGAGATTCAAATCGATACTCCCTGGTACTTGCCGCGCAGCAGGCTGGCGCCGATGTGATCTGGTCTGGCCACGCGCCGGACGATGAATCGTCGCTCAAGAAATTGCTGCTGGAGCGCGTCGAGGCCAGTGATGCGGTCATCACCTCAGGTGGTGTCTCGATGGGTGAGAAGGACTACGTTAAAGCGATCCTGAAAGAGATCGCTGAGGTCCATTTCCAGCGACTGTTCATGAAACCGGGAAAGCCATTCAACTTTGCATCTGTCGGCGACAAGTTGTTCTTTGGCCTTCCGGGCAATCCGGTGTCCGCGCTCGTCGAATTTGAAATCTTCATCAAGTCAGCCCTGAGAGCGATGGCAGGTCATCCAAACCCGAGACCGCCGCTTGCCGCCGCTCTGTTGCGGTGCGACGTCGACAGCACTGACCGGCTCGAATATCAGCGAGGGATTGTGTGGTCGGATGAGTCAGGCCAACTGAACGCCCGCAACACGGGCTCGCAGTCCTCTGCCCGGCTCATGTCGATGGTAGGCGCCAATGCGTTTATCCTGATTCAACCTCGGGAAGCACCGTATCGAGCCGGAGAATGCGTTCCAGTGGTCATATTTGGGTCGGTCTCTTCCCAGCCCCCGGATTGACAGCCGATCTCCTCGAGCAAACGCAAACGAACCTACATTGGGGTCGCTAAAGTCTTTTCGGGCCGACGTTTTTGCTTGTCGGGAGACTTAAGTGCAAACGCTCGGACCGGAGACGAATCTCCGGTCCGAGCACCGTGTGCTTACGAGTTGTCTTCCACCGAGGTCTCATTTCGACGACCCTGGAGAACGAGCTGCTCCCGAGGGCCGAAGACCTCACTGTTCGATCCCGAACGTCTTGAATTTACCAACTATCCGTTTGCCACCAGAATGTGCCACGCCAACGCAACGTGAAAGCGCGTTGCGGTAATCAGGCTCTCGACTCCGGCAGATTCGTTGATATTGTGCGCTCCACTTTTAGACGGATCGTCGTTTGGGTGCGATGGAATAAATCCGTAGGTGACGTTGCCGAGCGGTCGAACGAAGCGGGAGTCGGTGAATCCGACGGTGAGTCCCGGAACAAAGCGAAGGTCGCCCAGGTCGGTCGCGTCTCGGGTCGCCTGCTCAACAAACCCTCGGAACGGTGAGTCAAAAGGAGAGCTATTGGAAATTGCTGTTTCTATGATCTCGACTGCCACGCCGTCCAGGTCTGTTACCAAAGCTTCAATCTCTTTGCGTACGTAATCCTTATCTTGCCAGGGGAGCGAGCGAATGTCGCAGATGATGGTGCAGTTTTCGGCGACGCTGTTGGACTTCACCCCAGCATTGATCATTGTCGCCACGAGGGTCATTCGTGATGCAGCGCGCAACATCGACGCGAGGCTCGGGTTTCTCGATTCGATCTCTCGGAGTGTCTCCTCAAGATTGTCGACCGTAACGACAGTGCTGACGCCGGCAAGCGTGTCGAGATGCTTGAACAGTTCGACATCCACCGACACCTCAGGTTCATAGCCGCGAACGCGACGAATAACCTCTTCGGCTTTGTAGATTGCGTTGTCGGCGCGCCAGGGTTGCGACGCGTGGAAGCCACGGCCGCGGATCTTAATGTGTGCCTCCAGCCTTCCTTTTTCGCCGGTGCTTATCGGGTAGATAAATCCGGCGTCAGTTGCTATCGGTCCTCCACCCCCCTCGTTCACGGCGAAGTCCGCCTTAAGCACTTCGGGGTGATGTTCGGCCATCCAACCAAAGCCGTAGGCACCGCCGGCTTCCTCGTCCGCACATGTCACGAACGAGAGCTTGCCGTTGAGTTGGACTCCCGAGCGTTTTAGGATGATCATCGCCATCGCTTGCGCTGCAACAGTCGACTTCATATCCGCCGCGCCACGTCCCCAGATTCGTCCCTCAGCCACCTCGCCGCCAAACGGTGGGTGTGTCCACTGCCCGGCATCTTCAACTGGCACGACATCCGTGTGAGACATGAACAGGAGAGACGGGCCAGTGGATTGGCCGAGCGATGCTGCGATATTTCCACGGTTATCGGTCGACTTGTAAATCTGCGACTCGATCCCGTCCGCCGCCAATTTGTCTCGCATGAATTCGGCGGCGATGATCTCGTCACCGCTATCCGGCGTCCCAAAATTCACCGTAGGCAGTCGCACGAGATCCTGTGTGAGCTTGATAACTTCATCACGACTCTGTTCCACTTTGTCAAGTAGGCTCTTGAGATCCGTAGCCATGTATCCCCCTTTGAGACTCGATAATTGCTGGATTTGGCGTAGTCACATGATCCATCGATGCTGATGGTAATCGGCCTGGAGAGGTGCCGCAAGTCTTTGCGGCGCGAGAGCACGCGACATAATCACGGGTCGGCTCTGTCCGATTTGCCGAATGATCTGGAACCCGTGGTCGATGCGTTCAGATTGCTGGATAGCCGGTATTGGATGCGTAAGGGCGTTTGAATGGGTGTGGGGTAAGAGGTCACCTTGAGCCTGCAGTGGTCAAGCAGCCGGAAGCGAACGCCTGGACAGTGGGCGGTGTTCGGTAGATGTCGCTGGCCGCCGAGCGTGTCATTTTCGACGCCGGTGACATCCTTCAGGATGGATCCATATCTGATTTGGAGGGAGATGATCCGCCGAAGGCAGCCTGATACTCAGCTTCGCTGCCGATCCAGGTTTCCCCATCCTCGTAGAACTCTTTCTTCCAAATCGGAACGATCTGCTTGATGCGCTCAATGGCGTGGCGACATGCTTCGAATGCCTCTGAGCGGTGGGCGGACGAAACGGCAATACCAACGCTCACCTCGCCGATTGTCAACCGACCTGTTCGGTGAGTGATCGCCACCCCTTCCACGTCCCACTTTTCTCGAATCTCCGCGCCGATGCGTTCCAGAGCTCGCTCCGCGGCCTCGGGATACGCTTCGTATTCGAGAACCAGGACACCACGTCCGCGCGCGTGGTCTCTGACAGTTCCGGCAAATGTCGCGATTGCTCCGGCTCCTGGGCTCGCCACTTGATCAGACATGGCTTGAAGATCGATAGGTCGATCCGTCACCAGAAAATCCCCAGAGCCGCCAGAAACAGGAGGGATCATGGCGATCTCATCCCCGTCGCTGAGCACCCGGTCTCGTTCGGCATATTCGTGATTCACCATAATTCGCGACGTGCGACTCATGCCTTCAACGGCCGGATAGTCGGTCACGATGGTATCGACCAAATCGCCCGCGGTGGTTCGTTCAGATACGTCGCGAATTTCCGAACGTTTGCCGATTAACTCGCGAATCGATGCGAAATAGCGAACCGTTACCTTCGACAAGATTTCCTCCATCTTCACCTCAGCTTCGACGTCGTACAGGGCTGGCACGCCGACGGGTGATCATAGCGCGTGCTTGAGCGCATAGCAGGCTCTGAGCGTCACCCACTTGCTGATGTCACCTTGTTTCTCAATGTCGAGCCACATTTTCTTATTGTAGGCGTAGCGATTCTTCCAGCGACCCTGAGCATCTTGCAACGACAGAACCCAGTCAACCGTTTTCGACAGTCGCGGATCATTCGCGTGGCCGAGTTCGGCAAGAACCTCGAGAACCTGAAGTGAATCGGCCACGTACCCTGACGGGAATCCCGGTTTAAACCAGCTGGAGCTGACCCTGGTGGCAGTTGGATAGTTCGCGGATGACGGATCACCGGCGATGAGAAACTCGACGCCGAAATCGATCGCCCGCTGTACTTCGGGAGTGCGACGAGACGTCGGAACCCGCGCGAGACCGCGCACGGCCTTTGTGGCGCCCCAACCGCACGGAAGGCAATCGTTGGCAGCGCACGCGAAGCCTGGCCCGGACGTTCCGGAGCGAAAATAGCCGTCGAAACCTTCCCCGGTGATCGAGCGAGCTTGCCAGCTGAGCGCTTGCTGTACCCGAGGATCATCGAGCCAGCCGAACCCGATCAAGGCACGGAGAAGATTCCCATTCAGGCAATGAATTACGCTCGACCGTGGAGGGCTGCCATTCAGTTTGCCCGAGGCCCCAAATCCGCTGCCTTCGGCTCGGGAGTGCGACAGCACGTATTCGCACGCCCGCTGAATCCTGGAATTACTCCCGTCAGCGCCAAGCTGGTCGAGAAACATCACTGACCAAACGGTGGAGGTGTATTTTGGTGAATAACCGGCACCTGGCTTCACCCAGTAGCCCTCGGGCTGTTGATTCATCAGGATGGCCGCGACCGGGCCGCGTCGCATTGATTCCGCGCGCGCTTCACGTACCTCTTCGTCTCGCTCATCACGATCGAGTAGTAGCCTGAGCGTCATGTGCCGGACTTCGGGATTCACCGGGTCTAACAACCACGGCAACGGATCTCCGCGCAGTTCACGTTGCCAATTGTCCATAGATAGCCTCGCGTTTCTCCGGTTGATAGTCGAGTATGGGACCGGTCGACCCGACAAGCTCAAATCGTCCGAAATTGAAATACGCCTACCTGGTCGTTCTATGAGTGAAACCGTTTACCAAGCTTGGTTCTCATCCTCGTCGACATTTTAGCTGTAGTGAATCAGAGTAGGGGGCGATAATCGCTTACGAGAAGGCCGTCCGGCCGATCGGAATCGATTGTCGACGCTCGGGTACCCCCGGCAGGACTCGAACCTGCGACATGCGGCTTAGAAGGCCGCCGTTCTATCCACTGAACTACGGGGGCAAGGCAACCAGCGTGACGGCGCACGTCGCGTCAGGGCGGACCGTCTGCTCGCGTAGATCCTACCTGAAGTTCGCGGATGCTATCAACGATGGATACAATCGTTGAAGCTGACATGTTTGCCGCCTCTGTTGGAGCGTTGTGACCATCCGAAGGAGTATCTGGTCGTGGCATCGGAACTAATTTCCGGGAGGAGCAACTCTCGGATCAAGGCCATTCGAAAATTGCGGACCCGACCAGAGCGAGACCGGACCGGCACGTTCCTGGTCGAAGGCATTCGCCAAGTGAGTGAGGCGATTCAATCTGGCGCAGAAATTCTGGAACTTCTGGTTGCACCGGACCTGCTGCGCAGTCCATTTGCGATCGAACAGGTTGATGGTCAAATCGCCCGTGGTACGCCTATTATCACGATGACAGGTGATGTCTTTGCATCGTTTTCGGAGCGCGATCGTCCGCACGGGCTGGCCGCCATCGTCCGGCAACGGTGGGAAACTCTGACCGAAATAAACTTGACTCCGGATTCCCTTTGGATTGCATCGGAGTCCATCGCCGATCCGGGGAATCTTGGCACGATCCTCCGTACCGCGGAAGCGGTCGGCGCGTCTGGAGCCATCCTGTTGGGTCAGTCTACGGATCCGTTCGATCCGGCAGTGGCGCGAGCAAGCATGGGCGCGATCTTCACCCAGCGAGTCGTTCGCACCTCGACGGGCGATCTGTTGAAATGGGCCAGGCACAACAAGGTGCAGCTGGTGGGAACGTCGCCGGACGCGACGGTGGATTATCACGATGTGGATTATCCATCGCCACTTGTGTTGTTAATGGGGAGCGAGCGTCACGGACTGTCGGAGGATCTTCTGCAGGCGTCTGATCTGCTGGTTCGGTTGCCAATGACAGGCCGAGTTGATTCTTTGAATCTGGCCGTAGCCACCGGGGTCATGCTCTATGAGATCTTCAATCAGCGTCGTGCACAAGTGACGAGGGGCGATCACCGGGGCCGTCGATCCCGGCGTCGTGCTGAATCGTCTGGGAAGACCGGCGTCAGCCATAAGACAAGCGGCGTACGACGTCGAGAATGATCCGTACGACCAACCTGAATACTGCAAAGGAGTGTTATTTGACGCAATTTAACAGCAACACGATTATCTCAATCTTTGCTCATCCTGACGACGAAGTCTTCTCCGTCGGTGGAACGTTAGCCAAGCATGTTCCACATGGACATGTGGTCGCGGTCTGCGCTACGCGGGGCGAATTGGGTGAGATTCGAGATCCGTCGCTCGCGACTCGAGAGAATCTCGGTGAGGTACGTGAGCGAGAGCTACGAACTGCATACGGGATACTTGGCGTGGAGGACGTTCGTTTTCTGGACTACCGAGACTCAGGAATGGACGGCACTGAAGGTAACCTGGACCCCCGGGCTTTCATGAATGCCGATCCTTACGAAGCGGTTGGCCGGATTGTCAAGATCTTGCGCGAGGTAGGACCGGCTGCTGTGGTGACGTTTGAAGAGACTGGCGGGTATGGGCATCCAGACCATCTGGCGGTTCACCGTTTCGTTACCGATGCCTTTGAGGCAGCCAGCGATCCCCAAATGTACCCTGAATATGGCGACCCGATTGAACAAGGGCGGCTCTTCTATTCAGGCTTTCCGCGTTCGCTGATGAAGCGCATGTTCGGACGCGCTGAGGAGAACGATGTTGATATTAGCATCTTCAACGAGCTGGACATTGAGAAACTGGGTCTGCCCGACGACGCGCTCGACGTCGTAACCGACGTCGAGGACATGCTTGAAGTCAAGACTTCGGCTATGCGGGCTCACGGAACACAATACGATGAGAACGGCCCGTTGAGCCAAGCGCCTGATGATCTGCGTCGCGAGTTTGCTGCCCATGAGTATTTCCAGTTCGGCGGAGGTCTGCCGCTGCCAAAAGAGCGCCCGGTCAAGAGTCTCTTCGCGGAGTAGGCGGACGCGCGAATCGCATATACCGCTCTTCGCAGTTTGAACGAGCAGGAATCGGCAAATGAAATGGCCCGGGGATCCAACCCCCGGGCCACACGTTTGGCATCGAATCGTTATCGACGGTCGGGCACTACGGAGCCGCTGGACCGCCATTCTGTATCGTGTTGATGAAGTCCATCATTTGCGTCTGCGCGTCCTGTACCGTCGGTGTCGAGGCTGATGAACCGACCGATGCCGGAGGCGGCGGACCCGCCGTCACCGAAACCGACACGTTGGCGTAGAAACACTCTCCACCACTGCATCGACTGTCTCCCCCTTGACCGGCTAGTACTGTCGAACCGGCGACCTGGTAGTCACCAGGCAACCAGAGTTGCAGCGCGTAACCGGGGAAGTCGAACGGTATGCAGGTTGTACCGACGACGTCCGGGCTGTCGTCTTCGCAACCGGTAATTGCGATGACGAGCGGCATATACTCTGGCAGCGTGATACTTATCGTCGGGCCTGCCCCCTGGTCTCCTGCTCCGTCAGGGTTCTTGTAGAAGTTGGCGCACTGGATGCTTGGGACGTCGAACCCACCGAATGGGTCAACGTGACAGGTCGCACTCAGGTTGAGCGCGGCGAGCAGCATATTCCATTCGCCTTTGCTTCCATCGTCAAGGTCGTTGAAGACATGGAACTGTGTAATCGCGACCGCGACCGTCGTATCTCGCGGCAGCACCGTGAACGGCGATGTCGTGTAGGTATTGTTATTTTCACAGCCCGAGCACGGCTCCACGACCTGGTTGAATACGTCCACGATTGCCTTTGACGTGAACGTGCCACCGGGCGCGGCACTGCTGTCGGTCGGGTAGCTGCTCGTAAGATAGATGGTTTGCGACTGGCCCGGAAGCAGACCGTTGAGCGATCCGATCGGACCGAACACGTCGGCGTCATGAAGCAGCCACTGTACCGAGAAGCTGTCCGCCGGATATGTGCCGTAGTTATGGACCGTTATGGCCGCTGTGACGGCACTGTCTTTCCAGAACTTCATCGGCGAGCAACTAGCTGGCACCGACTGAGCGCACAGATCTGTAGTCAGCACCACGTTGTCGATCCGTAGATCGATATTGGCTGGGCTGACCACGAGGTTCGCTAAGGCAGTGTTATTTGCCTCGTTGGATTCGGCGACGTTGTTGAAATCGTCTACCTGGGCGATCGCCCTGAAGTTTCCATACACCGGGTATTGGTAATGGAACGTGAGCGTCTGGCTCGCGCCAGGTGCGAGACTTGCGATATTGGTCGTAAGCGTCGATGGGCCAGGCGTGAATATCACGAAGGCCTGCGGATTGACCGACACCACAAAGTTGTTCGCAGTGGTGTTGCCCTGGTTCTTGATGGTGACGCTAAAGGTCGTGTCTTCTCCCTGAACTGGGTTCGCTGGAGTGTAGTGGAAATCGGTAATCGTGAGATCGATGTTCGATGCGCCTACGCCTACCTGATACTGGCTGGTGTTGTTGTTCTCGTTTACCTCCCAGACCCAGTTGTTGACGTCGGCTTTGATGGTACCGGCGAAGCTCCCAGAGAATGGGTAGGTGAAGTTGAACGTCACGTTAGTGGTTCCGCCGACAGGGATTGGGCCGTTCACCTGTTTCTGCATCGGCCAGGTGAACCAGGTCGGCTGCCACTGAACCTGAAACGCTCCGGCCGGCCGGTGGCCGATGTTCTGGATCGTTACGGTCAACTGCGCCGGTTGACCCGCGATCGGAACCGCTGGACTGATACTGACATTCTGGATGGTCAGATCCGGCAGAGGCGGATCAACGGTCAGCATCTTGATGAACGTGTTGTTGAGCTCGTTCGTTTCCTGAACGTTGTTGAGTGAGTCGACCGTCGCGATGGTCAGGTTCATCCCGGAAGCCCAGTAGGTGAAGTCGAATCCGACATCGGTCGACTGCCCGGCTCCCAGGCTATTGACCTGCTGCGATTGAACTGGAGAAAACAGTCCGGGAAGCCAACTGACCCTGAATGAGCCAGCGGCCGTGTTGCCCTGGTTCACGATGTGAATATTCGCGTGCATCGTATCCGTCTGAACCGCTGGATCCGGTGTAAACGTGACATTCGTGATGACCAGATCCGTCGTCGCCTGCTGTACTGTCACCGACTTGATCGCCTCGTTGTTGTTCTCGACACTTTCGGGAACGGCGTTCGCGGTGTCAGCCGTGGCACTGGTCAGAAAGTTGCCAGCGGTCGGAAACGCGTAAGTGAAATTCAACGTCGTGGAACTCCCGGCACCGAGCGAGGCGACCGAGCCCGAAGGTCCGGTTGGTGCCGTCTGAGATGACTTCCACTGAACGACGAATCCAGTAGCAGTACACGAGCCCTGATTCTTCACGGTCACGTCGATGTTGGCGGTCTGGTTTACGACCGGACTGCTCGGCGTGACCGTGATGTCGGTGACAATCAGGTCAGCGCAGGTGACCGCGGCCGCGGCCGGAGCAAGTGTGGTCGTTAACGTCGAAACGAGTGGCAGAAAGACCATAACTGCGGTGAGCAGTGATCGTCTTGCGAGTAACCGAAACATAGTCCCCCTCCTGGCCCGGCACCGCAGCCGGTGTCCCCTAACGGCGATCGCGTCGAACTTATGGTGAACCGGCGGACGTCCATTTTGGACCCCGCCGGTTCACATCTGGACTCGATCAGGTAAGAGGCTGCACGACGATCGTTTTGTTCCAAGTGTTGTTGCCCTCGGCTCCTGGCTCGGGCACAAGATTCGAAGAATCGACAATGGCTTGGGTCGTGAACGTGCCTGGAATCCAATAGATTCCCGTCATGGTGATTGTTTTGGTTTCGCCAGGGTTGAGACCCGCGATCCACGCTGATGGCCCAGAAATATCTGTGCTCGCCAGCTTCCACTGGACCTGGAACCAACCGCACGGTAGCGAACCATTGTTCTTCACGGTGATCGTCGCGGTCACGAGATCAAACCGCTTGGGTGAAGTCGGACTGAGATCAAACTGTGTAACGATCAGGTCGATACTG
Source organism: uncultured Chloroflexia bacterium (assembly GCA_963785465.1). Lineage (GTDB taxonomy): Bacteria > Chloroflexota > Chloroflexia > Thermomicrobiales > Thermomicrobiaceae > CALAGB01. Next base: position 189,238 of record CAWAVM010000024.1, on the reverse strand, counting down.
CCCGGAGCTACCGAGAAGTCCTTGAGATACTGGTTATTGGTTTCGTTTGTCTCGAAGATACTGTTGAAGGCGTCCACTTCGGCGACGGTGTGGAACGCTCCCGCCTGCGGGTACTGGAAGGTGAAGGTGACAACAGTGCTGGAGTTCGCTCCCAGCGAGTTGACCTGTTGAGTCAACGTACCAGGTCCAGGAGTGATCAGCCCATACGCATCCGGATTCCACGACACGACGAACGGCCCGGCAGATTCATTGCCGAGATTCGAGATGTAAACCTGGACAGTTGTCGTTTGTCCTTGTGTTGGGCTCGCGGAGACCGTGACGTTGGTGATCGTCAGATCGACGTTTGCTCCCTGCACCGTAATTGGTGCCGACGTGCTGTTGTTGTCCTCGTGAACTTCAGGAATGACGCCGTTGCTATCGGCCGTGGCCGTACTGTTGTACGTTCCAGGGAACTGATAGACGTAATCAAACCCAACCGTTGTCGAGTTCCCAGCGGCAAGCGGACCAACCTGCTGCGATAGTGGCAGCAAGAATGGACCCGGCGTCCACTGAATTGCGTAATTCGCGCCGGTTGACACGTGGCCGGTATTCGCCACGGTCACGCTCACGTGCACGTTTTGACCCGCCACTGGAGACGACGGGCTAAACGCAACGCCGGTCACTTGCAGGTCAGACAGAGCCGGCTCGACCGTGATCGGCGAGTAGGAACTGTTGTTGAACTCATTTGTCTCGAAAACAATGCCTGTGGCGTCGACTGTCGCCTGGCTGGTGAAATTCCCGAGGTTCGGATAGTTATAGTTGAAATTGAGTGTCATTGGAGTGTTTGGCGCCAATGATGCGACTGACTGCGTCAACGGCGACGTTGTGAGCGTGGGACGCCAGGCGACCTGGAACGGTCCGGACGTCGTGTTTCCACTGTTATTGATAGTGATCGACGCAGCGGTGTTCAGCCCCTGACCCGCTGGATTCGGGTTGATGGTGAACCCGATGACCGACAGGTCTATGGTGCCCGACGTGACGGAAACCGAGTAAATCGCGAGATTGTTGACTTCGTTTGTTTCCGGTACGGCGTTGTTCGTGTCAACGTTCACCAATGTGAGGAAGTTGCCGGCGTACGGGAACGTGAAAGGTAGGTTGGCCGTGCCAGACGCACCAACCCCCAGAGGGCCGACGCTTGCCGACGGGCCTGTCGCAGCGAATAGACCCTGCTTCCATTGCACAACGAAGCTCGTGTTTGTCGAGCACGAGCCTTGATTTTGAACGGTAACGCTGATCGTCGCGGGCTGTCCCGCGATAGGGGTAGTTGGGCTGATCGAGAAACCGGTGATCGCCAGGTCAGCGCATGGTGTCGCTGCCGCGGCCACGGGGAAAACGATCGCGACTGGTGGCAGGGCCATGAGAATGACGAACAACAATCGGCGGGCAATTGACCCGAACATAGTCCCCCTCCTGTCTTTGGTTAATATTTGCCGCAGACAAATCGGTTTAATCCCAGTGAAGCGCCAACAGCAATTGCCAACGCTTCAATCCCCTTCTCGTTGCCGGCATCGACTGCCGGTGGAGTGCCGTGAGCCACCGCGTATCACAGACTAACTCGCGGGCACTCGAAATGCCGCGCCTCCTTGTCTACGTAGATTGTGGATTTTCGGATAGCAAACGCATGATTACACTACCAACGAGCGAATGTCATGTCAACTGCCTGCGCCACTCTGTCTGATTAACCCATGACTGCTGGCCCAGAAGCTCTGGTTGACAGGGATATGGACGGTCTGCTACAGTACCCGGAGTCTAATGAGGTGCTGATGGGAAGTAGTAGCGCGTCGCATTCGATAGCGAGCCGGAGGCGTGGTGGAAGCCCGGCATGTACGTAGCGCGCGAACTCGTCCCGGAGCCGCCGGAGTGAAGCACGTAGTAGCTCCAGCCGGGTAGCGACCGTTATCACGCTCCGAGAGGGTCGCGCGTTTTGCTTGGCGCGACCAATTAGGGTGGTACCGCGGGTTGATCCCGTCCCTGTTAGGGACGGGTTTTTTGTGTTTGGAACAATAATGTCTCGCTTGGCACTGCGACCATCGAACCCATCATTTGGACTGTTGCTCGCCCTTACTCGGCCCCTAGGAGGGGCCAGTGGAGAGTTGAGGAAACCTGCGTTCTGAGTCATTGCATGACTGACAGTTGTAGGCGGCCCTCAACGTAGGGTCGTTTTTTGTTGGTTAGATCTGCGGAAGGAACACTGGATAATGAATGATCGACTGATTGTATTCGACACTACGCTGCGTGATGGCGAGCAGTCCCCCGGTGCGACGATGACCAGTCCAGAGAAGCTCGAGACGGCCAGGCAGCTCGCCAAGCTGGGGATCGACGTTATGGAAGCCGGTTTTCCGGCTGCCTCGCCCGGTGATCTACAGGCGGTAAAGACGATCGCTCGAGAAGTCAAGGGCGTCACCATCTGCGGACTTGCCCGTGCCAATCAGTATGACGTCGATGCCGCGTGGGAGGGCGTACGCGACGCCGAATCTGCACGCATACATACGTTCATCGCTACGTCGCCGGTGCACATGAAATTCAAGCTGCGCAAGACCCCTGACGAGGTCATCGAGGCGGCCGTTGCCGCGGTCACTCGCGCGAAGGGGTACCTCGATGATGTCGAGTTTTCCGCTGAGGACGCCACGCGCAGTGACTGGGATTTTCTATGCCGAATTGTTGCGGCTACCATCAAGGCGGGCGCGACAACGATCAATCTCCCGGATACGGTCGGCTACACGACGCCTCAGGAGTATGTGGACCTCATTGAGCACGTGAAGGCCAACGTCCCTGGCATAGAGAAGATCATCCTGAGCGTTCATTGTCACAACGACCTCGGTCTTGCGACGGCGAATACCCTGGCAGCCATCGCGGCGGGAGCCCGGCAAATTGAGGTGACGGTCAACGGCATCGGTGAGCGTGCCGGAAACACCTCACTTGAAGAGGTTGTTATGGCGCTCCATACGCGAAAGGACTTTTACGGCGCAATCTTGCCTCGAATCGACACCAAGCAGCTCGTTCCGTCGAGCAAGCTCGTTAGCCATCTGACTGGCATCGTTGTTCAGCCAAACAAAGCGATCGTCGGCGAGAACGCGTTTGCCCATGAAGCTGGAATTCATCAGGACGGGATGCTCAAGCACCGAGACACGTACGAGATCATGACGCCACAGTCGGTTGGTTGGGAAATGAGCCGACTGGTGCTCGGCAAGCACTCGGGCCGAGCGGGATTTACCGCGCGACTGAACGAGCTCGGTTACGATGGAATTCCGAAAGAGAAGCTCGACGAGCTGTACAAGCGGTTCATTGAGCTGTCTGATCGCAAGAAGACCGTAACCAGCGCGGACATTATCGCCATAGTCGAGGAAGATCTTCAGAGCGCGCCTGACTTCTACGTGCTCACTGGCTGGCGAGCGCACTCCGGCAACGACGGCCGGGCTGAGGCTTGGGTCAAGATCGCTGTTGGCGGAGTCGATCGAGAAGCTTCAGCGACTGGGAACGGGCAGATCGATGCTCTGTTCTCGGCGATCGATAAGCTGGTGCCGGGAGGGTGCGCGCTCGAATCCTTTCACATCGACGCGGTCACACCGGGAGAAGATGCTCAAGGTGTGGTAAGCGTTCGCGTTCGGTGTGGTCAACATGTCTATAATGGGCGAGGCGTCGCAACCGATATCGTAGAGGCGAGTGTTCGCGCCTACGTCATGGCGTTGAACCGCGGGACAGTGACAGCGGAGGTAACAGCCTAACTATGGGACTCACGATGACCGAGAAGATCCTGTCGCGGGCGGCCCACCAGCCGTCGGTGACACCCGGAGAGATCGTAGAGATTGACGTTGACCTTGTCATGACCAATGACATCACCGCGCCAATCTCAATTGCTGAATTCAAGAAGACTGGGCTCGAAAAGGTATTTGATCCGCAGAAGGTCGTCTTTGTACCGGATCACTTTGTTCCGGCAAAGGACATTAAAGCGGCCGAGCAGGCGAAGGTCATGCGAGAATTCGCTCGCGAGCAGGGCACCCTGTACTTCGAGATCGGTCGAGCGGGAATCGAGCATGTGGTCCTTCCGGAGAACGGTCTGACATTGCCGGGCCAGGTGATCATCGGAGCCGACTCACACACGTGCACCTATGGCGCATTCAATGCATTCTCGACCGGGATGGGCTCGACCGATATTGCTGCTTCCATGGCCCTCGGCACGACCTGGGTGCGGGTGCCTCCGTCGATCAAGTTCATCTATAACGGGACGCTGCCCAAAGGCGTGGGTGGGAAGGACCTCATCCTGTATACGATTGGCCAGATCGGTGTCGACGGTGCTCTCAACTGTGCCATGGAATTCACCGGTCCGGTTATCGACAATCTCGAAATGGATCAGCGAATCACGATGGCTAATATGGCGATCGAGGCTGGTGCCAAGAGCGGCATCTTCGGCTTCGATGAGAAGACGCGGGAGTGGCTGGCGGCGGTAACCGATAACACCTACGAGCCGGTCGAGAGCGATCCGGATGCTCATTACGAACAGGTTATCGAGTTCGACGTGTCAAACCTCAAGCCGTTGGTGGCATTGCCGCACCTTCCCTCGAATGTGCACGCCGCTGACGAAGTCGGCGACATGATGATTCACCAGGTCGTAATCGGGTCGTGCACGAATGGGCGTCTGAGCGACCTTCGGGATGTCGCGCGCATTCTCAAGGGCCACCAGGTTCACCCCGACGTGCGCTGCATCGTCATCCCAGGCAGCCAGGAGGTGGCCAAGCAGGCGACTAAAGAAGGTCTGGCCGACATCTTCATGGATTCGGGCGCGATATTCTCAACGTCGACCTGCGGTCCGTGCCTTGGTGGCTATATGGGCGTCATTGCCAAGGGTGAGCGCTGTGTGTCGACGACGAACCGCAATTTCCGCGGTCGGATGGGACACCGGGAAGCCGAGATCATTCTGGCAGGTCCCCAGGTCGCGGCCGCCAGCGCGATTCTCGGGCGGGTCGCCTCGCCTGACGCGCTCAACGGAAACTAGCATTCACCGGCGCGATATTTTCGACACCGTATGAGCTTAACTGGAGGGAAACGGCCGTATGCAGGTTCGAGGGAAGGTCTGGAGGTTCGGGGATGACGTCGATACTGATGTCATCATTCCGGCTCGCTATTTGACGACGTTCGATCCGGACGAGCTTGCCGAGCACGTCATGGAGGATATCGATCCAGAGTTCGCTGGGAAAGTTCAGCCTGGCGACATCATCGTTGCCGGCAAGAATTTTGGGTGCGGCTCCTCACGCGAGCACGCGCCGATCGCCATAAAGGCGGCCGGCGTAAGGGTTGTCGTGGCGGAATCGTTTGCACGCATCTTCTACCGCAACGCGATCAACATTGGACTCGCGGTCGTCGAATCGCCTGAAGCCTGTAAGGCCACCGAGATGGACGACATCCTCGAGGTAGACACGGACGAGGGCGGTGTCCTCAACGTCCGCACGGGCGATACATATCCCGCCAAGCCGTATCCCGAGTACGTGCAGCAGATCATCGACGCCGGTGGATTGATGAATGCAGTGGCGCAGCGCGTCAAGGCGAAGCAGCAGGCGTCATGAGTGACCGCACATTCAAGATTCTCTTGCTGGGAGGAGATGGAGTCGGCCCGGAGGTCTTGGAGCAGGCGCGGGCACTGCTCAAGACGATCGGTACCTCGGCGGGGGTCACGTTTGAGTTCAGTGAAGCGATGATCGGCGGAGCGGCCATCGACGCCTACGGTGTGCCGATGCGCCAGGTCGATGTCGAAGCTGCCCGGCAATCCGACGCGATTTTACTTGGCGCGGTCGGCGGCCCGAAATGGGACCACCTGGGGAAGGCTGAGCGACCCGAGGCGGGATTGCTCGGTCTGCGAAAATCGCTCGGACTGTTCGCCAATCTGCGCCCCGTCAAGGTATTCGATGCGCTGGCGAACAATTCGCCCCTCAAGCCGGAGATCGTTCGTGGGGCGGATCTCATGGTCGTGCGAGAACTGACGGGTGGACTCTACTTCGGTCAACCTTCAGCGCGCATGAATGACGATACCGGCCGGCACGCGATCGACACGCTTCCGTATCACGAATCGGAGATCGAACGGATTGTCGATTTGGCCTTCCGACTGGCCCGCGCTCGAAAGAAGCATGTGACCAGCGTGGACAAGTCGAATGTGCTCAACACGTCGCAGTTGTGGAGAGAAGTGGCCATCGAGGTTTCTGCCCGTTATCCGGATGTGACCCTCGACCATGCCCTGATCGATTCCTGTGCGATGCGGTTGATCAGCCGGCCCGGCGACTTCGACGTGATGGTGATGGAGAACTTATTCGGAGATGTGTTGAGTGATGAAGCGGCCGTTCTGGCCGGATCGCTTGGCATGTTGCCGTCGGCCAGTCTCAACGGCGAGCCTCCGACGCGGAGCGGAACCACCGCGGCGTTGTTTGGAATGTACGAGCCGGTACATGGATCGGCACCGGACATCGCCGGTAAGAGCATCGCCAATCCGATCGGCGCGATTCTCAGCGCAGGAATGATGTTGCGCTTCTCCTTTGAGCTTGGACACATTGCGGACGCAATTGAAGCCGCCGTCGGCCAGGCGCTGAAAGAAGGAATGCGAACGGTCGACATCGCGCTCCCTGGAGAGAAGGCTGTCTCGACGGGCGAGATGGCCACCCACATTCGCGAACTGGCGCTTGCCAAGCTGAACGCATGAACCTACGCGAGATGAGAACGATTACGTTGCGACTGAGGACGCCCGATTCACCGGGCGTCCTCGTCGATTTCGTGCGAACTGATAGTAAGTTGGAGAAACGTCGGTGACTTTGCTTGGAGTCAAGTGGTCGTCCATATCTGATGTGGCCGATGACTTGGTGGACATTGTCGAAGTGGCCGGGTGGGATCTCAACAGGAGCGAGCTTGGAACCCGGCGTCTCCTGCATAACCTCGATCTCGATTTCAGCCTGGCCGTCTCTCACGTGCTGAATGCGGAATGGCTGATTCGCTGCGAACGCGCCCTTGAGATGACGAGATCTCCGTGGTTCAGCCTCCATCTCGGCTTCAGCGCGGAACAAGTTAGCTTTCACAACCACATGTTGCCCGAATCGGCTGTGCTCGATCGCGAGACCTGTTTTGAACGGCTTGTCGATGCGGTGGGATTCGCTCAACAACATCTCGCCGTCCCGTTGTTGATAGAGAACCTCGACTACTGCCCCGAAGGGGCTTACGAGTACGTATGCGAGCCCGAGTTCATCGCTGAGATCGCTCGCGCGACGGATTGCTCGCTGTTGTTGGATCTCGCGCACCTTCAAGTGAGTGCCGATTGGCTGGGATACACTCCTGAGTCCTACGTAAACAAGCTACCGATCCAACGCGTAGTCGAGATCCATCTGAGCAGTCCGCGGAAAGTCGGCGATCATCTCGATGATGGTCACTTTGAGCTGCTGGATCGGGATTTCGAGTTGTTCGAATGGATTCTGAAGCGTTGCCACCCGCAGGCGGTCGTGCTGGAATATACGCGGGATCGGGAAAAGCTTCCAGAGCAATTACTGAGAACTCGATCTGTGCTTGACCGTAACTCCATCGCGTGGAAAGATTGAATAGTGACGACACTGTAGGCTAGTTTGGGTTGACAGCCTGGACGGCAGCAGTATCATTTCTATAGGCCTTGGTTGACAAAAGGCGTTTGCATCGTCGAGGCACGGGATTCGACGAGGGCTGAAGGGAAACATTCATGAGCATAGCCGCAGAACCAATGATTTCGCTAACCTCCGACGCGGCCGCGCAGCTTCGTGATTATCTGGATGAGCAAGGGACGCCGGAAGCGATGCTCCGCGTTTTCGTCTCGCCAGGTGGCTGCTCCGGACTGAGCTACGGAATGACCGTCGAGGACGTTGCTGAAGAAGACGACCATATTATCGAGCAAGAAGGTATGAAGGTCTTGGTCGATCAGTTCAGCGCGATGTACCTCGAGGGTTCCGAGATCGACTATGTAAACAGCCTAATGGGCGGTGGCTTTACGGTTCATAACCCGAACGCGGTGGCAAGTTGCGCGTGTGGCCATTCGTTTGACACCGGTGAGAATGGCGGCACCGCGCAAGGGTGTGGCTGCGGAGCGTAGCTTCTCGTCTTGACCGTGCCTCGGTCGTCACATCGGCGTCATGGCGCCTCTCGATAGACGCCCAGAAACAGATAGATGAACACGGGTTCCTTAGATCAGGAGCCCGTATTTCGTCTTTGTGGACCGTTGTTTCACGGGAGTGTTTCACTCGTAGACCCACGTCCTCAGCGATCTCTTGGTGTTCCACGTCGCATTTTCTGCGGTACGTATCGTCACGAAGACCGCCCGCTGATGTGCCGGCTGCGGCATTTCGAGATCTTCCTCGACGAGCACCGCTGCCGATGATTCTGCTATCCCTTCCAGGGTCAAAACCGTTGAAAAAGTCCGGGCGAATCCGCGAAAAATATCGTCTGGACAATTGAGATGCCGTTCAAGATCAATCGACAATCGCATAGCCGAGCGCCTGAGCATTCTCGGTATCGGGTCATAAACTGAAGAGCAATTCATGACCCAACTTTGAGGGAGCACGGCGAAAAATGTACAATCGTGAACCGGACGTGATTGTTCGTCGCGATTGAGCGCTAGACGTCTTTAGATCTGTCCACACTCCTCGGGGGAATGTCGAAATTGGCAGACGAGCATGATTTAGGATCATGTGCCGCAAGGCGTGAGGGTTCGAGTCCCTCTTCCCCCACTAAGCACACAGATGTTCGCATGCAGACTCTCCCGGCGGCGAGCCGACGACGAACGCCCGTGCTCCTCTACCGATAACATACTGGTCCGCAGAGTCACAAATTCAGGTTCCCCGAGCTATTTCCGCGTTGCGATTGAGTCGGGCGGTCGATCCTCTGCCCGCAGCCGCGGAAGATCTTCATTCATAAACCGTTTGATCTCTGCCTCAGTTGCCTGAGCCACTGGTTCAAGCGCGCGGAAATAGGCGTGTCGGAACACGATAGCGACCTCGAGAATGATGTCGTTGAAATCCCGATCGCCGCCGGTGTCATCCCAGAAGACCGTGCTGAGTGTGCCATTGTCATAAATGTCAAAGCTGTGGCCAACGGCCGCGTCGGTATTCCAACTGGATTGAGCGGGATTGCGATAATCCCCTCTGAACCAGTAGGTCATGTTGCCGCGTTGCGGTGGAAACTTGAACCAGTCGGACGGATATGGACGATGGTCCCCACCGAGAACCCAGTCCGGGTCGATTCCTGCATAGATGAGTGGGTCGAAATTGAGTCGCATCGTGACCTTGACACGTTCGAAGAAGGCTGCCTTGCCGCATTTGACTCGGAAGTAGCATTGATGCGGCAGTATGCCGTCTTGGATCGTCCATGGCGCGAATTCGGTCCAGAGGAATGTCCCATCTTCCTGGAAGCCGTGCTTTTGACGTACGAAGCACCCGAGGTCAGGCGTGTTGGGAGTGAAGAACGGGAACGGCGGTAGGTGAAGATCAGGAAGTGGGGCTGACATGGTCGTACCTCCCTAGTGCTGCAAAGATATCCGGTTGTTGCCGCATGAACTCACTCTAGTGAGCGATTGTTGTCGTGTCAAGCAACGCGACTGTTGACTTGGAAGGCCGGCGGGTGGAAACGAATCATGCTATGTCGATCAGCAAATTCTCGGTGACCTATTTTGGAGCGAGAGGCCGAAGTCGTTGTTTGAAGAGCGAAATGATCGAGAAAGCGACGAAATTAGTTGGCTAACGCTGGAATTTTGCGAATCGCTTGCGTTGCGACCCTACGGTGGTACGATAGCACCATCGTCGGTCGTTCATTAGCAACGGGGAGAAGGTAATGAACAGAATAGACCAGTTCGGTGAATTGCTCGAAGATTGGCAGCGCCACGGCCTGGACCGGCGTCAGTTCATTCGATTGGTCGCCGTAGGACGAGCGCTGCGACGCTGTCGATGATCATCGCCGCTTGTGGCGGCAATTCGAGCACTACATCGACTAGTGCACCAAACAGCCCAACAAAGTCCGCTGGCTCTGGTGCGAGCGCTACACAGTCGGGCGGCTCTCCTACTCCGATCGCGCAGACGATTGGCACGCCAGCGCTTCATCCTTCGACGATGGCGACGTCCGCACCTTTCGTCGACAAGTCGTTTCTGATCGCACTGAATGTCGAGCCGGACTCTCTCGATGTCCACGACACATTCTCTAACGCGTCACTCGGCACCATCAAATGCATTTACGAAGGATTGGTCGGCCTCGACGAAAAGATGCGAGTCGTCAATCAGTTGGCGACGTCGTGGGAAGCATCCGACGATGCCAAGGAGTTCACCTTTAAACTTGCCACCGGCGTGAAATTCCACGACGGAGAAGCTTTCAACGCTCAGGCGGTCAAAGCGGCTTGACCGTAGGACTCTGACGCAAGTTGAAGCGACATGGGTTTTTTGTGCGGCCATCGACCACCTCGACGTGATCGACGATGGTACCGTCAAGATTGTGGCAAAGAATCCGTTTGCTGCTATGGTCGCGACAATCGCCCATCCGGCAGGCGGTATCGCCATTATCCCGGCGATTCAACGATTCGGAGCCGACTTTGGCACGCACCCCATCGGAACCGGTCCTTACAAATTCTCCGAGTGGGTGCGCGGTGACCATATTACCTTGGTGCCGAATCCTGACTACTGGGATAAAGCAAGTGCGGCTTCGGTGTCGAAACTCACAGTCAAGGGCATTACTGAGCCGAGCGCTCTGGGAATTGCCGTTCAAAGCGGCGATGCCCAGTTCGCCGGACCACTCAATGCGCCACAGGCGCTGCAGCTTCAGAAGTCTCAAGGAATCGTAGTTCAGGAAAATCCGAGCATTTCGGTCTATTGGATAACACTGAATAACCAGAAAAAGCCGTTTGACAGCAAAGAAGTACGCCAGGCTCTTAACTACGGGATAACAAGGAAGAAGTTTTGAAAGCCGCCGACCTTGGTAAGGGACGGCTGATGGATTCCGTATTGGGCGAACTGGTATATGGTTACCATAAGGTGGGCTCATACGACTACGATCCTCAGAAGGCAAAAGACCTCTTAACTCAGGCAGGTTATCCTAACGGGTTCAAATCGACGCTTTGGACATCGGCGCCTAGCAAGGATCGCGCCGTGGCCGTGCAGGCACAGTTGCAGAAGATTGGTGTCACGGTTGAGGTCGTCCAAATGGAATCCGCGGCGCTCAACGCAGAGCTCGCCAAACCAGTCGACCAGTCAAGCACCGAAATGGTTGTCTCCAACTGGTCACCGTCTACCGGAGACGCTGATTGGGGCCTTCGACCACTCTACACGAAAGCTCAGTGGCCACCTGCGGGAGCCACCTATTCCTTCTATACCAATCCTGATGTTGAAAAATACATCCAGGAAGGGCTGGAATACGCTGACGAGACACAGCGTAAGGAGGCGTACGCCAACGCACAGCAGACAATTTGGGACGACGCCCCGAACATATTCCTCTACGCTCCTACGTATTTCGCGGCAAATGTTGAGGGTGTTTCCGGAGTCGTAGTTCAGCCTGACGGCATCGTCTATATGCGAACAGCTGCCTACTCGAAGTAGTCGACTGAAGTTTCTGCCTGGGAGGAGATCGCAACGTTGTGCGCTTCGTCGCCCGGCGCCTCATGGTGACGATAGCGGTTCTTCTCGGCGTCTCGATTATTGTTTTTGTCATGATGCGGATGGTGCCTGGCGACCCGGCGCGTCAGGCACTCAGTCCGGATTCAACGGGCGACGAGGTCGCCCATCTCCTTCAAGAATGGGGGTTGGACAAACCTGTCCCCGTCCAATACGCCTATTGGCTGGGGCGAGTCGTGCATGGCGATTTCGGTCGTTCTACGGTTTCGCGTGTCCCCGTTACGACCGAAATCTGGGCTCGTTTCCCAAATACACTGTGGCTCACTATTGCGAGCATGCTTGTGTCTGTCGTCATCGGGCTTGGCTCGGGAGTTGTCGCGGCCGTACGGCATAATTCGTTGATAGACCGCGGTAGTATGGTTGTGGCGCTGCTGGGCGTATCGACACCGTCCTTCTGTCTTGGGCTGAATGCTCATGTTGCTCGTTCGCCGTGAATCTAGGCTGGCTGCCATCGTTCGGCAAGGGAGGAATCTCTCATCTAATCCTGCCAGCTTTTACACTGGGCGCGGGTGCGTCGGCAATCATCGCCCGCGTTACTCGTTCGACGATGCTAGAGGTACTCAACGAGGATTTTGTGCGAACGGCGCGTGCCAAAGGGCTTGGTGAGCAGGCTGTCGTAGTTACTCACGCATTGAAGAATGCACTGATCCCAATCATCACTGTGCTGGGCCTCGAGTTTGGTGGGCTGTTGTCAGGTGCCATAGTTGCCGAAACGGTGTTCGCATTTCCGGGTGTTGGTCTGTTGATGATCAACGCGATCAATAATAGAGACTTTCCCATCGTACAGGGAGCGCTTTTACTCTTCACGTTCGAGTTCGTCATCGTGAATTTGCTTGTGGACGTACTTTACGCACGTGTTGACCCACGGATTACGTATAGCTGATTGAATCGAGTAGTATGCTCAGGCGTTCGGCATGAAGGGCTTAGTCGCCGATGGCTAACACGGTCCAGACCGAGATCGCGTAAACAGCGAGATCGTTCTGGCTCCACGCCTAGAAGTCTCTGGCGCGATGCATGGCAGAAATTGCTTCGGAACCGGTTCGCGCTTGCCGGCGGCGCCCTCATCCTTCTGTTAATTGTGACCGCGATCGCAGCTCCAGTGGTTGCTCCCTACGACCCCGTCAGCCAGAACTATGATCATCTCCTCGAAGGACCCTCCCTGGCGCACCCGTTTGGTACAGATAACTTCGGCCGCGACGTGCTCTCACGAATAATTTACGGCGGACGAATATCTCTCACCGTTGGGTTTCTCGGAACCCTCTTTGGTGTTGTTGTTGGAGTTGTCGTGGGAATCCTCTCTGGCTTCTATGGTGGGTGGGTTGATGGCTTATTTATGCGCCTGCTCGATATCCAACTTGCGTTTCCAGGACTGCTCCTAGCAATTACGATAGTTGCCGTGTTGGGCGTTGGAACGGTCAACGTTATCATGGCCATCGGGATCTTTTCGGTACCCGTTTTCGCGCGAGTCATACGCGGCTCGATCATGTCACTGAAAGAGTCTGACTTCATCCTCGCCGCCAACGCAGTAGGGGCGAGTAATCGCCGACTGATGTTCGTCCATCTGCTGCCGAATTCAGCGGCACCGGTCATAGTAATTGCAACCCTCCGCTTGGGAACGGCGATACTGACCGCAGCCAGCCTGAGTTTCCTGGGACTTGGAATTCGGCCTCCTTCGCCAGAGTGGGGTACGATGCTGAGCGATGGTCGCCAGTTCATCCAGAACGCGCCTTGGGTTGCCATATTCCCGGGGCTGGCGATACTCGTTGTGGTCCTTGCACTCAATTTGCTGGGAGACGGTTTGCGCGACGCACTTGATCCGAGAATGAGGAAGTCATAACCGGACGTGGGAGGGCGGGAAAATGCGTGTCTACGTGACGGTCGACATTGAAGGAATAGCCGGAGTCGTCCATTCGGAGGAGGGCTCCAGAGGCAACCCAGAATACGAGCGGGCCCGTCGGCTGATGACGGCTGAGGCTTCGGCGGTGGTCGCCGGAATTCTCGATGCGGATTCTGAAGCCGAGGTCACCGTTGCCGATGTTCACGGCCCGTATCGAAACATCATTCCAGAGGAGCTTCACGAGCAGGCGACGCTTAGTCGTGGCAAACCTCGGGTTTATGGCATGGTGCAAGGCATCGAGCGCGGCTACGATGCGGCCATGTTCATCGGTGTCCACGGAAGAGCGGGTACCGGAAAGTCGGTGTTGAGTCACACCTTCACCGGAACCATTCTCGACGTGCGCATTAACGGCAAGTCGATGGGCGAGCTTGGTCTGAACGCGGCTGTTGCGGGCGCCTATGACGTTCCCGTGCTGCTGGTGTCAGGTGATCAGTCAGTCGATGCAGAGGCGCGTGATCTGTTCGGGGATGAGATCATCACCGTCCAGGTGAAAGAAAGCATTGCGCACCTGTCGGCGGAGAGTCTGCACCCGGTCGTTGCCCGACAGCGATTACAGGCGGCTGCGGCGAGAGCGATCCGCGAGCGGCCAGATGTCCAACCTCTTCGAGTCGAAACTCCGGTGACGGCTCGAATTGAACTGGCAAGGCCCGTGCTCGCGGATCTCGCGGAAATGATCGACGGTGCCGTGCGGGTCGATGGGCGGACTGTTGAGTTCACGCGTGATGACATGCCGTCAATGTATCGCGTGCTGCGTCTCGTCACTGTTTTGTGTAGCACTCCGCTATAGGCTCATGCGAGGGAATATAACCAACCGGGAGGCTACAAAGCCTCCCGGTTGGTTATTTGGTGTCGACGCGTTTGAGGTCGCTACTTATCTTTGTCCATCTCACCGAGCGCCGCGTGAGCGGCTGAAAGGCGCGCGATCGGCACCCGGTACGGGGAGCAACTGACGTAGTTCAGGCCCGCCCGGTGACAAAACGCGACGCTTTGCGGGTCGCCTCCATGTTCGCCACAGATACCAAGCTTGATATCTGGTCGGGTCCTCCGTCCTCGCTCGGTCGCAATTTCGATCAATGCTCCGACGCCCTTTGGATCGATTGTCTGAAATGGGTCAGCGTCGAGTATGCCCTGCTCAACGTAGAAGGGGAGGAACCGTCCGGAGTCGTCCCGGCTCATGCCAAACGCGGTCTGTGTCAGGTCATTGGTCCCAAAACTGAAGAATTCGGCTTCGGTCGCGATTTCGTCGGCGGTTAGGCACGCCCGCGGCAGTTCGATCATCGTGCCAACGGAGTATGGGATGCTCCGACCGGCTTCCTCGAAGAGTTGCTGAGCGACACTATCAACAACCTCGCGCTGCAATTCCAGCTCACGAACGTCGCCAACCAGCGGGATCATGATCTCCGGAAAGACCTCGATCCCCTCAGCCGAACACTCGAGGGCCGCACCGATAATGGCACGAGCTTGCATTTTCGTGATTTCGGGTGCGGTGATGCCGAGCCGGCAGCCGCGATGACCGAGCATTGGATTCGATTCGGCCAACGCGGTCACTTTGGTCTTGATGAGAACAGGGTCGACGCCGAGCGTTTGCGCCAGATCCTCTATTTCCTCGTCGGTATGCGGCAGAAATTCGTGTAATGGCGGATCGAGCGTTCGGATAGTCACCGGGAAGCCATCCATCACTTTGAAGATGCCGATGAAGTCCTGTTTCTGCATAGGCTCCAGCTTGGCCAGCGCAGCTCGTCGCTCCTCATCGTTTGATGCGATGATCATTTCACGCACCGCCAGAATGCGGTCGCCTTCGAAGAACATGTGCTCGGTACGCGTGAGCCCAATTCCCTCGGATCCGAGTTCTCGCGCTTTCTCAGCGTCTTGCGGTGTGTCAGCGTTGGCGCGGACTCCGAGCTTGCGATAGTTGTCGGCCCAGGCCAACAGCGTCGAGATGTTGCCACCGACTTGCGGCGGAATGGTCGGAATCTCGCCGAGCATTACCTCACCGGTCGAGCCATCGATGGTAATGAACTCACCGTGCTTTACGGTCGTTCCACCGACTGAAATGGATTGATTTGCGTAGTTGATGTTGAGTGCCGTACAGCCGACGACGGCAGGCTTGCCCATGCCACGTGCCACCACAGCGGCGTGCGACGTCATTCCGCCGCGCGCCGTTAAGATTGCTTTGGCAACCAACATTCCGTGGAAATCCTCCGGCGACGTCTCGATGCGAACCAAAATGACCGATTCGCCGCTGTCACCGAGCGACTTGGCTTCATCTGCATCGAAGACGACCTTGCCACTCGCGGCGCCAGGGCTGGCTGGAAGTCCCTGGGCAAGAACCGCGCGCACTTGGTTTGCATCGATCGTCGGGTGCAGCAACTGGTCGAGGTGATCCGGCTCAACGCGCTGTACCGCCTCCTGTTGGGTAATCAGGCCCTCTTCGGCCATGTCAACGGCGGCCTTAACCGCGGCTTGGCCAGTCCGTTTGCCGGTTCGCGTCTGTAGCATGTAGAGCGTGCTATTTTGCACGGTGAATTCCAGGTCCTGCATGTCTCGGTAATGCTTTTCAAGCTGCTCTGCAATACCACATAGTTGATCGTATGCTGATTTCAGCGCCGGTTCGTCCCCCATTGTCTGAATCTCTTGAGGTGTGCGCACGCCAGCCACGACATCCTCGCCCTGTGCGTTTGTCAGAAACTCCCCGTACAACTTCCGCTCGCCGGTGCTTGGATTGCGCGTAAAGGCGACTCCCGTAGCACAGTCTGCACCCATATTGCCGTAAACCATTGTCTGGACGTTGACGGCAGTGCCGAGATCGTGAGGAATATCGTTCGCGTTGCGGTAGTTGATGGCTCGACGGTTGTTCCACGACTTGAAAACCGCGGTAATTGCCAGCCGGAGTTGGTCCCACGGGTCATCTGGGAACGACTGGCCGCTCTCACGCTTGATGATGTCCTTGAATTCACCGACCATTTGCTTGAGATTCTCGGCCGGAATATCGAAGTCGAGTTCAATGCGTAAACGCCGTTTGTGCTCGTCTATGACATCCTCGAACAGATCCGCGTCGACATCGAGCACGACCTTGGCGAACATCTGCACGAGGCGTCGGTAGCAATCGTAGGCGAACCGGGGGTCCGCTTGCGCCGCGAGTCCTTGAACGGTCTTATCGTTCAATCCAAGATTGAGGACTGTATCCATCATTCCCGGCATGGAGAAACGCGCGCCAGACCGAACCGAGAAGAGCAGTGGGTTTGATTCGTCACCAAAGCGCCTGTTCATTGCCTGTTCGACGTCCTTCAGGCTCGCTGAAACTTGATCCCACATCCCATCAGGGAACGTGTCACCGGCGCTCAGGAACGCATTGCAGGCTTCGGTCGTAATGGTGAAGCCTGGAGGAACCGGCAAGCCGACGTTGGTCATCTCGGCGAGATTTGCGCCCTTACCTCCCAGTAGATCGCGCATATTTGTGTTTCCATCGCGGAACAGATATACCCATTTATGCCTATCCATACTCCTCGGCTCCTTTCGTGGATCTCTCCCCTGCCCGTCAGGTGAATGTGGGCGCTCGCCGAACTGTGGTGCGCCCTGAAAAGGCTGAGCTCGACGGCGCTCGAACTCGGCAAATCAGTCGGTGCGCAGGTTCGCCAGGCTGGCCATTAGCCGTTTCTGACCGTGTCGTTTGAACTCGACGGTAACTTCTTGATCGTCACTCATTGCCCGCACCTTGGACACGACGCCGTCGCCAAACCGATCGTGAAAAACTCGCAGGCCGACGGTGAGCGGCATCGTTTGAATGGCCGGGACTTCATGTACAATGTTCCGTCCAGCATTTCCGGAAAACGTACGACTGCGATTGGACGAACTGCTCTCGGTACGAACGTTGATCTCTTCCAGCAATTCGGATGGAATCGCATCCACAAATCGGGATCGCAGACTCAGATCTCCATAGCCGTACATCGCCCGGCGAAAGACGTGCGATATGTAGACGCGCTGCTTGGCTCGTGTGACTCCAACATAGAAGAGACGTCGCTCCTCCTCTACCTGAGTCTCACTCTCCATTGATCGAGAGTGTGGCAAGATCCCTTCCTCGGCTCCTACGAGGAACACCACGGGGAACTCAAGACCCTTGGCGGCGTGCAATGTAATCAACGTCACCTGATCGTCACTATTGCTAATCGTATCGGCGTCGGCGACCAACGCTGACTCCTCCAGGAACGTCTGCAGCGCCGTCGACTCCGGCAGGTCATCGTAGCCGCTCAGCACTGCTCGAAGCTGGAGCACGTTTTCCCATCGATCAATGGCGTCCGGGTCGCCCGTATCTTGAAACTGCGCGGCGAAGCCAGTTTTCTCCATTGCGAGGTCGAACAACTCTGAAAGGGTTACTGTTTGAGACGCCTGAACCAAACCGGTGAGGGTCGTGTAGACGTCGGTCAGAAGTCGAGACGCTCTCGATCCTACCTCTGGCGGCGCGACGTCGATTGAACCCTCCAGTACCCCGAGCGCATCGAAGACCGGGCGGCCGGTCATCCGCGCCCATTGATCAAGCTGCTGCATGGTTCGATTACCGATGCCTTTGCCAAACGGTGTATTTTGCAGCACCCGCTGGAGACTCACGGCATCGTTCGGGTTGGCAACCAGTCGCAGAATCGCCATGGCATCTTTGATCTCGCGGCGCTCGTAGAAGCGCGTGCCGCCGATAAGCTGATATGGAATGTCACTTCGAATAAATGCCTCTTCAAGTGGCCGGCTCTGTGCATTGGTGCGATACATCACGGCGCAGTCTTTGAAGCGAAGCTTTCCCCCGAAGGCCAGCCTACGGATCTCACCCACGACGAACTGCGCTTCCTGTCCTTCATCGAACAACTCGCGAACCGAGATGCGCTCACCGGCAGGGTTCTCGGTTCGAAGCTTCCGCTGAATTCGTTGGGTGTTGGCGCGAATAATACTGTCCGCCGCCTCCACAATTGAGCGCGTCGAGCGGTAGTTCAGCTCCAGGTGAATTTCAATAGCGTCCGGATAGTCGCGTTTGAAGTCGAGGATGTTGCGAATGTCGGCGTGGCGCCACCCATAGATCGACTGGTCGGGGTCGCCCACGACGCAAATATTGCGGTGCGATGCCGCCAGAGCATGAACGAGCAGGTACTGGACTCGGTTGGTGTCCTGGTATTCATCGACCAACACGTATTGATAGTGATCCTGATAGCGTTTCAGTGCGTCGGGCTGTTCGTCGAAGAGACGTAGCGTTTCAGCCAGCAGGTCGTCAAAATCGAGTGCCCGGTTGCGGCGCAGCGTCTCTTGATAATTGGGATAGATTCGAGCGACCACTTCCTCCCAGTAGCTTTGCACCTGCTCGGAGAACCGCGCCGGGGAGATGAACTGGCTTTTGGCCGCTGATATGCGGCTGAGGATTGGTCGTGGTGCAAACTGCTTTGGATCGAGATTCAGCGCCTTGAGGGCCTGTCTCACTGTCTCCATCTGGTCGGCATCATCATAGATCGTGAAACGTGGGTCGACACCGATCAGGTGAGCGTCACGTCGAAGAATGCGAGCACAAACGGCGTGGAACGTACCGACGGTGAGCTGACGAGATCGTTCAAGTCCAATGAGGTTCTCGAGACGTTCCCGCATCTCGCGTGCTGCCTTATTCGTAAATGTGACGGCAAGGATATTCCATGGGGAGACCCCACGTTCTTCGATAAGATAGGCAACCCGGTGCGTCAACACACGTGTCTTGCCGCTGCCCGGTCCGGCGACAATCAATACGGGCCCGTCCGTTGCCGTGACAGCCTGACGTTGGGCGTCGTTCAAACCATCCAACATGGCGGCTGGACCCACAATTAACCCCTTCAACCGGCAGAAAAAATATGCCCAATGGGCACGCATTGGCTTCGATTGTACCATCACGATCGGGAATTCCGGCTCCGGTTGACACGAGCCGGAGGGATTGCTAAACTCCGAGATGCGAAAATTCGCCGGTGTAGCTCAGTGGTAGAGCAGGGGACTCATAAGCCCTTGGTCGGCTGTTCAAATCAGCCCATCGGCACTACTCAGTGCTCCAGCCCAACAGGGCATGTTCGTCTAGCCGCTCGTTCATCCGTGACATCGTTCATATCGGCAGCTCCAGATATTGAGACCCTCCTTTTGTCACGATCCAACGTTTGAGCAACGCGCCGAAGTTCTTCGACGGAGGCAATTCGGTCTGCCGGATTGCGATGTCGCGTCGCGAGGAACCAATCTTGCGGAGTCTCCCCTGACAATGCAACGTTGTTGAGGCCACGTGACGTAGCACGACTTGGATGTGTATGCCCACACGGTCGTCACCGGACCACAACTCGACATTCCGAATCGTTCATTCAAATTCAGACCGTGATCGGTCGACGGGCGTCGATCGTCTGAATGACCTGTACCGGATTCGTCGATTCTCGATGCAGGACATTCACCGGCGAATAAATATCGGAGACAGTCGACCGAGACACTGATTCGGAGTGTTGCCAGAGATCCCTGACGGAAGGGTCGCAGCGTTGCAGAGTTCCAGTGACATTTCGACTTCGCTTTGGGGAAGGAATTCCATGCTGTTACGTATTAGTTTGCGAACGGTGCTCTCAGCTCTCGCCCTGTTACTGGTAACGGTTGTACCGTCCGCGATTCCGGTCGCGGCGGCACCGGACCAGGCAAGCGTCTACCTCGTAGCGATTGGCGACAGTGGTCAGTCAGGGTTAGCAGTGGGTTGTGGAGACAGCCTGATTGGGGTCACGGTCGACATTGGCAGTCCAAGCTCGACCCAGGCGAAGATTTCGGCCGCACTCGGAAAGCTGTTTGCCATCAACGAACAATATTATGGTCAATCTGGACTGTACGATTCGCTGTATCAATCGAGCCTGTCCGTCGACAGCGTGCAAATAAACGGTTCGAATGCGGTGGTGCAACTGTCGGGCAACTTCAGCCTCGGCGGTACATGTGACGATCCGCGAGCGATTGGCCAGATCGAATCGACAATCACCCAGTTCAATGGAGTTGACAGCACCGACGTTTACCTCCAGGGAGATCTTATTCAGAACCTTTTGTCCGGCAAGGGAATTCAGCAAGGTGTCCGCTACTTTCCAGAAACCGGCCACTCCGTCGAGCACGGCTTCTTGAAGTATTGGGAGAACTTCGGTGGCCTCAAGAACTTCGGATATCCGATCACGGACGAAATTCAGGAAAACGGCCTGACCGTCCAATACTTCGAGCGAGCGCGCTTCGAAAGGCATCCAGGTGCCGACCCGCTGCATTACGACGTTCTACTTGGGCTGCTGGGCAATACCGTTGCCGCGAACCTACTGGATCAGCCGCCGTTCCAGCCCGTGAGCGCTCAGAATGATTCGAACTGCACGTTCTACTCGGCGACAGGGCATCGCCTCTGCTTTGGTTTCCGAGCTTACTGGGAGTCGCACGGCGGATTAGCTATCTTCGGATATCCAATCAGTGAAGAGTTCCAGGAGAACGGAGTCACCGTCCAGTACTTCCAGCGACAGCGACTCGAGTATCACCCAGAGAATTCGCCAGAGTGGCAGGTTGAGGGCGGTCTACTTGGAACACAGGTGTATCAGGCGACGCACTAGGCCTGCCTGAACGAAGCTCCGCGGGTGGTGGATGTGATTCCGCCGCCTGCGCCCTGTATTTCATGAGGAACTTCGGGCGCTGGTTGGTAGCGCGTCTCGTTCGTCGCCAGCGAGAATCTCCCCAGATGATTCCCGTCTCGACGGCATCCTGGTCGGGATTCAGATAGCTCATCGAAATGGCATGGGTCATCCTCTCAGAACAGGTAGGCAATGGATTCACATACCTGCATCGCAGTGACTCATGTTCTGCGGTTCGGAATGGAGCAGTCTTCAAGGCCTCCGCCTCGACACGAAGACGAATTCCGTCAGAGGTCGACGTACTGGGTTGCGGATGATCACCGTTGGACTAAGCGTCCGGTCGAGGACCAGCGCTGGTAATCCCTCGATGATCGTGAACGTAAATCAAGGAGTCCTGCAAAGGCGAGTTCGTCGGAGATGTTCTGACATATATGTCGCAATACAGAGACTGAGACGGAAAAAGGACCGGCCATTTTGCCGGTCCGTTCCGCTTCTGTTCGTCGATGAGCCAGAAGGTTAGGTCTCCTGGTTGAGCGTAAACCCTTGCATCTCATCATTGTTGACATAGTCGATCACCACCGACTGCAGCGGCTCTACCAGTTGCTGCGGCACGACCATGACCGTGTTGCCGTCTCGCTGAATGACTTCGTCCTCCGATTCGGGAGTGGCCGCTGTAAAACCGAGTTTTCCGCCTTCGCGGGGTGTGAGTGCGACATACTGGTCGGGAAGAAGATCACTTTGATCGCGCATCGTTTCAAGCTGGTCCATTGCCCGGTCGGTAATTCTCACCATTGAAGATCCTTCCATACTAAACGCAAGCCATCCACTTCAGCGCATGGCTGGATGGCAGCGATATCGTAGATCTGCTGGTCGGTGTCAATTGACTAAACTCATCAACCAACAATCGATCACTCGCTGTTCCCCGTGCAATCGCATCCCAGGCCGAGTGTGCATACATACGACCCGCAGCTTCCGCGCCAAGAGGAGTATCGGTGCGCCATGTGTCCCCGTACGGGTATCTCGTTTTGGTCGAATCGACGGTGGTCGTGAGACCAACATTAACAAATGCTCCAGGCAGCGCTAGGTCGCCGAATCCTGACGCTCAGTCGGTGTGTTGACCGTAGATTGCCGTTTCAAATGGTTGCTCATGGACTCCAGGTTTGCGATCCTGTGTGGGGTGTTTGGGGATTGAATTTGGGAGGCCGAATTGTCCGATCTGGCGCGTCGCTACGAGATACAGCCAGTAATAAATCTGTCGGGACCGCTCACGAAATATGGCACGTCGATTAGCAGTCCAGCCGTCGCTGAAGCCGCTGCCGAGGCGCTCGGTAATCACTGGAATATGGACGAGCTTTACCAGCGATCGGGCGAGCTCATTGCGAATTGGTCAGGGGCCGAAGCCGGGTTCCTGACGTCGTCATCCGCGTCCGGTATCACATTGGCTGTAGCCGCCTGCATGACCGGAGACGATCGCGGCCGGATCTATCAGCTTCCCGACACGGAAGGCATGAAGAACGAAGTCGTGATCCAGAAAGGTCACGCGGTTAATTTTGGCGCACCTATCGAGCAGATGATTCGACTGGCCGGTGCCAAGGTGCGCGAGGTCGGCACGGTCAACAACACGACCGTTCCCCAGATCGAACATGCTCTCGGACCAAACACAGTTGCGGGCATGTTCGTTATCTCTCATCACACTGCGCAATACGGCTATGTGCAGCTTCGAGAATTCATCGATCTGCTTCACGCTCGTGACATTCCGGTCATCATCGACGCGGCGGCTCAGGATCATCAAGTGCAGCGCCTCGTCAACACCGGTGCCGATCTGATCATCATGAGTGTCCAGAAGTACCTGTCTGGCCCCACGGCCGGGGCTGTCTGTGGACGCGCCGACTTGATCAAGGCCATGTACCTGCAGAATTCCGGAATCGGCCGCACCATGAAGGTGGGAAAAGAGGGAATCTTCGGAACCATCGCGGCCATCGAGGAGCGGATGACGATTGAGCTTCGCGAGTGGGATGCGAATCAGAAGATCAAGTGCCAGAAACTCCTGGATCTGCTTTTGGACATTCCTGGAGTGACGGCAAGTCTGGAACGGGACAAAGTCGGGCAGCCGGTGACTCGTGTTCGTCTCGAGGTCGATTCAGCGGTCGCGGGGCTCGATGCCGAAAGTCTCTGCCGTGAGCTGGAGCAGAGCACTCCTTCGATAAAGCCGCGCGCTCACCATACGGACGAAGGATGGTTTCTACTCGAGCCAGTTCATATCACGGATTCAGAGATTCAATACGCGGCACGTCGCCTTCGGGAGATCGTCACAACGAACCAGGATAAGACCTCGAAGGGATCGTCCGGGCAACACCAGGCGAGCGACGACGCGTTTCTTGAATGGCTCTCCTGATTCGGAGCGCAGCCTATCGCTCTGTACCACCATCAAAGAATGACCGTACTCGCTGGACAATGATTTTGGCGTCGTCCAGCGTCAGTGGACGGGGATCGAACGCGACGAACCCGACATTGATGAGGTGGTTTCGAGGGTAAATTGCGGGCGATCCGGCCATCAAATAGCGTGCAAGGTCGGCCGCTCGATCCGGCGAGAGCTCGATCGCCGCCCGGTGAATGCCGCGTCCGGCTTCGTCTTCGAGTTCACGACAGCGCACCCCTGGAATTTCGGCAAACGACGTCATGAGAAAATCGACGATAATCTGTTGGTGCGCTCGTACCGCGGTCACGTCACGCTCTAGGTAGGCGTTAAGTGCCGTCACAAGACCGACGATTGCTTCTTTCCCAACCTTCATCGGGCGTCCAATGCCGGAGAGTTGCGCGCGACAGGCTTTAACAAGATCGGCTCGCCCGGCAATGATTCCGGAAGATGGTCCGCCGATGGCTTTGCCACCGCTGAACGTAACCAGATCTACGCCGCTCTGAGCGAAGGCTTGTAGATCCTCCTCCGCCGCGGCATCAAGAATCACCGGAACGCTCATTTCGCGACAGAGTTCAATGAAACGCTTGAGTGAGACCATTCCCTTTTGGACGCAGTGATGCGACTGTACGTAGAGGGCACCAGCCGTCCATTCAGACCGAGCTCCCGTGATGTGTGATTCGCGAACATGATTGGTGGACCCGACTGGGACGACGAGTCCGCCGCCGATCGCGACCATCTGTTTCACTGGTGCGCCGAAGTTCACGAGATGCCCGGATTGGATGATGATCTCGTTCGGTGCATCACCCGGATCGGGCAGCGCCTCGACTCGTGTCACATCGGGACCCGCCACCAAAGCTGCCACCATGAGCGCGATCCCGGCCGATGCGCCAGCCGTCACCATGGCATCCTCGGTTCCAAGTAGCCGAGCGATCTGTGCTCCGGCCTGACGTTGAAGTGCGTCGATTTCCACCTGTCGCTGTCCGGCGAATCCCATAGCGGTGGCCACGTCTTGACCAATTGTCGAGCCACCCAGTGCGGTCATCATCCCACTGGCGTTGATGACGGGACTCACGTCTAGTTTCTGATACGGATCCATGGTTGATCGGTTCCTTGTCTGTCGTTCACAATCTCGTCACGGTTCATCTTTCGCCATCGATAATAAGCAAAAGCGTAGCTTCCGTGCGGCCGTATCAGAATGAGAGTCGCTGGCGCGATCCGTCCCCTGGAGCGGCGCCGGTTCTGCTGCTTACGTCTACGTGCCGTCGGGAATACGCTTCCATCTTGTCTGGATTTGCGCTGACGGCAGATCCAGGTTTGACCATTTGCTCGATGGCGGCATAGACATCGTCATAGATGCCTGCGCCGACTGCCGCAAGTACCGCCGCGCCCCGCAATCCCGCTTCCTGGTCTCCAATCTCAATCGGTGCCTTCAGAATTGCACTGAGAATTCGAACCAAGAGCGGATTGCCAGCGGCGGCACCCGTGATCACGTATCGGTCGCAATTCGCACCGTCGCTGCGAGCTGTCTCGATCAATCCGACAACCGAATATGCCTCGCTTTCGAGCGTCGCAAGGTATATCTCCGCGGGGTTGAATCCAGCTTCGATGGCTGAATTCGCCTGTTGGACGCGCGCGTCATCGGCGCCGCGCGGTAACGTCGGCATTTGCAGATCGAGGGTAGTCGGATCGACCAGGTCGGCGAGTCTGGTCAGTTCCATATGTCGCTCGGGAGCCACCGGCAAACCTTGGCCATCTAGCGCGTCGACGATCGCATCAACCTGCGACGCGACGCCATGCACGCCTCGAACCCACGCCCAACCGTCGTTGACGATCGGATACCCGAAGCAGTTAGGCAGCCGGGAACCGGTAACAGCCCGCACGACGAGATTTGAACCCAAGGTAATACAGACATCGCCTGGGCGCACTATGCCACAACCGATGTTCGCCGCCACGCCATCATGACAGCCGACGATTATCGGGATCCCTGACGAGAGCCCGAGGTCACGCGCGGGGTCAGCGATCAGGTCTCCGATAATTGCTTCCTGTGGATGAGTCGATGGAAACGCCTCAGGGGAAACCCCGGTGAGTGCGATGGCGTCCGCCGGCCAAGGGATGCCACCGGTGCTGGTGGCTGGATCGGTTACGAACTTACCGGTGAGGCGATAGATGACCCAATCATGCAGCGCCGCGACATGAGCGATTCGTCTGTTCACATCTGGTTCGTGACGCCGAAGCCAGATCAGGCGACCGAGAATGGCCGGCGCATAGCTGAATGCGAATGGCCCCTCGAATCCCCACACTGGCTGCCCGTAGATCTCATCGATCTCCTCCTGCGCGAACGATGCTCCCGCACGTTCAACCGATGGAACTTCGATTGCCGTCATTCGATCGTCGAGCCAGAGTCCGGTACCGCCTCGACAGGACAGTGCGATTGCGAGTGGGCTCTCGTCATTGCCGGTATGTTTCAGTTGTTCGCTGGCAGCACGAACGGCGCTGGACAGGGCGGACCAAACGTGATCAAGTTCCCGCGAGTTTGATCCGTACCCGATGCCGAACCGGCTATAGGCACGGCCGGATGCCAGCAGGCTACCGTTGGCGTCGAAGTAGCCCGCCTTGCACCAGGTTGAACCCAGATCGATAGCGAGCAGAACCCTGCTACGCGTTGTCCGGTTCCTTCACCACGTCACCACCGCGAATGGTGTACTGCACCTCGAATTGTTGGCTTGCCTTTTCTGACTTTTTGTTTGCGTCGGTGAATATGAAATCACCGTCGACCACCTTGAATAGCGTGAGATCGGCACACCGACCCGTCTCAAGTGAGCCGATTTCTTTGTCTCTCCCGATTACCGCGGCAGGACCAATGGTGCTGAGTCGGATCACGTCCTGCAGGCTGAATCCAAGGTGGAGGAACTTCGCCATCGTGGTCGCCATGTCGTAGACCGGGCCGTTGACGTTTCCACCGTGAATGTCGGTCGAAATCGAGTGAAGCGGGAGTCCGGCCTCCATTGCATAGCGAGCAGTTTCGAAGGCAAAGCTCGATTGCCCGTGGCCGATATCGAATAGTACGCCTCGCTCCGCCGCTGCCCATGTCTCCGGCAAGGGCTTGTGGTCCCTTCCGAGAATGCCTTGCCCTTTGCCGTGCCAGCAGTGAGTGACAACGTCACCCTTGTCAAGCATGTTGAGTACGTCGGTGATGAGTGGTGGGGGATTCCCAAGATGAACCATGAGCCGAGTATCTGACAGTCTGGATGCCTGCACCGCTAACTCGAGCGGAATGATGCCCAGGTTGCCCACATGTCGTTGGCTCGCCAATATCTTGATGCCGATGCAATTACCGGCCGCAGCCTCGTTCTCAGCCGTCTGAACAGTCAAGTTTTGGTCGAAGTTCTGCCAGTCTCCGTGCCATGGACCAGGCCCGCGCATGAGCGAGATGTTCAGGTAGCCGAGAACGCGGGTTATCGAACGCTCGATGACGTATTCGCGGAAGCCTTCCCAGGTTGCCGCCCCGGCCGAACCGGTATCCACCACCGTTGTAACGCCCTTGGCTATCCCGGCTACGTCGTCGGCGTCCACGCCAATCGTGCCCGCACCCTTGAAAACATGTACGTGAATGTCGATCCATCCGGGACTTGCGATGAGCCCGTTGGCCTCAATCACCCGATCGGCGGTTGCTGACGAGAAGTCATCGATTCCGATGACCTTGCCGTCGCTTATTGCCACATCGGCGAGGCTATCCTGATCTTGCGCCGGATCGATGACCCGCGCCCCCCGCACGATAAGGTCAAAATGCGCCATGAATTTACCCTCCCTCGATATTCCCGCTCGTCACGTGAGCGAGCGCCAACATGAATTTGCACGATTCTTTTGTGACGAATCAGTCTCCCCGAAGGCGCGGATCTAGCGCATCCCGCAATCCATCGCCGAAAAGATTGGCGCCAAAGACCACCAAGACGATAGCCACCCCCGGGAAAATAGTGATCCAGGGTGCCTGCCGCACGACAATCTGCCCCTCCGAGAGCATATTCCCCCAGCTTGGAACTTCGGGTGATGCTCCGACGCCGACGAACGAGAGAGAGGCTTCGGCAAGCACGGCGAGCGCGAAGATATATGAAGCCTGTGTGATCAGGGGTGAAAGAATATTCGGGAAGACATGCCGGAGCATGATTCGCCAGTCACTGGCACCGGTCGAGCGTACTGCTTCAACGTAAATCTCTTCACGTACGATCAGCACCGAGCTACGAGCGACACGCGCAATGCGCGGAACGAAAACGACCGTAAGTGCGAGGATTACGTTCCCGATCGAAGGTCCCAGAATGCCCATCAGCACGATTGCGAAGATGATAGACGGGAACGCCATCAGGGCGTCCATCACCCGCATGATGATCGAATCGAGTCGCTTGTAGTAGCCTGAGACCAGTCCCAGGATCAGGCCGATCACGATCGAAGAAATGCCGACAGATCCCCCGACTCCCATCGAAAGCCGAGCACCATAGATTACGCGTGACAGGACATCGCGTCCGAATTGATCAGTGCCGAGCGGATCTGCTCTGGACGGCCCACGCAGCTTGTGGAGTACGTCCAGGTCGAGCGGATTGTGCGGCGCCAGCACTGGTGCCAGGATCGCGACGATGCTGAAGAAGAGGACGATGGTAACACCCACGACCGCGGTTTGATTCTCAAACAGCGTCCAGATCCAGTGCCGCCTGGTTCGCATGCGTTCAGCCTGGCCAAGGGTGCCGGCCCCTCTCGTGACCTCAGCTGTCTGATTCTCACTCATACCGCACTCTGGGATCGATCAGACCATAGAGGATGTCGACTGTGAGGTTGGCCAAAATATAGATAACCGCAGTGATGACGATGACACCTTGCATCACCGGGTAATCACGGCGGCTTACGGAGTTGATGAGCAATCGTCCCGCACCAGGAATGTTGAAGACGATCTCGATGATAACCGTGCCGCTGGCAAGGTTGGCTACCAGCATCCCGATTACGGTGAGAGGTGGGATCATGGCGTTCTTGAGCGCGTGGCGGTATAGGACGGTTCGACCTCGCAAGCCCTTAGCTGTGGCAGTCCGAATATAATCTTGCCGCAATACGTCGAGCATACTTGATCGAACCATCCGGGCGAGGAAGGCGGCGCTGGCGGCTCCAATTGCAAAGGCCGGCAGGATCAGGAATCTGATCGTCGAAAACCCAGCATCCTGAACGTTTTGAAAACCTGATGGCGGCAGGAGCGACCAATGGATGGAGAACGTTAGAACCAAAAGGAGACCAAGCCAGAAATTTGGAATCGAAAGACCAATGATGGCTCCCGACATAAGCACCCGGTCCACCCACGAATTATGTTTGACTGCCGCGAAGATACCGATCGGCAGCCCAATCACAAGTGAGAAGACGGCGCCCAGAATTGCGAGCAGTAGTGTCGGTTGGGCGCGCTGAGCGATGACTTTCAGCACCGGCTGATTCAGCACCAGCGAATCGCCGAGATCGGCATGCAGGAAAACCCGCTTCATCCAATCAACAAACTGGATGG
The DNA here is from genome assembly GCA_963785465.1 of uncultured Chloroflexia bacterium. Taxonomy (GTDB): domain Bacteria; phylum Chloroflexota; class Chloroflexia; order Thermomicrobiales; family Thermomicrobiaceae; genus CALAGB01. The sequence continues at coordinate 160,095 of CAWAVM010000024.1, read as the reverse complement.
GAAGCGGGCTATCTAGCCCCATCGCACTGCGGATTCGGGCAACTTCCGCAGGGGTGGCATCTGGCCCGGCAACGACAGCCGCTGGATCTCCAGGCGTCATGCGTACAAGAGCGAACGCAATCACCGCGACCAGAAAAAGGAGCGGTATCAGCGTAAGCAACCGCCGACCGAGATACCGGGCCAAACGTAATCCTCCACCCCATCAACGAAAGAGACGAGACATTCGCCGCAAACTACTCGACCCAGACGTTCCAGAGCATCAAGTCTGGCCGCGCCTGGTAGTTGTGAACATTCTTGCGCGAAGCGCGAAGTGCGTACATCTCTCCAAACTGAATGTACGGGACTTCCTCGTAGAATCCCTTCTGCAAGGTCTCCCAGAGAGCTTTTCGTTTGTCGGCGTCGGTCTCGATAACGAGACTCGCTTCCGATTCGGTGACCATCGGGGACGTGGTCCAGCCCGGCCATGTCGGCGTGTACGCTGACGTACCAAGTGGATCGCCCGAAAAACCGATACCGGTGCTGAATATCTCGTAGGCGTCCGGCTTACTGCGGTTCGTGACTACCGTCGGCCAGTCAGTCACGACCAGTTCGATGTTGAACCCAGCCTTTTCCCACTCTTTCGATGCGACCAGAGCGCTTCGATACATGTAATCGTAGTCCTTGGTCGTGATCCAACGGAGCTTCTCGCCTTTGTAACTTGACTCTGAGAGCAACTGCTTGGCCTTGGCCACGTCATTCTGATCGTAGAGTTCTTTGTCGACATCGGTGTACCAGAATGCCCACTCTGGACCGGCAAGTGACGCGAAGCAGGCGTAGAAGTTGTCATTATCGATCGTGCCTGCCATCACTTCTTGGGGATTGGTCGCGGCCAGGGCAGCCTGTCGTAGCTTCTGATCGGTGAAAGGCCCTTGCTTCTTATTGAATACGGCAACTGCCTTGGAGCCTGGTTTGATAATGATCGGGTTCAGGTTCGGATCAGACTTGATCTGATCGTATTGTGCTGGAGCCGCCTCATAGGTCACGTCGTATTCACCCGAGACCAGGCCGTTCAGACGCGTTGTCGGATCCTGTACCGGGATCAGCTTGATGGTTGACGCGTAGGCGTACCGTTTTCCTCCGCGGCCATCGGGGGCTTCGGTCCGGGCGGCGTAGCCATCATATTTCTCGAGCGTGATCGAACTGTCGCGTACCCATTCCTTCAGCTTGTATGGGCCGGTGCCTATCGCATCGGCGTCCTTGATTTCCTTATCCTCTTTCGTGGACGTGTCATAGTACTTATCAATAATGTCTTTCGGAAGCATGGCTGCCAGGCCGCCATAATGCCCGAGGCCGTATAACAGTCCTCCGTTCGACTTGGTGAAGACGAGTTGGACGGAGTTGTCGTCCGGCGCGCTCATATTGTCCAGGTCAGCCAGAATAGTCTTGCCACGGGATGTCATTCGCTGCCAACGTTGCAACGATGCGAGAGCATCCTTTGAGGTGAAGTCGCTGCCGTTATGGAATTTAACGCCCTTTCGCAATGGGATCGTGAACGTCTTACCATCGGCCGAGATATTCATGTCGGTTTCAGCGAGCATCGGAATGTAGGTGTACTTCTCGCTCATCGTGTACAGGTATTCGTAGACGTGACCCATGACATCGCGATTAATGTTCGGCGTTCCCCACATGATGTCGGCCGACGCGAGATCTGAGTTCAGCGCGACGGTAAGCGTATCGAATGGTTTGCCCTGGCTTTGGTCACCGCCACTCACTGGAGTGGTGGCTGCTGTAGATGCCTGCGTTGCCGCGGCTGTCGTCGAACTGCTCGCGGCCGTTGTCGCCGCAGCGGTGCTTCCGCCGCTTGCCGTCGTAGCGGCCGATGTCGCGGTCGATGCGCTCGAGGCGGATGTCGTAGTCGCCTTGGAACTGCTCCCACCGCAGGCCGCCAGGAACGCGGCCACGGCTGGGGCAGTGAACCCGACCGCGGTCAGTCGTTTGACGAAGTCGCGCCGGCTGTATTCGCCGGTCATCAATCGTTGCATCGCCTCAGAGACATCACGTGATGTAGGCACTTGACCCACCTCTCCTCATCTATGGCAGTTGCGCAAGATCCAAAACATTGATACGTGCCGCCCAGCAAAACGCGGAATCCGCTAGGATATGGCCATCATAACGACCGAAACCGCCTGTGTCAATCTCATTGATGAAGGATTCAACTTCGTTGTGGTATAAAGATGACGGATCAAGCCACAATAAGGAGTCTTGCAATGCCAAGCTCAGAAATTGACGAGGTCGATCGCCGGTTGATCCGATGCATGCTTGACAATCCTCGTGCGTCGTACGCGGAGCTCGCTCGAGCGACCGGTGTCGCGGAGACTACCGCGCGCCGGAGGGTCGAGGCTCTGATCGCTCAGAAAGTGATCACACCGGCCGTGATTCCAGACGTTCGGCAGCTCGGATTCAGCGCCATGGCGATAGTCGGAATCAATGTCGATCTCAACTATCTGTACGAGGCTGCCGAAACGATACGCGGGTTCAAAGAAGTCACCTCGCTTCATCTGACCATGGGACGGTATGACCTTATGGCGACCGTAGCCGAAGCCAGCCTTGAAGATCTGAGCCGGTTCCTGGTCGAGAAGGTCGCGCCGCTTCCCGGCATTCGAGACACCGAGAGCTTCGTTTCAACTCGCGCACTCAAGATCTTGCGCGACTGGCGCCTGCCGCCTGACGATAATTTAGGGTTTGACATCGTCGACGACCGCGAAGCGGAGCCGAAACAGATTGGGTAATTCTTTCGAGTTGATGTCGCAAGTAGTGGATCGTTAAGTGAGTGAACGAAGGAGTGAGAACATCATGACCAGGGATGGGACGTTCGAGACTATTGTCAAAGGTGGACGCGTCATCGATCCGTCTAATGGCATCGACGGAGTCAACGATGTCGGGATCCGAGACGGGAAGGTCGCTGAGATCGCTCCGAGCCTGGACCTCTCCGGCGCAAGGGCGATCTTCGACGCATCGGACCAAATCGTGACGCCTGGCTTGGTCGATCTCCACACCCACATTTACTGGGGAGCAACGTACTGGGGAATCGAAGCTGATCCCGTGGCAGCTCGTACTGGAGTGACGACATGGCTCGATGTCGGCAGCTCAGGATCATATAGCTTCCCCGGGTTTCGCCGTTATATATACGAGCCGAGTAGAGTTCGCGTATTCGCTCTACTCAACCTGTCGAGCATCGGTCTGATTGGTCGCACTGGTGAGTTCGCCAATCTCGACTACTGTGACGTCGACCTGGCCGCGCAAATGGTCGAGACCAACCGTGATCTGATTCTCGGAATTAAGGCCCGCATAGACATGAACACGACACGCGGAAACGGAATTCGCCCGTTGGAGCTGGCGCGCGAGCTTGCCGACAGGGTCGATCTACCGCTGATGGTGCACATTGGGAGCGGCCCGCCAACACTAGAGGAAATCGTTACTCTTCTGCGTCCGGGCGATATTCTGACGCATTGCTTTACCGGCGGAGATCATCGAATTCTTGGCAGCGATCGTCTTGTACGTGGCGAGATCAAGGATCTTCACGATCGAGGACTGATTCTGGATATCGGGCACGGCACCGGCTCGTTCAACTATGACGTGGCGGAGGCTATGCTCGCGCAAGACTTCATGCCCGACGTTATCAGTAGCGATATCCACCAGATGGCAGTCCAGGGGCCAATGTTCGATCTGCCGACCACGTTATCGAAGTTCCTGAATCTGGGAATGACTCTGACTGATGTCATCGAGCGGGCTACCTCGCGTCCGGCGGCGGCTATGCGGCGGCCAGACCTCGGCACGCTCAAGCCTGGAAGCCAGGCGGACATTGCGGTCTTCCGGTTGGAATCTGGCGATTACACGTTCCACGATTCGCAGATGAATGCACGGCATGGCCAGAAGCGTCTTATCAGCACCATGACGATGGTCGACGGTGTGCCGTTGCCGAGAACTCCCGAACGCGCGCCAATTTTCTGGGCTGAGCTGCCGGAACACCAGCGGAGCATTCTGTCACGATCAACCGCGGATTGAAACAATCGTTCGTGTGGCGACTTTTCGTGACAGGCAGGAGGTGCGATGGGAATCTATGAGCAGTTTGGGGTTCGGCCGGTTATCAATGCGGCCGGCCCGGTTACCCGACTGAGTGGAGCGCCGCTTCATCCCGAGGTGGCCGCTGCCATGGCTGAGGCAGCTCAGTCGTGCGTTCGGATCGACGAACTGCAGGAATCCGCTGGTCGCTATCTGGCCGAAGTCAGCGGTGCCGAAGCGGGCTATGTTACGTCAGGTGCTGCCGCTGGACTGGCCCTTGCCGCGGCCGCCTGCCTCGCTGGTTTCGACGTGGCAGCGATGGATCGTCTTCCTGACACCAGTGGGATCCCAAACGAGATCGTTATCCAGCGTGCCCATTTGACCGCTTACAGCCATGCGCTCCGCCTGCCGGGAGCGAAACTCGTCGAGGTTGGTTATCTGGGATACCCGGGACAAGGTATCAGTTGGCCCTGGCAGATGGAATCCGCGATCAACGAGCGGACTGTTGCGCTGGCATATTCGATCGGCCGAACTCCTGGCGTCGTACCGTTGGCGGAGGTCGTCGAAATCGCTCTTCGACACAATCTACCGGTAATCGTCGACGCGGCCGCTGCGCTTCCACCGCGTGAGAATCTGCGGCGATTCATCGAGGAAGGCGCCGATCTGGTCGCTTTCAGTGGTGGCAAGGCGATCGGCGGCCCTCAGGCATCGGGCATTCTGGTTGGTCGCCGAGACCTGATCGAATCGGTCGCGCTGCAGCACCAGGATATGGATGTCTACCCAGAAACGTGGCCCTGGCGGCAACGCTACCTTGACACAGGCCGTTTGCTAGGCCCACCGCACCACGGAATTGGTCGGCCGATGAAGGTGGGTAAGGAAGAGGTCATCGGATTGATGGTCGCATTACAGCGGTTTCTGGCGCGTGATCTGGAAGCGGAGCGGCGGAATCAGGAAGCTCAGTTGATGACCATACTGGAAGGCTTGTCCGATATTCCAGGCATCGTGCCGACACTTCTCAATGATGCGACCGCGCCACGAGCCTATCCAACATTGATGGTCCGGCTGAACGAGGATAGGGTTGAGATGTCCGCCGTCACGTTGGTAAACGAGCTGGCGGAAGGTGATCCACCAATCGCCGTTTCCCAGAACTTCCTCGATCAAGGAGCGATTGGAATCGTGGCGACGACGCTCAAACCGGGCGAAGCTGCGGCGATTGAGCGTCGCTTGAAGTCGCTATTTGGTCTCATTTGATCACGAAAGAGGAGGCTACGACATGGTCACCGATGTTTCAGTTTTCGGTCGTGGGCAGCGGGCGGCATCAGGAAGGACAGTCCACTGGCAGGAGATGTGGCGCCACGAGCTGCTTGAGGCGCTAAAGAATGATCCTGTCGTCATCGTACCGCTCGGGTCTGTCGAACAGCACGGTCCACATTGCCCGATGGACGTTGATATCAGTCACACACAAGCTCTCGCGACCGAGACCGCGCTGGCCATCGATGACTTCCCGGTGATCGTTGCTCCGCCTATGTGGATCGGTTTGACGCATTACAACATGGGTGAAGTCGGCACGATTACCGCCAGCGTCGAAACGTACATCGCTCTGTTGTCGGAAATCTGCCGTAGCATCTGGGCGAACGGTTTCAAACGGATTATCACGGTCAACGGACATGGCGGAAACCGGGACATCTCGCGCGTGGTCTCGACCAAGCTTGCCGAGGAGGACATCTGGGTTCTCCCGATCACCTATTGGGAGATGGTACCTGCGGTGCTGACTGACTACGCCGACACTGATCCAGGTTTCATCGGACATGGTGGTGAATGGGAAACCTCAATGCAGCTCTATCTCCGTCCGACCATGATCGATCGAGGCAGGATGGTGGCCGATGCCGAGCGGCCCGGATTCAGCGATGACATCAGGCGATTCACCGGGTTCCAGGAGCGAAGACGAGAGCGCGAGCACGGTGTTCATGGAAATCCGATGACCGCATCTGCCGAGAAGGGCGAGCGGCTCTTCACCGCCGCGAGAGACAAGCTGGTACAGGTTTGCCGCGAATACCACGAACTCCCAGTGCGGGGCTACCGGGAGTTCGGATCTCATTGCCCTTAGATGTGCCGAGCAACTCACGTAGTCGATGTCCGGGAGAGCGACGTAAGTCACGTGGGCGACCGAAAAAGGTCGCCCACTATTTTGCGCGCTCTTGATCGTACTCGGCGCGGGTTTTCTCGTCTGGTGGATAGACTCCGATGATGCTGGCACCACCCTGAATCTTTCCCAGTACAAAGGCTTCCAGCCGCTCCTGTTCGACCGCGGCAAGCGCAACGTCCTCTGCCACGGCTTTCGGAATGGCAATAACGCCATCTGCATCCCCGACAATCACGTCCCCTGGCATGATGAGCACGTTGGCACAGCCCACCGGCACATTCATGTCGACGGGATGGTGCTTGGTCGAACTCGTCGTGGCGTGAACTCCCCGCGTATATGTCGAGATGTCGATGTTGCGGAAGGCGTTGGCGTCTCGTAGTGCACCATCAGTCACGATTCCGGTACCACCGCGCATTTTGATTCTCGTTGCCAGAATATTTCCGAGCGAGGCCGACTGAATCTCGTTGCGCGCATCAATCACGAGCACGTCGTCGGGACCTACCGCCTCGACTGCCAGCCGCTGGACGTTGGTCAGGTTATCGTAGTCCACCTCGAGATCCAGATCCTCTCGCATCGGCGCGTAGCGGAGGGTGAAGGCATAACCGACCATACGGATATCCGGCCTGAGCGGGATCAGCCCGCCCAGGAATGTGTTGCGAAAGCCCCGCTTCAATAACTGACTTGTCAAAGTAGCCGTGCTGACCTCGTGAAGCGCTTGCATCGCCGCAGCGCTCAGATAACCCTTTGGCCGATCGTTCATGGTTCCCCCTTACTCTCGAATTGTCGTGATAGGAGCTCAGCATCGCGCCGAACGCCTTCTGGAAACAGAATCGCCGATCGAATGAGATCTGTCAGCCCTCGGTTTCCTGCGCCTCCAGATACAGACCCTCCGGGTCGAGCAGGAGGATGCCGTGACGTGCGGTGGCGATCAATCCCTTGATTCGCAGATCGCGGAGAACACGGGTCACGACCGGAGGAACCGCGCCAATTGCATCCGCAAGCTCCTGGCGAGTTAGCGGCGAGACGACCGTTTGACCACGTTGTTGGGTGGCGGTTTCAAGAAGGAGGTGGGCAACTCGCTGACGTGCTGAGCCAGGAGCATCACCACTAAGCAAATCCAGCGTATCGTAGAGTCGTCTTGTGACCTCTTCGGCGAGAATCCATCCAATCGACGGCGTGGATTTGGCGATCCGAGCCAGCCTCTCCGCATTGAACATCAACAAAGTTGCGTCGCTGATCATGCGCACATTAACCGGTGCAGGCCCACCGTAGATAGCGGCGATTCCGATCACGTCACCTGGCCGGGCGTACCGTACTGAAACGTCGCGATTATCGGGACGTGTGATGTAAACACGTACCAAACCGATGACGACGAGGCTGCTCCGCGGTTCGTCGTTTTCGAGGTAAAGCTCACTACCAGCTGGCACGTCAACCCGCAGGGCATCAGCTTCGAGCTCGGTCAATAATCTGTGCGGGAACTGTCTGAAAAAGCTGCGATGAATGGCGACCTCAACCGCATCGTGGAAGTCGGCAGCCTCCTCGCGTAGATAGCTGTTCTTAGGTGTCAAACATCTGTCCTCGGCCTCGATGCAATGATGTTAAGTGCTGGCCACAGGTTCGGGGAAATCTCAAACGGAATTGTGCGCGATCATTCCCAGTATCGTCCAATATGAACCTGAGTGGCACAAGTCGCGCACCAGATCGGCACTATTCCGTAGCCCAACGTGTTTATCCGCCGGTGTATCCAATTCCGAACAATGAGAGTTCGTTTGGTACATTTGATCAACAGATACAACCAGACTGTGTCGCTGATCGTGTCGAACGAGGTCGGTCTTCTGAACCGCTGCCATCGTCGCCCTGATCTAGCTTCCGAGAACCCTCCTAGTGCGATACTCAATCGCCCACAAGCAAAGGTCGAATGATGAAGACTCTACGAATGCCGCGGAGCGTACGCTTGCGGATTGCAAAGATCGGGCGCGTCTACCCAGTCGATGTAGTGAAGCGTGCATATTCCGAATTCTCGCAGAACCACGGTTCGATCTATGCGGCCGCGGTGACGTACTATGTGATCTTCTCGCTTTTCCCGATGCTGCTCTTCCTGGTGGCCGCTTTCGGACTGGTCGTGCGCGATGCACAGGTGCAAGCGCAGGTCGTCGACGACATCATGCGGCAGATACCTCAGGCGCTGAAGTTTCGATCGGAAGTCGAGAAGATCATATCCGGGGTGGCGAACCCACAGAGTGGTTTAGCTGGAGGTTTTGGTCTGATCGGATTGGCGTGGACGGCGAGCGGCATGTTTGGCGCACTTCGACGAGCCTTGAACAATGCGTTCGATGTCGAGTCAAGTAGAAAGTTCGTTTACGCGCGAGCAAGAGACATCTTCAGCGTCGTCGGGGTCCTGATCTTGTCGCTCCTATCCGTCGTATTGTCGGCCGCCCTCGGCCTCTTTCGAGCGCTATCCGATCATCTATTCCATGGGTTTCTGGTCAATCTCGGTTGGACAGCGGTCTACTTGCTGCTTCCCCTTGCAATCTCTTGGTGCGTCTTCTTCGCCACGTATCGCTGGATTCCAAACCATTCTCTGAGCAGGCGCGATCTGTGGCTCGGGTCCCTGGTTGCGGCGTTCGGATTCGAAATCGCCAAGTCAGGGTTTGGAATTTACCTGGCGAATTTCGGGCATTACTCCGATGTCTATGGCACGTTGGGCGGCGTCGTTGCGTTTATGTTCTTTATCTACCTGGAAACAAACGTTGTGATCTTCGGGGCCGAATTATCGTCCGAACTGGCCAAGGACCACGCCAAACAGCGCCGAGGATTGATTTGAGAAATTGAGGTTCCCTGCTGACAGCAACTGCGGTTCGGTGTACCGTGAGGATATCGACCAGGGAATCGAGTCGCAACGTGTTGCGGAGCAGTTGTGATCCGAACAATCTATCGGCAGTAGGTGGTCGGGAGAATCGCCATCCTGAATCAGGAGGATGCATCAATGACGACTGAAGCCAGCACGGTAACTACAGGAAATCGTTATGCCGAATCCGGGCGCATGTTTGACGAAGCACGGCAGTATCTGGCCGGTGGCAATTCGCGCCTCACTGTCTATTACAAACCACATCCCGTTTACGTCGATCGAGGAGAAGGCGCGTTTCTCTTCGACGTGGATGGCAACCGCTACCTTGACGTGATCAACAACTACACCTCGCTCATTCATGGACACGCCCATCCAGAGGTCGAAGCGGCGGCGATCTCCGCGATGCGCGGTGGGACCGCCTTTGCCGCGCCGACACCGCATGAACTTAAGCTCGCCAAGCTACTGTGTGAACGACTACCGGCGGTCGATCGAATCAGATTTGTCAACTCTGGCTCTGAAGCAGTCATGATGGCAGTCAAGGCCGCGCGTGCGTTTACCGGAAAGCCGGCCATCGCGAAGTTCGAGGGTGCCTACCACGGAGCATATGACTACGTCGAGGTGAGTCTCGCGTCGTCGCCGGATAATTGGGGTGATGCGACGGAACCCTCGTCGATTGCCTATGCCGCAGGGGTTCCGCCGAGCCTGCTCGATGAGGTCGTCGTTCTGCCATTCAATCGCATCGACGAGACGCGTGAACTGTTGCGCCGGCATCGTGAACGACTGGCGGCAGTCATTATTGATGTCATGCCTTCACGTGTTGGACTGGTCCCGGCAAAGCGCGAATTTGTCGCGGCGTTGCAAGACGAATGCAATCGACTCGGCATCTTGCTTATTTCAGATGAGGTCATATCGTTCCGGGTTGATTATCACGGAGCTCAGGGTGCATTCGACTTTCAACCGGATCTCACCACGCTCGCCAAAATCATTGGTGGGGGCTTTCCAGTTGGCGCTGTCGGCGGACGAACCGATGTGATGTCCGTCTTCGACGCGACCGAGCATAGCCCGCTCGTCCCACACGGCGGAACCTTTAACGCCAACCCAGTGACCATGGCCGCGGGATTTAAGACCATGGAGATGCTGTCGGCCGACGTGTTCGATCGGCTAAATGAACAGGGCGATCGCCTGCGAACTGAACTCAACGAAATCGTCCGTTTGCTGGAGGTCGACTGGCAGGTGACTGGCGCTGGTTCGCTCTTCAGGATGGTTCCAACACGTGAGCCGCTCACAGACTATCGGTCCGCATACCCGAGTGCCGAGCAGGCGGGTCGTGCTTCTCGACTTCACTGGGAGATGATGAACCGCGGAGTCTTCATGGGCTCTGGCGGTTTCGGATGTCTCTCAACGCCGATGACAGACGAGAACCTCGCACAGGTTGTGCGTGTGGCGGAGGAGGCCTTGCGTGAGATCGAGAGATGACAATTACAGTGCTTGATCCCGCACCGATTTGACCCGTAACACGGCCCAAACTCGTTGGAAGCCGCCTGATGCTATAACCTTGCTCACTGACCGGCTACTTTCGGGCCGATCGTGCGCATGATTGAGGCGGAGGAACTAAATGGCTTCGAGCGGGGGCCCATATCTATTAATGGCGGTGCTGTGTCAGACCGCTCAACAGGATCAGTACGGATCGTTCAGCGTCATCAACGTACTCGAGCAACTGGTTGCAGGAACCAACGATCCAAACGCGCCAGAGAAGATGCCAACGTTTCGCTTTCAAGGGCACCTAGCGGTTCAGATTGCCGCGGGAGACGCTTCCGGCTCACATCGTCTGTCAGTCGTTCCCGTGCAACCGTCGGGCGAGCGACTCGACGCCGTATCACAACGTATCCAGTTCAAGGGTATCGACCACCGGGCGACCTTCATTTCGAACGTGTCGATGGACATTGAAGAAGAAGGTGTCTACTGGTTCGACGTTACTCTCGACGATCGGATCGTGACCCGCATCCCACTCCGAATCCGCTATGAACGGCAGTATGTTGAGCCATGGTCGAAAATTGTCATCGAGCACTGAAGAGTGTCGCGGTACTATCATTAACGAGTTGATACGCGGGCTGCAGTAATGGTGCGGCCCGCATACCCCAACGTTGAGGAGCATGACGATGCCGGTTCGTGCAGGAATTTTCACCAGATTGCAGCTGAACGATCGTGGCGAAGTCGTAAATGATCCAACCAAGCAGGAAGAGACGTGTCGTCGCCACGCGAACAAGCAGGGCTACGTCATCACACAGGTCTACCGCGACGAGAGCGTGAGTGTCGAGGCGGAGCGACCTGAACTCCGACGATTGCGAACGTCTGTTTGGACACGTCAACTCGACGTCGTGATCGCTACTGACCCGGATCGACTATACGCTGACACGAATCGGCTAGCGAAATTCGCCAAAGAGGCGGATATCATGAGCGTTCGACTTGAGTTCGTGAACGCGCCGCTCGCGCACGACTATCTCCTTCGGGATCAGTACTAGCTCGCATAAGCCGGTTTCGTCACGACTTGGTTCCATCGGGCACGTGAGAATTAGCTTGAAGTCGTGCAGGGCTGACAGTTGTTCCTGGATAGGCACGCGGCGATGATCTCCGTGCGCGAAGGGTCAAACGGTATCCTCGATGCATCACAGCCTGCTGGATGACGTCCGCGATTCACTTAGGCGAGCTGATCTGGGTCCAGAGGATTGTCTCCTGATCGGACTCTCCGGAGGGATTGACTCCCAAACTCTGACGCACGCGCTTGTGACTCTGCGGAACCTCGGTGAAGGACCCGTTCTCAAAGCCGTCCATGTCGATCACAGGCTTCGTGTTGAGTCTGAACAGAACGCACGCGATTGCTCGAGCGTTGCCCACTCGCTCGGCGTGCCGCTCGACGTGGCCCGCGTTGACGTGCGCCAGTGGGATCAGGGGGACGGAGTCGAGGCGGCAGCCAGGACGGCCCGGTACGCGGTGCTGGCAACCGCGGCACAGCGTGCCGGCACAAGCTGGATTGCGCTCGGTCATTCACTTGACGATCAAGTTGAAACCGTCCTGCTTCGCCTGGCACGTGGCTCCAGCCTCGACGGTGTGTCCGCGATGCGTGAGATTTCGCAGCGAACAGTACCGCTGGATCCGAGTCGTCAGCCGACGTATGACGTCTGGTTGCTCCGACCCTTGATCAACCGGCGGAGAATCGAGATAGAAGCATACGCACAGGAGCATGGACTCGTTGCGATCGACGATCCGTCAAATGCCGATACCCGATACCGGCGCAATGCAGTTCGTCACCAGGTGATTCCAGTGCTCGAACAGATCGTACCCGGAGCGGCGCGGTCAATATCGCGCTCCAGCAGACTGCTCGCTGAAGACGCGGAGCTCCTGTCAACCCTCGCGGCTGATTCGTTCGAAAAGGTTTGTTGTTGGCTCACGCCATGTATTGCGATAGACCGTGAATCATTCCGTGAACTGGCAGTCCCGCTCCAGCGACGGGTGATCGTGATGTGCGCGTATGCGCTGTCGAACTGGATAAGTTTGTCGAGCGAGCGTGTCGAAGCATTGCGTCAAGCGGCAATTAGCGGGGACGTCTCACGTGTCGTCGAGGTGGGTGAAGGACTCGCCGCGTTGATCGATTACCATCGGATGGTCCTGGGCCAGAATCAGGAAATCAAACCTGCTTTGCGCGCGAATTCCGGGCTGCCACTCTTGGATCCTGACACGGTGATCCATCTCCTCCAGCCGCAGAGTGTCCGTCTCGATGGCGGCTGGGTCATTGAGGTCCACGCCAATGGGCTGATCGACGGATGGACGTTGCGAACGCGTCGGCCGGGAGATCGGATGGAGACCGATGGGAATTCGCCTCGCCGGCTTCAAGATTGGTTCGTCAATCAGAAGATTCCCGGCTATCTACGCGATCATATTCCGCTCCTGACTCACAACGGCGTCGTTCGATGGGTACCAGGATTTTCCTTGCCGAGCTTCGAAGATGTAGACTCTGGTTTGGTCGCGCGACTAACGAATCGAACAGAGGAAGATCAGACGAATGACGAGCGCGTTGCAGGATATCCGTCTGCATAAGGGCCTAGAACGAGTCCTGATTGATGAACAGACGCTCCAGTCGCGTATCGACGATCTCGGTGGTGAGATTAGCGAGTTCTATGGAGATGACGTTCCGTTGCTCGTTGGCGTTTTGACCGGCGGGTTCATGTTCATGTCTGACCTCACGCGAGCAATGAACATTCCGCTCAAAATCGATTTCATGGCCGTCTCGAGCTACGGAGACGCATCAAGCACCTCCGGTGTCGTGCGAATACTCAAAGATCTCGATCGGTCGATCGAAGGTCGCCGCATTCTGGTCGTTGAGGACATCATAGACAGTGGATTGACGCTCAACTATCTCATCGACGTCCTCCAACGGAGAAAACCGGCAGACATTCGACTCGTTGCACTCCTGAAGAAGGAACGGACGCGTGCCGTTGATGTTGAAGTCGATTGGGTCGGGTTTGAAATTCCGGACGAGTTCGTTGTTGGTTATGGCCTTGACTACGCTGGAAGGTTCCGAAACCTTCCATTTATTGGGATTTGTGAGCCGAAATTGCTGGGAACAACGTGACGTCCAAGTTGACGAAACTGTCTGCTATAATTCGGCCACTCCTGTCGAGTCCGCGTGAATGTGGTCCTCATGCAGGGAGCGTGCAATCCGCACGACGCGGTCGGAGGGTAATGGATGACTGACAATAAATGGGTGCGCAACGGCTTCGTGTGGATCGTCCTGATCATCGCCGTTGTCGCGATCTGGTTCACGTGGCTGGGCGGAAGCAGCAAACCCCAGAGTGTTGACTTCTCGGTCGTCGCCAACGACATCAAGGCTGGTAAGGTTGAGAGTCTCGACACCACAGAGGGCTCAAACAACATCACGGTCCATTACATCGGGACCGAAACCAAATCGACGCGTCTCCCACCGGGAAACGTGAACATTTGGCAGGCTCTCAACTACTTTGGAATTCAGCCCGATGCGGTTCCGATCAAGGCGAATGCCGGCAGTTCGTGGGGAAATTGGATCAGCGCGTTCAGCATCTTGATCCCCATGGTGCTGCTGATCGGCATCTTCATCTTTATGATGAGACAGGCGCAGGGCTCGAACAATCAAGCCATGTCATTCGGCAAGAGCCGCGCCCGAATGTTTACCGGTAGCAAGCCGACCGTCACCTTTGACGACGTCGCTGGAGTCGAAGAAGCCAAGGAAGAGTTGGCCGAAGTCGTCGAGTTCTTGAAATATCCGGAAAAGTTTGCCTCACTCGGCGCGCGTATCCCGCGTGGCGTACTGCTGGTTGGGCCTCCAGGAACCGGAAAGACGCTTCTATCACGTGCCGTTGCGGGTGAAGCTGGCGTCCCGTTTTTCAGCATCAGCGGCTCCGAATTTGTCGAAATGTTCGTGGGTGTTGGTGCCAGTCGTGTGCGTGATCTGTTCGACCAGGCAAAGCGGAACGCACCCTGCATCGTCTTCATCGACGAAATCGACGCGGTCGGCCGCCAGCGTGGAGCCGGCCTCGGCGGAAGCCATGATGAGCGGGAGCAAACTCTCAACCAGATACTGGTCGAGATGGACGGTTTCGACAGCACGACAAATGTGATTATCATCGCGGCGACGAACCGACCGGACGTTCTCGATCCAGCGCTTCTGCGCCCAGGACGATTTGACCGGCAGGTTGTGCTCGACCGGCCGGACATCGCTGGCCGACTGGCGATTCTAACGGTACATGCCCGTGGAAAGCCGCTTGAGGCGGAGGTTGAGCTTCAAGTATTGGCCCGCCAGACACCAGGATTCTCTGGTGCCGATCTCGAAAATCTGGTCAACGAGGCAGCAATCCTCGCGGCCCGACGCAACAAGAAGACGATCGGTAATCGCGAACTCACGGAGGCGATCGATCGGGTTATTGCCGGGCCTGAGCGTAAGAGCCGGGTCATTAGCGAGCGCGAGCGGTTGATGACCGCCTATCACGAAGCTGGTCACGCGCTTGTTGCTCGAATGCTTCCGTACTCCGATCCAGTCCACAAAGTCTCGATCGTCGCACGCGGAATGATGGGTGGCTACACTCGTGTCCTCCCGGCAGAAGATCGATTCTTCTGGACCAAGAAGCAGTTCGAAGATCAATTGGCCGTCTTTATGGGAGGTCATGTCGCCGAGGAGTTGATCTTTCAGGAGATCTCCACCGGCGCGGCCAACGATATCGAGCGTATGACGAATCTCGCCCGTCGCATGGTGACCGAGTACGGCATGAGCAAGAAACTCGGACCCCTCGCGTTTGGACGCAAAGAAGAGTTGGTCTTCCTTGGCCGTGAGATCAGCGAGCAGCGTAACTACAGCGATCCAGTGGCGTATGAGATCGACAAAGAGATTCACGATCTTATCGATGACGCCTATTTGCGAGCCAAAGAGGTCTTGACGTCCAACATGGACAAACTTGAGGCTATCACGATGCTGCTGCTCGAGAACGAGACGATTGACGGCTCCGAAATCGAAGCACTGTTCGATCAGCCTCGTCCGAAGCCTACGTTGCACGGACCATCGTTGTTACTGAATCCTCGGGGCGAACAGCCCGTGGCGAAGCCAAGCGGTGAACAAGAGGTTGACCCTCGATCGGAGCCGTCATCGCCGCCACGCATGCGTCCGCAGCCCGCGTCGTAGCTCTTCGCCAAACAAGATAAGAAAACTGCCCTGGTGTTTTGCCGGGGCAGTCTGCTTTCTAGCTGGCCTCATGCGATGACTGCGAGAGGTGGCAGTGTACTTAGGTCAGTTCGCCAGCCGCCATGTCAGACTCAAATGGAACAGGCAGCGGGCACTCAAGCGCCGTGGCCTCCGTCTCGTTCCTCCACGACCCATCGAGTACGGAGTTGTAGGCATACTGTCGCATGATCCGTTGCGCATCACTGGTAGTGATGCGAATGAGTTTTGCCCCGCATGCCGGACGAATGAAGTGGCGTCCCTTGCGGTCGCGGAAGAGGAGTGTGTCACGACGATCCGCTCGTCTTCCGATAAGTTGGTATTTTGGTCTTTCCATGTGATGCTCCCTCTTCAGCCTAGCGGATTCGCCGGAACGCCTCATAAGAGCCAAAACACGGGCATCAATGGTGACTATCCCACTGATGAACGCTGACGAAAACACAGACGACAGAAATAAGACTAACGAGTGTGAACGAGACTCTTCAAAGCTACGGGCGTAGCAAGTCCGAATTCGCTATAGCCGTGGTGGAGGCAGGGGGACTCGAACCCCCGACCTCTACAGTGCGATTGTAGCGCTCTCCCAGCTGAGCTATGCCCCCACGGTTATTGAGGATGGCCCGCACCGGCGAACGCTGGAATTCTGCCTGGCCAATTCCCTCGCTGAGTATAGCGATCTGAGGAATCTCAGTCAACTCACCGCGGTGACGCGCTGGCGACCAAAACACTCTATAATTCTCCCGAGAAACTCCAAGTCGACAATCCGATAGTTGAGCAACAAATCATCATGCGGGGACTGAATGTCGTATTGCCTTTTCAACAACCCCGATTCGAGAGGCACAGGTTGATCGGCCGCCGGGTCAGTTCAATCACAGTTCCGGTCCAATCTGTTCCCAGATCGCTATCGTCCGTGCGAGGTAGGGCGAGAGACCTTCCCTGGGTCGAAGCGATATGCGCTTCGACATTGGGCGCAGTCGTTGCGCTCTATGCGGTTGTCTACTCTTCCCTGTCTATCGCCGCCTACCGTACCGGCCGGACGTTGTTCGATCTTGCGGCGTTTGAGCAGAGCTTCTGGAACGCAACCCAGGGCAGGTTGTTTTCGGTCAGCCTGGAAGTGACTCGACCTGACCTCGTTGTTCAGATGAGCCACTTCGGTCGCCACTTCTCTCCGATCTTCTTCCTTCTTCTGCCCGTTTACGCTACTTACCAGCATCCAAGTACCTTGCTCGTCCTCCAAAGCCTCGCTCTCGGTGGCGCCGCCATTCCCTTGTACTTGTTTGCGCGTGAAAGACTAAGATCTCCGGTCGCCGCTCTTGTGATTGCCGTCTTGTACCTCGCTAGCCCCGCCGTGCATGACGTCAACACCGTAAACGAATTTCATGAACTTTCGTTCGTCATTCCGCTGGTCTTTTTGGCCTTCTACGCCATTGAGACCGAACGCTGGCTCCTTTACGGAGTTGCTGTGGCCGGCATGCTGTGCGTCAAAGAGGATGTCGCACTCACCGTGTGCGCACTCGGTGTCTATGTCGCGGCGGTGGCTGGGCGTCGTATGTTGGGTCTGGCGACGCTCCTGTCTGGTGGAGCCTGGTTCGTTGCGGTGACGTTGTTCGTCATTCCGGCATTTCGTGGCGTAAATGGACCGATTCCGTTTCTCGGCTATGAATATCTCGGAACTGGAATGGTCGGGATTATCAGCGGTTTGATCATGAAGCCGCTCGCATTGTGGCACGTTGTGACCGCTGCTCCGAAGATCCAGTACGTGTTCTGGCTGTTAGTGCCAACTTCGTTCATCGCTCTGCTCGCGCCCGAGATACTCGCCGTGGCGGCGCCGGCAATGCTCGTTATTTTGGCGTCCACGTTTCCACTTACCTACGCGGAATATGCCCAATATGTTGCCCCGATCGTGCCCGTCGTCTTCGTCGCGATGGTCGTCGGTATTGATAGGCTACGCGGAATCTGGCAGCACAACGGACGTCGATGTCAAACTGCAAGCCTCTTCGTCGGAGTGCTGCTGCTCTCAGCAACATTGGGAACAACCTACTCACAAATTCGACTTCACAAGTTTCCGGCACATGTCCGCTACTCCGACGTTCCCAATCCAACTTCGGCAGCCGCCATCGATCTCGTACAGGCAATTCCGGCGCGAGCCTCGGTCGTGATCGAAGATCACCGTTGGCTCGCCCATGCGGCAAATCGCCGCGTTCTCTATTTCCTGTCCGACAGATCGCCTGAAGCAGACTATGTTTTGATCAACGGCGGTTCCCTGCCGCCCATCACGAACGTTCACAAGGAGGTGCGCGAAGCCGCGGTGCAGCGAATCATCACAAGCGGCAATTACGTTGCGTTCCAATGCGCACAAGGATTCGAACTGTATGTTCGCAAGGACGTCATCGCCCGCGATAAGCCGATGCTGGCGTGCACGTTGATTCCATCTGTACCAGCAAGGGCGCTCCACGGAGACTCCGACGATGGCAACATAACTTTTTCCCGCCCATCGTGGTTGGTTGAATCCGCGTTGTAAGCCAGTTAGCCGCGATCTAGGTCTTGCAACACCGCTCCCAGTTGCTCAATGGCCTCCGGTGTATTCGGCCGAAGCATGATTTGTAGGTGGGTGATCCCTTCGCGTGCGAACTCTCGAATAGTCTCGGCAATCTGTTCGGGATTTCCGGTCAGCGCTTCTTTGCCCGCTTGTGGGTCCTTTGTGCCTTTGAAATCGATCTGAACCGAAGCGGTTCGTTCGAGGCTCTCCGGTGCCCTGCCCTCAGCGAGGCAGGCGTCGTCAACTTTCTGGCGCGCCTCGGGGATCTGATCCGGGTGACTCCGTGAATAGACGAGCCATCGATTCCAGGAATCGGCAAAACGTGCAGTAAGACGTAGCATGCGTTCGCCTGAAGATCCGATCATGATGGGCAGTTTGCCGGGGCGCGGTCCTCGGGGACGCATCTCACACTCGCGGACCTCGTAGTATTTGCCCTGGAAATCGACATAACCCTCATCGAGCAAGCCGTGGATGATCGTCAGGGCTTCTTCGAAACGGCTTACTCGATGATCGTACGGATAGCCGAAGGCGCGGTATTCGTATTCGTTCCATCCGGCTCCGATGCCCAGAATGACGCGCCCACCGCTTATCTCGTCCGCGGTTGCGGCGATCTTCGCCATCAACGCGGGATTGCGGAATCCAGTACAGGTTACGAGCGTGCCAAGCTCGACGTGCTTTGTCGTCGCGGCCAACGCTGGGAGTACCGTCCAGCTATCCCAGAATCCCTGCACCTTGTCCTCGCCTCGATACTGATAGGGAACGAGGAAGTGATCGACCAGCCAGAGTGAGTCAAAGCCGATATCCTCGGCGAGCCGCGCCATTTCAGTGATGTCCGACCATCCCGGCGTCTGGCCGCTCATCCCGGCTTCCCAATGCGGAAGAATTAGTCCCACTTTGAGCGGACGCTTTCGGCTCGCTGATTCAAGACTATGTTGGTTCAAGATAAACGCTCCTTTCCCGAGCATCGGGAGTTTTTCGAATAGCGTGCTGGTTCAGACTTCATGAGGAATGAGTGCCGACCGTCCCAGATTCGACAAGATTGCCAACGACAAGACGATAATACGGCATAACTATGGTGGACGGATGCCGGTCTTTTGGGTAGACGAAACCAGGCAGTCGCGTCACGCGCATGTAGATACGAGACGCTTTGCAGTTGCACGCTCGTGCGTGATCGCGGGTTTGTAAGGAAATCACGACTGCGATTCCACGTGTTTCGACGTATTCTCGCAAAGGACGGCGGAACGCACCAGACACAATCGTTAGCCATCCAATCGCATTTCTGACGAGTTGGAGGATCTGTTTTATGCGTCTATTTCCCTCGACCAAGAGCACGGCCAGCGCGAGCGCACGTCATCCATGGCGAGTTCTCAGCATCTGGGCAGTGGCAGTGTTCATGGCCGTGTTTGCAACGTTCACTGGACTCTCGAGCGCGCTTACCACGGACGTCTCTTTCACAAACAATCCAGAGTCCGTCCAGGGGGCAAATCTGCTTACGGAACGTCTTCGCGGTGTTTCACCCGTCAGTGAAACTGTCGTTGTCCACTCCGACACATTGACCATCACTGATCCTCAGTTTCAGAGCGTGGTTCAGAAGACGACTCAGCAACTGGCAGGGATGCCCAGCGTCGTGCAATCCGTATCGAATTACTACCAGGCGAAGGCGGCGAACTCCCCCCAGGCGGCAGCACTCGTGTCTGCCGATCAACACTCCACCATCATTCCAGTGACACTGGTTGGAACGTTGAACCAGGCTAAGAAGAACGCTGACCAATTCATGTCTGCCGTCGAGCAGAACAGTCAAGGCGACGTGCAGGTCGTCACCGTCGGTCAGGTCAGTATCGACAATACCTTCACGCGAATCTCCGCGACCGACCTCCACAAAGCCGAGTACTTTGGGCTTCCGGCCGCGGTAGTCGTTTTGGTCCTCGTTTTCGGTGCGCTGGTGGCGGCTGGAATCCCGCTGGCGCTGGCAGGCGTGTCGATTGTGGTGGCGCTGGGACTGACGACGTTACTCGGGCACGTGACCGACCTGTCGTTCTACGTCATCAACATGATCACGATGATCGGATTGGCAGTCGGTATCGACTATGCGCTGTTTATGATCTCGAGATTTCGGGAGGAGCGCGCATCAGGCAAGTCGAGGCACGATGCAATTGCGATCACGGGTGGAACCGCTGGGAAGGCCGTGCTGTTTTCAGGTGCCACCGTCGCTCTAGCGTTGTCGGGGATCATCCTTATTCCCACAACAATTTTCCGCAGTCTTGGAGCCGGTGCGGTGATGGTCGTTCTCGTGGCGATGGTCGCCGTGATGACGCTCGTTCCGGCCGCACTTGGATTGTTCGGGCACTGGATAAATTGGCCGCGGCGACAGCAGCGTCCTTCCGTGCAGCTCACCCATCCGCACGAGCGATGGAGTGAATCGGAACTCTATTCTGGAGTCTGGGGGCGTATTTCGCATGCCATTATGACTCATCCGGTCATCAGTCTCGTACTGGCCACGACGCTCTTGGTCACGCTGGCACTGCCGCTCGTCGATCTTCAGCGGGGCATGGAAGGCGCTTCGACTTTACCTCCGGGTAATGTGCGGACGGCGTACAACATTCTGAACAAAGACTTTTCGGCAGGTCTGTTGGCGCCGGTCGAGATTGTGGTCGACGCGCCTCGCTCAACTCAGACCGAGCAAGCAATCAGCACGTTGGAAGCGACCTTGGTCAAGGACGACCAGTTCGTGCCCAATCCGAGTGTCGAGTGGAACAAAGCCGGTGATCTGGCACTCGTCACGATCCCGCTGAAGAGCGACCCGAACAGCCCACCCGCGTATGCGGCGCTAAAGCAGTTGCGTGGCTCATTCGTTCCGGCGGCGTTTTCGGGGACCGGTTCAAAGGTCTACGTGACCGGACAGACCGCTTTCAACGCCGATTTCATCAATCTGGTCGATGGATACACGCCCCTGATCTTTGCCTATGTGTTGAGCCTGAGTTTCATTCTGCTCATGCTCGCGTTCCGCTCGATTGTTGTCCCGGCCAAAGCGATCGTGATGAACCTGCTTTCCGTCGGCGCCGCCTACGGATTGATGGTCCTCGTATTTCAGAAGGGGTATCTCCACAATCTGTTCCGATTTGAAAAGACGCCGACGATCGAGGCGTGGGTGCCGATATTCCTTTTCAGCGTGCTCTTCGGACTCAGTATGGACTACCAGGTCTTTCTGCTGAGTCGCATTCGGGAGCATTTCGACATGACGCGAAACAACCGGGAAGCAGTAGCGGTTGGCTTGAAGACGACCGGTCGTCTCATCACGGGAGCCGCTGCGATCATGGTGGTAGTCTTTGCGTCCTTCGCCACCGGTCGACTGGTCGTATTCCAGCAGTTAGGGTTCGGCCTGGCGGTGGCCATCGCGCTGGACGCGACCGTGGTTCGGATGGTCCTCGTGCCGTCGGCAATGACCCTGCTTGGTGACATAAACTGGTATTTGCCCAAATGGCTCGAATGGCTGCCTGACTTGCGGATCGAAGGGGAATCCGAGACAAGACCCGAGCCACAGCGTGAAATCGTCGGAGTCGGTGTTCCAGACTTTGACCACCCCGACTGATTCGCCTCGACAAACGCTCGCCGCGGGGCACCGGACCTGATCGTCCCATGCCCCGCGGCCTCAACTCAATCGCGAATGTTGTCTTCGGCGCTCACTGGAAGAGTGAGCGTTAGCGCCTCGGGCATGAAGCATTCTTTGTCGCTGCACGCCTGATACTCAATACGCAACGCGAGCTGGACATCACCGACGTTCTCCGTCAGAACGACCGGAATTCGCCCCCGCACATTACCTTCGAAGACCTGGAACGTTTCATCGAGTGTCTCGAGATGGAACTGCTGAGATTCTGGAAGCGTGAGCTCGCCGGGTTGCATGCCTTGCACAGGTTCGATTTCGACCGAGAGTGGAATGTACCCATCTGGAATCGGCTCAGTGTAGACGTGTAGGCCGTCCGCGATACTAAGTTCAACATTGAGATTGAGTCGCTGGTGCGGGTGATAGGTCGTACCGCCGAGCCAGACAGCGGCCCTCACATGGTCGCTTTGCGTATCGGCTCGGACCCCAGCGGGCAGGTTTTCGATATGGAAACTCTCTTCAAGGAACGTCACGGCCGTAGGGCGAACCCGATAGCTCTGTTCGAACCAGCGCTCGCGCACGACTCCGGCTTCGTCGAGCACGAACGTGCCCGGATAGGGGACTCCGAGATGCCGGTCGCTTACGCGAACACCGAAGGCGTTTTGCTGTTGTGCGATGTGCACGTTGAGAAGTCCGAGTTCACGGATGACCTTGCTCCCAACGTCAGACATGAGGGTAAAGCCGATTGACCTCTTCTCGGAGAAATTCTCTAACACCTCTTCAGAATCGTAGCTGATTGCAAAAATCGCGATGTCTTCACGTTCATAGTCGGACAGGCTTCGTTGCAGCTCAACGAGCTGCGTCTTACAGAACGGTCACCAACTGGCGCTGCGATGAAAGACCACGATCGCTCGTCGTCCGTCGCGATTCCGATGCAGGTCGACAATCTGTCCGTGCTGGTCAGGCAAGGTGACGTCTGGGAATCGCGAACCTATCCGAGGCCCAATGCGCTCAAAATCGACAACAGGGTATTCCGGCGTAGTGGCTTTCGACAACAAGCTCTCCCTCTTCGGTTGGCTATCGTTCGGTTCGTCGTCCGGGGTGTCCGATGACTCACTCAACGGCAAACGCCGGTGTTAAATTCCTGCCGCGATTTGACCGAAATGCGACCGAAACCCCACCGATTTCCGTGCCGTGTCTCGGGAGATCCGGCGTTCGGACCAGCTCTCTGATGCGTCCGTCCGGCTGGATTTGTCGGTTCAGAAGTCGGCTTGGACACGTGACAAATGGGTCATTCGGAGTGTCCGAAAGCCATTCTACATTTGATGTTGATAGTAATTCGTCGTGTATGGAGTCGGCAGGGATGATTGATCGAATCAGAAGTCGTGTAAGAAGCGTTGAGTCGTCACGTGGCCAAATCATTATTATGGTTGCCGCCTTCGCCGTAGTGTTGACGGGTATGGTTGGCCTCTCGATCGATCTTGGCTACGCGTTTGCGCAACGCCGAACCGTGCAAAACGCGGCAGATTCGGCCGCCATTGCTGGTGCACACGTTCTGGCCGAGTGGAGCACCAGCAATCCAACTCTCGCGGCGAACACTGACGTCAACGCGATGGTCAGCGAAAACAAGATGGGTGCTTCGACGAATCAGACATTCCGGTGCAACTACGTCGATGACACCGGAACCAATCTCGGCGACTGCTCGCTTCCCGTTCCACCGACCGCGACAGGCGTCCACGTTCAAGTCACGGAGACCCACAACACGTTCTTCATTCGCGTCGTACCGGGAGCTCCTACGACCGTTTCGACGTCTGCGAGCGCCACGGCGCACGTTCAACAGGTTCTCACCGGTGCCGATAGTCCGTTTGTTGCGTGCGGGTTCGATACGACCCTTGCCAGCGGTGGGACGTTCTCGATTCTCATGAACGGCACGGCCAGCGCTCCTTCGAACGAACTGTCAGCGGGCCAGATCCTGACGTATCCAATCAGTTCAGGGTCAACCTATCGGATTGAGTTCTTGACTAAACCTACGACACCGACACCGACACCGACTCCATCGAGCGGACCAACTCCAACCCCAGGTTCCGGAGGCGGAACGTCGAATTACACGATCAATCCGACTGCGGTGGGACAAACATTCCTGCTGCACGGCCCCAAGGACGTCGCAAATTGTGGGATGACCAGTAGCAAGTTCAAAGGCGTCTCGATCCAAAACGACAATTCGTCCAAGACGATACCTGGGTGGTTCAACGTCGACCCTGGCGATAGAGCAGGCCCGGTCCGCACGCGAGTTAACGGCGTCAACGGATGCCAAGCTGGCGATACGAACCCGGACGGATGTATCCTCATTGTCCCGATTGCCACGAACAATCCTTCGCCCACCGGGACAGAGTTTTACGTGGTTGCTGCTGCAGCTTTTGAAGTCTCCAGTTGCAGTCCATCGGGTAACTGTCATGTCGGAAAGTTGCTTGATCGATACCAGATCGGAACTCCAAGCGGCTTGGGACAGTGGTCGGGTTCCAACGGGTGGTTTCCAGGCCACAGCGGCATCGTCGTCGAGCGTTTGACGCAATAGACTCGGGATGTTGGTGAGGTCTGGGAGAGTTTTGACGTGGACACGGGCGTGTCTCAGCCGTTATCAGGAAACCTGGCGGCCGTGAAGTACAAGACGTAAATCATTACAACGCCATACGGCAAAATCCCCGCTTCCAACCGGAAACGGGGATTCGTGTGAACGGGTGACGAGACTCAAACCCACGTCAGACTGCTTGGCTTGCTTCCTGTCTCGCTCGCCTCGCGGATCGAACTCGGTGACCAATCATCGACACGGCAAACAGAGATGCCATGCGGGCGATCCCCAGGGTCATTGCCTCGGTTTAGAGTGAACTTAAACACTGAGAAGCAACTTTGTTACACGGCCTGCGCACGAAACGGGGAGTTTTGTACGCTGATCAGTAGTGCCTCGATTACGTTCGCTTGCAAGATAGCAGTAGATAGATCAAGAAGTTCATCTACGGCGGTTGAAACTGATTATCACATGATGACTAGGGGCGTATTGGGTGATGTCATCCTTGCGGTCCTTTTGTATTTCTGCCGTATGATTGCATTACGTGATATCCGCGAAGGGGGCGATCATGCAAAAAAGCCTCGAAACGGCGCCGCTCGCCACCGTCGAGAGGGGTTACATCTGGACGACCTGCCCGCGGAGCAATCGAGAGGGGAGCTGTTCGGGTGACACCACAGCAACCGGCTCGCTTTGAGGGTGGGCCGCTCGACGGCGAAATTCGCCTGGTCGATGCCAACAAACCGCCGAATACGTATGACCCGCAAATTTCAGGATCGTCGCTGCACGACGCACCAGAGTACGTCTACCGTCTGGCAGAACAGGAACGCGGCCGCGTGCACTACATATGGGATGGGGCAGCCTGATGCGCCGTGTCAAGAGTGGCTAATTTGCACGAGGGAGCGGGTGATGGGACTCGAACCCACGACATTCTGCTTGGGAAGCAGACACTCTACCAGCTGAGTTACACCCGCACGCTTTCGTCTGATCGACAGTATAGCAGTGGCCCCCAGCCACAGTCCAGAGAGCAGCCTGACTTACCTCATCGATCGATGTTGCTTCCCAACTTCCCACTGAATGAATGTAGTAAACGAGTTCAGCCAATAAATGGGCTACAATCGTAGTCGGCGCGCGCGACCGGCCACGCTGATAGAGCAGAGACGAGCAGGAGTTGCTGTGTACAGCTATTTGACCCACCTCGAGTGCACAAATTGTGGAGAGACCTACCCGACCGATCAGCTCATTACGACGTGTCCGGCTTGTGGCAAGGTACTCTACGCGCGCTACAACCTGGCGGCGGCTGCCAAGGAGATGACCAAGGAAGCCCTGGTCACGCGGCCGTGGAATTTGTGGCGCTACCACGAGATCATGCCGGTGCAGGAACCGATCAATGCACTCACGTTAGGAGAAGGCGGCACCGCGATCCTCGACGCGCCACGCCTCGGAAGCGCCTACGGATTCGATCAGCTCAAGGTGAAGGACGAAGGCCGCAACCCGACTGGCAGCTTCAAGTCACGTGGCCTGTCCGCGGCCGTCTCACGCGCCAAGGAGCTCGGCGCCAAGGCCGTTTCGATCCCTTCGGCCGGTAATGCCGCGGCCGCTATGTCGGCCTACGCCGCGAACGGTGGGCTCGATGCCTATGTCTTCATGCCTGAAGATGCTCCGTCGGTCATGAAGGCAGAATGCACGGTCTACGGAGCCAAAGTCTTTTTGGTCAAGGGGCTCATCAATGATGCGGGCAAGATCGGCAAGATCGGTTGTGACGCCCGAGGTTGGTTCGACGTGTCGACCTTGAAGGAGCCGTACCGGGCCGAGGGGAAGAAGACGATGGGGCTCGAGCTGGCCGAGCAGCTCGGCTGGCGCGTTCCGGACGCCATCATCTACCCCACCGGCGGCGGGACGGGCATCGTCGGGATGTGGAAGGCGTTCGACGAATTAGAGCAGATGGGCTTGATCGGGTCCAAACGACCGAAAATGATCGTCGTCCAGTCCGTGGGCTGCGCTCCCATCGTGCGGGCGTTCGACAAGGGTGAGCGACACGCTGATCTGTGGCAGGGCGCGGCAACAGTGGCTCCCGGAATCCGCGTGCCCGGAGCGATCGGTGATTACCTGATTCTGGATGCCGTGCGCGAGAGTGGTGGGACCTGCATTGCCGTGACCGATGACGACATCATGGCCGGTGTGCATGATCTCGCGAGAAAAGAGGGCATCTTCGCCTCTCCCGAGGTCGGCGCAGTGGTGGCTGCGGCCAAACAACTGCGTGCGAACGGCTTCCTGAAGCAGGAAGACGAGACGATCATGTTTTCAACTGGTGCCGGCATAAAGCACACGGAGTTGATCGAGGCGGAGTATCCGCTGCTCGATCCGACTGATCCAGACGTTCTAAGCGCTATTGACCGGGCTTACAGCTAAGACGGCGTGGGCTGGCAGCGCGGGCAAAATCTTGTGCCGCGCTGCCCGACGACGATACGGTGTATTTCCGTTCCGCAACGGGGACACGGGTCTCCTTCCTCCAGTTGATAAATTTGGAGGTATTCCTGGTTGCCGCCGGGTTCGCCGAGCCCGTTGCGATAATCTCGAATCGTCGTGCCGCCGCGTTCGATGGCGTGGGTGAATGCCGCGCGGATGGCTTTCAACAGGTTTGATGCCTCGCGGCGCGACAGTGAATTTGCAGCTCGGAGTGGGTGGATTCGCGCGGCAAAGAGTGCTTCGTCGGCGTAAATGTTGCCGACGCCAGCAAGAAACGCCTGATCCATGATCAGCGGCTTGATGGCCCTACTGCGGGTCTGAAGCCGTTCGAAGAACTTCTTGGCGGGAAGGCTGTGATCGAGAGGCTCGGGGCCGATGGTCGCGTCGAATTGTTCAAATTCAGCCGTATTCAGCAACCGTAAACGGCCAAACTTACGAGTGTCCGAAAATCTCAGCTCTCGGCCATCGTCGAGCACGAACGCCAGATGATGGTGCTTTCCACGCGGTTCATCAGACCGTACGACCTGTAGGTCTCCCGTCATGCGAAGATGGATGGCGATGATGTCGCCGGAATCGAGCCTTATCAGCAAGTTCTTGCCGCGACGACCGGTGCTGCTGATGCGCCGCCCGTGGACTTTGCCGGCAAACTCGGACGGCGAGGGATAGGCGATGCATCCGGTGAAAACGCCGAACTGGACGTCGCCGATTGTCGCGCCGGTGACCAAGCGCTCAAGATTCCGGCGCACCGTTTCTACTTCTGGAAGCTCTGGCATTGCACCCACTCTCGTATTGACCGGGAGTATACCTTCACTCGCTCACGGGAAAGGATAAATTGTGGCATCTGACTGTATTTTCTGCCGTATCGTCGCTCGTCAGGCTCCGGCCGACATTGTTTATGCTGACGACGAGGTCACCGCGTTTCGAGATATCGGTCCTCAGGCGAGGGTTCATATATTGGTGATTCCAAATCAACACTTCGTCTCGCTAAACGATGCAATGGTTGCGGCTCCCGAGTTGGCGAATCATCTCATACAGGCAGCCGTAACGGTCGCGCGGCAAGAAGGAATCGCCGACAGCGGGTATCGTGTGGCGACGAACACCGGGAAAGATGCACGCCAATCAGTTGATCATCTTCACTTCCATGTGCTCGGGGGCGAGCGAATGAGCGCAAGCCTGGTGTAGCCGATCTGCTTCAGATTCTATCGTCGGAAGTCTGTCATCGGAGTACACTTAGGCACGCGCGATGTGTGGCTGGCGGGCCCTTTCGACCTGAGCTGGTGGGGAAATGCTTTACAGATTTCTTTCCGGTGACTTCCCTCTTACGATCATGTTTATGGTCGTACTCGGCGTCTTCGCCCAGCGGCATTGGTCGGGTGTGCGCAGCTATTGGACTGAGAGCAGTCCTTTCTGGCGGATTGTTGGCCGATCAACGCTGCTCCTGACTGCGATTCTACCGCTCTGGATAGCACTGTTTGACAACTGGCGGCAGCTGCTCGGTTACAGCCTGAGTGCGAGCTCGCGCTATAAGTCTGACGTGTTCGATACCTCCCCAACTCCAGATGCCATTCGTGTGATCACGTTGGTGATGATCGCGGTTTCGCTGGTCGGAGTCGCGCTAATCTATTCTCGACGGCAACACGGCCTCGCTATGCTCTCGGTGATATTCGTATTCGCGGCGGCCTATTTCTACTTCATGAATGGGCTGCGAATGAGAGCTGACGTCTTCCTGGCGACGACCAGGGATAGTCTGAACCATCCATCGATCCTGGACCTCAGTTTCATTCTTTTTTGGTCGATTGGAATGTACGCGGTTATTTGTTCGGTGATCGCGGCCGCATACGCCTGGCTGTTTTCGATTCTTACCATCCCAATGCACATTATTTACGGCATGGCGACGCGCAACAAGGCGGCTGTCGATCCCGAATCGTTGATCGTGTACCGCAAGCTCAGCCCGCTCTCAACAGATCATAAGCGCTTGGATCGCCACGATGATCATGAGGGCGCCCCCCCGATCGATTCGACGAGCGTCGCGCACTAGCTTCGGGTTTCGAGACGCGATCACGGTTGAGCGACCGGAAATCGTTAATTTCTCTCACTCTGGAAATGAACGCGAACACACCGTTGCTGATATCTCTTCGCTCGACATCAGACTTGGCCTGACCCATCGTCCTCGATGACACAGGAATGGCGGAGCGCTCATTTGCTCTCCGCCATTGCTTCTCCGAACTCGCTTTGCCCGGGATCAGCCCACCGGCGGCATCGGCGTCTCCTGGACAAGTCGATTGAATCGTGAGAGATCGTTTTCGATCAGAGTGCGCAGTGCTTCAAGTTGCTTGTCTGCCTTCGCCGCGAGCACCTCGAAGACCTCGTATTCCTGTTTCGTCGGAGCGGCATCAGCGCTCGCCACGTTGCTCGCCAATGCCGTGAGCTGGTTGTTGAGCTTGAGTGGATAGTGAAGCGGATCTTTCGAGACTTGCAAACGGCTCTCGATTAGGCCGCCCTCTATCTCGTTCAACGATTCCTTGATCGCTTCGGCTGCTTCGTGGACCGGAACGGCGTCGTCTCTGTCGGCGGATCGTTTCTCCCACGCCTCAACCTGCGACCGAATATCGCGTATTTGGTTCACACCCGAATGTGCGTTCGAGAGCGTCTCCTGGATCTTGCGCAGCAGTTCGAATTGAGCATCGAAGTCCTGCTGTGTTGCTGGGACGCGCGGATCCTTCAAGATCTCGAAGGGCTGAGTCATCGACTTGTCGCCGATGGTGAGCTTCGCCATGTACTGACCAGGAGGTGCGATCGGACCGGTGATCCCCCCACTGCGGAAGATCGCTCCCTCGACGTTGACGGCGTCCGGATAGCGCATGTCCCACACGAACCGGTTGATACCAGCCTTGGCCGGGACGGTCTTGACCTTGCCTGATTCGCCCTTTTCGCTTGAGAAGCTGCGTATTTCCTTTCCGCTGGCGTCGGTGAACGTGAGGGTCACGTCGTTGTCCATCCCGTTCGGAAGGAAATAATGCACGATCACACCATCAGGCGGGTTCTCACCAGCGTCCATCAACTTTTGAGTCTTGTCGCCGTCCGCTCCGCCGACCATCTGGAAAGTCACCAACGATGCGGCAACACCCTGGTAGTTGTTTCCCTTGCCCGCGCCGCCACCAAAGCCACGGATGGTCGCAAAGCGAACGGTCGGGCGAAGCGGGAAGAGCGTCGCATCGGTTCCGTCACCCGTTTGGACTGTCCGGAGAGGCGTGAGATCATCGAGCACCCAGAATGAACGGCCATGTGTCGCTAAAATTAGGTCGGAGTCTTTCACGACGAGGTCGTGAATCGGCACCACTGGCAAGTTCCCCTGGAATCGCTGCCAGTGACCCCCATCGTCGAACGAGACATACAATCCGGTCTCAGTTCCAGCGTAGAGTAATCCCGTGCGCTCCGGATCCTCACGAATCACCCGGGTGAAATCATCCGACGGAATTCCGTTCGACGATCTTTGTCCAGGTCTTGCCGGAATCGGTGGTCTTGTAGAGGTATGGCGCGAAATCGTCGAGTTTGTATCGAGTTGCCGCCACGTAGGCCGTGGCCGCGTCATGCGGCGACGCCTCGACGATGGAGATGAGTGCCCATTCAGGTAGGTCAGGCGGAGTGACGTTCTGCCAGGACTCGCCGCCATCCTGTGAGACGTGAACCAGCCCGTCATCGGAACCTGCCCAGAGCACGCCTTTCACCAGCGGCGACTCGGCAAAGGCGAAGATGGTCCCGTAATACTCGGCACCGGTATTGTCGCGCGTAACGACTCCCCCCGATGGTTCCATCTTGGTCACATCGTTACGCGTGAGATCGGGGCTGATGTTTTCCCAGCTTTGTCCTTCGTCGCGCGTTCGGTGAACGATATTCGACGTGATGTAGAGCGTGTCGGGATCGTGAGGCGAAAGCATGATCGGGTAGGTCCACTGGAAACGATACTTGACGTCCTTAGCGCCATACCCGGTCATTGCTTCAGGCCAGACATTGATGGCGCGGCGCTGGCCGGTACGCTGATCGAGGCGCGAAATTACCCCACCGTAGCTGCCGGCGAAGATGATATTTGGATCGTCAGGACGCACGGCAATGTAGCCGCTCTCGCCGCCGCCAACCTCGGTCCACTCAGCCTGGGTGATGGCGGCGTAGTTGGAGCGGCTGGGGACACTTATCGTCGTGTTATCCTGCTGCGCTCCGTAGATTCGGTACGGCGTCTGCATATCGGTGGTGACGTGATAGAACTCGACCGTCGGTTGGTTGAGGATGTTCGACCAGGTCTCTCCGCCGTTGAGTGAGACGCTGGCGCCACCGTCGTGGCCGATGATGATACGTCTGGGATTCGTTGGATCTATCCACAGATCATGATTGTCGGCGTGTGGGGTCGGTACCTGATCGAAGGTCTTTCCGCCATCGGTCGACTTCCAGGTATAGAAGTTCAACACCCAGAGCGTGTCGCCATCGGTTGGGTCGGCAAAGATGTGGTTGAAGTACCAGGGTCGCTGGCGGAATTCTCGACTCTCGTTCATGCGCTGCCATGTGTCGCCCCGGTCGGTTGACTTGAAGACGGCGCCGTCTTCGGCCTCGATTAGGGCGTAGACGCATCCTGCCTGGGCTGGCGAGGCTGAGATACCAATCTTGCCAAGCGTTCCAGTTGGTAGTCCCGAGTTTCGGGTGATGTCAGTCCACGTATCCCCGCCATCGACACTGCGGAAGATGCCGCATTCCTCGCCACCGCTCTCAAGTGAATAGGGGGTGCGTTTCGCCTGCCAGAATGCGGCGTAGATAACGCGCGGGTTGTGGGCATCGATGGTGAGGTCAATTGCGCCGGTCTGCTCGCTGCGGAAGAGAACGTGATCCCACGTCTTTCCCCCATCGTTCGATCGAAACACGCCCCGCTCGTGGTTGGGACCATGGGCGTGCCCCAACGCCGCGACATAGACGAGGTCAGGATTCGTCGGGTGAACTCGAACGCGACCAATGTTGCGTGTCTCGGAGAGCCCAACGTTGGTCCACGTGGATCCCCCGTCAGTCGACTTGTAGACACCGTCACCGTGTGAAACGTTTCCCCGAATCGTTCCCTCGCCCATACCGGCGTAGATCACGTTCGGGTCGGACTCACATACTGCAATCCCGCCGACCGAAGCCCGCTTGAAGAACCCGTCCGTAATGTTGGACCAGGTTCGTCCCACGTCTGTCGTCTGCCAGACGCCTCCACCGGTCGACCCAAAATAGAAGGTCGCCTGGTCAGTCGGATGCCCGGCGACCGCGACGACGCGACCGGCTCGAAACGGCCCTACCAGCCGCCACCTAAGATCGTTCCATCCGGCTGGGTCAGTTTGCACCAGCGATTGTGTACTATCGGTTGCCATCCAATGAACTCCCTGACTGTTCTCGTACGAATACCTGATTCATTGCGGTTGTTGATCATGGCCGCGAGCAATCCCAGCGAACGCATCGCGACAACGACCGCCTTAACGCATAGTACCGTAGATCAGGAATTTGAGAAGAATGAGATTCAGCACCGGTTGTGGAGAGATCGGGCGTCGAGGAGAACCACCATGCTGCGGGCTCGCACCGTTCGGGCGTCGAAGGAGAGACTACTCGTCATCCTCGTCGATGCTGAACTCATCTTCAGCGGGAGAATGGCGGCGATTCGCACCTTTGGTGACGCTCGCCGAAAGCTCGGAAATGCGAATCTCGGCGTTGTCTAGCAGGTCATTGCATTGGCGAACAAGGGCAACGCCGCGCTCGTAGGCGTCAAGGGCGCCCTCAAGCGGAAGATCGCCCCGTTCGAGCAGCACGAGCACGTCATCCAGTTGCTTCGAAAGTTCCTCGAAGGTTGGTTGAATATCGTTTTGCTCGCCCATGTCGCTCCCTTGTCTCAGCCGATGTCGTCATTTTGAGTGTGGTCAATTTCTTTAACCGTCGCGGTCGCCGCTCCGTCGTGAAATCGTAGCAGCACGTCTTGATTTGGATGAAGCGACGTGACCGACTGAGCGCGCGCGCCGGTTGCTCGATCGATCACCATGGCGTAGCCCCGTTCCATGACCTGTTGCGGATGCAGCAGGGCGAGCTCCCGGGTAGTCGCGGCAACCTTTCCGCGTTCAGCCACGATGCGACTGTCCAGTCTCTGGCGCATGGTGGCTAATAGCGCGTCGAGCCGCTGTCGCTCCTGGCGAACAGCAGAATCAGGGCTGATTCGACTCATGCGGAACAGATTGCGGTCCAGCGAAGCCCGTGTGTCTCGAAATTTCGCCAAAACGGCATCGTGCGCCCGGTCGAGGAGTTCGGCTATCCCCTGTGCCATCTCGCGCACGTGCGGCGCGACGAGTTCAGCGGCTGCTGAAGGTGTTGGCGCCCTGAGATCGGCAACGAAGTCAGCGATGGTGAAATCGGTCTCGTGCCCGACGGCGGAGATGACTGGAACCGAGGCAGCAAAAATCGCTCTGGCCAGCTTCTCGTCATTGAAGCAGGCGAGGTCCTCGGCGGAGCCACCACCACGTCCGACGATGATCACCTCGGCACGACCATCGTGCTGCAGGGCCTCGATCGCGGCAATGATGCTGGCAGGTGCGTCGGCGCCCTGGACCTGCGAGGGACAAAGAATGAGCTCACACAGCGGGTATCGGCGGGTCAACACGTTCTGAATGTCATGCCACACCGCGCCGGTCGAGGAGGTGACGACGCCAATAAAGCGGGGATAACGTGGCAACGGTCGTTTCCGGGAAACGTCGAACAATCCCTCACGTTCCAACCGCTGGCGCAACTCCTCAAACTGGAGTTGCAGCAAACCGGTTCCCTCAGGCTGTAGCAGATCGACGTAGAGCTGATATTGACCCGAGACTTCGTAGATCGAGATGTTGCCGTGGGCGAGAACGGCGTCTCCATTCGATGGATTGAAGCTGACGAAGCGCGCGTTGCCGCGGAACAGGACACTGCGAAGCTGCGCATTCTCAGACTTGAGTGTGAAATAGATATGCCCAGCGGCGGAACGCGTGAAATTCGAAATCTCGCCACGCACCCATACATCCGACAATATCGGATCTGACTGGAGCAGGTCCTTGAGATAGGCGGTGACCTCAGAGACTTCGAGAACGCGCATGCGATGCCGGCCGATACTCACATACTGAGACGCATGAGACGGTGACCGTACTCAACGGACTCGCCGTTCTTGACAAATATCTCGGAGACGGTTCCCGATCGTTCCGATACGATCTCATTCATGATCTTCATGGCCTCGATGATCGCGACCGTTTGGCCCGCTTCTACCTGATCACCAACCTCGACGAATGGACTCTCGTTTGGACCCGCCGCCGAATAATAGGTTCCAATCATCGGCGAGGTCACGATGTGCCCTACTTCGACGTTATCCCCGGGAGGATCTTCAGTGACCGTCGGTCGAACATGCACTGGCTCGTCGTATTCCTTTTCGGAATCCATGAACCGTGCCGACTTCAGTGAGATGCGTAGATCGCCCTGCCGAACCTCAAGATGGCCGATGCCCCCCTCGCGCATCACCTTCACGAGGTCTCGAACCGCGTTGGTCAACTCACCATATGGCTGTGAAGTGGATTTGATCTCCGAGTTGTCGGTTGCCGCAAGTCCAGACGTCGTCACAGTCGTGCCCACCTAACTCACGCGCTCGAGGTACTCTCCGGTTCGAGTGTCGATCTTAACCGTGTCCCCCACGTTGATGAACAACGGGACGGTTACCGTGACGCCGGTCTGAAGCGTGGCCGGCTTTGTCCCGCCGGTGGCCGTGTCACCCTTGAAGCCTGGATCAGTCTCAGTAACTTCGAGGCTAACGGTAATCGGTGCCTCAACGTCAACAGGCTGGTCCTGGTAGGTCAGAAGGTCAATAACTTCATTCTCGACGAGATAATTGACCGTGTCCCCGAGAGTCTCCTTGTTGAGTGGAAACTGTTCGAAGGTGTCCACATCCATGAAGTGATATTGGCTATCTTCAGAGTAAAGGTACTGGATCCGGCGTCTTTCGAGACGGGCAGTCTGAAATTTTGACCCGGACTGAAAAGTCTGCTGCGTCGTCGAGCCGGTGCGCAGGTTTCGCAGCGTCAACCGCACGAAGGCGCTACCACGCCCTTGCTTCACGTGCTGGTAATCTACCACCTTCACCAAATCGCCCTCATAATCGAGCGTCAGTCCCTTGCGAAGCCCACCTGTGTCAATCATCGGCTCTCCGTTCTTTGCTCATTCCTAATTGAAACTTCGGCGCCCTGGTAAGGACGCGAATGCCGTCCTCTTCGACGACGGCAACGTCCTCGATGCGAACGCCACCCTTGCCTGGAAGATAGATTCCCGGTTCGATGGTAATGATGTGACCGGGTGTAAGTTGACTCCTCGGTGCGAGGCGACAGGCTCGGGCTTTCATGAACGCGGACGCCAAGACCATGGCCGAGCGAATGGGGGAAAAAGTCTCCGTATCCCGCGCCTGCGATCACCTCGCGCGCGATTCCGTCGCCTTCACGTCCCGTCATTCCCGGTCGCAATTCGGCTTCGGCCTCTTCCAACGCTCGCTGAACGACCGGATAAATGTCACGTATGGTCGCGTCCGGCTCTCCGACCCAAACCGTCCGGGTCAGGTCAGCACAATACCCTTCGAGAGCCGCGCCCATGTCGATAACAATCGGCTCTCCTTCAGAGATTGTCCGATCGCTCGGCTCGTGATGCGGGCGCGCCGCATTCGGCCCAGAGGCGACGATAGTCGGGAAGGCTGGTCCACTGGCACCAAGCTCCCGCATCGCAATGTCCAGACGTAAAGCAATCGTCTTTTCACTATCACCTGTTTTGATGCCAGCGGCTACCTTAGTGAACGCCTCGTCGGTGATACGGATTGCGCGTTCGATTATTTCAATCTCTTCCGACGTCTTGATCGCGCGGATATCGTTGACCATCTCTCCAACGGGAACGAGTTCGACTGAACTGCCTAATTCACCAGACAGCGTGACATAATCCTGATGAATTATTGCGTCGGCCTCAAACCCCACGCGTTTGGCGCCGATTTCCTTTACAACCATCGCATCAGCGCGGGCAAGCGGACGAACTTTGCTGAAGATTTCGAACCCGGTGGCCTGCTCTCCGGCGCGTTGCGCTTCGAGGGGACTGACAACCAGAACCGCTCGATCCGCGCTGACAACCACGTGTCCCGAAGATTCGTTGGGTGGAGTGTCGTCGCCTTCGAAGCCGGTGAGGTAGCGGCGATTGGTTGGATGGGTGATGACCATCGCCTCCAGATCGTTGTCTCGTAGTCGTTCGCGCAGCCGGGCGATTCTCGTCTGCAACGTCGCTCTTCTCTAGGCTTCCGCCTGCTCAATGAAAAATCGAAGTGCCAACAGGTAGCTCTCCGCGCCAAATCCAGCGATTTGTCCAGTCGCGACCGGCGCGATGACCGAATGGTGACGGAATGGCTCACGTGCGTAAATGTTGCTCAGATGAACTTCTATGGCAGGGGCCTGAACCGCGGCCAGTGCGTCACGCAGGGCGATGCTGTAATGCGTAAACGCCCCCGGGTTCACGATGATACCACAGGCAACTGAACCATAACGTTGGATCTGATCTATCAGCGCGCCCTCGTAATTTGACTGCGCGATCACCACTTGATACCCAGCCTCGTCGGCAGTGGCTCTCAAGCGATCGTCAATTTCTTCGAGGGTAACGTGCCCATAAACGTGCGGTTCCCGCTGTCCAAGCATATTAAGGTTTGGCCCGTGCAGAACGAGCACCAGTTTCTGGGCCACGGGCGATGCTTGGCTCACTGGATCCATCCCTTCGCGCGAACAGCGTTTGTTCCGAGCAACCCAAGGAGGACATCGTAAGGTGTTCCCGCATTCTCTGGATGATACTCGAACTTCGCCCGTTCGAAGTATTGGGTCGTTAGTCCCGTGCTGGGATCGACAAACGGCTCACTGATCGGATATCCGAACAGTGCCAGTGACTCGCGATAGCTGATTCCCGGATCACCGAACGAGAGACCGTGGCTCTGCCAGTATTGAAGAAATCCACCGCACGCGGTGTGTCCCGTTGGTGCGAAGTACTCGCAACCGTTCGCCAGCTTGGCATTGGCAGGCAGGGGCGTGAAGGCCGGAGTATCGACGAGCCCGCGTTCTTGAGCGTCAGTAACTCCGAGTCGTCCGAGCAGCACCTCGTACGGCGTTCCCTTATTCTCCGGATGATACTCAAATCGCTGCCGCTCGAAGTACTGAACGGTGTACGTTTGGCCCGTATCGACATTCAATTCGCTGAATTCCTCAGTTAGAGGGTAGCCAAACACCGGCAACCCGCCGCTGGTTTCCCAGAAGTTTTTGAAGCCGAACGCAAGAGCATGGCCAGTCTCGATGAAATAGAGCTTCCCTGTTCCGGCAGTTGCGAACGGCGGTATTCGTGTCGCAGGGGTGTTGAGCGTGTTGATCACATTCCAGATGCCCGGATCTTCCTGCCCGAGCCGCCACATCCCAAACCCGGCGAGTTGATCGTCGAGCATCAGCTGTATCTTGGCGTTAAAGCTTTGCGCGTTTTCGTACCACACCTCGTGCTGATGCTGCTGATCGTCGGTGTATTTAATCCACGGGGCTTGATCCTTCGTGTCATAACCACTTGTTGCACCTGGTTTTGACAGATACGTAAGCGCCTGGTCGTACCGTGCTGCAGTTGCCGTGGTCTTGGCGGTGGTGTCCCAGTTGTAGCCGTACATCCCGATGCCGAGGAGTGTGCGCGCCACCGGAAACCGGCTTTTGGCGTAGGCCAGCACATCTTCAATCCAGCCAATCGGTGCGACCGCACCGGCAGAACCGCCGGCGGAGTGAAAGTCGTAGGCCATGATCAGCATGTAGTCGTCGTAGTTTGCCAGCGCGGCATAGTCGTAGGCACCACCCCAGACCGACGGAGTGTCCGACACTCGAGCGATCACGGCTTGAGTAACGAGCTTTCCGAGCGGCTTGAACCGGGCCGATATTCGCGCCATCAGGTCGGTCAAGAGAGGAGCGTCTGATGCGTTGACGGCCTCGAAGTCGATGTTTATTCCGTCGTAATTATTTTGAACCACAAGGTTGACCAGCCGTGCAGCTATGTCGTCTCGTTGTTTGACGGTCGCGATCGTGTTGTGAAAGTCGTCCCAGCGCGAGACATTCTTGATCATGGGGACAATCTTGACCTGTGCGTTCCTCATGATAGTCAGCGCGTCAGTCTGTACGTAACCGTCATCGATCGTACCGTCGCCGGTGAGTTGGTAGAAATAGGGTGCGACGATATCAAGCTGGGTCACGTGCTGCCTGAGACTATCCAATGAGGTCGTATCGTAGGTGACGTAGTAACCCCATCGGACATTGGTGGTCATCGCGTTCGCTTCGTGCCGCGAAAAGGGCGCCAGAATCACAATGCATAAAAGCGCGATTAGCGCACCGCGAATGAAGCGCGATTCCCCGGACATCACGACTACCTTTCGTTGCGGACTTATTCCGCGTCTGCGGCGTGGATAAACCTGATCGCCGACTCGCAGACTGTCGGATTCTCCAGATACTACCGTCTGCGAGTTCACGTCAACCTCGCGGCGCCGCCTGAGCGCCAACCGCCGGAACGTAGATCTTGACTGGAATCGGTTTGTCCACTCCGGCTACTGTGGCCTGCCCCTCGAAGACTACGAGAGGAACGAGATATTGTTTCGTTTCCGGAGCTCCCGCCGTTGTATAGGCGATCGATGTTGCAGTGATCGTCGCTTGCCCCGGCAATGACCCCGCGCCAGCAGGTAACAACGAGTCGTCGATTTCAACGTAGCCGAGACCCGCAGTGGCATCGGCCCACAGGTCGGCAGCAGAACGCAGTCCGTATGTCGATCTAGGCATAGAAGCCGGCCACCGAACGTACGCTTCAAGGATTTTGCCTGAGCCATCCAGGGTGACATTTGCCGACGGAATCGCGGAGAGCAGTTGATTTGGCTCAACTGGCTTGACCTGGACCTGTGCAACATTCTGTTTCTCGTCACGGCTAATCACCGAGCCCGGGCCGATCGCTGGTCCAAGGAGATTCTGCTGGATCAGCCAGTCGCGAGCGGTTTGTACCAGTGCATCATTGGTGGGGAGGGGCTGGACAGCAGTCGGCGTACCGTTGGAGGTACCTCCTCGTGGTGCGATGAACTGGACTAGGCTGTTCGAGATATAAAGATCCCCGCTTCCGGTGGCACGGAAGCTGCCGTTACCCTGATCTTCAACTGCGCCGGTAATTCCCAAAGATTTCGCAAGATTTTCTGCGTCGGTCTTGGTCCACTCACGGGGTTGGAGTAGGTAGACGGCCGCTGTCTGAGGAATCTGCTGCAAGCTGAGATTAAGATGGTATTCGAGCTGTAACCGTCGCGAACCTGGCGTTCCCGAAGGAATATCCGCCGAAGGTAGCTCACCGTAATCTCCAACGATCGGCGTCGGAGTCGGCGCCTCTGTTGCGGTCGGAGTAGCCGTTGGGGTTTCGATCGGGGTGGCCTCCGGCGTTACCGCTACCGTCGGAGCGATGGTCGTCTCCGGCGTCGCGGTTGGAGCGGAAGAGTCGACCGTGGCTGTGGCCGAAGCCACCGCAACAACGGGCGAGGCGCTGGGTACAGGGGTGGCTTGCCCTGCTCCTTTGTATCCGAAGATCAGCCATCCCACGATCCCCGCCACGACAATCAAAAGGATGGAAGCAACAATGATCGCGATTGGAGAATTACTTTGTGTTTCTCGCCGAGGTCGGTTGCCTCGCTGCGCCATAGTACAGATGTCTCTTTCAGCTACGTAACGTGCCAGACGCGGCCACGGCACAATCTTGCCGCGCAGATCCAGTCAAGAAGATCTTCAGCGGCTTGGTTGTTCCAACGGCTTACATGACCTCTTGGATGCGTCGGAGTTCAACGATCTGGTCGCGAAGTAGCGCGGCCCGTTCAAACTCGAGGAGCTTTGAGGCTTCTTTCATCTGGCGTTCAAGGTCCTTAATCAGCTTGGCCATCTCATTGGGAGGGATCTGGGAAATTACCCCAGGTTTCGAATCCGCACGATACTCGCTGTGTTCCTCCGCGACGGCGCGAACTCTGTCAGTAATGTCGCGAATCTGCTTAACGATACCGCGCGGTGTGATTCCATGCTCCTCATTGTGGGCAACCTGGATCGCCCGACGACGGTATGTTTCGTCGATGGCTCGCCGCATCGAATCGGTGACGATATCCGCGTACATGACCACGAGCCCATCGACATGCCGCGAAGCCCGTCCTACGGTCTGAATCAGTGCACTGGTGGACCGAAGATATCCTTCTTTGTCGGCATCGAGGATTGCAACTAACGATACTTCGGGCAAATCGAGCCCTTCTCGGAGCAGATTGATGCCCACCACGACGTCGTAAACGCCGAGTCGCAGATCTCGCAAAATCTCTACTCGCTCGAGGGTATCAATGTCACTGTGCAGATAATGGGTTCGAATGCCGACTTCCTTGAGATAATCCGATAGATCCTCGGCCATCTTCTTGGTGAGTGTTGTGATGAGCGCTCGCTCGCCCCGGGAGACCCGTCGGTTAACCTCTTCCAGGAGATCGTCAATCTGGCGTTTGGTTGGCCGCACGCTGATTTCGGGATCGACAAGACCGGTCGGCCGAATGACTTGCTGAACAACAGTTGCGCTGTGCTCCAACTCGTACGGTCCCGGCGTTGCCGAGACGTAAATGGATTGCCGAATATGCTGCTGAAACTCATCGAAAGTGAGCGGGCGATTATCTCGTGCCGACGGCAATCGGAAACCGAAGTCGACCAGCACATCCTTGCGTGATCGATCACCGGCAAACATTCCCCGAACCTGTGGAATCGACATGTGCGACTCGTCGATGAACATGACGAAATCGTCTGGAAAGTAGTCGAGAAGGGTCCATGGTGGATCACCCGGGCCGCGGCGCGAAAGATGACGTGAATAGTTCTCAATGCCGGAACAATAGCCCGCTTCCTGGAGCATCTCGAGATCGTACATCGTGCGTTGCTTCAGTCGAGCCGCTTCCAGAATCTTGCCCTCGCCATCGAGTTCCTTGAGTCGTTGTTCGAGTTCGTCTTCGATGTCCCGCACCGCGAGCTGTAGCTTCTCTTGGGTGGTCACAAAGTGTTTTGCCGGGTAAATATCGATCTCGTTTCGCTCGGCAAGGACCTCGCCTGTGAGTGGATCGATCTCAATGATGCGTTCGATCTCATCGCCCCAGAATTCCGCTCGAATGGCGATTTCTTCATACGCCGGGAAAATATCGACGGTGTCACCACGAACGCGGAAGGTACCACGGACCAGCGTCAGATCGTTGCGGTCATATTGAATGTCGACCAAATGGCGCAAAATACGATCACGA
Source organism: uncultured Chloroflexia bacterium (assembly GCA_963785465.1). Classification (GTDB taxonomy): domain Bacteria; phylum Chloroflexota; class Chloroflexia; order Thermomicrobiales; family Thermomicrobiaceae; genus CALAGB01. Next base: position 118,778 of record CAWAVM010000024.1, on the reverse strand, counting down.
CGCACGGTGGCTCCACGTCGGAGTGAAACGACCGTCTTGCCGTACTCTTCGGGCGAACCGAGGCCGTAAATACATGACACGCTGGCCACAATGACGACATCACGCCGTGTCAGCAGCGCGCGCGTCGCCGCATGGCGGAGCTTGTCGATCTCATCGTTGATCTGCGCGTCTTTCTCAATATAGGTGTCGGTTCGCGGAACGTATGCTTCAGGCTGATAATAATCGTAGTAGCTCACAAAGTACTCGACTGCGTTGTTCGGGAAGAACTCCTTGAACTCGCTGTAGAGCTGAGCTGCAAGCGTCTTGTTCGGTGCGAGAACCAACGCTGGTCGTTGGATTCTCTGAATGACGTTTGCCATGGTGAATGTCTTGCCGGAGCCCGTGACCCCCAGCAAGGTCTGATGTCGCGCATCGGATTCGAGGCTCGCGACAAGTTCTTCGATTGCTTTGGGCTGGTCGCCGGTGGGATGGAGATCGGTCGCTAGCTGGAATTCCGGCACGAAATGCTCCCGTCTTCGCCTTGATGTCAGTGCCCGAATCGCAACCCCTGAATTATACCCAACCCGGTCGGACTCGACCGCTCAATCCAGGTTTTTGACCAGAAGGAATCGTGACATGGGCAGCGAGACGAAACGTGATTCGTTTGAGCAGTTCGGACGTAAATTTTGTGGACGGTTTGGTCGGGTTGAGAACCCTCAGGTGAGCGCGTAAAAATCGGCTTCGTCGCCACCAACACCAATCACGTCATAGATGTGCCGAACAGCCCACCGCTGACCCGACCAGGGTAGGCGGGCAACCGTTTCCTCGAGGTCGCACCACGCATAATCACTGTACTCATGGGAAATACGCACGTTGTTGCGCACGTCAATCATGGCCGCGAAGGCGGGGGCAAGCACGATAGTGTCGCTTGCGTGGTCGTAGAATTGATTGATGTAATCGGCTGAATAGAGTTTGTTCGGAACGAAGCCGGTCCGTTCCTCGACCTCACGCAAGGCTGCCTCGACCGCTCTTTCACCCGGCTCGATCTTTCCGTGAATTGACTGCCAGGTGTCTCCTAGAACGACATCGGGTCGTCGACGGAGGAGCAGGAACTGGACTTGGTTTCGGGCATGCCGAAACACGTAGACATCCACAATGTCACTTACAATATGCGGCATTTTGGACCTTTATCGGGCGATGCTGACGGCTCAGCGTTATCCCCTCCCCGTGCCCCAGCGGCGCACATCATGAGTGCAGAATAGCATATGCGTTGCGCGATCAGCCAGACCGCAGATCTCGGCTTGAACGTGGTCGAAGTTCGAATGAGGAGCGTGCGAGTGATTGCAAATGTTCGAAGATCGACGCCAGGAGATCGAGTTTACCAACGACGGTCGCGGTCCCGGTGTCGCAATTCCCAAACTCTATAGCGAATCTTTCCAGACACGCTGTTCTGTGATGGGGGAAGATCCATGTTGCGACCACGCCATTCCTTGGCTGGGCGATGAAGCCCGGTGTTTCGGCGAGAAAAGACCATCGGGCTGAGAAATACGAGAATGCAGACTATGGCAAGAATTGCCGCCAGTAGATGCGACCGTCCTGACACCATTACGGCAACCAAGGCGATGCCGAAGGTCGCAACCAGCCAAGTCAGCCCGCTTGCCGCCCCAAGTCGACCTGGAATGGATGCGCGAGGACGCCGCATGCGCGGACGCCACCGTCTACGGCTCACCCGGCGCCACGCCGGCTCGCGATCCTTGGCATCGAGAATCTGAATGATCTCTTCTTCGACTTTCGTGTAGCGTTTCTTCGCCATCAACGGCCTCAGTTCAAGAGAGTCGGAGTGCGGCTCGCGCGAGCTCAGCTACGGCGTTGATCGACTGATCGATTTCATCCATCGTCGTGTAGAAGCCCGGACTGAAACGAATAGTGCCATACGGGAAACTACCGAGCGCGGCACAGGCTTCGGGGGCGCAGTGTAGTCCGGTGCGACAGGCAATTTCAAAGCTACTGTCGAGCGCGGCACCAATATCGGCCGGTTCCCAACCCTCTACTGTGAAGGAAACCACGGCGGCACGTCGCTTCTCATCTTCCGGTGACAGGACGCGCACGCCTGGGATTTCAGCCAAGCCGTCGATAAGACGAGTCGTGATGTCCTTTTCGCGCTGGTAGATTGCGTCGACACCTTCAGCCGTTACGACGTCGAGCGCCGCTCCGAGGGCTGCGATCCCGACGGTATTCAGTGTCCCCGCTTCGTATCGAGTAGGTAGCTCCGTAGGCTGAACTTCCTCTTCAGAATTTCCCCCGGTGCCTCCTTCCCGAACGGTCGACAGGTCGTCCGCGCTCACCCGCGGTCCTAGAATCAAACCTCCCGTGCCAGGGGGACCCATCAGCCCTTTGTGACCGGGAAACGCCAACAGATCGGCGCCGAGTTCTTCCATCGTGAACGGAACTGAACCAACCGTTTGTGCCGCGTCGACAAGGAGTAACAAGCCACGCTCGCGCGCGATCCGTGCCACGTCTCTTACCGGTTGGATCGCTCCGTTCACGTTCGATGCGTGGGTCATTGCGATCATGCGTGTATTGGGCTGGATCGCGCGCTCCACGTCGTCCAGCGAGACGAACCCTTCTCGATCTGCCTCTACCTTGGTGACGCGGACCCCGATCGACTGTAACGCGTGCAACGGACGCCGTACCGAATTGTGCTCCATGACGGTTGTTACGACGTGGTCGCCCGGTTTGAGAACGCCCTTGATAGCCAGATTAAGTGCATCGGTGGCGTTCGACGCGAAGATCACTCTCTTCGGGTCTGGAGCACCGAGCAATCGCGCGATCTTCACCCGCGTCTCGTTGATCGCGGCGGCCGCTCTGTTCGCCATAACATGGCTGCCGCGGCTTGGATTCGCACCCGCAGTCCGAAGGAAATTCGCGAGGGTCTCGTAGACTATCTCGGGTTTCGGCCAGCTCGTAGCGCCATTGTCCAGATATATCATGAGGCCCTCACATGCCGATGTAGCGGGCGTAGATCGTTCGCGCCACAGCGGGGTCTGTCGTTCCTTTGATGATCGCGCGCCCGTCTGGGAATACCGTTAGCTCGTAGTCGTCGACCTCGCAGCGGAGCAGATAATCGTTGAACCCGACTTTACCAATGGCCTTCAATCGTTCGGCCAGCGTTGGTAGTGAGAGGTTCGCCGGCGGATAAACCGACACCTGCACTGCATCACGTCCGCAAAGATCGGTCGTTTGGCTGGGAGCCGTCTGTTCTAAGAAGGTGTACTCGTGACGACCGCAGGTCGGGCAATCCTCCGTGGGAGCACCTAGAGGTATTTGATCGACGCTTACGTTCCAGACATCAATAGCGAGCAGGTCGCGATTCAGCTCGTCAATGGCCCCCACTGCCAGCTTCATCGCTTCCGCCGACTGCACACCTGCCACCACGTTCACGGCAGGACCGATGACTCCGGCCGTGTCGCATGTGGGAGCTTCGCCTGGTGCCGGAGCTTCCGGAAAAACGCACCGCAAACAGGGCGTATTCCCCGGTCGGATCGTCATCGTCATCCCGTAGCTGCCGATGACCCCTCCATAAACCCATGGCTTGTTCAGTTTGACGCACACGTCGTTGATTAAATAGCGGATCTCAAAGTTGTCGCTGCCATCGACGACGAAATCGACATCGGCGACGAGCGGTTCAATATTAGTCGAGTTAACATCGAGAACGTGAGGTTCGATCGTGACTTCACTGTTGACCGCACGCAGACGCTTGGTGGCCGCGATCACTTTCGGAATTGCATCGATGACGTCTTGCTCGTCGAAGAGTGACTGTCGCTGAAGGTTGCTCTGGACTGGAAAATCGCGATCAACCAGCCTCAAGAAGCCAACCCCCGCGCGGACGAGGGTGTCGGCAATATGCGTGCCAAGTGCGCCGCAGCCAATAAGGCAGACACGACTCGAGAGGAGACGGTTCTGTCCGGATTCGCCAATTGCCGGAAAGATAGTCTGGCGCGCATATCGTTCTGAAATCAGTATCGATCCTGTTACTGCCATTGATCTTCCGCTCCTGAAAGGTCGAGGAGATTCGGGTTCGAGCTGTGGTAAAGTTTTGCCGCTATGAACCCGTTAAGTCGCCTTTGGCGTCTCCCGTTCATTTCCATTTTCCCGGCGCGTCGTATGTGTTGTGACCAGGGCTACCGATCGTCGCGAAACTCGGGCGCGGGTACTATGTTGCCACGAACCACCGCATGTTGAAGGGGCTGACTCGCGTGAATGTCATCCGTTTTACCGTCGTCGATGACCGCGGTACATCCAGCTTTGTTGGACCGTGTCATGCGATTAAGATGTTTGCCGCCGCGTGCAGCCGTCACCCACGACGGATCAATCAATTGCTCGAGTACACGCGGCCCTACGACGAAGCGTTCTCCCGGTCCATCGAAAGCGGGCTCGCGATTTTCGATGAACATAACACTCGTGAGAATTATGCGGCATTTCTCGGGTTGACGAAATCCACATCTTCAGCCGATCTTCCGCCATTTCGTGTCTTTGACGAACGAACTCGTCAGCTCAGTCTGAAGCCGGTAGCAACCGGTCTCATACTTTATAACCTGATCGCTCGACGCATCATCCAGGTTCAAAACAGCTACGCTGAGATTCTACGCGCCGACCGTGGGAGGGTTCGCCAGGACGGCCGCCCAACTCGCATGCTCTACTATTACGCGCTCCCCGAGGAGTGGAACATCGTTCCCTAGTCCCTCGCGGACGCTATCGTCTCGGACGCGATGTGCCGGAACGATTGTTCCGATCTTCTTGCCCGGTCTTTGGTCTGCGGCGGAACAGACTGCCAAAGAACATTTGTTGCACCTGATCGCCAACACTCATAGTGCTGAGCTCGCCCTCGTTGTCCTGGACCGAAACGCCGCCTTGTCGTTCAGCGGTAATCCACTCTGCCCGAGCGTCCCGCGCCTCGTTGAAAATTTGCTCGAGGGTCTCCAGCGTCTCATCCGTTCCGGCGTCGACGAGATCACGCATGTGCTGGAGTTGGGATATAGATGAATCTAGCCAGCGTACGATGTTGACGCGATTCGTGGCGCAAATCGCGCGGTACATTTCCGGGCTTCCCGCCGCCAAACGGGAGGCATCGCGGAATCCGCTCGAGCTCAGCTTTCGCATGTCGCGCCAGAGCGAGTCTTTACTGACAACGTGAGTCATAGCGGTTGACATGATGAACGGAAGGTGACTGATACCACCTACGTACCCGTCGTGCTCGTGCGCGTCAACGAAGAGCGGTTCTGCGTCAAGCGCCGAAACCAACCCGAGCACAGTCTGTACCGCGTCATCTCCGGCGTTCACCGTCGGGCAAACACACCAGGTCGCGTTCTTGAACATATCAGCGTCTGCACCCTCGACTCCACGGGTATCGCCGGCCATCGGATGCCCGCCGACGAAGTGAATATGCTCGGGAAGGATCTCTCGAGCCCATTCGAGCACTTCGGTTTTGGTGCTGCATGTGTCTGTCACTACGAGCCCTTGCCTGCCCTGATCTGCGATGACTTCAAAGACATCCTTCACTGCGGAGACAGGGGTAGCTATGATCACGACGTCGGCCTTGGAAATGGCGTTCACCATGTTCCATTCAGTTCGATCGACGGCTTTCAGCTTCTTGGCATAATTTTGAACATCCAGGCTCACGTCGAACCCGGATATCTCCAAGACGGATTGTCGTTTGCCGTCTTTGGTCGCCCAACGTTTCAGGCCCAAACCGATCGATGAACCAATCAGCCCGAGTCCGATGATCGAGACTCTCTGCATGCTACGTCCTTCGCCTGATTGAAATGAGAACGAAAACTTGATTACGCCAAGTATATCAAAGCAAATTGCGCAACTCGGGGACTAGGGGACGATCGGATCGACGTCCACGGTGCGCACCCAGCCTTCTGTCCCGTCGTTGAGCTGGAACTGCATCCAGGTGACACCGCTCGTCTTTTGCTGCTGTCCTACAAACTTGAGCTCTGTGCCGGGCTGCAGGACGTCGACGATGTCCGACACAGTGGAGGGACCAGCGCGGAAATTCACCGTTTCTCCAGCGATGATCTTGTGGGTCGCTTCCCACACTGCGGTAGGCGAGGCAACAACAGTCGGCAGCCGCGTAGGTGTCGGTGACGTCAGCGCGATACCGGCAACTGGAGTCCCGGATCCTGGAGTCGCCGCATCGCCCAGGAGCGACGTCACCGGAGTGATCGCGAGCGACTTTGCCGGGATGAAATCGCTGAAAATGGGGCCGACGCGAACGTAAATCCAAATGAATCCAATAATGCAGATGCCTATAGCAACCGCCATGCTGAGCCCGACGAGCATTCCGGACCGCCGTGAATGCTGGCGGAGTCTCGATGTTAATCCTGGCTCGACCATGATCCTCCGACTAAGGCAGCGCTGGTGGGCACACTCAAATGGCTGAACGAAGTCAACGGGCGCGATTATACTACGCATCCGCACCGCCAAGAACGCGTCCTTCGGTTTGGCTACCTTGCTGCCTGTCTTGTATCAATCGGATGTGATCATCCGCATTGCGCAGGAATCGCGGCAGTCTAGCGCTGCGAAGGTCTGTACGTTCCGGCTCTGGCAGGGCATGATGAACCGGAAACGATGGCACCGAGTCTGTATCGTCCCGGGACGCGACGTCGAGCGTTTGGGATTCTAATGGAGAGCGGCATCAATGAGCGAACGAACGAGAAATTTCGAACTCATGCGTGAACTGATGGAAATTCCCGGACCGACCGGTCAAGAACAGCGGGTGATGAACTGGCTCCGCCAGCGCTGGAGCGGGAAAGCCCAACGAGTCTGGACCGCCAAGGGTGGGAATCTCTTCGCGCACGTCGGCGGAAATGGACCACGCTTGCTTGTCGAAGGACACGCCGATGAAATCGGTTTTGTCGTTCGCAGTATTGACGCAAACGGCTTCATCTGGTTATCGAGCGGTCAGGTTCCTCGGAGCGATGTCGCGAAACGCTATCCAGTTGGGCAGCCCGCTTTAATCGTTGGACGCAATGACCTGGTCGAAGGGGTCTTCGCAAGCACGACCGGGCACATTTTGAGTGAACGCCAACGCCGTAAGGAACAGCTCGATTACTATGATGTCTTTGTCGACATTGCGGCCTCATCTCGTGAAGAAGTGCTGGAGCGAGGGATCCATCCTGGCGCTGGTGTGATCTGGAACCCCCCAACGCGACGAATTGGCGACCGCGTCATCGGTAAGGCCGTCGATGATCGATTCGCCTTGGCGTCTGATGACGCTCCTGCTGGAGGAGCTCGATCCAACAAACCTGCCGTATGACCTCTACTTTGCTGCGACCGTCCAGGAGGAGATTGGACTCGTCGGTGCGAGCTCTCTCCGGAGTGAGGTTGATGCCGATCTCGCAATAGCGCTGGACAACGGCCCGGTCGGTGACATCCCGACGGTTGATCGACGGGATCTACCGACACGGCTTGGCGCTGGGCCGGCCCTGGTGCACAAGGACGGACGTGCATACTACAACGAGGACCTGACCTGGCGCATCGCTGATGTAGCGGAGCGAGACGGAATTCCGATTCAGCATTGTGTTTGGGAATTCTTTGGCAGCGACGGTGATTCACTCATTCAGCAGGGGATTCCGACTGCTCTAGTCGGTCTGTCGACCCGATATACGCACTCTCCGTTCGAAATGTTCGATCTGACTGACTTCGGCCTGGCGTTAGACCTCGTTCGCGCGTTCATCACGACGCCCATGAACCCGTAGATCATTCTCGGATCGCGGCTGACGAGTGGGACTGGGTGTGCCGCCCAGTCCTTTCGTCGTGATCTCACTTCGAGCGCAAGTACAGCACGAATACGCACGGGTGCGTCGGTTCGATTCAAACGACCCGTTTGCTTGATGAACTGATTCATTGACATTGTCCCTCTGCTACACTCGCCATATGAGCACCGGCGCCGAGAAGGCGAGATGGACCGCCGTGTCCGGCGGCCTGCGACGCGGAGGGAGTCCGAGATGCCAGATTACAAGAACTACATTAATGGGAAATGGGTCGGAGCCAGGTCCGGTGAACAGTTTGAACGCTTCAATCCTGCTACCGGCGATCTCGTCGGAACGTTTGCCAGCAGCAACGCGGACGATGTTAACGCCGCAGTGGAATCCGCCAGCGAGGCGTTCAAGATGTGGCGTCTCTTCCCGGCTCCTAAGCGAGGCGAAATTCTCTACAGAATCGGTCAACTTCTGATGGACAATAAGGAGCGCATCGCTCGCGAGATGACCGAAGAGATGGGCAAGGTCCTCACTGAAGCGCGCGGGGACGTGCAAGAGGGCATCGATATGGCCTTCTACATGGCGGGCGAGGGCCGCCGCATGTGGGGGCAGACGACTCCGTCCGAGCTTCCCAACAAATGGAACATGTCGACGCGCAAACCGCTCGGAGTTGTTGGAATCATCACGCCGTGGAACTTCCCGATGGCGATTCCGACCTGGAAGATGATGCCGGCGCTCGTCACCGGCAATACGGTCGTCTTTAAGCCGGCGAGCTTCAGTCCTAGGACTGCGATTCGACTGGTCGAGCTCTTCGAGGAAGCTGGCTTGCCTCCGGGAGTCCTCAATCTCGTGCTCGGAGGCGGTGAGCAGGTTGGCGATGCGATCCTGAAGCATCCCGACGTGGCGATGATCTCGTTCACTGGCTCAACGGACGTGGGGCGCGAGGTTTCCATCGAATGTGCCAGAAACATGAAACGAGTATCGCTCGAAATGGGCGGCAAGAATGCCGTGATGGTGATGGACGACGCGGATCTCGATCTCGCGGTCGATGGCATTCTCTGGAGCGCGTTCGGTACCTCCGGTCAACGCTGCACCGCCGCGAGCCGGGTGATAGCACATCGTGCCATTCACCGAGAACTCGTTGAGCGGCTTGCCGCCCGGGCCGGCGGCATGCGCCTGGGATATGGCCTAGAAGATACGACCGATATCGGGCCAGTCGTCAGTGGTGGCCAGCTTGAGCGTGTCCACTCGTATGTTGAAATCGGTTCCAACGAAGGAGCGTCCCTCGTGGTCGGAGGCTCCATCGCCCGGGACGGCGCGCTCAGCAGGGGGTTCTATCACCAGCCGACAATCTTCGATAACGTGACCCCAACAATGAGGATTGCCCAGGAGGAGATCTTCGGACCCGTAATGTCGATCATCCCTGTGGATAGCCTCGACGAAGCCATCAGCGTGTCGAACGGCGTCCAGTACGGCCTCTCGGCATCGATCTTTACTCAGGACGTCAACAAGGCCTTCCGGGCGATGCAAGACATTTTCACCGGCATCATCTACATCAATGCAGGGACCATCGGTGCCGAGATTCATCTCCCGTTCGGCGGTACCAAAGCGACCGGCAACGGTCACAGAGAGGCCGGGCAGGCCGGGCTCGACGTCTTCACCGAGTGGCAGAGCATCTATGTCGACTACAGTGGCAAACTGCAGCGAGCGCAGATCGACTGATCGGCCGGTTCGCCAGATCTTCGTGCCGGGGCGTTTTCGTCCCGGCTCGTTCTGTTGTGCGCCGAGGTGAGGTGCCGCAATCTACGGCGTTCAGCGCTTCAATGTGCAGCGGGTTGAAAGTCGAGAGCTCTGATCGAGTCTGTCGGTTCTCGCGTGACAAAAGTCGGTGGGTACAGGCGAGCCTCTCACGGTAAGATCAAGTCATGCCGAACGCAACGATCACAAGCTGGTTGCACGGAACGGCGGGACTTAGCCCTGCGATGCAGGGTCAGTTGCTTCGATCCGTGCTGCTCATCGCGTTCTTGTGGCTGCTGTGGTGGATCGCTGTTCGTTTCGGGATCAGTCGCATTGACGAAACGACGTTACGTTATCGTACGCAAAAGAGCCTGAACTATCTGATTTTCATCTTAGGGTTTCTGCTGATCGGACGAATCTGGTTCGTCGGCATTGAGTCGCTCGCGACATTCCTCGGCCTCCTTAGCGCCGGTCTAGCAATTTCGCTCAAAGACGCCATCGTCAGTGTTGTTGCATGGCTCTTCATCCTCTCGCGCAGACCATTCGAGGTCGGGGACCGAATACAGATTGGGCAGTTCGCGGGTGACGTGATCGACCAACGAATCTTTCAGTTCACGCTCATGGAGATCGGCAATTGGGTCGATGCCGATCAGACAACCGGCCGCATAATCCACATTCCGAACTCGATCGTCTTCACCGAGCCTCAGGCGAACTACAGCAAAGGGACTCGATACATCTGGAACGAGATTCCGGTACTCCTCACGTTCGAGAGTGACTGGCAGTCAGCTAAGAAGATATTGCAAGAGATCGTGAGCAAGCGCACCCAACAACTCGAAGAATCAGCCCAGCAGGACTTGCGTCGAGCGAGCAGTCGGTTTATGTTGCGTCACATTGACTTTGAGCCGAGGGTCTATACGAATGTCAAGGACAGCGGAGTTCTGCTGACATTGCGGTATCTTTGTGAGCCGCGACGACGACGTGTCTCAGCAGAAGTGATCTGGGAGGACATCCTTCACGCTTTCGCCGATCACAACAATATCGACTTCGCCTACCCGACTCTTCGATACTATGACAACACGGTCGAGGGCAAAGAAGGTGCGCGCGCTGCCCGGCCGGGCGCAACGGCGTAGTTGACAGTTTGCGCTGACAGAGTTCCGTATGCGGCGGGACACAAGGACGTTAGCGATCTAAATTCGTCATGCTTTGACGCTTGTGTTGTTCCTCGATGAGAAGCTCCGTCACTTCGTCTGTACCGATGGGCGGTGACAGGTGAAACCCTTGTGCGATATCGCAGCCGAGTCGCCTCAGACTCTCTAGCTGCTCCGGGAACTCAATCCCCTCTCCGACTATTTGCATCGACATTGCGTGTCCAAGCTGCACCATACTCGAGATGAGCACCGACTTCGAGTCGTGACTGCACAGCGCTTCAATGAACGACCGATCCATTTTCATGTAGTCGAAGGGAAAACGCGTGAGATGGGCGAGCGACGAGTAGCCAGTGCCGAAGTCATCGATAGCGAGATGTACACCCAAATCATGAATACGTCCTAATGTTAGTTGCGCATGCTCAGGGTCATCCATGATCGTCGACTCGGTCATCTCCAGCGTCAAGTGTTTTGGCAGCAGCGTGGTTTCGTTGAGCGTCCGTATCACATCTTCGATCAGCGCAGGGTCACGGAACTGACGGGTCGAAAGATTAACACTAATAGAAACACCGTCCGTTAGTTGGCCCAAGTCTTGCCATCGTCTTGCCTGTGAACAGGCTTCGAAGAGAACCCAGCGTCCCAGCGGGACAATCAACCCTGTCTCCTCGGCGATGCTAATGAATTCGTTGGGCGAAATCAGTCCCTTGTCGGGGTGCTGCCAACGCACGAGAGCTTCCAGACCCGTGATCTGGTGTGATCTGATGCTGTATTGAGGCTGGTAGTGGAGTCGCAAACCGCTGGATTCGATGGCCTGGCGCAGATCTTGTTCAATCTCCAGCCGTCTCAGAGTCTGGGCATGCATTTCGGGATCGAAGACAGCATGTTGTGCCCGTCCACCTCGCTTGGCCCGGTACATTGCCGTATCGGCGTCGCGGATGATCTCCTCCGGCAGCGATCCTTCTGGCCGGCTCAAAGCCACTCCGATCGACGCGGTGACGCGCACAATGCGACCACCGAGGTTGAACGGCTCGGATAGGAGAGATTCGATCTTCTTGACCGCTCCCAACGCGCCTGCAACGTCCGCGACGTCTTCCACCAGGACGACGAATTCGTCGCCACCAAGACGCGCGACCGTATCGCTTTTCCGCAGTCCACGGCGAAGCCGCTCCCCAATCTCCTTGATGAGTGCATCGCCCTGTCCATGACCGAGTGAATCGTTGATGACCTTCAGGTTGTCGAGATCGAAAAAGAGGACCGACAATGGGGATCCAATTCGGACGGACCGATTCAAAGCATGCTCGAGGCGATCAAGAAATAGCTGACGATTCGGCAATCCGGTCAACGAGTCGTGTAACGCCTGATCCACGAGCTGATGTTCGAGCGCCTTCCTGTCGCTGATATCGTAGTTGACGACGACCGCCCCAGCCACTCGACTATCGGGCCGTCTGATTGGCACAGCGGAGTGCAATATTGTCTTGCGGACGCCGTTGAACGACTCAATCTCGATCTCTTCATTGATCGAGACTTCTCCCTGTTTGATGGCTCGTGTCATTCCCCAATCGTCGCTTGTGAGCTGCCTTCCAGTATCGGTGCTCCACCCTTTGTACTCCTGATATCGATCCGTACCAACGAGTTTGGCATCGCCCCAAATTTCCAGTCCGGCGGAGTTGACCATCGTTATGTTTCCATCTGAATCGGCAAACCAGACCCCGACCGGAAGCGCCTCAATGACCAGTCGCAAGACTCGATCGTTCTCGCGTTGCTCTTCTTCCAATCGATGATGATGGATGGCCAGATAGGCAAGACTCGCGCCCTCGCGCAAAATGCGCTCTTCGTCTGGCACTGCGTGTATCTCCCGGTCGAAGAAAATCGCCAATGCCGCCCGGAGTGTTTTTGTCTTTGCATCGACGATCGGGACCGACCAACAATACGACAGGTCTCTCTCGATTGTCTTTCCGACGGTGCTCGGCACAAGCTCGGAGAGCGAGATTTCGTGGACTCGGAGGTTCATCGGTTGTCGTTCTGTTCGTTGGCGCCGACAATTTCGTCGACAGAGACTCCGTGCGTGTCAAGGAACTGAGTGAGACCGTCGAGACCTGGTGATACGGCAAGAGTCTTCTCACCATTATCCGGGTGTTCAATCAATATTGCGGCGGAACCACGTTCGATTTGCCGATCAATCGCGTAGCAAATTGTCTGCAGAATCTCGGGCAGAGGCTGGCCGTCGATCAGCAGTCGGAGAGCCTCGTTTTGCATGGCCAAAGAGTCATTGGTCCGATGACGATCAGTGACGCCGCGGGAGTTTAAGACAACTCCTCCAACGGACGGATCATCCAGGAGATTTCGTGCCGTCGATTCAACCCAGCGCAGGTTTCCGCTCCGATCACGGATGCGGAACTCAATTCTGATTGTCTTCGACGGATCGTGCTCGAGTTCTTCAAGTGCTTGCTTGACCCTGTCGATATCGGCCGGGTGCACAAAATACAAGATACTCGTACCGACGACTTCATCGTACGTGTAGCCGACAATGGCTTCCGCGGAGGGGCTCTGATAGAGAATGATTCCGTCTGTATCAAGAATCGACACGACATCGTTGGATTTTTCGACGAGCCGGCGAAACCGCGTTTCACTCTTGGCTAGCGCCTCCTCGGCCAGCTTCTGCTCGGTGACATCTTGAATTTGCCCGAGAACGTAGACACTCTGGTCACCCAAGGAACGCGTCGATGAAAGGTTGACAATTCCCCATGCGACGGATCCATCGCGACGCAAATACCGTCGCGAATACTTCGCGGAGTGAACATCACTTTCGATGACGTTTCGACGTTGCCGAGCCGAGTCATCTCGGTCGTCAGGATGGGTCAGAAGTGAGATATCAGTACCAATTAGTTCGCTCTCCAAATAGCCCATCATGGTGCAGAATGGAACGTTGACTCGAACCAGGAAACCGTCTGATCTGGCAACCGCCATCGGAATGGCGGCGTCGACAAATGACCTGCGAAATTCATCTTCGCTACGGCGAAGCGTTTCTTCGGCACGTTTTTGCGGAGTGATGTCGACGATGATTCCCTGCCAATGGGGTTCATCACTCGCGCGGAATACGGCATCGTTTCGCACCCAGACAGTTGTTCCGTCAGGTCGGACGTATCGATATTCAACGCTAATCGGTTCCATCGAAATCCGATGCGTTTCGAAAATTTCCGTCACTCGTTGAAGATCGTCAGGGTGGATAATTCTCCGGTGAAACCTCTGATCGCTCTGCCAGCGTTCAGGCGCGTAACCGCTAATCTGTTCAATTTGGGGACTGATGTAGTTCGTGCCCGAGAAATTGGGTTCCATGATATGAGTGTAGATTGCTGCTGGAAGAGTCTCGACGAGCGAGCGATATCGGTCACGGGTTCGGCGTAGCTCGCCTTCAACTGCGTTCAAAGCGCCCGCGTCATGAACACTCAAAACCAAACCCGGGCTGCTGGAATCTTTGCCGGGAATGGGAGTGGAAGACACGTCGGCCAGAAAGACTGACCCGTCGCCACGGGCCAACCGGATCCGGCGTGGTTGATCGATTTCATGATGAATTTGGTCGAAAACGTCCAAGTCTTGCGCCGCCTGTTCGGGCAGGCCGATAATTTCGCTCAATTTGCGCCCGATAGCGTCGCTGGCGGACCGTCCGAAAAGACGGGCGGCTACGTCGTCCCAGCTGATGACGATTCCATCACTACTCATGACGATCAGCGCTACATGCAACGTCGCCGCCATCTCAGGGCCTGAGTTCGCGTAGAACGAAGTAGTCATGTGAATACGTCCGTCTCTGATACCGGAATCGAGCAAGCAACACGTCTCGATACTCGCAGCTGGCACGTTTCGCCGCTGTACGACGAAGCGCTCTTTGATGCTAACGCGGGACAAAGAATAGTGCTTGTGACTTTGGTCACCATTTCTCATGGGTCTATTGGCGAAGCTGGCGAGTACTGACACAAGTTTGTGGATTTCATGGCAATTGTGGCCGTGAACAGGCGGTTAAATGCGAGAAAGAAAAGGCGCCCGTAAATAGTTCGGACGCCGAACCGGGGGCGGGAAGGGAGGGATTCGAACCCTCGGAGGACTTATATCGCCCTCAACCGCTTAGCAGGCGGCCCCATTCGACCACTCTGGCACCTTCCCAATGGTCAGTTGTGGCGGAGAGGGAGGGATTCGAACCCCCGGACCTTTCGGTCAACTGTTTTCAAGACAGTCGCCTTAAGCCGCTCGGCCACCTCTCCACGTGTGGCCCACGAGCGGTTGGTCACGCCGGAACGACCTCGTTCGCCATCGGTGATGGGCGTCTGGGTCATCACGGTGCGCTCAGTTCCGCGCGTTCGCTCCGGTGATTATACCGACTCCACTGAAGGGCTTCAACGATGGTGGAACGGACGTCAGCTACTCCGGCTGTATTCCAATGATCTCCTGCCCACCCATATACGGCCGAATCACTTTCGGAATTTCGATCGAGCCGTCTTCTCGCTGGTAATTTTCCATGATCGCGATGAGCGTTCTCGGCAAGGCGAGGCCCGAGCCGTTCAGCGTATTGACGAACTGTGGACGGGCGCCCTCGGAGGGCGGTAGCGGATGTTCGCACGCCGAGCCTGGAAATCACGAAAGTTGGAACAGGAGGAAACCTCGAGCCACTCCTCGGAACCAGGCGCCCAAAGCTCCAGGTCGATCTTTCGCGCGGCGACAAATGAGAGATCGCCGGTGCAAATCTCGACAACACGATACGGGATCTCAAGTTGTCGGAGGATGTCTTCAGAATCGGCGACCAGGCGCACGAGTTCATCATCAGACGTTTCCGGCTCGACAAACTTGACCATCTCGACCTTCTCGAATTGGTGCACGCGCTTGATGCCGCGCACGTCACGTCCGGCTGACGTTTGTTCGCGGCGGAAACAGGCAGAGTGCGCTACGCGATAGATCGGCAGCATGCCTGGATCGATAATTTCGTCGCGATAAAGATTCGTGACCGAGACCTCTGCCGTCGGTATCAGCCAGAGGTCAGACGCCTCGTCCCGATAGAGGGCGTCGCCGAACTTGGGTAGGTTGCCCGTGCCGGTCATAGAGTCGCGCCGCACGAGATAGGGCGGATAGACCTCGAAATAGCCGTGTTGTTGGGTGTGGACATCGATCATCCAGGTGATCAGAGCGCGCTGCAACCGAGCCATATCGCCGCGCAAGAAATAGAAACGTGACCCCGACACTTTCACGCCACGAGCGAAGTCAATCAGTCGCATCTCCTCTGCGACCTCCCAGTGTGGTCGAACCGGGAAATCGAACTCCTTCGGCGTGCCCCACACTCGGGTCACAATGTTGCCGGACTCGTCCGCCCCATCCGGCACTCCTGGGTCCGGCAGATTCGGCACCTCAAGGAGCAACGCATTAAGGCGCTCATCGACTTCGGTTACTTTCGCGTCAAGCTGCTGAATCTCGTCGCCGAGCGTGCGCATAGCAGTGATGCGTTCGTCCCGCTCCGGCCCAGCTTTCAGTTTGCTGATCTCCTTGGATCCGGCGTTGCGAGTCGCCTTCAGTTGCTCGACGTCGCTGAGAAGATCTCGCCGAGACGCGTCAAGCTCCAAAATCTCGTCGATGGGCGCATCGGCGTGTAGGCGGGCCATGCCGTGACGCACTAGCTCGGGTTGCTCGCGGATCAGTCGAATGTCGATCATGCCACTTCCTTTACACTCGTCTTTCGGCAACGCGCACGCTACGGGGCACGTGCGGAACGTGCCCGAGCCGGCGACCAGACTGGCCGCCAGAGTACTAACTGAGACCGTTGTGGAAAGTCTCGAACTCGGGAATGAACTTGAGCCACGCTTCGTCGACCGTTGAGTTTACCGCACGCTGTATGGAGTAGTAGCGTCCAGCGCGCGGTTCCGCGGGGTCACAGCGGAGCCGGAGCCTGGCCTCGACCAGCGTCTTGCCGCCCTTACGGTGGTTGCATGAGCGGCACGCGCTGACCAGGTTATCCCACGAGTGGACGCCACCTCGCGACCTGGGAATGATGTGGTCGATTGTAAGTTCACGAGTTCGCACACCGCAGTACTGGCAGGTGAAGTTATCGCGAATGAAGATCTCCCGCCGGCATAGTTTAACTCGGGGGTGCGGACGGCGAATCATGTAAGCGAGACGGATTACCGAGGGCGCATCGTAGCGATACCGTGTAGTGGGCACGCTGACATCGTACGCCTCGAGGATCTCGGCTTTACCAGTAATCACGAGGACGATCGCCCGCCGGATGTTGCAGACATTGAGCGGCTCGTAATTGTGGTTCAGAACGAGAACCGGATGATGACCGTTGAGGTGCTGATGCCCATTGCTGAATTGAGCAGGTTCGGCGTCGTCCAAGCTGGGCCTCTGTCCGCGATTGAATGATAACTTTATCGCCCACGTTTGCCAGAAAATCATAGCAATCACGGCGTGTGACATCAATGCGGGCACGACTTGGCGATATTAGGTGTTTGTCGGACGATGCCTAATCACGGACGAACCATCTGATGCCACTAGTCTCTTAGTTTCGATTTGTCGAACCAAACTGGTCCGCAGTCGGCTCTGCTCAGCAGAACCAGGATTCAGTTAGGCGAGGAGGACGCCTCCAGGTACGGGTGGGCACTGGATCGATCGAAGGTGGCGTCAAGCCAGCCATCCCCCAGGCAAGCTGTTTGATCTGCTCGAACGTGTCTCGCGATTCGCGTCCGTCGCGTTCTGCCCGCTCAACCTCGCGCGAGACCGCGCGCTGCAACTCATCCACTCGTGGGTCTGGGTTGTTCCAGCGATACGTGTAGGCTGCTTCGTCCAGGTCGCCAAGCCACTCGGCGCTCTCTGGTCGGTCGAGCAACGCGGATCCAGGTGGCACCAGCAACCTGATCGATAGATGCACCGGGTCGACGTTCTCGATCATGCCACGTTCTTCAATGAACGTGAGCAGTTCCAGATAATCGTCGATCGTCGTCCAGGGTGTGAACGGGAGGAGGGACGGGCGCATCGCGATTCCGGCGTCCTCCAGTACCTGCAATGCGTCGGCCACATCCTCTTTTGTGTGACCCTTGTCGATGTGTTCCAGAACCGACTCACTTACTGACTCAACTGCGGACACGACAAACACACAGCCAAGCGTTGCGAACTCCGGCATCAAATCGCGGTGCTGCAAGATGTGTTCGATGCGCGTCGTCATGTCGAAGGTTACGTGCGGGAATTCAGCGTGGAGGTCGCGGCAAATGCGCAGCGAATGAGTCGGACCGTTGAGAAAGTCCGGATCGCCGAAGGTGATGTGGCCCGCACCTTGTTTCACCTGTTGGCGAATGTCGTCCAGGACAACCGATCGAGGAATCGCAAAGAATCGCCCCCGATAGATAGGTACGACAGGGCAGTGAAGGCAGGTGTGATGGCAGCCTCGCGTCGCCTCGGTGTATCCGGCCCGAATCGCCTCGTCACCGCGTAGGAGATGCGCGTAGCTTCGCAGGTTCGGAAGTGTGTCACGAACCGGCATCGGGAATTCGATCCGGTTAATGGCGGGAGAAACGCGGTGCTCGGAACTGCTAACTCCGTCGATCGCTAAGTGCTGCGCGCCCTGTTCGATCGCGACGCATAGGTTGGCCAGCGGTTGTTCGTATTCGCCGCCAATCACAAAATCGGCGTGCTCGCGCAACAGGTAATCGGCATTGAGCCATGCGTAGAGGCCGTAAAAGCAGATTGTGACGCTCGGATTGACCCGTCGCACGCGTTCGGCGATTTGTGTGCCCAAGCGCAAAGCGGTGTGCATCGGCACCGAGATAGCAACGAGCCGGGCTGCACAGATGGCGTCGTCGTTGATCGAATCGACCGACGTGTCGACCGCAACCGGCGAGTAACCTTGCTGCTGCAAATACCCGAGGGGAAAGGCGAGGCTCAATGGTTGGTGCCCGAGCTCATAACAGGAGACCAGCAGAATCGCGCCAGGACGACGAATATCGAATGCCTGCTTGCTATCGCTGATTTTCTCTCGTGGAATGACGCTGGCCAAATTTCCTCCGCGTTAGCGCTGACGATTCAAGAGCCAAGCCTATACAACGCGTCGCACGATGACAACGTCGTTTCAGGCCGGTGCGGCGTTGATCTATCGTGCGACTACTCTTGGCTGGCACTCACGCTCAGGGTAGCGCCCGAGGTGAACCGATCGGGACGATACGCGGCAAGTTCGGCTGGCTCCGCGCCCATAAGGTCCTCAGTTACGAGGAGACCCATAGCGGCCGAGAGGGTAATCCCACTGTGCATCACGAGCTCGTATAGGCCTGGCGTGCCAGATTCGAAACCAACGATCGGGTGACCGTCCTTCGGCATCGGACGAACTCCGAGCCGGGTCCCTTCGGCACGAATCCCTTTTAGGCCCGGGAGTACCGCGGACGCGTTCAAAATAGCCTGCTGACAGAGCGGATCGGAGACGTCGACCGGTTCCTCCGACTCGGCCCGTTCGTCGTAATCGTCGCGATGGAGAATCAAACGTGATCCGCCGTCGGCATGAACGTTGGTTTCCGGTGAGTGAACGACCGCCTTAAGGGATATCGGTGCCGGTTCCGTCGTGATAAGGAATCCTGGCTGCCTTCGGATCGGAAGATCAACACCGGCCATCGCCGCGATTTTTGCCGCGTCCGGTCCGGCCGCATTAATGACGACGTCGGCCGGCAGCGTCTCGCCGCTCGCCAGCATGACAGTATCGACCGTTCCGCCGGGGCCGCTCAACCCGACGACTTCGTCACGAACCAGGCGTGCTGAATATTGACGAATCGCGGCCCTGACCGTGCCATGCGCGAGCCCAATCCCGTTGACCCAGCCTTCGTAGGGCGTGTAGAAGACTTCGTTTACCTTGTCCGGATCTATAACGAGATCCGGCTCAAGTTCCTTCATCACCCGCTCGGGCGACAATGTTTCTACGCGATAGCCCCAGGACCGCAGTCGACTTACGGTTTCACGCAGCAGTCTTGAATGATCCGTGTCGTTGGCGTGCGCCCATTGCAAGCCGCCGTCGAAATGGAACCAGTCGCCGTCGAGCTCGCGCACAAGATCTTGGTGATCGCGGATCGATCGGGAATTCAAGCGATGGTAATCACGTGGAGTCTTGCCGAAAGAGTTGGTCCAGGCGAAGGAGTTTCGCGACGTGCCCGATCCGGCGAAACGCCGCTCAACGATGGTCACTTTAGCGCCGGCTTGTGCCAACCGGTATGCCGTCACTGAACCGACCGCACCTGCGCCGATCACCACTACCCGTGCATCTCGCAGGAATTCTGACTCCACGCTCATTCAGGAATCCCCTCCCTCTTCGTTGCTGGTCAACTGATTCGCTGGCTAATCGGCGGCGACTGCGATCTCAGGAAGAACCGCTCGCAGTGCAAGCCCCGTATACGAGCTCTCCATGCTTGCCACCTGTTCCGGCGTGCCGATCGCGATTACGCGACCTCCGGCGTCGCCGCCCTCAGGTCCAAGGTCGATTAGCCAATCGGCGCACTTGATCACGTCAAGATTGTGCTCGATCACGAGCACGGTGTTTCCGGCATCGGTCAGTCGCTGCAACACCCCCAGGAGCCGATCGATGTCGGCAAAGTGCAGGCCGGTCGTTGGCTCGTCGAGGATGTAGAGCGTCTTGCCGGTAGCCCGCCGGCTCAGCTCCGAGCTGAGCTTGATGCGCTGCGCCTCTCCACCCGATAACGTTGTTGCCGGCTGTCCAAGATGAATGTAGCCGAGTCCGACATCATACAGCGTCTGCATCTTGTTGCGGATAGACGGAATATTCTCGAAGAATCCCAGCGCCTCTTCGACGGTCATGTCGAGAACGTCCGAAATACTCTTACCGCGATATTGGATTTCGAGCGCCTCCAGATTGTAACGCCTGCCATTGCAGACTTCGCAGGGGACATATACGTCTGGCAGGAATTGCATCTCGATGGCAATGATGCCTTCTCCCTGGCAGGCCTCGCATCGACCGCCCTTGACATTGAAGGAGAATCGACCCGGCTTGTAGCCTCGCGCACGTGCCTCCGGCATCGACGCAAACAACTCGCGAATCGGCGTGAACGCGCCCGTGTACGTTGCGGGATTCGATCTCGGGGTTCGACCGATTGGGCTCTGATCGATCTCGATCACCTTGTCGAGATGCTCAACTCCGTCGATACCGTCATGTCGGCCGGCCCGTGCTTTGGCGCGATGAAGAATTTGCGCTAGGCGGGGATGCAGCGTGTCGGTCACAAGCGAGCTCTTGCCGGAACCAGATACGCCTGTCACGCAGATGAACTCGCCAAGCGGGATCTCGACATCAATGTTCTTCAAATTGTTCTCGCGTGCCCCACGTATGACGAGTTGATTTCCGTTCCCACGACGGCGCTCCGCTGGCGCCGAGATCTGTCGAACGCCGCTGAGGAACTGACCGGTAATGGACTCAGGAACCGATTCGATCGCCTCGATAGTCCCCTCAGCGACGACATACCCGCCGTGCTCTCCCGCGCCAGGACCGATGTCGATCAGCCAGTCGGCTGCACGCATGGTTTCTTCATCATGCTCGACCACGATAAGGGTATTGCCCAGTTCACGAAGCCGCTCGAGGGTGCGAATGAGGCGGTCGTTGTCGCGATGGTGTAATCCGATGCTCGGCTCGTCCAGAATATAGAGGACGCCCATGAGGCGACTGCCGATCTGAGTCGCCAGACGTATGCGTTGTGCCTCGCCGCCCGAGAGTGTTGCCGCGCCTCGATCGAGCGTGAGATAGTCCAGACCGACGTCGACCAGAAAGCTCAGCCGTTCGCGGACTTCCTTGAGAATTTGCCGAGCTATCATGAACTCGCGCTCAGTAAGTAAGGCTTCGCCTTCCGCCTCGTTCGAAAGATCGAGGACGAACTTCAAAGCGTCGGATATCGAACGATTGGTGACGTCGACAACCGAACGGCCACCGACGGTGACGGCCCGACTCTCAGGTTTGAGTCGCGCTCCGCCGCACGTGGGGCACGGCCGCGCGGCCATGTACTGCTCGATTTCATTGCGAACGTAATCGGACGACGTGCTCTGGTAGCGACGGCGAAGGTTTGTGGTGACTCCTTCATATGCCACTTCATACGATCGCATGCGACCTTGCCGTGAACGGTATTCGACACGTACTTTCTCTTTGCTTCCCCGCTTTGCGCCGGCGTTGAGGACGTATTCAATAACATTGTCAGGTAGCTCACGCACCGGCACGCTAACCGAGAACTCACGTTTCTTTGAAAGCGCCAGAAGCAATGCATCGTACCAGGCAGTACTATCGCGTCCAGCTTTCGACCACGGAGCTATTGCGCCCTGGGCAAGTGACAGATCCTTGTCAGGAATGATCAATTCCGGGTCGAGCTCCATGCGCATTCCCAGCCCGTCGCATTCGGGGCAAGCACCGTGTGGGCTATTGAACGAGAAGCTTCGAGGTTCGAGTTCGCTAAAACTGATTCCGCAGTGGGCGCAGGCGTAGTTCTCGGAGAAGATCATCTCTTCACCGTCAATGATTGAGGCCGTGGCCACACCGCCGCCGATCTTGAGCGCCGTCTCGAGCGAGTCGATCAGGCGAATTCGGGTGGCGTGCATTTCCTCCGAGTCATCGTGACGAATAACCAACCGGTCGATTACCGCCTCGACGGTATGCCGCTTGTACCTTGCCATGGAAAAAGAATCTTCAATGTCGTGGATCTCGCCATCGACCCGCACCCGAGAGAATCCGGCACGCCGGATTTCATCGAGGACAGACTGGTGCTCGCCCTTACGATCTTTGATCAAGGATCCGAGGATCATCAGGCGAGTGCCGTCGGGGAGCGCCTGAATGATCTCGGCCATCTGCTGGACGGACTGCTGGGTGATCGGCCGGCCACACTGGGGACAATGGGGATGCCCGATACGGGCATAGAGAAGTCGAAGATGGTCGTAAATCTCGGTGACGGTGCCGACCGTCGATCGCGGGTTCCGGCTTGCGCTTTTCTGATCAATCGAGATTGCCGGAGAGAGTCCGTCAATTTGGTCGACGTCCGGCTTCTCCATCAGTCCAAGGAATTGCCGCGCGTACGCCGAAAGAGATTCGACATAGCGTCGCTGTCCTTCGGCATAAATCGTGTCGAACGCCAGACTTGATTTACCGGAGCCCGACAGCCCAGTAATGATCACCAGTTTGTCGCGGGGAATTTCTATATCAATGTCTTTGAGGTTGTGCTCTCGTGCGCCACGAATAACGATCTTGTCGCTTGCCATACTGTCCCGTGCCTACGCCATCCGAAATGCGAACATACGATCGTAAGCTCCTATTGTACGGCGCATTGGACCAAGATGCACTCAATGGTAGTGCACATATTAGATGTGTTTCGGTAGCCTCACGGTTGAATCCGGCGACCACAAGATTCAGTCTGATCTCAACCACCGCTAGTCGTCGCTCTGATGATGATCTGCCGTGGCGTGCTCGCGAACCGCCGAAGGAGTAGGCCGCGGCCAACCGACGTGATCCCACAATCTGTCTACAGTATTGCCTATCCGGTCGATCGGCCAGCGGCGGTCCGGCAGACGTTTGATCCAGACTAGCCCGATGAATGTACCGGTAAGGGCGCCGAGCAAGTGTGCAATATTCGCTGAAAGCCCTGGAGTCGGGAGCAGATAAACCAGGATGGCGAAGAGGGTGCCCAGAGAAACAACTCGCCATCGTCCGGGCAAAAACATCATTGCCGCCGCGACTGCGCCGAGCGCGGCTGCTGATGAACCCGTGTCGGGTCGATACAGAACGAGATAAGCTCGGTGTAGCCCGAGATGGGCCAGCGGCCAAGCGACAAGAATTGTGAGCGGCGCGCTTATCCAGTCGGCCAGGAAAAAAGTGATGACCGCCCGTGTGCTGCCCGCGATGTATTCAATAGAGGCTAGGCCAATAAGGATCAGGATCGCGAGCTTCGGGCCGATCCCGGGATTCGATTGAATAACAGTAGACGCAGGTAGCGTCCACAGTTGCCAGTTCAGAACCTTGCTAAGGTCGAGACCGACGTCATTGGTCAGGAGGCGGTGAGAGATGGCGCTCGTCCCGGCCGTGAGGTAGGCGATGAGAAGGATTAACGACATAATCGCAATGGTCGCCGGAAATCTCGTGAGGACCCAGCGAATCCTTCTAATTGCTGCCCGTGCGGGGCGGTTCATCGAGTAGACCTTCTTCAATGAAATATGACAGTGCCAGGCATCCGAGCCTTCAGTCGACACCGACCACACGATCGAGAACTGATCGCATCAACGATGCCGTTCCAAGTATCGCGCATTCAGGTTAACGCCGCGTAAACTTGATGACGGTTTGCACTGTGGCCTGATTTTCTCATCTCAATCAGTACTTTTAGTTGAAGCCTGGACTGTTACAATCGAAGGACCGGTTTACCCGCGGGCAACCTCTCGAGAACCGAACCGGAAGGTATTCTGATTGGTCCTTAGTCGCAATACAGCCGAGAGCGACGGAAGCGCAGGCAGTGAAATTGTGCTGAGCCTGGTGATCCCCTGCTATAACGAAGAGTCTCGTCTCCCGGGCACACTTGATCAGGTTCTCCAATACCTTTCGACGCGTGATTACGTTTGGGAAGTGATCATCGCGGATGATGGGAGCGATGACCGCACGCCGATTATCGCGAGCGATGCGTCGAATGCTGCGAACGTACGATGCCTTCATCTACCACATCGAGGAAAGGCGGCCGCAGTCCGTGCCGGAATTGAGGCAGCTCGGGGCAGATTCGTGATCTTCACCGATGCCGATCTCTCAACGCCAATCGAGCACGTCGACGATGTCGTGAAGCTTCTTTCGAACGATTGGGATATGGTCATCGGAACACGTGAGGGCAAAGGTGCTCGCCGGTTAAACGAACCATTCTACCGTCACATGATGGGCAGGCTCTTTAACTTTCTTGTAAAAATCTTGGCACTGTCTGGCGTTCAGGACACGCAATGCGGCTTCAAAGGGTTCCGCACGGAGGTCGCGCGCGATCTGTTCGAACGCGCGTTACTGTATCGCGACCAAACCGCCGACGTCCCCGGTCCCCTGGTCACAGGATTCGACGTAGAGCTCATCTTTCTCGCACATCGTTATGACTATCGTCTCTTTCAATTGCCGGTGACTTGGAGCCACGTTCACGGAAGCAAGGTTCGTCCCGGCATCGACAGCCTGCTGATGGTACGCGATATTATCCGGGTGCGTCTCAACGACGTACGGCACCACTACGATCGGGTGCCTGCCGGTGAGATCGTCTCCCACCTTGAATCGACTGAGCCTTAATCTCAATCTCCGGTCGACGTCAATTCCTCGACGATTCGTCCAACCAGCCGATTTGCCAGGATAGTCGGCAGTCCGGATGCGTTGGCGACGGTTCGTTTCATCTCGCCGTCGAATCCCATGCAATCCATCACGATTAGCTGTGCTCCTCTATCGCGGAGCTCGCCAGCGTCTCGCGCAAGCTCATCACTCGCTGAATATGGTGATACCGCAATACCCTCGAACGTACGCATCGGAGAGATCCATTTTTGGCGCATTGATTCCATCTGTCCCACGTGCGGGAGCATAACGCCAAGGGCGCCTCGAGGCAGCACCGCCTCCACGCTGTGCGTCAGAACGCGATCGGGATAGATGGACGGAATTGGTATCGACAACTGGGTGAACTCTCCCGTGCAAAGAATCACCGCGAGCGTCGCTCCGCATTGAACCGCTTCGTCCACAGCCGTCTGCATATGTGGCATGAGCCGTTCTTTAGCGACCACGACCTCGGTTCCGTCGCGCAGCCGGCTCACGAGCGGATGCTCGCCGTCTTGAGGTTCCAACTGGCGAACTTGGTTGCGGGACAATTGGTCCAATGCTCCGCGTTCGATGAGTCGCGAAGGAGGACCATCGGGAAACATTGAATTTACAATATCGGCGCGTGGTGATTGGCCAATAGTGATGAGCGCGATGGTCTGCATTTTCGCCTCCGTTTATTCACGACCAAGGGGTATACGTACACCTATTAAATCTGGTAAAGTAGGGTCGTGCTATACTGAAGCGGATTTGTTCGGTAATTGCTCCGCTTCATCGTTTTTTCACCAGTTGCAATGAACCAAAACGGAAAACTGCAACGATCTGAGCTGATAGGAGCATACATTGTCAGGCAGAGGGCCTGAATCTTTCGAAGATATCGTCGATGGCATCTACGATGCAATCGCTTCGGTTGAAGGTCGTCTTGGCGCTACCGTCATCGAATTAAACTCGATGTTGGCCATGATCGGCAACGCGAGATCGGCGATTCAAGGAACGATTGAGGAGCACAAGCTCGAGCGTTTAATGGCCAGTCCAACCGGAACCGTGCCTGACGATGACGATGAGGACAAAGAGCTCAAAGATCGCGACAACGAGCTACTCGCGACGTATGCTCGTGTTTCTGCGGTCTATCGTCAGCTCAATGGGTTTGTTCATCTGCTGACTACGAGCCGGCAGCAATTCCGCAGCGATGAAGAGCTTCCCGGAATTGATGATGCGCAACGGCTCGCCTTGCGTCAATCCTCCATTCAGGCTCAGGAAGATGAGCGCCGGCGACTGGCGCGTGAAATCCATGATGGACCGGCGCAGGTGCTCGCCAATGCCATCATCGGTCTAGAGTTCGTCGGCCGTTCTCTTTCGAATCCGGGGGATGGTCGACGAAGCAGCATTGAAGAAATCGACCGCGTCAAGTTGGCGATGAGAGAAGGTCTGACCGAAATCCGCCGCTTCATGTTCGATCTGCGTCCAACGATGCTGGGTCAGCGTGGCCTTGCGGCGACTACCGAGCACTACATTCAGACCTATCAGCATCTTTTCCCTGGTGAAATCGAGCTCAGTGTTGCCGATGATCTTCCACAGCTAACACCCGATCAGGAGATGACAGCATTCCGGGTCATACGCGAATCTTTGCAAAACGTTCATCGACATTCGCGGGCGACTAGGACTTGGGTATCAATTCTTGCGTCTGATGTTGGATTGGAGATTGCGATACGAGACAATGGTATTGGGTTCCGACCGAGTGCGGCCGTGTCGGACGCCACGAGTGGATTTGGCCTGGTGGGGATGCGCGAACGCGCCGAGGTAATTGGTGCGGACTTGACAGTCGTGAGCGAGCCTGGTTCCGGGACCGCGGTGAGACTGACTATTCCAGTTAGCACTCAGGCAGCGGTCCGGTCCCTGAGCAACGCAAGGGCCGTCAGAAAACCAGCGCGAGGAGGCAGAAGTGAATCAGATTGAGATTCTCATTATCGACGACCATCCTCTGTTTCGGCGTGGGATTCGGTGGAGCTTAGAAGAAGAATCCGACTTGTTGGTAGTGGGTGAAGCAGATTCGGGCCAGGAAGCGATCCGATTGTCGGATGTGCATGTCCCGGACGTTGTTCTGCTCGATTTGAATCTGCCGGACATGACTGGCCTCGAAGTTGCCCGTATTCTAAAACGCCGGCACCCTCAAGCTGGTGTTATCGTGCTGACCATGCACGAAGACGATGAGCAGCTCTTTAGTGCGATTCGCGCCGGTGCCAACGCGTATTCGACCAAAGACATCGACCCAGCCGCATTAGTTTCTCTCATCCGGCGAGTCGGTCGTGGTGAGTACTTGATTAACGAGAATGTGCTATCCCGCCCGTTCGTCGCCTCAAAGGTTCTTGACCAGTTCCGCGAATTGGCTCAGGTGGACGAGGTTTCAAGTGCCGTATTCTCTCCACTGACTCCACGCGAGGTCGAGATACTTGACAGCGTGGCCCATGGGAACAGCAATAAAGAAATCGCGCGCTTGCTCAATATCAGCGATCAGACGGTCAAGAATCATATAACATCGATTTTGCGGAAATTGGCCGTGAACGATCGTACGCAGGCCGTTATCTATGCGCTCCGTCATGGCTGGATCAAGCTTGGCGACGACAATCAGCATGAGGGAATGGGCTCCCCAGTCCCGGCGCCTGCTGATTCGTAGTTCCCGGTTCTCGACGATCCCGATTGCAGCAAGCTCATTCGCCATCACCACTGGTCGTGATGGCGGCTTCACTCGGCACGATACGATCTCTTGACCGGACGATTCCGGCCGTGGTTCTCGCCTCTGCTCTACAGCAGTCCTGTCGCTCTTGGTTGAAACGCCTGGATTGGCCGCGCTCAAACCGACACCTAAGCAAATTCCGCCACACACAATGTTGACATCGTCGCTCTGGTACGACGCTAGATGGAAATGCGTACGTACATTTTGTCCGGACGCATTTCCATATTCTTGATGCATTGGGCACAAATGCAGCCTGACTCGTCGCGGACGCTGCTCGCATTGCCCGATCGGCTAGCCATGATGCCGGCGGTCGACAGGGGGAAACGCCCGTGGCGCATCCGTTCGCGTTCGCGAAGGGAGCTTTGAACTCCGCTCCCAGGTCGCGTCGAGTCGCCATTCGCAAGGCTGGCATGCGACCCAGTCAAGATGATCACGAATGAATCTTCGTGTAACGGATGGCTTTGTGTGTTGCGGCTCCGTCATGCGGACGGGAACGAACCTGAGCACTCGGGCCCTCAGCATGTTGGACATTCGCATACGATTCTCAAACGTAACCTCGTCCGCGAAATTCCTGTTAGAATGAGCGGTTCCGCCCGACGTGCCGACCGGCGAAGTTGTGAGACGCCGCGACATTCTTCAGAGAACGCGAAAGAAAGGAGGCGGATGGGCAGCTACGTCTTGAGTTTCCAGGAGATCGACCAGACGCGGGTTGCGGACGTTGGAGGAAAGGGGGCACATCTCGGGGAGCTTTCGCGCATCGAAGGCCTCTCCGTGCCGGCTGGCTTTTGCGTGACGACGGCCGCCTTCCAGCGGATCATGGCGGAAGCGCCGTCGATCAACGATCTGCTTAGTCGACTGGCCGCACCAAGAGCCAGATGACCGGGAGTCGATCCGCGCGCTCAGCGCGGAGATCCGACGGACCATCGAAGGGATCGCCATCCCTGACGATTTGGCGGCGTCAATCACTTCTTGGCTGGTTCGACTCGGGGATCATGCCGCCTTTGCGGTTCGATCCAGTGCGACGGCGGAGGACTTGCCGGCGGCCTCCTTCGCGGGTCAGCAGGACACGTACCTGAACATCGTGGGACCGGCGGCGATTCTTCAGCACATCAGTCGGTGCTGGGCCTCGCTTTTCAGTGAGCGGGCGGTGACTTATCGCCTGCGGAACGGCTTCGATCACCGCACGGTCCAGATGGCCGTCGTCGTGCAGTTGATGGTCTTCCCCCGGGCGTCAGGTATCTTGTTCACGGCCGATCCCACCACGTCAAACCGGAAGGTCGCCTCAGTGGAGGCCGTCTTCGGCCTCGGCGAGGCACTGGTATCCGGACTGGTGAATGCGGACGTCTACAAGGTGCGAGGCGGCCAGATCGTCGCCAAGGCGGTCGCCACCAAACAGCTTGCCATCCACGCCTCGTCGGCAGGCGGAACGCAGCAGGACGGTGATCGAGCCAGAGCGGCAGGAGCAGCCCGTGTTGACGGATGCGCAGGTCGTGCTGCTCGCGCAGTTGGGCCGGCGCATCGAAGCACACTTCGGCTGTCCGCAGGACATCGAATGGTGCCTGGTCGACGGGGAATTCCAGATCCTCCAGAGCCGGCCGATCACCACGCTGTTTCCAATTCCTGCGTCCGGCGACCGAGAGAACCACGTCTACGTCTCAGTCGGTCATCAGCAGATGATGACCGACGCCATGAAGCCGCTAGGACTCTCATTCTGGCAGATGACGACGCCGCGGCCGATGTACGTGGCAGGAGGGAGGCTGTTCGTCGACGTCACCCGGATTCTGGCTTCGCCCACTAGCCGCGCCGGCCTCCTAGATGTCCTGGGAAAATCCGATCCGTTGATCAGGGATGCGTTGCAGACCATCCTCGATCGCGGCGACTTCATTCCGTCGCTTCCTGACCAGGTTCCAAGCGCGCCGCCGGTTGGAGCGCCACCATCGCCGATCGAGACTGATCCGGCGATCGTCACCGGGCTGATCGAACACAGCGAGGCCTCTATCGCCACCTTGAAGCGCGACATCCGGACGAAGTCAGGACCGGCGCTGCTCGACTTCATCCTGGCGGACATCCAGGAACTGAGGCGTATCTTGTTCGATCCGCGGAGCCATCAAGTGTTCATGTCGGCTATGGAGGCCACCTGGTGGCTCAACGAGCAACTACTGTCGTGGTTGGGCGAGAAGAACGCGGCCGACACGCTCACGCAGTCCGTCCCGCACAACGTCACTTCTGAGATGGGGCTGGCGCTCCTGGATGTCGCTGACACGATACGCCCGCATCCGAAGGTGGTGGCTTTTCTGGAGAATGTCAAGGACGATGGCTTCCTGGACGACATGGCCAAGCTCGAGGGCGGACAGCAATCGCGAGAAGCTATCTTGGCCTATCTCGACAAGTACGGCATGCGCGGCACCGGCGAGATCGACATCACGAGGCCGCGTTGGATCGAACGCCCCACCACGCTCCTGCCCGTTCTTCTCGGCAACGTCAAGAACTTCGAGCCGGGAGCCGGTGAGCGGCGCTTCGAGCAAGGGCGGCAAGAGGCCGAGGAAAAGGAACAGGAACTGTTGGAGCGCTTGCGGGCCCTATCCGACGGGGAGCGGAAGGCCGAGGAAACCAAGCGGATGATCGACCGAGTCCGGACCTTCATCGGGTACCGAGAGTATCCGAAGTTCGGCATGATCAGCCGCTACTTCGTTTACAAGCAGGCCTTGCTGAAAGAAGCCGAGCGCCTCGTTCAGGCCGAAGTGCTTCGTGAGAGGGAAGACATCTTCTACCTCAGCTTCCAGGAACTCCAGGACGTCGTGCGCACGAACCAGGTGGATGACGAACTCATCCGCCAGCGTAAAGACGCGTTTAGGTCGTACCAGGCGCTCACGCCACCCAGGGTGCTCACGTCGGACGGCGAGTCTGTCGCCGGGGCATATCACCGCGACAAATTGCCGGACGGTGCGCTGGTCGGGTTGCCGGTTTCCGCTGGCACCATCGAGGGGCGGGCTCGCGTCATTTTGGACATGGCGGAGGCCGATCTCGAAGCGGGCGACATCCTGGTCACCGTTTACACGGACCCCAGCTGGACACCCCTGTTCGTCACGATCAAGGGCCTGGTGACGGAAGTTGGGGGCCTGATGACCCATGGCGCCGTCATCGCACGGGAGTACGGTTTGCCAGCCGTCGTGGGGGTTGAGCATGCCACCCGGCTGATCCGGGATGGACAGCGGATCCGCGTGAATGGAACGGATGGGTACGTCGAGATCCTGCCCTAGCCGGGTCGCGGAACGGTATCGATATTCAGGTTGATTCAGTTGAAGCGGTAAGCCGTGGTCCAGAGCCGGTTGACCGCAAATTCGCGCTACCGGCGCGAAAACTGGCGCTCGAGTTCGTCCTGGCTGAGATGAAGAATCGTCGGACGACCGTGGGCACAGGCTCGTGGTGCGGTGCACCCTTCGAGTTGCGTCAAAAGTTCGCGCATCTCTCCAACGGACAGGTTTTGCCCAGCTCGAATCGCGGAGTGGCATGCCGTGCTCATGGCTACTGATTCGAACTTCGATCGACCGTTACCACCTCGCGAGATTTCGTCCAAAATCGCGAGCAGCGTGCGTACTGGATCACGTCGTGTCATGATGACCGGTACTGCCCGCAAGGCTATCGTACCCGCGCCGAAGGAGTCTATTTCGAAGCCAAGCTGCTGCAGTTCTTCGGCCGCATCGATCGCGGCGTCCAGTTGTTCCGGGCTGAGCTCCACAACCAACGGCTCGAGCATCTGCTGCTTCTCTGGAGCGTGCCGCTCGAACTGGATCAGAAGTCGTTCCAGAAGAATTCTCTCGTGTGCGGCATGCTGATCTACCAGATACATCCCGTCCGGGCCTTCGGCAATGATGTAAGTGCCGCTGACCTGTCCCAACACTCGTAATATCGGAACCTCTGGCTCGAGCGGATCCGGCACTAGTGTCCGATCGTTGTCTTCGGACTGCGCATACCTTTGCTCGATCAAAGGTCGTTGCGGCTGCTGGACTCGTTCCGGATTTGCGAGTGTCATTCGACGTTGAACACTTTCAGCTGAGAGTGGGCTCTCGATTACCTGAGGAATCGACTGCGCCGGAGTATGGCTCATCAAGGTGCCGCGAACGGCACGCTGAACCGATGAAAATACGAGTCGCTCGTCGCTGAACCGTACTTCGCGCTTGGTCGGATGAACGTTGACGTCAACTCTGTCTGTCGGTACTGAAATGTTCACCACGGCGATGGGGTAGCGACCTACCATTATCAATGTGTGATAGCTCTGTTCGATGGCGAATGAGAGCGATCGATGTTCGATCCAGCGACGATTGATCAACAGGACCATTTGCTGGCGATTGCCGCGGGTAATCGTTGGCAATCCGATAAGACCGCTCACCCGAACCGGTGGTCGACCATCGTCAGCATCGTGCGATTCCTCGTCGACTGGTATCTCGATCGGCACCATCTGGCCAGCGATTTCGGAGCCGAACACCCCGACGGCTGCATCCGTCAGATCTCCTGATCCATCCGTCGCGAGTATCGGTTTGTCATCGATGTTGAGCTCGAATCGGACTTCGGGAAATGCCAGCGCGTAGGCCGCGACCACACGCTGAATGTAGCCGCTCTCGGTAGAATCCTGTTTCAAGAACTTGCGCCGGGCTGGCACGTTCGCGAACAAATCTTGTACCGTGATGGTCGTCCCTGCCGCGGAGCCGACTCTGGACGGTGCCGAATTTCGGCCGAATTCGGAGCGGAGCAACCACCCCGAGCGACTCTCCGGCGGGCGGCTGAGAATCTGAAGATCGGAGACTGAGGAAATGCTGGCGAGTGCTTCTCCGCGAAAGCCGAATGAGGTAAGACGGTCCAGATCCTCAAAAGCGCGTAATTTCGACGTAGTGTGACGCTTCACCGTAAGGAACAGGTCGTCTGGGGCGATCCCGCCGCCGTCGTCGCGCACCCGGATCATTTCTTTACCGCCGGATGCAATATCGATCAGAATCGACCGCGCTTGCGCGTCGAGCGAGTTCTCGACAAGTTCTTTGACCACCGAAGCCGGGCGTTCAATTACCTCGCCAGCGGCGATTTTCCCGATGGTAGCGTCGTCAAGGATGGCGATCGGCATTACATTCTCCTGCCATATGAGTATAGCAGTGAGCCCCCGTGCTCATTGGAGGACCGGCGTCAGGAGTTGCCAAAAGGTTTGGATAGTGACGGATGGCGGGAGATGCCGAATCGCCATCTTTTGTCAGTGCCGCGAGTGATCCCGATTCTTGGTCCGGCCACGATCGCGGAGGGTTGCTTCCCTGGTTGAATCCAGACCGGCTTTCCCTGAAGCCGGATCCCGTTTTCCGATATGTCAATGCCGAGAGCGCGACCGGTTAGCCCGGGGCCGCTCGCAACGCGAGCGTTCGCCGTGCGCCCGGTGCGCTCCGCCATCACGTCGAGATTGACTGCGGGGCTGATTGCTCGAACCAAGACTGCCGATGGACGGGAGTTCGGCCCGGCCACCACATTGAAGCACGGGTACACTCCATACGCCCGGTACACGTAGAGGGAGCCGCGGGGACCCCACATCGCCTGAACGAGACCGTTGCGCCGGAACGACGGATGAGCAGCTGGATCCTCCTCTCCGTCATACGCTTCCGTCTCCACGATGACTCCGGCCACAATCGTGTCGCCGACTGTTGAGACGATCAGACAGCCGAGTAGATCCCGAGCTACGTCAACGACCTGTCGAAGATACCAGTCGGGCGCAAGCGACAGCGCCGGACCAATCCGCAACTCGGTTGCACTGGGGTCCACTTCACCGATCACCCGTTGAGTTCGCCAAGCCGGGCCTGGAGCAACGCGAGTCGGTCCTGTGACGACGACAGCCGATCGCGCTGCTTGTTCACGATATCAACTGGAGCTCGGCTGACGAACTGGTCGTTGCCCAACAACTGACCGATGCGGGCAATTTCTTCATCGACTTGCTCGATCTCCTTGCTGAGGCGTTCCCGTTCAGCGTCGAGGTCGACCATTCCGGCCAACGGCAGGTAGATGACCGCATCATCGATCACCAGCGTTACGACCGCTTTGGCCGATTCCAGCGGCTCTTCTCGATATTCCAACCGGTCCTTTCCGACACGCGCCAGAAAAGAGAAGACCTCCTCGAGGTTGCGGAAGGTGTCGGAGTGTGACCCTGGATAGATCATCGCACTGATCCAGAACGATGCCTCAACACCCGACTCCGCCCGGGCGTTTCGCACCGAACGCACGGCCTCGATCATAAACTCATATTCGGCGACCGCTATCTCGTCGATCCGTGTTCGATCCGCCACCGGCCAGGGCGCAACCATGATGCTGTCGCCTGAGTGTGGCAGATGCTGCCAAAGCTCTTCGGTCACGAACGGCATGAACGGATGTAGCAGGCGGAGCGATCGCTCAAGCACGTAAACCAACGTCTGCTGAGCCGCTTGTTTGGCAAATGTGTCGTCGGCGTTGAGCACCACCTTGGTCGACTCAATGTACCAGTCACAGTATTCCGACCAGAGGAATTCGTAGATGCGGCGGCCGGCCTCACCGAGTTGATAGTTGATCATCAAATCCTGAATGTCAGCCGTCAGTTGCTCAAGCCGGCTCATGATCCATCGATCGGCTAGGGTCATGTTGGTAGCGATCGGTGCTGTCGGCGCCCCGTTTGTGTCTTGCTTGATATCGGCTGTTTCGGTCGATCGCAGCACGTATCGGGTCGCGTTCCAGATTTTCGTGCCGAAGTTTCGGTTGGATTCGACCCGCTGAGTGCTGAGTTTCATGTCAGCACCCGGCGCTCCAGCCGTGATCAGCGTGAAGCGGAGAGCATCGCTGCCAAATTCTTTGGTCAGTTCGGTGGGGTCGATCACGTTCCCTTTCGTCTTGCTCATGCGCTGACCCTGCTCATCCCGGACCGTGCCGTGCAGGTAAACCGTTCGATACGGAACCTCACCCATGAACTCGATGCCGAAGAAGATCATGCGCGCGACCCAAAAGAAGAGAATGTCGTAACCGGTTTCCATCACTGAACCAGGATAGAAATAGCGCAGATTCTCAGTCTCGTCGGGCCAGCCGAGCGTGCTGAACGGCCACAGTCCTGAACTGAACCACGTGTCCAGCACATCCGGGTCTTGAGTCAGGTTTGTTCCGCCACAATGAGGACAGATATCGACATTCTCCTGATCGGTGACAACGATCTCACCGCAGTCGCAGTACCAGACCGGGATGCGGTGACCCCACCAGAGCTGACGCGAGATGCACCAATCATGGATGTTCTCCATCCAGTGCAGATAGGTGCCCTTGAACCGTTCAGGCACGAAGCGGACTGTACCGTCTTTGGCAACCGCAATCGCGGGATCCGCAAGTGGTTGCATCTCGACGAACCACTGTTTGCTGATGATCGGCTCGACTACAGTGTCACAGCGCTGGCAGCGACCAACGGCATGGGTATGATCTTTGACTTCCACCAGGAAGCCCTCTTCGTCGAGGCGTGCAACGATATTCCGGCGGGCATCTTGCATTGTTTGCCCGTTGAATGCCCCAGCATTCTCGTTCATCGTACCGTCGAGGTTCATGATATTGATGGCTGGAAGTTGATGCCGCTGCCCGATTTCAAAGTCGTTCGGGTCGTGGGCGGGCGTCACTTTCACTGCACCAGTGCCGAACTCTGGATCGACTGCATCATCCGCGATGATCGGAAGCTCACGGCCCATCAATGGCAGGGTTGCGCTATGTCCGATCAGCTGTCGATAGCGCTGGTCATCCGGATGAACCGCGACTGCGGTGTCGCCAAGCATCGTCTCCGGGCGCGTTGTCGCGACTTCTATGAATTGGTCGCTGTCGAGAACTGGATAACGTAGCGTCCAGATTGAGGACTGAATCTCTTCGTGGTTCACCTCGAGATCGGAGAGCGCGGTCATGCAGCGCGGGCACCAGTTGATCAATCGCTCGCCGCGATAAATCAAACCCTTGTCATAAAGTCGCTTGAATGCCGTTCTTACCGCGCGAGACGGCTGCGGGTCCATGGTGAAATGGAAACGAGTCCAATCACAGGATGCTCCGAGGGTTCGCAACTGACTGAGAATGCGGCTGCGGTACCGATCCATCCACTCCCAGACCTGATCGACAAATTGCTCGCGGCCGAGATCATGCCGGCTCAGTCCTTTTGCCGCCAGTTCCCGTTCAACTACCCATTGTCCGGCGATTCCGGCGTGATCCGCCCCAGGCAGCCACAGCGTCGGCGTCCCCTGCATCCGATGCCAGCGGGAAAGGATGTCTTCCACGGCCACGAACAGAGCGTGCCCCATATGAAGTTCACCGGTGACGTTCGGTGGCGGCATGATAATAACGAAGGGTTCCTTATCGTCGTCGATTTCGGGGGTGAAATACCCCTTGTCGAACCAGCGATCGTACCATGGACCTTCGATCATGGTTGGATCGTAGTTCTTGGCGAGTTCGTTTGGTTTCGCTGGTGATGTCAACTTTCTATCCTCCTGCGCCGCCGTGCCCACGGGTACCCGATTATTCTATTCGACACAAACAAAAAACCGCCCTTGGACGCAAGGACGGCTAAATGCCGCGGTACCACCTTGATTCGGCCCGCGTCTGGGACGCTGGAGCCGCTCTCGGACGCTGTAACGGGCGTACCCGCGGGGATCTACTCGTTACGGGTTTCGATCTCCGGCCTCGCGGGCGACTTCGACCATTTACCGCTGATGGGACTCTCAGTCGATGATCCCATCTCCCTGTCGAGGTTGATTATGGCCTACTACTCCCGGTCATTGGCTTGAATGTCAACTGTCAGATTATCATTCGGTCCTCTAATCGTCAAATTCGAATGCTTTCAATGGCTTTCACCCGAAGTGACATGCGGAACGGTTCGCGTTCTCTCAAACGACGGCAAACCGTTCAGTACATGCGTGAATCTGGCCCTTGTCAACGGCGCAAAAACAAGTATGCTATAGCGATATTCAAGTCAGAACAATGAGTTTCCGCAATCAACGCGGGATTTTCAGATCGCAGTGTAAGCCGCGCGACGGTTAACGGCACCGATGCCACCATAAATTGGACACAGCCATGTATTCGGGTTCTCTTCAATCCGAAGTCGTTCGCCCGATCCCCGGTCCTCGTGACCGCGCCAGCTTTTTTGACGAGCAGCAACGAAATCGCCGTGCAACCTGGCGTATGTCCTTCTTTTGCGGGGTGACGATCGGTGCGATGGGCATGATCATCAGCGCGATCGCCACGCCTGCGCTCGTGTTCGAGTTTGCAATCCTTACGGGGATTGCAGCTGTTTTTCTTCCGGTCTCCGCGATAGGCTCATTTGTTCTCGATGGCTACGGTTCAGTCTTCAATAACATAGGAGCCGGCACGGCGCACCCTATTCAATATGCGGTTGGACTGGTTGAGCTGTTTTTGCCCGGAATGGTATTCACCTACCTGTTATCGCGTTGGTTGCATCGGATTTTCATCCGGTATGGAGTTGGCAGCGTCCTCCTCACCCTCGGTGCTCGACCTCCCCGCCCTGATGATCTTGAAGAACAGCAGTTAGTCAACATTGTGCAGGAAATGGCCATTGCCGACGGGATTGTCGCCCCACGGGTGATGCTGCTTGATACCACCGCATCAAATGCGGCCATGATCGGGTCGTCACCGGAAACGGCGACGATGGTCGTTTCCCGTCGCATGCTCGATGATCTCGACCGCGACGAAACGCAGGGAGTGCTCGCCCAACTCATCGGCTCGGCTGGTAACGGAGATCTTGCGATCGCCATGAGGATCGTCTCGGTCTTTCAGACCTATGGGCTGTTGATGACGATCATGATGCTTCCGATGAGTAGCAACGCGCGACGAGCGGTGTGGGGGTTGCTGAAGCTCACGGTTGGTACAACGAAATCTGACGCAGCGACCGCCGATGTCGTCAGTCAACTACTCCTTCGCGCGTCTACTCCGGATGGAATGGATGACATCAACGAGTTCCTCGATTTCGACCGCGTTGGGATCAGTAAGGCGAGAAAGATTTTCATGTTGGCTCGGGCGATGATCTTTTTCCCGCTGGCGATCGGATTGATCTTCTCGTACCTCGTTTTGTTGTTGGTTGTCCTCTTCCTTCTTGGTCCACTGCTCGCTTTTACCTGGCGCAGCCGGTGTTACCTGGCGGACTCAACCGCGGTTCAGTTGACGCGCGATCCAGATGGCCTGGCTCGCGCGCTCGCACAGCTTCTCGACACAGGCGCGTTGATTCCGGGTAGCCAAGGCGTGTCGCATTTGTTCATCGTTGGCGCCGAGGCCGCCCAAGCGCGGAGTTTCGGGAACATGTCGGCGCAACTGACGACGCTGAGGCAGGGAGCGGCAGCCGGATCTAATTTCGGGGGAAAGATCGCTTCCGGCGAGGAGATGGCCAAGGTGCTCATGGCAAACTCGCAAACGAATGCGGAGCTCGAGAAGGACACGTTTGAAGAGAAGCAGGGAATTATCGTCTCGTTCCACCCGCCGTTGCATCGTCGCCTCAAGCGCCTCGCGAAATTGGGTGCAACGTTGTAGCCCGGCATAACGAAGAGATTCATATCGTACCTTGCGAACTGTCAAGCCCTTCTGAAAGGAGCCCGTTGAATGTCTTTTTTGGTCGTAATTCTGGTTCTGGTGGCGCTGCTAGCATTGGTCGTCGTCATGATGGTTTCTACGTATAACCGGCTCGTCTCGCTTCGAAATCGGGTGCAGAATGGCTGGGCGCAGATCGACGTCCAACTGAAGCGCCGGCATGACCTGATACCGAATTTGGTCAACGCCGTGAAAGGCTATATGGAGCACGAGCGCGGCGTCCTTCAGAGCGTCACCGATGCGCGAGCACAGGCAATAGCCGCCGGTAATGATGTGGCGCGCCGAAGCGAGGCCGAGGGTGAACTATCGAAATCTCTTCGATCGCTATTCGCGGTGGCCGAGGCGTACCCCGCCCTTCGTGCGAGCGAAAACGTGAGAGCGCTCCAGGAGGAGCTGGCATCAACTGAAAACCGGATCGCGTTCGCCCGGCAGTTCTATAATGACGCTGTACTTTCATACAACACCGCTCGCAGCCAACTGCCCGGCGTTTTGATCGCTAATCAGTTCGGCTTCCACCCGTCAGATTCGTACTCGATTGACGACGCGACGGAACGAGACGTCCCCCAGGTGGATTTGTCCGTCCAAACGGGCTAGGTTGGGTCGTCCGATCCAGCAGAACGGCGAGCCGGCAGAGAACGATTCCCCGGTTGCCACCGGGTTAGACTCAAACGTCGTGTTCGAACCCGTTCATGTGTCGAGCACGTGATTATCACGTCAGCCTGCGCGGTACTGCACTAACTCGTCGGGATGGGCGATGCTGCGTCAACGGCGAACGACCTCGTGTTGGCCCGTGCGCCGTTGAGTGGAACGAAGTTGAAGACTGTCCTCAGGCCTATCCTCCCTCTTGTCAATCCGTAAATCCCTGCTATGATGTTAGGGTGCAAATATTAGGATCCTAACATTGGACGAACTCATGGTTCCATTTACTCAGACAGAGTCGAAACGAATACACGTCGCGATGGCGCCCACCGCTCGCGTTGCCCGGGTCGCTCGCCTCTTACGGCGGGCGCTGGACGATGTGCTGTTGCCGTTTGGATTAACCGCTCCTCAGCTTGGTCTGCTGAATCGGTTGCATACCGAAGATGGCTTGGTGCAGGCAGAGCTTGGTCGGCGGATGCTGATCGAACCGGCCACGCTTACCGGCATCGTTCAGCGACTCGAACAGGCCGGTTGGGTGCGCCGGGAGAGCGATCCTGACAATCGTCGTTTGCAGCGTGTCTGGCTGACAGAGCAGGCGCACAAGGCCTTCCCGGAGCTACACGAGACGCAACAACGTCATCGAGAACGCGCGTTGTCCGGTCTCTCATCGGACGAACTCTCCATGCTTGAATCGCTGCTGGCCACGCTGGAAGCCAATCTCTTGCCGCCCAACGACGGATAGATCCGTTGCTGTGGACCGCGAGGACTCGATCCAGGCGACCAATGGATTTGGCAGTGTAGAAAAAAGGCTGGAACATGCGTTTCGGTGGTGGCGTTAATTCATCGGATGTGTCACGCGGGGAACGGCAACCACGAGTTGGTAACCTAATCCGACTACGCGGTGTGGCGGGTCAGACATTTGAGTCGCTGCAAGTTCGCGATTTTCGCGTGCTGTGGTTTGGCTTTCTTGGCTCCTGGATGGCGATGCAGATGCAGCAGGTGGCTCGAGGCTACCTCGCCTACAAGCTGACGGGAAACGCACTCTCGCTCGGGCTTGTAACCCTCGCAATGGGGGTTCCACGTATCTTCCTGTCGCCGCTTGGCGGCGTAATGGCTGATCGATTTGCAAAGCGAACCGTTCTGCTCTGGACGCAGGCGGTGCTTGGTTCCACCGCACTCTTTGCGGCCGTTCTTGTGTCGACTCATGTTATGACCTTGACGTGGTTGTTCGTGATCGGGTTGGTGCAGGGTACGGCGTTTGCCCTCAATATGCCGGCGCGACAGGCCTACCTGCCGCAGATCGTCGGCAAAGGTAACCAGTTGGCCAATGCCATCGCGTTAAATACGGCTGGCATGAATTTGACTCGTGTCGTTGGTCCGGCTATCGCTGGAGTGATGATCGCCATCCCGTTCATCAATGTATCCGGTGTCTATTTTGTTTTTGCAGCCTGCTATATATGGGTATGGTGGTCGATATTTCGAGTTGAGAATCCAGGAATCGTCGCTGGTGCGCGTCGGTCCGTCCGCAGTAGCCTACTGGACGGATTTGCCTACATCCGCCGCCGCCGAATACTTGTTGTCCTGATGAGCCTCGGCTTCGTTCCACTGGCGATTGGAATGCCGTACACCAGCCTGATGCCGGTCATTGCGCTCGGCTCGCTCCATATCGGCTCGACTGGGCTTGGATTTCTGTTGACTGTGGCGGGCATTGGCGCGCTGACTGGTACTCTGCTGATCGCATATCTGTCGAGCTTCGAGCGCAAGGGAATGCTCCAGCTTGTCCTCGGGATGATCTTCGGCGCAAGTTTGTTCGGCTTTGCGTTTTCAGTCTTTGAGCACAATCTGTTCGTAGCGATGCCGTTCCTTTTCTTGACAGGAATGGCAGGCGACTCGTACATGGCGCTCAACAGCACACTCATCATGATGAACACGGATGAATCGGTCTATGGCCGTGTGATGGGTGTATACATGGTTTCTCAGTCAATTCGGCCAATAACTGTTCTGCCGATTAGCGCGATCGCGGACGCGATCGGCACGCCACTGACTCTGATGTTTTCGGGAATCACCTGTTTCTCGTTTGTCGGGTCGCTGTCAGTGCTATTACCGAGCTACCGTCGAATTGGAGAAAAGCCGAAGGAAGCGATTGCGCCGGCCGACTGAATTCTGGGCATGGCGGAGGACTTATGGCACCAAGAGATGGTTCAAATCATCCAGACTGGCGGTGCGAAGTTGCTGGATGCGTGCTCGTTTCCTAATCATGTGCGGAATCATTGGCAGGGCGGCGATCGTCCCTCGGATCTGGGCTCTCGCGGCAGGCTCGCGAACATGTGACAGTGCGAGCAGTAGCTCGCGGGCCTGGTCGGCGAACATTCGCCCGCAGTTCCTCCACAACAGTTGAGATGGCAGATCCTTGACGATGACATAGATCGTGTTTCGTGCGACATAGTAGGATGCCAGCGGACCGCCTCCGGTGGCCGATAGCCGATGATAGACAATCGCGCTTGGCACGTAGAGGATGCGGTGCCCGAGTAATCGCAGACGCCAGCTGAGATCGACGTCTTCGCAATACATAAAGAAGTCAGGATCGAGTACGGTACCGTCAATCTCCGCTACTTCATTCAACGCTGATCGACGAAAGAGCGCCGCACCAGCACAGGCCCCAAACACCTCAACTTCCTGGTCATATTGTCCGGCGTCGCGTTGCCAGACACCGCGGTTTCCGGGTCGGCCTCGTCGCGAGAACGTGTCTCCCGCCGAGTGAAAGCGGTCGCGCTGGTCGAACAAGTAGCAACTTGCTGGTGGCTGCGGCGGCCTCGGGATGCCGCTCGAGTGATTCAACGAGTGCCTCCAGCCACCCAGGCTCGACTTCGGTGTCGTTGTTGAGCAACGCCACGAATTCTGATGTTGAAGTGTCCAGCGCCCGGTTGATTGCGGCGGCCAATCCAACATTTCGCGGCAGAGCCAGAACTTTCACCATTGACCAGCGATCTCGAAGGTGTTCCGCCGTTCCATCGGTCGATCCGTCGTCCACGACGGTTACGTGGAAGTCGCCATAGGTCTGTCGTTCGAGGGCAGTCAGACACCCGTCCAGGTACTCCCGGCCGTTGTATGTTGGGATGACGAGATCTACCTGTGCGCTCATCCGTCGACGAGTATTTTGACTCGGTTCGTCAGACAGCGGGAAAGCGCATCTCGCCACGACGGCAACGTGATGCCGAGGGAGGCGGCGGCTAGATTGGCGAGCACGCCGTTTCGAGGCGGGGTCGCGGCGCGTGGGTATTCGGACGCCGGTATCGGCTGGACGTCGATCTGCCTGCCTGCCACGTGAAAAATTTCGACTGCCCAGTCGTGCCAACTGGCGACGCCGTCGTTCGTCAGGTGATACGTGCCAAAACACGGACGCTCCACGAGTCGCCATATTGACTCGGCGAGGTCGCCCGCGTAGGTCGGATTACCAAACTGATCATCGACGACCCGCAGTGAGCTGCGTCCTTCTGCCAAGCGGAGCATGGTATTGACGAAATTCTTCCCCGTTTCGTCATAGACCATCGACGTGCGCACGACGTAGTGTCGAGAACAGATGGACCTGACGGCGTCCTCGCCGGCGAGCTTCGATTCCCCGTAGACACTGACTGGGTTAGGCTTCGCGAACTCGTGGTACGGCTCTTCCTGC
Source organism: uncultured Chloroflexia bacterium (assembly GCA_963785465.1). GTDB lineage: Bacteria > Chloroflexota > Chloroflexia > Thermomicrobiales > Thermomicrobiaceae > CALAGB01. Next base: position 76,198 of record CAWAVM010000024.1, on the reverse strand, counting down.
TTTCCGTCGAATACAAAATTCGTGGAGACGTATACGAGAACGGCGCCAACATCACTGGCGACGGCCGCGACATTCTGGCTGCCAAGGGCGTTGGCGCGCCAGGCAGACTCTGGTTCACGTTCGCATCCGTCGACATCAGTCATCGCACCCGCATGGATAATCAAACTGGGATCATATTCATCGACCGCCGACCGAACCGAGTCAAAATCGGCTACGTCCAACTCGGATCTCGTAAATGCGCGACAATCTACTCGCGCCGACTTCACAAGTGCACGACCGAGTTGTCCATTTCCACCCGTGACAAGTACTCTCACTCAATGGCCTCCGGTCGGGAGTGTACAACGTGGTCGGGTAGGTTGAGAATCGGTGAGATTCGATTCGGTGCGACAGAATCATCCAGAGAAGGGGAAGAATGGCAGTCAACGACGATTCAGATCTGGACGTTGCCGTCATTGGTGCGGGAACCATGGGATGGAAGATCGCGCTGCAACTCGCCTCTTATGGGGCACGTGTTCGTCTCTACGACCGAGATTCCACTGTTCTCGAGACGGCGGAGAATAACATCCGCGAGCAGGGCGTTGCGCTCGCAGGATTGGGCACGCTCCCTCCGCTCGCCGCCGATCTCGGCGAACATCTTCGAACAGCGGCATCGCTTTCCGCTGCGGTAGGTGATTGCTGGTATGTTGTTGAGGCGGTTCCTGAACGGATGGAGCTAAAACGCGAATTGTTCCGGGAACTATCTCGCGTGGCCAGTGCCTCGACCATATTGGCGACCAACAGTTCCTCCTTTATGAGCCGTCACCTGGTCGACGTCACCGAGCATCCACGTCGGTTGATGAACACCCATTTCTATAATTTTCCGTGGCGACGATCCGGCGTCGAGTTGATGAGTTGCGGCGAGACGGATCCAGTGTTGATCGATCGCGTCTCCGGATTTCTGCGCGACTCTGGATTGACTCCCGTCGTCGCGAGAGCGGAGAGCACCGGATTCATATTTAACCGGGTATGGCACGCCGTGAAACGGGAGAGCCTCAAGGTCGTCGCCGAGGAAGTCGCAGATCCCGAAGATGTCGACCGGCTTTGGTGCCTCTCGATGGAGGCTGAGTTGGGCCCATTCGCGATGATGGATCGGGTTGGTCTCGACGTCGTGCTCGACATCGAGCGTCATTACGCCGAACAGAGTGGTAATGCGGAGGACCAGCCGCCCCAATTTCTAGTCGAGATGGTCGAACGAGGCGAGCTTGGCCGTAAGAGCGGTCGAGGATTCTATCAGTACCCGAATCCCATTTGGGAGAAACCTGGGTGGCCGAGAGACTGATGGCCGTCAGTCGTGCTACGGTGCCCACAACAATTCCGTTCGGATTTGAGCGGTGAGACATGTCGGCTTCACTCGTCCCGATAGAACGTCTCTTCATTCAAAATCATGCGAACGTACGCTATCTAACCCACGAACTAACGATATCGGCAGACACGCTCCAGTATTGTACGTACAGATTGCGAAAGGTATACTGCGAAAGATACATGGGCTGTACGGACGAATCGGATCTGGGGTGTGATCCAACCTTTCGTGTTTGTTGTAACAGTCCAATAGACAGCGATCCAGGCTCAAACGAAGAGTTCAATCCGGTCGGCCAACGATATCGTTCCGGTGACGTCGTCCAGGTAATCAGGCAACTGAAAGGTGTTGCGGCATGGAAATCTACGTTCACCCAACGTGAACATCCTGTAAGAAAGCCGAGGAGTTCCTTGGCGCACACGGAATCGAATACGAGCGTCGCGACTATTTCAAGCAGCGATTCACTCGCCAGGAGCTTAGTGCGATCCTTGAACGCGCGCGGCTCCGTCCACGTGAGGTATTGTCGACACGCAGTCGCGCCTATCGATCTATGGGACTGGCAGATAAAGAACTGAATGACGACGACTTGCTGGATCTCATGATTCAGGAGCCGACACTGTTGCGTCGTCCGATCGTCATCGGACCGAGCGGTTCGGTAGTGGGGTACAAACAGAAGGAATTGCAGGTTCTTGCCGACGCCTCCGGCGAGAGCAGTTAGGCGGGGTGAGCAATGATGAGATTTGGCGCGCATATGTCTATTGCGGGAGGCTTCAGCAAGGCAGTGGATCGGGCAGAGCAGGCCGGATGCGATTCGGTGCAGATCTTCACCAAGAACAACAATCAGTGGCGTGCAAAGCCCATTGAGGAGGAGCAGGTCGCGCAGTTTTCGGCGCGGCTTTCAGAGACGGGCATCGGGCCGGTTGTCGCTCACGATTCTTATCTCATCAACCTGGCGTCGCCGGTCGATGAGCTTTGGGAGAAATCGATCAACGCCTTTCGCATCGAGCTCGAGCGTTGCGAGCAACTCAGCATCCCTTTCCTCGTCACGCATCCGGGATCGTTCGTGAAATCTACTGAAGAGGAAGGCATTCAACGTATCGCGCAGGCGCTCAATCGCGTTCATATTGAATTACCCGGCTTCAATGTCATGACTTTGCTGGAGACGACAGCCGGTCAGGGTTCCGCAATCGGCCACAAGTTCGAGCAATTGGCTCGGATCATTGAACGGGTCTCAACTCCGGAACGGGTCGCCTACTGTCTCGACACCTGTCACATCTTTGCGGCTGGATATGAAATCCGCACGGATGATGGTTACCGTGAAACGATGGATTCGTTCGATTCAATTCTCGGTCTGGACAACATCAAGGCATTCCACTTCAACGATTCCAAGCGAGAGCTTGGTTCGCACGTCGACCGCCACGACCATATTGGGGCTGGGGAGATTGGCCTGGAAGGCTTCCGACATTTCGTCAACGACAAGCGGTTCGACGACCGCCCGGCACTTCTCGAGACCCCCAAGAGTGACGATCTTCATGAGGACGTAGAAAATCTGGAGCGGCTGCGATCTCTCATCGAGTCGTAGAAGGTTGAGTAACGGGCGACGCCGTTCCGCAGTCGCCCGCTCCCAGATCCATCTCTACGGAACCCGATTGATGACCATTAGGCGTGGCTCGGTCATATCTTCGATCGAATAGCGCAGACCCTCACGACTCAGACCCGAATCCTTTACTCCGCCGTATGGCATGTGGTCGATGCGATAGGTAGGAATGTCGTTTATTACGACGCCGCCAACTTCGAGCGTCTCAAACGCGTGCAACGCGTGCTCGAGGTCGGACGTGAAGACCCCGGCCTGGAGCCCATAGACCGAATCGTTTACTTCCGCGAGCGCGTCTTCAAAATTGTCGAAAGGGAAGAGGTTGACGAGTGGAGCGAATGCTTCCCGGCTGCAGACGAAGCTCGACCGTTTGGAATCGACCAACACCGTTGGCTCGAAGAATCGACCGTTTGCCTTTCCTCCGACCACCACCCTGGCGCCCTCGCGAACGGCATCGGCGATCCACTCTTCCGATCTTTGAGCAGCTTTGTCATCGATCATGGGTCCGAGATCAGTTGCCTCGTCCAGCGGATCCCCGATCTTCATCGATGTGATCTGTTCCACCAGTTTCTTGGAGAACTCTTCCAGTCGCGAGCTATGGACGTAGACCCGTTGCACAGAGATACAGACCTGTCCGGCATAGGCAAATGCTCCGACACGGACACGTGCCGCTGCCAGGTCAATGTTCGCATCTTTGTCGACAATGACGCCGGCATTCCCGCCAAGCTCAAGGACGACTTTCTTCTTGCCGGCCCGACTCTTCATGTCCCAGCCGACTAGCGGAGACCCGGTGAAACTCAAGAGCTTGAACCGGTCATCCGTCACGAGGCGATCGCCGAGATTTCGATCCATCGGCATGATGCTGACGGCGCCTTTCGGGAGGCCCGAATCCGCTACGATTTCGGCAAACGTGAGCATGGTCAACGGGTCACGAGTCGGCGGCTTAAGGACGATTGTGTTGCCCGAGGCGATGGCAGGAGCGACCTTGTGCAGCGCCAGGTTGAGCGGAAAATTGAACGGAGAGATACCCGCGATTGGGCCGATTGGGAAACGCCTCGTCATGCCGAAGCGACCAGCCGAGGAGGCCATCAAGTCGAGAGGGATGACCTCGCCGCCGATCCGTTTCGACTCTTCGATCGCGATCTGCAGCGTGAACACACCACGCGCCGACTCTACTCGAGCGTCTCGGATTGGCTTTCCCGCTTCCATTGCGATGATCTGAGCGATCTCTTCCTGCCGCTCGGCCATTCCGTCCGCCATGCGCTGGAGAATCTGGACGCGCTCGTACGTTCCGAGTTTCCGTGTCTGTTCGAAGGCTTTCTCGGCCGCGTCGACGGCGTCCTCGTAGTCTTGCGCTCCCGCGTACCAGGTTGTTCCGATTGTTTCGTTGTTGTATGGATTCTTGATCTCAAGAGGCTGATCGGACGTCCGCCATTCGCCAGCGCAGAAAAATGGAAACTCTTTGGCCATGGGGTTATCCCTCCATTCAGTTGTGCGGCGGCTCGAATTGATGGCCGCAGTTCGATCTTACAGCAACTGTACTGAAATAGGAGAAACGGCCTTGGCATCCGGCCCTGACGATCACTCGTCGAATTCAGAATTCTCAAGGTATGCGAAAAGGGGCTCAATCGAGCCCCTCAGTCAACATTGTATTTGGCTAATTTGCTAAGGCTGTGGTGGCAGCGGTTCCGAACCTGCGTCCCACCAGGTCTCGTTTTGCGCACCGATGCTGGCCAGTTCGGTCTTGGTGTAGATCAACCCCTCGCGTTCCATGGTGGCAAGTTCGAACTCCCCACTCATGGTAATGGCGTCGACTGGGCAGACCTGGGCGCAAAAGCCACAGAAGAGGCAGCGACCGGAGCGGAGGATAAACTCTCCGAGCTCACGGTCACCTTCTTCAGAAGCCACGACATTCATTTCCAGGCAACTCGTCGGACAAATACGTGCGCACAGCCCGCAGGCGACGCAAAGAGCTTCGCCTGTCTCTGGATCGGCTCGTAGGGAAGGTAGCCCCCGGAATCGAGGCGACATAATACGCTTCTCGTCCGGATATTGAACCGTCCTGTTTGGAACTGTCACGCGACGGAGCGTTACGAGAAAGCCTTTGACTTCATCAAGCATTAGAGTGAATCCTTCGATTCAAGCGTTTGCCTTACGCAAATTATCGTGACATCGCTCAGTCGGCAATGAACCGAACGGAATCGGGTGCAAGACCGGAATCCACGCTGAGATATGCTCTCTGGTCCTGTCCGAATGGCTGAGTCGGCCACTGCATCGGGCCGCGTTCCAACCGTGGGAACGACGCGCCCTGATAAGCGGGAACCAGCTTGGCGATTTCCTCAAGAATAGAAGTTGGGTGCCGATGATCCAAGTTGTAACCGAGACGCTGAGCGATCTGCTGCACGTACCACCACCCCGAATGGACGTCGCCTTGGCCGGCGAGCGTGAGTCGCACCCGCTGTACGGTTCGGTCCGCGTTTGTGAACGTGCCGTCTTTCTCTAAATACATCGCCCCCGGAAGAACTACATGAGCTAGTTCGGTAAGCGCACTCGGGAAAGCATCCTCGACCACCAAGAACTCGAGCTTCGAAAGCACTGCCAGCAATCGTTCGTCGAAACCGTAGTTGCTCGGGAAATTGCTGTTGGCAATGTACATGGCTTTGATATGACCGGCGTCGATGGCCTCGATCATCTGGTCGAACGACATTCCTGTCGTGACGGGCAGCGACCGAACGGACTTGAACCCGTTCTGCTTCACGGCCGAATCGTTCCATCGCGGTAGCCAGGCTGCTTCGAACGCACGACGTGCATCTCCGTCAGAAATCTGCCGATATCCCGGTAAAGCGTCAGGCATGCAGCCGACGTCACTCGATCCCTGAAAATTGCTCGGGCCGCGGAAAGCGATGACGCCGCCACCGGCACGTCCGATGTTCCCAGTTAACAGTGCAAGGTTATTGAGGGCAATCGACGCGGGATAGGCGATATCGGCGGAGTCATTGGCCAGCGTTTGATAAATGGCACTTGGGCGAAGGTCGCTGGTAGACCCGTCCTCTGAACCACCCGTCGCGTACAAGACCGCAGCCTTTTTGATGTCCGCGACCGGGATTCCCGTATCGCGCGATACTCGCTCTGGCGTGAAATCAGCGAGTGAATCCACCCACGCTTTGAATCCGGCGTCCAAACCGGTCGCCGGTTGCCCCATCTTTTTCGAGACGATCTCGTGAGCAATCGCGTTGATAACCGCCACTTCGGAGCCAGCCGGTGGTTTTATCCAGACGTCGGCGCGGTCACACATCGTGAAATGGTCGCGACTAATTACGACCGACTTGCTCTCGCGATAGACGCGCGCCCAGTTGATCCAGTAGCTCCCGACCGGGGCTTTGTCGACGATGCTCGGTCCAACAACCAGGGCGCAGCCCGTGTCGGTGAACATTTCCTGCATTGAGTTCGTACTCGATGGTCGCCCCAGCGAGTCACGGAGTGCGCGATCGACAGCCTGCTGTCCGGCGGTCATCATGCGATCAATATTGTTGGTGCCCATGACCGCGCGTGTGAACTGCTGAAGAACGTAGTTTTCTTCGTTGGTGTTGCTTGGCGACGCGAGCGCCGCGAATTGATCACCCTGGTAGTGGCGAAGCTTCTCGGTCGTGAGATCGAGTGCTTCCTCTACGTCGACAGTTCGAGTCGATTCACCGTCACGAATTTGCGCCGCAACGAGACGATCTGGGTGTTGCACCTCTGGGTAACCCCATTTACCCCGCTCGCAGGTATAGCCGTGGTTAACTCCCCGGTCCCAAAGATGAGAGACACGACGCACCAAACCGCGATTGTGTTCAACGTTCAACGTGCAGCCGACATCGCACATGCCACAGATCGTTTCAGTTGCGTCGAGTTCCCATGGATGACTGCCAAATTTGCGGTCGGTTAGCGCTCCAACCGGACAAACCGCGATACACATGCCGCAGTTAATACAGGTCGTGTCCCTGAGATCCATGCCGTAGGCTGGACCGATCGATGCCTCAAGACCGCGCGACAGCACCTCGATGGCCGTGACACCGATGACTTCGTCGCAGACGCGCGTGCAGCGGGCACAAATTATGCAACGGTCCCATTTGTAATCGATCAGGTGGCTGAGATGCGTATAGGGCTGCGCCAGTTTTGGGCGCTGATATGGGCTGATCTGAACGTTGTGCAGGTAGGTGTTGTCCTGCAAGTAGCACTCCCCCGATTTGTCGCACGTCGGGCAATCGAGTGCATGGTCAATCAGATACATCTGGAGGATGAATTGTCGAGACTCCAGTGCAGATGAGGAATGGGTCAGAACTTCCATGCCCTCGCGGACCTGGGCCGCACACGATTCAATCAGACCACCGCGTCGTCCAAGGACTTCAACGGTGCAGATGCGGCAAGAGCCCCATGGGCGGAGCATCGGTTGAAAGCAAAGATTAGGAATCTCGATGCCAATCAACTGGCATGCTTCGAGGATCGTGGTGCCGTCAGGTACGGTGACATCTTGATTATTGATCTTGAGCGTTACGAGTTTCGTCTCAGCCTTTACCGTCATGATATCGGTCCGGCCTCCTCGTTGATCAACACTTCAGAAGACCCAGTTCGCCGTTTCGAGTTCGACTATACGGGATCCTCCGGACCACATGTTTCAGACCACGGTATGACATGGAATGCAACCGTTGTTGCTCGGGAAGACGATGCACGTGTGGCGCACAGCTTTAGCGGCGCATTTCCATCGTTCCGGGCAGGAAAAACTACCGCCCAGGACCGTCTGATCTTATCATAGCCTCTTTTGCGGCTTCACACGTATTTCGCTGGCGAAGACAGGGATCATTGATAAGGCTAGCCCAAAAGGTTGAGATCCTATGATTTTGATGGTACCGATGTCACGTGGTGGAAATGGATGGGCGAGACTAACATTTTGCCATGATGATGAGTGAGCAGATGCACCCAGCCGAAATAAATAGAGTGGTCTTTCGCCAGTTGAACGTGGCGACCGGTTTTCGCGGTGGCTCAGCCGGACGTAGGACGATCGGCCAGCAACTTCCGCGTGTTCCGTTGGGTCATGTGGTCCATCTCGCTGGGCAGACAATTCACCTTCCCAACTGGATGCTCGTCGCTGGCTGCGCTGCTGCGCTGGGAGTCTCGATGACGCTGTCTGCCGGTCTGACCAAACCGCAAACACCGTCAGTTGCACCCTCTATCGTTCGGAGTCAGAACGTGGTGCACAGTCAGAGTCTCGTTTGGTCCGGTTTGTCGGCGCCGTCTGAATCAACCGTCCAATTTTCCTTCGCTCGAAATGGGCAAACTGCCGTGGTAGAGAGCCAGATTCAATCGATGAACTCGGAACTCCAGCAACTGCAGCGTGACAATGACGCACTGCGAAACCTCACTCAGCAGCAAGCCGGCGATCTGACCACAGCGCGAACTGACCTCGCCACTTCACAGGACACGTTGAACGGCGAATCCCAGGACCTTGGCTCACGGCTTCAGGCGGTGCAGCAGGATCTCGACGGTCGGGTGTCGGACTTGCAGGCATCGGTGAAATCGGCCGATGATACCGTCAACGAGGTTCGAAAGCTGCTTGGGATGCCGGCTGTGTCGAAGTAGTTCATCGGCGGATCGTATGACTTCCATCCGTTGCGACCTCATTTCCCGGGTCTGATAGTGCCACTCCAACACGATTCCTCCCTTGAATCATTCAACGACAACGAAGTTCACACGACGCTGATGTGCCAGCGACAATTGTGTCTCGTATTCCAACGCTTGCAGTCGAGGACCAAGTCGACTCGCGTTTCTGCGCACCTGAACAACGGTTTGTGAAGAGATGCACATTCTAGCGGTCGCGGATGCCTTAAGTTGTGGATGGGAATAGTGTTTTCGTGGCCATCCTCTCGGCTACGCGAATCACAATAGCAGAGAGATTGATACACCCGAACGCGTGCTATAATCGCCGAAGCCTCTTTCGGAGAAGAGGTGGAATATGGGATGACGAAGGTGGAATTCGAAACCGTAATCGGGCTGGAAGTCCACACACAACTACTAACTCGATCAAAGATGTACTGCGGCTGCTCAGCGGCGTACGCCTCGGCTGAACCGAATTCGCACGTTTGCCCGGTTTGCCTTGGTCTGCCCGGCGCACTTCCGGTCATTAATCGGGAAGCTGTGAGGTTTACGATAATGACGGGCCTCGCGCTTGGTTGCTCCATCCCAGATTTCAGCAAATTCGACCGCAAGAACTACATTTACCCCGATTTGATGAAGGGGTACCAAATCTCACAATACGACCTGCCGTTCTGCCTGGATGGCCACCTCGACGTTGAGGTGGACGGAGCGATTCGTCGCGTTGGAATTCGGCGTGTGCATCTCGAAGAGGACACGGCGCGCCTGGTTCATCGTTCGGCAGGGGACGAGGCCTATAGTCTCGTTGATGTCAATCGATCTGGCGTCCCACTCATGGAGATCGTCGGCGATCCCGATCTGCGGTCGCCATCTGAGGCTCGCCAATATTTGATGACTCTGCGACAGATCCTGCGCTACATTGGTGTCTCGACGGCCAACATGGAAGAGGGTGCGTTCCGTTGCGACGCAAACATCTCGCAGCGAAGCACGGATCGTAAGGTCGAGGGCGCCAAGGTCGAGATCAAAAATATGAACAGCTTTCGTGCAGTCGAGCGCGCGCTGCTCTTTGAGGTCGAACGACAGCGGGAGATGCTGCGTCGAGGAGAAAAAATCGAACAGGAAACTCGAGGATGGGTAGAGGACAGAGGCGTCACTGTCTCTCAGCGAACAAAGGAGTTCGCTCACGACTACCGGTATTTCCCTGAGCCGGACTTGCCCCCGCTGGTGCTGGATGCGGCTGAAGCAGAGCAAATTCGCCATCGAATGCCGGAGCTCCCCGGAGCTCGAGCTGCCCGGTTCGAGGAGGGGTTCGAACTTAGCAAATCCGACGCACTACTCCTCACCGTCGAGAAGCCCGTCGCGGATTACTTCGAGGCGGCGACGAACGGTGACGCACGTTACGCGCGTCAGTTGTCGAACTGGGTGACCGGCGAGGTCTTTGCCTTGATGCGCGAACGTGGTGTGGAGATCGACCAAGTCAACGTATCTCCACGACAGCTGATGCAACTTGTGGAGTTGGTTGAGGCCGGAAGGATAAATTCCCGCACGGCCAAGGAGGTGTTGATCGCGGTACATGAGACCGGTTCTGACCCCGCGGCAGTTGTCGATGAGCGAGGCTTATCCCAGGTGAGCGATGAAGCTCAGCTCGAAGCGGTCGTGCAGTCAACGATCGACGAGCATCCATCGGCAGTCGCTGACTATCAAAGTGGCAAAGCGGCGGCTATAGGTTTTCTCATCGGTCAGGTGATGAGGCAGATGCGGGGAACCGCAAACCCCGCCATCGTGAGGAAGATCCTGGTCGAAACGCTCGAAGCAAGACAGAAGAGTTGAATGGGAGGACGTGACAACGTGACCTCCCATTATTTTGTGCTGGAACAGATAGTGACAGTCCCGCTGGACGATGGTAAAGCGCGCCCACAAGGTGTCACAACGTGCCAGTAGTTGGAGGGATCCGGTAATGGCAGTAGAGACTCCCATCAAGGACAAGCATCAGCAGAGCTTGTTCGATATTGCTGTGGAGCAGTTCAACATCGCCGCTGACGTGATCGGCCTCGATGACGACATGAGGCGTATGCTCAGCGTTTGCAAACGTGAGCTATCGGTGAATTTTCCTGTCGAGATGGATGATGGTTCGGTTCGGGTATTCCGCGGACACCGCGTCCAGCACAACCTGGGACCTGGCCCGTCTAAGGGCGGTATTCGCTATCACCAGGACGTGACGCTCGACGAAGTCAAGGCCCTGGCGATGTGGATGACCTGGAAGTGTGCCGTAGTTGGCCTGCCATATGGTGGCGGCAAGGGCGGCGTTTCTGTGAATCCCAAGCTGCTCTCTCAGAGCGAGCTTCAGAATTTGACACGGCGTTACACGACCGAGATTTCGGTCATTATCGGACCTCAGAGTGACATTCCGGCCCCTGATGTAAACACCAATCCGCAGATTATGGCTTGGATTCTTGATACCTATAGCATGCACCACGGCGGCGTGATGGTACCAGCCGTCGTCACGGGTAAGCCGCTGTTACTTGGTGGTTCGCTGGGTCGGTTCGAGGCCACCGGTCGCGGTTGTGTCTTTGCGATCGAAGAGGCCTGCAAGACACACAGCCTTGACTTGCTGAAATCCCGTGTTGTGGTTCAAGGCTTCGGCAACGCGGGTGCGACAGCTGCGGTGATTCTCCATGAGATGGGCTGTAAGGTCGTTGGTGTAAGCGACTCTCGTGGCGGAATCTACAATGCAAATGGACTTGATATTCCGGCAGTTCAGGATCACAAGCGGCACAATGAGTCGGTGGTTGGATTCCCGGGTTCTGAGGCAGTATCGAACGAAGAACTGCTTGAGCTCGATTGTGACATTCTGATCCCAGCGGCTCTTGAGGAGCAGATTACTGAAGACAACGCGCCGCGCATCAAAGCAAAGCTCATCGCCGAGGCTGCCAATGGTCCGACGACCCCGGAAGCGGATCGCATTCTTTATGATCGCGGTGTGATCGTTCTCCCTGACATTTTCGCGAACGCCGGTGGTGTCACGGTCTCGTACTTCGAGTGGGTCCAGGGTATTCAGGCCTTCCCGTGGACAGAGGCGGAAGTCAACGGCAAGCTGAAGCGGATGATGGTGGATGCCTTTGCGGCGATCAACGGCACCGCCGAGCAGTATCACGTGCACATGCGTACGGCGGCACTGGCCCGTGCCATCCAGCGTGTGGCGGAGTTCACCCGCGTGCGTGGTATCTACCCGTAATAACTGCGCCCGATAACGAGGAATATGGGCCGGGTTCGGAACACTTCCGATCCCGGCCCGTATGTTGTCAGGCGGATTTGTCGCGGTTATATCCCGAGGAGTTCTTGGAGAGCGTCTTCTCGTTCGCGTTTGGTTACGCAGATAAGTTCATCTCCGGCTCGTATTACGGTTTGACCGGTCGGGATGATGAGGTCACCATGCCGCAATATGGCCGAAATCAGCACTTGTGGCGGAAATTCGATCCGTTCAATCGGAAGATCGAGCACCGGTGATTGTTCAGAGACTTTCGCCTCGACGATCGCCAAGTCCGCGTGTCGCAAGCTCAACAGGTGAACGAACGGCAGATTTGGGATTTGTTGCTCGATCAGGCTCAGAATGACGTTCGTCTGGCTTACCGTAACGTCAATGCCCAGACGGCGAAAGAGCTCTTCATTCTTTGGATTGTTCACTCGAGCGATGGTCCGCCCGACTTTGAACTTCTCTTTGGCCATTTGGCAGATTACGAGGTTGTCCTCGTCTTCGCCGGTGACCGCGATAACGACGTCAGCGCGAGAAGCACCCGCGGCAGATAGCGTCGCCGCTTCGGCACCGTCCCCCTGCATAATCACCGATCCAAAGCGCTCACTATAGGTGCTGCACTTGATCGGGCTTTTCTCGATCAGAAACACCTCGTAACCCTCGTTGATGAGGGTCTTGGTGAGGTAGTAGCCGACCTTGCCTCCGCCGACCAGGATGATATACATCGAATAGACTCCCGAAATCTACGACAGGCGGATGCCGGCCGAGCTTGTTCTGAGTACCTCGTCTTCGATCATTCCGGCGACCGTGGTCGTCGGGCAAATGACCATCAGTCCGAGTTGTCGGTAAACATCAGCGCGTGCCTGATCGTAGATGCGCAGCACGACCCGATCAATGTTGAAGACATCGCGCGCGATCTGCGCTGCCATGATATTGGTGTTGTCGTCGTGGGTTACCGCAACGAACACATCGGCATGCTCGATTCCGGCGGTTCTCAGCACGTCTTCGTCGATTCCCGTACCCAGCACGACTCTTCCTGGAAAACGCTCGGGAAGCCTGCGGAACGACCGAGAGTCGCCATCAACAACCGAGACGTCATTTCCGGAGCCGGACAAGCGTCCAGCCAGGAGCCCTCCGACCCGGCCGCATCCGACAATCAAGACTCTCATTAGAGTTCACCGTCCTCTGGCAACGTGCGGATCAGGATGACCTCACACGGCGCGTTCTTCAACACGTACGGAACCGTCTCTCCCTGCGTGATCACTCCGTGTTCGCGGTGATTCTCAACAGCGAGGACGACGGCATCTGCGCCCCGCTCGATGGCCTCGTCGACGATCGCAGCCGACGCAGAACGCGCCTGCAAGAGCTCTGTCGTGACACGCTGCCAATCGACGTCGCTGCCCGAGCGCGCATAGTTCGACGTGCGCTCCAGGATCGATTCACCGCGTTCGACTTCGTCCGGCAGATCCGCATCCAGGGGCAAGTGCTGAGGAACTTCGGCTACGTAGACAATCGTTAGCTCGCAGCCACCAAACCGGCCCGCCACGGCTGTCGCGAGATCAATTGCACGCGTGTCCAGTTCGCTTCCCTGAACCGGAACAACAATTCTCCGGTACACCGACTCCACATCCTCCAAGTTATCATGACAGATTCGCGCAGTTAACTCGGGTAAGTATGCCGCCAGGGTCAAGCGTGGGCAACGGGCGATCTAGATTTCACTGACTCGGGCGTGACGATTAGATTCCGTGAGAGAGTCTGTTGATCAGTGATTCGGGCAATCCTTGCACTCGCATCTGTTCTTGCGTCTCTTCGACCGGGTAGGCGATCCGCCTGAATGTCAGCCGGAACGTGTCGGTGTCAAGGACCGCAAACGCAGCGCGACTGTCGCCGTCCCTCGGCTGTCCGACTGACCCCGGATTGATCATAAACCGTCCTTCGGCGAGATCAATGGTTTCTCCATCGACGGTGTGTCGAGGCGTGATGTTGGCCATGGCCTCTTCTTCGCGAATATAGAGCTGAACGTGCGTATGACCAACAAAGCAGAGCCGGGTGTCAAACAGCGGGAAATTGAGTGCGGCAATACGGGCGTTGTAGACGTACTCCCAGATCGGGTGACGAGGACTTCCATGGACCACTGTCCAGTGCTGATCGATCATGCGATTGGGTAAGGACTCAAGGTAGCGCAGGTGGTCCGCGCCGAGTTGCATCGTCGTCCAGTAGCTTGCAAACCTGGCCACCGGGTTGAAATCCTCAAGCGACAATCGCCCGATGGCCGCCCAGTCGTGATTCCCGATAATACTTATCGTCGGAGCGATAGTTCGTACGATTTCGACGCTTTCGCGAGGGTTGGGACCATAGCCCACGATATCCCCTAGAGACCACACATCGTCAACGTCACCCACTTCTTCGAGGACTCGTTCAAGTGCCGGCAAGTTCGCATGGACATCGGAAATAATCAGAATGCGCATTTCGTTCCCTTTCTCGCGTTTAGCTTCTGAGTTTACGCGATCGGTTTGGTGGTCGAAACACGCTCCAGATGAACCATAAGTACTGCAATGTCGCCCGGAGTTACCCCTGCAATGCGGCTGGCCTGTCCGAGAGTCGACGGTCGAAAGGCGGCGAGCTTTTCACGGGCTTCGTTGCGGAGACTCGGGAGCAACTCATAGTCGACACCGCGCGGAATGGCGCGCTGCTCAAGCTTCCTGGCGCGTTCGACTTGTCGCATCTCCTTTTTGATGTACGCACCATACAGCACCTCTACCTCAACGCGCGATGCCATTCTCGGCTCAATCTCCCACTGGGGAAGCGGAGCGCTACCGAACTGGCCGCACGTAAGAGCTGCCGCGAGCGCCGCATAGGATGCGTCCGGGCGGCGCAAATACTCGAGTGCCGTCAGACTGCGCGACGAAGACTCAAGCGACTGATCCTCTAGTAGAGCTCGAACGCGATCATTGTCCGTTAGAAAATGCTGGCCAAGGGCTTCGATGGCCATGCTGATGATAGATTCTTCGTGCTCGATCTGGTCGAGCCGGGCACGGTCGATCAATCCGAACCGATATCCAATCCTGCTGAGACGGGACTCGGCGTTGTCAGAGCGGAGCAGCAGACGATACTCAGCACGTGAGGTCAGCATGCGATAAGGTTCGATGAACTCTCGTGTCGTCAAGTCGTCGATCATGACCCCAATGTACGACTGATCTCTCCGGAGCACCAACGGTTCAGATCCGTGTGCGAAGCAAGTTGCATTCAGTCCGGCGATGATTCCCTGTCCGGCCGCCTCCTCGTAACCTGACGTCCCGCATACCTGACCAGCGAGAAACAGACCGCGAACCTTCTTGGCTTCCATCGTCAGCATGAGTTCAGTGGAGTCGATCGCGTCGTACTCGACAGCGTAGCCATATCGCGTGATTGAGACGTTGCGGAGCGCTGGGATCGTTCGTAGGAACTCCAGTTGGACGTCGTGTGGGAGACTCGTGTTTGCTCCCTGAACGTAGAGTTCGGTGGTGCGCCAGCCTTCTGGCTCGAGAAACAGTCCATGAGCAGGTTTGTCTCGGAACCGGACAACCTTATCTTCGATCGATGGGCAATACCGCGGACCGGTTCCCGTGATCGATCCGTTGTACATTGGGGCACGGTCGATATTCGCCGCGATGATCTCGTGTGTTGCCGGATTTGTGTGCACGAGATAACAGGGCATCTGAGGTCGCCAACCGTCTCGGTCAACGTTCGGGTACACGGCTAGCGGCGGAAGTTCCAGCCGTTCGATCTTCGCGTTCAGCCCGTCAAAGCTAAACCAGAGTGGCTCATCGCTCCCGGATTGCAGCTTTGTTTGATCGAAATCGACGGTTCGCGCGTCGACGCGAGGGGGCGTACCGGTCTTCAAGCGACGAAGTTTTATATTGATGTCGCGGAGTGATGAGGAGAGCTCGACTGAAGCGATGTCGCCAGCCCGTCCACCGGCAGCACGCCATTCTCCCGCAATCATGTTGCCGCGGAAAAACGTTCCGGCGGTCACGACAACCGCTCCTGCGAGATATCGATTGCCGTGGTCAGTCGACACAGACTTGACTTGTTTCTCACCGTTGCTTGTTTGAATCTCGATGTCTTTGACCAGTTCCTGGCGTACCGTCAAATGATCTTGAAGCTCCAACGCCTCTTTCATGGCGATCTGATAGAGCATCTTGTCCGCTTGAGCCCGTAACGCTTGAACGGCTGGTCCTTTGCCGGTGTTTAGCAACCGAATCTGAATCGCCGTGCGATCAATGGCACGCCCCATTTCGCCACCGAGGGCATCGAGGTCGCGGACAATGTGTCCCTTGGCGGGACCGCCGATCGAAGGGTTGCACGGCATGAACCCAATGCGGTCCAGATTTGGGGTGAGAATAAGGGTCGTTGAGCCCGATCGAGCCGCGGCGAGTGCCGCTTCGATCCCGGCATGACCGGCTCCAATAATCACGACGTCGAAACTTTCTGTGTATCTCATCATAACGCGCGAAAGTATAGGGGGATTGGAGCCGAAGTCGCAACCGGTTTTGACAGGTGGGTCGTTGAGCCCATAATAAAGATGACATCGTGAATTGGTCGCACGCGACTTGCGATGAATGACGTGTCGCCAGCCGTTTGAGCCGTTGGAGTACTGGTTTGGCTGGCGGATAAGCGAGTCATGGGCGGCCCGATCCTGGGACGGCCGAGATTGGACCGGCGATACTTGGACCAAACGAACCAAGCGAATCCCGTCCAGGACGTCGAAATCGAATGAATATCCAGATCGAGTGAACAGATATGTTATAGCCATCCTGGCTGAAAGGAGCATCGATGGAGAGGCGTGATACTTCCTCTCGACGAGGACTGGTGACGTTTGTGTGGGCACCGCTCGTGGCGACCGTGGCTATCGGAGGCGTTACCGCAATGATAGGGCGACCGAAAGCGCATCGACGAGGTGTTCGACCGTCGGACGTCACCAAGGGATTGAATGACCCAAGGGTAGCTAAGGCAGTCGAGGCGGCGCAGCACGCGTTAGATGAGGCTAAGGTACAGCTTGCCTCATATGACGGACGGCAAATTCAACAAGAGTTGTCACGCCGTGCTGGAGAGGCAATTGACTCTACGCGCGACAACGTGTCCCCAACTCTGAAGGACGCGGGCGATCGTGCTCGCGAACTGGCGGAAAGGTTCCGAGTCGAAGGACAGGCTCGATCTGCTGAGTTGGGTCAGTTAATACGCGATGAGGTTGCTCCGAAGGCGAAGAACTACGCCCAGGATGCGTTGGGTGAAGCTGAAGATATCTTGTCAACGGCGAGAGAACGCGCGACCGAATTCTCGAAATCTGCTCGTAAGGAATATGGTCCTGACGTCTCCCACAAGGCGAACGCTTTGGCCGGATTCTTAGCCGCTGGTTCTGCCACGGGTATGCATATGTTGCGAGAGCGAGCGCAGGAAATGGGTCGTGACACCAGGGGGAAGGGAAACCGAAAGCTCACGGCTCGCGGAAAGCAGAAAGCCTCCTCCGCGATGCAGGCGGCAGGCAGCCAGGCGAAGTACGTGGCAGGCGAATCGATGATGCTCGGATTCTGGGCCGGCATGCTGGGGGCTACGATCTACTTCGCGCTCCTATCTCGCGATCAACGCGAGCGGGTAAAGGGTTTCTTTAGCAACGCCTGTTCGCAGATCCAAGATGTGATCAGCGGTTTTCAAAGCGGAGATGAGGAATTTCAGAGTTCCACGCGATAAACCAGCGGAGGACGTTACGGTCACATTGGTCGACATGGCCCGTCATTTCACGGGCCATGTTTGTGCTGTCAATTCGGGTAGTGTTCGTCAGGGTTAGAGCGTCGCCAGCAATTCCGTCAGTAGCGCGGTGCGTTCAATGAATCCATCGAGTGAGATGTGCTCGTGCTCGGCATGTGCGCCGTCACCGGTGCAGCCAAGTCCATCGATAGTCGTCGCGCCAATTGCCGCGGTGAAATTCCCGTCGCTGCCGCCACCGGTTGATGCCTCGGTCAATTCGATACCGAGGCTGTGGCCGATACTCTGCACCTGTTTGAACGCTTCAGCGATCTTCTCGGTTCTCTCCATTGGAGGGCGGTTGAGTCCGCCTTCGACACTGACGTGTGCTCCGTGTAGCCGTGGTTGCGCCGACAGAATTGCCTTTACGGCTCTATCGCCCTCCGTCATCGTCGAAACCCGGAGATCGATCAGCGCCGTCGACTCGGCCGCGACGACGTTGCGTGCCGTTCCCCCAGAGACGACACCGACATTGACAGTGGTACCGAGCGCGAAGTCCGTAAGGCCATGAAGATACTGTATCTGGTTTGCGAGTTCTTGAATTGCGCTAATGCCCTTCTCCGGGTCGGCCCCTGCGTGAGCGGCTCGCCCGCTAATATGCATGGTGAACATGCCGACGCCTTTACGAGCAGTCTTGAGGGCGCCATCCGGTGCGACCGGCGGTTCCAACACCAGTACATAGGAACTTTCCCTCGCGAGACGCTCGATGTGGGGTCGTGAAACCGGGCTACCAATCTCCTCTTCAGTATTGATTAGCCAGGTGATGGGCCGGTGCGCGGTGTTGTGTTCGATCAAGAATTGGAGCGCTTGGAACATCATCGCCACACTGGCCTTCATGTCGTAGACTCCGGGTCCGCGCGCTTCGTTCTCGTCGACTTCAAACGGTTTGCGCTCGATCGTCCCGAGTGGCCAGACTGTATCTATGTGTGTCATCACGAGAATTGGGGCGTCGCCGGGCGTGCCGCTCCATCGCGCAATGGTGAGATCGCCGAATTCGTCTTGTGGAATGACCTCGACGTCTCCTCCGATTTCGGCACAACGCTGTTGGAGATACGTCGCCAATCGATCGACCGCCACTTTGTCTCGACTTGGTGATTCGAGTTTGACGATCTCTTCGAGCGATCGCAGCATCTCTTCACGTTTGGCTTCCACCGCATCAATGGTGATCATCGCAATCTCCCTCTTTCGTCATCAAACACCGAGTAGTGACAGATCATCTCACGCGCTGATTGCGCCATAAACTGCGGAACACTGACTAGTGAGATCGACGTGGGTCAATTTCGATCTCCATTATTTCCGGCGACGGCTCATGAACCAGATCATCATCATGGTTGCCTCGCTCAAGTGCGAACGTAGAAAGATTCGACTCTAGGTCAATGAAACGGTCGGCAATTTCGAGCAATTCAATTGCCGTATAGCGCGGCGTTGACGCAATCTCAACCCGCAGACCGAGGCGTTGCGCCCGGTCGACGAGATAGGTGAAGTCACCATCTCCGCTAACGATCACGGCGACATCGATGTAGGGAGCCTGGCTTAGCAGATCGACCGCAAGCTCCATATCAAGATCGCCCTTGGTCGTTCCATCGCTGAATCGTTTCAGTGGTTTGGTAATGACGCGAAAACCGTTTCTCCGCAGCCACGTGAGAAACGGAATGGCTGAACTCTCATCTGGAGAGATCGCCATATAAGCGTAGGCGCGATGAAGCCTCCGACCGTTCGCCAGAAACTCAAGCAACCGGGCATAGTCGATTCGTACGCCAAGATCACGCGCAGCAAAATAGAGATTAGACATATCAAAAAAGACGGCAACTTTATCGTATTGATCGGGACGAAGCATCGTTTGTTGGCCTATCAACAGCCGACGGAGAGGCCCCGGCGGCACTATGACAACGGAAATTGTCGTGGGACCGACGTCCGGCAGCACCTCCAGCTAAGGTCGACAATCTCTTAGATAGGTGCCGCCAGACGACCGGACTCGTGAACCCGACTGGAACGAACAGGCGATAGTCATATGTTTAGAATTTCGGGTCGTGTTCCGGAACTACCGACCGGCGATGACCAGTGGTAGATCCTTCATGGTGACCAACCCAGGCGCATGATCAACGACACGAGAAACAGCATTCACTGCGATGGCCGTGGTTGCACGATCACCCTGGAGGCCACCTGGAATAATCAGTTCGAGACGTGTGGGCCCCTCGAGCACAATCTTGTCGTGTGCTGGATCCGCATCCAGGTACATGCGAAGATGAAGAACGATCTTCGCTTCGCCGTTGACGTAACCGCGACCGAATTGATCAACTCCACAGACAATGCCCGGCTGGACGTCGAAGTAATCAGTCTTGATGTGATGGTCCGCGATCACGGCGTCGGTGGTCTCCTCGTAGCCATCCAGCGTCCATCCGAGCCCGGCGGCGACCATGTAGACCGATTCTTGGAGACCGACGTGCCGCACCTTGCCGGCTGACACAAGCTGTGTGAATTCCTCGACCGTCTTGCCGGATCCGATTTTTGCCTGCAATGGTTGGCGACGTGTGGAAGCGTTCTGATTTCGTTCAACATGGACCGCAGTGACTTCTTGAGCTATACCGCTGAGTGCAAGTGCGAGCGTGTCCATGACAAAACCGGGATTGACGCCAGTGCCGAGAATCGTCACACCGTTTGCACGTGCCATCTCGTCCAGTTTCTGAGCCAAATCCGGGAATTGCGCGGCTGGAAAAGACAACTCCTCGCACGTCGAAACGACATTCAAACCGGCGCTTATGATCCCTTCAAGTTGCGACCAAACTTGCTTCAAGTACGAACCCGTGGTGTGCAGTACCGCATCGGCAGCCGTCTCATTGAAGAGCGCGTCGGCATCGCCCCGGACCTTGATCCCGAGCTCGCGGCCGAGCCCGATGACCTCTCCAACGTCCTTACCGATCTTGGCCGGATCAATATCTACCGCTCCGACGATCTCAATGCTCTCTCGAGATGCCGCCAAACGAGCGAGTTCTTGCCCTATCGGCCCAAGTCCGTAATGAATCGTCCGTATCTTCTTCAACTCTTTGGCCTCAACTTTCGCTTCAATTTGCTGCGGTCGATTGCCGCACCGATTCTCTCGAACTGTATTGGAGATTGGTCGAATCTGAGGATGCAATATGCCGACGTCAATCACACTGAGATGGGATTGCTACTTTTTTCGATCCTCCTTCTCGCGCAATGAGCGGTAGTATTTTTTCGATTTCGGCATCGGGCGACTCTCAATCGCTTCACGTTCAGCGTTTGCCTGTGCGCTGGCCTCGACAAGCTGCTCTTCGAGGACTGCGAGGTCGTCATAAACACCCACGTCCGCGTTCGCAACCGGCGTACGCATTAGGCGGCGTACCAATTCAACCAGTGAGCGTACCTGAGCTTGCTCGGCACCTGGTCGATTCGCCGTTTTTCTGATCGCGTCTACCAACTTGAAGGTGCCCGCACGCGCCTTGTTCTCGACCAACCGTTCCTCGATACGCTCCAGACCATATAACAAGTTCATTTCACTGCCTTCCTGGCAAGCATGCACTGCAGGTTTTTCTCCCGCGAGTATCGGCCATTCGCATGTGTTTCGCAACCACGCTCAGGTCGGCATAACTGCTGAACTGGGGCGAACGTGCTTTAATCGGCGAGTGAACGGCAACGAGCGTGACGTCGTTTGAATTCACGGTGATTTAGGGATTCACATTTGAGCAGCGCAACTACAACGTCTCGCAAGGATCGGTTTCTTGGATGTCTCCTCGGACAGGCAATTGGAGATGCCCTGGGCATGTCAGTTGAGGGTTGGACGCCGGAACAAATTCGCGAGAAATTCGGTTGGCTCGATCACTACATTGGCCGTAGCGCATCAGATGGCGAAGAAGACATGAGGCCCGGTGAAATCACCGGAGATACTGAAATGAGTCTCTGCCTGGTTGAAGGACTCATATCTGCCAACGGGTTTGTCGATCCCGAAGCGGTAGGCATTCGGTTGGTGAAGATGCTCGACGGTCCTGTTCGCCATCGGCTCGGTCCGACAACGTTGTCGGCCATTCTACGTATGGACGAGACTGGTGACTACCAGCATGGGGCAAGTGGAAGTTGGCCCGCCGGAAACGGCGCCGCTGCACGCATTGTGCCTCTCGGACTGCTCCACTCAGTTGGCAGTTTCAACCCAGAAGTGTTCTCGCGCGAGGTGATGCGCGCCGGGTTGATTACGCACAACGATCCTGAGTCGCTGAACGGTGCGCTGGCGATCGCTTATGCGGTGAGGCTGCTCGCGACCGAGCAAATTCCACCCGAAATGCTTGCGGCCGAAGTTGCGGCTTTCATCGACGAAGATAGTGTCGCCCGCAACATCCGCCTGGCCGGCCAGCTCATTCAAGCTGGAGGTGCCCGTGAATCCGATCTTGCGCATCTGAGACAGATTGGTACGTCATCCTACGTCGCCGAGTCGGTCGCGGCGGCCATCTATTGTTTTGCATGTCATTCAGAAGAGTTTGCCGACGCCGTATTGACGGCAGTAAATGCCGGATATGATTGCGACACGGTCGCCGCGATGACGGGGGCGCTAAGTGGTGTGCACCTGGGAGCACGCCGCCTGCCGGGCGCTCTAGTCGATGGTCTCGAGGCGCGTATGTACATTTTGGTGGCGGCGCCGGGCCTATATCGTATGGCACAGCATCGAGCCGGAATGTTTCTTAGACTATTGGAGCGGGAGTGAAGTACCTCGACATTCACGCCGTCGTCTTCGATCTTGACGGATTACTCGTTGACAGCGAGCCGGTCCAGATTGAAGCCTGGGACCGATTCTTGGCTCAACATGGGAAGACGCTCACGCCACAGTTGCTTCAGACGCTCTACGGGCTAAGGGTATGGGACACTGCCCGGGTGCTGATCAACGAACTTGGTCTTCAGATGACGGTGGATGAGGTCGTGCGCGATCGGGACAGGCTCTTCTTTGAGATGCTGCCTGGCCGTCTTGACTCGATGCCCAACGCCAGGGAGACCGTCCAATCCTTGAAGGACGCGGGTGTCCGGCTTGCGCTAGCCACGTCCGGACATCGCAGATACGTCGATGTCGCGCTTGGCGAACTTCGTCTGTTGGGCGCGTTCGAAGCAGAAGTGACCGGAGACATGGTGACGCACGGAAAGCCGGCGCCGGACATTTATATGGCTGCCGCGGACCGGTTGAAATTGTCACCATCAGCGTGCGTCGCACTCGAAGACGCACCAAACGGCATCGCTTCAGCAAAAGACGCGGGAATGATGTGTCTTGCGGTGCCGAATCAGATGACCGCGAACATCTCAGGCTTCGATCGAGCCGATGCGGTTCTCGGCAGCTTGAGCGACCTACTTCCATGGCTTGAGAAGAACACGTGTTTGCATCGGCCGATGCCGCGAAGCTAGGCATTTGATGCGACAGACTGAGTTCCTGGCACTCTCGGTTCGGGAGTGCCAACTGGAGTTGATACGTTCGACCGAGATGTTATACTCGAAGGTGTCTATCGCCCGGGTCTTTACCCGGGCGAACTCGCGTGCAAGATGCGCTGTTGGCATAACATCCGCAGCGTTCGCCCATTTCTGGTGAATTCATGAGCGCAAAACGAGACTATTATGAAGTCCTTGGGGTTAGTCGTACGGCCACGAACGACGAGATCCGTCGTGCATATCGCCGGATGGCTCGACAGTATCATCCGGACGTCAACAAGGAAGACACCGCTGAAGAACAGTTCAAAGAGATTAACGAGGCGTACGAAGTGCTCAACGACGACGAACGTCGTGGTGCCTACGATCGTTTCGGTCACGCCGGCTTAGGCGGATTCAACGGCGGCGCTGGAGCCGGAGACCCGTTTGGCTTCGGCAGTTCCCCGTTCACGGATATTTTCGAGACTTTCTTTGGTGGTGGTGCAACGTCTCGCGGGCAACGCGGGCCGACCCGTGGCGCTGACCTCGAGACAACCGTTGATCTGACCTTTGAAGAGGCGATTTTTGGCGCAGAGAAAGAAGTCGAGATCAACCGGCTGGAACTCTGCGACGATTGTCACGGAACTCGGATGAAGGGCGGTGCAGAACCGCGTGTCTGCACAGTTTGCTCCGGTACGGGCGAGGTTCGGCGAGTCCAGAATACCATTCTCGGTCAGTTCGTGACTGCTTCCGCCTGTGCCAACTGCCACGGCGAAGGGCACGTGATCTCTGATCCTTGCCCGACGTGCCGGGGGCGAGGACGGGTATCGCGCCGCCGGACAATTGCGGTCTCGACTCCGGCCGGGGTCGACAGTGATTCCACGCTTCGTTTGAGCTCGCAAGGAGAACAAACTCCGGGCGGTCCCGCGGGAAACCTTTACGTTCGCATTCGAGTCAAGCCTCACGATTTCTTCGTTCGCCAGGGAAAACAAATCCATCTTGATTTTCCAATTAACATGGTGCAGGCCGCGCTCGGTGCCGATATCGAGGTACCAACGGTTGATGGCGATGTCATGCTCAAGGTTCCTCGTGGCACCCAGTCGGGGCAGCAGTTCCGGCTTCGAGATCGCGGTGTTCCCGACCTTCGCGGCGGGTCACGCGGCGATCAGATCGTCACTGTCCGGGTCATGACTCCCACCGATCTCACTCCAGATCAGCAAGACTTGCTTGAGAGCCTCGGGAAGACTCTGAAGTCTCCGTCCATTCACGAGACTGCTCGTCGTGGATTCTTCGACAAGATCAAGGATGCGTTAGGGGTATAGCGGCTGGCGCAACGAGAAACACCGCCACGGTGTGACGGCGGTGCTCTCAGAATGCTCAGGATAGAACTTGGTTAGGCGGGGAAACTGCCTACGACTTTGGTAAACATTGCCGCTACCGCAGGGCCTATAAGCAACACGGATGCGAACACGGCCAAGGCTACGAGAAGTAAGATCAGGCTGTATTCCACCATTCCTTGACCGTCATATCTGTTTCGCCATCGACGTACATTCAATCGCTGCTCCTTCCGTCGATGAGCCTCAACACTCCCGCGGCCCCGCACCTGGCGGGGCCGCGGGTAAAGCCTTGTTACGGGCTAGTGTCTCTCAGCTGCTTGTCTACGCGGCGCCGAGAGAGTCGGTGACCGACGTGAAGATGCTTGCGATCTTAGGACCAAGCAGAAGCAGAGCGGCGATCGCGATGACGGAAACGAGCGCCAGGATCAGTGCGTACTCGACCATGCCCTGTCCATCAGACTTGTCCTCGGAAACATAAAGGCCATAGAGAGCGGTCATGTAATTGAACATTGGTGTGTCCTCCTAGATAGAATAAAATAGAACTGCCGAATGATGTAATTCCGTACACCGTATTCTCGACTTCGTGTAACCCTGAGCATCCCTCCTTTCGTGAACTGCGGGACTGTGTCTCTTGATCTTGTCCCGTTTCGGTTCACGAGAACCTCATGTCCTATGCGTATATGATAGGTAGATACAAGGTTTGGCTCAATGAGTAAGAAGTCCGTATCGCGCGGTTCGCAAGTACCGAGAATGGGCTTATCCGAGAGGAATAACGACTGTCAATCGCGAGGTCTTTTGTCCTACGTTTTCGGACTGGAGATCGGCTCCAAGTCGCTCGAGGCGACGGCGCACTGTTTCGTCAGACAGGAAGCGCTGGATCTCCTGGCTCCGGTCGACACCTTCACCGTGGGCCTCGACCCGGCCTATTACTTGCGCGTCCTCATAACGAACGTCGACGTCGATGCTTTTCACATCGAGATCAGCCGCCGCCGCCGAGATCATCTGCTGCACCAGCCGATAGAGTGCGATCCTCAGGACTTCGGGCAGCTTCTCGTCGGTCTCAGGACCTACGATGTTGGCCTCAATACCCCGCAACCGAACGATTTCCGTCACATAGCGCCGAAGAGTTGGAATTACGCCGATTTCCGACAGCGTAACTGGACGGAGCTCAAAAAGCAGGCGTCGCGTATCGCGCAGCGCGGTCGAGGCGGCAGATGTCAGACTGACGAGCTCTGCCTTTGCCCGCTCTGGATCACGTTCGATGCTCTGTTGACAGATCTCCGCACGAAGCAAGACATTCGCCAGTATCTGGGCCGGTCCGTCGAGTACCTGGCGAGAGACGCGCAGACGCTCGTCTTCCTCGGCTTGAACGATGTCTTCAAATGGAACACCGGAGCCAGCGGACTGCGAGCGGCGCAACAATCGGGTTCGATTGTCGGGCGCCGATTGCTTAATCTCTTCGGCCTTCAGCTGCGCTTCAGATAATTCCAGCAAGATGCGCAGCTTCTCCTGGTAAGAGCGGATACTCTTTTCTCGCTCTTGAAGTTGCTCGACTTGACTCCGCATCATCATGAGTCTCAATTCGACCTCATGGGCCGCATGATACATGTCGCGGATGTCTTTTCGAGCAAACGACTCAAGATTGGCTTCCATCTCACGCACTCGATTCGCGAGTGACATTTCGCGTTGCGTGAGTCGATCCACCTCGCTGTTCGACTGGTTGACGAGGAGCCCGATCTCTTGAAGAGATTGAGAAGATTCGGCCAGATCACTGCGACACTCGTCAGCGAGCGCCGCAAGACGGTCGACGAATTCTTTAGTCTGTGGAAGTGGGAGTGCCATCAACTCGTCTCCTGAATCTAGACGCCTAATCTCTTCCGTTGGAGCGTAAAGTCTTGATGTCCCGACCGCAACGGTACCGTAGTCCCAAAGATACCGTTGAGCATGTTTGACGGTGTCTGCAACTGGAATTTAGGGGTTTTGTCCACACGGCGAAGCGTTGCGATTTAGAAGCTTCCCCCGGCTCCTCCGCCACCGGATGAAGCGCCTCCGCCGCTCGAACCCCCGCTTGAACTTGGGGTGACGGCTGAATGGAAGCCCGTCCACCAGATGTATGCGTTGCCTGAGGTTCCGTTGCGATAATTGGACGGTCCGAGCCATACCGGCACATAACCGTCTTCTGCGGCCTTCTTGAGGCGCTTGCTGAGCGCTGACGTGACGCCTGTCGCTACCGCGTACGGCATTGCCTCGTCCAACTCAAGATTGACATCCAGCGTGCGATCCGACTTTGAGCGCTTGAGTCCGGCTATGTAGGAACCCCAGAGCGCCGCGAGCTCCGCACCAGCAAGCGATGTATCCGGATACGCGGACATCGCCACCAGGCCGACAACCACCGTGATCCCGAGCAGCACTGCTCCGCCGTACGCCCATGGTTGTTTTCCGACAATGCCAATGGCGACGAATGCAGAAGCCACCAGAAATACCGCGAAACAGGCAACGTAAACGGGACGTCTACGAGACTTAGCGTGCGGATCGTAGAGTCCGCTCTCAATGAGGTGCAAACGAAGTGACTCTCGAGCATCGGACCAGGACGACCGCGCCATGGCTAAACCTGTTTTCGACACTACTCCATCGCTATCGGAACGAGTCTCGAGTGAACTCCACACCTTGCGTTCGATCTCGTTGTTCGGAACCGAGGAATCGAGCAGTCGAACTTGCGCTTCGTTTTTCTTGGTGCCGGACTCGATGACGAGCGCTCCGCGGTTTGCGAGATCAAGAATTGCCGCCTCGAGTTGCTGGTCTTTTACGCGACCCGTCACAACTGCGCCTACTACCGAAGGAGACGTGCTATCCGGCGGTGAGGTCGTTGCCGCGATTGGCGCCTGGGACCGTGGTCGCGTTCGCCAAACACCCAGCGCGAATCGGGCGAATATGGCGGTGACGACAACCGAAAGAATACTGACAACACTGATCGGCCCACTGCTAACATCCACTGCAAGACGTTCCGCGGTACTCGGTGGCGGTGGGGGTGGGGGTCCGTTCCGTAGACTATTCTCCGCAGCGTCGAGACCGGCAGCGATCCCTTGGGCGAGATCACCATTGGCGAGATCCGGCTTCATTACATCGCTGAAGATGCGCTGCAGTTCAGCTCTCGGGGAGATTGCCGCCGTCGTAATGCTTCTCGCCGGCGAAGAGCGCGGCCTCACCGTGATGGAGATCGTTGGGTTTGAGATTGAAGAAGAAGACCAAACCGTCACGGGCGCTCGGCCCAGATTGCACATCCCATTGTTCCATCAGATCACGGGCATCTTGTTCCGTCTGGCTGTATGTCGCGTTGTTTGCCTGAAGATAAACCACGACTGGAGCGCCCGCAGCCTCGACCTGCCGCGCACGTTGTTCGAGCATGTTTATCTGATCGGACGTGAGGACGTGAGCCTGGTCATAAATGTGTTGTCCCGGAACAGGTTGCCCGAAGTTACTAGCGCTCACCGACGCTTGGTTAGCGATCAGCGACACCACGGCAAGCGTGATGAGAATGAAGAACATGCGCGGGACCCATGTCGCACGAATCACGTCATACCTCCGTTGCTGTCGCGCGGTTAAATGATTGCATGGCGAGATTCGATCCGTGATCGAGAGCAATGCCGCGTGCGCTTCGAATCAGCAAATCGAGTTCGAGCGATTGTCTCGTCATAAGACCTGTCCGTACATGTTCGGAACGCCTCCGAGCACGGACAGTATCGGGGCAGACGTTTCTTGACACCTTTCCCGCACAATCAGTAAGATTCGGTCGCGCAGATCCCGATGGCGGGTGGTGAAATGGTATCACAAGGGTCTTTGGAACCTTTATTCCAGGTTCGAATCCTGGCCCGCCAGCCTGGTGGAGTGCCAGATCTGATTTTCCCCCAGAGTATTTGAACGACGGGCGGCAGTGAGCTCCGATAAAACGTCACATGGATCCGGCGATGTCGCGGCGGTCATTCTTGCCGCTGGGCTTGGCACGCGCATGCGCTCGACGACGGCGAAGGAGCTTCACACCGTTTGCGGGCGGCCACTCCTGGAGCACGTCATCAGGGCGACTGCGTCGGCCGACCCTGCTCAGATTATCGTGGTGCTGAGCCCAGCGAAATCAGCACTGGCGGAATCGCTTCAAGGCGGCTGCGAAATAGCGTGGCAGACTGAACCTCTTGGAACTGGGCACGCTGCGGCTCAAGCGTTGCCGTTACTTAAGCCATCAATTCGTCATGTCGCAATTCTCTTTGGTGATCATCCACTGCTCACGGGAGAGGCGGTTGGTGACCTCATCACGGCGTCTCGTAGCTCCGGAGCACTCGTTACATTGCTGACGGCGGTTCTTCCAGATCCCGGTGCGTATGGGCGACTCCTACGCGATCGAGATCGGATTGTCGGCATTGTTGAGGCGAAAGAGGATTCTCGTCTCTATTCCGACCCGGTTGAGATCAACAGCGGAATCTCATGCTATGACCGGGACTGGTTAGAGCGAAGCCTTCCGGGTCTTCCGCGCAGCAGTGTCGGCGAGTATTTCCTGACATCGTTAGTGCAGCGAGCCGCGGTCGAACTGGAACCAGAGCAGCCTGTCATTTCAGTGGTGGCCGCGCCGGAAATCGCCTATGGAGTGAACGATCGCGTCGAACTGTCTGTCGCAGAACGAGTGATGCGTCGACGAATAAATGAGCGCTTGATGCGAAACGGGGTAACGATCGTCGATCCCGAGTCAACCTTCATCGATGACACCGTGGAGATAGCCCAGGATGTTCGAATCGAACCGTTTACGATGATTTCTGGTGCCAGTCGTGTCGGAGGACTTTCGACGATCGGTCCTGGCGCAAGAATTGATGGTTCGACGGTCGGGCGAGAATGCGTCATCATCGAGTCAACACTCGAGTCATCGATGGTTGGAGATCGCGTGCATGTCGGCCCGTATTCTCACTTTCGATCCGGCACCAAAATCGATTCCGACGTCCATGTCGGGAACTACGTTGAGATCAAGAACTCAACAGTCGGCTCGGGAACTCACCTCGGCCATTTCAGCTATGTTGGTGACGCGACTGTTGGCCGCAACGTGAACATTGCCGCGGGAACAATCACCGCCAATTTCGATGGCGTCAACAAACATCGGACTGTGATCGAGGACAATGCCTTTATCGGCTGCGACACGATTCTGCGCGCCCCAGTGACGGTCGGATCCGCAGGTCGAACCGGTGCGGGAAGTGTCGTCACGAGGGACGTCTCACCAGGTTCAACAGTCGTCGGTCTTCCGGCACGTCCCATTGCGTCGAAAAGTCGTGCACCTCGCGATGAGAGAGAAGAGACGAAAGACTAAATGGACGGACGACTGCAAATATTCGCAGGCAATGCCAACCCTAGACTCGCTGATTCCATCGCGATGTCGTTGGAAATTCCACTCGGACGGCGTTTTGTTGGGTCGTGGAGCGACGGCGAATCGCGCGTCGAGCTCGAGGAAAACGTCCGTGGATCCGACATATTCATCATTCAGCCAATGTGTAACCCTGTGAATCAGAACATTGTCGAGTTTCTTCTGATGTTGGACGCAGCCAAGCGCGCCTCGGCAGCGCGTGTTACCGCGGTAGTCCCGTACTTTGCATACGCGCGACAGGAGAAAAAGACGCGCGGGCGAGAGCCGATCAGCGCGAAACTCGTCGCCAATCTGCTCGTCACCGCCGGCACGGATCGAGTGTTGACGCTAGACATGCACGCTCCGGCGATCGAGGGATTTTTTGATATACCGGTCGATCATCTTCGTTCAACACCAATTATGGCGGCGCACTTTCACCGAATGCATATGAACGACCTCGTGGTGGTGAGTCCTGACTCTGGGGGAGTGGGACGAGCGGACGAATTCCGTCAGAGAACCAACGGATCGCTTGCGATTATTTCGAAAAAACATCCCGGACCGGAGCAAACTGAAATGCTGGAAATGGTCGGAGACGTGCACGATCGGGATGCGCTGATCGTCGACGACGTCATTTCGACCGGCGACACCCTGGTCAAAGCTTCGGAGACGCTGAAGGCGCGTGGCGCAAGGTCGGTAAGCGCCACGGCCGTACACGGTGCGTTTGCCGACGGTGCACTGCAACGTATTCACGACTCAATAATTGATAAGGTGTATGTTACTGACAGCATTCCACTGCCAGAAGAAGGGCCGCACGACAAGATTGAGGTGCTGACCGTGGCGCCGCTGCTCGCGGAAGCGATCATGCGGATTCACAAAGATCTGAGTATCAGCGCCCTTTTCACCTAGAAAGTCGCGCACCGGCCATATGGAGTACCTACTTCCACGGGCAACGCGTTGCCCGGAACGACGGATCTGTCGCCACGGCATCCGCGGAGGGTAGGGATCCAGGAGTTTGGAGGATTTGAGTACCGACGGCTGGATACAAATTGGCGTGGTGGTGATTTCATTTGCAGTCCTGTCGGTTGCGGCCACAATCGAGCTTGGGCTGGCAGTGGTCAACCGCGTCACGATTCGCGCTCTGATCGAAGAGCGTGCCGCATCACACCGCATGCATTCTCTTGTCGACCGGCCCCAAGCGATACGCACCTCCATAGTTCTGCTCGAGCTTGTCTCGGCGGTCACTGCCGCCTCGGCGATCACCGGGCTGCTTGCTCCACACATCAGCCGCTATCACGTGCTCGTTTCGATTTTGGCGAGCTCCGCCGTCCTGTTGGTCGTCGGGCGCATCTTTCCGAGCATCGTCGTCGCTTCGCGCCGTTCGCCTGACACCCAACAGTTTGAGCGTGTTGGTGTGGCACTTGCCCTGACAGTCAGACCGGCGATGGCGCTGGCCGACGGCCTCGCCAGGCTGTTTATTCGTGGTGACCGGGAGGGGGATCGTGGAGGTGATGACGATCTCATAGTAGCCACTACGGAAAGTGGCGATACCAACGGCTACGACAACGGCGACGAGATCGAAGAAGGTGAGCACGAGATGATTTCCGGCATCCTTCATCTCGACGAAGCAGTTGCGCGCGAGATCATGGTTCCGAGAACCGACATTCGCGCTGTATCGGTGGATGCACCGGTGATGAAGGTCGTCGAACTCGCCCGGCAAATGGGGCACTCGCGAATTCCAGTCTATCGTGAGTCCATCGACACGGTCATTGGCGTCGTGTACGCGAAAGATTTCTTGCGGTTTGTCCACGAGGATATTGCCAGTGTCGAGTTGGTCGATCTGATCCGTCCAGCCTATTTTGTGCCGGAATCAAAGCGCGTTGGCGAATTGTTGCAGGATCTGCGACGTGAAAAAGTGCATCTGGCGGTCGTCGTAGACGAGTACGGTGGTACAGCCGGAATCGTTACGATCGAGGACATTCTTGAGGAGATTGTCGGAGAGATTCAAGATGAATACGATCGTGAGCTTCCGCTGGTCGAACGGATTGGGCCAGATGAGGTTATTGTCGACGGGCGCATTCCGATGGATGAATTGGCGGAGATCTTCAATACGGATTTCTCCGATGGGGACTTCGATACGGTTGGCGGCTTCGTTCAGAAGCAGCTCGGGCGGATTCCCGACGCCGGTGAGGTGGTTGAGTCGTCCGGCCTTCACATTGAGGTAAGGGCCGTCGAGCACCGCCGAATCCGAAAGCTGCGTATCACGCGAAGTGAGGAAATCCCAACTGCCGCTGGCGAGCGGCCGTGAATCGGGGATGGATCAATCTGCTTGATTGGCGCGTGATTCGACTCGCGGAGGTTGGATCTACGATGGACGAAGCGGCGGCTCTCGCACGCCAGGGAGCGCCAGCTGGCACTGTCGTGGTAGCGGATCACCAGACCAAAGGGCGAGGGCAGCGTGGTCATGTCTGGCTCGCACCGCCCAGTACTTGCCTTCTGGCGTCGATCATTTTGAGACCTTTGCTCCGGTTGGCATCAAGTCCAGAACTCTCTCGCACAATCGCGGAGAAGGTTTCCATCGCAATTTCGGATATCACTGGGCTCGTCCCCACCATCAAAGAGCCAAACGATGTGTTGATTGATGGCCGGAAGGTGTCTGGCATCCTGTGCCAGTCGAGCATTCGGGGTGACCAGCTTGAATACGTTCTTGTAGGAATCGGACTGAACGTCAACATCGTGCAACAGGATCTGCCTCTAGAATCGGCTACCAGCTTGTTGGTTGAGACTGGGCAGACACACGATACGGGCGCCATTCTCATGGAGATTCTCGATCAACTAGCGACTATCTCGGGATTGTGTGAGCGAGTGCCGGTTCGTGCAGTCGCCTGAGGGCATTCGGGATCTCTATTTGATGGGTCCAGATAGTCGCGAACGGGAAGCGTGGTGCGATGATCAACTCGTCATCGTTTTTGGCTCAATCGCCGCTATGGGACCGATCGTTTCCGTGAAGAAATCCGCCAGCGAATGGCGTTTTGCTATACTCGCCTCGATGCGTGGAATCTGACCGTGAGAGTGATTCCCGCACGTACAACGCAATATTGACGGTGGGAGGCGCCGATGGATTTCCAATATACCGACGAGCAGATCCAGGTTCGTGACATGGTGCGCGATTTCGCAAATCGAGAGGTCGCACCCCACATTCAAGAATGGGATGCCAGTGGGGAATACCATCCCGAAGTCCTCTACAGAATGGGTGAGGAAGGAATTCTCGGCCTCCCGATTCCGGAGCGCTACGGTGGCGGCGGATTCGACTACGTAAGCTTCGCGCTCGCTTGTGAGGAGCTTGAGGCGGTCGATACGTTCTTGCGTGTGGTGATGAGTGTGCACGTTGGGTTGAATAGTCTTACGTTGCATCAATGGGCGACTGAGGATCAGAAGCAACGCTGGCTCGTTCCCCAGGCAAAGGGCGAGAAGTTGGCCACGTTCGGGTTGACCGAGCCGGGTGCCGGATCCGATGCCGGGAACATCCAAACCAAAGCCGTGCGTGACGGCGATCACTACATATTGAATGGCGAGAAAATGTGGATCTCGCTGGCGAATACGGCTGATCATTTTCTCGTCTTCGCGACGGTCGACCCATCTCAGAAACACCGCGGCTTGGTCGCGTTCATGTTGGAGCGCGGCATGGAAGGCCTGACAACCGGCTCGCTCCATGGCAAGCTCGGCGTTCGCGCGGGCGACACCGGATGGCTGAATTTCAACAACGTCCGGGTCCCTGTCGAATATCGCATTGGTGAAGAAGGCGAAGGCTTCAAGATCGCGATGAGCGCGATCGACCAGGGTCGGTTTACCGTTGCAGCGGGGGCGGTAGGGCTAATTTCGGCCTCGCTAAACGCCAGCCTGAAGTACTGTCACGAGCGGGAGGCGTTTGGCCAGGAAATCGGTAAATTTGAGCTCGTTCAGCAGATGATCGCCAAGATGGTGGCTGGCTACGAGTCGTCCCGCTTGCTCGTTCTTCAGGCGTCCGAACTAAAGAATCGTGGCATCCGCAACACCAAAGAGACCTCGCTCGCCAAGTGGGTTGCGTGCGACCACGCGTTCAACGCGGCGAACGACGCGATTCAGATTCACGGAGCATACGGATACTCGAGTGAATATCCAGTCGAGCGCTATATGAGGAACTCGCGCGGCGCGGTGATTTACGAAGGTACGCGCGAGGTTCATCAATTGGTTCAGGGAGGGTACGCGCTCGGTTATCGAGTTGACCGACCTTTGCGGTGCCCACAGCCGCCTGCGCAAGCATGGGAGAAAGAGACGGCTGGAGCTTAGGTCCAATGAAATCTCCGTTGAAATCGTTTTCCGCTCGTCGCGGAACGCGTACGAGCGGGTTTCGCCTGGGAACGAATGATCTGAGTTCGTCGTTATGGCGTTGATCATCTCTTTCGCCGGGATTACGCCGCGTATCGCGGAGGATGCGTTCGTCGCGCCGACCGCAGTTGTTATTGGCGATGTCGAAATTGAATCGGGCGCCAGCATTTGGTTCGGTGTCGTCCTTCGCGGTGACGTCGCCCCCATTCGGATCGGCAGGCGCTCGAACGTTCAAGATAACACGGTGATTCACGTCGATCAGGATGCTCCATTGATCCTCGGGGAACACGTTACGATTGGCCACGGTGCCATTATTCACGGTTGCATTGTGGGCGATGGCGCGCAGATAGGAATGGGCGCCATCGTGCTGTCACACGCCGTAATTGGAGCCGGTAGCATGATCGCCGCTGGCGCGGTGGTGCCGGAGGGGACTGAGGTTCCACCCGGCAGTGTCGTGATGGGGATACCGGGACGTGTGAGACGAGACGTGAGCGACGAAGAACGCGTTGCTTTGCTCAACCGGGCACGCGCGTACTCGGACCGAGGATCGATCTACCGCGAAATTTTGACAGAGTCACGCCCAACCCAAACTTAGTGAAGGTGAGAGCGCATGCCTATCGATGTTGAGCGCTCAGATCACGTTGCGACCATTACACTTAACCGCCCAGACGTGCTGAATGCTTTTGATACCGAACACCTGAACAATCTTCGCGAACAGATCCAGGAACTGTCGAAAGACCACAATATTCGAGCGGTCATACTTACCGGGGCTGGTGAGCGAGCGTTTGCCGCTGGGGCGGACATCGCCGAAATGCGGACTAAGAGCCCATCGCAGGCGTACGAGTTCTCCGCGTTAGGGCATTCAGTTTGTCTGGCGATCGAGGCTGCACCTCAGCCGTATATTGCCGCAGTTAACGGATATGCCTTGGGCGGAGGGTGTGAGATCGCGCTCGCTTGTGACATTCGCATCGCCTCCGAGAATGCCGCGCTTGGACAGCCAGAAGTCACGCTCGGCATACTGCCAGGTTGGGGCGGAACCCAGCGACTGACGCGTCTTGTCGGTCCAGGTATCGCGCGTGAATTGATCTACACCGGTCGTCGTGTGAAAGCCGACGAGGCAGCACACTTAGGCTTGGTGAACGCGGTCTATCCGTTGACAGAGCTGATGGATAAAGCTCGTGATATCGCCACCCAGATTGCATCCAACGCACCGATAGCGGTCCGACGCAGTAAGGATGCAATTTCGCGGGCCCTCGACGTCGAGCTCGATACTGGGCTAGCTTACGAGGCAAACCTGTTTGCGCTCTCGTTCGACTCGAGCGATCAGAAAGAGGGAATGGGCGCGTTCCTTGAACGACGCAAGCCCGAATTCAAGGGTGAATAGCTGGCCGCCGCTGCGCGGCGACAACCCAAACTGGAGGACTTCGATTGAAGATTGCTGTACTCGTCAAACAAGTACCAGATCCGAACGCGATCCGGTTTGATCCGCGTGCGGGAGATATCGTACCTGGGACCTCGCAAGTTCCGAACGAGTACGATCTGGCCGCCGCCGAAGCAGCGGTTCGATTGTCCGAAACGTTCGACGATGTGGAAGTGGTGGTGGCGAGCGTTGGCAGTGCCCGTGACTCATTGAATCGTTGCCTGGCCATGGGTGCCGATCGGTCGGTGGCAATCGAGTCGCCGGTCGCTTCTCTCGACAGCCTGGCAACGGCTCGGGTCCTCGCGTCCTGGCTCAGAACCGATTCGTTCGATCTTGTTTTGACCGGGCAGGAGGCGAGCGATGGTAGTACTGGAAACGTCGCGCCGCAGCTTGCAGCATTACTTGATCTACCGATCGTGAGTAACGTGATCGGCCTCGAGTACCAGAATAGCAAACTGACATTGAAGCGCGAAATCGAGGATGGTCACCAAGTCGTGACGGTAGGCACACCCGTCGTGCTCTCAGTACTGACCGCCCTGAATGAGCCGCGTCACCCGACGTTGAAAGGCATCATGGCCGCGAGACGCAAGCCGAACGAGACGTTGAAATCTGATGTTTCGGCCGAGTCGTTGGCTCCGGTTGAATCTTGGGGCTCGCTTTTCGCGGAAGAGCAAACGGTGGCCGGAATCATGGTTCGAGATGAGGAGCCGGAAGTCGCCGTTGAAAAGCTGCTGGCGTTTCTCAGCGAGCACAAGCTGATCGAACCGGTGTAGCCGTCAAGTCGAGGGGAGCGCTGACAGCACGTGAATACGAATGTATTGATCTTCATTGAGTTGGCTGACGACGGCGACCTGCGTGCGTCTACAGCCGAATTGTTCGGAATTGCACGAACTCTGTCCGACGAGCTGGGTGGCTCGGTCGTGGCCGCCATATTTGGTGGGGAGACGGACAAAGCTGAGGCGCGCGTATCTGAGCTCGGAGCCGATCGAGTTCTCGTTGGGTCCGATTCGGCTCTCGCCGAAATAACGGTTGACGCCTATTCAAGAGCGCTCGAAGCGGCAATAGAAAAGTCCGAGGCCGCAATCGTCTTGCTGTCCGGTACGACCGCGGGGCGAGACATCGCGGCGTATGTTGCCGCTCGACGCGGGGCTGCTCACCTGGTCGACGCTGTTCAGCTTTCGATCGACAGTGGCGAGATTGTGGTCCGACGACCGGTCTTTCAAGGTAAGCTGCAGACCGAGGTCCGAGCGAAGATGGACAGGACAGTCTTTGTTACGGTCCGTTCAGGTTCCTTTCCTATTCTGGATCCGCGGCAAGGGAGACACCTTGAGGCCGAACATCTTTCGATTCAATTGAACGCAGACGATCTGCGGGTGACGGTGGTCGAGTTGCTGGAGTCGAAGGCTGGATCCGCCAACCTCGAGGCGGCTGACGTGGTAGTCATCGGTGGACGTGGCCTCGGCGACGCCGAAAATTTCTCTCTTGCCGAAAAGCTAGCAGACGCGTTTGGCGGCGCGGTGGGGGCCACGCGCGCCGTGAGCGATCTCGGTTGGCGGCCGCACTCCGACCAGGTTGGCCAAACCGGTCGCACCATCGCGCCGAAGCTTTACATCGGTGTCGGTGTATCTGGTGCGGTGCAGCACACCGTCGGCATGCGCGGTTCCGAGTTGGTCGTTGCTATCAATCGTGACCCGGATGCACCCATATTCAAGCTGGCCGATTTCGGAATCGTTGCCGACTTGTTTGAGATCGTTCCGTTGCTTACCGAGCGAGTTCGCGCTGCTCGATCCTAGGCATATCTCGACACAGAACGTACAGAATCTTTTGATGTACCATCGGGGGACCAGATGCAGGAAGAGCGAGTAGACGCAATCGTCGTCGGTGCCGGACCGGCCGGGGTGGCGGCGGCGTTGACGCTTGCTCGCGCTGGCCTTGAGGTCGTTGTGATCGAGCGGGGTGCGTATCCCGGTTCCAAGAACGTGATGGGTGGCATCCTCTATCGGCAACCAACCGAGTTGCTCGTTCCGGGTTTCGCCGAGTCTGCGCCAGTCGAACGCGCAATCGTTGAACAGCGTTACGTGATCCTCACAAAGGACAGCGCTTTTTCCGGCACGTATCGTACGCAGTCGTTTGCAGAGCCGCCATACAACGCCTTTAGCGTTATGCGAGCTGATTGGGACCAGTGGTTTGCTCAGCAAGCGGAAGAAGCCGGGGCCTTCCTCATTCCCCAGATGACGGTGGTTGACCTCATTTGGAAAGACGGGAAAATTGACGGCGTGCGAACTGGCGACGAAGAGGGCGATCTTCGAGCCGATGTCGTGGTGATCGCGGACGGCGCGAACTCGCTTCTTTCTCAGAAAGCTGGCCTACACGCGGAATGGCGACCCGATGAGCAGGCGCTGGTCGCGAAGGAGATCGTCCAACTTTCGGAGCAGACGATTAATGATCGTTTCAACGTCGCTGCTGGCCAGGGAGTCGCGATGGAAGTCTTTGGTCAGTCGACGGCCGGGTTGCTTGGATACGGGTTTATTTACACAAACCGAGAAAGCATCTCGATCGGAACCGGTGCGCTGCTGTCCGATCTGATAACCTCCGGTCTGAATGTGAATGACATGCTCAATGACTTCAAACAGCATCCAGCAATTGTTCCGCTGCTGGCTGGCGGTGAGACGACGGAATACTCAGCGCACTTGATTCCCGAAGGCGGCTGGAATTCCTTGCCACGTTTGTACACCGATGGTGCGCTCGTGGTCGGTGACGCAGCCGGTTTGGTGAACCCAATGAACCGCGAGGGCTCGAATCTCGCGATGGTTTCCGGCAAGATCGCGGCACAGACGATTATTGAGGCCAAAGAGGCAGGAGATTTCTCCGCGATGACGCTCAGCCGATATCGAGAGCGTTTGGAAGAGACGTTTGTGCTCAAGGATCTGCACAAGATTCGAAACATGGCTGGATTCGCTCACGCGAGACCGCATCTGTTCAATGAATTGCCTGAGCTTCTGTCATCGGCGGCGCGTGAGTACCTGACCGTCGACAGCGTGCCCAAGTCGATCAAACAGAAGCGAATATTCAAGATGCTTCGATCAGGCCTACAGGTGAAAACTGCGCTGAACGACATCACTGGGCTCGTTCGTGCGATGCGCTGATCACCCGATTGACGTGTTACTGACTTCAAACGAGCTAGAGCCGCGTCACGTGACGCGGCTCTAGCTTTCTATCGATTCCTCAGTGAATCAGTCAGTCCGATGCAGTGGATTTCTCCGCGACATGCTCGAGAGCAACCTTCCACTCGGCGGGCATGCCGGTGTCAGTGACACCATAGAAGACACGAACGACGCCATTTTCTCGAACAGCGAGATCGTACCGGCTGGTTCCGTTTCGCTGCTTCTGTACTCGGACCACACCGAATGGACCGTCCCACTTGATGATTTCGTCCGACGACTCTCCGGACTCGCGCTGCTTAATTGCGTAGCGCCACAGCCTGCGTGCCGAATCGTGCGTGACATTTTCAACGATCTTCTGATTCCGAAGATCACGCATTGTGTGATAGACGACGCCCTCGTGTTCCTCGGACGACACTATCTCGACGCCGGTCTTCGGAAGTACGGCATCGGACGTCGCTGAATTCTTGCCGTTGGGGGCAACGATTGCCTTCGAAGCAGGTTGTACGACGGCCTTTGCAGGCTCCACTGGGGGCCGCTCGACCGGTGCTGTCACAATCGTACTCCGGACCATGTCTACGATTTGGTCCCGATTGGCAATGTTGGTGGTCGGTCCTTCACGAACGTAAATCTCCCCTGACGTTAGTGCGTATGGCTTTTCACTGCCGTCGGCGACTGATATCACCAGGAGGTCACGGTCGCGTGCGTTTAGGATCTCGACGGTAACCGAAGGAACCGGGGTGACGAAACGCGCGACATCTTCACGAAGTTGTTCCATCGCGGTTTTGACTCGTGGGACTCCGACGATTTCTGCGTTCGACTCGGCGCTTACGCCGACAAATACTTCGCCACCGTCTGTATTCGCCAACGCTACGATATCTTTGAAGATCGTGTTCGTTCGGCGACGGCTCTTGCTGAGCCGCTCATGGAATGATTGTGTCTGAGAGTCACCCTCTTCGCGGGCGCTGAGCACCTGCGCGAGCTTACTCTCGATCGCCTGATACGGTCGCACCTTGTTGAAATCGCTGCCCTCAAATACTGCTTTGATGGCCGCGAAACTAACTTCCGGCAAGAGAATCTCGGTAATCCGATCGCCGAGACCTAAATCCTTTGATTTATCAGATTCCCGAACGAGCCGGTGTGCGTCTGAACCCTGAATGCAGAACATCCGACGGGGGTACTCAGGCTTGCTACCGTTGAAGAATCGAGCCGTCGTCCGGGGACCGGCGTTCTCCAGATCGGTTGCTTCGAGAGCATGGAGGTGAGGACTCTGCGTATACGCGATCTTTGTTTGCCCGCCGAACGGGAAGCCCTGCATCGCGATCCCGTGGGTTGAATTGACGTGAGCACCGATAACGATGGCCCCGGCGTCGTGCATAAGCTCGAAGGCGCGGAGCACGTCTGTGGTAGCTCCCACCTCGCTGGATCCCTGGTCGAGCTTGTCATCCGGAATATGGAGCGCCAATAGCGTGTGCTCCAGTTTTCGGATCGAGGTATCTTCCGGGAATATGGCGAGAATGTGGAAACCAAATGTGGCCGTAAATTCAAATCCTGGGAGGAGAAGAATCCGGTTCAATAGTCGGCGATATTCATCAAGAAGCTTCGACTCGTCCGGCTTAATCCGGTCGAGAGCTTCGAGAAGTTCAAGATCTTCAATCTCACGCCACATGC
Organism: uncultured Chloroflexia bacterium; assembly: GCA_963785465.1. GTDB lineage: Bacteria > Chloroflexota > Chloroflexia > Thermomicrobiales > Thermomicrobiaceae > CALAGB01. The sequence continues at coordinate 35,872 of CAWAVM010000024.1, read as the reverse complement.
GAGCGTAACCACGAACACTGTTGTGATCCGTAAACGCGAGGATGTCAATGCCGCGCTCTTCGGCTCGCTGGAGCATCTGAACAAAGCTTACGTCGCGCTGTTGGTAATCCGCTGAGGCCGGAGTATGGATGTGAAGATCCATCTTCCGCCACTGAAGATCCAATTGATCGGGTTGTTCCGCGGCACGTGGGCGAGAACGTCTACTCCTAACCACGGTTGGTACTGGTCACCTCCTCTCAAATTCCGAATTGTAGATATAGATAAAGCCGCACGCGAGAAATGCCCGCGCCACGGCCTTTCCTCATAAAAATATACCATAATTGCGGGAACGTTCCGACGCTCGCGACTAGCGACTGCTCCCACTCATGCTAGAATGAACTGGCATTGAACCTCAGTTTTTCGTTGGTATCAGGTCGCGTTATGCACACCTGATCAGCTTTTCTGCCATTTGACATAGTGAGCCTGGTTGGCTGAAAAAGGACATACATTGAGCGTTTTCATCTTGCTAGACATCCTGCTTCTAATCCTGATTGCACTCTTCATTCCGATTGGGTTCTGGCGCGGAGTCCATCGAGAGATTCTCGTTTCTTTGGGTGTTTTGCTGGGAGCGTCGCTCGCCGAATGGTGGGCACGACCATGGGGTAAAGACCTTGCCGATCTTACGAGCCTTCGTGATTCCGGTGGGGCATTCATGGTGGCGGTCCTGTTTCTCATCGGCAGCACGTTTCTGCTTGGCTATGGAGCGGGAGCAGCCTTGCCGATTCCTCCGCCCGGCATATTGTCGCGCGTGTTTGGAGCGATCGTCGCCGCAGGAAATGGTGCGCTTCTTCTCAGTTTTGCGTTGCGTGATATCCGTGTGTACTTGCTGCCAAATTCGGACTCTGGCTTTTTAGATCGGGCTGTGGTCGCACATTTCTTATCAACAGGGGTGGGCTGGATCCTACTGGTGGCCGCGGTCGCGTTCCTTCCCATCATTTTGGTGATGGCCGTCTTTGGCCAGAACGTCATCATCAATGAGTACATTGACGATGAAGATGAACAGTACGAACCCGCATATGCGACCACTCAGCGGCCGTATCCCCCGCGTAGCCCCGGCTATCCCATTGCGAATGAGAACAACCCGACGTATAAGGCGGAGCCGCCGCGAACTCTATTCCGATCGGCTGCTGAAGAGACGCGGCAGATCTCGCTTCAACCAAGTACTGCAACAGGAGGTGAGCACCGAAGCGGTCTGAACGACACGCAGACGATCGCGACGCGCATTCCTGACGTAGCCGCCGAATCAACTCAGACGATTGAAATCCTGCCTTCTTCGACCGAAGACCCCGAGGCGTTGAAGGAAGGAAGATGTCCGAACTGTCATGCTGACGTGCGCGAAGCGGAAGTCTACTGCCCACGTTGTGGACGCGTCCTCTAGTTCGTCGCCCATTCCTCGCGTTGTGCTTCGTAGTCAGATGATTTGTAACGATCGTCCAGCGGCTTTCGCATCATCACTTCGACTCGATCTTCGCGGAATCCCTCGCGATGGTAAAAAGAATGCGGGATCGGGTTCGTCACATCCACGCTAAGCTCGATGAATGAACAGCCAGCCTCTCGTGCTCGCTGTGTCGCGGCATCCATCAGACGGCGTCCAATACCCTGGGATCGATAATCCTTGTGGATGACGAATCTTCGGATGACAGCGAATTTTCCGTAGGTTGATTTCCATGCCTGATAGAGTTCGATTTTTCCAACGACTCGTCCGTCGATTTCAGCGACCAGAACGCTCGACGGTTCGTAAGAGTCGTCGTGGTATTCAGCGACCATGTTGGCCTCGTCATAACACCACTCGACCTCATGATTCATTTCAGTTTCCGCTGGAATATCACCTATCCGTCCGGGCCGCACAGTAATCGTTGGTTCGGCCATCGATTGATTCCCTTCTCACGTCACACCAGCAATTCGAACGCTGGAGGATACCACGACCTATCGAGGAGCTTCATCCGGCGGCGTGCGATCGTCGTCTCACGGAGCAACAGCTGGGGTGGAGTTGAACTTCGAGGATGTAGCGGGGCCAGTCCCGTTTAGAGCATCAAACGGGAGGCGGAGTTCGCGTTCAGTCAAGCGAATCGAAATCCGTTGACCTGATTTGATTTCTCCGAAATAGGCACCTGCCGGCGCGGACAGTTCCGAGCCTACGCGTGCTGAAGTTTGCAGCACCACGTCGGTTAGCGATGGGAGCGTCGCCAGCGGTCGCATTTCGGCGAGTACGTGCGAGCGGTCGATGGCGATGTTGCGCGCGGTCATTGCATTGATGCCGTCCGTCGAAGCATCGATGAACGTAAGCGTTGACTGATGATAGAGAAGCGATACCGTCGTGAATTCGGCCGTGACACCGGCGTTCGGTTCGTCTGCGAGCAGATCAACTTGGATGTCGTCGGTCACGCGAATTCGGTTGTGACCGCTCGCGACCGCTACGGGTATCCCGTCATGCGCCGCTGCCTGCTCGAGCGCGATCCACGCTGGATTGTCCGCTGGTTGACCAAGAATCACTACCTGAGCAACACCACCACGCTCGATGAGCCCGAGCGCGCCGATCGGTTGTTGATTGTCCCACCCGGGAATGATGAGAACGGCAATATGACGGTGCCACGGCAGGGTCGATCTTCCGACCAGATCTGCGAGATCGGTACGCGCATTGCCGCCACCCACAACGATTATCGTCCCATTGACCTGAACGACACCACTCAGCGTTCCACCGGTGTTGCCGACAACGACGCGATCGTCGCTGCCTGCTCGGGCCAGAAGCAAGCCTGAAAAAGTACCGAGGAGTGTCGCAGCGATAACCGTAATGAACAGCGGGTTGTGAAGAATTTGGCGAGCCGAGACGTGCGTGCCCAAAAACCGGGCTAGCGCATCGGCTCGCCGCGCGATCAAGGCTTTGACGCGTCGTAATATGCAATGTCGATGACTGTCCCGCGCGGAACCCAGCTATTCCATGCCTTTGTCCCACTGACTACGCCACCATTCGGGAAAGAAGCGCAGTCGAAGCTCGAGTCCTGCGACTTGATGTACGAGCAGGACTGGGCATTCCGGGACCCAATGACGAGCCCGGCGTTTTCCAACTGGGGGAGCGCCTGTTGGTAGGGTACGCGGAAGACATCTGGAACTTGAATTTTGTCGCCGACGCTTACGAAGAGCGTTACGGTACCGCCGTTTTTGACCTGGCCTGTCGGGTCTGACTTGATGACTACGCCTTCAGCAACGGTTTTACTTCCTTGCTCGACCACGTTTACCGTCAAGCCCTTGGCTTCAAGCAGTCCCTTGGCCTGACCGACAGACTGACCGCTCAACGATGGGTAGGTAATGAATTCAGGACCGAGACTTATCTTGACCGTGATCGTCGATCCCTTTTGTGCCGTCGCTTCGGGGGCTGGCGATTGATCGATGATAACGCCCGCTGGAAAGACCTGGCTGAATACTTTCTGCTGCTGGATCTGGAAGTTACCCGGTATGACTGCTGTCTGGGCCTGATCTAGCGTACTGTTGATGAGGTTCGGAACGTTTGCCGTTTCCGGAGTCGGCGACGCGGTCGGAGTCGGCGTCGCGGTTTCAGTCGGTGACGCAGAAGGGGTCCCGGTCGTCGTTGTCGTTGCCGTTGGAGTTGGTGTCCGAGTCGAATCCGCAGTGCGAGTCGCGGTAACCGCTACGGTTGGCGTGATTGTCGGCTTCAGCACAATGCCAGTCTGAGATGTGGGAGACGACGTCCCTGCCGAGCCGGATGGATCGAGGAATGAGAAGTCGCCCAGTTTGAATCCAAGAACGACCAGACCAACGAGCCCGATCAAGATCGCCGAACCGATCAGCCAGGTTACGCAGCCAATGTCGTCACGGAACGTCTGTTCCCGCCCATGCGGTCGCGACGGCGGGCGCCCAGATCCCCTAGTAGAGCGCCCACCGGGGGTTGCTGCTCGAGGTCGAGCGGACCGCATCGTCGCCGCGCCGCCGCCGGCCGTCATCGCGCGTGTTGCCTGTGACGCACCCGGAGCCTCTTCCCAGTGTTCCAGAGCAACGGCGAGCGCCATAGCGGTCGGGAAGCGATCCTCAGGATTCTTGGCAAGCGCGCGCATCACGATCGCATCAACTTCGGGTGGTATTGAGGGGTTGAACTCCATTGGAGATGGTGGCGGGGCGCTCACATGCTGCATCGCCACACCTACTGGCGTGTCCGCGTCGAACGGTAATTCTTTGGTCAACATCTCGTAGAGTACGACACCGGTGGAGTAGATATCCGAGGCCGGGGTCGCTCGCTCGCCACGCGCTTGCTCCGGCGACACGTAGTGGACAGTTCCCATCCCGGTCCCGGCCTCGGTCAAATTCGCGTCGCTAAGGCCCTTGGCGATTCCGAAATCAACGACTTTCACCTGACCGGTTTCGTCTACCAGGATATTCTGCGGTTTGATGTCTCGGTGAACGAGCCCGTGTCGATGAGCGGTATCAAGTGCCTCGGCCATCTGCCGCAGAATGAACGCCGCACCGTCGACAGTGAACGGCCCCTGGCGACGTATAAGGTCCTTGAGGTTAGGGCCGTTCACGTTCTCCATGACAATGTAGTGCGTATCGCCATCGTGGCCGACGTCGTAGACGTTGGCAATGTGGGGGTGCGACAATTTGGCCGCTGACTGTGCCTCCCGGGTGAAGCGGAGCAGGAAATTCTGGTCAGAGACGAATTGAGCGCGCAGTAGCTTGACCGCGACAATTCGGCCCAAGATGAGGTCATAGCCGCGATATACGACGGCCATGCCCCCCTCGCCGATCAAGTCGTCGAGGCGATAGCGCCCGTTCAGGGTTCTCGGTTGCACCGAATGGGTCCTCCTGGTCAATGAGTCACAGCAATTCTAGTGATTGTCGATTTCGCCTGTCAAACGTTGAATCAGAATGTTGCGATTGGCGGGACGCTAATTTGACATTGACGCGACGTATAAGCGGACACTGATGATCACTCATCCGCAGTCGCCTCAGCTTGACGGCTTAATCACATGAAACGAATCAGCCATCTTCGTGAGTACCGTTTCAGTAATAACGTTGCTGGTCGTACCGCTCATGCGACACATGATGTTCAGACAATGCCATTGTAGGGTGACTTCCGTCTGTCCTCCCGCGGCGGGCTTTGCTATTCGAGCAAACTGCATGCGGCCCTGAATCACGGTCGACACATTGCCACTCAATGATTCGAACGTGGGCGCCTCTGATATCACAACGGTTGAACCTGAAGCATCCGCACACTCGGCTGATGCTGCCGCCGTAAGTCTTACCTGCAAGGATATTCCGTTAGCGGCGCTCGGATCGTCCTCGATGCCTGTTCCGGTGGCGGAGTACTCGAGACAGTCCGGTTTCAGCGTTGGAAGCAAAATGTCGTAACTCCACTGGTTCCGGACGGCGTCGACGGACGATGGTGCGATGGGAGTGCTGATCTTTACGGCAGACAACACGAACGCATTTAGAAGAACAGCGACGGTGATCACAATTATGATGATCAGCAGTCCCGATACGATCCTGGTGCGTGTCAGCTGCAAGTTCTTTTGATCCCTCAGATGCCGGGTATCCATTAACCCTTCAATAATCGCATCCATGTGATTCAACCAAATTCTGGAGACGCGCGAAATGCGAGCGTCCAGCCAGCGGTTACCTCCGGGAGCGATGGCGCCCAGCTGAATGCTCGTGAGGGTCATCTAGAAGGGTGTGCTATGCTCGCAGGTCATTCGAAGGGAGTTAGATGGATCAAGAGAATCTCGTCAACACGACTGCGGATCATGGTTGCTTTGGGTGTGGTGATCGCAACTCTATCGGACTGCATCTGAAGTTTTATCGGCGGAACGGTGCAGTCGAGGCAGAATTCACTCCTGGTGCGGCGTATGAGGGATACGTTCGCATGGTTCATGGAGGAATTGTGGCCACGCTGCTCGACGAAGCGATGAGCTGGGCGGTGATTGATGGCGGTCATCTCGCCGTGACTGCGAAGATGGAAATTCAGTTTCGCGAACCGGTTCCAGTTGGCGAGCCGGTGATCGTTGTTGGGCGGGTGGATCGCGACCGGCGACGTGCAATCGAGGCAAGCGGGGAGTTGCGGCGACGCGATGGCAAAAAGCTGGCGTCGTCGCGCGGCATGTTTGTGCGGGTGACTGAGAAGCAGCAGCGTGACTGGGAGGCTGTCTATCTCGGTACGGAGCGCGAATGACCGGCGCTTGACTCGGACGCTTATATTTCACCACTCATAATAGTGTCTAAGGGACAACGGACGGCGCTAGTCTCTCAGCGACCGCAGTCGGTCTGCGTTTATGTCGGCAGCAGTGTTTGTGGCTGCTACTGCCGCAAGACCAACCGACCGAAGCTTTTGTGCCACGTCTCGAGACTGATCCCAGGTGTCCGCGGTGGCGAAGAGGCTGGGGCCGGCGCCGCAGGGAAGTACCACGCGAGCGCCAGCCTGAAGCATTACTTCTCTGGCCCGATCTACTTCTGGGATTCGATAAATCGATCGCGCGAACGCATTGCGCATCAGGTCTGGGTTGATCGGCATGTCCGTCTTGAGCCCGGCTGCAATTTCTCGCGTCGCTGCTCCATCTGAGAAGTCCTCGGGTTCCAGGCTTGAATAGGCTGCGGCCGTTTTGCTCGGAATCCGGACGTTGGGTGTCACCAGCACGAACCACGTTCTCGACAGTGCGGGGAGCGGCTCAATCCTCGTGCCAGTCCCGGTCGCGAGCGAGGAACCGCCTCGGATGAAGAATGGGACGTCACTGCCTAGCTCAGCGGCAAGAGCCTGGGCGTCGGTGAGATCGACACGAGCCATCGTGCAGATGGCTGCTAGCAGCGTGGCCGCGTCGCTGCTGCCGCCGCCAAATCCCGCCGCGATCGGGATTCGCTTCTTCATCTTCACTTTGGCATTCAGTTGAATTCCCAGACGCTCGTGTGCGAGTTGAATGGCGCGATAAGCGAGATCAGTCCTGTCTGGAATTCGTTGATCTCCCGCGAATTCGAGCGTGTCGGAGGGGCTCAATTCGATTTCGTCGAATAGACTGACTGTCTGCATGATGGTGACGATCTCGTGGTAGCCGTCCGGGCGCCGTCCAACTACTTCGAGACTCAGATTCACTTTGGCCGGGGCAAAGAGCCTCACTGGCCGCTTCAGGCCAAGCTCAAACATCTGTCTGCACTTGCTGGAACGCGCGAAAGAATCGGACCCAATCGGATACATCAAGTGTCTCGGCCCGTCGACGTGGATCAATTGCCGCCGCCGTCAGCGTCTGCGCGACCAGTGACTTGTCGACCTTCAGCGCCGATGTGACTGCATTTAGCAGCTGTTTTCTCCGTTGGCTGAAACCGGCGCGCACGAGCCCGAAGAACGCGGGCCAGTCTACTGGCTCCAAGGGTGGATGTTTATGCACTTCGATTCGTAGCACCGCTGACTCGATCTTAGGAGGCGGCACAAATGCACCCGGCCCGATGCGGAACATGATGCGTGGGCTGCCGAAGAACTGCACTGCCACCGACAAAATACTCATGTTTGGGGGTCTGGCGGCGATCCGCTCAGCAACCTCTCGTTGCACCATCACGACGACTCGGTCTGGGCGCGAGTCATTTTCAAGCATGTGCGCAATCGCCGCTGATGCGATCGAGTACGGAAGATTTGCGACGACGACGTACGGTCGGCGCTCCGTCAACGACGTCAGATCCACCTTGAGAATGTCGCCTTCGATGACATGTGTATGGGGAAGATTCAGATTTCCGACGTACTCCGCGAGGCGGTGATCGAGTTCAATGGCGATCACGCTTCCGGAACGCTCTGCGAGTTCCCGAGTCAACACCCCGAGACCAGGACCAACCTCAACCACCAGATCGGACGGAGATAGTTCAGCGGTATCGGCGATCCGCCGGACGATCCCAACATCGTGCAAGAAATTCTGCCCAAGCGCTTTGCTTGGTTTGATCCCGAGACTATTTAGAATGGACCACCACGATGAAGGTGTCTCGGTTGAACGGGATCGGACACGCGTCGTGTCATGTTCGACGGTGTCAGCAGGCTCATCTGGCGGATAGTGTTCGTCGCTGGGGAGCATTACGCTCAATCGCGCGCCACGATCAGCCCAAGTCCAGCTTCAACGTGGCCGATCTGCCAAAGTGGCTCATTCGCCTCAGCGAAGACCTGCTCGAGCTGTGCTGCTCGCTCCGATGTCACTGAAATCAACAGACCACCTGATGTCTCCGGGTCGAACAACAGGTCGAGTATCGACTGCGGAATCCCAGAGTCCAATTCAATCTTCGGCTCCGAGCGCATCGTGTAATAGGTGACGTTCCGGCCCGCGCCGCCAGGTAAACGACCTTCGCTGGCATAACGCTCCGCGCCATCAAGCAACGGGATGCGATCGGCAGAAAGTCGAATGCGAACTCCACTTCGTTCCACGACTTCGACCGTGTGGCCGATCAGGCCGTATCCAGTAATGTCGGTGCATGCGTTCACCCCCACCTCCCGCATTAGTTGAGAAGCTCTTCTGCTCAATCTGAGCATGGAGGCGACGGCTCCTTCTACGTGTGCGGCCTCCGCGGCCTCAGCTTTGAGCGCGGTCGTAATAACTCCAGTTCCGATCGGTTTGGTGAGGTAGAGCTTATCTCCTGGTTTTGCGCCAGCTTTTGTGAGGATTTTGTCTGGATGGATCGTGCCTGTCACGACGAGCCCGTACTTTGGCTCATCGTCCGTTACGGTGTGTCCGCCAGCAATGACGATCCCGGCTTCACCGGCTTTGTCTGCGCCCCCCTCGAAGATGCGAGAGATCACTTCCGCAGGTAAATCTTCCGGAAAGGCCGCGATATTCAGCGCCATGAGAACATCACCGCCCATCGCGAAGACGTCGCTCATCGAGTTAGCTGCCGCAATGGCGCCGTAGGTATAGGCGTCGTCGACGACCGGTGTGAAGAAATCGACAGTCTGAATTAACGCCTGTTCGTCACTCAGTCGATACACGGCGGCATCATCGCTGGTCTGAAGACCAACCAGAACATTCGGGTCATGTCGTTGTGAAAGCGGACGCAGCACCTGCGCCAGAGCCCCAGGGCCCATCTTGGATGCTCAGCCGGCGCAACTTGCCAGCGTTGTGAGACGTATCTCGTCTCGCGACTGCATGGTGAAGTTCCTTCCAGAAGTCCGCAGTTGTCGCGCGGATCACCTGATCTTAATGAACACGCGAACTCTCGTCAAACTCCCGAGCTTATCGCCGGTCCGATAATACTTCGTTCCTACTGCGTCTCGCTCGTGCTGAACCGACTTTTCCATGCGAAGATACGGCACAACCGAAACGATCGCGCAATCACCCGTGGTCGTTGCCATACCGTTCGACGAATATTGGAGGATTGATGCCAGGACTGGGAACAGATGAAATCATGGGTCTCGCGCTTGAAATGGCCGACATGCATCACCCTCCCGCTGACAGCACGATCTATGTGAGTGGCTCCGATCTGACGAAAGTCATGTTTGGTATCGATATCGGTGCTGCGGAGCTGATGCTCGCGAAGCAACTCGGTTGCGATGGCGTTATTGCACACCACCCGGCCGGTGGAACGGCGAAGCTTAACTTCCCGGAGGTGCTGACTCGACATGTTGAACTGATGGTGGAGCACGGCGTGCCAACTCCGGCGGCACGAGATGCTATCCAAGCGATGCTTACTCGTTCATTGTTGCGCTCGCAAACTGAGAACTTCGATCATGTTCCGTCGGTGGCTCGTCTGCTGGAAATGCCGTTTCTCAACGTTCATCTACCGCTCGATGAAGTCGGTCGTCGCATGATGGTTGAAGCAATTGACACGCATATCGAGGACTTAGATCACCAGCCACTCGTTCAGGACGCGATTGACGCCTTGAACTCCATGTCTGAGTTTGCTCAGGCGCAGACGCGCATCATGGTGCCGGTTGGCGCGGTCGATCGTCCGCTCGGGCGCATCGCGATCGTACACGGGGCTGGGACAAACGGGGGATACTCGGTGGCCAAGGCCTATTTCGATGCCGGGATCAACACCGTCCTCTACATCCATGTGGCGCCGGACGAAGCGCAGCGCCTGCGAGCCGACACCTCAGGCAACCTGATCGTTTCAGGGCATATTGTCAGCGACATGGTTGGGATCAATCCGTTCGTGGCCAAGCTCGAAGAGAACGGCGTTGAAGTCATCAGGATGAGCGGACTCTAGAGACAAAGTAACGGCGCAGCAGAAACAGCTGCGCCGTTTGATCTTAGCCGGTTTCAAACGTGAACCGACAGTTACCGTTATGCAGATCAGGCAGCGAATGTCTTGCGAATGCGGTCCAAGGCCGACTCAATCGAGCTGTCCGAGTTGGCGAAGCTGAGTCGGATGTGGTTGCGTGTTACGTCGCCGAACGCGTCGCCGGGTGTCACGCCGACACCTGACTCGTCGATAAGTCTCTTCGCGACCTCTGCGCCGCTCAGACCGGTCCCGGAGACGTCTGGTAAAGCGTAGAAGGCCCCCTCGGGCAATGAACAGTGAAATCCAGGCACGCTGTTCAGGCCGGACGAGATCAAATGGCGCCGCCGATCCCACGCCTCGACCATCGAATCAATGAAGTCTTGCGGGCCGTCGAGCGCCGCGACCGCTCCGACCTGACCAAATGATGTGGCGCACGTTACCGAGTGGCTGTGAATCTTTGCTACTTGCCGAATGATCTCGCGCGGTCCGGCAACGTAACCGAGCCTCCAACCGGTCATGGCGTAGGCTTTTGAGAATCCGTTCACGGTCATGGTTCGTTCGGCCATGCCCGGAAGTGAGCCGATACTGATGTGAACGTTGCCATCGTAGTTGATCTTTTCGTAGATCTCGTCGGAGATGACGATGAGATCTCGTTCGATCGCAAGCGTCGCGATAGACTCGAGTTCTCCACGTGTGATCATTCGCCCCGTCGGGTTATTGGGCGTATTCAGAATCATGATGCGGCTCTGGGGTGTGAGATGCGCCTCCACGATCTCTCGAGTAATTGCATAGTTGTTGCCAGGATCGAGCGGGATCCGCACGACTCCAGCCCCGGCGACCCTGGCCATGGGCTCGTATGAAACCCAGCCCGGATCAAACATGACCACATCATCGCCCGGCTGTACTAGGGCGAGAACCGACGAAAACAAGGCAGATTTGGCGCCCGGAGTGACGATGATCGAGTCGATCTCGACACTAATGTCGTTGTCCTCTTTCAACTTGCGAGCAATTGCCGCCCGAAGCTGTGGTGTGCCGGCACTTGCGACGTAATGTGTATCTCCTGCTGCCATGGCGTCGGCAGCCGCTTGACACACGTGCTGTGGAGTCGGGAAATCCGGTTCACCACCGCCAAGGTCGATGACGTCCTGACCTTGCTGACGTAACGCACGTACACGATCAGACACGGCAACAGTCGGTGACGGCTGCATATCGATTACGCGGTCGGCGAAATGAATCTTCACTCATGCCCCCTTGAATTCGGTGAGATTGCCAGATCACAATCAAATGCGACGCCTTTTGCGCGTACTCACCGCAATTATGCATGATACGATGGTCGATTCGATGATGACTGGACGAGCGAATACACGGGGACAATCCAACTTCCAAGTCTCAACAGTCGGTATTTCCTTTCTTTTCCAGATTAACCCCTTGCAACTTGCGCCGTCGTTGGCTAAGATACGCAGTGTTAGCACTCTCACATCGAGAGTGCTAAATCAGGCCAGTTAGTGATTTGAGCAGTGGGAACGTCCCGCTGCGAGCAATAGGGGAGGTTCCTTCAGGATGTCAACCAGCAACGGAAAAATCAGGCCACTCAGCGATCGCGTGCTGGTTCGGCCAACCCAGCGGGAAGAGACGACCAAGAGTGGGATCGTCCTGCCGGATACGGCCAAAGAGAAGCCCCAGCGCGGCGAGGTCATTGCGGTCGGCGAGGGTCGTCTGAATGACGATGGCAAGCGACAGCCGATGGACGTCAAGGCTGGCGACGTGGTCCTCTTCGCCAAGTACGCGGGCACCGAGCTCAAGATGGACGACGACGAGTATTTGATTCTTAGCGAGAAAGACATTCTCGCGATCGTCAGCGAGTAGATTCGCGATTTAGTCGTAAAAATTCTTGGGTGCCGATGGGCACGCCAAGAGGAGGGTTGGAGAAGTGCCGAAGATTCTCGAATTCAATGAGGAAGCGAGAAGGTCCCTTAAAGAGGGGATCGACGTTCTGGCCAATGCGGTCAAAACGACACTCGGCCCAAAGGGCCGTAACGTTGCGCTCGACAAGAAATTTGGTGCCCCGACGGTAACGCATGACGGCGTCACGGTTGCCAAAGAGATCGAGCTTGAAGATCCATTCGCCAATATGGGCGCTCAGTTGCTCAAAGAAGCAGCTACCAAGACCAACGACGTTGCCGGCGACGGCACAACGACCGCGACTGTCCTGGCGCAGGCTGTCGTCCACGAAGGACTCCGCAACGTTGCCGCCGGTGCGAACCCGATGCTGCTGAAGCAGGGCATCGACATGGGCAGCGACAAGGTTGTTGAGAAGCTCAAGAGCATGGCAAAGGAAGTCCGGGGCAAGGACGATATTGCTCAGGTCGCAGCCATCTCGGCAGCGGACAAAGAGATCGGTGACCTCATCGCGGACGTCATGGAGAAGGTTGGCAAAGACGGCGTCATCACCGTCGAAGAATCGCGTGGACTGCAATTCGAGACCGAGTTCACCGAAGGCATGCAGATCGACCGCGGATACATTTCTCCATATTTCGTCACTAATCCAGAGCGTATGGAAGCCGAGCTTGACGAGCCCTACATTCTGATCACGGACAAAAAGGTCTCAGCTGTTTCCGACATTCTGCCGGTGCTGGAGAAGGTCCTTCAGGTCACGAAGAACTTCATGATCATTGCCGAGGACGTCGACGGCGAAGCGCTTGCGACTATGGTCGTCAACAAGCTTCGCGGCACGATTAATGTTGTCGGCGTGAAGGCTCCGGGCTTCGGCGATCGACGCAAGGAAATGCTGCGCGACATCGCTGTCTTGACCGGTGGTCAGGTCATCTCGGAAGAGGTTGGCCGCAAGCTCGACAGCGCGACCGTCGAGGACCTTGGCCGTGCTCGACGAGTCGTTTCGACGAAAGACGAGACGACGATCGTTGAGGGCTACGGCAAGGAAGAAGAGATCAAGGGCCGCATCGAGCAGATCAAAGCCCAGATCGAGCAGACGACGAGCGACTTTGATCGCGAGAAGCTGCAGGAGCGGCTGGCAAAGCTCTCCGGCGGCGTTGCGGTGATCAAGGTTGGCGCCGCGACGGAGACTGAGCTCAAAGAGAAGAAGCATCGTGTCGAGGACGCGCTCAGCGCCACGCGTGCCGCCGTCGAAGAGGGCATCGTCCCTGGTGGTGGTGTCTCGTTGATCAACGCCATCGACTCGCTCGACGAGATCAAGGCTGAAGGCGACGTTCTCACCGGTGTGCGGATTCTCCGCCGCGCGCTCGAAGAGCCGCTGCGTGGCATCGCTGCCAATGCTGGTATGGACGGCGCGGTTGTGGTCGAGACGATCCGTCGTCTCCAGAAGGAAAAGAACGACCCAGCGATCGGCTATGACGTTATTCGTGAAGAATACGGCAACATGGTCGAATGGGGCATCATTGACCCGGTCAAAGTGACCCGGTCGGCAGTTGAGAATGCTACCTCGATTGCCGCGATGATCTTGACCACCGAGGCGCTGATCTCGGACAAGCCGGAGGAAAACAAGATGATGCCTCCGATGCCGGGCGGAATGGACTACTAATCCCTCGAAATCCATCGAGTGGATCAGGGGCGTGGCTTCGGCCGCGCCCCTTTCTCGTGTCTCCAGTTCTCCGTCGCGTTTTCACTGACGACTAATTCATCATGAATCCGGAGCGGAGCTTTAGACACTCATCTCTACGGTGCCCGTTGATCTCAGCAAGGTTCCGGCATCGAATCTGCGTTCCTAATCTTGGCGACATGACTGATCGCCGAGTCGGATGACTCGCTCGAACAAAGCTACTTGACGTCCCCATATTGATCGATCCACACCTTCACGCGGTTCGAATCGTCCGGGATCAAGGACAGGACTGGGAAATGAACGAAGCATTTGAGCGGTTCGACAATGTCGATCACGATCCACTCGATATCACTGCCAAAGAGATTGTTAACCTCCTGGACGTCGGTTTGAGCCGGACCGAGATTGACCGGATGCGATTCACGCGCTGGCGTTTGCGCTCCCACCAACTCGACGGCGATGGATGGCTTCGCTCCGACAGCGACGAATTGGAGGAGGGATCGAGTCAGGATTGGCCCTTCGGCCACCGTACCTCACATTGATTCGCCGGCAACCACTTAGCCGCCGCCGCTGCCTCGAATATCTCTTCGTCTCTCAGCATCCGCTTCTGAACCGGCATCGACCTTCGTATCCCAGATCATCTGCGCGATACTCGTATAATCTTCAGGATGACGAGAACCGGGCAACGAGGGGTCTCGGTGCAACGACCGAAACAGATCTTCTACATCGGAAGCTATGAACGCGATTATCCGAGAAACGTGATAACCATCGCGGCACTTCGGCGTGCTGGCTTCGCGGTGCAGGAATTGCACCAGAAGGTTTGGCCTGAGGTAACGGACAAATCTGGCTTAATGGCCTCTCCCGTGGCCCTATTGGCTCTTGCTATCCGCCTGATGTCCGCATATACCCGTTTGCTGATTCGCCTATTGCGGAATGGCAGGCACGGAGACCTCTACGTCTTTGGATACATTGGGCAGTTCGACGTTCTGGTCCTTGGCCCGTTGGTGCGTCTTTTTCGTAAGCCGATCCTGTTCAATCCACTGATCACCCTTACCGATACGTTGGTCGAGGATCGTCAAAGAGTTGGCATCCGTGGTGTCATGCCGCGGATCATCAAGCTCATCGACAAAGCGTCGCTCAAACTGTGTGATTCAATTCTGGTCGACACACAGGCAAACAAAGACTATCTCGTTTCAGTCTTTCAAGTCAGTTCTTCAGTCGTTCGAGTTCTACCGGTGGGAGCGGACGAAACGGTCTTCAATCCAACCCAGTTCAAAGACTCCGATTCAGTTCAATCGGTGGGCCGGGCAGGCGCGGTGCGAATCCTCTTCTACGGGAAGATGATCCCATTGCAGGGTGTTGAGACCATCGTTCGCGCGGCAAAGCTGCTTGAAGATGAGCTAGACGTAGGCTTTGATATCGTCGGTACAGGGCAGGTCTACTCAGCAGTTAGGTCGCTCGCTAAGGCTTTCTCGCTAAGGAATATCAACTTCGTGGACCACGTCGACTATGATGCTTTGCCGGGAATTATCAACGAGTCGGACATTGTTCTTGGTATTTTCGGAGCAACGGACAAGGCTGCGCGGGTGGTCCCGAACAAAGTATTTCAGGCTATGTCGATGGGAGCAGCGATCATTACCAGAGATTCTCCAGCCGCGCGAGATGTTCTCCGCGACGGGGAGTCAGCGCTGTTGATTCCCCCGGATGATCCGACCGCGCTGGCTCAGGCAATTCGACGACTCAGCCATCCAGCCATGCGCCGGAGGCTTGGCGATGCCGCGCGGACGCGATTCCTCGCAGCCGCCTCACTCGATATTCAAGCCGCCTGCCTGGCTGAAGCGCTCGATTCACTGCTATCGGGATCACGCGTCCCTCGACACGAATTTACGGCGTGATGATCGACAACGCCACGTCGAGACATCGCTCGGCTGGGGCGCGACGTTTCATGTCGATTGTTGTTTGGGGATCGGTTGTTATCGGCGTGCTGGTGGTGTTTCTCACCGGCGAAGCGAGTCGGATGCTCGACGCGCTATCGGGCGCCAAGTGGTGGTTAGTGGCGCCGCTCCTCTGTGTCGCGATAGCTCTTCCGGTCGTTCACGCGCGCCGCTGGCAAGTCATGTTGCGATCGCTCGGCCACGATTTGACGCTCGATTCGGCTGTGGAGTTGACGATCTCGTCCACCATGATCAATTATGCTGCCCCCGGTTATCTTTGGTCGCCCGCGAAGGGTTTACTCGCTCGTCAGATGTTTGGCATCGGACTAGGGAGGTCTGTACCGACATTGGCGGTCGAGCAGGTGTTGGATGCGCTCGCACTCGTGGTCGGCACTGCGGTGGGGTTGGTCCTGGCCGGGCCGCTCATCAGCAGATCGATTTTCGATCACATTCGAACTCCATCGACGGCCATTATTCTGACCACGGTTGTGCTCGTGGTATTTGTTGGAGTTGCCGGTCTGTATCTCGTGCGCCGGTTTGGGCTCAGGTTCGTATCGACGGTGATCGAAGCAGCCCGCTTGCTAGCCAGGGATCGCTCGCTCCGCGTACCGGTAATCGGGCTCACCGCTGCCCGCTGGATACTCGACACAGCCGCAATCTGGCTTGCCGCCAAGGCGGTCGGCGTCTCACTTGGTGTTGCGGCCTTGATCCTAATCAGTAATTTGCCGCTTCTGATTGGCCTTATCTCCCCAATGCCGGGGGGCATTGGCTTCCGCGAGGGTGCGATGGCCGGTGTCGCCGGCATCCTGATGCTCCCGGTCGGGGCGATACTGGCTGCTGCCATTCTTCACCGTGCTGTTTTGTTGTTGGCCCTGCCAATCGTGCTTGGAATGATTCGTCTCCAGCGATGGGCTCGTGCGTGATAGCGACGGCGAGTCATTCCGACGTGTCCGGCGGACGCCATCTTTCGCGGCTTCAGAGCGCGATCAAGTCGAATCTTGCACCGATCTGGATCGCCGGAATTCTGATTCGCCTGGCATTGATCCCATTCACCGTGCATATCGACGCCTACCGTATCTACTCGCGGTCGTACGACGCCGTCTCGACTGGTCAGTGGTTTGCCTGGAATAGCCAGATCCTTATTCAATTGGTGCATAACGTTTGGTTTGCAGCGATCCAGCCGCTCTTGCCACATAGCAGTTCAATCTGGTCAACAACGGCTGGCGATATCGGCATCGGAGCCCAGCCCGCGGATTACGCGCGTTTTCTTGCGTATTCGCACCTGGCGCGAGCGCTTTTCCTGATGAAGCTGCCATATTTTGCGGCCGATCTCGCGACAGGATACGTTCTGACCCGTTTCGTCGAGCCATGCTGGCGGCGCAGGGTACTTGCACTATGGTTGCTCAATCCGATCGTGATCTTCGTCAGCGCCGTCTTCGGGCGCCATGATAGTCTCGCCATTCTTGCGGTCATGGTGTCGGCCCTTCTGGCGATAAACGGCAGGCGATATTCCGGCATGCTCCTTCTCGGAGCCGGTGCCGCTGCACGGTTCTTTCCGGCATTCCTGGCCCCGTTCTATGCCTTCGCGTTCCGGCGCTCGCGTCGAGAACTCGTTCTCCTGATCGGCGGGCTTGCGGGATTCTGGCTCGTCATCGAACTGTCGATGCTCATAATCACCGGTTCGAGCCCAACGTTGACGTTGCTCAACCGCTACCCGCATGTCGAGTATCTGTTCGATATGAGCCTTGCGCCGGGTGTTGGCGGCCGGCTCTTTGTCTTTCCGTTCGGATATTCCCTGCTCCTCCTCTGGTTCATCGATCGTGGGAGCCGCAGCCCAAACGAGTACCTTCCGATCGCCGCGGCGGTGATGCTAGTCTTGTTCGCGCTGACCCACTTTCATCCGCAATACTCGATCTGGATCGTGCCGTTCCTGGTCTTGACCATGTATCAGGATGGGCAACTAATCACCTATCACGGATTGCAGATTGTCCTTCTTGGTTTGTTTACGCTCCAGTTTGGGCCGTCCGCCACGTGGGATCTGTTCCAGCCATTGGCGGGCGGAACGCTTAGTCGGTTGCCGGACCCCATGAATATCGTAGGGGCGTTTGTGCCGGTCGATATCTTTTTGGGGGTGGTGCGGAGTCTGTTTACCGCGTTGTCGCTCTGGATGGCATTTCTGATCTTGCGCCGGCACCGAAACGATGTCGAGATCATTCAGTCGGGGGTCCTTGCAGATGCCTCTGACTAGGATTTGGACTCGTGGTTTCGCCGTCGTTATCGGTTCAATCTTGCTTTTGGCCGTGGCTGGTGGCTGTGGGGTTCCACAGGTGCTGTCTCCGGCGTTGCCCGATTCGGCCGGCACGGTGTCAGTCGGTAGCAACCTGGGCCAGCCGTTTCTTTCGCCAGCCAGCGGATTGGACGGTGTGACCGTCGCGATTTCTCCTCCGCTCGGCGCTGACGGAGAGTTGCTCCCACTACCGACTGGAGGGGCGACGGTTTCAATTCGTTATGCGCCGGAAGCCGATAATCGTTTCCCGGAACCTGCGTTTCACGACTGGCCGGCTAGTAATCAGTGGCTGGGCGAGATTACCGGCGATCGATCTGTCGGTCAGAGCTTCCTTTCGCGCTATCCGGGGCTTAGCGGGATTACGCTGCGGGTTGCCACCTACGGTGCCGACACCGGTACAGGGCAGGGAATATTGAAGACTGGTCCTGCCATTGACGTGCTGGCGCTACCCGTTGACGGAAAGCAAATCGCGAGTGTTCCCGGTGGTAGCACAGTGACGGTGAACGGTTCCGCCGAGGGATGGGCCGACGTGAGGCTGTCAGATGGGCGTGACGGCTACGTCCCGCTCGAAAGTTTTGCGGAACTTCCATCGCCCTCACGCAGCAACACTCATGATGTCGTGTTGTCACTCTACCGTGAGCCGGACATGGCACAGGTGAGGCAAGTGAGCATGAATGCCGCGCAACTACACGACAACAGCCATGTCACGTTTCAATTCAGCCCTATCGACGACTCTGATGGTCATCAATATCGTTTCGTGATCACCTCGCCCGATTCGACGCCCGGAAACGCGGTCACCTTCCGGTACGCTCCTGATTCGACCTACTCGGACGGACAGCGCTATGAGGGAGACACGCCAGCCGCCGGCGCGCTGGTATTTCGTCCCACATTCGCTCAGGCAAATGATATCTATCACGGGAATGTCGATAGTTTCGAGTGGTCTTCGCTCACCCGTGCCTTCATTGGCAGCTTTCCGGCGAAATCGGGCACCGCGGATCGATTCTTGAGCCTCGACCTCAAACCTGGAAGCCGAACGCTCAACGTTGAGTGGTCGTTGGCGCGCCCGGCAGGTGGCGATCCGGTCGTCGTCGACGGTAATTCTCAGTCACCTGGCGGAGGATTGGTTTTCAACGTTCGTTATCGGGACAACGTGTCGTTGGGCAGCATGCTTTCTAATTCCGTCAGAGCGGTGTGGAGAGATGCGCGCAACGATCCGCTGTTTTTTGGAATCTACTTCTTCGTGATTTTCGGAATCCTTTCGTGGGGCGGCTGGATTGGCACAGCACGGTGGCTGAATGGTCGTTGATCGCTCCGAGCGATCCTGTCTCCTCTGTGGACGACGGTTTCGTGGTCGAACCTTTTTGTGTCGTGAATGTGCCGATCATTATCGCGGTCGCGAGGTACCAGCTCCTGTTCGCCAACGTTTTTACGAACAGATCGATCGTGTCTATCCGACATGGTCGAACACCTACGGTCAGTACAATCCACCGCGCGGACTGTTGAAATTCATCGAGACTTTGCCACGAACCTCCTCTTTACTTGAGATTGGCGCTGGCGGTGGGTTCACGTTGGAGGCCCTGCAGAATTTGGGCTTCACTGAGTTGTTTGGATCGGATCTCACTCATACGACCATGGCAGAGATGCGCAAACGTCTTGGCAGAGTTGACTTGATCGCGGCAGACGCAGAATCGCTCCCCTTTCGGGACGATGCGTTCGACGTGCTGATATCGAGCGACGTGGTCGAGCATCTCCCTGATCTGAATCGGCACATCTCAGAGGCGGCTCGAGTGCTCGCACCCGGAGGACGTTATCTGTTCAAAACTCCGAACCGTCTCGTTGCCGAACAGTATTACCGTCTACGCGGTCTCTACGACAGCTTCTTCTGGCATCCATCAATGTCGTCACCAGGTGAGATTCGGTTGATCCTTCATCGCCATGGCTTTGAGGTCAGGTTCTTGCCGGTGCCACATCTTACTGAAGCGCAGCTGCGTAAGATCCCATTGAGACGCCTTCGTCCAGCTGCGCGAATTGTTCCGCTATCTCGATTGCCACTCTGGCTACGCCCCCATCTTGAGATTGTCGCTACATTGCGCGCAACGGAATGAAATCAGTTAGACTCGGTGTTGTGAGATTAACGGAACAGTAAGCATGAGTAGAGAGGTTCTCGAGCTGTGGTGAGAAACGGCACGACGCTTCGAGCGCTTGCCATGAGCAAGAATGGAATGGTTGCGACAGGACATCCGCTCGCGACCGCGGCAGGGCTCGATGCCCTGCGACGTGGCGGCAACGCCATGGACGCAGCCATTGCGGCTGCGTTGACGACAGGTGTTGTTATTCCCGCTATGAATGGGCTCGGCGGGGACGCCTTCATCCTGTACTACGAAGCCAAGACCGGCAAAGTAACTGCGATTAATGGCTCAGGCATCGCCCCGAGGAAGGCTGATCTCGAGTACTTCCAGGAACGCAACTACGAGAAGATGCCCTTCTTCGGTCCTCTGTCAATCGCGGTGCCAGGTGCCGTTGATGCCTACTTTACGGCCATGGACCGTTTCTGCAGACTGGATCGCGCAGATCTGTTCAGCAATGCGATCCGGTACGCCGACGAAGGTTTCCCGCTGACACATGGGGGAAGCCGGATTATCGGCGGCAGTGCCGACCGGTTGGCAGAGTATGAGAGTTCAGCAAAAGTCTTTTTGCGTGACGGCAAGGCCCCCGTCCCGGGAACGCTGTTTCGACAGACCAATCTTGCACGCACCTTGCATACCGTCCAGGCAGGTGGTCCCGACGTGTTTTATCGTGGTGAGTTGGCGGAACGTATGGCGGCGTACGTCCAGAAGCTTGGCGGTCTGTTGACCAAAGAGGATTTCGCTGACCACACCTCTGAGGTCTACGATCCAATCAATACCGATTACCGCGGATACACCGTTTACCAAACCACTTTGCCGTCGCAGGGTCACATCGTGCTGGAGGAGTTGAATATCATCTCCAACGCCGACGTGAAGGCGATGGGGGCCAATAGCGCCGACGCCGTGCATCTCATGGTTGAAGCCAAGAAGCTTGCCTTTGCCGACCGACTTGCCTATTCGGGTGATCCTCGGTTCGTTGACGTCCCGCTCGACGAGATGCTGGGACAGACGTTTGGGAAGTCACGCTTTGCCGAGATCGACATGCGTCGCGCGAAGGATCAGGTCAATGCCGGCCTGATCCCGGAGCATGTTGGCGACACGACCTATCTCTGCACCATGGACGGAGAAGGAAATGCCGTCTCGCTCATCACGAGCCTTTCCGCCGGGTTTGGCAGCCAGGTTGTGGCGGGAGACACCGGTGTGACGTTGAACAACAGAGCAGGGCGCGGTTTCGTGCTCGAAGAGGGGCATCCAAACGTCATTGCGAGCGGCAAGCGGACGATGCACACGCTCAACTGCTACCTCATCACTGAGGGTGGTCGCATCCGTTGGGTCGGTGGTACGCCAGGTGGCGACGGCCAGCCTCAATGGAACATGCAGGTCATCACCAACATGATCGACTTCGGTATGAACGAGCAAGAGGCAGTCGAGGCGCCCCGTTGGATGAGCTTCCCGGGAACCGACCCGATCAATCTGCCGAACGACTACTCGCTACGAATTGAAGGTCGAGTCGGCGATGGTGTGATCGAGGAACTTGGCGCACGCGGCCACCGAGTCTCTGTCCTGGGCGCTTGGGCCAATGGAGGCGATGCACAGGTAATCGGTCGAGATCCCGAAACCGGTGTGATCTCTGGCGGCAGCGATGCTCGTGGAGAGGGTGTGGCTCTCGGAATCTGATCGTCGTTGGTATGCAGCTTCAAGTGACGCTGGCATACACTGACAGGGGAAACAAGAACGCCCGGCCATGAGGCCGGGCGTTTCACTTGGTAGCGCATACGGGATTCGAACCCGTGATCTCCGCCTTGAGAGGGCGGTGTCCTAGGCCGCTAGACGAATGCGCCCCGCGATCAGGTCGGAAGAATACCAACCTGACACTGGTCATGTCAATCAACCTTGATGTACGTACAGACAGCGTCTGAACTAGTTTTGGTTGATCGCAACTACGCGAATCCGCCCGGCTCGGCGCATCAGAGCGGCCGCTGCTGAAATCGGCGTGAGCGCCAGTGTAAGGGCCGGATGCAGTGCGGCGAGCATCTTGTCGAGTCGGGCATCGGAGATTCGATCTTGTGCGATCAGCCGTAATGCCCACGACCACTCCAGGCCGATCCATTCGTGAGTGATTGAACGGACCTGGAAACCTTGGAGTCGCAGTAACCGCGTGAGCGTGTCGGGAGTAAATCCGTAGAAGTGACGCGGCGCGTCGTGGCCAATCCACCACTCCCCGAGCAGACGGGCGGCGAGCGACTCCACATTCGGCAGCCACAGGATAAGAGCGCCGCTCGGTGTAATCACACGTCGAAGCTCAGATAACGTCGTTGACGGCGACGGTAGGTGCTCGATGGTATGTGAGAGGATCGCAACGTCAATCGATGCGTCGGGGAGACACGCTTGCTCCAGCGTGCTATTGAGCACGTCGATGCCCCAGCGTTCTCGGGCGCGCTCGGCAGCGTGTTCGCTTGGCTCGATTCCCAGCACATTCGGATTCCCGTGAGCGCGCACGGCCTGTAGCAGGTCACCGGTGGCACATCCAACGTCGATTACTCTCGCCGGCGGCCTAAGGAAGTGCCAAAGTAGTTTCACGTCACGGTCAACGGTCAGACTTTTGACGCGCGCGGCGATGCCGTTCCGGGCAAATGGAGCGTAATCCTCCAGGTAATATTTTCCGATCTCGTCGATCGTGGGGCGCGGATTGAGATAGTGGAGCCCGCAGCGACGACATCGGACCAGTTGAAATGTGCTTGACGTCGAACGGAACATCCGGTCGCGCAGGTCGATCACCGGTTGGGCATCGTCCGCGCCGCAGAGATCGCAGCAAACGTGCTCGGTCTTCTCGACGCTCAACTCATTCTCCGAGTGGGCCGTCAGGCGCGATCTCGCCAGGATCGAGGCGCGAGCGGCCGAGTGTGCGCCTGACACTGTAATCAGTTTCCGTCTTGCTGCTGGCGATCATCTCGGCCAGGAGTCCGAAGACGACGAACTGTGCGCCCATGATCATGAGAAGGACGCCGAGCGTCAGGAGCGGTCGAGTGCCGATCGCATGGCCGAGAAACCAGATCACCGCCAGGTAGCCATTGATGACAAGCCCAAGCATCAAAGCCGCGATCCCGAACCAGCCAAAGAAGTGAAGCGGTCGCCGCGTGTATTGCGCCAGGAACAGCACCGTAAGCAGATCGAAGAATCCCCGGGCGAAGCGAGCGTTTCCGAACTTGGACGTTCCGTAGCGCCGTGGGCGATGACTCACCTTGACCTCAACCACGCGGAATCCGCGAAAATGCGCTAAAACCGGAATATACCTGTGAAGCTCGCCGTAGATCTTTATCTCCTTGACGACTTCATGGCGATAGGCTTTGAGACCGCAATTGAAATCGTGTAATTCGACGCCGCTCAAGGCACGTACCACGGCATTGAACAGGGATGACGGAAGACGCTTGGTTAGCGGATCATGTCGCGGAAATTTCCAGCCGCTTACCAGGTCAGCGCCATTGTTGAGCTGTTCGATCAGTCGCGGGATTTCCGATGGTGAATCCTGCAGATCCGCGTCCATCGTAATAATCGCGTCGCCGGATGCCATCTGAAAACCCGCCGCCAGAGCCGCGGATTTGCCAAAATTGCGACGAAACTCGATGATCCGTATGCGCGGGTCACGCTCGAAGACATCTCGTAGCACCCTGGCAGAGCCGTCGGTACTACCGTCGTCGATAAAGATGATCTCCCAGGGGAGATTGAGTGGCTCGACGACGTCGACGATCTCACGGTACAGCTCGGGAATGCTCTCGACCTCGTTGAGTATCGGAATCACGATCGAAAGGGAGTTGATGCAGTCATCTTCGACGTCAGCGGTCCATACGTTCGTGTCGGACGGCTGCGCCGACCGCTCATCCGCAACGGTGCTGAGACCCGGCTCGGTTCTCGTCTCGGCAGCCTGTGCATGACGTTCAGACATCGCTCGGTCTCATTTCGAAGGACCTCATGACGGTGAGAATTCAGAGCCAGTTTCGCCTGGCAGAGTGTAACATGTGCATTTCCCTGCGACGCTGGGACTTGTGATGATGGATGAATTGTTCGAACCGATCCGGTGGAGCGCGGTTGTTGTCAATTTCAACTCCAGTGACTTTCTCCAGGGCTGCCTGCGGGCGCTCTACTCGAATCGCCGACCGCCCAGCGAAGTTGTGGTCGTCGATAATGCGTCAACCGATGACTCGCTTCGCGAACTGGTGGGGTGGCCTCAAGTAATCGTCGAGCAAAGTCCAACTAACCTTGGCTTCGCTGGCGGTGCAAATCGCGGCATTTCGCTCACGGACTCCCCCGTGGTTCTGGTGCTTAACCCGGACGTCGAGATTGATCCGACGTTCGGGGACGAGCTAATTCGGCTCTTTGAATCCTCTCCGCGACTTGGTGTTGCTGGCGCTAAACTCCGCTATCCCGACAGTAACCTGCTGCAACATGCCGGTGGAGTGCTGCTCAGACCTTTGCTGACGACTGTTCATCGTGGATATCGTGAGCCCGACGACCAGCCATGGGATGTAGCGGCGAACGTGGACTTCGTGACCGGCGGGGCCATGGCGCTTCGGCGCTCAGCATTTGACGACGTTCGGGGCTTTGACGAGAGCTTCTGGCCCGCCTACTACGAAGACGTGGATCTCTGCCTGAGGTTGCGCGAGACGGGCTGGCAGGTTCGATACCAACCGGAATTGACGGCGACCCACGTCGAGAGCGTTACGCTTGGTCAGTCGCTGGATTACTATCGATCATTTCACCGCAATCGCTTGCGTCTCGCGATCAAGATCTTTTCGCCAGAAGGCTGGTGGTCCCAGTTCATCCCGGCTGAGATCAGACGGATTCGAGGCGAGTTGAGCGTCGT
Source organism: uncultured Chloroflexia bacterium (assembly GCA_963785465.1). Classification (GTDB taxonomy): domain Bacteria; phylum Chloroflexota; class Chloroflexia; order Thermomicrobiales; family Thermomicrobiaceae; genus CALAGB01. The sequence goes on along the minus strand of CAWAVM010000024.1, from coordinate 10,863 downwards.
GAATGACAAGAGTTGGACGGTCTCGTCAGGCGCGACAGCGCTTGAGGAGCTGTCACGCATTGGGGTTCCTCCGTACACGGTTGATGATCCCATGATAGATGCGGAACCGCTCTTGGCGATGATTCAAGCTCTTGAAGATGTCCGATCTCGCCGAGAGGTGGTACTCCCACCCGACGTCGCTGGCGGCCAAGGGTTTCGTGCTGGCCTGGTTCGGCGGCTGTTCGGCCGTCAGCAGGTGTTCAACGATGCGGTGGTGCGAGCGCTCGAAGCTCAGGACCGCGTCAACCGGGAACTAACCGCCCAGATCCTGCTTGCTCTTCTCGATCTTTCTTGGCGCGGCGCTCGTAATCGACCTTCCTAGCGGCTCTGCCACGATCTGAGCTCTCACGTAGAGCGGCTTGTGAACCGTTGGCCACGAAATGGAGAGCCGCTTCCCGGTCATGCTGAGTAGGCGACCACAATGGATTTGCCAGGAGTCATTCTGAGGCCGCAGCCGAAGAATCTCTCACTCTCACGCCAAACGAAGAGATTCCTCGCTTCGCTCGGAATGACACATTCACGTTGGTCAATTACTGAGGCCGCAACCGAAGCATCTCTTCCATTGCTCCTGATCGATACGCCGAACGCGGGGAGGGGAGATCCTTCGCTGCCGCTCAGCATGACGACGCGTACCCCGATGAGTGTTCGTCAATCTCTATGCAATTCGTGGTAGTCCAGCGATTCTTCCAATCCACCGTGCTTCGCCGCCTGGAATCCAAGGTTGACAGTTCATGGTACAAATGACTATTATTCGTTGGGCTCATTCGGAAGGGTCAGGAATGCGACGAGAGTTGATGCTCACAACGGATATTGCGTGCTTCGCGCTGGTCGACCGGGAACTGCGCGTCTTATTGGTTCGTCGTCGCGACGCACCGTTTGCCGGAGCGTGGTCGCTCCCAAGCGGCGAGGTCGAAACGGACGAGCCTCTCGATGACGCAGCCCAGCGAGTGCTGAGTGAAACGACCGGGCTGTGGGGGCTGTACCTCGAACAACTCTATACGTTCGGTGACCCAGGACGTGACGCACGCGGGCGAGCCATTTCGGTGGCATACTACGCGATCTTGCCTTCGGGAGTCCCAGCGATGCGTCAACGCGCCGGTACGAAACTCGGCAGAAGTGTCGAAGAAGCGACCTGGTTCCCGATTGAGGAAGTGCCGGGTCCACTCGCCTTCGACCACGGACGAATTGCATCCTACGCGCGCTGGCGGCTGGCGCAAAAGATTCTCTACACGCCGCTCGCCTTTTATCTGCTGCCGGAAAGCTTCACCATGGCGGACCTGAGAGCGGTGCACGAGGCAGTGATCGGCGAGCAGTACGATCCAAGTAACTTTTCGCGACAGATGATGACCCGTTGGGACCTGGCCCCGGTGCCGGGAAGTCGTGACCGTCGGACTCGGCGACCGGCGCGGCTGTTCCACTATATCGGGCCGCGAGAGATCTCAGGTGGTCCCGATGATATTCAGGGTTTGTCCGCATGACGACCGTGGATAGCACGTTTTCAGAACGACACGCGAACGAAATGTGGCGGTGCCTTGCTGCCGGGCGGCATTTGATCGCCGAACGAGGCGCCCGGAATACGTATTTGTCAGTTGAAAGGGAATCTACATGACCGTGGTTTCGTCGCCGATTGTGACGATGTCGCGCAATGGGCGAGAATCGACGTCACCGGCTGATAAGCAGCAGATGATCGCAGAAATCAATCGATTGAAGGTCGAACGAAACGCCGTAATACTAGCGCACTCATATCAGGTTTCGGAGATTCAGGACATTGCGGATTTCGTTGGAGATTCGCTGGGGCTTTCGCGTCAGGCCGCGCGTACTGACGCAGACGTGATCGTATTTTGCGGTGTTCATTTCATGGCGGAAACAGCGGCGATGCTGTGTCCCGACAAGACTGTCTTGATCCCGGATCTCGATGCCGGGTGTTCTCTGGCGTCGAGCATCACCGCGGATCAACTTCGTGCCTGGAAGGCGGAACATCCTGGCGCGGTCGTTGTGTCATATGTGAACACGACCGCCGAGGTCAAGGCAGAGTCGGACTACTGCTGTACTTCGGCGAACGCGGTCGAAATCGTCCGTTCGATCCCGTCCGAGCAGGAAATACTCTTTCTGCCGGACCTGTTCCTGGGAGAGTTTGTGCGGCGAGAGACCGGACGCACCAATCTGCACCTCTGGATGGGGGAGTGTCACGTGCACGCCGGGATCATGGCCGAAGATGTCGACCGGGCTCGAAGAGCCGATCCTGAAGCGGAGCTCCTGGTTCACCCAGAGTGTGCTTGCGGTTCACGCTGTCTGCTCGATATCCAGTCGGGGCGGCTCGACTCACATCGCACGCACGTCTTGTCGACCGAGGGAATGGTGCGGCACGCTGTGGCATCAGAATCCACCAGTTTCATCGTTGCGACCGAAACCGGGGTACTGCACCGCTTGCAGTTGATGGCGCCTGGAAAAACGTTCAAGCCGGTGCGGGAATCCGCGGTGTGTGGCTACATGAAGATGATCACGTTGGAGAAGCTGCACCGGTCTCTGTCAGAGATGACCTATCGGGTGAGCGTCGCTCCGGAGATAGCCGATCGGGCGCGGGTGGCGATCGATCGAATGCTGGCAGTTGGCGTCTAATCAAGGGCGTTTGGCCAGCCGATTATAATTACACGAGGTGTCCGTTTGATATGAGCGGGCCACGAGAAAGAGATTGAGAGGCACAATGACCCAGCCAAGAGCCGAGCTTTCACCGCTCGACCGGGTCGATTTTCACATGCACACGCGTTCGAGCGACGGCGGCTGGATCCCGGCTCAGCTGGTTGACTACCTCGTTGAGAACGATTTCCGGGTTGTATCGGTTTGCGACCATGACACGATGCGTTCGGTTCCCGAGTTCACTGAACGAGGCACCGAAAAGGGACTGACCGTCATCCCAGGTGTCGAGTTCACGACCTGGTGGGATGAGCGCCAATGGCATTTGCTGGTCTATGGCATCGAGCCAGATCGACTCCAATCGACCGAATTCGGCACACTCCTCGCCAAGCAGCAATCGAATTTGCGTGCCGCCGCCGAGCGAGCCATCTCACTATTGGAGCAGAACGGTCACAAACTTCCGTCGCTCGCCGAGGTGGTCGATGGCAGACCGTTGCTGCCGACATATGTGTTGCAGACAGCCATAAAGGATGGCCATGCGACCAACCTCATGACAGCCCATCAGTTGACGATCAAGCTCGGCGAGAATCTGCGTGTCGACACGCCGCTCGAACAGGTGGTTGACGCGGCGCATGCGGCCGGAGGAACGTGCGTCGTTGCGCATCCAGGGCGTAACGATGGAGCGGGCATCATGTCGGCCGATCGGCTTACGCGTATGCTCGAATCAATACCGATCGACGGGCTCGAGGGCCACTATCGATCGTACACGACGTACGACACAGTGAAATATCGTGGACTGGCGAGTGAGCATGGACTGCTCATCAGCAGCGGGTCTGATTCGCATGCCCCGGGCGTGCCGGTCTATCCTCGGCAGCATCTGGCGCGCTGGGTGACACCTTTTCTGAATCAGATGGGAATCGAGGTCGAGCCATTTGAGGGTGAGTCGTGGCGTCCGGACGAGATGCCGGTCGAGGCGAAAGAGCAGGTAGCGGCGGCGAAATCCTGAACTGAAAGCAGTTCGCTGCGATCTGGCATGCTCGAGTCGCGTTGAGTATAGTATGTCCGGTAAGTCGCCCACGTAGCTCAGTTGGCAGAGCACATTCTTGGTAAGAATGAGGTCCTGGGTTCGAATCCCAGCGTGGGCTCTGAACCTAACACGACATCATCCATACAAGTGAAGTCGCAAGCCCGCTTGATTCTGAGCGGGTTTTTCTGTGGTTGTTGATTTCGGTCTCTTCTGTCATGATCGCCAGGCTTGCGGGCGTTTGTTACGCGATGCAAACGCCACGGTGAGCCTGAAACGTGTCGCACCGATTGAGGGAATGGGGAATCATGGCAGATATCGAGTTCATTCGTCCGCCTGAGCCGGGAGCGAAGCGCCCATTCGCGCGTGCCACCAAAGCAGCCGGATTGGTCTTCGTGTCTGGTATCTCAGGCGGAATCTCCGGGACTGCAACCGAGGAAGCACGCGCAGCCCTGAACAACATGAAAGACGTGTTGGAGGAAGCGGGAAGCTCGATGGAGCGCGTCATCCAGGTCACGTTCCTGATCACGAACTCCGCTGACTATGATGAGATCAACGCCGAGTATGTGAAGCACTTCCCAGGCGGGCTGCCGGCACGCCATACGGTTCGCTTCGGAGTACCAACACAGGCAAAGTGCGGGTTTGCCTGCATCGCACTCGCCTGATTTCTGGTAAGAACGAGGTCCCGGGCTCGAACCTTGGCGTTGGCTCCTAGTTGCCGAGTGCCGACACAAGGCCTCAAGGAGACGATGCTCGGGTCCTCCCAATTGATCAGCCGGTCGATCCGTGCTAATGCTTGGCGGCCGGCTGATTATTTGCTCCGACGGACGATGTTCACGGGCGCGATACGCGTTCTACCACGGGGATGTCGAGCATTTGCTCCGGCGCGACATCGACCACCGGCGTGCCGTAGGAATGGAAACTCTCCGGAAGGCGCAGTCCCCAGGCTTGACCGCGAGCACGCTCGGCCTGGGTCCAGACGACCGGCTCCCAGTCCGGTGCAAAAATCAGATAGCCTCCGCTGAAGATTTCGAAGCGGTTTCCGCCCGGCTCGTAGCCATACAGGAAGAACGCCTGGGTAACGGCGTGCTTGGAAGGCCCGGTCTCGATGAAGATATCGTTCTCGAGTAACACGTCGGCGGCACGCAAGACGTCCTCACGGTTGTCAACCCAGAACGCGACGTGATGCAACCGGCCGCGCGTGCGGGTGGCGTCGAGCGTGTAGGCGACATCGTGGACGAGCGGCGTGACACTGATCCAGGCAGCCGCCTCGGTCTTATCGTCGAGGATCACGTGCTCGCGCAGGCGAAAGCCGAGCTTCTCCTGCATGAAGACGCGGTTCGACGTCACTTCTTCGCACAGAAGGTTGACGTGATCGAGCCGGCGAATCCCTGCACCGACGTGTGAATAGCGCTGCGGCTGATTCTTCAACCTCGAACGTTGATCGTCGGCAGGTTTGTAGCGATCGGCAACGTAGTAGATCTCCATCCGATGCCCGTCTGGGTCGAAGAAGCGATAGGCGGGACCGTGGCCGAAATCTCCTTCGATCCATCCCTTACCGAAGCCGCTCTCTTCGATGGCCGCGACGCGACGTCTCAACGCTTGCGGACTAGTGGCGCGCCAGGCGATATGGCCGATTCCAGCTTGCGAGTGCTCGGTGAGTTTCAGCGTGTGACGCTCATAATCGCCCGCACCGCGCAAGAAAACTGACTGGCCCGCGCGTTCGGTGACGTTCATCCCGAGGATATTTGTGAAGAACCACAGGCTCTCTTCGGGTTTCGGTGTCAGAAGCTCGACGTGCCCAAGATGCGCGACGTCCTGAATCGGTTCTGGAGTGTCATGGATGCGGTCGGCCACTGTTCTTTACCCCTCGTTCGACTCGTCTTCGGCGATCTGTTGAATGATCTGGGCGCCGAGGTTGGCGGCTGGCAGTCCGCGGAAGAGAAAGGCCAGATTGACGACCCCGCTCATCTCTTCCCACGTCGCACCGGCCCGGCGCGCCGCGATGGCATGGAGACGCGTGGCGTCTGAGAGGGTCATCAAGAGCATGCCAAAGAGCATGAGCTGAGCGGTCTTGACGTCGAAGCAATCGGGATACATCGCGTGCTTGCGGATCTCTTCCTGCAGAGAGAGCAGCTTGGGGTCGACGCGAGCAAGCAGATCGGTCCGGGCGACGATTCTCGGCGGCACAAACCCGATCAGCTCACGATAGATCTCGCGGTAGGACTCGACAACCGCGTCGTCGATCTGCCGCTCAGGTACTGGTTCATGGTCCATGTTTCCTCCAACGGATGAACCCTATTCGGCCCATCCACGCATGGTCAAGCTAGCAATCGACAAGAACGCTGTCAACGAACATACCTTCAGGATGACTACAACCAGCTGTAGGCGTCGAAACCGAATTGACGTCTCGTGCGGACAACCCTAGGATGGAGCTATAAACCGTGTACCCAATAGTTCACGCCAGGACAGAGGAGGAGAGTCGGTGCGCACTCAGGTAGCGATCGTCGGCGCCGGACCAGCCGGTCTCGTGCTCGCTCACCTCCTTGCGCGGAGTGGAATCGACTCTATTGTCCTCGAATCCCGCGATCGTGACTATGTAGAACGGCGCATCCGGGCGGGAGTCCTCGAACAGGGAACGGTCGATTTGCTCGACCGGCTCGGCCTGGCCGATAGACTCAAGCGCGAAGGCATGGTGCATCACGGTATCGAACTTCGCTTCGAAGGGCAGCGCCACCGCATACCGTTGAGCGACCTCACCGGCGGACGCGCCATCACAGTCTATGGCCAGCAAGAAGTCGTGAAGGACCTGATTGCAGCCCGGTTGGCGGCTGGCGGCCAGATTTTCTTCGAGGCGGAGGCGCTCGGAGTCGATGATCTCACGTCGACACGACCGACGGTACGGTTCAGACACGAGGGCGAAATTCATTCACTCGAATGTGATTTCGTCGCTGGCTGCGATGGCTCACACGGCGTCAGTCGTGCGGCGATCCCCGAAGGCGTCCTGCATGTCTTTGAAAAAGAATATCCAGTCGCCTGGCTCGGCGTGCTCGCGGCCGTCGCCCCGTCGACTGAGGAGTTAATTTACGCCTATCATGAACGTGGCTTCGCCCTCCACAGCATGCGCTCTCCGCAGTTGAGCCGTCTATATCTCCAATGTCAGCCGGACGAATCTCTCGACGACTGGTCGAACGATCGCATTTGGGATGAGTTGCATCTTCGTTTTGAGATGGAAGGCTGGAGCCTCACCGAGGGTCCGCTCGTCGACAAGAGCATCACCCCCATGCGAAGCGTGATCGTCGAGCCGATGCAGCATGGGCGACTCTTCCTGGCTGGCGACGCCGCGCACATCGTTCCGGCGACCGGCGCCAAGGGACTGAACCTCGCCGTCGCCGACGTTCAGGTTCTCGCAGCAGCCTTAGTCGACTGGTATGAGACCGGACAGACTCAACGATTGAAGGATTATTCCGTTACTTGTCTCCGCCGGGTCTGGCGCGTCGAGCATTTCTCCTGGTGGATGACTTCGTTGGTTCACCGCTTCGAAGACGACGGACCCTTCGAGCATCGCCTCCACCTCTCCCAACTGCATTACGTGTGCAACTCGAAAGCGGCCGCGACGTCGTTGGCGGAGAATTACGTGGGTTAGAGAATGTGTGAAGACGATCGCCGCAGCCAAGTCTTCGGCGGGCGACATTCACGTCATCAAGTCCGAATCAGGCAGAGTCGAACGTTATGAGAGGGAAAACCGATGTTTCGAAGCGATGTCGTGGGCAGTTTGCTGCGGCCTGATTATCTGGTTCAGGCTCGAAAACAGCGTGAGGCTGGGGAACTTGGGCCGGTCGATTTCAAAACGGTTGAAGATCGCGCTGTCGACGAGGCGATCCAGCTTCAGGAGGACGCCGGACTTGACGTTCTGACCGATGGTGAGCAGCGCCGCTATGCGTTTTTCGGCCATCTGGTCGATGCACTCGAAGGGTTTGATAAAGAGGGTGGATGGGCGATTCCCTTTCATGACGATGAGGGCCATGAGTTGGTCTACTCCCGGCCCGTCGTGGTGGAAAAGCTGGAATGGCGCCGCTCGATGTGCGCCGAGGAGTTCACCTACGTTCGCGCACGGACCAAGGCTCAAGGCAAGGTGACCCTGCTGAGCACGCAGCAGGCGGCGGCCTACTACGATCCGGAACGTTCGTCCGGCGCCTACCCGACACGGGACTCATATTTGGCCGACCTGGTCGATCTGACACGTCGGGAGATCGAGGAGTTGATCGGCCTCGGCTGCAACTACATTCAGATCGATGCTCCCCAGTATGGCGCCCTGCTCGACCCGAAGATGCGAGAAGGCTACCGCCAGCGTGGCAACGATGTGGACGAGATGATTGACCGCACCATTGAACTGGACAACGCCGTGATCGATGGTTTCGCTCAGCGGGGCGTAACCTTCGGAGTACATATCTGCCGTGGCAACAATCAGAGCATGTTCTACGCGAGCGGCGGATACGATCCGATCGCGGAGCGAGTGTTTCGCAATACGCGATTCCAGCGCTTCCTGCTCGAATACGACGATGCGCGCTCAGGCGATTTCGCGCCGCTCCGCTTCGTTCCGGAAGACCGCGAGATCGTCCTTGGCCTGGTCAGCACGAAGAACCCTCGCCTGGAGACGCAGAGCGAACTCGAAGGTCGTATCGCGGAAGCGGCCAAAATCGTCCCGCTCGACCGGCTCGCGCTCAGTCCACAGTGCGGCTTTGCCTCGACCTGGGAAGGCAATCGGATCACTCCCGAAATCCAGCGAAAGAAGCTGGAACTCGTCGCGCAAACGGCGCGGGCAGTTTGGGGAGAAAAGAGCTAGAAGCGGGGTCTTCGGGCATCGTCGCTGTCCGATCCGCCACACTATCTAATTGTGCTGTCGCTGATGTTGCCCGACGAATTAGACGAACCTTTGAGGCATCCGGGCTTTGTGCTAGAATCGGGCACGTCGAGAGCGCAAGTTTGTTGTCGACATAACGGATTTGTCGCGTTGGGCCGCGAGCCCGTTCAGTGCCGATGTAGCTCAGTTGGTAGAGCAGCTGTTTCGTAAACAGCAGGTCGTGAGTTCGAGTCTCACCATCGGCTCCCTCGAAAAAGCCTAATTGGAAGCGGAAAAAACAAGCCCGGTCACAAACGACCGGGCTTCTTCGTGCGATTGACCCGCCTTTGCAGACATTGCCACTCTCGTTTCACCCGCCCTCCGGACGGTGCTCTGGTCATCGTGGCTGGGGCGTCGCATCATCTACTTGTCTTGGAGAGTGACGAGGAGAGGGCGCGGCTGTGGTGTCACTACCGCGACGTACCAGCCCGGCAACCGCAATTAATGTTTGTCATCGGATAAATCTTTGACTCGGTTGTAAAGTCCGCATTCATAGATACCATTGGTGTCAAACAATTCTAGCCAAAATCTGTCTAGGTCGAGAAGACCCTCCTGATGGAGAGAATACGCGGCGTAGATCTCCTCAGCCATTATTGCCACGTTTTCAAACAAGGCTGCGTTCTTAGTCCAACTGTCGCTGAATGCGGGAGCTCGGTCCTCCGCGGGAGTTTCGATCTGGTTCGCTCCAATGAAAATGCCCTTGTATTTCTTCTTCCGTAACTCAACACCACGCGTCTTCCACTCCTGGAGTTGGCGCAAGCCGCCTTCGTCAAACTGTGAGTTCCGTGTCCCCTTGACTTCGAGAACGCCTTCGAAAAGCGTGCCTTGAACATTCACAGAGAGCCAGCCATCCTCCTTGCCGGGGTCATTCGGTGCTTCGACTGTAGCACCCAAGCGTTGGAGAATGTCTCTCACCGCATCTTCCAGATCGAAGCCAATTCCGTACAAGAGTTTCAAGCTAGAGCGAATTTCTTCTCTTCGGTTTCTCTTGACGTCTAGTTCGGCGTTAAATTCGTCTAGAGACTTAAGCAAGGAGACGATCTCCTCATCAACTGGCCTCTGGCCAGGAGCGATGATTTCTTGTATCCATTGGGGTTCAGGAACGCTCAACTCTATTTGGAATAGATCTTTAAGTATGATGACAAGTGCGTCATCGTCACAGAGATCTGACGGAGGGAGAAAAACGATCTTACCGGACGAATAGATATGATTTGGAGGCAATTGTTTCGTATGAGGGGGCGCATATAGCGCAAAACTGATGTCAAAAGCGACCGCGGTCCCATACCGCGACTGGCAAATGTGGTCGACATTCAGCTTCCAAATAGCATGTTCTTCAAATTTTCGATTCTCTGGGGACATCTTGGGAGTGATCTCGATTGAACATCCTTGAAGAGAGTACTCCCATCGCTTGATATGTTGAACGTACCCGGAGTATTGGTTGCCATTCTTCGAATGATCAAAGCGAATAGTGTCACCCGGAGATTCATCCCATTGAAACCTCGCCCCCGTCCAATAGAGAAACGGGGAAGCAATTGTGAATCTCGTCGATTCCGCGGGTGTCTGATTCTCCCCACCAATCATCAACCGTGGATCGCCAACTACTACCACAGTGCCTTGGTGACCTACCATTTCAAACGTGCGTCGTGGCTTCATCTCATTGATGAAGCCGTCCCAATCCACGATATCGGAGGACTCGATCGAAGTGAGCATGAAAATAACGACATCGTAATCACGAAAACTCTTGAATCCCGACAACTTGTTCCATTGGAAACAGTCGATTCTTAGATCTGCCGATCGTCGTTGGAACCCGCTGGCCCCAACGATGGCTATCTTTCGTGTCGCCAAACCCTCACCTCAATTCGAGCGTGCTTCTTGATTCACGGAGACCATGTCCACGAAGCGCGATTTGATGCGGAATGTCTGTGCACTTCGTTCTGACCCCAATCCGGACGAGCGGCAGCAAACGGCTCCGACCGCCAGACCGTACGATGTGCGTACGAATAAGGTACTATGAACGGCCACGAACGTTCCGCACCCTTTAGTAAACAGCAGGTCGTGAGTTCGAGTCTCACCATCGGCTCCCTCGAAAAGCGCATAAAATGCTTGAACCTGAAGGCTGGCTCACATTTGAGTAGGCTTTTTCATGCGTCGTCACGGCAATCTCGCGGGAAGCCGGATCCAACGGGCCGCGTAGCCGTCGTCAATCTTTCCCCATCATCGGAGGCCTGGCTCCAACCGGAGCGACGGACCACAACCAGTTTAG
>CAWAVM010000023.1:0-10823 GCA_963785465.1 uncultured Chloroflexia bacterium | reverse complement strand
GCTCAGTTACGAGCGGGCTTCCATTCTCCGCGTCAGACTACGGTTTTCGATTGTGAGCCCGCTGGGACTCGAACCCAGGACCCGCGGATTAAAAGTCCGCTGCTCTACCTACTGAGCTACGGGCTCGTACCGGACTGTTGTGACCGGTCGCATCGCTAATCCTACCCGATGCGGCAGACAACCTCAAAGATTGTGCCGGTCTTCCCTCTTCCCGGTGCTATCCTTCTCGCGTGAAGACGCTTTATTGCTTGACGCACCGGTAATGACACCAACCTGAAACGGATTTGATTTCGCAGGGAGTTGCACACTCGTGACGTTAGATGACCAAGCAGCCCTCCGGCTTGCGCAAGAAGCTGTGGATATTGCCGGAGGCGCGAGCCACGTGCACGCGAATCCTCGGCATCCTTTCGCCCGGAACGCGACCCAGGAGTTCGATATCGAGGGTCACAGCATCGTGATCCGCTTCGGCGAAGCGAGCGGCCCGGCGGTCGTTGAAGTCGAGGAATATGTCTTCGACATCCGACCTGAAGGGTTGATCAAGCTGTTCGGGCCATCATAGACCCGAAATCTGGCTGAAGGCGAAAGGGAGATCCCGATCGTTAGCGCGATTATTGTTGGGTTCATCGGCGCATCCGCGGTTGCCGCTGGCGGGTATCGGGCGAAGGCCTTGTCAGCCAGTGGAGCGCTGGCAGCGATTGTCGTCGGAACCGCGATCTTCGGGTTTGGTCGCTGGCGTTGGGCAGCGGTCATGATTGGATTCTTCGTCCTTTCCAGCCTCTTGTCGCGCTTGGGACGACGGCGCAAGCGATCGGCCGAAGGTTTCGTCGAAAAGGGTTCGCGCCGTGACGCGGTTCAGGTCCTGGCCAACGGCGGGATTCCTGCACTTGTTGCCGTGATCCACGGTTTCGATGCGAGCCTTGCCTATCATGTTTCCGGCATTTCTGGGTTCGATGGCCGCCGCTACCGCGGACACGTGGTCGACCGAGATCGGGTCCCTGAGCTCGAAGCCTCCCCGGTCCATTCTCTCCTGGAAACACGTGGCCGCCGGATCATCTGGCGGCGTTACCATTCTCGGGTTACTCGGAGCGTTCACGGGCGCGATTGTCATCGCGCTAGTCGGTTCCGTAGCAAACTCCCACATTCTTGTCATCATGATCGTTGGATCAATCGCTGGATTCACTGGCTCGGTGGTGGATAGCCTCATCGGTGCCAGCGTCCAGCGAGTCAATCGCTGCCCGAGTTGCCAGATTCTTACCGAGCGCTCAATCCACTATTGCGGCACGCTCGACCATACGCTGCCCGCGGCTGGAGGTTCGTCGACAACGATACCGTGAATGCGATGACGACATTCTATGGCGCATCTGTGCGGCGCGCTGCTTTATCATCGTTCTGAAATAAGATTAAGCGTCGCCAGACGTCACGCTGACGACTGCGTGACGCGACATGTCGTGGTCGTCATCATGTCGCTTCAGAAAGTGAAAGCGAAGCCCCAAATGCAGGGTTCCGCTCAAAATTCTCCGGGTTTGATACACCGGACTACTCGATGTCGCTCAAGGCCTCGTCAGCGTCTTTGAGCCTGCCAAGGAAAATCGGCGTGTCGACCTGGGTGTACTTGCGGACTTTCGCCAGTCGCAACCGTTGCACCATCTTCACCAGAATGTCAGGGTCGTCGTCTTCGAGTGCGACGATAAACTCCTGGTCCTGAATCCCAAAGGAGCTGACCGTGTTGGTGAGGATCGACGGGAATTCGTCACCGAGATCACCATGCACGGACATCATCTCTCGACGTTCCTCGTAGGAGAGCAGGTACCAGTCCGGCGTTTTGGTGAAGGGGTAGACACTCAGGTACCTGGCGGGTGGCTTGCCTTTCATGAACGCGGGGCCGTGTGTTGGATCATACTGCGACATGCTGGCGACGCCGATATAGGCGTGGCGCATGTCCAGCATGCTACCGAGAGCAGTGTGGCGCAGCTTCACGGCAAGCTGCTGGATGCGATCAGGATCGTCGCCCACCGCCCAGATGATGAGATCGACATCTCCACGAAAACCGATCGTTGAATAGACGCCTCGGACGCTCAGACCCTCTCCGGGTTGGTCCAGCACGGTTGTGAACTCTTCGCGTCCAGCGCGACGGATATCGGCTGGCTGGGCTCGCCATTCGTTACTCGTCTTGTACAGCCAGAAAGCCGTGAAACTTGAAGGTACGGCCATAGGTGCGGGTATCTCCTCTCCTGTTTTCGGTCCGGTGCTGTCGTACAGCGACCGGCATCGATTATGCCACCCACAGTTTTCCCCGTTCTGGCTGCGGGCTTAGGGACAAGCCGACTTAGACATCAACTCAACGACGGCCGAGCAATCGCAATGGCAACGCGATCGGTAAGCAAGTAGCGCTGGGAGACCCTGAGCAGATCCTCCTTCGTGAGCGCGCGAATCTGATCCGGCAGGCGATCAACATAGTCGAGGCCGAGATTATAGAAGGCGATGTCCAAGGCCGAGTCGGCAATACTATCGCTACTCTCCATACCAAGTGGCAGGCTCCCAATGAGATAACTTTTGGCGTCTGCGAGTTCGTCGTCGGTCACCGGCTCGTTTCGCATCTTGTCGACCTCTTCGAGGATGCTCTCAATGGCACGGTCGATGTTGGCTGGGTCGACTCCCGCGTAAGCCGTCCAGGTGCCGCGTGCCAACCCGGCTGAGACCGAGCTCGACGCGTAATAGGCCATACCCTGACGCTCGCGAACGCTCGCGCCGAGACGGCCCATGAGACCCAGACGGCCCAAAATCAAGTTGGCGACTCGCAACGCTTCGTAGTCCGGATCTGATCGTTTGACGGCCGGCAGCCCAATGGCGATGTCTGCCTGAGTCTTTCCGGCGATTGTCGATACTTTGCGTGTCACCGCTTCCGGAGGATCAACGTTGGCAACATCGATCACAGCAGATTCACCGTTTGCGATCCAATCGCCAAACGAGCGCTCGATGAGATCCCATGCCTGTTCGACCTCAAGCCCGCCGGCCACCGCAACGACCGTCTGTTCAGGTCGGAAGTTGTCTTGACGGAAGCGCACGAGGTCGGCGCGGCTCATCGCTCTCAAGGTTGCTTCTGTACCGATCGTCCGATGCCGATACGGATGTCCCTCGGGATAGATGATCTCGCGAAGATCCTGGCTGGCGACCGAACGGGTGTCATTGAGCGCCTGCTTGAGGCCATTGAGCGATTGATCGCGAACGCGCTCGAGCTCATCCTCGGGGAATGTGGGGCGGAGTATGATATCCGCCATCAGTTCGACAAGACGCCCCGCGTCCTCCTTCAGGGCTTTTCCAGTGATATCGATGTGCTCACGTCCGGCTCCAACGCCGATTGCTGCCCCCAGGCTATCAAGCTCCTCGTTGAGTTCTGCAAAGGTCTGGCTGGCAGTTCCCCGGCTCAGCATGCGTCCCGTGAAGGAGGCGAGTCCCGGAATGTTGCCGTCCGCGATCGACCCGGCCTTGATACGAATGTCGATGACAACCGCGTCGCTGGTCGGATCATGATGGCCAAGTAGCCAGACCCCGTTTCCCAGTGTTCGCTCGCTCAATTCAATATGCGGAATGTTCCCAGACGGCTGTTCTTGCGACAGCCCCGTGAAAAAGTGCGGTGCTGCGGCCACGAGAGGCTCTCCTACAGTCTGTTCGCCAGACACGTCGGTCGGTTCCAGCCAGCCCACGGTGCTCTTGTCATCCACCAGGTACTTCTGTGCCACGCGCTGGATGTCGTCGGCCGTCACACTGGCGATTCGTTCCAAGATCTCGTCGGCGTCTTGATCCGGAGCGACCGTCGCCAGCGACCCGATCCAATAAGCTTGACTGGTGACGCTCTCGCCGGCGTAGGCGAATTGAGCACGCAATTGTTTGATCGCCCGTTCCAATTCGTCCGCGGGCACAGATTCCTGCCGCAGCTGTGCAATCTGTTCAAAGACAATCTCTTCAACCTGACTCGGTTGTGTTTCCGGCACGAGCGTCGCCGACACGCTGAATAGATATGGATCGATGGTCAGGGCAAAGGATGAGCCAGCCGATGATGCAAGACCGCTCGAAACCAGCTTGCGATAGAGACGCGAGCTGCGTCCCATACCACCACCGCCACCAAAACCGACCGATTTCCCTCCCGAAAGCACAGTGTCAAGGACCAGCATCGCTGGAGTGTCATCAGATCGTGCCGCTGGAGCATGCCAGCCCGCGAGGAGGGTTGCGGCAGGAGCTGGACGGTGTACCGTGACCCGCCGCTGTCCGAATTGGTCCGGTTCAACGGTGCGCACCGATGGTATTGATTCCACCTTGGGGATGGAGCCAAATCGTTCAGCAATCTCCTGAACGAGCGCCTCAGTCTCGAAGTCGCCCACAGCCACGACGGTCGCGTTATTCGGGGAGTAGTACGTCTGATAGTGGCGGAACAGGTCGTCGCGCGTCATGGTCTCAAGATCCGATTTGAAACCGATCACACCCTGACCGTATGGATGGGCACGAAATGCCGCGGCGTTCATCTCCTCTTGAAGATGAAACGTCGGACGGTTTTCATTTCCCTGCCTCTCGGAAAGAATCACGGTCCGTTCGCTCGTCACCTGATCCGCATCGAACAGCGCGTGCTGCATCCGATCCGACTCGATGTCGAGGCCAAGCCGAAGATTGGCACTGGGAAGGGTCTCGAAATAAGCCGTGTAGTCAATCCAGGTGAAACCGTTGAGGGTGCCACCGTGCTTGTTCACGGCTCGGAAAATTTCGCCTGGCTTCCAGGTTGGAGTTCCCTTGAAGAGCATGTGCTCTGCCCAATGTGAAATCCCGGTGATGCCCGGTACTTCGTTGCGGGCTCCGACGCGATACCAGACCCAGAAAGAGGCAACTGGCACCCTTCGACTCTCGCGCGTGAGAATGGTCAAGCCGTTGTCGAGCACCGTGCGCCGGACAGGCTGTCGTTCTGCCATGAATTCTTTCCCCTTACTCAGATGCTGCTCGTCTGATCGCCGGCCATTCGTGGTGCTTAATCTCGACACCGTGACCATCCGGATCCTGGACGTAGAGCGCTTGACCGTAGCCGAACGCGCCTTGTCTACGGACCGGTCCCTCGGTAATCGGTACTCCAATCTTTCGCAAGTTTTCGGCAAGTCTTTCCAGATCGATCGGCTCGATGAGAATCGCCATGTGGTTCAACCCGCCGCCCTCAGATGACCATTCACCGGCACTCGGCTGGAGATCGATTAGCAGATCACCTACTCGCAGCGAGGCGAAGACGACGTTTCCCTCATCATCATGCTCGGCGCGTACAAGCCGCAGGCCAAGAACTTCGGTGTAGAAATTAATCGCGCGCGTCATATCGCGTGTCTTCAAATTGACGTGGTCGAATCCGATAGGTTGGACGAGTGGCACGATGTCGGTCATGATTCTATCCTTGCACGCCTCACGCAGGCGGAAATGGCGCACGACGGTACGGCGACCAATTGCCGTTACCGGGCCCCTCGATTTATACCACCGTGTCGGGAAAGACCGGGACCGGCATCAAGAATTGACCGATTGTCGAGGTGAGACTGTGGGTGACACGAAGATGGATTCCGAACGAATTCACATTGGCTCATGCAAAACGCCGCTGGGCGTCGTTTGGATTGCCGCGAGCGACGTCGGGCTTCGCGTCGTGACCGTCCCCGGCGCGACGCGAGAAGACTGCGTGCATGAGGTTGTCCGAAAGTGCTCTGAGCACGTCGACTTTGACGAGGGTGGCGAGATGCTAGAGCGCGCTATCCAAGAACTATCAGACTATTTTTCTGGTGCGCTACGACGATTCACCGTCCCGCTTGATCTTCGCGGAACTCATTTTCAGCGAATGGTCTGGAACGCCGTATATCAGGTTCCGTATGGAACAACGGTCAACTATCGGGACATCGCTGAACAAGTTGCCTCGCCGAAGGCATATCGCGCAGTCGGCGCCGCGAATGGCGCCAATCCCGCGGCGATCATCGTCCCCTGTCACCGGATCGTGGGCGTGTCAGGTGGATTGCGCGGCTACGGCGGCGGGTTGCACCAAAAGCGAGCCTTACTCGATCTTGAGGCGGCGAATAGAACCGTCGATGACAGTTGTCCACCGGACGAACCATTGCGTGATTCCGAACGAATCTAGCCTACGGTCTTTGCCCACGATCATCCGTGCGTCGCGATCTCTCTAGTGGTCGACGTGCCTGTTTTTTGCGGTGGCTACTCTGTCCAACGCTTCAAAGAGAGTCCTGAATTTTCGAAGATGCATCCCAACTCTTCATCGTCTCGGCCGCGGAAGCGTGGGTCCATGAAGTCTCCAAAGAACGCCTGCGCCAATCGCCACGCCGTGTCAAGCGGGACAGTTTTCCCGCTGTCGACCGTCACCTCCGACCGGAGGATCACAATCGATGCTCAGGTATTCATCAAGTTGTCGAACCACTTCGTAGGCGATAGCGGGAAATGAACCACCATCCCATCCGGGGCGACAAGCGATCCACTCTCAATCGAGTAGCGAACAATCTCTCGAGTCTTGCCCACTGCAGCCATGATCTCTGCATCACGATGGAGCATTGCCGCAATCCCCAGCGAATCAAAGGCACAGTTCGCATAGTGCCGTTTGTCGTCGATCGTGACCTGATAGTCAGTCGGTACTGCTGACAGCGGGATCGCCATCCGGATCGAATCGGCTCCCGGCTCGAGAAGGATTTGATGGCAACGATGAAGACTATGGAATGCTTGCCGTGCGTCAGCGACGCTCAAATTGAACTCGAGTGCAGTCTCGTCTGGGGTAGGTGGCCGTTGTTTCTCGACCATGAATCGGTAGACGAAAAGCCGAATGTCCCAGTCCTGATTACTCAATTCTTTTGCCATGAATTTGCGACGCACCCCTCTTGCTAACCTATCGGTAAGAGATCAGCACGGACAATCAAGCGGAATGGAGCGGCAATACGCCGCTCCATTCTGAGCTTTCTGAGTCTCCTGTCGGCTTTGCGACTATGCGTCGAGCAGACGGCGCAGCACCATCTGGAGAATTCCGCCATTGCGGTAGTACTCAATCTCCATTGGGCTGTCGATCCGGGTGACGACCTGGAACGCGACCGTCGATCCATCGCCTCGACGAGCCGCGACGTCGAGTGTTTCCCCAGGAGCCAGTCCGTCTGCGATCCCGACTGTGGGCTGATCAGAGGATCGAAATTTGATCGAAACGCTGTCCGGCCTTCATAATGAATTGGGGGCGGGCCATTGCCCAGATATCTTCGAGCGGGTTACCGCGCACAGAAATAATGTCGGCGAGCTTCCCTGGTTCTAGAGTTCCACATTCCTTGGAAATTCCGCAGACCTCCGCCGACGTCTTCGTAGCTGCGGTTATTGCCTGCATAGGCGATGCGCCCCACTCGACCAGTGACCCAATCTCATACCCGATGAGTCCGTGCATACTGTCCATGCCGATCGTCCACGGCACACCTTGGGAAACCGCACGCTGGAAGGCGGGAATCACCGTTTTGTAGATATGTTGAACCCGACGTGCCAGCGTGTTGCCGATTTTGTAGTAGTCAGCATGGGGATTTTCGATATTCGGGTTCTCAAGCGTATCCTTGACGATCTGCCGCATGATGTTCACCCGCTCTTCGATCGTTCTCCCCTGAAACCGCGACCAATCTACCTGTGTCTGCAACATTACGGTGAACGTTCGCACGACTGCCGCACCCGACTCCAGGTAAAGGTTGAGTTGTTCGTCGGTCTCGGGAATTGCGTGTTCAATGGCGTCAACCCCTGCCTCCAGGCACAGTCGCAACGATGTGCCTGGATTAGCGCCAGCGTGAGCAGTGATCAATTTGCCCGCTCGATGCGTTTCGTCCACCGCCATCTTGATCTCTTCAGCCGAGTAACTTGCCATCGTCGGCGTACGATCAAGAACTAGGATCTTGATGAAGTCTGCGCCACGCTGTAGCGTCTGTCGGACTGCCTTCCGGATTTCGTCCGGTCCGTCGAACATCCAGCCCGGATCACCGTGGCCGTGGGACGACGTGATTCCGAGTCCACAGCAGAGCAGGCGTGGGCCGGGAATCCATCCCTCCTCGATTGTGCGCCGTACCGCGAAATCATTGAATCGCGCTTCCGGCATCACGCGCTGAGTCGTGATTCCCGACTTGAGGTCAAGCCGGAGATTGTGAGCTGCTCGAGCGCCTTGTTGGGCATCTGGTTGAGCCAACCCTTCCAGTTGACCTAACAGCCCGCGCGTTCCAGGATTGATGGTGATGTGGGTGTGGGGATCAACCAGCCCTGGGAGGATCGTGTCCTGTCCAAGGTCGACTACATGGGCACCATCTGGAACGCCGAGGTCGGCCTCACGGCCAACGGCGGTGATGCGATCGTCATCAACCAATACCATGGCAGTGTGGATCGGCCCCGACCCTGTTCCGTCGATCAACAACGCGCTCTTGATCGCGATCGTCATGGGCGCACCTTCCTTTTAGATGGACGCGAACTCCTCGAAGAGCATGGCCACACCTTTGATGGCATCGATGAAATCGTTTACGAACATGTTCTCGTTCGGCGCGTGAATTCGGGATTCGGGATTTCCACCACCGGGACCGGCGACAGACGCGATACCGAGTGCCTGACAGAGCGGATACATGGGACCGGTGCCCGCCTGCATTGGGATGATGACTGGATCATGTCCATGCAAGCGTTGAACGACCGACGAAACGGCTCGAATGATGGGCGCGTCAAGGTCCGACTTCGCTGGATTCTCGCTGGCCAAGAGCCGCGTCTCAATGTCGCTGAAGCCGTGGCGATCGAGATGAGCGCGAAGTAGGGAGTAAATCTCCTCCGGACGCTGATCAGGGACGAGCCGCATATCGACCTTCGCGACCGCCGAACACGGCAACACGGTCTTGATCCCCGGTCCGGTGTAGCCGCTCTCAAAACCGCAGACGGTACACGTCGGCTCGAACATATCTTTCACCTTGAGCGACATTCCGGATAGATTCAGCAAGAAATTACCAAGGCCATTGCTTTGCAGAAACGATTCTTCGTCAAACGGGATGTGCCCAAGCGCATCCTCCTCCCGGGGCGTCAGAGGTTTGACCCGGTCGTAGAACCCGTGGACCTGAATGCGTTCATCAGGCCCTTTCAGTGTTGAAAGTGCCCAGATGAGACGCCAAGCGGCATCTGGCACGATGGTTGCCTTACTCGAGTGCATGTCTGTGCTCGCGGATCGAGCGGAGAGTTCGACATAACACATGCCTTTCACGCCACAATAGAGGTTGATGCGACCGTCGAAGTCTTTGTAGCCACCTTCCCAAATGCATCCATCTGCCGGCGTGATTAGATTGCGATATGCGTCTACGAAACGCGGCAGATTGGGGCTCCCGATTTCTTCTTCGCCCTCGTAGATGAATCGCACCGTCAGCGGAAGTTCGCCACGCACGTGCCGCCAGGCATCGACGGCGCAGATTCGAGCGACCAGATGGCCTTTGTTGTCGCTGATCCCTCGAGCCCAGATCCGCCCATCGCGGACGTCGGCCGCAAAAGGCTCCGAGTCCCATAAGTTCAATGGTTCCGGGGGCTGGATGTCATAGTGGTTGTAAATGTTGAGGACGCGTGCACCGTTGCCCGAGATGCTTCCAAGAATAACTGGATTCGCATGATCCATCGTGATGACCTGCACATCTGCGCCAACACTTTCAAGCATCGATTGGCACAACATTGCCATGTCCATAATTCCGACGTCTTGCGCGGAAATACTTGGTTGGCGACATGCTTGCTGAACGAGATTGATGTAGCGATTCTGCTGGGCATCAACGTACTGGAGGATGTCGTCCACGGGAACTACTCCTTGCGCTTCATAAGTTTTGGCATCCATTCCACGCTGAAATTCCATGAGATCCAATCTGGTCGCAACTCGTCGCTACCAAAAAGGCAACGTAAATCGATCGGTATCGGTTCGTGGCTCCGGGATTTACCATACCAAGAACGTGACGTCCCGGTGAATCAGTCTATTTGAAGCCGAGGATCGAGGGCGTCCCGGAGTCCGTCCCCAATCAGGTTGATGCAGATCACGGCGATCATGATGGCGACGCCGGGAAAAGTGGTGATCCACCACGCGACCGTTAGCCACTCGCGGCCATCGGATAACATACCGCCCCACTCCGCAACTGGGGGTTGGACACCAAGTCCCAGGAAGGAAAGCGCCGCCGCATAGAGAATGGCAATAGCCGTTCCAAGACTTGAGAGGACGATGATCGGTGCAAGGATGTTCGGTAGCAAATGTCGGAACAGGATGCGTGGCTCGCGACAACCAATCACCCGCGCAGCCTCGACGTACATATTTTCCTTTGCGCTGAGAACCGAGCCGCGGACAACTCGCGTATACGCTGGGATACTCGAGATGCCGACCGCGATCATGATGTTTGTCATTCCCGGGCCAAGCACCGCGACGATTCCAAGGGCGAGCAGAATGCCGGGAAACGCCAGCAACAGATCAATAAGCCGCATCGTGACCAGATCGGTTGTTCCGCCAAGATAACCCGCTGCTAGTCCAAGTAAGGTTCCGATGATCGCCCCGATTCCAACCGAGACGATACCCACGCTAAGAGTCAGTCTCCCGCCATACAGAATCCGCGTCAGTAGATCACGCCCGAACTGATCGGTTCCCATCAAGTATTTGAGTCCAGGGGGCGTAAGTCGCTCGGGAACGTTGATCGTGTATGGATTATGAGGAGCAATCCACGGTGCTGCAATCGCGGACAGGACCATCAGGAAGAGGACGCCTCCTCCGATTAGCGCTCCGCGATTTCGTCGCAGTTGTCGCCAGATTA
>CAWAVM010000022.1:0-118080 GCA_963785465.1 uncultured Chloroflexia bacterium | reverse complement strand
CATTATAACAACGCGAAGGAGCGCGTAATGTCCTTGACGCTTTCTCACTCTCTTCGCCGCGCCGAACAGCTCTTCGCCTCCCGGGAGGCGGTGGTCTGCGACCAAATGCGGCTCTCCTTCGCCGAATTCGCCGAACGCTGCCGTCGGCTGGCAACTGGGTTGACTCGGCTGGGTGTCGAGCCAGGTGATCGCGTCGCAACCTTGATGGACAACTGTCATCGCTATCTCGAAGCCTATTCGGCGATTCCGGCGATCGGCGCGATCATCGTGCCACTTAACACCCGGCTCGAATTGGCCGAGCAAATGGAGATCATCAGGGACTGCCGTCCACGGCTCCTGATCGCCGACCAAGCCAACTGGGGGATTGCCAGCGTGCTGGCTGGAGACATCCCAACGGTGCTGCGCGCGCCGGTCGACTACGAGCGGCTTCTCGATGAAAGCGAGCCAGCCGACTTTTCGCTTTCAATTGACGAAACAGATCCGGCCGCGCTCTTCTACACCGGCGGGACGACGGGAGTGCCAAAGGGAGTCGTGCTCAGCCATCGCAATCTCGTCACAAACGCATTCAACATGATCATCGGGGCAGGCTACGACGAATGCGATCGCTTCCTACACGTGGCTCCGATGTTTCATCTGGCTGATGGCTCATCGATCTATGCTCTGACCTGGCGCGGTGCCTGCCACGTCATTCTCCCGCGATTCGATCCACCTCGCGTATTGAGGACAATCGAGCGGGAGCGGATCACCTGCATCATCATGGTGCCGACAATGATCCATGCACTGATCAACCAATGTGAGGTCGAGACCAGCGATCTCGGCTCCTTGCGGCAAATCCTGCACGGCGGAGCGCCAATCTACACCAGCTTGCTGCGCCGGGCGGTGGACAAGCTGGGCTGTTCCTTCACTCAGGCCTATGGACTTACGGAAGGAAGCTCTCACATCGCCCTGCTACCGCACGAAGAACGACTCCTCGATAGCGAACGGATCCGCTCGGTTGGGAGAGCGGCGATGGGTGTCGAGATTGAAGTGCGCCGTTCCGACGGTTCGGCCTGCGCCGCTGGCGAGGTCGGCGAAGTGACGGCACGTGGACCGAACATGACGCCTGGCTATTGGAACCGCCCGGAGGAAACTGACGCGAGCATCGACAACGGCTGGTTCCACACCGGCGATCTCGGCTACCTCGACGGCGAGGGATACATCTACCTGGTCGACCGGACAAAGGACATGGTCATCTCTGGTGGCGAGAACGTCTACTGCATCGAGGTCGAGGAGACTTTGAGTGCGCATCCGGCGGTACGGTCCGCCGCTGTGATCGGCCTTCCTGACCAGGCTTGGGGAGAACGTGTCCACGCGTTTATTGTCACATACCCTGGTCAGCAGATTGAGGCCGACGAACTGCGTAGCTTCTGCCGCGAGCGGATCGCTGGGTACAAATGTCCGCGATCGATCGAGGTCGTCGATGCGCTGCCCCGGTCCGGCGCTGGGAAGGTGCTCAAACGGGTACTTCGCCAGCGCTATCAAGCAACCTGTCAGCCGGAGCGGGGGTGAGATAGTGCAGCAGACTGGAGTGGAACGATTCTCGTTGCGCGGCAAGAACGCACTTGTGACCGGAGCTTCGCGGGGGATCGGAGCCGAGATCGCCAGGGCGCTCGGCAATGCCGGTGCCGATGTCGCGCTGCTGGCTCGCTCTACCGACGCACTGAAGCAGATCGCCTGGAAGATCGGCTCAACCGGCGTTCGAGCCGTAACCCTTAGCTGTGACGTTCGAGACGATGCGGCTGTCGCCGCCTGCGTCGAGGAAGCCTGGGACGAACTGGGAGGAATCGACATCCTGGTCAACGCGGCGGGAGGTCCACTCTTCCAATCGCCGATCACCGAGATTCAGGAGACGGGATGGCAACGGGTGATCGACCTGAATCTGACCAGCGTGCTGCGCGTCAGCCGGGTAGCCGCCGGGCGAATGCTCGAACGACGCACCGGGTCGATCGTCAACATCGCCTCCTTGCTGCCGACGCGCGCCTGGCCGGCCGTCGCCGCCTATAGCGCCGCCAAGGCAGCGGTCCTATCACTGACCCAATCGATGGCGGTGGAGTGGGGAGCTCGCGGTGTGCGGGTCAACGCGCTGTGTCCCGGCTGGATCCGCACGTCACTCAACCAGCCGTACCTGGCGAACCGAGAACTCGCGGCGACCGCGATTGACGGCACGCCACTGGGACGCTGGGGCGAGGTGGAGGACGTGACCGGCGCGGTGATCTGGCTAGCGTCGGACGCGTCTCGCTACGTGACCGGCGCGCTCATCCCGATCGACGGCGGACTCAGCGTCGGCCTGCCACAAGCCTGGCTTGAATCGATGCGCCTGCGCTGAATCGCACCCTTCTCACGTCATCAGCCTACATCTATGAATGGAGGAACTCTATGCGTCATCGTCTGCTCACCGCGTTTGGCCTCGCCGTTATCGCAATGTTGCTGTTCGCCAGTAGCGCTTTTGGCGGAACGTATCTGAACACCATCGAGCCAGTCGCGACCATGCACGGCCGTCACTTGCGCGTGACCGTCATCATCGGCTGCGACGCTGGCCAATATTTGACGTTGCGAGTGACGTCGACCCAACGACAGGTCGGAGCGGTTGCCCAGGGCTGGGAACGGACAATCTGCAGCGGCACGGAACAGCACATCCCGGTCGATATCACCACGCTGGGCTACGACCGGTTCGTACCGGTCGATACATCGGATAGCCGGACGGTCGAGACGTGCGTTCTGGCAATGACGTCATCTCGAGGACGGACCGACGACAGCCATCAATGGTGCAAGGATCTGTCGCTGCAGATGCAGAGCTCACTGAACGTCAGGGATTCCTCATCGTAGGTCGATATCCGCTCGATGATTCACCGTGAGATTCATTCGTACGCGTAACCCGGCACTATGTGATCGCAGGGAGCGAGAACGAACTCTGTTGGCGACTGGCGCGTATCAGCTCAGTAACTTCACCCCAGAAAATCAGATTGGAGCGATCCATGAACAGTCATCTGTCCAGCCGACCCATCCAACAGCAGACGATTGAAGGACTTCCAGAGGCCGGGGATGGGAGCGGGCTGCGCTCTGACGATCTCTTCTATAAGGAAGAGGTGCAGTCCGCCATCCGTAATCGCGGCATTCCACTGGAAACGCTACGCAATCCGCTCACCCCGACCGGCCTACATTACCTGATCATCCACTTCGATCTGCCGGAAATCAGCCTCGACGACTGGAGCTTATCGGTCAGGGGACTCGTCTCGACGCCGCTACGACTGTCGCTAGACGACCTACGCGCCCGACCCGCGGTCACGATGCGGGTCACCATGGAATGCGCCGGGAACGGTCGCGCGCTTCTCTCGCCACGGTCAACCACCCAGCCCTGGTTCGTCGAAGGGGTCAGCACGGCAGAGTGGACCGGAACGCCTCTGAGCGGTGTGCTGCATGACGCTGGAATCACGGACGTCGTGACCGAACTCGTTTTCACCGGGCTCGATTGGGGCGTTCAGGGCGGGGAGGTTCAGCCGTTCCAGCGCAGTTTGTCGCTCGATGAGGCCACACGCGACGAGGTACTGCTGGCATACGATATGAACGGCGAGCCACTGCCCCCGCAGCATGGCTACCCGCTACGTTTGGTCGTCCCCGACTGGTACGGTATGGCGAGCGTCAAGTGGCTGGCGTCGATCGAGGCGATCGCCGAGCCCTTCACCGGCTACCAGATGACGAAGTCCTACCGCTACAGCCAGGACGCCGGCGATCTCGGTGATCCGGTGACGCTCAAGCGACCACGGGCGTTGGTCGTGCCACCCGGCATTCCCGACTTCGCCTCCCGCCTCCGGATCGTCAACGCCGGTCGCGTGCGCCTGCGAGGGCGAGCCTGGTCCGGGCGGGCCGGGATCTCACGCGTCGAGATCAGCACCGACCAGGGAGACTCCTGGGCCGATGCCGAGCTCGGCACTCCGGTCTCTGAGCTCGCTTGGCGCGACTGGCGCTTCGACTGGGACGCCCGGCCCGGACAGCGCCGCATCTACGCTCGGGCCACCGACGACAACGGCGTCAGCCAACCGAGGGAGGCAGACTGGAACTTCCAGGGCATGGGGAACAACGTCGTCTATCCCATCGATGTCCTGGTCATCTAACCGGCTACCTCCAACACACACCGGCTACTCGCCATTGCGAATGACGAATTGCACCGGACAACGAACTAGCGCGGCCCAGTCGCGTTTGACATTTCGGTCACACCCTGAATTCTCAGTCGGGGGTCTAGGGAGTCTGGAACGCGTTGCTTGCCGTTCCAGACGTAGCCGCTCTTACCACGCAACCCGGCCAACCCTGCTAAGCGTCTGTCCTGATGGAGACGAACCGAAGACTCGCGGCCCAGGTTTGCGGCTGACCGCTCTGAAAGATCAGCCGTTATACTGCCCTAGGCACCGAGCCCCTGCGAATCTTTTGTGATTGTTTAGGGGCGGGAACCCCCGCCACAGAAGGCGTCTCCGAAGAATGGTAAGTTTGGCGTCAATCCGATCCTTTCGCTTCCTGCCGCCGGGCACCACGTCCGATGCCAGGCGCCTCATCACGGCCCGGGCCGTTCGATCCTTCGGTGACGGTTTCATCAGTGTGCTGCTGCCCCTCTATCTCTCGAAGCTGGGCTTTTCGGGCTTTCGCATCGGAGCGGTGACCACCACCACGCTCCTCGGGTCCGCGGCGCTTACCCTGCTCGTGGGTCTCGTCGCCTATCGCCTCAAACGCCGCAACCTGCTCCTCAGCGCGGCCCTGCTAATGGTCGCTACCGGTGTAGGATTCGCCTTCGTCCACAGCTTTTGGCCGCTTCTCCTGGTCGCCTTTGTTGGCACATTGAATCCATCCTCCGGCGACGTGAGCGTCTTCCTGCCGTTGGAGCAAGCGGTGTTGCCGCAAACCGTCAGCGATCGGTTCCGGACAGCCCTCTTTGCCCGCTACAGTCTGGCGGCCTCACTGGTTGCAGCCTGTGGCGCACTCTTCGCCGCCGCGCCGGAGCTTATTGCCGCGCATACTCGATTCAATTTCACACGAGCGGTCGAAGGGATGTTCCTACTCTACGCATTGCTCGCGTTTGTCTCATTCTTCCTATACCGGCGGCTGTCGCCGGCTATCGAGCCAAGTGCCGAACTCCCCGAGGCGCCGCTACGTGAATCAAAAAGAACCGTCTACACGCTGGCGGCGCTCTTCAGTCTCGATTCGTTCGGGGGCGGCTTCGTGGTACAAGCATTGCTCGCCCTCTGGCTCTTCGAGCGCTTCCACCTCTCGGTCGCGACCGCCGGCACGATCTTTTTCTGGTCCGGCGTCTTCTCGGCCTTCTCATATCTGGTGGCGGTCTGGCTGGCAAAGCACATCGGACTGATCAAGACAATGGTCTTCAGCCACCTCCCGTCGAACCTCTTCCTGGTGCTCGTGGCCTTCATGCCGAATCTGCCACTGGCAATCCTCTTCTTGCTACTGCGGAGCATGTTGTCGCAAATGGACGTACCGACGCGCAACTCGTATGTGATGGCAGTCGTCACGCCAGCGGAACGGCCTGCCGCGGCAAGCGTCACCTCGGTGCCGCGCAGCCTGGCCAGCGCCAGCAGTCCGCTTCTTTCCGGCTACCTGCTCGGGCTTTCGACCTTCGGCTGGCCGCTGGTCATCGGGGGCGTGCTCAAGGGGATCTATGACCTGCTCTTGCTCGGGATGTTCGCGAAGGTACGGCCACCGGAAGAGGCTGGGGACGTTGAGTCAACAGCAGTCACCGCTGCCCCAGCCTCGACAAGCGAGACATCGTAAGTAAAGGATCCGTACGGCTTGAGCGTCGACGAATCGATTTACTCTACGGATTGACCCCGCTCACACCGGTCCCGCCGATGCCCATGAAGAAGGGTCCGGTCTGCTCGAATGCGCTCAACGTCTCCTGCCACTCGGCATACTCGTCAGCCGTGATAGCACCCGCTTCAAAGGCATCTTCGCCGAGCGATGTCAGATTGCACAACTGATTGCCGACAGTGAAGTCGGTGAAGGTGACGAAGACCGGCTGGGACACGCGAACGTCGCGCAACCCGACGCTATGGAACTGACCGTAGAGCTGGCTTCCGCTGTAGCGGCCTGTGTGCGTATCCAGGAAGTGGCTGCGGATCTTACGAAAGAGCGCGCGGTTGGGCACGTCGACCACCAGCGTCTCCCAATCGGGATCAGCAACATAGACCACCCCTCCCGGTCGAGTGACCCGCATCATTTCTGCAAGTGCCAAGAGCGGATCCAGCAGGTGCTGGAAGACACGGTCGGCGCGCACGGCGTCGAAGGAGTCGTCGGGGAACGTCAGGTGGTAGACGTCGCCCTGCTGGAACTCGACCGGTTCCGGCTGGCCACGGCGCTTCGCTTCCTCAATCATCGTTGCACTCGGATCGATCCCGACAGCACGGCCGGACGGTCCGACCAGTTCTGCAGCCAGTCGCACGTCGTCACCCGCGCCGCAGCCGACGTCGAGCACGCTATCGCCCGGCTGCAGTCCCAGCAACGCGATCGATGCGCGCTTATAGTCCGTGGTGTTGGTAACCAGATCTAAGTACTGTACACGTGCCCGCGGGTCTTCGGAACCATCCACGTCGCTAAATTTGGTCCCACTGACCGATCGGGTCTCAACCTTGCTCGATGCCATGGATGCCCTCCTGTCGTGAATCCACGTGAGCCGATGCCGAACCAGTGATTTTCTGACGGCGCGTCAGCTTGCCTGGATCATCAGCTCGTTTCCGATAGATCCACTGTAGCGAGGCACATCGGACAGCACATCCGCAAAATGGCGGAAATCGGCATCACGAAAGATGAAGGCACTCGGCAAGGCGCTACGGGAAATTACTCAGGCGATATGGGACGAGAGGGGAGAGGAATAGGTAGCTCACACCAGATTTGTCGGTCAGACGAGGTCGTGCTCGACGGCGAAGCGAGTCGGCAGCAGTTCGAGAGTTGACGTCCAACTTGCCGTAGATCGCGCTGAGATGGCTACCGACCGTGCGCGGTGAGAGGTAAAGCTTCTCGGCGACCTGAACGTCGGTCAGCCCCTGAGCTACCAGCCCCAACACCTCGACCTCGCGAGGGGTCAGTCCAGCCGGAAGCTCCTCACGGTTCGGCCGCGCGGACCGCATAAGTTGCGCTTCGAGCGTGTCGACGCGCTCCAGCGTCGGCTTCGCTTTGAGCGGCTCACAGATAGCCCGCACCTCGGCCAGCAACTCGCGCGCTTCGTCAGGCCGCTGTTGCGCAACGCGGAGCTCAGCAAACGCCAGCAAGGTCAACGCGCGCTCGAACGGCGCCAGACACGCATCAGCCAGTGAGAGCGACTCCTGCAGATGCTCTTCCGCCTCGGCGAAGTGTTGCTCCTCGGTGTCGAGCTCGCCCAGGAAACGATGGATCGAGATCAAGGCCAGCGGCTGGCGCGGGTCGGTCGCCAGGTCGAGCGCCTCCTTGGCGCGCTCTTGGGCGAGTTTACGATCACCTGTTTTCCGTTGATATCTGGCCCACCCGAGCGCGCCATCGGCCCGGCCGAGCACTATGCCGGACCACTCCACCCAACGATCGTGGGCTGCAAGCCACTCTTGGGCCGCGGCGAGATCGCCCAGGTCGAGCGCGACGTCAGCGGCGAGACGCTGTAGCGCCAGGGCCGTGACGAACCCGCTGTTGCCAGGTTCGGTCTTCGGCCCATCCGGAAGGACTTCTGTCACCAACGCCATACTGGCGCTGGCATCGCCCTGGTGACGTTCCAGGTCACCAAGTACCGCGATGGCCATGTCACGATACCAACCAAGACTATGGGCTTCACGACAAGCCTCGGCGCGATCGCGAGCACCAACCCAATCTCCCTCAAGCAACTGGACCGGAAAATCAGGAACGTTGTCGGCGAGTGCGGAGGGCCCCATTCCTTGTCCGCGTTTCGAGGCGTTTCTCGCCTGTTCACGTACGTAACGTCGCCGATCGATCTGGTCTGCCTGCAAAGGCAATGTCAGAAGATAAAGCTCGCCCGTCGCGAGCACGGTCACGATGAACGGAAGACCCTCGGCCTGAAAGTAGCGAGCGGCCAGGTCGAAAAAGAGCTGAGCGTCGTCGACGCGGCCAAGCATCGAATAGAGCTGGGCCAACCCCAGGCAGGTATTGCCAGCCTGGTAGTCGGGACCAAACGGAGCATCCGGCAGCGAACCGATCTCATCCCAGAGTAGGGTGTCACCAAAATGAGCGAAAAACTTGTCACGCAGCGGTTCGCCAATTTCCAGTGCTTTGCCAAGCCGGCCCACGGTCGCCCAGGCAAAGATGAGAACGCTACGCCGGGCCGCCAGCCTGCTTTTCAGAGACTGCATCCCGAGCGCACTAAGTTCGCCGTCCGCACGGTCCAACGCGCCGGGATGTTCCACTTCGATGCGATCGAAAGCGTGAACCGCCCGTTCGATTTCTGCTGTGCCCTCCTGGACACGCCCGATCATACAATGGACGAAGCCGCGCTCGGCTCGCGCAAGCAACTCAACCACACGATCTCCCGCCCGCTCGGCGTTCTCGATCGCCTCGGCGAGCCGCATGAGCGCGGCGTCAGGGTCGGAGTACCGCAACAGGGTCGCGATCTCGAGCAGGAGAGCCTGCGGCGGAACGATATGCTCACCAACCCGATCCTGGCAGCGAGCGACCGCCTCCAGTCGCTCGGCGGCGCTGCGCCAGGCATACGCGCTTTGCGCGCGTTTGGAGGCTCGCAACCACCATTCAACCGCGCGTTGATCCCCAGCCTGCTCGAAATGATAGGCAATCAGATCGGGATCTGGTTGAACGACCGACGCGAGCGCTTCGGCGATCTCGCGATGAAGCAGACGGCGCCTCAGCACCACAATTCCGTCATACAGCGCCTCGCGGATAAGCGCGTGGTTGAAGCGAACCGAACCGTCTGGCGTTTCGACAAGCACGTGCGTGTCGACCGCTTGCCGGATAGCCTCGACCAACGCCTCCTCACCAACGCCTCCCGCCTGCTGCCACAGATCCAGCAGCACTTCCTGACCGATGACCGCCGCGACTTGAAGCAGCGCGCGTGTCTCGTTGCTCAGCCGCGCCAAACGCCGCTCGATCACCTGCAGCAACAGTGGCGGCAGGTGAACTTGATTGAGATCCTCGAGTGACCAGCCACTGTCGCGCTCGACCAGCACACGGTCATCTTGCAGGGAGCGCAGCAGTTCTCCCGCATAGAGCGGGTTCCCCTCGGCGTGGTCAGTCAGGTATCGCTCCAACCGAGCCTGATCACTCGATTCCAGCGTGCAATACTGTCGGATCAACGCGCGAGTTCCCGCCATATCGAGCGGACGCACCGCTAGCCTTTCAGCCGCCGACTCCCGTATGAGCATGGGAAGGTAGACATAGAGTGGGTGTTGCCGGTGCAACTCATCGGAACGATAGGTTCCGACGATCAGAATACGGTGCTCGGCGATCTGGCGCGCCAGATAACGCAGGAAGTCGAGTGAGGCCTGGTCGGCCCAGTGGAGATCGTCCAGTAACAACACGAGAGGGGTCTTCGCCGAAAGTTCCTGGAAGAATGCGACGACGGCCGCGAAGAGAGTGTCCTGACTACCGACTTTCGCCAGCGCCTCCGCATCGCGAACGAAGGCCGGAATACGCGGCCATTCCTCGCCGAGCAAGTCGATACGCCGCAGAATCTCCAGCCACGGGCCGTACGGCGGCGTGACTGCCAGGTCGTAAGCATGACCCCAGAGAACCAGCGCACCGCTCTCTTCGGCCTGCCCAGCCAGGTGTTCGACGAGCGTCGTCTTGCCGATTCCCGCTTCACCGCTGACCAGCACAAGGCTACCGTGTCCACCGATGGTGGCTTTCAGGTGTTGCTGGAGAGCTAATTGTTCGCGCTTCCGGCCAATGAGGCGACGTGCGCCAGAACGTGGCCATTCCGCGAGGTCCACCATGATCGATCTCTTACGGCGAGCCCGTTCCGGAACCGACAAGTTGTTTACTGCGTGCTTGAATATCAGTATAGCAGTGAGTGACCAAAGCAGGCTATGAACTGCCAAATCAGTATCTTCGCCATGGTGTTCTTATCAGGATTGAGTACATGATCGTGCGTGAATTCTGTCCGAAACAGTTCGCTCCGACAGGAGGCTACACTTCGACGACGGTTCCGACACTGCAGAAGAAGAACCGATCGCCGAATTCGTTGGCCATCCGGGCAGCAACCTTGGGCCCGGTGCAATGCGAGACTCCGATATGCGCGATGTCGAACTCTCTTAGCGCAGCGATCGTCCGATCTACCTGCTCCTGGCCGACCGGCCCAAGATGCGTGCCGCCCATGACCGTATGGATTCGCGTCTTCCCCGTTTTCTGCACCACGTAGTTGAGGATGTTGATCAGACCGGCATGTGAGCAGCCCAGAACGATGAACAATCCCTCGGGCCGGTCGAACACCACCGTCTGGTCGTCACGCACCGGATCCACGACGATCTGGCCAGCTGCATCGTAGTGCTTCATCGCGAGATCGCCGACCTCGTATTCGGTCAACCGTGGCACTTCACCAGTCAGGAACATCCCGGCGGCAAACTCCTGCCAGTCGGTGGTCAGGTGAAAATCTGCTCCGGCCGTCTCCAGCGCCGTCGACGTATGCGGTACACCGATAAATCGGAGTTTCCCTTTGCTTTCGGCAAAACTGTCTTTGAACAGATCCGGATGCCCGTAAACCGGTATGCGCTCCCGGCCGGACTGCTGCCGTATCGTTCCAACCGCGCCGAGCAGCCCTCCCGTATGATCGATGTGATGGTGGCTCAGCAGAATCGCGTTCGCGTCACCTAACGAGACACCGAAGAAGTCCGCGTTCCGGTGCAGAGTATTCCCCTGCCCCGTATCGAAGAGGAACGGGCCCCCGGGCGTCTCGAGCCAGACCGACCAGCCGTGCTCGGCGACGGCACCCAAATTCCCGTGCACCGAGTTCTCGCACAGGACTGTTGCCTTTACTGACATGGGTGAATCTCCTAGCTGAACCAGCCGGCTGGCTGATCTAAACTATCTACGCGCTCGTCGCTCGGACCATGCCCGACAACTCTCTTTGAGAGTTGATAAGCGAGAAGAGAGCGTAGGACTGATTCAGGAAGCAGGCGCTACGCCTCGTCGTGGAGCTCGATGTTGGCACCAAGACCCTGGAACTTCTCGAATATCTGCTCGTAGCCCCGTTCCACATACTGCACGCCGCGAAGACGCGAGACGCCTTCCGCAACGGCAGCGGCGATCAGGTAGCTGAATCCCGCCCGCAGATCGGGAATAGTGATATCGGCCGCGTGAAGAGGAGTCGGGCCTTTAACCACGCAACTGTGGGCGAAGTCGCGGCTCTTAAAGCGGCAGGGTTTCTCGCCGAGACATTGCCGAAACAGCTGAATTTCGGCTCCCATCTGAACCAGTGTCTCGGTGTAGCCGAATCGATTCTCATACACCGTCTCATGCACCACCGAGAGGCCCGCAACCTGGGTCATCAGCATGACGAAGGGCTGCTGCCAGTCGGTCATGAAGCCGGGGTGGACATCGGTCTCCAGGGCTATCGGGGTCAGCGGCCGTTCCGGATGAAAGAAGCGAATGCCATCCGAGGCAAACTCGACTCCAGCGCCTATCTGACGCAGCTTATTAAGGAAGGTCAGCATGTGCGCCTGCTCGGCCCCTTCAACCAGCACGTCTCCGCCCGTGATGATTCCGGCGATGGCAAAGGAGACAGCTTCATTGCGATCGTTGATGATCGAGTGCTCGGCGCCGTGCAGCCGGTCCACGCCTTCGATGACGAGGGTTCGATCGGTATCGACGAAGATAATGGCGCCCATCTTCTGGAGCAGCATCACCTGGTCGATCACCTCAGGCTCGACAGCGGCGTTCTTGATGAGCGTCGTGCCGCGTGCCAGCACCGCGGTCAGCAGGGCGTTCTCGGTCGCGCCAACGCTCGGATAGGGGAGATCAATCACCGCGCCCTGCAGCCGATCGGCTGACGCATAGTAGCGGCCGTTTTCGAACGAAATGGTGGCGCCGAGTTCTTCCAGCGCGTGAACGTGGAAGTCAACCGGGCGACGACCGATCGCATCTCCTCCCAGCATCGGCACGACCGCCTTGCCGTAGCGATGCAGTAGCGGGCCGAGCAACAAGATCGGGATGCGGTTCAGTCCGCTAAAGCTGAGCGGAACTTCCGGTGTAGTGACGGCCGGAGTCTGGAGGACGAGCGTGCCAGGGCGGCTGTCGTCCCAGTGCGCGTCGAGTCCGACGCTGCGGCAGACATCGAGCGTCACGGCGGTGTCGCCAATGCGCGGCACATTATGCAGGATCACCGGTTCATCGGTCAGCAAACTGGCGACGATCTGTTTGGTGGCGGCGTTCTTGGCGCCGCTGACCCGTACCCGGCCACGTAGCGGCTTGCCGCCCTCGATCTCATAGGACCTATCGCTCATGAGTAATTCCCCCTGCACAACATTTGCGGGCTCGCTCGAATCGCCCTCAACACAATGTACAGGGCCGCGCGGGCGATTGCCATGTGATCGGGATCTCTGTGCCTGTGATCACCCGCGATCCGGGTGCAACCGACTCGCCGATCAACCAGAGATCAATGGTGACTCCTAGGCCCGTCGACTGGCCACCGAGATCCATCGAGCATCGCCTCATCGACGTAGCACCAGCCCCACTCTTCGCCGGGCTCGAATGACTTCATGATCGCGTGGCGTGTCGAATGATAGTGCTTGGTGGCGTGCTTGTTCTTCGAGCTGTCGCAGCAGCCGACATGGCCGCAAACCATGCAGACCCGCAGATGCACCCAGGAGTCGCCTGACTCGAGGCACTCTTTGCAGCCGATGCCGCTCGGCGTGACAACCTGAATCTGATCGAGATGCGCATCAGCCATGAGGCCACTCTCCCTTCGACGAATATCGGTCCGGCCTAGCACGAACCATTATGCGAAACGTGTCGCGGTCCAATAGGTGCTCTCCATAAACGCGTCAGCAGGGTAGGCGTGCCGCCGGTAAAACCCGTACGATTCAGATCGACCAAATCTCAGAAGAGACGTCGTTCAGACTTCACGTCCCACGAGAATCAGGTCTCACCTTGCGACTGGGCTACCTCGCACGATGGCCGTCAGCAGCTTATCTTCTCGACTTTCGCTAATGCCGCCGGCGATGTAAGATAGTGAGTGCGCGTCAATAAGACAAATTAGGACGATTTCGCGTCCGGTTAAGAAAAGCTATTGATCGCATCACAGTGGCAGTCCGGAAAATGCGAGAAAGAGTCACCAGATGAACGGAGCAAGGCGGAAGCTCGCGGCCGCCATCATCATGGCGCTACTGGCATTAGCCTTCATGAACGGCTCCAACGCGCCTGACCCCGGACTGCCAGCTTCGCCCGAGCAAAGGCACGTGTTCCTGACGCTGATCCAACAATACCAACGAGTCTTCTTTGACGGATGGATGACCGGCGATCTCTCCAACTTCCCGGCTGTCTTCTACAACGACCCGGCATATCCACCGAATTCCCTTGTCAAGCAATTGATCCTCAGGCATCGGGAAGAGATCGATGCCGACATCGCATCAGCCACAGCGGGACCGGTGGGAGCGCGCACCGGTGAGCTCGCGGCGCAGATGGCTGACGTGATTACGAGACGACAAAGTTCCGCGTTCGGCGCGAGCGCGTGGATTGAGAAGACGATTTTCATCGAGAATGCAACACTTCAAGGAGAGCGCCACGCGACCGTCGTCTACGTGGTTGACAGTCCCGACTCAACGCTGCTCTTTCACCTGCACCTGACGAACGTCGACGGCACCTGGTACATCAGTGACATGTGGACCACGGGGAATCCGTAGGTAGTATGTCGTGGAACGATCGATGACCGCAGACCGGATTGATCGTCTCAGGCTTAGGGCGACATTGCGACTCTGCTTCACCGACGAGCAGGCAGAGGCACTATCGGCTCGGCTGGTGGACGACGAGATCGAACCACTTCGCGCGCTCGCGCCAATCGTTCGACTGGCCCGGCTCAGCTACACGTCTGACCGATGGTTGTCGTTCCTCAAGCTCAGGCCCAAGAATCAACGACCGCGGACGCCGTTGCAGCCCCGTCTGGGGCTGCCCACCGTAGCGCCACTCGTGCTGGCGTTGCATCTTGGTCTTGATCTCAATGTCGAGACACTGGCCCGTCTCTTCCGATCCTCAGTGTCCGAGACCAGCGCCGTGCTACAGCGCGCCAGGCAAGAGGTCGATCCATCTCACATCTCTCCCTGTCAGGAGTTCGTCGTACAGATCGGTCGTTATCGAGATCCGAGCAACGACCGGCTGGAGCAACTGAACCTGCTCCACCATCTCGAAAGCTGCGAGCGTTGTAAGCTGGCGCTCGATCATGCCCGCAAAGCAGACGATCAATTGTTGACTATGATCAATCAGGCACAAGAAGCGCTGCCGGGCACCGAGGAATCGATGCCGACACTCCGTTCGATCTGGCTTGGCCCGGTGCTCCTCTGGACGAGTTTGGCGTTACTTGGAGTCACGCTCGCGCTGATCACACTGACAGGCGCTCCGCGTCTGCTCGCGCACGGTCAGACTCCGGTGCCATTGCGCGCGGCAGGCGTTACTCCGACCTCCTTTACTGGCTGGATACTTGAGACCAGCCACACCGGTGACGTCGAAGCGGTCAATGTTGCCAACGGAGACCGTCGTTTGCTGCTCCAGGGTGATCCGACGCTGAGCGCAACGATCATGATCTCGCCGGATGAGCGACGGCTCGCACGAATGATCCTGAACGAAGGTGGTGTCGGACAGACGCTCCAGGTCTACTCGATCGACGGGGTTCAGCAACATGAATGGACCGGCCTCGATCAGACCGGTCAGTACCGACTGGAAGGCTGGCTGAATGCCGACCAGTTACTGGTCAGGCGTCTGCCCACTCCGCTGCCTGGTGAAGACCGGGAAGCGTACGGCCTGCGCGCAGAGCATGAAGCGACGCTTCTGGCATTCAACTCGCGAACTGGCGAGCAGCAGGTGGTTTTGCAGGAGTGGGTCGATTCGGCCTATCCATCACCGGACGGCAAATATGTCGCCGTCGGTCGCCTTGCCAGCGACAGTTCGGTTACGCTGGAGATTCGAGCAACCGGCGATGGTAAGCTCGGCGAGCCGATCGTGACAATTCCGGATGCGTCATTTCCGCAGAGTGGACCACCAAATATCTGGACGCCCGACAGCCACCAAGTCATCGTCTCGAGACGGACGGGGTCCGGTACGCCGGCAATTCAGCCCAACTTCGCGCTGCTGAACCTCGATGGCCAGATCACCCCGGTATACACATCCCAGGACGGCGCATTCGACAGACTCCTGGGGATCTCGCCTGACGGCAGTCACATTCTCTACGCGGAAACCACAGGACACGTTGGCACCAGTCCTTGGAGCGTCTTTCAAGTTGGCATCGACGGCGAACCACCTCAAAAACTGCTGGACGGTGGCGATCCAACCATGATCGTCCCGGTTCAGCGATACTGGATGCCGATCGGGATCGCCGGTTCTCGTGCGGGAGACATTCTGGCACTGACGACGGAGCAACCGTTCTCTCTTGCCAATCCACAACCGGAGAGCCAGCAAACCAGCACGCACGAATACGTCACGCTGGCATTCGACATGGATGGTCGTTCTCTGGGCCCAATTTTCGGTCAGTTCACCGAACAAGCCCTGCTCGCCTGGTTACCTGAAAACGCACTGCTCCAGTACCCCCCTTCAAGGTCCGCGAACGTGGGGTCGTTTCATCTGGATGGCATGCCAGAGGGCGTACCTTCGCTGACGAGTGACAGCCGGGTAAGTCCGGACGGTAGCAAAGTGCTCATCGACGCTCCTTCGTACCACTTCACGATGGCCTGGCCGTTGATCGGTAGTCCCCAGGCTCAGCTTGCCGGTGCGCCGTACGATCCGAGCTGGCTGCCCGACAGCAGCGGTGTCATCGGCGTGCAGCGACACACGACCAGCACCGGCGCGATCAGCCGGATCAGTGTCTGGGGCACGGTTGCAACTCTGGGGCCTGCGCTGCTTGATTTCGACCCGGCGCAATTGGGGAACAGCACCACTGCCACCTATCACAATCCAATCCTGTCTCCGAACGGCCTCCGCTACAGCTTCTTCGTGGTCGATCGACAGCGCGTCATCCTCTGGATCGGGGCTTCGGACCAAACGGCGAGTATCGTCGCTGGCTGGAACGTACCTGATGACGCGAAGGTCGAGGTGCCCTTGATCGCGGCGTGGGCCGGTAACGACACCCTCATCTTCTCCCAGCCTGGCGACTGGTTCGGCGGTTTTCCTCAGCGCGTGACCCTGCAGCGGATTACCATCGATTCTGCTGGCGCGGCCCAGATCGATCCGCTTTTAACCTGGCATGCACGTGGCGGTGAGAAGGGCGTCGTGCTACAGGGCTTGCGTTTGTCACCCGATCAATCCCAGGTCGCCTACCGGCTGCGGCGCTTCACTGGTACAAATCTCAGCACCGATCGGTTCGATTCGATCACAGTGGCGCAGAGCGCCGATCTGACGCATTCAGTCGAGATTGCTCGAGGCGCATTTGGCGACGGCATGAGCTGGTCACCGGACGGATCCGAGCTCGCGGCCTTCATTAACGGTGGGCTACAGATCATGTCGAACGACGGCAGCAAGGTGCAGAAGGTGGATTCGGGCGACGTCACCTTCGCCTATCCAGTCTGGGTACGCCCGAATGAGATCTGGTATCAAGCCATTGAATCCGGTGGCCAGCCCCTGCACTATGTTTCGCGAGCAACGCGGTAGCGCTACGAGCGAATCGACTGGGGCACCGTGGGTGCGACATCACGTTCACCAGAAGGAGATCCACACAATGGACTCGCAGGATCAACAACAGATTCAGACAAGCCTCATCCCGCAGCTCTCGGTGCGGCGGGGCCGGGCGGCCATCGATTTCTATAAGGCCGCGTTCGGTGCAGTTGAGGTCTACCGGGTGAACGGAACCGACGAGCATCCGGACGTCGTCTCCCAACTGATGGTGGGCAACGCATCCTTCTGGGTCTCCGACGAGGCACCAACCTACCAGAACTACAGTCCCGAAACGCTTGGCGGTGGTACCGTCCGGATGCTCCTGATCGTCGGCGACCCGACGGCTGTAATCGCTAAAGCCGTTGCCGAGGGCGCCGCGGAAATCGCTCCCGTCAACCTGTCTCACGGCTGGCTGATGGGCCGCATTCAAGATCCCTTCGGTCATCATTGGGAGATCGGCAAACCGCTCGGCGTTTGGCCACCGAAGCAAAGTACGTGAACGAGGGAAGATGACCACCTGTAGTCTATCTCGTCCAACTGCGGTTGCCCGTCGCGGTTACTGAGCGCTCCCCAGGTCGCTACCAGATACGGCACGAGGTAGTTCAACGGAACACGCCAGGTTAGTGCGTGTGAAGATTCCCAGTCAGGAGAGCAGGCCCTTGATTGATCATGACCAGCGCGGTTCCGACAACCAGCGAGGCGATCAGTGATCGCCGCATCAGCGCCGAGTTCCGTCGCAGGCTGCGGTTGAGACCACCTAGACATGTCGCGACGAATTGGATAAACGGACCCTCGGTCTGCGATCGCTCACCCTCGGCGGTCGTCGGAGCCGGAGACATCGGCACGTCGCCAGAGGTCACCTCAGCGTCGCGGTGCGAGTCGTCGCCACAAGCTTTCGTTCTCGATCCCAAGCTTGGTCGCGAGTTGTCGCCGGTTCGGTTCGACAAGAATCGAGCCGTCCGGAAAGACGATTGTCGGAACACTGCGCATGCCGTGGTTTGTCGCCGTAACGAAACGAAGCCCTTCCTCGTCGCGACTAATGTCGATGAAGTCGTATTGAACGTCGTGCTTGTCAAGAAACCGTCGCGCCATATGGCATTGTCCACACCACGTCGTACCGTAGATAAGCAAACGACCGCTTGTCACACTTTTCTCCTCTGTCTCTCGGTCAAGTTCTCTTGAATCATTAGTAGATGCTCTGAACGAATTAGAACATCTCGATACACCTGATCGGACTGGATCGCGCGGTGCAACTATTCCGCCATTCCTTCAATGTGGCAGTCTCCGTAAATGCGCAACTCTATCGGCGATCTCGACACCTTTGCCAGTTGGAGCGCTCATTCAACAGCCACACCAAACGTACGACGCGATCATGGTGGAGAGGCATCAGTCACTATCGCTTCCTCGTCAAAAGCTCGTTGCACAGATTCCCCTCGTCCACGGAGTTGAGAGTAGGCAAACCAGGCAAGTCCAATCGCGGTCAGCCCACCGGCGACAAAGAAATGCAGGCGAAATCCGATGAAGAGCTGAGAGTAATCAATCCGCAGCATCTCTTCAAAGATGCGAAAGCCTGAATACCCTGCGACGTAAAGGGCGAAGAGTCCAGGTGGTCGAACTCCCTTGCGGCCCAGCCAGATCAGGGCTCCGGCCCAGGTCAAATCGAAGACCATCTCACAAAATATGGAGCGTGCTCTTCAGAGCATGAATGGTGATTGCTGATCGGCAGTCGAATCGATACCAGCTGGACCTGGTTCAGCGGGCTACGTTTCGGCGATCGCTTCAAGGCCCGGCAGGTCGAGCATGACGATGCGACGCCTGCCAATCTCGATGAGTCCATCGTCACGGAACTGCCCTAAGATCGTTGTCGCCGTCTCCCGGTAGGTGCCGATCAATTCAGCCAACTGCTGGTGTGTCAATCCCTGCACAACGGGACGACCACGCCAGTCAGACTCCGTTCCCAATCGCACGAGAAGCGACGCCAACCGGGCTGGAACCGGCTTGAAGGCCATCTCTTCCAGCCGGGCTTCTGCCCGTGTCAGGCGCTCACCCAATGCCTTGACCAGACGCACCGCAATGCGGGGGTCCGCCAGGAGAAGATCCTCAACGTCACGACGGCTCATGATGCAGATGACGCACTCGGTGAGGGCTTCGGCAAACGTCTCGTGCATACGCTGCCCGATGATCGCCATCTCGCCGAAGATCGTTCCCGCGCTGAGGGTGCTGAGGATCAGTTTCTTTCCATCCGGCGAGATCCGCGAGATCGCGACGTCCCCCTTCTTGAGGATAAATAGAACCTCGGCCGGCTCAGCGGGGTTGAAAAAGACCCGGCCTGCCGGGCTCGTCACCATGGAGGTCACTCGCTCCAGGTGTTTCATCTCCGCTGGCGCGAGATCCTGGAAGATCTCGACACTGGAAAGATAGGTCCGCTTGGTATCGGCTTTATCCTTCGGCAATGTCACAGGTAATTCCTTCCTCGGGGGAATCGTCGAGGTGAGACAACAGCTCTTCGACGTGAGGATTTCCGAGGGATACGACCTGGCCCCGCCACAGATAGGTCGGAACCCCGAACACTTCTGGCGGCGGGATCTCGCCGTTGTCGAGATAGATCAACTCAACCTGGATGTCGGGACGAGCGCGCGCTACCTCGGCCGCTACGGCTCGCGCCGTCCCACACGCGGGGCAATCTTGTGTCAGATAAATCGAAAGACCTTGCTTCACCACTCGTGACACGCCCGTTTCCTCTAATCAATCAACCCTTATTCCCTTACTCGAGTATCCCATACGTCGTCGGAGTGCTCGGTAAGGGCGCTTACATGAACGTAGTTCAAGGCATGAGGACTCGTCTTGGCGTCATGTAAGTGCGATTACAGTCAAGGGCACATACCCCTCCTATGCTGAAGATCAGACAAGTGTTTGTCGCATCATCGGTTTCACGAAAGGATCAACAGATGGACTCAGTTCGAACCTCGCAATCAACACGACTCGGTGGATGGGCCATGACTGGCATCGTCTGGGGCGTCGTGGCCGGCATCGTGTTCGCGATGTTCGAGATGATCATGTCCGCGATACTTGGCAACGGCTTCTTCATGCCGCTCCGCATGATCGGCGCGATCGTTCTGGGAAAAGACGCACTCATGTCGTCCTACTCCCTGGCCGGTGCCGCCGTCGCCGGACTCGTCGTCCACATGATGCTCTCCGCCATGTATGGCCTGGTCTTTGGCGTCGTGATCGGGTCGGTCGCGGCCCTTCGTTCCAGCCGGGCCATGCTCGTGCTGACAGCTACCCTCTTCGGCCTTGCCCTTTGGATCGTCAACTTCTATATGGTCACGACGGTTGCCTTCGACTGGTTCACCAATGCCAATCAGACCGTGCAGTTCTTCGCCCACACCTTCTTCTTCGGCAGCATGATGGGTCTGCTGTTCGCCGCTCGTTCGTCAGTTGTCGCGGAATCGTAATGGTCAGCGGCTCATTAACTGGGATACGCCGGTGGCGAACCGGCCATGGCGCGGCGGCAACGGGAGTTGCCGTCGCCCTCGCCACGCGTTGATCATCGGTTTGCCCACCGCGGTGATTCCTTCTCCCTGGTTCGGCCGTACCATCCCCACCCGACCATGGGACTACCTAGTCCTCGGCCTCACCGCCCTCCTGGCCGGTGCCATCGGCGCGACCTACGCGCTGCCGGCCACCTGTCCGATCAGTTCCAGCCGGGTGACCGTGGGCGGTGCACTCTCCTACTTCGCCATTGGGTGCCCACTCTGTAATAAACTGGTGTTGCTCCTGCTCGGAACAGGCGGTGCGCTGACGTACTTCCAGCCGATTCAACCGGTGCTGGCGGTCGGGTCACTTGGCCTCCTGAGTGTGACGTTATGGTTGCGCCTGAATGCCGTACGGGCGATGAGAAAGGACGTTACTGATGCCGTGGGTGCGAGTCATCCCAGCTGAGGAAGCCGAGAATGACCTGAAGCGTGCCTATGAACATGTCGGCGTAGCGCAGGGGTCGATCGGCCAGCCTTTTGACGGTCTGACGTCGAATGGGCCGGTCCTGCTGAAACTGATGGAATTCACGCACGCGGCTAGGTTCGGTCCGTCCGCGCTTACCCGACTCCAACGTGAGATGGTGGCCACTTACGTGTCGGCGCTCAACCACTGTCTGTTCTGACTGCTGGCACACCGGCGGTGGATCCGCCGTGAGCAGGGTTCAGAAGAAGTCGCCGATGCGCTGGCGCGTGGATCGCTGGAGAGCGCCCCGGTTGACGACGCGGACCGCGAGATGCTGGCCTACGCCGCCAAGCTGACGCGACAACCGAAGGAAATCAGCGAACGCGATCTTGACGCACTTCGACAGGTGGGCTTCAACGATGCGGCGATTTCTGATATCGCGGTGAGCACCGCCATGTATGCGTTCATGAATCGGGTAGTCGACGGTCTCGGTCGCGAGCTACCGCGCGGGATGGATCGCGAGGCCGAACGATTAGGGCTCGTTCTTCCCAACGGCATCGAAAAGAGCGACGCCGGCTAGTCCTCCTCGCAAAATCCGGGTGCCTGCGCCACCATCAGCATATAGCCAAGCCGGCCGTCACGGACCGATTCGACGGCTGATCGCGCGATGGTGGCCGCCTGATCGAGGTCGACACCTGGCAGGTCGAGCTGTTTGAGCTGGGTAAGCACCTTGACACCCAAAATCCGCTGCCGCACTCGATCGATCACCTCCCGGAGCGCCGCGTCGTGCTGCTCGCTCTCGGTCACTTCGAAGCCCGCGGTCTCCAGCATCGCGGCGTAGCGCTCAACCGGCATGGCGCCAGCGATGCAGGCGATTCGGCTCAGCAGGTTGTCGAGATCTGCGGGCAGACTGCCCTTCCGCGTCACGTCGCTCAACCCGATTCTGCCACCGAGACGCAGGACGCGGCGGAACTCGCGGACTGCTCCAGATTGATCCGCGAAGGTGCAGAGCGCACACTCACACACAACGAAGTCAAAGGAACCTGAGGGGAACTCGAGCCGGCTTGCCTCGCCGGTCACAAAGCGAACGCGCTCCACGACTTTGGATTCCGCCGCACGCTCAGTGGCGCGGGCGACGTTCGTCCCGCTTGCATCCAGACCAACAACGACACAGCCAAACTCCTCGGCCAGTGTTATGGCCGAGGTACCGATTCCTGAGGCGACGTCCAGCACCCGGGTGTCGGAATCCAGCTCCAAAAGCTGACCCAAACGTTTGGTGAGATCCAGACCTCCGGGATGCCACGCATCTCCCAGCAGGAGCGTTGCCAGATCGCTCGAATAGACGTTGGCGCAACACCTGGCCACGTCCGCGGAGATGGCGCGCATCGTCTCTCCGCTCATTCGGTCGCCCCCGGGAACCGGTGACCATTGTTCGCGCGCTCGCTTCTCGGCTGCTGGAACGAAAACGAAAGCGGCTCCGGCTGATATTCGCGACCTTCCCGTCGCGCGCGATGACGAGCACGATCGCGGGCGGTGAGCTGGACGCGG
This sequence comes from uncultured Chloroflexia bacterium, assembly GCA_963785465.1. GTDB lineage: Bacteria > Chloroflexota > Chloroflexia > Thermomicrobiales > Thermomicrobiaceae > CALAGB01. The sequence continues at coordinate 95,778 of CAWAVM010000022.1, read as the reverse complement.
ACTTGCTCGCGATAGCCGACGTTGTTGTATGCGCAGAACGGAATCTGTTTGCCGCCCGGGAGGAGAATCTCCTTGCAGCACTTCATGACGTTCTTCTGGTTGAAGGTCCATGGATCCATGAAATCCTGCAGCATGATCATGAACATGCGATCGGCAAAGGCGTCGAGATCCAACGCGTCCGGCAGCCCACAAGCAGCACAGCTGAAGGCGAAATTCTGGGCCGCCTGACTTGAACCCGGTGTGGCCGAGGATGACCACAACCCCTCGAGCGCCGTCTTCAGCTCCTGGCCCAGGTCGGGCAGCACACGATTGCTGATGTAGTCGAGATAGTCATCGACGTTGAGGATCCGCGGCAGCGGTGTGACGTTATCCCCGTCAAGATAGGCATATGTCACCGAGTTGCAGGTCGGGAAGCAGCAGGGGACGGGAACGAAATCGGACTGGCGGAACAATCCCTCGGTCTGGTCTGCGATCATCGCGACAACATCGGGGATCGTCAGTCGCTGAAGTGGGTCGTGAGGATCATAGCGGCCCGCATGGAATGCCGGCTGAAAATTGATCCCTTTCACAGCGGGATGCCCGAGCGCGAAGCGCACGATGTCCCCCACCTCATGCTCGTTGACTCCGTAAGCGATGGCCGGTACCAGCACGACATCGCAACCGATGGCGGCCAGCCGGTCAAGCGCTCGGATCTTCTCTTCCAGTATGTCGGGTGTTCCACGAATCACGCGATTCGTTTCCGGCTCAAAGCCATCAAACTGAAAGTAGATCGAGGGCCGAAGCTCGGCGAGATCCGCCAGGAATCGATCGTCATTCGCGATGCGCTTACCGTTGGTATTGATCATCACGTGCGGGATTCCCCGGTCCTTGGCCGCCTGCAGCATGGAAATGATCTGGGGGTGAATCGACGGCTCGCCACCCGAGAACTGCACGACTTGCGGATTCCCCTCGGTCTCGACGAAGTGATCCAGGATTTCTTCGACTTCACCGAGCGTCAGGTTGAATCCGGCTCCGGCGTTGGCGAAGCAGAGGGGACAGGTCATGTTGCAGGCGCTGTTGACTTCGATGATCCCGACACAGGCGTGCTGCTGGTGATCCGGGCACAGCCCGCAGTCGTGCGGACAGCCGGCCTGAATGTCGGTCGAGTACGCCAGCGGAATGGTCCCCGGCTTGTTGAATCGACTGGCGGTAACGTAGGCCGATGCGTCTCCATAGACTCGGGCTTCAAAGAGTCCATGGTCGGGACAGCGCTTCCGCATGAAGACCTGGTTGTCTCGCAGCAGGATCTGTGCATCGATCACCCGCCGGCATTCCGGGCAGATACTTCGGGTCAATTCGTAGAAAACGTAGTCGGCGTCCTGTTTCACTCGTTCTGCTCGGGAGATCGCGGTCATGAATATCACCCACTTACATGACGCTGTACGGCGTGCTCATCGTCGAGATCTGTTCACCATCGACTGGTTCTAGAAGATCACATCCAACGATGACATGCTGTAATGATGCTTACCATCGGGCCGTATGAGATCCAGTCGTGGGCGTACGGTACGCCGTGGCTGAGCGGGTGTGAGTGCTATCCCGTTCGAGACGATGGTCCACCTAACTCGGTTGGATCAGTGGCGGGTCGTGAGTAGACCCGGCTCTTAGCGGCGCGCGTCTCGATGATCCGTTTGACGTCGCTGACGTGATCACGCATGTGTCGCCGCATGAGCGGCTCGACGACGAGTTTTCCGAGTGCCCATCCGACAATCGCCCCGCGCATGCCAAAAGTGCTGTCGTAGCGAAAACGAGTGGCCCCGTCGATGTCGTCCAGCGTGAACCGATCTTCAAGCAGAGTCAGACTGCCGCTGGGCTCAGCCAGGGTGAAATCGATTTGACCAGGTGGAGTAACGGTTACCCATTCGGTGGTCACGAAGGTGCTCCGCCGACCTAGCCAGAGAGCGTAGCTCGTGTGAAATTCGATCAGCCACCGATCACCCTGACGCTCGATTACCCGCAGCCCGCCCCCCTCGCGAGCTCGCGCCGAATCGAATGCGGTGAGCACCTCGAACGCTAGACGACGGTCTGCCTGGAGCATGACTTCGACAGTCGGAACCCGAATCGGTATAACGCGTGTCAGGGCTCGATCGATCATGATTCACGCCTCCGATCCATTCAACAAGCATAGCCGCACTGTTATTCGGGGTATCGATAAGGTAGTGGCCTTGCCGGCAACAGGATCCGGAGTACTGCACTGCAGCGAGCCAGTGCTGGAAGAGCAGTGTCGAAGGCCGACTGGACAACCGGATCAAAGACCGATGTAATAGGGTTCACCGGGGACGAGTAGGCCAACACCATCTAAACCCATGTAATGCACCCAATTGCAGGGTCTGCTGAAGTTCACCCGCTACGTTCAACGGCATCGACGAGGTGGAGTCGAGCACTCAGGCACACGACAGCGCTCACATCAGGGAGGGTCATCGATGTCCGACGCGCGCACGGACAGGGACGTGGAACTGCCGCGGCAACCGTTGATACCTGCCGCTGAATCTCATGTCGATTTCGACGTCGTCATCGTTGGCGCTGGCATGTCCGGCCTTTACATGCTTCACTGCCTGCGTGGACTGGGCTTCAGCGCTCGCGTCTACGAGACTGGCAGTGATGTCGGCGGCACCTGGTACTGGAACCGCTATCCGGGTGCTCGCTGCGACGTCGAGAGTATGGAATATTCCTTCTCCTTTTCTGACGAACTGCAACAGGAGTGGCACTGGTCCGAGCGCTATGCTACCCAACCCGAGATCCTCCGCTACGTCAACCACGTCGCCGACCGCTTCGATCTACGTCGTGACGTCCAGTTCGACACCCGTGTCAGCGCCGCCCACTATGAAGACGCGGCTAACCGTTGGCTCATCGCGACCGAACATGGCGAGCATGTCTCAGCCCGCTTCTGCGTCATGGCCGTCGGCTGCCTCTCAACCGCTCAGGTCCCGGCGATTCCGGGCCTCGATTCTTTCGACGGGCCCTGGTATCACACCGGCCACTGGCCGCACGAAGGCGTCGATTTCACCGGACAACGCGTCGGCATCATCGGCACTGGCTCATCCGGAATCCAATCAATCCCGGTCATCGCCCAGCAAGCCGCACACCTCTACGTGTTCCAGCGTACGCCGAACTTCGCCTTCCCAGCTCGCAACGCACCACTCGACCCCTACTATGAAGGTAGCATCAAGGCGGCCTACGCGGACCTGCGTCGCTCCGAAAGAGAATCCCGAGCAGGCTACATCGTCGAGCGCAACGAACAATCGGCGCTCGAGGCGACCCCAGACGAGCGCGATCGCGAGTTCACCCGGCGCTGGGAACGTGGCGGCTTCGGCTTCACCTCGGCCTTCAACGACCTCCTGATCGATAAGGCGGCCAACGACACTGCCGCTAATTACGTCCGCGATCGCATCCGTGAAATCGTCAACGACCCGGCCGTCGCCGATCTCCTCTCGCCTAAGGACCACCCGATCGGCACGAAGCGGCTCCCGCTCGACACCGGCTACTATGAAACGTACAACCGCGACAACGTGACCCTGGTCGACATCCGATCCGCGCCGATCGAAACAATTACCCCGACCGGTCTGAGTACCTGCGCGGCCGAGTTCGAGCTCGACAGCATCGTTTTCGCCACCGGCTTCGACGCGATGACCGGCCCGTTCTTCGGCATCGATATTCGTGGGCGCGATGGGATCGCCCTCAGGGAGAAATGGGCTGCCGGTCCGCGCACCTACCTCGGCATCGCCTCGGCCGGATTCCCCAATCTATTCCTCATCACCGGCCCGGGCAGCCCCTCGGTGCTCAGCAACATGATCGTCTCAATCGAGCAGCACGTCGATTGGATCACGCGCTGCCTTGTTGATCTGCGGGACGATGGCCTCAACTGCATCGAGCCGGAAGTCGCCGCCGAGGATGCCTGGGTCGAGCACGTCAACGTGGTGGCCCACCAGACGCTCTATCCCCAGGCGAACTCCTGGTACATGGGCGCCAATATCCCCGGCAAACCACGCATCTTCCTGCCGTACATTGGCGGTGTCGGCGCCTATCGCAAAACTTGCGACGATGTAGTGGCGAACGGTTATCGCGGGTTCATCCTGTCCGCATCGTGACACCCGACGCCGTTCGAGCAACCTGGGAAAATCTACTGATCGGAGAGAGTTCTTGAATGACACAACCTACGTCGCCTTGCTACGCGGGATCAACGTGGGCGGGCACAACGTGAAGATGGAACAGCTTCGGGGTCTGTTTGGAGAACTCGGGTTCGCTAATGTCCGCTCCTACATCCAGACCGGAAACGTCTTCTTCGAGAGCGCTAAAATCGATCGTGCGAGTCTCCGGTCAACCATTGAAGAGCACCTTCAGGCCACGCTTGGCTACGCCGTGCCGACAATCTTGCGCACGGTCGACGAGGTCGAAAAGGTCATGGCGCTCGATCCGTTTCGCGACATCACCGTAACTGACGACATGCGTCTCTCGATCACCTTTTTGTCCGAGCCGGTCGCAGAGCGTCTGCCAGTTCACTATCGGACGCCCGATGGTGCCTACGAGGTGGTCGAGCGCACTCCGTCCGAGATCTTCGTCGTCTGGCGTCTGCAGAACGGCCGCCCCGGCAGTTCCTACGGCCTCATCGAGAAACTGCTTGGTGTTCCGGGTACCGTTCGCTTCTGGCACACGACGGCGAAGATCCTGGCGGCGGCCAAAGCAACACCACGCCCCACCAGACGCGCCACTTGAGAGCGTTCATCCGTCGTAACTCTGGACGGCCTCTGCGACCACCCAGTCGTATTCTGTAAGGTGCGCCGTGCGTTGATACCTTTCCGCCTCCCAGGCGGCCACCTCGTCGGCCGACTCCCATGCTTCAACGTGCAATGGATCTCGGGCTTTTCGGTCAGCCGGTTCGCCTCGTCGGGGAAAGAGGTGGCGTAGCGCGACGCATGAGTGCGCATGTTGAGATTGTCGAGCACCAGTAAAGTCGCTCGAACATTCCTCTCCGGCCGCCTACGGGCGATCAATCGGGCGTTGCAACCGGATTCGCCCGTGGATTTATCCGCGGGCGAACCCGGCCACAATCTCCGATCGTATGTCGATGAGACTCACTGCCGTCCGAGATGCTCATCCAGGAAGCTGAGCGTCTTCGACCAGGCGTCGGCCTGCGCATTGGCCGACTGTTTTGGATCGCCACCCAGGGCAAAGAGAGTATGGGTGACCGGATGCAGTGTCTCGGTGATCGTCGTTGGCCACCAGGGCTGCCCGACGCTGTGCCCGGTCCCCTCTAGCGCGAGATGCTCGAACGCGTGCGGATGCATGTGCTCCGCCAGCCGCTCCATCACCATGTCGCTATAGATTGAGGAGGGCCACATGGCGTCGTCTTTGCCGGAGATGGCCAGCACCGGTCCGTTGATCCGCTCGACCGGGATCGTGGCTCGTCGCGCCTGTTCTTTGTCCTCCAACGTGCGCAGGAAGATCGGCGTCAGAGCGAAGCCTTTGCCATCCTTCGTCTCATACTCCGGCAATCGTGCAGGACGCGAGCGCAGGAACGGGACCGCCTCGCCACGGTAGGTCCAGGCGGGCTGCGTGTGCCCATCATCGCCACCGATACCTCCATAGACAATGGCGCTCGGAACACGGGCAACGACCGCCTTGAACTGCGGGTAGCGGGACGCCAGCAGCAAGCAGAGCTCACCACCGCGCGATGTGCCGCCTACGGCCAGACGCTCCGCATCGACATCGGCGCGAGCTTCCAGCCAGGCAATGGCGCGCTCGAAATACTCGAGCGGAATGCGGACCAGAGTCTCCGGCAGATGACCCGCCCGGAAGTAGGCGAGCGCCAGTGCGGCATAGCCACGTGAGGCATAGAGCGCGGCCTGCGCCTCCGAAAGTCCGCCACCAGAGCCGCTCAGCAGCATGATCGCCGGGTGTGGACCATCGCCGGCGGGCGTGAAGAAGGTGCCGTAAAGGCCGTCGTCACGCACTTCGGTCCGTGTGACTCCTGGTGAGGCGACCAGACGAGTTAGGTGTGTTTCAGCAACCGGATCTCCGGCCTGATCGGCCGTGAGCTCGAACGTGTCAGGCAAAACCGTCGACTTCCGCGAAGCGAGAGGGCCATCCGACGTCGGGGTCATCGACCAGAGAAAGCCCATCGGCTCAACGCCCTCATACGAGCCGCTGTCGGGTGCCTGAGCCGACAGATCGACTACGCCGTCTGCATCGGCAGTGAAATGAGAGATCGATTCCCACCTTCCGCCGAGCTCATCCGTCAGGCGCGCTCGGAGCGTCACGTGAGAACCAGGCTCCAAAGCGACTAATCGAACGTGAACGACCTCATCGGCCAGCGAGACGACTGGAACGCGCTCGAAGCGCGGAACCGTGGTTGGGCGGTCTATGGCCAAATTCATTTCACCATCCTCCGGCGATAATCTACCGTGATAGGGGCTGACCCGAGAGTCATCCCCTGCCATGGGGCATTACGCGTCGACCAACGGCAGCACCTCGTTGATGAGCCGTTTGAGCTGCCCGAACTGGTCCCAACCCGCGACGCGCAACGTCACCTCGTCGAACCCGACATCACGCATGACGCGCAACCGCTCGGCGCACTGCTCCGGCGATCCGGTCGCGACCCAACCGTCGATGGTCTCCATCGGGTAATCCTCGGTGTAGTAGATGTCGAGAAACTTCTTCGATTCCTCGAGCGCAGCCTGCCGGTTCTCATTGATATTGACGTTGTGGTACAGGTGGGTCTCGATGCTCTTGGGATCGCGCCCTTTCTCCTGAGCGTTCTGGCGCAGATAGCTGATCCGCCAGCGTAGATCCTCCGGGTCGTAGAGTGAGGTCTCCCAGCCGTCGGCGTGGTTGACGACTCGACGTAACGTTTGCTCCACCAACTCTCGGGTTCCAGCGTAGCCGAATCCGCTACGCCCGGCGTTGTTGGCGATCCAGATCGGCGGCCGGGGTTTCGCGGCGGGCTTGGGATCGATGGTGATGTTCTCGCAGGTATAGTGCTCGCCGGAGAAGCTGACGTGATCTGAAGTCCAGAGGAGCTTCATCAGCTTGATCCACTCGATCAGCCGTTTGACGCGATCCTTCGGCTCCAGGCCATAGAGCTCGCCCTCGATGCGCCCGCCTTCCTGCGGCACAATGCCGGTGCAGGTGACGAGAACGGTGCGGCCCTCTGCCAGCAGATCGAGACTGGCCCACTGATAGGCGAGCAGGACCGGATCGCGTAAGGGGAAGCTGGCCATGCAGGCCGGACCAAGACGCACGCGCTTCGTCCGCGCCGCAATGCCAGCGAGGAGCGTGATCGACTCCATGCGCGGCTTGCCGAGCAGGCTATCGCCAACCCAGACCGACTGGATCGCCTCGGACTGGTCGGCGATCTCCGACATACGGAGCATCTCTTCCGGCGTCGTGACGCCGAAGAGAACGCCACGATTGGGAAGTGTGAGCCCGATCTTCATTCTTTTCCTCCATCCGGTCCATGCGTGCGGGTCATGCCTGGAACCATCGATTGTCAGCGAACGCACCCGGACGCCTGCGTCAGTTGCAGCATGCGTCGTCAAGAGCAGAAAACGAGGTGCACAACCTGTTCGTCAGTCTAACGGCGGCTTTTCTCGGAGATGCCCACCATCTCCAACATAATCGCGCTTAACCGGTGGGGTGGGAAGGGACTCAGTTTCGTTGACCTGTTCGATCTTGCGCGGCAGGTCCTCCAGTGCCATGCTCATCCTGTCGGCCATGATCGCGGTCTTCTTTCAGTCTCTGAGAATTCAATCGATGACGACCACGCTTTGGCCATATTCGTCAATGACTCCGTCTAACTTGCACGTTCCTTGGGGCCGTAGCTATCAGAACGTTCCGCTAACTGATTGAGAGAGGCAACGACGATCATGATGCAACGAATCGTCATACTATTGTCTCTTTTCGGCATCGCCTTCGCGTTATTGTTTGCGGATAGCCAATATCCTGATGTCAGTCTGCAAAAAGGGTATGTGACGGCCTTTGCGGCGGCCGTCTGCTATTTGCTGCTGAAGCTGCTCCTGGATGAACTTGTAATTCGCCGGGTAAGAACGGCGAAAACTCGCTATTCATTGCGCAAAACAACCGCAACCTTGTTCCTGGTCATGCTGACAATCGTAGTGCTGCGAATCTGGTTGCCCAACGCTCAAGCCCTGCTGGTGTCGTACGGGCTGATCGGTGCCGGAGTCGCGATCTCGTTACAGGACGTCTTCAAGAATATCGTCGGTGGAATCATCATCTTCGCGAACGGCACCTATCGAGTTGGTGACAGAGTGGAGATCAACGGAACGTTTGGGGATGTCATTGATATCGGTATGTTCTACACCTCTCTCTTGGAAATCAGGGAGTGGGTAGCAGGGGATCAGGCAACTGGAAGAATTGTGACGGTCCCCAACGGGTTGGTATTGCCACAAAATGTAAATAACTACACCAAAGATCACAGCTTCATCTGGGATGAAATCATGTTACCCATCACGTACAAAAGCAACTGGGAGAAGGCGATCAACCTCATTCGCGATGTTGTAACGAAAGAAACACAGGAGATCACGCAGGCGGCCGAACAGGAATTATCTGCGCTGGAAGAAAAATATTACATGTCCAAACGAAATGTCGAACCCGACGTGTTCTTGGCGCCGACTGATAACTGGATTGCCTTCCATATCCGATATATCGCTCCTGTCAGAGATCGACGACTATTACACAACACACTGGTCCAGCAGATTTTGAAAACGGTGCAAGCACATGCTGACATAACGATCGCGTCGACGACGATGGAGATCGTGGGCTTTCCCGAGGTGAAGGTAGCCCACCCTACTGCGAACGGATAGCCTGACCTCCGTAATCGTCGCCGGTCGGTTCGGATGTCCAGGCATGGCGGGGAAGTTGGCGAGTTCATCATCCCTAGCGGGCGAGCGTCGTAACAGGCTATGGTAGCGCCTGACGAACGAAGCTAGCGCACCAAAATCGCCACTCCGCAGGGCTCCGGTCGGCAGACTGGGTGAGGCCGTACCGATGTCCTCCGGGACAGGATAAGTGGGGCGATGACGTGAACTGGCAAGATCCTGCCCGCTGGTACAACGTAATGAACCCGTGGGGACCGAGTGACGACTTCTACCTCGATCTCGTCATGCGTGCCGATTCCGTGCTCGACGTCGGGTGCGGCACTGGCACGCTGTTGCATCACGCGCGAGATGCCGGGCATACCGGGCGCCTCTGTGGGCTGGATCCGGATCCTGCCATGCTGCGACAGGCGCAGACCCGGACAGACATCGAGTGGCTGCTGGCCGATGCTGCCTCTGCTCCCTGGGATCGCGAGTTCGAACTGGCGGTGATGACCGGCCACGCATTCCAGATGCTCATCTCTGACGACGATGTGCGTCAGTCGCTCAAAGCAATCCGCACAGCCTTAGTCGAGAACGGTCGCTTCGCCTTTGAGACGCGCCACCCGCAGGCACGAGCCTGGGAGGACTGGCATGGCTCCTCCTTCGACGTACATAACCCGAACGGAGAGGCCTCGACCGTATCCTATGAAGTCGCAAAGGTGACCGAGGACGTCATCCGGCTGAGCGAGACACTCACCGGCCGCTGGTGGGACGACGGCCACACCGACATCGGCGAACTGCGCTTTCTTTCACCCTCAGCACTGGCCGCGTTCTTGAATGACGCCGGATTCGTCATCGAAGAGCAGTTCGGCGATTGGAAGCGCCATCCCCTCAGCCCCACCTGTAAAGAGATCATCACGATTGCGAGGAGGAGCTAAGGGGAGATTCGGAGACTACATCAACGGTGCGCTGGCAGGTTGAGACCGAACCCTTTGCTGGCGGTCACGCCGTTCACAACCCCAGTCACCAGGCGTCTGATGCGTCGCGCGACCAGCGAAGGTCGCATCGAGTGCAGCGCACAGTCGGGATCTGCCCGAACCGTGGTAGGGTACTCGCCCGGTGCAGTGACAGTCTGAGACCATCTGGCGATTCAGAGCCAGGCGATCTGTGATCTGCCACATATCGTAAGACGGAACGGATTATTGGAAGGCGGACCAGTCGAGTGACAACACAGGTTATCGTGCTGAATGGCGGGTCGAGTTCTGGCAAGACCGGAGTTGCCAGATGCTTGAAGGCGATCTTGCCGCAGCCGTGGATCAGCATTGGTGTGGACGACCTCCTCAACGCCCTACCGCCGTCCCTGACGAGCTCCAGTTCCGGCGTCACGTTCGGGCCACAGGGAGAGGTCACACTCGGCGACGGCTTCCGCAAGATCGAGGCAGCCTGGATGACCGGCGTCGCCGCCATGGCCCGGGCAGGGGCGCGGATCATTTTGGATGAGGTGTTCCTCGGCGGTGCCGCCTCTCAGGAGCGCATCCGCACGCACCTGGAGGGCCTCGGGGTATTGTGGGTCGGGGTGCGCTGCGATCCTGCGATCGCTGCCGGCCGGGAGATCGCCCGCGGCGATCGGGTTATCGGGATGGCGACCTCGCAAGCGGAGTTGGTGCATTACGGTGTCATCTACGATATCGAGGTCGACACCAGCCATACCGAATCCCTGGACTGTGCTCGTGCTATCGCGGCACATGTGGGCTGACGTTCGCGAGGTACGCCTGCTCGCCTACCTCGATGCAGCACAGTCCGCAAGTGACTGATCGAGTCCCCGGTTGAACCGCCCCGACACCTTGAGGGATCCGGCTGAATCATCCGCTGAGTACTTTTTGTCATGGATACGCCAGGCACTGCCGCTCCAAGTGATGATCGAGCAAGCAGCAATGGCGGCATCGGCGTTCCAACCCGCTATTATCGCCATGTGCGGCAAGATTCAGCGGCGCGACTAGACAAAGATCCCCACATCAAGCGCATCGAGTGCCGCCTCGATGACATCGAAACGCCCCACTTTTGCCGCTTCGGACGGTTTGAGACTTCGCAAATAGCGGTTGCTACTATGCATCCAAAGCTTTATCGCGTCGCGAGAATCGAAGGTGTCCTGCAGACGCTGATCCAACTCCAACAGTGTACTGAGCCGATGGCGGGCATCTCGCTGAGGATATGTCTCGCCCGTGCGCCAGCGATCGAGTGAGCGCGCCGTCACGTCCAATGCACCAGCCAAGTCATCATTATCCAAGCCGAGATCGAGTTCCAACTGCTCAAGTGCCTGACCTACCGACATATTGAGTGTTATCACGGCCCCATACCTTTCTCCGAAACGATCTCGAGCCTTCACTCAAGCCATCAATTAGCAAGTCTATCATATTATGGCTGTCAAACTTTGGCTGCCTAAAGGAGGATGGGCGGATAGTATAGGGGCAAATGCCCGCCCGCAGCGAATTTCTGATACCGGTATCAAGGCCGATAGGAACTCAGGTACCACCACGCCCTAGCCGTGTCGTTCCGAAACACGAGTTCAGATAGGGGAATTGATGCTGGCCTTGTGAGCCCCATTCCGGGAAATCTCGAAATCATTGTACGGGCCATCGTCACGGTTGCGCGCACGTTGGTTCTGTTGCCAGCCAACAACGGTTACTATCTATCGCGGGGTCTACAGCTTGGCGCGGCCGATCATTTCACTGGTAAGGACAGATAGATGGAAAATGCGTTCCTCGGCAAAGTCGTGGTCGTCTCAGGCGCAGCCTCAGGGATCAGCCGGGTGATCTTGGAGCGTTTCGTCCATGACGGTGCGAAAGCCGTGATTCTGGACGTCGATGACGATTGGGGCGAAGCGACGGCACGCCGGCTGACGGAGAACGGTCACGAGGTGGTCTTCTACCATACGGATGTGCGTGATAGCACCCAGGTTAACCAAGCCATCGTGAAGACGGTGGAACGCTTTGGCCGGGTAGATATCATGGTCCATGGCGCGGGAGTCGGCGTTCACAAGGAGATTGTCGATCTCAGCGATGAAGAGTGGGATCTCCAGATCGATGTGCAACTTCGCGCGGCGTTTCTGCTCAGTCGAGCGGTTGGTCGCCAGTTGATTCAGCAGGGTGAAGGAGGGCGCATCATTCTCATCGGGTCAACATCCGGGAACAATGCGCGTCCGAAATCAGGCCCGCACGCTGCTTCTAAGGCAGGCGAAATTCAGCTGATGCGCGTTATGGCCCTTGAGATGGGCAAGTATGGCATTACCGCGAATGTCGTATCGCCGGGCCTTACCGATATCGCTGGCATTTCGCGTTCTTATCAGACAGATGAATATCAGAAGGTATTCATCACGCAAGTGCCGCTTGGGCGACTTGGACAACCAGACGAAATCGCGGACGCTGTACTGTTCATTGCCTCGGATGAAGCTCGCTTTATAACGGGTCAGGTCCTCTGTGTTGATGGCGGATACTCCGCCGGCAAGCTCGCGGTTCAAGGCCCCCTCGAAGCGGAGCATCATGGTCAAATCTAAGGGCCATCAGTAAAGCGCTATTCATACAGTGATTGAATCTTGATCTCGCAGCCCCGTTGCGGGAACCGGGCAGCGGCGCGCCTCCTGCAGGCTCGCCACCAATGGTCGGGAACTCGTGAGGGCGCAGTGTCAGGCGCTCACGATTTGGCGTGCGGACCGCGCTCGCGGCCTTGATATTTTCCTGATCTGATTTCTCGAAACCCTCATACATCCATGACCTGCAATGCGTCATGGTTAGCAGATGTCGTCTCGACGGACAGACTACCGCGGGACGAGATGTGCTTGCCTGTCGTTTCCAGCGACAGCTACACCCAGCGCGAATCGGTCCATGCAAGTGAACAATCAACCGACCAGCAGGATTCGAATGAATGGTTGGCGCGAGCGAGTTGAGCGATGAATACTGAGAAAAACGAGAATCCTTCTTCGATAGTCACCGGGCGCAACACATCGCTCGGGGTGGAATGGCAGGAAGTCAAACAGGGACGCCATCCCGGCGACCGATACGTGCGCATCGCGCGTGGAACACGGCAAGACAAATCTCAGAATCACGTTGAGCGTATCGTGGCCCATGGCGAACATGGGCGAGGGTCGCACTCGCTCGCAGGCGTCTGGCAGTCAGTACGGCGCACGCTCGTGGGCTCACCGATTCCAACCGAGCACGAGGAACATGAACGGCTGACCAAGCTCAAAGGTCTGGCCGTCTTCGCATCGGACAACATCTCGTCGTCGGCCTACGCTACCGAAGAGATCATGCGCGTTCTGGTCATCGCGGGCATCGCGGCGCTCACCTGGACGCTGCCGCTGACGCTGGTGATCATCATCGTTCTGGCGGTCGTTGTCGCGAGCTACCAGCAAACGATTCAGGCCTACCCGAACGGCGGCGGATCCTACATCGTCGCCAGCGACAATCTCGGCGATGTTCCCGGTCTTATCGCCGCTGCGGCACTGCTGATCGACTACGTTCTGACGGTCGCGGTGAGTATCGCCGCTGGAGTAGCAGCCATCACCTCGATCTTTCCGACGCTGTTCAACTTCCGCGTCCTAATTGCGGTCGTCTGCGTTCTGTTGTTGGCCATTGGAAACCTGCGGGGCATTCGCGATAGTGGCACGATCTTCGCGGCCCCCACCTACGTCTATCTCTTCGCCATCTTCGGGCTGCTTGGTTATGGGTTATTCCGGGATCTCACTGGCAACTTGCCTCATTACACAGCGCCAGCAGCGTGGCACCAACAATATGGTCTGAGTACCCTCGGGCTACTCCTGATCCTGCGTGCGTTCTCCTCCGGTGCGGTCGCGCTAACCGGCGTCGAGGCGGTCTCCAACGGTGTACCGGCTTTCAAGCGACCGGAACCGGCCAACGCTCGCGTCGTCCTGATCATGATGGGGAGTCTCTTCGGCAGCATCTTCCTGGGCATGAGCTATCTCATTACGCATATAGGTATTTTGCCGGACCCAACCGAGCACGAGACCGTGGTCAACCAGCTGACTGTCTCACTGGTCGGTCAGGGAAGCCCATATCATTACCTGGTGCAGTTTTCGACGGCATTGCTACTTGTGCTGGCCGCCAACACGGCCTTCGCTGACTTCCCGCGACTGTCGAGCATCCTGGGCAAGGATCGCTTCCTCCCGCGCCAGTTGCAGTATCGTGGCGACCGGCTGGCATTCGATACCGGGATTCTCTTCCTGGCGGCAATCGCGTCAGTTCTCATCATCATCTTCCAGGGGAGCGTCACCAACTTGATCCCGCTCTACACCGTCGGCGTCTTCGTCGCCTTCACACTGAGTCAGAGCGGCATGGTTCGCCATTGGTGGGGCCTACGTCACCAGGATGGGCGCTGGTGGGTGCGGGCGATATTCAACGGGATCGGCGCCATGGCGACGGCCATAGTCGCGGTCGTGGTCGGGATTGCCAAGTTCATGCTGGGCGCCTGGATCGTACTCTTGCTGATTCCCCTCTTCGTAGTGGTGATGCTCTGGATCCACAAACATTACATAACTCTTGGAAAAGAGCTCAAAGCCAATGCCAATGAGCAGATCCTGCCAACAAATGTCGTCCCGCTGGTGATCGTGCCGATCAGCAGGTTGGAACGGCCGTCGCTGGCGGCGATTAATTTCGCCAGATCGATATCAAGCGACGTGACCGCCGTTCACGTGGTCGAGGATCAAGAGGAAGCCGAGAGCTTTCGCGAGCAATGGAATGCCTTCAACCTCAACGTGCCCCTGGCGATCGTGGAGTCCCCGTATCGTCGGCTGCTGGGATCACTGCTGGAGTACATCGATATGGTCGATCAGCAGGATCCCCGTCGCCCGGTGACGGTCGTTTTAGCCGAGTTCGTGCCTCGCCACTGGTGGGAAAACTTGCTCCATAACCTGACTGCCTGGCGGCTGAAGCTGCACCTCTTCACGCGTCGCAACACGATCACCATCGACGTGCCGTACTACGTCGGCGAAGGATTCCAGGCGGAGAAGAGGGATCAGGCATCTGGCAGCTGACCGCGCGTTGGATCGGTCTCGCCGTACGGGTCGTCAGTTGCGACCGAACTCTACGTTTCGGGAATCACACCGAACATCACTCGGTCGGATCGGGCCGCTCGAATGTGACTCGGATCTTGCTACCAGTGAGCGTGCAGTGGACCAGTACCTGATACTGGAAGCCCAGTGTTTCCGCATACTCCACCACGGGTAACGCCCCACCGGCGCGCTCCGGGCACGGGAGGACCGAGTGAATGCGTCGGATCGTCTGGTTGCGACTCATCGTGCGACAGGCGACTTCGAGTGGGGTTGGGTCCCAACCATCTATCGGGACGATGGGAGGGCGACTCAATTGCTGCAGCAATCGTGCGGCAGCATCATTGCCGTCAGCGGGATCCTGTGCTGCTCGCATTCGAGCGAAAATATCTTGAAAGAAATGGCCCATACAATCAACCAAACCCACACGTGTTTGTCGCCTAGCGTGAACCGGGCGACATGCTTATGCCTATCCTAAGTCTAGGATCGCGGGAGTAAGAAAGGTGTCAACAAGGCTGCGCTGGACATCAAAATCTTGTCAGGATACCGTGCCCGCGTCGGCTTGGTCCTCACGGAATCGATAACCGACGCCCGGCTCGGTCAGGATATAGCGTGGTCGATTCGGTTCCGGCTCAACTTTCTGCCTTAACTGATTGATGTAGACCCGCAAATAGTGGGTTGACGCGGTCGATGCGGGTCCCCAGACGCGTGCCAGCAACATCTGGTGGGTCAGCACCTTGCCGGCATTGATGGCGAGCTCGCGCAAGAGCTCGAACTCGGTTGGGGTAAGATGGATTTCCCGACCAGCCACCGTGACGAGTCGCTTGGGGATGTCGATTCGGAGAGTGCCGAATTGAAGGAGTGGGTCATGGCGCTCCTGACGGGACGAATGCCGTAAAGCAACACGAATGCGCGCCAGCAGTTCCCCCATCGCGAACGGCTTGGTCACGTAGTCATCCGCGCCACTGTCGAGTGCCCGCACCTTCTCCCGTTCGGTGTCGCGCACGGACAAGATGATGATGGGGACGGTCGACCACGTGCGCACTTCACGTACGACGTCAATGCCCTGAAGATCGGGCAGCCCAAGGTCGAGGATGACGATGTCGGGCGGATTGAGCGAGATCTGATCGAGTGCCGATTCGCCGGTATCAGCTTGCTCTACCTCGAAGCCGTGCGCGCGGAGTCCAGCCCGAATGGCGCGCCGGATCTGTGGTTCATCGTCGACGATCAAAACTCGAGTGGCCATTAGCTGCGAACACTACTCTCGCGTCCGGTCAGGTTCGGAACCGGCTCGCGCTCGTCAACTGGAAGCGTGAAACGGACCGTAATCCCACGCACTGGATTCCGCTCGGCCCAGATCCGACCGCCATGCGCTTCGATAAACCCGCGTGAGATCGCCAGCCCGATGCCCGAACCGATTGGCCGATCGGGAGCCTCTACGCGATAGAAGCGGTCAAAGATGCGATCTTCTTCGCCGGGATCGAGACCAACCCCCTCATCGCATACGGCCACGGTAATCTCCTTTTCATCCGTCTGCACGGTCAGGGTGATCTGGCCGCCCTCCCGCGAGTACTTGGCTGCATTCTCAAGCACATTGATGAGCACCTGGACAATCTCGATGTAGTCGAGCATCAGCGCCGGAAGGTCCGGCGGCAAATCGAGGGTGAGCTGATGACCGGCTAGTGGACGCTCACTCCGGTTGACGGCGTCATACACGATCTCACGAAGGTCGTACCAATCAAAAGCGGGTTGCAGCGCACCGGCCTCGATCCGCGATAAGTCAAGGATGTTCGCCACGAACTGGTTGAGGCGGTCGGCTTCTTCGTCGATGGCTTGCAGTAGGTCGTTGCGATCCTCGTCGGTCCAGGTGACGTCAGTTTGAAGAAGGCTGGTGGCCGACGCCTTGATCGACGCCAACGGGGTGCGCAGATCGTGGGAGACGGCGGAGAGGAGGGCCGACTTGAGTTCGTCCGAGCGGGCCAGCACCTCGGTTCGTAGGTGCTCATCTGCTAACAAGCTGCGTTCGATCGCCAGAGCAGCTTGGTTCGCGAAAGTGACAAGTAACTGGTGTTCGTCGTCACCAGTGAAGCGCCCCGGTGCGGGTCGCCCGACGAGCAACACGCCGATTGGGCGGTTTGCCGTGGCAATTGGCACGAGGAGGGCATCCCGATCGCGAAATCCCTGGGCGAAGTTCCAGAGCAACCCGTGGTCGCTGGTCCGGGGTGGACGAAGGCGCGCGCGAGTCGTTGCGATGCTAGCAACCTGGCGTTTGTCCAGTGCCCACTGCGCCGTGTTGAGCAGATTCGGGTCGGATAGTAACGCCAATCCAATCCCTTCGACCGCTCGTGGAATCAGCTCACCATGCTCGCTAAGCATAATGGCGCAGAGATCGACGTCGAAGACTTGTCGGACTCGCTGAACGATCGCGACCAGGGTTCCGTCGAGGCTCACCTGTCCAATTAGCGCCGTACTCAACTGGTAGAGCGTCGTGGTTTGTCGGGCGTGATGGAGTACTTCAGCGTTCCGAGCACGAACACGAACGACGAGTTGCGTGACGAGTACGGCGATGCCGAGAAAGACGAACAAAATCAGGATGTCGTCCACCCGAGCGACCGTGAAGGTGTAATACGGTGGGATGAAGACGAAGTCGACGCACAAAAACGCCAACAACGACGCAGTGATACTGGGGCCAATATCGATGTAGAGCGAAATTGCCGTGACGACAATGAGGTAGAGCAGAGCCAGACTCAACGTCGTGAGATCGGGACGAAATGGGAACAGAAGCACGGTGGTAGCGAGGACGGCGAGTATCGCGATGACATAGGCATGCATCGGACGCCGCGACGGTGTCCGTTCCGTTTGAAGTAACAACCGGGGCTGCCAAAACGTTCGCATCACCGTATCTCATCGTGATCGACTCCGCTTCAGGTGACTATACAGGAGCGATGCAAGAAACTAATCACATGCTGATTCATGCTGGACCGACTACCTGTGTCACCGAACCGTCATCAACGTTTCGCCGGCCGCCGGTGGTGGTGTCCTAGCGAGGTTCGTAACCTGAGATCAGTGAATTACGGCATGGTGCGATGCTGCCGAAGGAGGCTTACGTGAATCAACTCACCGCTCCGCTGCTGTTGCTGGTCGTCGTAGTACCGCTGCTGGCATTCTGGGCCTGGATGTTTCGCGAGATGATGAACAACGACTACCTGTCGCCATCCGCGAAGAACTTCTGGATGATGGCGTTCCTCGTCTTCAACGTTCTGGCGGCCATCTACTACTACAGCACGGTATACCGAAACGGGCCGTGACGCTCATGCCCGCGCGATGTCGTGCGAGCGGGTTCGGCATCAATCCGGGTTAACGTCCTGGAGCCATGGCAGCGATGTTCAGATAACGATAAGGAGCGCGAACAATGAGGGAACAGTATCGGGTTGGTCTTCGCTACTTGGAAGCTGCGACGGCGCTCCTGCACCGAGTCCGCAGTGTTCACCCCACTGCAGGGTTGTTAGAAGCGGCCGACCTGCACTGGTGGTGGCGGACCCCGCGCTCAACCGACAATGTCCGACAACTCTTCTGGTTCGATCAACTCGGTCGCCCAGAAGCTGCCGTGATCGCAACCGACTGGGGCGACGGGATAGCGCTCGACCCGATCGTCATGCCCGACGCAACTCCCGACTGGATTGCACATGTCATCGAGCGCGGGCTTGCTCACGCCAGCGAGTCCGGGTTTGGAGCCGTCGACATCGTGGTCGACCGTGCCGATGACGTTATGCGTGAGGTGTTGATCGGCCACGGGTTCGCGATTGAGGAAGACGGGACGAACGGTTCTTCGGTAAGACTGTCCATAGTCGATGCGTGGCTGGCCGCAGACGCTCGACCAGAGGTCAGCCCGCTGCACGATGACTATCGGTTGTCCAGCCGCCTCGACACGATGCTGCGTCCCCATCACATGATCAAGCGAAGCGGACCCGACGTCGAGACGCGCCTTCGTCAAACGTCGCTGTACCGCCCCGACCTCGACCTTCTCGTACTCGACAGTCGAGACGGAGTCGCTGCGTACGGGTTGTTCTGGTTCGATCCGGAAACCGCTACAGGCCTCGTCGAACCCATGCGTACCGAAGACGATCACCAGCGTCGAGGACTTGCCCGCCACCTACTCACCACCGGCATCGACCTTCTCGCCGATGCCGGCGCAGTGCGCATCAAAATCTGCTTCAGTCCGGACAACCCAGCAGCGAGGGATCTCTACCTGAGCGTCGGCTTCGAACCCGACAAGCAGGCCGCGGTCCTCTCTCCCCGAGCGAGCGCAGGAGCCTCGTAGGCGGCCCCCGGGCGTCTCATCGTCGGACGAATCGCCCGGCAGCAACCGTTCACATCGCCGACGTCGGCCAGACTGGCGACCGAAACGAGGTCACCGCCTCCAGGCCAAAGCTGGCCACCGGAGGCTGGGATCCCCTGGTAGGCAAGCGACGGGAGCGCCGGACGGTGGCTGGAAACGGTTGCAGTCGCTTCCCAAATCCCTCATTATTCGGGAGTGTTTTCACGAGAGAGCGATCCCGCGATTTCTCGTTCGTCGAGACGGATTGCGTTCCGACGTCCTCGAAAGTGGAGTGATCCATGCCGGTGATAGCGTAAGACCCATCAGCACCACCATCGAACTCTGATCGGAGCCTTTCGCAAGGGACCAGTCGTGCGATCCCGCGCTACGGTTTCACCATGTCCTTCCCTGGGCACGTGTGCTCTCTTCGTCTTGCTCCGAATCTCGACGTCAGACATGAAAAGCCGAGCTTTCACCGGCTCACGCGTTAGCACATGGAGAAGACAATGAATCTCGAATACATTCGATTGCTCTATGCCTACAACCAGTGGGCAAATGAACGTATCCTCGATCGGGCTGAAAGACTGACGCCAGAGCAGCTGCACGCGCCGATCCGCGGCGGCATCTGGAGCGTCCGCGACACTCTGGTCCACCTGGCGGAGACCGACTTCTTCTGGTCGGGTCTCATCTGGCGCGGCAAAGCGATCGACATCGACTGGGAGCCATTCGAATTCGATTTTGCTGATTTCCCGGATGTGGCCGCCATCCGTGCGCGGTGGTCCGAGATCGAGACGGACCTGTTCGCCTTCATCGACGAGCTCACTCCAGACGGAGAGAACAGCCCTGAGCGCATCATCGTCTGGAACAGCGATGGAAAAACGATAATGCGCAGGTTGCTGTGGATATCGATGCTGGACGTTTTCATACACGCCACGCAGCATCGGAGCGAGATCGCCATGGCGCTTAGCCACTACGGCCAGTCGCCGGGCGAGCTCGATCTCTCGGTCTATCTGCGTGAACAGGTGCCAGAGCCGACCGCCTAGCACCATCGAAGTGCTGCCGGAGATCGTCTCCGGCAGCGTCAACGTTCTCGATCACACCGAGGCCATTCTGGGTCGCCTGACGCCAGACACCGTCGAGCCTCGATCGATCCGATGAGGCAACCACATTGAACTGCCATCCCGAGGTCGCAGCCGAGGGATCTCTCAGCGCCTACGATGAGCGACTACTTGCAGAGCGAAGAGATCCTTCACTTCGTTCAGGATGACGCTAGCTTCACGGAGGTCGTCTGTCTGGTGAGCATTCAGACGTGAATACACCTGGAACTCGCAGCTTCTCACAATACTAATTGGCGATCCGTCGTTCGAGGACTGTTGCTGCTAGGTGCGCACTGCGTCAACGATGCGTCCGATCTGCTTGACGTGGGGCCGTTCGTGAAGTGCTAGCCGCTGTCCATAGAACTGCACGGTCCGCTCGAGCACCTTACCAGCCCCCGTCACCGTCGCCGATCGTGACCAGCCTTCTTGCGACAACGGTTGCAGCACGGACAGAAGGTCGGCGCGCTGCACGGTAAAAGCGTTGAACGAGTCCGCGAATTCAAGGTCAAGATAGTTCGTCTTCTTGATCCAGGTGCGAGGATTGATCGCTCGAAATGTCGGATGGTCGGCAGCGAGGATCGCCATCACGGCGTTCCCCCACATGTCAGCACACGCCCGCAGATGGGCGAGCACGTCGTTGGCGGACCACTCATCGGGGGCGGGCTTGGTCCGCAGTTGAGCCGTGTTCAGATCGGCGGTGAAGGCGGCGATACGGTCCGGCGTCTCTGCAAGCAAGGTAAGAACCTGGTCAACCGTGAGTGATATTTTGGGCACGTGGCGCCATCCTTTCGGGTTCGGTTCGACCCAGCAACGATCCATCTACTCCGCCGCTACGTTCGGGCGGAATGTCGATGAAACACGGACGGAAACCGTCCGAAGTCCGTGACAAGAATCGGTTGAAATGGGATGCTATCAAGTAGTAACGAAACGTTCAACAGAGCCTACGCGGTAAACAACGGACACGAACGCGTGCCGCCAACTGGAGAGAAATCGATGGACCTACGGTACACGGCAGAGGACGAGGCGTTTCGGGCACGGATCCGTGCATGGCTGACAGAGAACGCGCCGCGCGAGCCGCTCCAGTCCGTCGCGGAGAAGAAGGCCTGGCACCGCAATCTCTACGAGGCTGGCTACCTCGGTATGGGCTGGCCGAAGGCCTACGGTGGTCAGGAGGCGCGGCCAATCGAGCAGGCGATCGTCATCGAAGAGATGGCACGTGTGAATGCGCCGGGCTCGATCAACTGGGCAGGTCTGGGACTCGTCGGTCCGACCCTCATCCACCACGGTACCGACGCTCAACGCGAGCGCTACATTCGCAAGATCCTTCTTGGTGACGAGATCTGGTGCCAGCTCTATTCAGAGCCGAATGCGGGGTCCGATCTGGCCGCGCTGCAGTGTCGCGCCGACATCGACGGCGATGAGTTCGTCGTCAATGGCCAGAAGATCTGGACGAGCACCGCGCCGGAAGCGGACATGGGCATCATGCTGGTGCGCACCGACCGCCAAGCACCGAAGCACCAAGGCATCTCCTATCTCATCGTTGACATGCACCAGCCCGGTGTCGACGTACGCCCGCTTCGGCAGATCACCGGCATCGAGGACGAGTTCGCCGAGGTCTTCTTCACCAATGTGCGTGTCCCGGCTGACAACTTGATCGGCGAGATGAACGCCGGATGGCGGATCGCCCAGACGACCCTCTCGTATGAGCGAGGCGGCGACACGATGGGTATTGTGGCCCGATTGCAGCAGTCGTTCGAGCGGCTGCTAGAGATCGCAGGCACGTCGCGACCCGACGGCACGCGGCAGCTCGACGATCCGCTCGTACGCCAGAAGCTGGGTCAGATCTATTCTGAGATCGAGGTGCTGCGGTATTCATCGCTTCGCATTCTCTCGACGCTCGAGAAGGGCAACCAGCCAGGCCCGGAATCGTCGATCTCCAAGCTGCACTACTCCGAGATGGACAAGCGCGTGAACACGATCATGCTTGACATTCTTGGTCCCTACGGCCAGATCACCGACGCAGTCCCCGCCGAGTATGCGTACGCCGCCAATGGCCGAGAGGGTGAGCACGGCAACTGGCCCTATCTCTTCCTGCTTCCCTTTGCCGAGACGATCTACGCCGGCTCCTCGCAGATCCAGAAGAACATCATCGGCGAGCGCGTCCTCGGTCTCCCGAAAGAGGTGCGCGCCGATCGGATCGCCCGCGACGCTCAAGCGCCGCGAAGCTAGCGCGCATAGATGGTGAGCCGATGTTGACCAATCAACCCGCGGAGGGAGCACCGACCGGCACGGTCGATTGGGCTCTGCTGGCCGGGGACAATGCGGCGTCGCACCCGCTTTATCCGCTCTTCTATCCTCGCTCGGTCGCTATCGTCGGCGCGTCGCCCAAGGGCGGCTACGGCTTGCGGGTCATCAGCGCGCTCACGTCGTTCGGCTTCGACGGTACGATCTACCCAGTCAACCCAAACTACGACACGATCGCCGATCTACCAGCCTATCCGGAGATCGGTGCCATTCCCGAACCTGTCGACGTGGTCGCCATCGCGGTTCCGTCTCGGGCCGTGCCAGGAGTTGTCCAGCAGGCAATCGCCGCCGGATCAAAGTGTGGGATCGCATTCGGCAGCGGCTTCGCCGAGGCGGGCGAAGCCGGTGAATCGCTTCAGGCCGAATTGCGAGCGCTCTGCGGCGAACGCTTTCCTTTAGTTGGTCCAAACTGCCTTGGGGTGATGAGCTACCTCGGCGGCACGGCTCTCTGGGCGATCCCAGTTGGGTTGCGACAGAAGGCAGGATCAGTTGGGCTGGTCGCGCAGAGCGGCAATATGGCCCATACGCTGATGGCCTCCAGCCGCGGACTGGAGCATGCTCACGTCGTCTCGGCCGGCAACCAGGCGGTCGTCGATGCGGTAGACGTCATGAGCTTCTATCTCACCGAGCCCAGCGTACGCGTCATCGCCGCCGTGATCGAGGGACTCTCGGATGTCATGAAGTTCCGGCGCGTTGCCGCCCGGGCGGCCGAGCGGGACATCCCGATCGTCGTGCTGAAGCTCGGCCGGTCGGAGAAGGCCAGCCGCGCGGCGGTAGCCCACACCGGCTCGCTCACCGGATCGGACCAGCTCTACGATGCGCTCTTCAAGCAGTACGGTGTGATCCGCGTTGACGACTCCGAAGAACTGATGGAAACGGCCAAGCTCCTCTCGGCTGACCGGCGACCGGCCGGCCCCGGCCTGGGCGTCTTTGCCAGCTCCGGTGGTGAGTGCGGGCTGATCGCCGACCTGGCAGCCGCGAGCGGCGTCGAGTTGCCCGATTTACCATCGGACACAAGAGGCGAACTAGTCGACCTTCTCCCGCCGTTCGCCGACCCACTCAATCCGCTCGACATCACCGCTTCCGGCTGGGGCAACCGCGACATATACGGCGACGTCGCCACCCTGCTGGCCAACACGCCCGGCGTTGATATCGTCGCCTGCATAGGAGACGCGCCACGCAACTCCGTTCCGCTATCGGCGACCGGCTGGGATAAGATGATCGCCGGCCTGGCCGACGCGCGGGCGCGGACCACCAAGCCGATCGCGATCATCAATACCATCACCGATGTCGCCTACGAGATGACCGATTCTCTGGCGGAGCAGGGGTTGATCCACCTCTCCGGCGCGCGCAACGCGGTCCGTGCGATCGGCCATGCCGGTCGGTACGCGCGCTGGCGTCAGGGCCATTCCGTGCCACGAAGTACTTCCACCATCGAAGTCGATCGTCGTGCCAGCGCGCTCGAACTGCTGCCAGCCGCCGGCACGGGTGGCGTGTCGGAATCGACCAGCAAGGAACTGCTCCGACTGTACGGCATCCCAGTCCCGGCAGGCGGCTTGGCTGAGAACTTTGATGAGGCGCTGGCACTGGCTCACGAAGTTGGCTATCCAGTCGTGCTGAAGATCGAGGCCGACGATGTCCATCACAAGACCGAAGTCGGCGGCGTTGCGCTGCGGATTGCGTCTGACAAAGAACTCCGAACGGAACACGATGCGCTGCTGGAGCGAGTCGCGACTCGCGCGCCCCGAGCGCGAATACGAGGCGTCCGGGTAGAGCGGATGGCGTCCGGCCTCATCGAGCTGATCGTGGGCGGCCGCAACGATTTGCTGTTCGGTCCGGTCGTCGTCGCCGGGCTCGGCGGTGTGCTGGCCGAGGCGCTTCAGGACGTGTCCAACCGCCTCGCACCAGTCGATCTCGACGAAGCACGGATGATGCTCGGTGAACTGCGCGGTTCAGCGCTACTCGGCCCATTTCGCGGTCGACCGGCCGTCGATATCGCCGCCGCAGCCGACGTGATCGTTCGTGTGTCTCGGATGTTGATCGAACTGCCCAAGATCCAGGAGTTGGACCTCAACCCGGTGCTCGTCGGCGCCGATGGCGAAGGCTGTGTCACAGTCGACGCATTGATCGTGGTCTGATCTGACCGTCTCCAGATCGTCATGTGGCGCGGCGGCGCATCCGTTCGTTTTGTTCCTCGAGTCAGCTAACCTTCGGGATCTGGATCCGTGACGGGAATTCGGGCACCCCCCGGATACCGTCGAGTCGCACACGGAACAGTGCCCCGGCGTGCAGGCCGTTCTCGTCCTTGTTGTGGCCGCCTGCCGTTGTGACATACATGTCGGTGTAATGGGGCCCGCCAAAGGTGACGCTCGAGACCTTTTTGGTCGGGAATTCGATCACGCGCTCCTCAACGCCGTTCGGAAAGTAACGCACCAGCCGGCTTCCATCCCAGCGGGCCGACCAGATGTAGCCGTCAGCGTCGACCGTCATGCCGTCCGGCACGGCATCACCTTGATCAATCCGGGCGAAGACCTGCTGATTACTCAATTCACCGCTCTCTCGATCGTAGTTGAAACGGTAGATCACCCGGTTATTTGAGTCGGTAAAGTAGAACATAGTGCGATCAGGCGAGAAGCCCATGCCATTCGAGAGTCCGATCCCGTCAAGCACTGTCGTCAAAGAGCCATCCGTACCGAGCCGATAGAGCCGGGCCGCACGCTCTCCGGCTGGCATCGTACCGCAGAAGACGCGCCCGGCCGGGTCGGCGATCACGTCGTTGAAGCGTCCCGCCTCTTCACCCGGGATCTCCTCGATCACGGCCGTGACCCGGCCATCTCGCCAGTGACGCACGGCCCCCTTCTCACCGAAGAGAAGGAGCGAACCATCTTCCTGGATAGTAAATCCGCCAATCACGTCGCCTTGGTAGATCTGCTCGTGCTCACCGGTTGCCGGATCATAGCGAAATATTCGGCCCGCAGGAATATCAACCCAGTAGAGCCGCTGCTCACCGGGGTGCCAGAGTGGCCCCTCGCCGGTGTCACACTGGTAATCACATATTAATTCTGGGTCCATTGCCATCTCCCTTTGCTGCATGACGCAGTTCTCGCACATCTACTCCTCATATTAGCCCTGCTTCGCGCCCAGCACTATCTCGTCTGCCCAACGGCGCGCATACTTCGTAGGAATGGCCGCTAAATGTCAAAAATTTCCGTAGATACCTGGCAGCCCATAGTGGCCCAAGGCTAAGGAGAGTTCGCCTGCGTGGAGGATCTCATGTTCGAGCACGTGCCAGATAATCCACTGCCGGCTGATGTCCCCAAACATGCTTCGTTCTTCTTCGCTCATGACGGCTGGCGGCGAGAAAACTTGCGCGAGGTCGGCAGGTGTCCAGCGCGAAAGTGCGTCGGCAATCATTTGCCACGTAGATTGAAGCCCGGCCACCAGTTCCGACGTGTTTAGTGGAGCCTGCTCTACCTCGTCCGCCGGGTCCCAGTGCGCGATTGGCGCAAGCTCGGCACTTCCTTCACCCATCCATATCTGGAACCACCAGACGCGATTTGCTACGAGATGTTGCACCACCAACCCGATCGGCCAGTGATGTGAATCGGTTGGTAACGCGAGTTGTTCGCTGGAAAGCTCAGCGATCATATCAACCAGCATTTGCTGGAAAGATCCCCAACCTGAGTAGAAGGTCATAAGTGAGGGAATCTGATCTGACATATCGAGTTTGCTCCTTACATTTGTTCCGATAGCGCCTGCTTGCCCACGAGATAGGCAAACTGAACGTAATGACAGTGCGGTCATCTCCCCGATATCATCGATAGTCATGCGGCCTGGCCAACGTACTTGACGACCGTATTTGGTTCGGCAAGAAATGTCCAGGAAGGGCGCGCATCGCTCGCGGCCACGAGATCGGGTCCACGACCCGGTCTCGCCCACACGTGATGCCATAAGGCCCGTCTGAGCACGATCGTCCTTCACTTCATTGTCGAATGAACTCCTGTGAATTCGACATCACGGCGGCACTGACTTTGCAGGGCTGGGAGAAGCGCCATTATTGACGCGACGCGGGCACGTTAGACAGAATCGCGATATGCTCTGGTAAACTTTCCCCCTACGAGTGGGTAGTTGACTGGTTTGAGCCTGTGTCGCCGTTCGCGAGCGCGCGTCTGATTGCCGATATTCGGTTCGGTTCTCACGATTTCGCGGTCGGTAACCTGCGGGGCAAGCTACCTGAGTGGCATTCCACGATCGTCGTGGCTCCCGGGTACAAAGAGAATCGGGATGAGGATCGTTTGCCGCATTCGTTGCCGAACATGGGGCCGCTCGACGGTCCTGGAGAAATGACGCAACCGGCGGCTTTGGTGGGCCGTCACGCGTTTATGGTCGTCGTCAAACGAGCGTATCCCTAGTCCTATCGGCGCGAAGATCATTTATCGTCATGGAACGACACGGAAGTGCCTGGTGGCACCTGGTGAGGGACACCCTTACGACTGCGCGATAGCCTCGGCGATCTCATAAAGGGGGGTGTTATGCGATCTTTCCGACGATGGTTTCGTCGTGTTGCAGCCGACGCCTCGGTGGTGATCGGCCATAGCCACGTCCGGCTGGCAGCTATCGATTCCGCCTTGTTCATGACACGCTCCGATGATCCGACAATTGAAGCAGTCGTCTATTTCCGTTCCCCGCATCCTGAGATCGGCCGCATCCGCGTAAAGTACCGCGGACCGGAAGCCGAGAAGATTCGCGCACTCTTGCGCGGTCTGCCCCGACACTAGCCGAGCGCGAGTGATGACGCTCTGGGAGAGAACAATGCCATGACCGAGCGGAATTCCCAAGAGCCCGAGACCAACGGGCCGGAACGCACCCGGGATACCATTCGGGGCAGACACCCCGGCGATCGCTACGTACGTGTGATCCGCTCCAGCGATCTGCCGATCAGTCCGCGTTCGCAGGGTTACTACTTGGCGCCGCCAACGGTCCCGGTGACATCAGCTGGTCGCCTGATTGAGCGGCTCCAGCGAACGCTGATCGGCAATCCGCTCGAGTCAGCGCAGGCGATCCATGAGCGGCTCAGCAAGAGCAAGGCTCTGGCGGTCTTCTCATCCGATGCGCTTTCTTCCACCGCGTATGCCACCGAGGAGATCTTGCTCATTTTGGTGGTAGCCGGTACCGCTGCCTTCAACGTACTGATCCCGATCGGCCTGGCGATTGCCCTCCTGCTGGCGATCGTCGTCTTCTCCTACCGGCAGACGATTCATGCATATCCCCATGGGGGCGGCTCCTACATCGTAACCAAGGATAATCTTGGGCGAAAGCCCAGCCTGCTGGCTGCGTCGGCGCTGCTGACCGGCTACATTTTGACCGTGGCCGTGAGTATCTCGGCGGGCGTCGCGGCGATCACCTCGGCCAGCGAGTCACTGCTCCCGTACCGCATCTGGATAGCCGTCGTCGCCATCATGCTGATGATGCTGGCAAACCTTCGTGGCGTTCGCGAGAGCGGGACGATCTTCGCCATACCCACCTACCTGTTCATTGGCAGCATGGTGGGCCTACTCCTCGTCGGATTCGCGGCCTGGTCAGGAATCGGAGTCACGACAAATGACGTGAGTCATGAGTTGCCACTCGCGGCTACGTCGCTGACTGCCTTTATCGTCATGCGGGCCTTTGCCGCCGGATGTGCCGCACTCACTGGAGTTGAAGCGATCGCTGACGGTGTGCCGGCGTTTAAGGAGCCGCAAGCACGCAACGCGGCGCAAACGCTCGTCTGGATGGGCGTCATTCTCGGCACCCTCTTCTTGGGAGTGACCATCCTTTCGCACCACTTCCACCTCTCGCCGGTCGAGGGGGAGACGCTCGTCTCACAGCTCACCCGGACGATCGTCGGGCGCTCGGTCTTCTACTATGTAATACAGGCAGCCACTGCCAGCATCCTGGTACTGGGAGCGAATACGGCCTTTGCCGACTTCCCGCGACTCAGTTACTTCCTGGCGCGAGATGGCTTCATGCCGCGTCAGTTCATGGCTCGCGGCGATCGCCTGGCCTTCTCGACCGGGATCGTAGTGCTGAGTGGGGCCGCGATGGTTTTGGTCGTGGCGTTCAAAGCCGAGGTTGCCGGGCTGATCCCACTCTACGCAGTCGGCGTCTTCATCGCCTTCACGATGTCGCAATCGAGCATGACTTTCCGCTGGCTACGATCTGAGCGCAGTCGAGAACGCACGCTCGGACTCATCATCAACGGAATCGGGGCGACCGCCACAGCGATCGTGGCCCTGATCAACATCACCACCCGCTTTCTCGATGGTGCCTGGATGGTGCTGATCCTCTTGCCGTTCATCATCATGATCATGCTCAGGATCCGCAAACACTATGACAACGTGTCGCATCAGTTACAGCTTACCGACCAGGATCGATCCCGCGGATCCAGAATGATAGCGAGGAAAAGCGCGGCGATTGTCCCGATCAGCTCCATCGATCGCGCATCTTTACGAGCCATCGATTACGCCCGTCATATCACCAGCGACGTGACCGCGGTTCACGTGACCGACGAGCCCAAAGAAGCTTCCCAGATGCAAAGCGAGTGGGACGAGCTCGCCCTCGCGGTTCCGCTGGTAATCATCGAGTCACCGTTCCGCGAGACCGTCGGTCCGCTGGTCAACTATATTGATGAGATGCAGCGGAACACGGAGGGGCTCACTATCAGCGTGGTCCTGCCAGAGTTCGTGCCAGCTCACCTCTACGAGCTACTGCTCCACAACCAAACAGCGCTGCGGCTCAAGTTCGCCCTGTGGACTCACCCGGAAGTCATCGTTGTCAATGTGCCGTACCATCTGGATAGGTGAGCGATCGGGCCACCGTCGGTTTGTATCCGCCGGAGTTGTCGACGAACGCTCGTTCCGTGTTCAACCTCTCCCTCTGCAGTCCACTGCCACAACCAGCGACCGCGAGCGTATCTTCTCCATCTTCGCGGACTCAGGATTCGTTCAAGCGACTGCCAGTTCGGAAGACCGGACGAGTCCATCCTGAGCACGTTCGCGGACGGCCGAGTGTGGAAGATAAACAAATCTTATAATCGGGACTAACCACGAATGCCACAGCACTGTACCCGCAATCGGGAATGTGTGAAGGTTCTGAACGTGTCCAAGGAAAGGAAAGGCTAATGACGGAAACGGACAGTTTGCTGCCAACGAAAGAAGAAATCGCTCGTCGGCTCACCACCGTCGCGGCACTTGCGGCGGAACAGGGCATCGATAGTCTGGTCGTACTTGAGCCAGCCCATATCTTCTACTTATCAGGGTTCCGCACCACACTTTACACGCGGTTTATGGGTGTCGCACTGCGTACTTCGGCTCCGCAAGAAGCGATGCTGATCGCGACGGCGGTCGACCAGCGGCTGGCGCGGGAGCCGGTCTGGTACCCATCGTTACTTGATCGGACCGAGATCTATTTCCGTGGTGCGCCGCCCGAGAGCGGATTGATAGCCGATCCAGGTGTCTTGATCGATCGTGTTGTACACGCGGGCGACACGGTTGGAATCGATCTGCATGGAGCGAGCTACGGCAACGTTCAAGTAGTGCTTGACCGTCATCCGGATCTCAAGCTACGCGACGCCACGCCAGTTCTCCACGCCGCCCGCAGCGTGAAGTCAGCCCTCGAGATTGCCACGATGACCCGCGCCAATCAGATTGCGGTGGACGTTCTCGGTACTGTCCCGTCCCTGCTGCATGATGGCTTGACCGAGCTGGAACTGGCGACGGCACTCGATAGCGCTGCCCGATTGGCCGGTTCCGATGGGTCGGCATATCCAACACTAATTGGCTTTGGACCGAAATCTCTCGCCCCCCATGCGCCCCCGACGGCGCGTGCGCTCGAACCAGATCAGATCGTGACGATAGCTTTCGGCCCAATGGCCGGTGGCTACTGCGCCGACATCGTGCGTACGTTCTTCTATGGAACACCGCCCGAACGGGCGATGCTGAGCGGTCAACGCGGCGTGGAGATCCAGGCAGCCGCACTGGCGCAGATTCGCACGGGCGCCCGGGCTGGTGACCTGGCGGACGCGGCCGGCGCCGTCGTGCACCGCTACTATCCGAATGCACCGCGAACTGCCAATGCTGGCCATAGTCTGGGTTTGACGGTTCACGAAGAGCCGTCGCTCCTGGCGATAAACGACGATCCGTTGCAGCGAGACATGGTGATCGCAATCGAGCCGGGCGCGCCGGCCCATGCCATGGAAGGCATCGGCCTCTACCGCCATTGTGATGTCGTCAGGGTAACGGACGATGGCTACGACCTGCTGACGCCGCTGCAACGCGGGCTTGTCGTCGTGCCGCGCAAGGGTGCAGGCGCGTAGGTAGGAACTCGAGGCGAGGCGCTCGGTAGGCACAATACCCTGCGCCTGGATCGTGGCGCTGCCCTGTCAGCTCAAACTCTGGCGTAGGGAACGAAATCGCGCTGCGTTGGTATGGAAAAAGATGGCCGTCTAAGTTATCGGTCCCGGCAAGAACACTGATCCAACCTGAATCTGCGAACCTGCCGGGACCGATCGTCTGGCGCTATTCAATCAGCCGACGTAGACGCTCACGTCCTTGGGTCGGCCCTATGCTCCCTCTTCGGCTGAAAGCTGATGCGTAACGAGCCACGACGCGAACTTCTGTCGCTTCTCGATCGGTCTCAGCGAGCCCTCGACGATCTCCTTGAACTCCTCATCGACAGGTCGCGGATCTAGGAAGGTGTCGTACCCCTTCATGAGCGGCGCCATGGCCTCGATAGCGGTTTCGGGATTCGACCGATATCGACAGAGCGTCTGGTACAGCTTCAACGCGCCATCAGCCGGATCCGTGCGAAGAATTCTGAACGGAGATGACTCCGGAGGCTCATGAGAAGTGACGATGAATTGCAGTCGTTGTCGCAAGTCGCGCTTGTGCTCTACCTGAATCGCATAGGCGCCGGGACGAGCCGTCGCGGGTACGTGAAACGAGATGCTGTGATCGTGACCTTCAGTTGGGGAAACGAGCAGCAACGTGTAACCATCACCCCCGTCAGGCGACCCCCACAGGACACGCCAATCCACAAGCGGCATGATCGCTCGTCCAGGCACTGTAATCGTCACGGACGCGCCCGGGCCAGCCCATCTACGGGACAACTTCACCCGGTCTGCCGCTGTCTTTGAGGCGGACGCATGTGCAGATTGAGCGCCAGAGCCGCTGGACCGTTGTTTTCCTGATCCAGGTGCAGCCGGTGGTTTCGAATCTGAATGGTGTGATGATGAAGCAGTTGTGTGGTCTTCGGGGTCACGCATCAGCCTCTCCTCAGAGTAAGTACCAGCGCTCAATGGCTCAAAGGCGCATTGAATTGTACGATCTCGCACAATTCGGGGCCAGAGTGAAGCCCCAAGCAATTAGAGAAACCTCACTGTCAACATCATAGCGCCCCGTGATCGAATGAGATACGTCGGCGCTGATGTTGACCACACAAGTTCAATGTTCCCGCGCTTGAAACAAGGAGATTGCCGCCGGGCCAGACGTTGGGAAGCTTTTCGTCCTACATGTTCACCTGGGAAGAAGAATCGCGAATAACCTGGGACGTGCCAAAGCGAGTACCATAAGCATCGATTCCGAAGCGCATCTCGTGCGATGGCTTCGGATGATAGGGGAGGAACCTCGGGATGATCAACCTGCAGGGTTCGGTTCTCGGCGGCATCGTCATCCGCACAGTGGTCGTGTACGTCGCGCTACTCCTCGGCTTGCGCATGGCCGGGAAGCGCGAGCTCGGTCAAATGAGCCCCTTTGATCTCGTCGTGATCCTGCTACTGGCCAACGCCGTCCAAAACGCCATGGTCGGTACTGATTCGTCTTTGACAGGCGGGATAGTAGCTGCTGGCTCGCTGCTCGCGGTCAACTGGGGCGTTGGCCGCCTGCGCCTCCGCTTTGGCTGGTTTGAACGCCAGATCCGCGGCTCCGCCACCCTGCTCGTCAACGAAGGCCACTTCTACGAAGACCGCCTGCGGCGTGAAGGCATCGACGAGGAAGATGTCTATATGGCGATGCGTGAGCATGGCGTCGACGAACTCAAGGGGGTCAAAGCGGCGATCCTCGAGGTTGACGGCACGATCAGCATCGTGCCGGGAGACTCCGTCGTTCACCGGACCCGTCGTCGGGTTCGTGGTCGTAAGCCCACTGGTTGACGGAGACTGTGCCCGCCATCTCAGACCTTCGCGAGCATGTTGTGCTGAAATAGGTGGCTCGTACATCTTGTGTTGGCGTCACGACTCAAGACCTGAGGTCAATTGGTCCGACCCCAAATGCGCTCCGAGCCCACGGCGTCACAGCCGTTACCGAGACTTTGAAGTCCTCATTGCGTAGGCTTCACCCAACTGAGTAATCTCGTACCCAGAACTGCCTCCGCCAATTTGTGAGACTTCTCTGACAAGTCCTTCAATTTCGAGCAACAGAAGTTCGTCCCGGATATCGTTCTCCGATGCCTTGAGCTGAATCGCCAGGTCCGCGACCTTCACCTGGCCGCCCGCCGTCTTCGATTGTTCCCATAAGAAGTTGACGATTTGGGATCCGAGGTCTTTGGCCATCACTGACCCCCTTTCCGGCGAGACTCGCCTCCGATTCCGTTCGATTATCGGACTCTAGCACCAGAGCAAATCAAAGCAAATAGTTAATTGACCCACACTGGTCGGGGTGCGCTTGGTCATCCTGAGCCACAGCGAAGGATCTCCCCGTCTCCGCGTTCGCGGTATCGATCGGGAGCGATGGCAGAGATGCTTCGGCTGCGGCCTCAGCATGACTGGTAGGCGGCTCTCCTTTTCTTGGCCAACGGTGTTGCAAACCATTGACGAATTTCGGTCATCCCACTTGACAATGTGAATGAGAGTCGCTATTATACGAATGTCATTCGTTTTCTGGGTATCACGATTCGTAAAGAGAGGTTTCACCATGACGACTGCAGTTCTCCGCGACGACACCCGGCACCTCGAGTCCGCTACGTCGTCCACCCAGTATCTCTCAGTTCCTGATGGCACGATAGCTTATGACGTTGCCGGTTCCGGCCCGAGCGTTATCTGCGTTCCGTCGATCGGCGACGTACGTGCCGAATATCGGTTCCTTCGACCACAGCTCGTCGCGGCCGGCTTCCGGGTGGTGACAATGGACCTGCGCGGTCACGGCGAATCGAGTGTCGGATTCAGCGACTACTCAACACAAGCGATCGGCGCCGACATCATCGCCCTGGCACGTGAACTTCAGAGCGGACCTGTCACGGTCATCGGCACCTCAAAGGCGGGCGGATCGGCGGTCTGGGCAGCGGCCGTAGCCCCGGAGATCATCGGGCGAATCGTGCTGATCTCCCCCTTCGTTCGCACCCATGGCAACGACGCCATGATGCGCCGCATGATGAAGATACTGCTCGCCCGTCCCTGGGGCGCCGCTCTGTGGGCAATGTACTTCCCGAACTTTTATCCGAGCCGCAAGCCGGCTGATTTCGACGCGTACCGTGCAGATCTCAAGGCCAACCTGCAAGAGTCTGGTCGACTCCAGGCACTCCGGGCAATGGCCGACAGCTCTGGCGATGTTTCGAAGGAGCTTGGCAAAGTATCGGCTCCTGCCCTGGTGGTGATGGGCGGCAAGGACCCTGATTTCAAGAATCCGGCCGATGAGGGCGCATGGATCGCCCGTGAAATCGGTGGCACGTCGGTCTCGATCGATGGGGCTGGGCACTATCCACATGCCGAGATGCCGGATCAGGTCGGGCCTGTGATCGTTGGCTTCTTGTCGGACGCGAGCGCGAGTCATGCCGCGTAGAGGGCTGACGACTGAGATTGTCGTCGAGGCGGCGGCGCGGCTGGCAGATACCAATGGCTTGGAGAACCTGACATTACAGAAGCTCGCTAAGGAACTCGGAGTCAGGCCCTCCTCCCTCTTCAACCACATTGCCGGGCTGGCCGACCTTCGACGCAAGCTCCAGATCCGCGGCTTGCGCGAGATGGCAACCAAAATCGCCCTGGCCTGTGTCGGCCGGGCGGGGGACGACGCGGTGATTGCGGCGGCGATGGCAGCGCGCGAATACGCGCAGGAGCACCCCGGGGTCTACCTGACGACCCAGCCCGCGGTGCAGTCCGAGGAGAATCCGGAACTCGAGGCGGCGGCAGAACAGTTTGTCAGCATCTTCTTCGACACGGTGAGGCAATACGGATTCGAAGGGATCGAGGCGGTTCACGCGGTGCGCGGGCTCTTCGCCACCATTCACGGGTTCATCATGCTGGAACAGGCTGGCCATTTCGGAATGCCGATCGGGATCGATGAGAGCTTCAACTGGATCATACAACACTACGTGGCGTCCCTGAACGTCCGAGGCACTGAGACGAGTCCGAGCGGCACACAGATCGATTAGTTCACGAAATTAGCAAGAACGCGGGATGACCGCGAGAGAGGAAGAAGGATGACGGCCCAGGCAACAAATCGATACGCACAAACCGCGTCAAACACACGAGTAAAGAGCAACACAGCACAGGGAGCGCGTGGGCGAATGAGCGCAATCTCGCTGGCGATCTCCGGCATTCTCTTTGTCCTCTATCCTGCGCTCCGCCCGTTCTCGAGCGAAAAAGGCCTGGACGGCGCGGCGGCCTTCGGATCCGGCCACTGGATCGCGGCGCACATGCTCGCCATGGTGGGCTTCACGTTGCTGGCGCTCGGTCTCGTCGGCTGGCATCAGACGCTGCAGCGCAGCGAGGTCGAGGGAAGCGCCTTTCGCGCGTTCGTCGTCACGCTGGCCGGTATCGGTCTGACACTCCCTTTCTATGGCGGCGAAGCCTACGGCCTGCACGCTATCGGCCGCGAAGCGCTGAATCGTGGCGATGGCTCACTGGTCGAGATGTCTACCGTCGTGCGCGGCGGCGCCGGACTGGCGATGTTCTTGATCGGATTGCTGCTACTTGGAGCGGGCGCGATCATGGTCGCACGGGTCATCTGGAAGTCTGATGAGTTCGCAAAGTGGATTGGAATCCCGTTTGCTATCGGCTTCGCCCTGTACATCCCGCAGTTCTTCGGCACCCAGCCACTGCGGGTCGCTCACGGGCTCCTGGTCGCTGCTGGTTGTGCCCTGATCGCCATCGGTATGTGGCGGCAGAGCGCCAAGCAAGAGCACGAGCCGAGCTAGCGAACTCGGAAGTAACGCTGGACTGGCCTGGACATATCGTCCGCAAGCCAGTCCAGCAGCATCTC
Source organism: uncultured Chloroflexia bacterium (assembly GCA_963785465.1). Classification (GTDB taxonomy): domain Bacteria; phylum Chloroflexota; class Chloroflexia; order Thermomicrobiales; family Thermomicrobiaceae; genus CALAGB01. Next base: position 59,920 of record CAWAVM010000022.1, on the reverse strand, counting down.
GACCCAGAGCAGGCACAATAGTCGACACTATTCGAACCATTAGGATTTAGAAGTGGGAGTCCGATGATCTGGCCTTGGATTCATATCCTTATCGCTTACGCCGTCTACATCCTGTTTGCCCTCGCGTCCTCCGTCGTCATCGCTAAGTTCGCCGGCGACCTACGGGAGATGTCGACCCGCAACTCACCCCGCGTCCTGCTGCTCGGTTTGGTGGCGAACCTGATCATCATGGCACTAATCGGATTGCTCCTCGTCTTCATGGATGGCAAGTCAATCGCTACGCTCGGTCTGCAATTCGATGGCGCTGACGCGCTGGCATCAATCGGCGGAGCGCTGGCCATCTTCCTGGTAGCCCTCGGGTTCATTGGCGTGATGCGTAGAACACAGCGTATCGAATCGGTGAGTTTCGTCCGCCCGGCGAGTTCGAACCGCGACGCGTTGTTACTGACGCTCGGCCAAGGGATGCTCATCGCCGTCGCGTTACAGGAGGAGGTCCTGAATCGCGGCTACGTTACCCTGAATCTGCGGTCGTACAGCGTGCTGGCGATCATCCTGATCTCAACGACGCTCTTCACTCTGATCCACTTTCTAACCAATCGCGGCGGGGCGTATCAGATCGTCAGCTGGGTAGTTGGCGGGCTGGTTCTCATCGTCTCCTACTTGATGAGCGGCTCGCTCTGGGTGCCGATCATCCTGCACTTCGCGACCGATAGCGCTAATCTCCTACTGTTCAACATCACAGGCCAGTATTCGGTCGTCGTGACGTCGCCCCCGCTCAGCGTGGGCCAGCGGGCCGCATTCCGTCTGGTCTATGGCGTCGCGATCGCCGCAATTCTGTTGGCCGTTTATGGGACACAGTTCGCGCTGCCGTAGAGAACTGGCTGGGTGAGTTCCGCGCATGCTACGCTCGGAAAGGCTCACCGCTATCACCGCCTGTCATCGACATCGCCAATAGAGGTGCCTGATGTACGACCCGGCCTACATCGCACAGTTCTACGACGACTATGGAGAACAAGAGTGGGAGCGCCTGGAGACAACACCGGCCAATCGGGTGAGCTTCCACGTCCACCGTTGGTTCCTGCAGCAGTACATCCGCCCCGGCGATCATGTGCTCGAGATTGGGGCCGGGCCCGGCCGCTTCACGATTGAACTGGCGCGGCTCGGAGCTCGTATCACGGTCGGAGACATCTCCCCAAAACAGTTAGACCTCAACCGGATCAAGGTGGGTGAGGCGGGAGTCGAAGAAGCCGTCGCCGAGCGGCATGTCCTCGACGTTGTCGACCTTTCTCGCTTCTCGAATGAGCAATTTGACGCCGTGGTCTGTTACGGCGGTCCGGTCAGCTATGTGTTCGATCGAGCCGATGACGCCATTGGCGAGATGCTACGCGTGACGAAAGCGAATAGATACGTACTTCTCAGCGTCATGTCGCTACTCGGCACAACTCGCCGGTTCATGCCTGGGGTATTGGAAACCGCCGATCAGTTCGGCCTCGACGCGATACAGCGAATCATCGCGAGTGGGGATCTCGCTGGTCTTTCCGGCCAACGGCACGAGTGCCGCATGTATCGCTGGAGCGACCTGTCCGCGTTGCTGGGCCGCCACTCGGGTACGGTTGTTGCCGCCTCTGCCGCGAACTTTCTCTCGACACAGCATGAGGAACTGGTCGCCTCGCTCATCGACGATGCAACCCTCTGGCAAGCCTTTCTCGACTGGGAGCTCGACTTCTGTCGCGAGCCGGGTGCGCTTGATGGCGGCACGCACATTATCGCCGTCGTGCAGCGATCGGATGACGACAAGCCGAACTCGCCACGATGATCGTATTTCCTGTCTGGTTGCATCGCCATTACCGGCACAGCTCATCGGACCCCACCCCGCCAATACACTCCCACCGGGGGGCCTGTGTCATACTGGCGAAGTCTGCGCGCGCTGAAGTGAGCTGGTTCGAGAACCTCGCCGAGGCGCAGGTGGTGATCGAGGCCTAGCGAGTGGAGTACAACGAAGACCGGCCTCATCGAACACTCAAATAGCAGTCACAAGCCGCTTTCATGGCCAGCAAGGAGCAACTCGAGAAGGCGGCGGTTTAACCAATAAAATGGACCAATTTGGGGAGCCGGTCACGGCAACATCACCGCCATGACGCGTCCTTTCGACGAGAGTCCGGTGACGATTATCGGCTGCTTCAAGGCAGACGGGGCAGCAGCTTAGGCGGCACCAGAGAAGCCCGAGCTGATCAGCCGACTGCGCCGTGATCGCCTTCGGCATGTGCGGCTTGATCGGGAGTCCGTCCGATCCTGATGATTGTGGGCCGGTCTGGATCAAGGTGCTCCAGTCCGGCCCAGCATTGTCGCATTACCCAATTCCCCGCGTTCGACCGGCCAACCAAGGAGGCAACCCTCCGATTACTTGCTCCCTTGGTTGTATCGGCCGATCATCACCGCACGCACCTCAATGAATGTCGTTCTCGATCCCCGCCATAATCGCGTACCGAGTGTTGCCTTGATCGCTGAAAGCAAACGTGTAGGTGCCAGGCAGGAGTTCCATGTTCTGTGTGAACGCGTGCCACGCGCCTGCGTAGTAACTCGTGGCGGTCCCACCATCCGAGTGCACTTGACCCGTTTGGAAGACCACGTCATTCCCGTTATTCTGCCCGTTGAGCTGTTCACGGGATCCCAGATAGTCCATGGCGAAGCTGTAGCTCCCCGGCAACATCTCCAACTGCACCTGTCCGTTGGAGGTGTCTCCGATGGTATGCCAGCTTCCCGCGTAGTACGACGCCGTCCCCGTATCCAGCGGATTACCAGTGTGATCTTCGAGCTTGATGGTCGTGAGAACCGTCTGGAAGACGACTGCTGCGTTGGCGCCGATGTTCTGGTGGTTGAGTTGTTGTCGTGTCCCCGCGTAGACCATGGCGAAGCTGTAGCTCCCCGGCAACATCTCCAACTGCACCTGTCCGTTGGAGGTGTCTCCGATGGTATGCCAGATTCCCGCGTAGTACGACGCTGTCCCCGTATCCAGCGGATCACTAGCGTGATCTTCGAGCTTGATGGTCGTGAGAACCGTCTGGAAGGTGAAGCTGGACGACAGAAGCTCAGCGTCGTTCAACTGTTGGCGTTCCCCCTGATGAACCATGGCGACAGATAGGCCTGAAGAGTTAGGCGCCGCGAAAACCAAGTTACCGTTGGCGTCAGTTTCTCCCGGAATAGTGTGCCAGCCTCCCAGGTAGTAGGAGGCTGTTCCTCCCGCCAGGCCGTTGCCATTGTGGTCGACCAAGCGCAGGTTCCCACCGGAATAGCTGCAGCCACTTACCTCCAGATCGAACGACGTTCCGCCGGTACGGAAGGTGTAGGTGGCGGGCAGCAACTGCATCGCAGGGCCATTGAACGCATACGTATAGCCGTTCGGCGCTGTGTAGGTGATCGTTCCGGGGTTCAGCAGTGTCACCGCCGTGGTGGTGAAGGTGTACGGTGAGCCGACGTCAACGGTGGCCTGACTTGACGCACCGCCGTAGTCCATCTCGAGGAGATACGTTCCTGGGAAGATCTCCCAACTAACCACCCCGTTAGCATCCGTCGGCGTGGCGATTGTGCCACCGAAGTAATACCAATAGCCTCCACTCGCCTGATAACGGACGGCGCCACTGGCGAGGCCGGATCCACTGCAGGTCTGCAGATATACCTGCGCATTCACCGTCTGGAACGCGTGTGTGGTCACACTGTCGGTCGTGACGTCAACCGGCCCGTAGTCGGCGCTCGTTCCGTGATACGACACGTGGAATGTGTAGGTACCCGCCGGGAGATTCCCATTCACGATGCCGTCCGCACTGGTCAACCCGAGATTGTACGTATACCGACGAGTGTAGGTGACGACGGCGTTAGAAACAGGATTCCCCTGCGAGTCCTCGACGTTCAACTGGACGTTGTTCGCCGGTGCCGGATTGTTAATAGTAAACGTAAGAGTGTTTGACGTACCTCCGCCCGGCGCAGGATTACTAACCGTGATGTTGGCGGTTCCAGGTGACGCGATATCGGCGGTTGGTATCGTGGCCGTCAGCTCACTCGCCGACACATAGGTGGTCGACAGCGCAGTTCCATTCCAGAGGATACTCGAGCTCTGAACGAACCCTGAACCAAGCACGTCAAGCGCAACGCCGGTTCCTCCTCCGTCGGTGGAACTCGGATCGATGCTGGATAGCACCGGCGCGGGGTTGTTGATGATGATGGTGAAGTCCGCTTGCGCAGTTTCATTGGTGGTCGTGGTGCACTGAACAGTGAAGGTGTAGGTGCCACCATCCGTAGGAGTTCCACCGATGACCCCGGTGTTCGGGTCGAGCGTCAGGCCATCAGGGAGCGTGCTACCGGGGGCAAGCGCATAGCTACCACTTGCACAATCGGCTGGCTGATCCGGGGTTGGTGAACCGGGCGGTGCGGGCAGCGAGACCGGCTGATCGTAGCCGCTGCCACCCGTTCCGGTCGCCGGTGGACCAGCGAAGGTGAACTGCTTGGTTGCCGTGATCTGACTGCTATCCGTCACCTGAACGGTGAAGCCGAACGTGCCGGCCGTCGTCGGGGTGCCGCTGATGACGCCGGTCGACGGGTCGATTGACAGCCCATCCGGCAACTGTCCAGCTGAGATCGACCAGGTATAGGGCTGTGTGCCTCCGGTCGCTTGCATGGTGACGGAGTACTGCACACCGATGGTACCGTCGGGGAGCGGTGATTGGGTGGTAATGGCAAGCGGCGTGATTCGTATCTGAAGACTATTGGCCCGCTCAATATTGCCGTCATTATCAATAGACCAGTAGATAACGTTGTGCGTTCCGTCACCCGAGACAACAAATGGGGAATGGTAAACTTGCTGTGTGGCATTGTCGATACCATAGTATGTCGTGTTGACACCGGACCCACCAGAATTGTCTTGAGCTATCAGCGTGACCGTAACATCTTGGCTTGTCCAACTGCCGGGGAGGTAGGACGTTCCGTCTGCGTTTCTCGTTGAGGCTGTCGTCGTGGGAGGTGTGCTGTCATCTGGATGAACGTTAGCGTCTAGGCTTGCGATCGTAACGGTAGCATCATCGGTAGCGGTAATCAGCGCACCGTGGAGTACGGTCTCGACTCTGGCCTCAGTAGTCTGGAGTGGGCCATCGCCATCAGTCAAGTCAGCCGCAGTCACCACATGGGTAAAGCCGCCACCGTTGACGCAGGATCCACTCTGGCCGGGATTCAGATATCCTTGCGCTAGACCACAGCCCCCTTGGCCATTCACATAAACGGCACTGCCTTCGATTCGCACATCGCCTACATTACGCACTGCGACGACACGGTAGTGGATCGTCTCACCCACATAGGCCGCCGTGATCTCGTTCACACCATCGGTGGCCTGGAAGTCGAGCTCCAATGCTGGGTGCATGACGACATCGACGCTGACTCTATCTGCGGCGTTCACAGTATCGCCCGACGACAACTGACCTGCTGCCCGGGCGTCGTCACGGAACGTACCGGCATAGGCACCATCCCCAATGGGATGGATTGTGGTGTAGAGGTCAAAAGTGAGATCCCGGGTCCGTGTACAAGTATGGGTCTCACCCGGCGCTAGACTCACGATGCCACAGACCGGACCATCATATGGGGAACGATAGTCATCGACGGTGACATTGGTAAGCGTGTCACTGCCATCATTCGTGACTTGGTAAACGAAGATCGTGGCCTGGTAAACAGGGACGGTGGTTACCGGAGTCACTCCGTCAGAGGTAGCGATAACACTCAAAGCTAGCGGCGAGACCGTGATGGTAGCGCTGGCCGTGGCTGATACAACTGATCCAGACGGTGCAGTGCCAATCGCTGTGGCGACGTTGGACAGGGCTGGACCATCGGCGTCAGTGCGCTCGCCAGCTGTCACGGTATGCGACGCCGTACAAACCATCTCGTCGGACCCCGAGCCAGCGACTTGGTCATCGGCCGACAGTATTGTCTGTGGGCAACTCACTGTGCCGAGGCGATCGTCCGTCACCGTCACGTCCGTCAACGGGACATTACCCGTGTTCCGTACCTGATAGGTGTAGGTGATGGAGTCCCCAATGCTCGCGATGCTGATCACCTGACCGTCCCGCGTCGCCTGTTTCACCACCGCTATGCGTGGTACATCAGAACTGACCGTAACGGTAGCATCATCGGTAGCGGTAATCAGCGCACCGTGGAGTACGGTCTCGACTCTGGCCTCAGTAGTCTGGAGTGGGCCATCGCCATCAGTCAAGTCAGCCGCAGTCACCACATGGGTAAAGCCGCCACCGTTGACGCAGGATCCACTCTGGCCGGGATTCAGATATCCTTGCGCTAGACCACAGCCCCCTTGGCCATTCACATAAACGGCACTGCCTTCGATTCGCACATCGCCTACATTACGCACTGCGACGACACGGTAGTGGATCGTCTCACCCACATAGGCCGCCGTGATCTCGTTCACACCATCGGTGGCCTGGAAGTCGAGCTCCAATGCTGGGTGCATGACGACATCGACGCTGACTCTATCTGCGGCGTTCACAGTATCGCCCGACGACAACTGACCTGCTGCCCGGGCGTCGTCACGGAACGTACCGGCATAGGCACCATCCCCAATGGGATGGATTGTGGTGTAGAGGTCAAAAGTGAGATCCCGGGTCCGTGTACAAGTATGGGTCTCACCCGGCGCTAGACTCACGATGCCACAGACCGGACCATCATATGGGGAACGATAGTCATCGACGGTGACATTGGTAAGCGTGTCACTGCCATCATTCGTGACTTGGTAAACGAAGATCGTGGCCTGGTAAACAGGGACGGTGGTTACCGGAGTCACTCCGTCAGAGGTAGCGATAACACTCAAAGCTAGCGGCGAGACCGTGATGGTAGCGCTGGCCGTGGCTGATACAACTGATCCAGACGGTGCAGTGCCAATCGCTGTGGCGACGTTGGACAGGGCTGGACCATCGGCGTCAGTGCGCTCGCCAGCTGTCACGGTATGCGACGCCGTACAAACCATCTCGTCGGACCCCGAGCCAGCGACTTGGTCATCGGCCGACAGTATTGTCTGTGGGCAACTCACTGTGCCGAGGCGATCGTCCGTCACCGTCACGTCCGTCAACGGGACATTACCCGTGTTCCGTACCTGATAGGTGTAGGTGATGGAGTCCCCAATGCTCGCGATGCTGATCACCTGACCGTCCCGCGTCGCCTGTTTCACCACCGCTATGCGTGGTACATCAGAACTGACCGTAACGGTAGCATCATCGGTAGCGGTAATCAGCGCACCGTGGAGTACGGTCTCGACTCTGGCCTCAGTAGTCTGGAGTGGGCCATCGCCATCAGTCAAGTCAGCCGCAGTCACCACATGGGTAAAGCCGCCACCGTTGACGCAGGATCCACTCTGGCCGGGATTCAGATATCCTTGCGCTAGACCACAGCCCCCTTGGCCATTCACATAAACGGCACTGCCTTCGATTCGCACATCGCCTACATTACGCACTGCGACGACACGGTAGTGGATCGTCTCACCCACATAGGCCGCCGTGATCTCGTTCACACCATCGGTGGCCTGGAAGTCGAGCTCCAATGCTGGGTGCATGACGACATCGACGCTGACTCTATCTGCGGCGTTCACAGTATCGCCCGACGACAACTGACCTGCTGCCCGGGCGTCGTCACGGAACGTACCGGCATAGGCACCATCCCCAATGGGATGGATTGTGGTGTAGAGGTCAAAAGTGAGATCCCGGGTCCGTGTACAAGTATGGGTCTCACCCGGCGCTAGACTCACGATGCCACAGACCGGACCATCATATGGGGAACGATAGTCATCGACGGTGACATTGGTAAGCGTGTCACTGCCATCATTCGTGACTTGGTAAACGAAGATCGTGGCCTGGTAAACAGGGACGGTGGTTACCGGAGTCACTCCGTCAGAGGTAGCGATAACACTCAAAGCTAGCGGCGAGACCGTGATGGTAGCGCTGGCCGTGGCTGATACAACTGATCCAGACGGTGCAGTGCCAATCGCTGTGGCGACGTTGGACAGGGCTGGACCATCGGCGTCAGTGCGCTCGCCAGCTGTCACGGTATGCGACGCCGTACAAACCATCTCGTCGGACCCCGAGCCAGCGACTTGGTCATCGGCCGACAGTATTGTCTGTGGGCAACTCACTGTGCCGAGGCGATCGTCCGTCACCGTCACGTCCGTCAACGGGACATTACCCGTGTTCCGTACCTGATAGGTGTAGGTGATGGAGTCCCCAATGCTCGCGATGCTGATCACCTGACCGTCCCGCGTCGCCTGTTTCACCACCGCTATGCGTGGTACATCTCCACTAGCGGCGAGACCTGATGAAAACACCGACATCGAGAAACTTACCATTATTGCAATAGCGATCATAGCTCTGATTGTTCGCGCCATCCGTTTCTGCCCCCTCTACTTGAACCACGCCCCACCAGAACGTGACGGTTGACCGCCACGATCGACACAGCGCCATCGACACTCAGACGATGATTCGCATCCTGAGCAGGCCGACGGCCTGTAACCACTCGCTAACTGGGAGAACGGAGCAAGAAGTATGAAGTGATCAGTTCAGTTCCCAGAGTGTTATCAGGATAACGGCTGATACATCAAAGTCAAGTGTTCAGTTCTAAATTTACATTCAGTGATATGGGCTTGTGATCATAAAGGTGATGTCGCGCAAGTGTCGCGTGCGCTCAAAGAGCCATGACTGGCCACAAGGGCTTCGATACTACGTCGTTTGCACCTGTCATGTTCCCATCTTGACCCCGCACGTTCATCGTTCTCGTCCATACACACCCGCTGGGGGCCCGTGTCATACTGGCGAAGTCTGCGCGCGCTGAAATGAACTGGTGAAAGAGACGAACCTGAGGACCTCCGCACGCTCCGTCGAAACAAGGCAAAACGCGCGATTCGTTCGTCCTGACGTCGTTGATCGTCACGATGATTGTGAATCAGACGGGCGTGGTGATCATCAGCCCTCTGGTGGTCGATATCGGCGCCTCGTTCAACGTTTCTGACTCGCTCGCCGGACAACTCCGCACCGTCGCGGCTCTCTCGTCCGCGCTGCTGGCTCCCTACATCGGCATCCTCTCCGAACGAACCGGGCGCAAGCCGATCCTGCTGACCGGGCTCGCGATCATCGGCGCGACCGGTCTGGGCAGCGCTCTGGCGCCGACCTTCTGGGCACTCGTACTCGTGCAGTTCACGGCCGGTATTGGCGTGGCCTGTCTCCTATCGATGGGGATGGCCGCGGTTGGCGACTACTTCGTCCCGGAGCGACGCGCCTGGGCCATGGGGTTGGTCAATATCGGCCAGCCGCTCGCCTGGATCCTTGGTCTGCCACTCATCGGATTCCTGGCCGACGCCTTCAGCTGGCGTTGGAGCTTCTTTGGCGTTCCCTTCCTGTTCAGTCTGGTGGGGCTCGTTTTTGTACTGCGGCTACCGAAACCGGAGAGCGCCATCGTGACCAGTGAGACGCGCAACCCAGGACGAGCGCTCCGCGAGATTCTTTCCGACCGTTCGGCCACCAGTTGGGTCCTCACCGAGCTGTGTTCTTACACCGGATGGGCCGGCACCCTGACCTTCCTCGGCGTCTTCTACATCGACCGCTTCGACCTGAGCGCCGGAACCGCAAGTCCGCTGCTGGCCCTCTCCGCACTTGGATTCGTCTTCGGCAGTCTCGGCGCCTATCGTCTGGCGAGCCGATTCGGCCAGCGGCAGGCGATTCTCGCGGCTGCGATCCTCTCGGGGGTCTTCCTGATCTGTGCCATGGTCTTCTCCTGGCCGCTGATCCCGACCGTCGGGCTCTTGATCCTGTTTGGTCTGAGCCAGGGAGCGCGGGGAGCGACCTCGAATTCGCTGGGGCTGCAGCAATCGCCACGCTATCGAGGCGCGATGATGTCGTTACGAGCGTCCGTCGCTCAGATGGGTTACGTCCTTGGCGGGCTAATCGGCGGTTTGATGCTTGGAGTTGGCGGAATGCCGCTCCTGGCGATCGTCTTCGGCACCATGATCGCCGTCGCTGGTCTGCTCCTTCGCCTGAACGTCGATGAGCGGGCAGTGGCGTAGCGGTCGGTTATCCAGCACGGACGACACGATCATGATTGAAGCTGCCGGCGAGGAGAACGAGGGCGATTGAGGTTGCTCGGGCAAAATCCGTCATCGCACCTCGTTCAGTGCGGCTCGCCGGCTTAGCAGATGTCCTGTTACGGAGTGGCGACGGTCCAGACACCTCCGACACCCTGGCCAGTCGTATCGCCGGGTGCCGTGTCCTTGATATAGGTGTAGAGCGGCTTACCGTTATAGGCGACCTGTTTGCTGCCATCGGCTCGCGTAATGACGCTCAACGTTCCGGTCGCGTCGGCTGAGGCGGTTGGCGTCCCGGTGGCCGTCAGTGGTGGCCAGTTCGTGGCGCAGCCGCCAGTACAGGCGCTCGTCCCAGCAGTGTCCTTCGCATAGAAGTAGAGCGTCATCCCTTTCGCGTCGGTCAGGATCTTCCCGAGCGTCGCATTTGTACTGACCATCACGACTGCACTGCCGCCAGCAGCCGACGATGCCATCGGCGTAGCCTGGGCCGCGGTCGTCGCAGCCTGAGTTGACGTGGCAGCCGCGGGTGCGGTGGTTGGTTGGTCGCCTCAGTTGCCGTCGAGGCGGCTCCCGCGCTGGATGTGGTCGGAACGGGGGTACTCGATGAGGAACCGCACGCAGCCAGACCGATCGATAGGAGCGTGACCGCGATCAAGACTGAAAGACGTGATCGCGTGATGACGTGTAACCTCATTTCCCAACCTCTTCTTCCTTTATCGAACAGACGGAACACGATGCTCAACGATGGTAGGCCTCGATTCTGAAAGCCAGATGAAAAGCTTGACCGCGCGGTCCGCGTGTTGCTGCTGTTCGCGAGACTACCTTCGAAGGTGAGTTAAATACGAATGAACCCGTTGATCGGATTAAACTGTATGGGATCTGTAGCGGATCGACCGCCCGACGCCCGGCAGAGCTACCAAGCGCTCACAAATGAAAGAGGGTACCGTGATCGAGTTGACCCCGAACCAGGGATCACCGGCGTTGCGATCGCTCTTTGCCACGAGCGGCCATACGTTTCGTCGCTGCTTTGCCGTACTCGACGGAATCTCGGGAGGGCGGATTCTCACTGATAATCCCGCTGCACCGAACTGGGGAGCCGTTCACGAGCTTTCAAGTGACGGTTCGCTGTTTTTGGCGGGTTCATTCTCTCGTGATCTGGTAACTGAGATCATCAACGTCCTGCGACGCGATCGCATGGTAACTATCGGACTGACCGATGATGATCCGTGGTTGGCGCTTTTGCCCAATCCGAGCTCTGAGGGCGCAAATATCGACTTCGAGGATCGCGCCTTTGAGATCAGCCTCGAACTACTCATCAATCCACCGGCCAGCCTGCGGCTTGCACGTATCGACCGGGAACTGGAGCCTCGTTGCGCCTGGTCACCCTGGATGTTCGTCGACGGCGAGTCCGCGATTGACAATGGCATCGGCTACTGCCTGTTGGACGGCGATCGGGTCGTCTCTGAAGCGTATGCCGGCCCAGCGGTCGACGGCATGCTGGAGATGGCGGTCATTACTGGCGAAGACTATCGTCGGCGCGGGCTTGGCAAGATCGTCTCCGCTCGAACGATCCTCGAGTGCGAGCGACTCGGGTATCAGACCTGGTGGAACACGTCTCTGGAGAATGTTGCGTCCGCCAGCGTCGCCCGCTCACTCGGCTACCGAACAGAACGCCTCTACCGGACGCTTCTGGAACAAATCTGACGTATAGGAGGGCGTCAATGACGTCCTTTATTCATGCCTAACCCGGATCAAAGCCAGTGGGGCTCAAAAATTCCTCCCACCAGGTACGCAGTTGGTGATTCCGACCCGGGAAATAGGACCCGCGCTGGCGGAGGTTCACCAGTGCGTTCCGAGCGGCTGGCCGTGCAAGGTGTTCGCTCTCGACCCAGTGTTTGATGATCTGAAGCGATCCCATCGTCGGAACTCTATATTGATGGCTCGAAGTGCTACTCGAGCGTCGGTGACACGTGATCCGGGGTGGTCGCCACGGCTGCAGTCATCGCCTCTCCATCACCAAGCTCCGTCGCGAGATCGATGAAGGTGTTCAGTTCCTCTTCGGTTGCTTTCGGCACCACCTGGAGCAGTCGTGCAGATAACACCCCATCAAGTTCGATTGGAACGCGATCTCGTGCATCGTCACCAGATCCACCTCGACGAATGTAGAGCGTTTCACTGACCGTGCGACACTATGCCGTATGTCGCCGAATGCGAAACTAAGAACTTCATTGAATATACCCGCAGGCGTACAGATTTATCACCGCGCACGCGTCGAGCAATAGAAACGATGATTCATCAGCGATTTCGTACGGTGACGCGCCTTGGCTCATCGACCAGTCGAGGTCAGCTCGGTATCAAAGTCAAGCGACAGTTCATAGATCTCTCCGTCGTCGAAGAACTGCCGTTGAGTTAGGTCTTCGACCTTCTCCCGCGCGCCGACTCGATCCGTTCGCAGCAGATTGGCCAGTCGCTCCAACGACAACTTCTCTGTCACGTATGCACGCACGGCGAGCGCTTCGTAGCGAAACGGGAGTGCCGACCGGCCCTGAGGCACATGCCCAAGACCGAGCAACCGCCGAGCTTCGTTCGGTTTGAAACCGGCATTACGGAGTCGATCCCACGAACCAAGTGAAATGAGTCGAAGCTCTTCCAGGCGAAGCATGAAAGCGGTGACTGATACCTGGTAGAGGTGGGCAAGCGACAGAACGTCAGCTGGGTTGACCGGGCTCGCTTTGGAGCGCTTCATTGCCTGAAAGCGACGAGTCAGGCCCGACGACGGCATAAGGAAGTGCCGGGCAAAAGCATCAGCGAAGCGTTGACTTTCCGGGACCCGGCGATAGGTCTGCAGAACGGTGATCTCCGGTCGATAGCGATTGGTTAAGAAGTGTCCGTATTCATGAGCAGCAATCCATCGCTGGCGCGGTTCCGCGTGATGCAGATTCACCGAGATACAGCCACCATATTCCTCGGTAAAGACGAAGAGACCAGCAAGGCCGCTATCCGAATATCCCTGCGCGAAGATCCTCATCCCAACATCGGCTTCGAGAATGCCCCACAAGTCGCCGATCGGCCCGTCGCCCAATCCTAACCGGTTGCGCTCCGACAACGTGACCTCTTCCGCCGCCCGTTCTGGGTCGGATTGGCTCACGTCATAGACATCGGGATAACGACGCGAAAGGGATGACTTGGTCAGGCGCTCCAGTTCAACATAATCTCGACACAATACCTCGAATTCGCGTATATCCGTCTCGCGCTTCTCGTCACGCTCCGCGCTGTTCGGGGTTCGCGCCGCCCTGAACTGCACGACGAAACTCTCACGCGGCGGTTCGGCCGCTTCCCGCATGAGATCGCCCACCTGCCGCCCGTAGAAAGCTGCAAGCTGCACGAGTTCGCCTGGCCTGGGTCGTCGATCTCCTTTTTCCATCGCGACCACTGTAGTCCGGGAGACGCCAAGCGCATCGGCGACTACCTGCTGAGTCAGGCGGCGAGCCTTCCGAGCTTCCATAAGCTGCGCGCCGAGCGCACTGGGATCAATTATGTCGAGCACGTGGATGGGCATAGTTGGTTCCTCTAGTGGCACTAATAGAATCGAATAGAATCCTGTCGATCTCACCGCGCCACCGCTCAGCCGAACACATGATGCGACACTATGGTCATGTTACGATGAACGATGCGCTAGAATGTCAGGAATGTCAAGTGGCTTGAGGTCGCTGAGAGGTGTTGCCGCAGCCGCCATCTCCACTCATATCAGGAATTGGACAAATGATGATGTTGTCCTACATCGCCTATAACGATCAAGATGAATGCCCTGCTATAATAGGCACTTAGGCCGTCGCCGACAGTATGAAGTAGCGGTAGTGTACGGTAGTGTGATGGCTTTGGGGCAGACGGGTTTCCGTCTGCCCTTTCGTTTGTTTTGGCTACCGTCCGCCCATCACTCGTACTGCAAACTCACAATCAGCAACTATGACCACAGGTCCTGTACGAACGCGATACTTTTCTTCGCTCCTTGCCATTGATGTCTCCTGAAACAGCTCGATATCGGACAGGTTTGTAACCTTGCAGTCGACTATCGGATCAGAGAAAGGAGTTCGCACAATGCCAGACGGATTTCGCGATCCCCGCCAACTTAGCGACGCGGAGTTGGCGCAGGAGTATCGCAACGTTGTTGAAGCTGTCGGGCACAGCAATAATTCCCCTAGCTCATATCAAGAGTACCTAATCGGACTCTATTCATCAGAGATCTCACGCAGGGAATCGGCTCGGATATCAAAGATCATTCTCTGGGTTAGTGTTACCGGCGCCATCCTAACCGCGGTAGGAGTGGTCGTCGCAGTGTCGTCCTTGATTTTCGGATGAAGGGTTGTCCCCGTCGTAACCCTTTAATCATCAGAAGATGAACACAGCACGGGAAGCGGTCTAATGACGTCGTGAACGAATATGCGGTGATTACGCTTAGCACTATCTGCTGACGAACTGGCTACTACTCCACAAGGTGATCGGCCAAGTCAAAACAGTGATATCCGTTGAAGGTGCATGGTCCCTTGCGAGCGAGTCGAAGGTTGAATTCCCGAACTGCGCGCATGACGTCCGGATCCTGAATTACTCGCAGGGCGTTTTTCGAACCGCGGGCGGACATCTCGATTTGATCCTGACCGCCGGGCTGGTAGCGATGATCGAACAACTCCACAAAGGGGTAGCGCCGCATCAGCCGCCGCGCGCCCTTGCCAAATCTCTGTTCCAGAGGTGCTATGGCAAGGTGCCAAGAGAACCACAGCGGGCCGCGTGATGCCGCACTAACGTTGAAGACTTCCTGCCAGAATATGTTGATGCGCGAGTAGATCGTCACGCCCGTCCGTGAGTAGTTTGGAATACACGTCGAGACCCAGAAGGACATCTCGCTGTCACGGATTACCGGAATCGACGCCTGTACATAGCTTCGAAGAACCGGTAGAACGCGTTCACTGTAACGAAGTTTCATGAAGCGTTCATATCGTGCGTGGTAGCGGGACCGGAGACTTTGATCCGATATTCGGCCATCTGATCCGAAGCTTACCTGTGTACTCTCTAGCCACCGCTCCTGTCGTAGGGTGTCATGATCAGGTCAAAGTCAGTGCCACCGGCTGCCTTCGGCGAGCTCACCAGCGAGATATTGCGAAGCTTCGACCCATTCCGCTCCAGCGCTTCAATGAGGAGTTTTTCTTCATCTTTGAGACGCGACCTTGCCAATGGCCTGAAACTTAATTGCTCGATATCCGAATGGGTATGACGATGTTGAGCGTAGCGACGGACCACATCTACTGCTTGTCCGGCGTAGCACCAACCATCCGCAAAGTGCAGGACATAGAGACCGCAGCGTCTTCTGGGCGAAAGAGGTCCGCGATGGTCACTCTGTCTTTAACATATTCCAGGCGTGTAAATCCGAGCGTCTGGAGAAATGGGTGGATCTCATCGTTCGTGACGTGTCTATCCCTCTGGGATTTGAGCAATTTGTCGCATATCACAATGGATTTCAGAGAGGTCACTGTGCGTCAAGTGCGATCGCGTTGGGCATTCCCTTACCCCTTCGTCGAAGCCTTTTCGGGGTAGGCCCCGCGAGTGGGGCCATCTTCGGATGGACGGTGGCCGTAGGTTAGCCAGGGACGTGCATCGCGTAACGCGGCTGTGCTGCCGACCAGCGTCAGGATGTCACCCAACTCCAGCTTCGTGTCACCGTGCGGTACCAGAACCTCGCCGTCGCGTCGCAGACCGATCACCAATGCGTTGCCCGGCAGACGCACCGAGCGCAGCGGCCGGTTGGCAAGGAGGAGATTGCTTAACGGGATGTCAAGTAGCTCAACGTCGTCACCCCGATCGCTCATCATGGTGAAGGCCGACGGGAAGTAAAGCGCTCCCTCTAGTCCGAGCGCGGTGGCCATGACCGGCTGTACCACCCGTGCACCAAGCAACTGCAGCTCACGCACCTGTATCGGATCGTCAGCCCGCGCGATCAGTTCCGGCACGCCGAACTCCTGGCTTGCGAGACGACAGACTTCGACCACGGCCTCTGGCGCATTCGAAACCGCTACCAGGGCTCGCGCGCTTCCGGCGCCAGCCTGCTCGAGCACGTCACGATCCGACGGCTTACCGACCACCGCATGGAAGCCGGACTGTATCAGCCGCGTCAACTGGTCCGGATGATGTCCCAAAAACGTCACCTGCTCGCCAGCGGCGCGAACCCGTTCGCCGAGGAGCACTGCGAGTTGCTCGGTTCCGAGGATAATGACCCCCTCCCTCTTCGTCGCGGTCGCCGGCGGCAGGACCATTGAAAAGAGAAGTGGCGACAGCGTGCTGGTAACGATCGCTACCAGGATGATCGCCGAGTTTACGGCGGGCGAGATGATCGCCAGATCGACCGCGATAGCGGCCGCCGCAATGATCAGTGAGAGCCGGGAGGAGAGGAGCAGGCTCCCGGCAATCGTCTCCCGCCAGGAGTAGATGCTGCGCATCGGCAAATTGGCCACCAGTTTGACCCCATACGCGGCGACGATCATGAGGGGCACGAGCAGCAAGCCACGGGGCGAATCGAGCAGCGCACTGACGTCGAAACGCGCCCCGACCATGACAAAGAAGATCGGGATGAAAAAGCCGTAGCCGATCGCGTCCAGTTTGCCGCGCAGAGGCGATTCATGGCTTCGGCTGCTGAGGCTGATCACCGCTCCGGCCAGAAACGCTCCGAGGATGACCTCGACTCCCAGCCGGTCGGCCAGCACGACCCAGGCAACCATGAGTGCGAAGGCGCCTCGAACTTGAATCTGCGCCGTAGCATGTGAAAGCTCGTTCATGACCCGCGTGAGGAAAGGTAGGCGGCGCGCCCATTGGCCAACTATGGCAGCCACGGCGAAGGCGCCCAGCAGCAAGGTGAAGAGGAGCAGATCCGGCGTGGCTCCCTGGCTGATGATGGCGATAACGATGCTGAGCAGAAGCAACGTGGCGAAATCGCTGATGACGGCCGTCACCAGTACCGTCTGTCCGTAGGCCGTCACCGTTAGCTCTCGCTCCTTGAGGACCGGCAACACGATACCGAGCGACGTCGTGCTCAGGATCAGACCCATCAGGATCGGACTACTCGTTAGACCGGCGGTCGAGAAGCCATAGCCGATGCCGATCGCGATCAGCAGGGTGACGCCGAAACCAAGTGACGCCAGCGGCACCGGACGTTGCCAGCGCGGTCTGTTCGAATCCGTCTCACGCTCTCGGAAGAGGGTGCGGAAATCGACCTCCAGTCCGGAGAGGAACATCAGGAAAACGAAACCAAACTCAGCCAGAAAATCGGTTGTGGCGCTCGCGTGGATGATATCGAAGCCACTCTTGCCGATCACAATGCCGGCCAGGATTTCGCCAACGACGATCGGAAGGCGAGCGATACGCAGCCGGCTCACCACGATCGGCACGATCGCGGCGATGAGCGTGATGATCAGCAGAGGGACAAATGGTGAATCGCCATGCACAGGATTGCCGGCCTTCCGCTGGCGTCGATCTGTCGAAATTCTCCGAGGATTTGTTTGGATGTCCTTCGCGGAGCGGTCGGTGTACGCGGCGAATTATACCAACGGGTCAGCGTTGCACACTTCTCCCCGCTCGCGTCGTTCGTAGTAATGCGTGCCCAGGACTGCGGTCAAGGCATTCACCGGCAGATCGTCGGTGCGGGACATCATTTAAAGGAGGGGGACATGACCGATGCAGGCAGATGACCCGAACGCGACCTGGCTACCGTCCAGCAACTTCGATCCTGAGCGTAACGGCATTCAGCCATCGATCTGATCATTCTCCACACGACTGAGGGAAGCTTCGATGGAGCTTTGAACTGGCTGAGGGGTTTCGCGTCGGGATCAAGCAATCGCGACAGCAGCAGTCACTATCTGATCTCGACCGACGGCAGCAAAATCGCACAATTGGTACGTGAGGTGGATACGGCTTGGGCAGCGGGCAACCTGGCCTACAACCGCCGTGCCATCAACATCGAGCAAGAGGGGTTTGCGGACCGGGGCGAGTTTTCGGATGGGCTGTACCTGGCGGTTGGCCAGTTGACCGGCCGGATCGCCAGACGGCACGGCATCCCACTCGACCGGGATCATGTCATCGGTCATATGGACGTACCGGACCCGCGGAATCCCACGCTCAGGGGCGGCACGAGTCATCATCACGATCCTGGTGCGCTCTACGACTTCACGCGTCTGCTCGGCATTGCCGTCGAACGGGCGGAAATCTCTCCCTGTCGCTATTTTCCACAAACACGACATAACGTTTGCCACGGGTTTCGTGCCTTCTGGGAGAGTCACGGCGATGACGCGCTCATGACCTTGGGCTATCCCCTAAGTGAAGAGTTCACCAATGAATCGGGAATCGTGGTGCAGTACTTCGAGCGGGCACGTTTCGAGTGGCACCCGGGTTCAGGTCAGAATCCCTGGGACGTTCTGCTGGGGCGGATCGGAGACGAGATCGCCCAGCGCGACCGAGCGACCAACCCCGACGCCTTCGCCCCTCGGCTATTTCCTTCCTGATGACATAACCTATACTGGTATCTGGTATCCCAACAATTCCATTTCACGCCGAATAGGGACGTCACCGAACCATGTCACCCGTTCGGCATCTTCGCGAGAGGAGTCTGCAATGACGGTAACGCCGGAGCAACTACTTGCGGATCGCGCACACCAAACCTTCGTCGATCTCGTCTTCGAAGGGGGCGGCGTCAAAGGGATCGGTCTGGTCGGGGCTATCTCGGTGCTGGAAGAGCGTGGATACCAACCGCAAAACGTGGCGGGTACATCGGCCGGCGCGATCGTGGCAACGCTGATGGCAGCGGGGTACAACGCGGCCGAATTGAAAGAGATCATCCTCGGTCTAGATTTCAATCGCTTCAAAGACCCGACCTGGCAAAACCGCATCCCGCTGGTCGGAGGATTACTCAGCGTCTTGATGACGCAGGGGCTCTACAGAGGAGACTACTTCCACGAACTGATGCGTCACTATCTGGAAGCGAAGGGGGTTCGCACCTTCAAGGATCTTCGGCACGAGGAGCAGACCGACGATCCCCGCTATCAATACAAGGTTCAGGTGATCGCCTCCGACATCACCGGCCGGCAGCTCCTGGTGCTCCCCAGGGATGCCGCCAAGCTTGGTGTCGATCCAGACAGCCTCGATGTTGCCCGAGCCGTGCGCATGAGTATGAGCATTCCGGTCTTCTTCGAGCCAGTACGCATCCGTAACCGCCAGAACGGCTCCTACCACGTGATTGTTGACGGTGGGATGCTCTCCAACTTCCCGGTCTGGCTATTCGATTCGGACGGCAATCCGGAATGGCCAACCTTCGGGCTCAAGCTGGTCGAGCCGGACCCACGAACCTCGATCGCGGAACGGCTGCCACCGGATCTGGACGACACGGGCGGAATCCGGGGTGTGGTCGACTTCGCCAAGAGTCTCGTAGGCACGATGACCGAGTTTTATGACCGCCTCTATCTCGAGAAGGATTCCTTCGTTCGCACCATCGCCATTCCGACTCTCGGCGTGAACTCCACGGAGTTCGACCTTTCACGAGATCGAGCGCTCGATCTCTACGGCGCCGGCCGCAGCGCCGCCCAAAAATTCCTCGAAAGCTGGAATTTCGACGGCTATGTCGCCGAGTTTCGTTCCGGCAAGGATCATTCACGTCGAACGGACCTCGCCAACGAGATCAACCAGGCCGACCGGTGAACGTGACGGCACCAACTGGCACAAAAGAGGAGCAGCCGCGCTGGGCCGCTCCTCTTCGATGTGTCGATACTTCGCGAATGAGTGCTCGGCTAGTACATCCCGTTCCACCAGGCCATCGATTTCCAGGCCAGCGTTTGATGGGCGAAGCGCTCCTGCTCGATCTGTCGCTGCAACTGGCGCCGGTTGTAAACCCGCTCCAGATCAATGTTCTTTACCGGCCGTTCGGCCCGATCCAGAACGCCGAATACCAGCACGCGCTGCCGCCCTAAAGCCATTTCCATGTTCAATACCCTTCCGGCGAACATTCGTTCTCGTCGCTGTATATATGACACCTGTTCGTCTCGCGTGTGAAAGGATTTTCGGGGCAATTCGGCAGTCATTTTTCCGCGTCAGAATAAGGAATTCGAGATCGCCGGCGAGAGAGCGGAAAGACTCCCATGGACGATCACAGACCGCTGGTTTGCGGTGCAGAAAACGAGCTTGGTATCCTGCTCAGCAGCCATTTTCTATTTAGAAAGGCGGGATACGGCACGAATCATCGTGCCGCGAAACGGCTGCGGACTCGATCGGTACACTACGCCACCCACCTCAGCGTAAGATCGCCACCAAGAAACGCGGCCAAGCGTTCCACCTCTGCCTCAAGCTGTTCACGGGCCTAGTTCGGCAGCGCAGCAAACGGTTCGATCTCTACCTGCAGACGGCGACCCTTGCGCGCACGGTTCCAGACGCCGACCATCCGCCCATTCATTAACACCACCGGCGAGATCCAGCCTTGGGGACGAAAGACTCGTGCACGGTGTTCCGGATCGACCACGGCCGAGGCGTCACGCGATGCACCAGCCACCCACGGGTCGAACGCGGGCAACAGACACGCTCGCTGCAACGATCCGACCGACAGCATCTCATCGACGTCCTTCGCCAGCATCCGGAGACGTTCACCTTCGATGTCGACCTTCACGACCTCGTCTCCGAGCGCCGCTAGCATGCGCCGTCCCGGTGCAGGGCCAAATCCGCCCCACCAGAGAGCAAGATCCGCGGCCTTGAGTGGCGCGTAGGCTTCCAGGGCGCGACGGGTGACCTCACGCAGTGCCTCCTGGGGATCAATAAGGTTGATCCCGCCGGGAACCCAGGTAGAGGGAGCGGTGAAACGCACGAGATTGCCGTCCCTCTCGGCGAAGCAGAGAAGGCCGCGGAAGGAACCTGGCTTGAGATACGATCCCCAGCTGAAACGGACGTACTCGGCGAGTTCCTCGTCACCGGTCATTCGCTCCACCTCGAGCGCCAGTTCCTCACGCGTCAAGACACGACCATGAACAGCCTGACTGACCGCCTCGATCAGCCGGTCGATCTCGGGATGTCTGGTCATGCCGCGATTCGTGTAGGTGCTCAGCGCGGAGACCCAGAGGCCAAGCTCGGTCGACGGGAGAAGGTGCAACGTTCCGCGCATGGCCCATACCTTGACCAGGGCGCGTTTTCTCCAGAGCAGATCCTGTAGCGCATCGTTTTCTAACCCATCGACACGCGCCCACAGGCTCAGCTCGGCCGAGGACATCAACTGCGCGTGCAGGCCACAGATGTCGCCGACCACCTGAAGCAAATTCGCTGGCGGCGCCAGTTCAACCAGATGGTGCCGGCTCAGACGCCAGGCAAGCGCCTGCTCCCACAAAAGCTGGTCTACTGCCACATCATTGACCCCAGTTACCGCGGGCTACGGGCAAGAAAGACGTTGATCGCCAGCTCGTGATCCTCGAACAGATGACCGGCGGCGCCGAGGATTACGTCCGATGCCGCGTATCCATCCAGCCAGTCGTAACGGCCCTTCTCGAACAGCTCCTGATCCGACAGCGCCATGACCGCGTCTTCCAAGCGGTCGAAGGTCGCCCGTGAATCGCGCAGCACCTCGAGCGTCGATTGGGTGCAAGCGACCGCATAGAACTCCTGGTTGATCTCGTCGACATTCTCTTCCGTCGACTCATCCAGCCCGGCGCTCCAGGGGGGAGTCGGTACCTCGTTACGAACCGCAGCCTCCATGCGCGCCACAGACCACCAACGCCAGGCGGTCAAGTGCGCGATGACGTCCTTGATGCTCCATTCACCTGCCACACCGGGTAGCTGCATACGCGACGGTCCAGCCTCGGCCGCCAATCGCTCCAGGTCGGCCCGCATGCGCCAGAGAATCGTCAGAAGCTCCTCTTTGGTCGAAATTACGTCTGGCCAGGACTCGGCGTTTGGTTCAGATGCCATACTGCACCCCTCTACTTTAAGATAATTCGACTTCGTCGATCCGTTCGAATCGACTGCGTCCAGAACTTACCTGCCATTGCTAGATTCCTGGTAAGATACTAACGATTTACTACTTACCGGTCAAGATACAAATGAGGGTAAGCCAGCTGGAGAGCGGCATGAAGATCAACATTCAGACGAGACGGCGAGGAGCCGATCCGACCATGCCCCGGCTGCTCGGCGACCGGCTTTGCCTCGATTTCGTCAACACGGTTGAGAGCCCCAACAGCGACCCTGAAGAGTATCTCTCCGCCTATCCCGATCTCGTGCGCTGGGGACGGCACGTCAACATTCTGAATGATGGGCAGGTTGAGCGCCTTCTGCGAGAATCGGAGCGGCATCCAGACGACGCGGACAACGTTTTCGACCGAGCGATAGATCTACGTGCAGCGATCACCCGGATCTTCCGTGCGGTGGCCGCGAAATCCGAGCCAAATCGAGTCGACCTCGACCTGCTCCAGGCCGAATACCTGAGTGCCCTCGACCGGGCACAACTTGGTACATCCGACGATGCGTTCGATTGGATCTGGCCGGACATCGACGCACTGGATCGGATGCTCTGGGACGTGACCCGCTCGGCTGTCCAGGTGCTGACGCAGGACGACCTGAAACGGGTCAAGGAGTGCCCGGGCGCGGGCGACTGCGGCTGGCTCTTCTATGACACGAGCAAGAACGCCAGCCGTCGCTGGTGCTCGATGGAAGGTTGTGGCAGCCGCGTCAAGATGCGCCGCCAGTACGCCCGTCAGCGAAGTAGATGCAAATAATAAGGAACCAATCTGCCCGAAGTTCTCCTGGTAACGTCCGCCCGATTAAATTGCGCTGCCTTCCATAGCCGCGTAGACTAGGTCACCTCGCGCGATACGGTTAGGGAAGTGGAGACCTCCGAGCAGACGACATGGGTTCCTGGCGACGCACGCTCTACGCTTTGTGGCTGGCGCAAACGCTGACCATTATCGGGTTCAGCATGCGTTCACCATTCCTCCCGTTCTACGTCGCGCAACTCGGCGCGACTCGGTTCGATCAGCAGGCCCTCTGGTCCGGTGTGATCAGCGCCAGTGGTGCCGGGCTGATGGCCTTCACCGCGCCTGTTTGGGGGATAGTCTCCGATCGCTATGGCCGTAAGCCGATGGTAGTGCGGGCCATGATCGGCGGCTGGATCACGATCTCCCTGATGGCCCTGGCAACGAGTCCCTGGCATCTGCTCGGCCTACGACTAATCGAAGGGGCTCTCACCGGCACAACAACGGCTTCCACCGCACTCGTGGCGACGACCGTGCCAAAGGAACGGCTCGGCTTCGGGCTCGGGCTGATCCAGACCGGCATCTTCTCCGGTTCAGCCATCGGCCCACTGATCGGTGGGTTTGTTGCCGACCAGATCGGCTACCGGGGAACATTCGTCATCGCCGGGGCGATGTTGCTCGTCTCGGCGCTGCTCGTTCTGCTTTTGGTGCAGGAGGATTTCCACCGGCCTGAGCCCGTATCGTCTATCGATTCCGCTCAGCAGCAGAATATGAAAGCCCTACTGCTCGGACGCGCGATGCTCTCCATGACGCTGGTAATGGTCTTCTTACGTATCTCGAGCAGCGCGATCCAGCCCGTGCTGCCCTTGTTCGTCGAGCGATTGAGCGGTGGTGCCGCCGCGGCAACCCTCTCCGGGCTAACAATCGGAGTTGTCGGTATGACCAGCGCCATCTCATCGGTGTTACTGGGCCGGCTCGCCGATCGCAAGGGTCCGCGTCTGATCCTGATCGTATCGGCACTGCTGGCTGGCCTTTTCTACTTGCCGCAGGCAGCGGCTCAGTCGGTCACCCAGTTGATCATCTTCGGCGCGCTCTTCGGCATCGCGGCCGGAGGTGTTTTACCAACAGCCAACGCCGTGGTGGCGAACCTCACGCCGCCTGAGCGACGTGGTGCCGTCTTCGGCTTCACCGCCAGCGCCACGTCATTGGGCGCGTTCATCGGACCGCTGGCCGGCTCCGGACTCACGGCGACCGTGAGCATCCGAGCAACCTTTCTCGCCACCGGTCTGCTGATGATCATCGCGGCGGCTTGGGTCTGGCTGGCCGTTCCTCGCCACGAAAGCGAGACTCCCTTAGAGAACGGCAACCCTGCGGGAGTGAGTTGACGCAGGCTCCTCGAACATCTGATCATCTCTAGATTCTCAATATTCTTGTAGTATCAGTACGTTCGTCATGCACGCGGTACGATTACTCTCAGGCTATAGGCCGACCGAAGCTGTGACGAGGTGTGCCACTCCACCGGATAGGAGAAGATTGATGCCGCGCGATCCGGTGATCCTTGCGCTTGATCAGGGCACAAGCAGTTCACGCGCCGTCCTCTTCGGACACGATGGCCGGGTTATCGCCCAGGAATCGCGTGAATTTCCGCAGATTTATCCTCGCCCCGGCTGGGTGGAGCACGATCCAGAAGCGATCTGGAATTCGCAGATCGACGCGGCCCGCGCCGTCCTGCGACGGGCGGCGGGCGACCACTATGAGGTCATCGCCGTCGGTCTGGCGAACCAGCGTGAGACAACCCTCGTCTGGGAGCGTGACAGCGGCAAAGCAATCCATAACGCTATCGTCTGGCAGGATCGGCGCACGGCCGGTATCTGCGATCAGCTTCGCGAGCGTGGGTTCGAGGAAACGATCCGTTCCAAGACGGGTCTGGTGCTTGATCCGTATTTCTCCGGCACCAAGCTCAAGTGGCTGTTCGATAACGTTTCCGGCCTGCGAGAGCGGGCTGAACGCGGCGAGGTGCTGTTCGGTACGGTTGACAGCTATCTGATCTACCGGCTAACAGGCGGTCGCATTCACATGACCGACTACTCCAATGCCTCACGCACACTCCTTTTTAACATCAACACCCTCGATTGGGATGACGAAATTCTGGATGAGCTCGGCATCCCACGCCGGATGTTGCCGGAAGTCCGTCAGTCGAGCACGGAATACGGCCACATCGATGCCGCTATCCTGGAGCGTGACATACCAATCGCCGGGGTAGCGGGCGATCAGCAGGCGGCCACCTTTGGTCAGGCCTGCTTCGCTCCCGGGATGGCCAAACAGACGTATGGCACCGGCAGCTTCATGCTGATGAACATCGGTGGCACACCAGTCACGTCGAACAGCGGGCTGCTGACGACCATCGCCTGGAGCATTGGCGGCACCGTCACCTATGCGCTGGAAGGCGCTATCTTTGTGACCGGGGCGGCAATCCAGTGGCTTCGCGATGGGCTGGGCATCATCGGGAAGGCGACCGAGAGTGATGCCCTGGCGGCTTCGATTGAGTCGACCGGGGGCGTCTATTTGGTCCCGGCCTTTGCCGGGCTCGGTGCTCCTTACTGGGATCCGTATGCGCGCGGGACCATCGTTGGGTTAACGCGGGGCAGCGGCCGAGCCGAGATCGTTCGCGCAACGCTCGAGTCGGTTGCGTACCAGACACGTGACGTCCTCGAGATCATGCAACACGACACCAACATCGATCTCAAGGAACTCCGGGTCGACGGTGGCATGGTCGGCAACGAGTTTCTGATGCAGTTTCAGTCCGATATCATCGGGAAACCGGTCGAACGCCCACTGGTGACCGAGACGACGGCCCTTGGCGCCGCCTATCTGAGCGGGCTGGCGGTCGGTTTCTGGAACAGCCAGGAAGAGATAACGCACAACTGGCAGCTTGATCGCCGCTATGAGCCGACCATGAACGTTGATGGACGCGAGACGCTGTATCACGACTGGAAGCGGGCCGTCGACCGATCGCGTTACTGGTCCGTGCCGTCCACCGAGCCGAAGTAACGGCGGCGATCAGTAATCCTGCCGGGCGCGACCGTTGTGGTCCGAGACCACCTAGGTGGACAGGTATGACGCTCCAACAATCTCGTGAAGAGTCACTCAACGACATCGAACAGCGAGCGTTCGATGTCATCATCATCGGTGCCGGAATCAATGGTGCCGGGATCGCGCGCGATGCCGCCATGCGCGGACTGCGGGTGCTGCTACTCGACAAAGGGGATATTGGAAGCGGCACAACTTCCTACTCGACCCGTCTGATTCACGGCGGCCTGCGCTATCTGGAGCACGCCGAGATCGGGCTGGTGCGCGAGTCGCTACGTGAGCGAGAACGCCTACTTCGCATCGCACCACATCTCGTCCACCCGCTTCAATTCCTCATTCCAATTTATGCGGGAGCTCGACGCGGGCCCCGACTTATCAGACTCGGCATGTTCACCTACGACCTCCTCTCGTTTGATAAGAGCCTCCCCTCGCACCGCATGCTCAATCCGAGCCAGACGCTCAGCCTGGAACCGGAGCTCAACGCCGATAAACTGCGCGGAAGTGCCAATTACACTGACGCGCAGGTCACCTTCCCCGAACGGCTGACCTTAGAAAATGCGCTCGCCGCGCTCGACCATGGTGCGACCGTCATCACCTATGCGAAGGTCGATGGCCTCATCCGATCAGCCGATAGGATTGAAGGGGTCACGATTCACGACCTGCTCGATGGAGATCGGTACACCGTTCGCGCCCCGCTGACGATCAATGTGACCGGTCCGTGGGTCGATCACGTCCTTGGCGACATCTCTCGGAAGCCGTTGATCGGCGGGACCAAAGGGTCGCACATTGTCGTCGGACCATTCCCGGGAGCACCCACACCAGCCCTCTACATCGAGGCGGGCACCGATCAGCGGCCATATTTCGTCGTTCCCTGGAACGGCCAGTATCTGATTGGCACGACCGACCTACCCTATGATGGCGACCTGGATGCCGTGATCCCGACCGAGGAGGAGATTGGCTACTTAATCGACGAGACAAACCGTATCATTCCAAGCGCGACCCTGACTCGCGCTGATGTTCGCTACGCGTATGCCGGTGTTCGCCCCTTGCCCGCATCCAACTCTTCCAGCGCCTCGGGCATCACCCGCCGCCATATCATCCGAGACCATGCTCCGGAGATCGACGGGCTCATCTCGATCATCGGCGGAAAGATCACCACCTACCGAAGTCTTGCCGAGGAGACGGTCGATCTCAGTTTTCGCAAACTCGACCGGATCGCGCCGCGCTGCACCACTGCTGAGACACCTCTACCAGGCGCGACCGGTGTCGAGTGGCCCGAATTTGCCACGACCTTTCGCGCGCAAAGCGGTCTCAAGCCGGACATATCCGAGCGATTACTCAACATCTACGGTATCTTCGCCTGGGACATCGTTGACATCGGAAAACAGGCGCCAGAATTGCTCGAATCCTTTGATCCATTCAGTGGCGCGATTTGTGCGGAGATCATCTATGGGCTCCGGCGCGAACAAGCGAGGTCTCTCGACGATATTCTGCTCCGCCGCACCATGGTAGGTTTGGGCCCTGACGCCGGAATCTGGGCCGCCGAACAGGCCGCGCAGATCGGGGTTAGCCATCTTGGATGGACGAGTGAGCGCGCAAGCCGGGAACTCAGGGAATATCGTACGTACGTCGAGAGATTCAGCCCAACCAGTTTGGAAATCCCACCTGGCCGATAGCTATTCATATTGCGGTAGTGTTTAATTCGATGATAGGGTCGTGAAACGATCCGCAGGACTCACTTTTATTTTTAGCGGCAGCGCTGCGGCTTTCCGGAAGTGCAGCACGCTCTACGCGACGTCGGCCGCCGCAATGAGGGATACGAATGACGATCGGGTTCACGCTGTCGATGCCTGCCATATGGGCTGGAAGCTATCTGGCTGGATCCATTCCCGCAGGCCTGGTTTTCTCGCGCCTGTTACGCGGAATCGACGTCCGGAAAAACGGGAGCGGAAATATCGGTAGCGCCAACGTCTTTCGCGTAGCCGGACCGGGTCCAGCTGTTGCTACGCTCGCGTTCGATTGTGTCAAGGGCTTCTTGCCGGTCTTTATCGCACAAAGACTTGGGCTTCCGCTCTGGGCCCTGCTCATTACCGGTGTCGCCGCTGTGATTGGACATAACTGGTCAGTCTTCTTACGGGGCCGCGGTGGGAAGGGGATTGCAACCTCGCTCGGTGTCTTGACCGGGATTGCTCCTATTGTCACTCTCGTTGCCCTGGCTATTTGGATCATCGTGATCCTCGGCAGTCGCTATGCCTCCCTGGCCTCTCTTCTAATGATGGGATCGGTGCCCATCGTGCTTGCCATCCTGGGTTATGCCGATCCATACCTCGTCTTTGGTGGTGGACTCGTGCTGCTCGCCATCTGGCGTCATCGTGCCAATATCAGCCGGCTGTGGAGCGGCACCGAGCTCAAGATCAACGCCAGTGCGGCTGGACGTGGCAGCTGACCAAACACGATCTCCCACGTTTCTCATCTACGGCGCCGGTGCCGTGGGGTCGTTGCTTGGGGCTAGGCTGGCCGCGAGCGGACGGCAAGTCACCCTTCTGTGTCGACCAGCCGCGCGCACGGTAATACACGAGCACGGCCTTCAACTCGATGATGAAAGTGGGTCGACGACCGTTCGAATTCCCGTCGTCACGAGCATCAATAACCTCACCACCCGCCCCGATATCCTGCTCCTCACCACCAAGGCCTATAGCGTCGCTGACGCACTGCCCGATCTCGAGCGGCTTGCAGAAGCCGGCACGGCCATCGTCACCATCCAAAACGGAGTCGGCTCCGAGGATCGGCTGAGCGAGATCTCTGGAATTCGTACATTGATCGCGGGCTCGCTGACGATCAGTGTCGGATCGGATGGACCGAACCGAATTCGTCAGGAGACGAGCAGCGGCGGCATCGGCTTAGCCGAGGTGCGCGATCCGGATGGATTGATTGAGGCGATTCGCCAGGCCTTCGTCCAAGCGGGCGTGCCGGCCTCGGTAGTCTCAGACTATCGGAGGATGAAGTGGTCAAAGCTACTCCTCAACATCCTGGCGAATGCTACCTCGGCAATACTGGCGACTGACCCCGGAGTGATCTTCTCCGACCCGTCGCTCTTCCGCATCGAACAGCGAGCTTTCATCGAAGCACTGGCGGTTATGGCGGCGCAGGGGCTCGCACCGATAGAACTGCCGGGGTACAACGTTCCGTTACTTGTCTATGCGATGCGTCTCCCCGCCTGGCTGAGCCGGCATCTGATCGGACCGCGCGTCGCCGGTGGGCGAGGCGACAAGCGACCCTCCCTATGGATCGACGTCGAGAGCGGTCGGGGACAGACCGAAATCGCCTGGCTGAATGGTGCGGTTGTCGTTCAGGGTGACCGTCTCGGAATTCCGACGCCGGTCAACCGGGTGCTGACGACCCTGATCGATGAGATCGCTCGCGATCCGGAGCGCCGAAGTGAACTCGCCAGCCATCCTCGACATCTCCTCCAAGCGATAGAGAAACACTAGTCCCCCGCTCTTTACACCGGTCATAGAAAAATTGGAACGAAATCGTAACGGCTATCTGCCGATTTAGGCATACACCTGCTTAGGGCTGACCAGTATCCTGAACGCTATAACCGAAACATCGAGGAGACAGTTCCTGTACGGATGCATCGAACGAGGAGCCTGGGCCAATGTTCATCGAAGATATGCTGCCCCAATCGAATTCATTGGAGCGAGTGCCCGGGCCGAAGAGTGAACCGGCAAGTGAAGACCAAACTCAGGCAACCTCGCGAATCGTCATTCCGCTAGATGGCTCGGAGCTATCGGAGCAAGCCCTCGGCATCGGACAGACCTTAGCAACATTGCTTCACGGTATGGTCGAATTGGTGCAGGTCGTCGATCCTACGGTCACGGCCACTGCATCCTTACGGGATCGCACGCGGTATGCAGAAGACTATCTCCTCGAAGTGGCCGACAGGCTGGGATCCGAGATCTCGGTCAAGATTCGCGTCTTGCTAGGAAACCCGGTCGAAGAATTGCTCCAGCGACTCGACGGTGCAACAAACACGGTCGTCGCTATGTCGACCCACGGACGGGGTGGACTGCAGCGCCTTTTGTTTGGCAGCGTAGCCGATAAGGTTATCCGCGGTGCCACCGTTCCGGTGACTGTCGTTCGCAACGGCACGAGCTTCTCGCGCTCCTTACGAAATCTCACCGTGCCGCTCGACGGATCTGACGTCGCGGCCAGCGCGTTACCCGTGGCGATGTCGCTGGCGCGTGATGATTGCACGATCGGTCTCGTACGCGTTGTCGACGACTCCCACACCCATGAGAATCTAGCCCTCAAGTATGGGTCGGTCTGGAGCGATGCCGAGCTCTTGGCTGAAATCTCGTCCGACGCCGAGCTGGAGGCACGGGCCAGCCTGGCGGACATCGCGCAACGACTACGCGCGGCCGGATGTCGTGCAACCTGGGAGGTACGGATGGGTCGCCCAAATGACGAGATCATACGAGCCGCCGAGACGACCGGGTCCGACCTCATCGTAATGGCAACCCACGGACTGGGAGGGGTACGCCGCTGGGCGTTCGGCAGCGTCACCGATGAGGTTATCCACGGCAGCAATATTCCAGTCTTGGTGATCCCGCAACATACCGCCCGGAACGATCAACATCTCTCCAACAGCCAGGAGCATTCCACCTACTGGTAAATAATGACGTCTGGCTGGGGATCGAGCTGTTCCACCTGCTCCGGTGTCATCAATGGGTTATCCTGCTTATAGAAAAGTTTGAACCCACCATGCTCGGCACCGTCCGCTTTGATGTACCGCTCGTAGTTCGCAATCTTCTGCGCAGGAGCGCCAAAACCATCCTGATCGATAACCAGATCGACGTTCGGCTGTTCCTTCAGCGCCTCTTTGTTCAAAATCATGTCGGGCAGGAACTGGTGCACGATCAGAATCTTATTCGGCAGGTGATTCTCCTCGACCAATTTTTGTAGTAGATCCTGCGCCGTGTTGATCTGTGAGACGTCAAGGCTCCCAATGACCACTCCCGGGCGCTGGTCGCCGGAGACAACGAACTCCGGATCGAGCCCAAGATGTACTCGCGGGTTCTTCAGATACGGGAGAACATGTGGAAACTCCTTCTCGACACTGCTCGATCCCATCTGGATGTCCAGAAAGAGGAGGAGATCATACTTGTCGGCGATATCGATCCACTGTTTCACGAGGCTATCGGACATGCGAGCCAGATACGTGCCATCCGGGGTCTGCGATGCCTGCGCGACCGCATAAATCAGATGGACGGCTGGCGCTACACCACGAAAACCGTTGATATCGTCATAGGCTTTGGCCTGCGCGAGAAGCTTCTGCACCATCTCATCCGGACTGTACTCGCCGACGATTCCCATCTGCGGCACGTCCGGGAAGCCGTAGAAGGCGATAACCTGACAGTTCTGGAAAAGCGAGCCTTTGCCGGCGGGGCTCAGCACCGTGATAGGCGCAGCCGGTGTCGGTGTTTCCACTGGGGTTGCATCCGGCGTACCTGCTACCGGTGTCCCTATATCGCTAGACTGAGGAGTAGTGGCCGGCAACGGCGTCGGCGTCTCGACCGCCACTGGTCGGGGCTGATAGCACCGGGCCAATGGTGGTGGCGGAGGAGTTGGGGTTGGAGTCGGTATTGGCGTTGGTGTTGGTGTCGGACTTGGAATCGGTGACGGGGTCCGAACTGGTGTCGGGCTATGTTTCGACGATTGCTTGGTCGCAGGCTCGCTCGTGCTGACAACGGCAACTGAGCCGCCCGGAGTATTGGTTGCAATCGGGTCTCCTGTGGCGGATCCATTGCCACGATCCATGCGAATGACCACACCTGCGACAATGACCAGAAGCAGAACGGTAATGTGAACCGCTACCTTTCGGTAGTCCCCCGTCACCGACTATCCCCTCGTTTTCCAGCCCAACGACATCGCACTCGAGACGACCAGGTCCTAGCCACGATCAGAAGCGAAGGTCTGTCCAGGTTCATAGCTCTCAGTCGTTCCACCTCAGCCGAACTTACACGCCTGAGGTAATTGGTACCTCTTAATGGCAGCGGACTGCCCATCCTATCAGATCCGAGCAACACAGACATGAGCTTCCCCTACTTCGACGTTGGCCGTACGTTGAGACTAAACGAGGGGCAACCCAAGACCTCAGCATCCGAACATGCACGAACTTCGTCACTCGGTTCCACCACAACACTCGAAGGTTTGCGGTTGGGAAGCTTACTCACCACGACGCAGTAGGCCTTTAGCCATCTTGCACACCATGGTGTAGGCCGGATCGAAGACATTCCCCAGATCGTATTTCACACTCTGGCCGAGCAGCGTGCTCGCCGCGGTTACATCGAGCCCATAGTCGTCTCCGAGCCAGCGTATCATCTCGGTCGTTGCATGCTGAAGGGCTTGGTCAAGCGGACGAGCGTTTCCTACTGTGAAAATCACATCATCATTTTCGCCACGCGGCCAGCCGGTCTTCCACCCTTTGCGGAGATCAACCGTGAACTGCACGTCACACGAGATCTCAACACCGGTGCCGACGATCTCCCCGTCTCCCTGCACCGCGTGACCATCTCCGAGATGAAAGAGTGCCCCTGGTGCAAAGACCGGAAAATAGACCGTCACGCCTTCGGAGAACCCACGATAATCCATATTGCCGCCATGCTCCGCCGAGGTCGCGGTGGAAATAGCCTGCTCGCCGATAGGTCCAACACCGAAGCATCCGATCATCGGCTCCATCGGCAATATCAGTCCGGCGAGCGGGCCGTTCCGATCAGCTGGTGTGACGGTTCCCCGTTCGCGATCGACGTCCCAGAAAATGACGTCGTCATTCGGCAGCATGCGAGCGAACTCGGGGTCAACCACGTTCGCCGCCACCACGCTCCGTGCATATCCTTGCGGGCGATTCGGAATGAGTCGATCAATGTGGACGACGAGGGTATCCCCCGGCTCGGCTCCTTCTATATAGAAGGGGCCGGTCTGTGGATTACCGCCAGACGTTACCCGCTCTCCACTGGAATCTCGTCCACCCGCATCAACCGTCGTTGTCACCACGGTATCACCAGGGGCAACACGCAGTACCGGCTCATGCCAGCCGATGGTCGTGTGATATCGAGTGGGATGAAAATGATGAGTGGCCACATTCTTCCTTTCTCAGGTCACCGCCGATGAATAAGGTGACGTCGTCGCTCTGATCCGGAGATCACTATAGACCAACGGTCCCATCGTGACACGGTCGCGCATGACGAGCGAGCCAACGCGCTCACTTCCACCGAAAGGGATCCGACTCATCCGATCCCATAGCGGCCGCTTACCGCTTGCAGGCAGAGCGCATGGCGGCAAGGTACAAACGACTGAATTCAATGAATGCCCCGCAAGCACGGGAAGTAATTAGCGCGAGTAAGTCGTCAAAATCGGCGTCAGTTGCGCCGCGTTGGCATCAAGCGGGCGCGGCGGCGGTGAATGGACAGATAGACGAAATCACCGGCTTCACAACTTCGAATCGCCCGAACCGTTCTCTTCGGAATCAGCAGTGCCATCCCACTACCAAGCGCAAACTCTTCGTCCTCAACCGAAACGATGCCTTCACCTGCTATGGCGACGATCAGCACGTCGACTTCCCGATTCCGGTGCGCCGCGACGCCTGATCCGTCGGAAAACCGGACGAGGTTCACGTCCAGGTCGTCGCTTTCGCGGCTCAAGATTGCACCGCTGCCACCCAGGCTAGCGGATGAATCGAGATCAAGAAGTTCAGCACGTGAGGTCTCGCGTCTCACATCTTCTCCGGTCAGGACTCACTCCGTTCTTCTGACGCCACTACGCCCGATCGACGATCCCGCAGCCATTGCTGCGCCACGACGATCCGTACCTCAACTGGTCGGTCGAGCAGGTCACTGAGAACCCGGACGATATCTTCATGTAGACGTGACGATAGCCGCCGCTGGGCAAACGCGTTCGGCGCTCCAACAACCAGCACGCCGTCCTGTTCAAGCCCAATAATGGACGCCGGCCGGATCCAGGTTTCGAGGGTAGCCGAAGTCAGCCGCGATGCCAGTCTCTCGAGAACAGTGTTCCAAATCTGCTGATTCGTCAGACCCCCACCGACCGCAAAGATCGGAACCGGAGCTGGTCGACTCGCATCAACGAATGAAATGACCTTGCCAGCGTCCACTCCGGTTTGCATTCGCTGCTGTGACACATTTGACGCGTCGCCTGCAACACTACCATCGTCCACGACGAACTCGATCCGTACTGATCGGCGCATTGCCTCAGCCAGCTTCCGTGATACTAGCTCATAGTATTCGCCCCCGAGGCGTTCGGCCGCCTCCGCCGTCGCCGTCTTCACCGTGATCGTGCCAGCCTGGTACGAGACGATCGCGCTTCCGGTAAACAGCCGCTCCATCTCATCCGGCTCGAGCACACCGAACAGGAGCTTCAACGTTCGCTCCCAGATTACATGCGAGTTCCGCCCATCAGGCAGCCGGAAGTTGCCTGCGGCAATCGAGTCCACTGGAACTACTCCTTCAGTGGTCGTCGTAGCGCTCGCCCGAACGGGATTGCTTTGATTACTCCAGCGGTTGAGGATCTCCCTAATCCGTTTGGGCGCGACGAAGCGTGAGCCGCTTCCGACCGCCTCGCGGATCGCCGCGATGACCCACTCACCCCCAGCCTGACCAACTCGCTGTGCACTCTCATCGAATGTGCTCTCAAGCTCTGCGAGGAGCTGCATCTCAAGTGGACTGGCTCCACGGTCGTTGGCTGCTTCGAAGCAGCTGACCACCGCTGAAGACGCACTCGGCAATGGACCGGCGCCGTTTCCATCTGGGCGACTCCCTTCAGACTGAAACACCGTAGTTGTAGTCGTTGTATTAAGTTCTTCGTAATACGTCGTGTTGCTCTGATCAACATCGCTACCCCCTTCTTCGTTCCTCTGGTCAGCAATGGTCGGGTCATTTAGCCGAAAACCGTTGTTGCTCGTGCCAACAGCCAAGTCGTAACCGTTGTTGGTGCTTTCAACGATGGGGTCAGAACCATTGCTGGTTGTGGCAACAATGGTTTCGCCAGTAGCTGTTTCCGTCCGATGATCGTCCGGTCGTAGCACTCGCTCATCGTCGAGTTCCTGTCGCGTTACTTCGTCAGTTCCCGCATTGGATGGTGGTTTGGATGTTTTGGACCGTTTGGCGTGGCCCGCCTTGGTGCGAGCCGAAGCTCTCGCTTCCTCGCGACCGGCCCGTTCTGCCAGCTGGCGCCAGCATTCGTGTTCGCGAAGCGTCGGCAACATTTTGTGCCAGACGTTGTCAGCGTCAATTGGAGCAAAGCGCGGGGAGAAGATTCGGCGGATGTAGCGATAGACGGTGCGATCCTTGGCCGCCAGCGCGACGACGCCGAGGACGTCATCGACACTGAGGTTGTATCCGTCCTGATGGTCGCGGACACGATAGAGGTTATGGGGAACCTTCCAACGGCGCCCGCGCTCATCAACTCGTAGCACCATCTCCTTACGGATCTCGATCAGCCCGAGCGCCACCAGAATCTTGTTTATGGCGATCAGTTCGGCGCGATCCTCTCCATAGAAGTCCGCCTCCGATTGCTGGCTTGGGAATGCGTAACCGTGGTGCGGTGACTCCTCGCGCCGGTCGGTCCAGACGGTGTAGGAGTTGAGCAACCCCACGCCCTTAAGGCCGACCAGCGGCGCGTACTGCGTGATGATGGTATTCCAGTGCCAGAACCAACCACGCCGCCTGGCATCCTCGCCGCTGCGCTCAGACTCTGGGCTGTGCTGCTGACCGATCGGATTAGATCCGTCGTTCGGCACCGCCGACCTCCCCACCGCGCAACCTCCAGGCATGGCCTGATCCCGGAATTCTCGGCGGCCGTTCCGCCATGGTCTCCCTCTTCGTTGCACTCTAGCATAGTCCAAGCATTAACTCAATGTCTTAGAGGCAACGCTTGGTGAAACAGCGTCGATCGGTATCTCGTCGTGGCGTGGTGATTCGCTTGATGATTCTATCCCGATCCAGCTGCTCCGTGAACGGTCGACCTCTCACGCCTGTCAGGACCGAGATTCGGCATCAAAGAGTGGACGGATTTTCAGTTCCGCGCTCTGGTCTCAAGCTGGGCCAGTCGGAGGTTGTTTCGGAGGTTTCCGTGAGTGATTTAGCGTCGGTTCAATGAAACTCGGCCCCTGTATATGATGGACGCAGCGACCAGAAAGGCGACGTGTCGTGGATTGAAGGGCAGTATGATCGGGCCGGGCAGTGGATGGCGCACTTGACGGATGATGCATCGCGTGAAACGTAACTCCGTCTTGCTTGACGTTATCGTTCTCTGGTGGGACACTTGACGCGTCGAATTGATCGTGCTGATGAAGAGGTCGCCATGGATGACGTGATGCTTCCGTATCGGACTGACTGGCACTCGATCGCGATGCTCCTCGATTTGCTTAAAGGGAAGAGCCTTGACCGCTCCAGCCTTGAGGCTCGCATGGGTTCCGGTGAGTCGTTTCGCGAGACCCTCAACGCGGCCGAGCAGCTGAATCTGGTTCGGCGCGATGACGCTGGCGATATCGGCTTGACCAATAGCGGACGGCGTCTAGCCTATGCGACGAATGACCGAGAACAGCACGAAGAGCTCACTGGTGCGATGCTGCAATATGAGCCGTATGGGGTGCCGCTGCAACGTGCGCTGGCCGAGGAGATGTCGGTAGTTGACGGACCGTGGGTTGAGCGCGTCTGGCAGGTGGACATGCGCCTCGGCCAGCCGCGTAATCGCGTCGAGGAGGCACGGACCTTCTTCTTTCGCTTGGCCGACGACGCAGGACTCGGAACCTACCATCGTGGTGTGCGTGGGCAACCGACGAGGCTAGAGCTCGCAAACGATGTAGTGCAACGTCTTCAGCAGGCGGTCGAATCTGGAGAGTTGTTCGCTAAGGATGAGACGGCGATCGCGGCATCGAGTTGGACGACCTCCTCCTCGCGCAGCAACGCGTCGCTTTCCCTCACGATCGATATGAGCGATTGGGAACTCGACAAGATCGAAGCACTGCTGCGGTTGGTCGGCGTGATTCAGGAAGACTGAATAAACCGGAGCGTGATCGAGATGCATGGTGCGCCACCAGGATTGATCCGCCATGGTCTGGTTCGGCGAGCTTGGCGGTGATGCCGCTTTTCAAGAAAGAGACCGTGTACACTTCCCGTTGGTGACCCGTTATTTGTTCGGAAACATCGCAAAATTCTCTGCCGGGCAAGCCGGTGAACGGGAAGACAGAAGACAGCATGACGACTCCAAGTCCACGGTTGGTGAAGCTCGCCCGCTGGCTAGCGGCCACGGCAACCATTGGCATGTTGGTGGTCCTGATAATGGGCGCGACGGTGACGAACACCGGCTCGCAGGCCGGCTGCGGCAAGTCCTGGCCCCTGTGTAACGGCAAATTCGTGCCCAGCTTCGCCGTCTCCACCATGATCGAGTTCAGCCATCGTTTCGTTACGAGCATTGAGACAGTGCTGATTCTTTCGCTGGCGACGGTAGCCCTGATGGGATGGCGTCAGCGGAAAGAGGTCAAGATCCTGGTGCCGGTGATGGTCTTCATGCTCTTCTTGCAGGCGGGACTCGGCGCCTGGGCAGTCATGCGGCCGCAAAGTCCGGAAGCACTGGCCTCTCATTTTGGGGTGTCGCTGACGGCCTTTGCCAGCGTGCTCCTAGTGGCCGCATTTATCTTCGAACGGGGTGGCTACGAGAAGCTGCGGGATCTCGCGGTGCCGCGGGGCTATCGGCGCTTCGCCTATGCCGTCATCATTTACATTTACCTGCTGGTCTATCTCGGAGCCTACGTCCGGCACAGCAACGCCAGCATGGCCTGTATTGACTGGCCGCTTTGTAACGGGAAGGTTTATCCGGGGTTCAGCGGCGCGGTAGGGGTGGCCTTCGCTCACCGGCTCGCGGCG
Source organism: uncultured Chloroflexia bacterium (assembly GCA_963785465.1). Classification (GTDB taxonomy): domain Bacteria; phylum Chloroflexota; class Chloroflexia; order Thermomicrobiales; family Thermomicrobiaceae; genus CALAGB01. The sequence goes on along the minus strand of CAWAVM010000022.1, from coordinate 22,019 downwards.
CTGGCCGGTGCGTTCCTGATCGCGGGCTTGCTCTACTGGTCTGCTCGATTGCGGGAGACGCGGCCCGACCTTTACTGGGCGAGCATCGCCGCGACTGTGCTCGTTGTGCTGCAGTCCCTGAGCGGCGCGGTCGTGGTCTGGAGCCGCCTCAACGTCTTCTCGACGCTTGCTCACGCGGGATTGGTCACGCTCCTTTTCGGCAGCCTGAGCTACATTTGCTACCACGTGCTGCCGCTGCCACAACACGCCGAGATACCTGAGACGTCCGAAGCGGCGTCGCGCGTCGGCCCTCTGCCGATCGGATCACCGGTCGATCGGTAGACCCGCACTAGAACGCCGCGATAGTCTATCGCGGCGTTCTATGGATTCTGTCGCCATTGAGTGACATCATTCCCAGCCTGACATCCGCGGCCAACTAGGTTCGCACGAGATTCAATTGCCAGGAGACCCCAAAACGGTCGTTGACCCAGGCAAATCGATCGCTGAAGGGGTAGACGTCCAGCGGCATCAAAATTTCGCCGCTGTCTGACAATTGGCTGAAGGCCGCATCAAGGTCGACTTGCGACTGGAAGTCGACAAAAAGGGAGATGGCTGGTGTGAAGCCGAAGGCATGCTTGATGGGACTGTCGATACATTTGAACCGTTGGTCATTGAGCTTAAACGTGGCTAGCTTCACCGTTCCCTCGGCTCCCTCGTCGCCCGCTCTATAGTGCTCGATCTGCTCAATCTCTGAGTCGGGAAAGATTGACATGTAGTAACGCATGGCGTCTCCCGCTTGCGCGTCAAACATCAGGAATGGCGTAATCGTGGACGGCACTCTGATCCTCCTCAGGTCACCCGAAACGTCGGTATGGCAATTCGGTTGCGCACCTCGTGACGACAACCACCGGGTCGCAAAGCAACTAACTAACCGCAACGATATGGTTGCACAATTATCGCGGTTGCGGCAGGTGCTCGACAACCGGCTCGATCATCATGTCGAGTCGGGAAAGTACAACCAACGATAGCAGGCCGAGACCCGCGCTCAGGAAGTCTCCGAGGAGGTAATTGCCAGCACCTCGGCACGAACCACTCGATCCGATGCCTGCTGCTGATTCCACCGCTGTCAATGCGGTTTCGACGGGTAGGACGTAAAAGAACGTGCTCGTAATTATTCCCTTGCGCGCAGAGTGTGGGACACAGCCCGACCCCGGCAACTGTTGGCCTGTCTGGCCTCGATCGACCGAGATCGGGTGGCTTGGCTAAAGTCCGTTCGAAAGACGTATCAGCGTATCCGCCTGCTGGTTGGTGAGGGTGAGACCACGCTGTGTGTTGATCAGGAGTTGATATGCCCTGATAAACAAATGCTTCAGCCGCTCGTTGTGCACCGCCTCAGCCCATTTGACGTAGTAGAGGGGAGAGGAGAGGAGAGGAGCTTCAAACCGGCTGGAATCGAATTGCTGCGTCAGCGAGATCAGGCTATCCGGGGTCACGATGATAGTAAAGGTGACGGAGCCGGAGGCGACGTTTCCGGCGAAGTCGGTGGCGGTCGACGAGAGAGTGTTGGCTCCGACGGCGAAGGAATAGGCTGGTACGGTGATGTCCTGGCAGGTAGTTGTGTCAATCCCGGACAGGCTATCCGCAGCGGTACAGGAGATATTGACGGTCTGGTCGGTGGTGTAGGTTCCTTGGTTTCCGCTGTAGCTCACGGTCGGCGCCGCCGTGTCGACCCTAAAGTTCGTGCTCTGTATCGGGTTTTCCGTATTACCCGCGTTGTCGATGCTGGCCGCATAGATCGTATGCACGCCGTCGTCGACGGCCGCGCCTGCACCTAGATACGGGCAGGGAGTCGCGGGCAGGGCGTCGAACGAACTCGGAACACTCGAGGGGTCGAGCACGCAGCGAGTCTGCGCCACACCGGTGCCACCAGTGTTGTCGACAGCGCTGACCGTGACGGTCGGGTGATGAACGTACCAGCCGTTGCTTCCGTCAGGGGAGGCCGGCGACGGCGCGATGGTCGTCGTTGGTGGCGTGGAATCAGGCAGATTGATGCTGAAGTTGACGCTGTTACTACTTCCGCTATGGTTGGCGTCGCCACTGAAGCTGGCGCTGGCGGTGTAGTCACCGGCATTGGTGGGTGGTGTCGTCGATGCGGCGTAGCTGGTGCCATTTCGGCCGGTATAGGTGACGGTCAGACTTTGGTTGAGGCCACCCGCTCCGGTGACCAAGGCCGTGCAGCCGGTGATCTGACTGCCAGTGTAGATCGGGTTCGGCGACGGGCAGATCACGTTCACGGTGGACGTTGCCAGGGCGATGCTGAAGGACTGGCTGATTGGCCCGGCCGCTACGTAGTTGCTGTCGGCTGCCAGCGATGCCTCGATAATGCACTTGTCCGCGCCGGTTGCCACCGCGGTAATGGTTACGGTCCCATCGACCGTCACGCTGCAGCCGACGCTGCCGCTTCCCGTGGCAAAAGTAATCGCACCCGTGTCGTCGGCAGACTTGGTGGCGTAGCTAGCTACGCTGAAGGTCGGGTCGCCGTACGTCTTGGCACCCAAAGCTGACAGGTCAAAATTAAACGCCGGCGTCCCCTGGGCGATGCTGAAGGTCCGCGCCACCGGAGTAGCGGGATCATAGAAACCGCCGGTTGACTTATTACCGGCCTGGTCGGCCGTGATGGTGCAGTTACCCATCTCCGGTGAGCGTGACCTGTGCACCAGTGACCGTGCATTGACCCGACGCGGTGAAGGATATCGGCAGTCCGGAGGTCACGTTCGCATCGGAGCTTATCGAGAAGGGCGCATCGCCATAGGTCTTGTCGCCGAGTGTTCCGAAGTTGATGAACTGCCCGTCGAACGCATTGGTGCAACCTCCTGCCGCGTTGCTGTACTCGAACTGGACCTGGTAGGAATGACCGTTGAGGGTGAGATTGGCGCCGTTGCTGTCCAGCGTGCCATAAACTTGGCACAGGTCGGCCATCTCTTTGTCACCATTGGAGGGAGTAGGCGCAAACCAGGAGGATCCCCACGGATCGCTGGCTGTTTCAAAGAGCTCGTGCGACGTAGATGAGATTGCTGTATCCGCGTAGATGTTGTTCGGCGATGGTGACCCCGAGCTACAGATCGTGAAATCGGGTATATAGGCATACGATGAGAGATACGCTGACGAAGAAGTATCGAAGTTGGTGTTATGCCAGCCGCAGAAACTTCCAGGGGTCGTATCCCCTGAACATCCGCCTGGCGCTGGCAGACATTCCCGAATGTTGTTCCCGGTATAGACGAAGTAGATGTTGTGGTTCTGATCGGTCGCCCAGCCATTCTGCTGGATGGCGGATGTCACCTCGCTTTCGATGTCGCTGTTGGCCAACGGCGATTGTGGGTACGGTTGTGTATCGACGTAAGTTCCGGCAACCCTCAACGTGTTGGGGTGATATGTGGTGCTGACCACTTGCCCATTCTGGTACTGCTGATCGTAGTATTGCGTCAGAATGTTGTACATCTCCGAGCCGCTGATGTCGGTGAAGTATTGCCCGATGAGCGACTCGTAGTTTGTGTCTCCTGCCGCACCCGCGGCAGAGTCCTCGAAATGCGCGCCGGTCGGCAGCCAGAAGATCAGATAGACATTGACAGGATTCATCACGAAGATTGGGTTATATTTCGCCGCGTAGTTACTGGGATCGATGCCGTCAGGGTTGTAGTGGAGTTGGCATAGAACTGTCTGGGCAGGGTCGCAGTACCAGCTTGTCTGTATCGTTTCGGTCGATTGCAACCCGATCGGCGTGGCAGCGGCCTGCGGCGACACCGTAGTAACGGTTCCGGCTGGCGGCGCGGCCAGAGCCGATGTGACCAGGCCCAGGCTCACAATGAGGCCAACGAGCAGCGCGGTGAGCAGATGTCGCCGCCTACCAGGGCGACGCTCGACTCCTATTAGCGAACGGTCCCTTTTCACGAACTGGTCGAGCATGTCTGGCGTCCTCCCTTGAGATCAGAGTCCATCGCGATTTCCGCGGCTAACTGCCCGTCTTTATGAATAGATTTCTACCCGAGGTGTCCCCTCGACGACGCCGAGCTGCTTGGCGGCCTGAAGCTCTCGATTGGTAATGAAGCCGTACGCGTGGGCGACGGTGGCAAAGTGGTGCAGTAAGAGAACGGTGTTGGGGGCACCTTCGAGTTGGTCGATCGACTCCTCCGTAACTCCCCGATTGTTGCCGCACTTCGCTCAACGAGTCATAGACGGTGCGTCAAGCGGAGCAGCCCCATATCTGGTGCTGGATAGCGAGCAGCGCGCGAGGCACAGAGATAGATTGGCCCCGGCGTGCTCCTCAGCGACTAGCGGGACCGTGAGATCAGCACATCGTAACTGGAGATTGCGTCCCTCGACGAAATGGCGTACGAGCGTAGTTCCCTTCGCGAGGGGTCAGACGAGCGGCTAGCGCCGCCCGTCCTGTTCCCTGTCGTTGCGAGAGCGGTTGAAGTACCTCAGGTGGCCTATCCCCCAGCGTTCTGCCAAGCCGCCAGCACGTTTGCGGGCGTGAACGGCAGTTCACGCAGCCGCACCCCGATGGCGAAATAGATGGCGTTGCCGATTGCGGCAGCCATCGGCTCCGATGCCGGCTCACCAGCGCCCAGCGCCGGCTGAGTGGGCTGATCGATTAGGTGGACCTCGATGCTAGGCACCTCATTGAAGTGAAGAATCTGGTAGCTGGGCCCGGCCTGGTACTTGATGCTCCAGGTGTCTTCCGCCGGGACACCTGCCCACGTCAGGCTGGTGACGCCGTTTTCGTCGAAGAGCACCTCTTCCTTCAAGGTTCGGCTCGTGGCCTGGATCACATTGCCCTGGATCTGGTTTTCCAGTCCGTTCGGGTTGATGATCAAGCCGCAGTCGTGCGCCACAATGACCTTGGTGACCTTCACGACACCGGTCGATTCGATCTCTACCTCGGCGTAGGTGGCGACGTAGGCGAGACTGTTTTCGTACTGGACGTACGCGAGACCGCGTCCGGTCAGCGGTGCAGAGGATATCGGCGCGGCTGACGTCGGCCACGGCTTTGACTGCCAGTTGGCCGCCTGCGCCACCTCGTTCAACACTGCGAGTCCCCGCGAGTCACCACTCAGGTATTTCTGTCGGAAGGCGAGTGGATCGGCGTTCGCCGCCATCGCCATCTCGTCCATGAAGGACTCATTGGCAAACGTGTTCGAGAAGCCGCCGAGTGTGCGAAGCGCCGTGGTGCGGGGAAACACGCTCGTCGTCTGTATTCCCAACGCGCTGGGGGCAGTGGTGTAGGTTAGGACAGAATGATTGGTGACGAGGGAGTTCGGAAACGCGTAGTTTACGATGCTATTCCTGCCACCAAGGTTCCCACCTGTCGGGCTGTCTGCCTTGCGGCGCGAAGCCAGCCTCCTGACCAGCGAGGAGGTTGCCGGCGTTCCCACCCGGGCGCGTGGAGTGGGCCTGGGTCCAGAGTTCGTGCTGCCAGGCGGTCACGTTCCCGTTCCCGTCTAACCCGCCCTGCATCGAGTGGACCATCGCCGGGCCGAGCGGCTCCCAGCCGTGCTCATCCGGGCGCATCCATTGGACACGGACCGGCGCGCCGGCGAGTTGGGAGAGCAAGGCCGCATCGGCTGCGGCGTCATCCGCGCCGTTGTGGCCGTAGCAGCCAGACGCTTCCACATAGATCACGTGCACCGCGGAAGGCGACAGACCGAGCAGTTGAGCGATTGCGCCCTGCAACTGGTAAACACCCTGTGTTCCGGACCAGATCGTGGCCTGGATCCCGGTTTTCGGATCGGGGGCGCTCCGGACGTCAGCAACGGCGCAAGACGGGCCGATGGCGGCGTGCATCTGGTAGGGTGTGAAATAGGTTGCCTGGAGCGTCTTGGCCGCACTTGCCAGACCGGAGGCAACATTACCGGTAGGAGTGCCGACCGGGCGGGTGTCGAAGATATTGGCCGGGGTCTGGAGAGCTGAGATCAAGCCATTCCGGGCTGTGGCCGTGCCGTCAAACGTGGCCACGAGCGGCGGGCCTGGATTCCAGGTCACGTTGAGCTGGTTCGCCGCCTGGATAGCCGCCCACTCGTCCGTCGCGACAACCCCGACGAAATTTCCCTTTTTGAAGACCTGGGGAGAACCCGCCAAACCGGAGGGTAACGTCGGAGTCCCCACCAGCGTGGCATTTCGGCCTGACGGGCGCACAACGCGGCCATATAGCATGCGAGGTACGACCACATCCTGCACGTAGCTGAACGTCCCGAAGACCTTGTCGGGGAGATCCACTCGGGGCACCGACTGCCCGACGACGGCGTAGCTCTTCGGGTCTCTGACCGGCGCGTTCGGGTTCGGCGGCTATCTGGATCTGTTGCGAGCCCAGCACCTGGGCGTAGGTCAGAGCCTTGTTCAAATTATGACCTACACCGATCATTCCGCCCTGAGCTCGCAACGATGGGACCGCCACGCCAATCTGCTGCGAGGCAAGCTGGAGCAGCTGCTGGAACGCTGTCGCCGCCGCCTGCCGCAACTGCACTCCGCCGACATAGATCGTATTGCTGCCTGCCGTGTAGCCCTGATTCGGAGTCAGCGAGGTATCACCTTGCACGAAACCGACTATTTGAGAAAAGTCCAGATACAGTTCATCGGCCACGATCTGGCTAAGGGCAGTCTCTACCCCCGTGCCCAGCTCGACCTTCCCACTGTACACCGTCGCCACGACGGTGTTCCCACTGGCATCAATCACGAGCCAGGAATCTCCGCTGCCGTCGTCAATCGTGAGCACGGGGTCGAGTGCCGGGTTCGAGACTGGGCTCGCCGACGCGGGAGCGGCCGAGGCCAGAACGCTCGCGATGGCCGGAGCGAAGCTGAAGCCGACGATGAGCGCGCCAGACTTGGTGAGGAGATTCCGGCGATTGAATTTCTTGTCTAGCATTTAGGCCATCTCCTTCGCGGCTTCTTGAATCGCGCTGACAAAGCGCGTGTGCGCGCCGCATCGGCACAGATAGGGGGTCGGGGTGGTCGTGTTGTCGAGCGGGTTATAGAAGCTGCTGTTCGAGAGAAAGTCCTCAACCTCAGCAACCGTAGGCACGTTCGTATTGCCGCCATGAATGCGGTCATTTAGCCAGGTGTAGGAGCCCATGATCATCGCATTGGCGCAGTAGGCACACTGGCCGGCCTGCTGGTCGATGAACGCCTTTTGAAGCGGGTGCGGGCTTTCGGGCGTTCCAATGCCTTCTAGCGTCGTCACGGGGATCGGGGTATCCAGTGGATAGCCAAAATACGCCAGAAACTCAAGCAGGAGGTTAATTGTCGCCTGGCACGAGCGAGCGGCCAACCCTAATAGATTGACCTCGCATGCCCCGCATTGGCCGAAACCACAGCCGAACTTCGGACCTTTCAGACCAAAATGGTCCCGAAGCACGTAAAGAAGCGGCACGGTGCCATCCGGTACGGTGATGGTCGTGGGCGTACCGCCATTGAGGGCGATTGTGAAAGTGGCTGGCGTTGGTGATGCCATAAAATACTCCTACGTCACTCAGTGCATGCCGCACGATTTGCATGCGTCGTCAAATTGATAAGTCTGCTCGCACCGTGAACTAGTAGTCGCGCGACTTCTTTCCGGCCGCTTGTCTGCTCCTTTCGCACATGTGGCTGCCCCTAGAGCCGATTGGATGCCTGACGTCCTTCCTCAACGGACATGGTTACCTTCCTACGTCACACTCCTTGGGAACACTCACTGGTTCATCTGGTCACGTCCGTCCGGCCTAGTAGTAGATCTCTACCCGAGGCTCTCGCTCCATTCCGACATGCTGCATTGCCGCCTGAAGCTCACGATTGGTGAGGAAGCCCTGCGCCTGAGCGACGGTGGCAAAGTGGTGCAGCACAAGGACGGTGTTGGGGGCACCCTCGAGCTGGTGAACCGAGTCCTCCGTGACGCCCCACTGCTGCAGCACTTCGCTCATCGAGTCATAGACGATGCGCCATGCGTGGTAATCCCGTACCTGGTGCTGGATAGCGAGGAGTGCCATCGATTACTGTCCTTCTCGTGACCGCTCGCGGGAGTATGACCGCGCCAGAAGCACGGTCGTCGTTGACGTGTGCAACGCCCGGTTGGCAGCGTCTGCCCCCGATACACCGAGGGTGTCGGGCAACGTGCGAGATACAGGGGTGGAATGGTCCCGGCGTGTCTCGATAACACTAGTGGAATCGTGAGAACACCACATCGTAGCAATTGCTTAATTTGCGGTGGAGGTGTGAAGCGAGAATGGGTAGGTAAATCTACAGGGGTTGGTGAGTCACCTCAGCGGAGATTGTGATCAAGGGCAACACGAATTGCCGCACCACGTGAGGAGACCCTGAGCTTGCCGTAGATGGAGGTGAGGTGGGCGTTAATGGTACGAACGCTCAGGCTGAGCTGTTCGGCTATCTCTGCATTTGAGAGTCCGGTTGCAAGCAGCTGTAAGACCTCGCCCTCTCGCGGAGTGAGACCGGCCGGCAGAGCCTCGGGTCGGGCAGCCGGAGTGTCGACGAGGCGCGCTTCTAGCGTGTCCGCCTGCTCCAGAGTCAACGCGGCGTCTATCGGCGTGCAGATGGCGCGGACCGTGTTGAGGTGCGCTCGCGCGGCTGGGATATCCCCACGGAGGCGGCACAGATCCGCCAGCGACAGGAGAGTCAGTGCCCGTTCGTGGCGGTCGGCACAGGACTCGGCCAGCTCCAACGCTGCCGCAAGCTCCGCCTCTGCGTCATCCAGACGCCCGACCGCAAGCTCCAGTTGGCCCATCAATCGGTGAGCCGCGAGCAGCGTTAGCGGTTGGCGTGGGGTTGCTGCCGCGACGAGCGCCTGGGTTGCCCGCTCCCGCGCTCCGGCAAGATCGCCCTTCGCTCGGTGATACGTTGCCCAGCCGAGGTGGGCGTCTGCCCGCCCGATGATGCTGCCGCTCCAGCTGAGCCAGCGATCGAAGGCGGCAAGCCACCGCCGGGCCGCGCCGTGGTCGCCCGCATCAAGCGCCAATGTCACGGCGAGCGCACGCAGGGGCACGATGTGGCCCGCGGAATCGGCCGGTGCGGTATCCCAGCCGGACGGCAGCCCCTCGTGGACGAGTGACCAGGCCAGGTCGATCTTACCCTGATAACGCGCGAGCGGCGCGAATAGCGTCACGCTGACAAGCCGAATGAACCGCAGATCGCTCTGCTCCATAATGGTAAGGGCTTCGTTCCATTCCCCATCCCGGACTCGAGATACGAACCCGGCGATACCGGCCGATCGGGGGCCAAAGATGTCTTCGACCGTTTTGAAGACCTCCTGGAGTTCGTCCTCCAGACGCTCCCGCTCAAGTGGTTGATCAGCCTGATAGGGGAGGACGACCAGCACCAGTTCATCGAACAGCGTTGCCAGCACCATGTTGCGGTGATCGTCCTTACGGAAGATGGCACGAGCAGAGGCGAAAGCCCGCCGGGCTTTCGCCGGCTGGCCGAGACCTGCATACGCGTAGCCCAGGCCGTAAAATGCGTCACCGCGTGAGCCGAACGTTTCGGTCAGCGGCAGCTTGACAATCCGCTCGCCGAGCGCAACCGCCTTCGCAAATCGGCCAACTTCTCCCAGCGACAGTGTCATGTCGCCGCGCCCATTCTGTGGGTCAAGTGGATCGCCCGTGGTGTCGAGGGCCGCGAGACGGCTGTGATCATCACGCGACAGCGCGTCGAGGAGGGCGATCCCCTTCTCTGTCGTCGCGGTTCCCTGCAGGAAATTGCCGGCCATGCGTCGAAGCATTCCCTGAAAGAACCGTGAATAAGCGACGAGCGCGGCATCGGCAGTCGCGAATCCCAGGCGTTCCGCCTCCACCAACTCCGAGGCGCCGATGGCGGGATCTTGAAAACGGCGGAGCAGTGCCAGGCGAAAGCGGAGCCAACCACGTTCGTTTTGTGCGGTATCGTCGTCTTGAAGCAAGGCAAGCGCAGTCTCGAAGCGTTGCGCTGCTGTTCCCCACGCGAAGGCCCGCTGCGCCCGCTCGCCGGCGCGGGTCAGCCAGGCCGCGGCGCGTGGGTCACCAGCCTGACTGAAGTGGTAGGCGATCGCATCCGGTTCGGAAGCCTGCTGCTGAGAAGCCAGTACTTCGCCGATCTTGCGGTGCCAGGCGCGTCGTCTGGGTGGCAGCACGGCCTCGTAGATTGCCTCTCGAATCAGGGCGTGAGAGAAATGTACCGCCAGTCCATCGGCCGTGGCATCGAACACGTGGGCGTCGATTGCCCGCTCGACTAGCCGGAATAACGCCTCTTCCGTTGTCGCGGCCACCGTGGCCCACAGTGTGAGTGGCACCGCCTGACCGATGACGGCGGCTATCGCGAGGAGAGCATCCGCCTCTTTGCCGAGCCGTGACAGCCGTGCATCGATCACCTGTTGCAGAAGTATGGGAACCTGAATCCGTGAGAGTTCACCCAGTTTCCAGTTTCCCGCCGCCGTCCGTAAAAGGACAGTCCCTTCAAGTGAACGCAGCAGTTCACCCAGAAAAAACGGATTACCCTCGGCGTGCGTCTGAAGGTAGTTCGCAAGGCGGATTGCGTCACCCGTCGGTAGTTGATAATCGTGCTGGATTAGCGTGGAGACGTCGTCATTGTCCAGGAGCGACAAATCGATGCGAACGGCCAGGGCTTCCCGGACCAGCAGCGGTAGGAGCCGATAGAGTGGATGCTGACGAATGACCTCGTCGCTGCGATAGGTGACCAGTAGCAGAATCGGCAGTGACGCCAGCTGCCGGCCGACGACGCGCAAGAGATCGAGGCTGGCGTTATCGGCCCAGTGCATGTCCTCGAGAACGATTACGAGTGGTTGCTCGCACGCGATAGCAACGAGAAATTCGCGCATCTCCTGGAAGAGCGCCGCCTGACTGGAACTGTGACTGAGACTGGGTTCTGCGATCGCGCACAGGGCTGGAGAGCGATCAGGAAGCGCGCGAAACTGCTCAAGGAGTTCAATCCATGGTCCGTAGGGCGGGGTTTCGGTTCGGTCGTAGCAATGACCGACGAGTACAAGCGCTCCCGCGCAGCTCGCTTCCTGGCAGACATCCTCGGCCAGTGTGGTCTTCCCGATTCCGGCCTCGCCGCTGAGAATAACGAGACCGCCTTGCCCGGCAATGGCCGTGCTAAGTTGCGCGTGGGTAAGGCTCCGTTCACGCGAGCGCCCAACCAGGAGCGCTAGGCCGCTACCGCGGCCAGTGGAGCGCATCACAGAACCTCTTCATCGTTACATCGGAACAGCGCGTTTGCGCGCGACCGGACATGCTCAGATTATACGTCGACTGCGCGCTGCCCGATGGCCCACGCAGGTAGCGTTCCGGTCCTCGCCTCCTGTCATGAGAACCGGTCTGGTCCGATCTTCTCATCGGCGTCCGATCGTAGTAGGATGCTGAGCAGCGCGAAACATCGACCTGGATTGTGAATTCCTGTCTGGCGACGCCACTCAGCCTGCGCCGCACCACGCCGTGTGGCCGGTGTGTGGGGTTCATCTGATGTGCGCGGTTAGCCTGGAAGGACACGCCCCGAATGACGGCCGTTCCACGTGGTAAGCCATACATATGGGTAACCTGGCTGGCAAATGTCATGTCAGGGAGTACGAGTTGCCAGTGGCAGTACTGGTTTCAGGCCCATAACGTCCTGAAAGAGCGTCACCAGTCGTCGTTCGATTCAGTTGCCTGGCAGATCGGCCACACGCGCCTGCTCACTGAAGTGAAGCAGGAGCTGTTCGATCGGGGAATCCGTCCTCACACCGAAGTTTCGGTCAGCTTTCGAGTCCCTAAGCAGGATGCGAACATCGCTGGCAAGATCGACTGCCTCGTCGAGGATGGTCCCGACGTGATGCTCTATGACTGCAAGACGGGCAAGCCACGAGATAGCCATCGGGTTCAACTGATGACGTATATGTACGGTCTGTCGACCTATCCGAGGTACGCATCGTCGAGGATCAGAGGCACGGTCGTGTATCGGGATAGTCGCGTCGAGATACCGTATCTCCCGGAGGAATTCGCATCGGACCTGGCGTATTTTGTGGGGTTGCTCACGCGCGATGCACCGCTGGTGAAAGAACCAGGGTTCGATTGTGAGTTCTGCCGGGTTAGTGCGTTCGATTGTCCCGACCGGCAAGGCCCAGATTGAGCCAGCCGCCGTTCCTTACGGTAACGCCCGAAATTCGCAGGGGTTGACTTGTGCCCATTACCGCGCTCTAGCCCGAGCGCGGGAGGTCCTCGGGAGCGCGATAGCGTTCTTCACCGCCACCGAATTCAGCGTTCCAGGCGATGTGGAGTGGCTCGACGTCGACCGATCCCTTCAGCTCATAGTAGAGCGACTTGTAGGTGATCGGCGCCGCACCCAGCTGATACATCCGCTGCAGCGAAGCGTGCGGATTTGGCTCCGAGCTGAACAGACTGTCCTCCATCAGAAAGATCTGGAAGCCCATGTCGATAAGTCCAAGAACCGACTGCAGCACGCACACATCGGTCTCGGCACCAGCGATCAGGAGCTGACGTACCTGGATATTCTGCAACGCCGTTCGCACTTGCTTGTCGTCACAGCAGTTGAACGTGTGCTTGACCAGTCGTTGTCCGTCCGGTGGAAAGACACGCTCGAGTCGATCCGGAAGCCAGCCGTTCGATTCAACCGGATGTTCGAAGGTAGCGATCACCGGAATCTCGAATGATCTTGCCAGAAGCAGCGCGTGCTCGATCCGGATCATCACTGGCTCGCGTGGCCCATACATGGTGGACCAGAAGGCTGGCTGAGCGTCGATCAGAAGCAGCCCGACGCTGTCTACTTCGACGTTGAGATGGCGGGTCGGTTGGCTCAACTTCCCACTCTCCCGTGTTGAAGAACGACCGAACACAATCGCGCGCGTTCCAGTGGGCGACGATACATGGTCATACCGTAACCAGATAGAGACCAGTCGTCAAACATCTTAACAACCAGTTCGTTCCGTTCACTAACGACTGAACGTGTAGCGGTTCAAGAACAGATAATTATCGGTATCGACTCCAGGTGCCGTGAGCTGTTTCCCGTTGGCATCGAGAAGCGAGACCGAAAGATCTGCCGAGGTGCCGGGAGCGACGGCGTTGAGCGTTACCAATCGGAGAAGATCGTACGGTTGGTCGAGTAAATCGCCCGGCAACGTGACGTTGACAATCTGAGTCTGGCCAACTGTATCAGTAGGCCGCAGCCGCACCCGCAGGGTGTGTGCGATGCCATCACCGGGGAGTTCCCAGGCGATGACGACCGCCAGTTTGTCGTTGGTGGTGGCGCTTAGCTGATGACCGAGGAATCGGATTCCATCAGAGAACGTCGTTGTCGGAATCGAGAGAGGGAGTTGATCGCGTGCTCGTTGATCGACCCGATAGACGCCGTACTGATCGCTGCTCATCTCCCTCAACCGCGTGAGATTTGCGATCTGGAGCAGGGTCGGATCGACCGGCGTGGCAGGTGGAGCGACGAGATAGCCGGAACCATTGACCGGAATCGGCAGCATTTCCGCGCCATTGAAGTCGATGCGCTGGTGCGTTCCGCTCATGCCTGTTGGCGCGATATAGTGCCGTAGATTGTCATAACCCACGGTACTGTAGAGAACTGGCTCGTCGCCCGGGATAGTGCTGATGAACCGCAATGAATCGCTGACGCTGGCCGAGAAAGCCAGCGCGGTCTGCGGTTTACCGGTCCAGTCGTTGAAGTAACCCCATGTCGACCAGCCAGCGTTGCCCGCTAGCATGATGACCAGCAGGACCACGATCGCCACACGGTAGCGGGTGCTGGGAGCATGACGATACAGGAAGCGGCTCCCCACGACCGGAAGGGCCACCAACAGTGGTAAGAGTGTCAACAGTCTTCCCGGGTGGACCGGTGTTATGGCGGCGGACGGTACGAGCAATACCGCCCCGCACAGGAGCGTGGTGGTGACCAATCGGTTGCGCAGGTGTCGTAGCGCTACTCCCAGCCCGACGACCGCCGGGGGGAGGACGAACGGACCCAGCAACGCTGAATTCGGCAGATTCAGGCCGAGCGATGCGTGCACGGGCCAGCCCAGTTTGGCGAGAGCCAGACCGTAGGCGCGTAGTGCCCCGTCCCATTGGGTCACACTGGTTCCGGGGAGCCCCGGTGTTGGGGTCCAGAAGGAGAGTAGGGCCGGTGTGGCGAGGGTGTGGCGAATGAATGGTGCGGCGACGACGAGCCCGACCAGAATCGTCAGGAGGAGTCCCGCGAACTCGTTATGACGGATGACGACGCCATGCTCGTGTGTGGCCGAGATCAGCAGGATCAGCAGGAGTGCCGGTACGATCCGCATGGTCGGGTCGGAGATGTATCCAATACCGGCAGCCACCCCGGCCCCGGCATACCAGATGAAGGCATCAGTTCGGACTCCACGCTCCAGCGCCTCGGACAAGCACCACAGGAGGAGTGAGAGCGCCAGCGCTCCGGCGATCGGGCTGAGGGCAATCCGGCTGAACAGGATGAACCAGAAGGAACCGGCCAAAATTAGCCCACCGACGATGCCCCAGACCGGTCCGAAGGCACGACGCAGCCAGAGTGCCGTGAAGACGGCCGTCCCTATACCGGCCAGCGCCGCACCAAGGCGCGCGCTGAAGATGTCGAAGCCGAGCGGTCTACCGATCAGGGCGATCAACCCGGCAAGCAGCGGCGAGCGGGTTCCAACATTAGCGAGCAGTGCGCTCCCGTGGCCATTGGCCGCGCGAGCCAGTAATCCATTGGCGGCTTCGGCGTCGAGGAACCCGGGCGGCAGTGATCCGAGCCGGATAAGGAGGGTGATCCCGGTCAGCAGCAGGATGAGTACCAGCCCTGCCGGGAAGATCAGGTGATTTACGTTGTCCAGCTTCGGTCGTCGAAAGCGTACGTTCACACTTGCCGATTCTACTGCATGCAATGGGTGGGGTGGACCCGGTCAGATGAGCGCTGAGATTTGGGGAAGCCGATCGTCAATACATCTGCTGCGGGCGGGCCGCTCGAACGGACAGATCGCGCGGCAGGTCAGCGTCATCTCGCAGACGGTCGCCAACTACACTTCGACGATCTTCGCCAAGATGCAGGTGAGCGATCGGGCCGAGGCGATCATTCGCGCGCGTGAAGCGGGATTGGGGCGAGGAAACGGATGACTCAGCGCTTCCGGTCGGGGTTACATAAGGCGAGTCTCAAGAATCTCTGAGTTCGCTCTTGATAAGCTCCGAGATCTGAAATAGATCATCGATGGCCTGCTGTGCGTCCGTTTCGGTGATTTTTGCGAGCGGATCGTAGCGCGCTTGAAGTGCCCAGTCTTTGAGCAAGTCGTAATGCACGGCGATTCTGGAGAGTTTTGGATCCGCGTAGATCTGTTGCTCTCGTGATGGATGGTTCGGTGGAGCGAACCGCTGTTTTTCCCAGAGATACGCATTGACGTAATGAACTGCGCTGTAAAACGCGGTCACAACGCACCAGAGAGGCTCAGCCGGTTGATCCGGAGGGAGTTGCTGACCGCGCGACGTTAGAGAAAAATGCAACAAGACCCCGGAAAATCTCTGGTTTCGCCTGGCTGCGGCCAAATGATTCCGGGTCTTCTGCTCCACCTTCAGAGCATAGTTACGATATTGGCGTCCCCGGGGATGAGCACGCGCGGATCGAGATCCTCGGACAGACGAGGATTGATAAGTTGGAACTCGAACAGAGTTTCTGGAAACCTCTCGAAGAGGGCTCGGCGGATGGTTCGTACACGTCTTTCGGTCTCAACATCAATTGGCTCGGTTATGAGCCAGAATTCCGAGATCTCGCCGCTTTGTCTGTAATAGAGGATACGAGCGGCTGGCTCTTCACGAACGAGTTCAGCAAAGTGTCGCACCAAATCCGCCGCATAGATGGAATTTGCAATAACCATGGTGGATCTCCCCCTATCGGGGTGCAAATATCACGCCCATAATACAAAGACTAATGCAGATGCCGATGACATTCAAGACAAATCGTTGGAGATTTCGACACCCTCGATCGGTCCAGGATACGGTCTCAGCGGTATTCGGCAGTCAAGTCGGTCGGATGCTTTTGAGTTTAACCGTCACGAACGCGTCAACCGGGACTGCTCAGCAAGCCAGGCGCTGATATCTTCCCAATTTGGTCGTGGCTCTTCCGGTCGATTGTCAGCAATACGCATCGTGAACGTGTAGGCCTCTTCCTGGGAGGCAACTAACTCCCAGCCATTCAATGCCAGCGCGGTGCCAGCCGAGGTGAGCCCTGTCCGTTTATTGCCATCGACATACGGGTGATTGCGAATAATGGATTCCATGAGGGCAGCAGCTTTATCGTGGACGGATGGATAGAATTCGACTTCGCCAAATCCGGTTCGAGGGCGTGCTACTGCCGCCTCAAGGGAGTTGGCGTCTCGAAGGCCGTGACTTCCTCCGGTCTCTTCAATCAGTCGATCGTGAATGAAGAGCACTTGTTCAACTTTGAGGTAATTCATGCTTCGCCAGCGCTTCGAGTGCCGGGCGATACCGATCTATGAAACCGGCTACCTGACGCGCGAAATCCGGATCGATCCTTATCGCTTCTCGAGCTACGGGCTTTACCAGAATACCCCCGTGCTCCCGATCGAACTCGACCGCCACATCGGAGCCCTCGGCAATCCCCGCTTCCACCATCATCTCGCGTGGGAGCGCAACAACCGCACTGTTGCCGGCACGGAATACCTTACGCAGCATCTCCGTCCTCCTTCATCAATTTACTCTTCAAAGTTAGTACACCGTCATTACGTTGTCAATACGGCGTACGAACAGGGAACCGCTCTTCGGTGTTCGTCGAGGCCGAGGCAACAGCCAGAGCGTTCACCGATCTACGCGGTGTGATCTGTGGCGGTTTGTCCAACCTTACCGGAGCCTCGAAAACTAAGTCCCGGTGGAGCATTCGCCGCCGATAACAGGGTTGTCATTTTCATCCTTATTTGACACTACATCTTGGGGGCTTCGCGTCATGGTCAGTCGGCGAGTGGACCGATAACCAGGTGACCGGACCCCCAGTTGTCGGCCCCTTCGTTGTGAGAGTCCGGTCAGGTTCATTCACGAACCATTCGTATCCAGGATCTTACTACCGAGCAAGCCACCTTCGATCTGCCAGGCCGGTGGGTTATTCGAGTGATATTCCAGTCGTTGCCGCTGGAAGTACTGCACCGTCAGGCCAGTTGCTGGATCGGTGAACTCCTCACTGATGGGATAGCCGAAGATCGCCAGGCCTCCATGCGACTGCCAGTAGTTCCGAAACCCAAAGCAGAGCCGATGGCCGGTCTGCGGATAGAAGGTGCAGTTGGCGTCGCTGGAAGCGTTCACCGGCTGGAATGGTGCGGTGCTGGTAAGCCCTTGCTGCTGGGCCAACTCAGTTCCGAGCAAGCTCAACTCGACGTCGTAATGACTCGGCCAGGCGCCGGGATGCCATTCGAAGCGGGATCGCTGGAAGTATTGCACCGTGGTGCCATTCTCCTGCATCTCATCCGTGATCGGGTACCCGAAGACGGGCAGTCCTCCAAACTGGTTCCAGTAGCGTAGGAATCCATGTCCAACCGTGTGGCCAGTTTCTGGAAAGAATCGCTCATCAGGAGACGCTGCGCTGGCGAAGTGGAAACAGACATAGTTCGAGGTGGGGTCCTTATCCGCGGTGCTCGCCTTGGCCAGATAGATAACTCCTTGCCAGACGGAAGTCCCATAGTTCGGCCGTTGCTCGGCCTGATGTACAGTGCTGAATCGTCCCTCGCTGTCGGCGAGTGCTTGGGCAACAAGCTCAGCACCACGCGGTTGCGGACCGCACGATTCGCCGACAAACCAGGGAGTCCACAGAACATCGATGGTTGCCGATGGCTGTGCTCCCTGCCCTGAGATCGTCACGGTGGTTCCGCTTGGACCCGAAGCTGGCGTGATAGTGATGGTCAAGCTTGCGGCTCGAACAACGTCGAGCGACGGGAACGATAGGGCGCCTATCAAGATGGCAACGATGGCCACTGGCTTTATCATCCGAACGATCATAAGTTCGATTACCTCCGTACCCGTGGTGTTGGTAGAGACGGAACACTGACCACAAGATCTTGAACTGTCACTCTGGCCCGGACCCAGATAACTGTCCCTACTCAGGCAGCGTGCAACACAACGCCGCTCGTGTCGATCACTTATCGTCCATAGACCACGCTCACAATGCCATCCACGAAGAGGAACGCGGTGAAGAGTGCCACGATAACGAAGACAGCCCAGGAGAACAACATTCTGTGGCGCATGCGATACACGGCAACCAGGATGAAGGCCAGGATAAGTCCACGGACTACCGACAGCACGTCGGCGATGACGCTCTCTGGCACCAGCGGGGGGCTTTGTCTTTGGTTGATCATTGAGCCAACCATCTGCCGTAGTTCATCCTCATTCACAACTTCGTTGGTGTTCTGACCGCTCATCATCACCTCGACGTAGCTACTCACGCCATGATTTGTCCAGACGAGGTACGTCTGGCGAGAGTCCGAGTCCGCGACGTCGAACTTGGTCACGACCACGCCCTGTATGCCCATTTTCGCCTCTGTGCCGCGAATGATCGTCATCGTTCGTTGCGCGCCATTCGGCGAGAAGATTGAAGCCGTTTCGCCCTTGATGGCGGACACCGCTCTGTCGTTGGTCGTCTCAACGAGAAACATGCCCTGCCGCGAAGCAGACTGGCTCGGCGGGTAGAAGATTTCCACATAGTTTGCTTTGTCGGTCCCGGAATTACCGACGTGGTAGGCGGCCACACTTATGGGTTTGCTGGCGAGCGGAGTGGGAAGCGATTTAGGCTCGATGATCTTGAATCCGACAAGGTTCTGTGCCTGTGCGACCGTCAGATTGGTGTCGGAACCTGAGCCAACTGGAGTTGACACGCCAGAAGGCGTTGACGTTGCCTGTCCGCTCCCTTGATCCAACATCGAGGCGATCATGCGCTCGACGTCTTGCTCGGTCAGCGGACCGGCAACCTGGGCTGTGATCTGGAACGTCGTTCCCTGGTCCTGCCAGGTGAAGTACGTAAGCGGGATCGTGGTGCTGGAAACGAAGCGGTCGACCGAGTGCTCGGCAATCGTCACCGTCGACGGCGTGCCTGGTCCGTAGCTGGTCGTGAAGGTCCCGCCATGCTCCAAGATTTGCAGGCTGTACTGATGGCTACCGTCAGCCGGTTGATAGTCAAGCGTAAAGAAGTGGATGTGATCCGGCGTTAGCGCAGTACCGGGTGGATTCGCCCCACCAACCGTGACGGCGTCAAATTGCAGGTAGGACGGCACCCACTGCGGCTGCGCCACGTAGAACGGCGAAATCTGTTCCGCCTGAGGGAAGGTGAGGACAATAACACCATTCGCGTTTGGCGTCGGGATGGCGGCGGACGTCGACGGCGAGGCCTGCGCCTGCCGCGTCGGCGTCACCGCCCCGCTCGGCGCGGGAAGGGTATCGCCACCTCGCTGCTTGATGATCGACGTGACCATCTGTTGCAGGTCGTCATCGGTGACTGTGGCCATTCCGGGCCGAGTCGCGTCCGTCATATGCCAAATGAGGTAATCAACTGCGCCAAGTTTCCAAACGTAGACGAGCATCGGTCCGTTGTCGGCCGAAGTCGACACTTCGAATCGAGTGATGATTACTCCATCGATCATTGGATGCGACAGCGTTCCCGGACTAATCGCCCACGTTCCGGTCTTTCCCGATGACTCGTCCGGCATGAGAAGGGTAGCTGAATCACCGCTGATGTTGGGAACGGCGGCGGCGTTGGTCGTCTCAACCAGGAACACCGCCTGACCAAGCGGCTGCTCATAATTGAACAACACGTAGTTGGCCGCTGCCGTCTCCGGCACACCCAGGCCGTATCCGTTGACGTTGAATTCGTTGCGTTTCAAGACCTGCGCGTTACTCAGCACCGCAGGGAGCGGGCTCGGAGCCGTGATCGGGAAGCTCGACCACTTTTGCGCCTGCGTGGCCGATACGCCAGCAAACCGATCGACGGCGTGTGCCGGCGTCGGCATTAGCTGGTTGGCCACCGCGTCGGGGGGAATGGTGAACGTCCACGGCCCGTCGACCGGCTGAGAACCCCCCGCCTGATTCGGCACCGGCGTGTCCTTCCTTGCCGGCAGTGTCAGGTGCTGGATAGTGATTATGACGGTCTTGTCGGGCGGGAAGGGCGACTGGTAGTCGAGTGTGAAGCCGATGTTCGGGTTATTGGCGATCCCGCCTAACTCGGTCACGTATGGATCATTCGGTGCGGGCGTGATGCCGTCGATCGTCACATCGTCGGCGGGTTTCGACCCAAGAATGCTTGGAAACGGCTGGTCGTGGGACACCTGGTCGGGCGACATCTGGAAGATGAAGGTGAACCGCGTCGCCGTGCTCGTCGAATCGACCGACTGCAGTTCCACCGTAACTCCATTCGCGGTGACGGTCATCGGGAGGAATGATCCTGTGGCAGTGGTTGGCGTGTCCCCGGCACCGACGTCACCCTGATTGCTGCCGCCCTGGTCATGGAACACCGCGGCCAGCACACCGCCGACCAGCACCAGCACGAGGATGGCTGCGGCAATCTGCGCGAATTCTCGAGGGATGGTCCGTCGTTTCGGCGGCTCAGTTGCGGGATGGACTGGCGCGGGCATTGGTGGACCGATCTGCACGTCGTTCTCAACGAGATTCGGCTCGGGTGAGGATGACGTACGATCGCTGACGGAGGGTTCGTCAGCACGGAGCTCGCGCGACAGGTGGAGCACTGCCCGTTCCGGCCACTCTTCCTCCGGCGAATCAGCCGTCTGGAGTCGGCGGATGCGGATGACCGCGGTCATGAGCGCGGCTATCTCTGGATCGGTCACCGCGTTCGCCGACGCTTGGTCGCCGTAGTTCAGCGCGTCGATCAGACGATCAAGTTCATCGGTCTGGCGTGTCATGGCTGGGACTCCTCGTCGAAATGGGCACGCAGGGCAACGATGGCGCGGTGTTGCAGCACGCGGACGGCGCCAGGGCTCCGCCGCATCAATTCAGCGACCTCCTCGGTTGGTCGTTGTTCGAGCACTCGCAGTCGGATCACGGTCTGATAGTCATCGGGGAGCCGGGTCAGCACCTCGCGAAGATAGGCCTGCTCGTCGGTAGAGATCACCACGCGGTCCGTTGCGTCAGGTGCGATCAGTTCCACGTGTTGCAAGGGGATCGAAGTCGAGACCGGCTGGCGCCATCGATCGCGAATCAGGTTGCGCGCGATGGTCGCCAGATAGGCATGAAACGGGGCTCCGCGTTCTTGAAATTGGTCCAGGTGCCGGAGTGCGCGGAGGAAGGCTTCCTGGGTGACGTCTTGGGCATCGCTTCGGTCATGCAGGGCAGCATAGGCCAGTCCGAATATCGGTCTCCACTCCCGACGAAAAAGCTCGTCAAGTGCGTCCGCATCCCCATGTCGCGCTCGTTTGAGCAGCGGATCCTGACCCATGCTACTCCTCTCTCACAAGCAAGAACGGAGAAAGCTCGCTGGCGTTACACGCTTTCGAAATTGGAGACCGAGATTACGACCCGTGGCACCGCATAGACACGACCGTGGTGCGGACACGGTCGCATCCGGATTTCGTCAACCGAGTTGTCGCGAATAGCGAGATATTCCCCTGCTCGCCCCTCACGCGAGTAACAGCGCGAGGATGCCGATTGGGAAGGTGCGATGGTCCCGAGTGGGCCGTCCCATCACGAGTTTTGCCGCGAGCAACAGGAAAACAATGCGCCCATTTCTCATCAGTCAGATTATGGCGTCCCGTTCCGAACCCTAGCACTCTCCCTTTGCAGACAGATTCTAGTGAGTCAATTGGGTTGTGATCATTACCGTTTGTGCTGGGTGGGGAGTAGGCTGGGACACGGTTCTGCTTGCTGCACGAGTACGTCTTTGCAGGCACCGCCTAGCCCCAACGAGAGTTATCCGGACATTTGCCGTAACCCCCAAATTGGTGCGCTCACTGTCAGAAATCAGCTACCCAACACGGTATGGCTCAAGTACCTCGTAGTTCGGGTCGACTCCGATCCCCGGGATGTCGG
>CAWAVM010000021.1:0-137469 GCA_963785465.1 uncultured Chloroflexia bacterium | reverse complement strand
ACCGGCTTCAGGTGTTGCCGGCTTTCATGACGTGACGGGCGGTGTGTACAAGGCCCGGGAACATATTCACCGCCGTATGGCTGACCGGCGGTTACTAGCAACTCCGACTTCATGAGGGCGAGTTGCAGCCCTCAATCCGAACTGAGACCGGGTTTCTGGGATTGGCTCCGCGTTACCGCTTGGCTGCCCTCTGTCCCGGCCATTGTAGCGTGTGTGTCGCCCAGGGCGTAAGGGCCATGCTGACTTGACGTCATCCCCCCCTTCCTCCGGGTTGCGCCCGGCAGTCTGACTAGACATACCATAACTAGCCACGAGGGTTGCGCTCGTTGCGGGACTTAACCCAACATCTCACGACACGAGCTGACGACAGCCATGCAGCACCTGTCTCTCGGCTCCCGAAGGCACCCCTCCCTTTCAGAAGGGTCCCGAGGATGTCAAGCCCTGGTAAGGTTCTGCGCGTTGCGTCGAATTAAACCACACGCTCCGCTGCTTGTGCGGGCCCCCGTCAATTCCTTTGAGTTTTAGCCTTGCGGCCGTACTCCCCAGGCGGTGGACTTACTGCGTTTGCGCCGGCACGGAGGGGGTCAACTCCCCCCACACCTAGTCCACATCGTTTACTGCGTGGACTACCGGGGTATCTAATCCCGTTCGCTCCCCACGCCTTCGCGCCTCAGCGTCAGGTCAGAGCCAGCTGGCCGCCTTCGCCACCGGTGTTCCTCCCGATCTCTACGCATTTCACCACTACTCCGGGAATTCCACCAGCCTCTCTCTGCCTCCAGCTCCCCCGTTTCACACGACCCTCCCCGGTTGAGCCGGGGGCTTTCACGTGTGACGCAAGAAGCCGCCTACGCGCCCTTTACGCCCAGTAACTCCGGACAACGCTCGGACCCTACGTCTTACCGCGGCTGCTGGCACGTAGTTAGCCGGTCCTTCTTCCTGGGGTACTGTCACTTTCTTCATCCCCCAGAAAAGGAGTTTACGCTCCGAAAAGTGTCTTCCTCCACGCGGCGTCGCTCCGTCAGGCTTGCGCCCATTGCGGAAAATTCCTTGCTGCTGCCTCCCGTAGGAGTCGGGGCCGTGTCTCAGTCCCCGTGTGGCTGATCGTCCTCTCAGACCAGCTACCCGTCATCGCCATGGTGGGCCTCTACCCCGCCATCTAGCTGATAGGCCGCAGGCCCCGCCAAGCACGGATCGCTCCTTTGCTTGATCCCCTTACCGAGAACCAAGCTCATGGGGTATTACCCGCGGTTTCCCGCAGTTATCCCCCGCGCTTGGATGGGTTCCCCACGTGTTCCTCACCCGTCCGCCACGGTCGACCCCCGAAGGGGTTCCCGTTCGACTTGCATGCATTAGGCACGCCGCCAGCGTTGTTCCTGAGCCAGGATCAAACTCTCCATCAAGTTCCCCCCGAAAGGGGAATATTTACCTGGTTATGCAACCCAGTCGAACCTGCTCGCGTCACCGCGAACCGGACCAACAGGAATTGCGGGAGTCTGTACGCTGTACGAACTACGCTTCAGTTGTCAAGGTGCTTGCGGCGAAACAAAACCCGCCCGGACGGCGGGGGCAACACTCCTTCGCGCTTTCGCGTGTCGGTCTAGTGGTGCCTGCTCCTTCCGCTCTCGCGTGGCTTCGAAAGCGAGCCAAATACCCGCTCAGGAAAGCCTTAACAGTATATTCATTTTGCCTATCCCTGTCAACTCCAGGGACTCCCTGATCCAGAGGATCAAGCGACCGTCTCCGGCCGGCCGGCCGCAGCCAACGAGGAGGAATACTACCCATCGTGATCTGGCGTGTCAAGGGCATTTTCTGACGATCAGCCCCCGATTTTAGTTCCGAGTGGTGATCTCGGAAGACGGGACCGATCCCCGAAGCTTCGCGTTTCGTTGACTGCTCGCCGTTTCCGACAGTCTCGCCACGCTAGTCAGACGACCACGCTGGGATTTTCGAATTGGCAGATTTACGAAAATCGATTGCGGCCTCGACCAAGGCCATGAACGGTCGGAGGTGTTCACCATGTTTCCTGAACATCAACTCTGGGTGCCACTGGATCCCAAGAACGAACGGGCTTGCCGAACGCTCAACCGACTCGATAATGCCGTCCGGTCCGTGACCATTGTGGCGTTTGATCGCGTCAAGAGCGATTCTCGACACACCGCTTGCCGTCTTACGTCCAGCTGTGGCACGCTGCAGGACATAGCAGTACGTACACTGGCTACGGACTTGATCACTTCTCTCCTAGATCAGCGCTCTCGTGCAAAGTGCCGGCCCGACGACGAGCGGAGGAAACGTGCGGAACTACATCTATAGATTAGCTGCGGTTTTGTTTCTCGTCAGTTTCGCGATTGCCGTTTTCCCATCCGCGATCCTCGCTGCCCCGACGGTACAGGCCCGAGAATGGGTCATCATGGACGCTCAGACAGGCGCCGTACTGGATGGCTCGAGCGCTCACCAGCGCACCGCTATGGCCAGTCTGACCAAGGTGATGACGGCGCTCGTTGCCGTTGAGCGTGGCGACCTTTCGATGCGGGTCACGATCCAACCATCGGATCTGGTAGGAGAATCGAACGCCGGTCTTGAGGCCGGCGAGAATCTCTCTCTCAAGACCCTCCTGTATGGACTACTTCTCCCTAGCGGAAACGATGCTGCGATGGCGATCGCCCGGGCGGTCGGTGGGAGTCCACAGGTGGATGATCCTGCCGCGCGAGCACGCTTCATCGGCTGGATGAACGAGAAAGCGACGAGCCTCGGACTCAAAGACACCCACTACATGAATCCGCACGGTCTCGACCAGGACGGCCACTACACGACGCCGTACGATCTGGCCGTCATTACCAGAGCCGCCATCCAATACCCGGCCTTTCTGGCGCCTTTCGGAGCGACGAGCTACTCCGGAGAAGGCCACGACTACACGCATCTCAATCAACTACCGAAGATGTATCCGGGTGTCGTCGGCGGCAAGACTGGCTGGACCGACAACGCCGGTCTCTGCCTGATCGAGGTTGTGCAGCGAGACGGTCGTGAAGTCATCATGGTGTTGATCGGCTCGACCTTTGAGCGCTGGTATCAGGACGCGATCGACCTGCTCGATTACGGATGGACGATCCCGGTCGCCGCCAATACACCGGCAAACGCGACGTCAGACTTCTACCACTGGAGCAGCCAAACTGACTTCCCAATTTCGCAGGACAAAGTACAACGTAGCTGGATCTGGGGGCCGGCCGACGGCACGCCGCATTACGAGGCCTATGCCGATTCACCCGGCGGTCAGCGTATCGTGCAGTATTTCGACAAGGGACGCATGGAGGTGAACGATCCTTCGGCGCCGATAAACAGCGGCTGGTACGTGACTGGGGGACGCCTCGCCTGGGAGCTCATTTCGGGAATGCAGCAGATCGGCAACGATCAGTTCAACAATCGCGGTGCTGCTAACGTCCCGGTGGCGGGAGACCCAGCCAACACTGGGAACAACGGGCCGACCTATGCCACGCTCGATCCACACCTCAGCGCATCACCAGGCCCGACCGGCTCAACAGTGAGCGCACGATTGACCACTTCCGGTAATGTGAGCAACGACGCGACGACGACATCGTACGGAGTCACCTATGGCGCGCCAATCGGCGCAACCGGTCACGGCGTGGCCTCGGTCTTCGCCACGTTCCTCAATCAACAAGGTCCGATGTACATTGACGGGCAGTTCGTCGACGGACCGCTGTTTAGTCCATCCTTCGCGGTGACCGGGTACCCGATTACTGAACCCTACTGGGTCACAGTACCGGTCGGTGGCGTGCAGCAAGACGTGCTGATCCAATGCTTCGAACGCCGTTGCCTAACCTATACGCCAGCCAACCCTGATAGTTGGAAGGTCGAGATGGGAAACATCGGCCAGCACTACCTCCGCTGGCTGCAGAGCAGCACGGCAATCGGAAACGCTATCGCCCACGCCAGTGAAAATGGTGCGGTCCTGTCATGGTAAGCAACACATCGGTGCCGCGAAAGTAGTGGCGGGCGTCTCTGCCCGCCAGCGTGGAAACCAGTCCACGTCTGTCCGAAGCCCAATGATTTTTGTCGCCGGCATTGACCGACCGGCCACGTTTTCGATTAGCCAAACCGCTGGCTTCCAATTCGAGAGAACAGTCGGACTGGCCCCTTACGAACGGAGATAATTCAGCAGCAACCGCAAACCAATTCGTCGTTGCGAAGCTAATTCGGCGCACGAGATGTGTAGCTCTGGTACGCCAGCCGGGTCTGACAAACGAGCTCGTTGACGGCGGACGTTGCAGGATCTGCGTCGCGCTAAGTTGCGCTCGGTACTTCAGGCTCGGAATGTTTACTCCCTGGTAAGGGCCGGTGATCCATTCAGCAATGGAGGGCAGAGACGCGCACCATTACGTTCGGTCTTGTGGCTGCCCAGCATCGAAAAATCCCTTGAACCAACGCCATTCCGACGTTTCTCGCGGTTTGGACCGTATCCCCCACGTCCCCAAACCGGTGGTACATTTCGAATAGCGACGAGGAGAGAGTCTCCGCAAATTTACGGGAGAGGTGGAGAGGTGCGCTTAGTCAGCCGGGTCAATCCGTCCGATCCTGATTTCAAGGCCAACCGCGAGGCGAATCTCAGATTGATCGAAGAACTGCAGCAGCGTCTGGCACGGGCTCGCGCTGGTGGCGGTCCAAAGCAGCACGAGCGCCAGCGATCGCGAGGAAAGCTACCAGTCCACGAGCGCATCGACCGGGTAATCGATCCCGCCAGCCCATTCCTCGAACTCTCTCCACTCGCAGCCGAGGATTGCTACGACGGCGAAGCACCGGCGGCCGGAATCGTAACTGGCATCGGCCGAATCGGCGGGCACGAGGTCGTAATCGTCGCCAATGATCCGACCGTCAAGGGCGGCACCTACTTCCCTCTTACCGTCAAGAAGCACCTGCGCGCGCAGGAGATTGCCCTGGCCAACCGCCTTCCCTGCCTCTATCTGGTCGATTCTGGCGGTGCGTTCCTGCCGCTCCAGAGCGAGGTATTTCCCGATCGTGACCATTTCGGACGCATTTTCCGCAATCAGGCACAGCTTTCGGCGGCCGGGATTCGTCAGATTTCGGCCGTGCTGGGCCCTTGCACCGCGGGCGGCGCCTACGTGCCCGCCATGAGCGACGAAGCGGTCATCGTGCGCGGCACCGGCACGATCTACCTGGGCGGCCCACCACTGGTGAAGGCCGCGACCGGGGAAGAGGTGACGGCCGAAGAACTGGGTGGAGCTGACGTCCATGGACGCATCAGCGGCGTCGTCGATTACGTCGTCGATGACGAGCCTGCCGCATTGGCGCTGGCTCGGGACATCCTGTCGACCCCGAAACCAACACCACCACCGCTGCCATGGCGACGAGAGCCAATCGACGAGCCGCAGGCCGATCCGGAGGAAATTCTCGGAATCGTTCCGCCCGACGTGAAGCACAGCTACGACCCGCGTGAAGTGCTCGCACGCGTTCTCGACGGCAGTCGTTTCCGCGAGTTCAAGGCCGATTACGGGCAGTCGCTCATCTGCGGCTTCGGTCATATCTACGGCATCCCGGTCGGGATTTTGGCGAACCAGGGCGTCCTTTTTGCCGAATCAGCCCGCAAAGGGGCACACTTCGTGATGCTCTGTAATCAGCAGCGAATCCCGCTCCTTTTCATGCAAAACATCACCGGCTTCATCGTGGGACGGCGCTATGAACACGAGGGAATCGCGCGCGACGGCGCCAAAATGGTCGCCGCCGTCGCGGTGGCTCAGGTACCGAAGATCACCCTCATGACCGGAGCGTCGTTCGGCGCCGGCAACTACGCCATGAGCGGCCGTGCCTACGATCCACGCTTCCTGTTCACCTGGCCGACCGCGCGTATCGGCGTGATGGGCGGCGAGCAGGCGGCTGGAGTCCTGGTCACGATTCGTGAGCAGGCCGCGGAGCATCGCGGCGCGACGATCGATCGCAATGAGATCGACGAACTGCGCCGGGAGGTCGAGGCACGCTACGATGCAGAGACCAGCCCCTATTTCGCGACGGCTCGGCTCTGGGACGATGGAATAATTGACCCACGTCAGACACGACAGGTGCTAGGACTGGCGCTGCAATCGGCCCTCAACGCGCCGATTCCCGAGACCGACTACGGCGTACTCAGAATCTGAGAGGAGACGTCATGGACGAGCTGCGTATCGAGCAGCGTGGTCCGGCTCGCTGGCTGATTCTCAACCGTCCGGAACGGCGCAACGCGCTGAATCGCGATCTGGTCAGAGCGTTGCATGGCGCCGTCATGACCGCTTCGAGCTTGGACGGAGTCCGCTGCATCGTGCTGGCTGGCGCAGGTCCCGTATTTTGTGCCGGAGCCGATCTCAACGAGTTTCGTCAAGCTGATGATCCAGCCGTGCTGGCCGCCGATGGTGAACTGCTCGCCCGGCTTCTTGAATCGATCAGTAATTCCCCCAAGCCAGTAATCGTTCGTGCGCACGGTGCCGCGATTGGCGGCGGTGTCGGACTAGTAGCGGCGGCCGACTTTGCCATCGCTGACCTTGATGCCCGCTTTACCTTGAGTGAGGTTCGTCTCGGCCTTACTCCAGCGGTGATCAGCCCGTACGTGTTGCGTGCGCTGGGACGACGCAACGCCCAGGCGTTCATGCTTTCCAGCACCGCCCTCGACGCCCACGAGGCCCGTCGTTTAGGACTCGTCTCGAAGGTCGTTGAACCGCAGGCACTCGATGCAGCCATCGACGAACTGATCGAGCATTTGGCCCAGGCGGCACCTGGTGCGATGGCGGACGTGAAGACGCTCCTCGAGCAGGTCGATGGGCTGCGGCTCGACGAGGCTCGCGATGTGACGGTCCAGGCATTAGCCGATCGTCGAGAGAGTGCCGAAGGTCAGGAAGGCATGGCTGCATTTCTGGAGAAGCGCAAGCCGAACTGGGCGCCAAATTCGTGAGCGCGCGGGTCGCCATCGCCAATCGAGCCGAAATCGCGATCCGGATTGCTGCGACCTGTCGTTTACGCGGGCTGGAACCTGTCCTTGTGGCGGGCGAGCCCGATCGGGACGGCTACGCGGCGCGGATCATTGGTCGAGTTGAAGTAGCCGGACCGGCAGGATCTGAAGTCGACGCTGAGGCTGTCGTCGCGGCCGCCCTGCGAGGCGGATGCTCCTACCTGCATCCCGGATATGGCTTTCTCAGCGAGCGTCCCGACCTGGCACGAGCCTGTGTCGATGCGGGCATCACCTTCATTGGCCCGAGCGCCGAGACGCTGGAGTACTGCGGAGACAAGGTCGCCACCCGCGCCATCGCCGAAGCTGCTGGCGTGCCGTTGCTCAAGGCCAGCGAAACGCTTGGGGACGATCCCGACGAATGGCGCTCGGAAGCCGAACGCATCGGCTTCCCAATCCTGGTCAAGGCGGTGCTCGGTGGCGGCGGTGCCAGCCTTCGTCCAGTCGCCGACCCGGACGATCTACTGGACGCGATCGAGTCGGCACGTCGTGAAGCGCAGGCCGCCGGCGTCGGCCCGATGCTCTATCTCGAGCGTTTTCTGCCTGGCGCCAGGCACATTGAAGTTCAAGTGGCTGGAGACGGCGTCCGTGCCATCGCAATCGGCGAGCGGGAATGCTCGCTGCAGCGGCGCCATCAAAAAGTCATTGAAGAGGCACCGGCCGTGAACCTGCCGGACGCCGATCGAATACGGCTATATGACTATGCGACCACAGTCGCTCAAGCAGTCAAACTCAAGAGCCTCGCCACCGTCGAGTTCCTCTACGGGGCCGACGGCACGATCGCATTTATCGAGGTGAATCCGCGACTACAGGTCGAGCACCCAGTCACTGAAATGGTGAGCGATATCGATCTGGTGGCTCTGCAGTTCGACATCGCTAACGGGTTGCCACTACCGGCGATCGATCGGGCACCACGTGGACACGCCATCGAGGCACGCCTCTACGCCGAGGACCCATCGCGCGATTTCCTGCCCTCGCCGGGACCGATCAACGTCCTCTCGCTCCCAATGTCGCCACGCGTTCGCATTGATGCCGGGTATCAGGCGGGCGACCGCGTGCCCGAGCGCTATGACCCGATGCTGGCCAAGGTGATCGCCTGGGGCGGGACACGTGCGAACGCGATCGATCGGCTACACGACGCACTTGGGCAGGTTGCCATTGCAGGCGTGGCAACGAACCGTCCATGGCTAATGGCGCTGCTCGAGGACAAGAGCGTGCGTGCCGGTAATTACGACACCCGCACCGCCCAGGCTGTTCCGGCGCCATCGACGGGCGAGGCACCGCCTCTTCTGATCGCGGCGGCCCTTGTCGCGATGACGTTAGAGCGCCCTCCAAGCGACGATCCGTGGGAGCGTATCGGTCCTTTCCGGCTTAGCGGCTCGAGCGAGATCGCCTTCCACGACTCGAGTGGAAACTGGGAGATCATCGCTGAGGTCGAGCGCATCGGAACAGAATGGCAGGTTGGTCTCGAAGGCAAGCGAGAGACGCTTTTCTGGCAACGCGGACCGGACAATGTTTGGGCCGTCAACATCGGCGAGCAGGTCGGTCGAGTTGCGATTGATCGTGACCGCAACGACATCATCGAGGTGACGAGCCGTTCCGGACGCTGGTTTGCACTGGCCGGCCGTCGGACGTCCGAGAGCACTCACACCGCCCGCGAAGCCGACAACAACATCCGTGCACCGCTTCCGGGCAAAGTCATCCGTGTCGACGCGTCACCAGATCACATCGTGCCGGAAGGCGCTCCGCTGGTCATCTTGAGCGCCATGAAGATCGAGGTCGTGCTGCGCGCCCCGAAACGGAGCCGTGTAAAAGCGGTCCATTGTCACCCGGACGAGCAGGTCGACGCCGGCGATCTACTGGTCGAGGTCATCCCGGAGGAAGTCGCATGAGCTTCGTCGAACGCTTGCCGCGCCGCGTCACTGTCGTCGAGGTCGGGCCACGAGACGGTCTGCAGAATGAGCCTGACCTCGTGCCGATCGACACCAAAGTGCGCTTCATCGAGTCGCTCGCCAAGTCGGGTTTGCCGGTCATCGAGAGCACGAGCTTCGTTAGCCCAAAAGCAGTGCCGCAGCTGGCTGACGCGGTCGAGGTCATGCAGCGCATAAATCGACTACCTGGCACGTGCTATCTGGCTCTGGTGCCAAACGAACGCGGACTCGACCGTGCTCTCGAAGCTGGCTGCGATGCCATCGCTCTCTTCACTGCAGCATCCGAAGCGTTCAGTCAGGCAAACGTCCGAGCCACAATTGACGAAACATTCGCCCGATTTGCTCCGGTGGCGGTAAAAGCTCGTGCCTGTGGGTTGCATCTAAGGGGATATGTCTCCACGGCAGTGAACTGCCCGTACTCTGGCGCAGTCGATCCCGCAGGAGTCGTCGAGGTTACCGAGCGGTTGTTTGAACTGGGGTGTGATGAGGTTTCGCTGGCCGACACCATCGGCACAGCCACGCCGGTTGAGGTAGACCGCCTGCTCGACGCCGTCGGGCACCACATTGGACTGGAACGCATAGCGCTCCATTTCCACGACACCAACGGACTGGCAATCGCTAACGTTCTGGTGGGATTGGACTTCGGAGTGACGGTCTTCGACTCAGCCGCCGGGGGACTGGGTGGCTGCCCCTTTGCGCCGGGCGCGCCCGGTAATCTGGCCACCGAAAAGTTGCTGGCGCTCTTTAAGGGACTCGATATCGAGACCGGCGTCGATCTCGCCCAGGTGGAGCAGGCAGTCGCCGATCTCCGACGGGCCGTGCCGTCGATCGGCGCGAGTCACCGCAACGGCTAGGCTCACATTCAGCGCAATTGATCCGCGGCATCGGAGCATCGCGCGATGTTTCGCAAAGGGATGGCCGATCCGATCAGCCATGCATTCTGTGTCTCACGAACAATGACCCGGCGCCATACGATAATCAGTCACGTCAGTCCTCGCGCAACCGTCCGTAACGTTTCATTATGTCGCGTAGCCGATCGTGTGGCAGCGCATAGGCTGTGTTTCCATCCCGGCCAACCATCGTCTCAGCCGCGACCATGGCGTTCAGCACGGCTTCCGACGTGGCTTCGATCGTCGCTTGAAAGACGTCGTTGATTCGCTCGTCGTTCAGTCGTCTCACATTCAAGATCGCATCACGATTGAAACGGTCGAACCGGTTTTCACGGGCGTTGGAGAAGGCGATCAGAATATCGCCCGACGACTGACGTGCGGTTGACCCGACGCGACCGAGCCCGAGCATACCCCGTCGACAAAGTCGAGACAGCTGGCGGTCGGTCAACGGCAAATCGGTGCCGATCACCACGATGATCGAGCCGTCCGTGCGTGGGCCGTCGATGTCCTCGCCGCCGCGAACCGGTAACAGATCCGTGATCTCGCGACCGACCGGCACGCCATCGACCAGTAGATCCTCCCGAGAGCCGAAGTTCCCTTGCACCAGCACGCCAACGGTGAACGTCTGTCCGTCAAGTTCGACGAGCCTCGACGAGGTGCCAATGCCGCCTTTGAAGCGAAAGAGCGTCATCCCAGTGCCACCGCCGACGTTCCCCTCCTCAACCGGGCCGCTCGTGGCACCGTCGAGCGCTTGAAACACGTGCTCGGTCGTTACGTGCTGACCGGCCACGTCGTTGAGAAATCCATCGAAGGTTTCGGCAACGACTGGAATCACGAAGACTGCATTCTCCAGCTCAGCATGGTGATGGGTAAGCCACTCGACACAACCACGATGGACGGCGCCAACAGACGCGGTGTTGGTGATGAGGATCGGCGTCTCCATCAAGCCGTATTCGTCCACCTGTGAGCGACCAGTCATCTCGCCGGCACCGTTCAGTACGGCAATCGCGGCCGGCACCATTGACGTGAAAGCTGATCCTTCATGCGGGTGAATTGCCGTAACGCCGGTTCGGGCTGGACCCTTCCCCAGGCGAAGGATGCCATCGCCGTGACTGACGGTCGTGTGCCCTACCCGAACACCGGGGACGTCGGTAATCGCATTATGCTCTCCGATCGGCATCACGCCGATGTCAATCCCGAGATCCCGTAAACGAGGCCGATGTCGCTCCAAATCGGCACTTTCGTTCATCGAGCGCCTCACCCTTTCAACAATAGCGAACGATCGAAGAAGAACGCGACACAAATTCACGCGCAAGATGCGGAGACTGCGTCAGACCGAATGCGTCAGAGTTCAGCGCGTCCGCGCAACTTTCACTTCGCTGGAATTGCCCAAAAACCCAGCACGATACTGACAAATCGACCTAACTCCAACACTAGCATAATTGGCGGACCTATTGTAAGCTATGCGCTTAATGGCCAAAGGTTTCCGAGCGAATGTCCGGTCCGGCAGAGAGGGCCTGTCTCCGAACTCATCTTGCCGAGAAAACCTGAGCCCAGGCAGACTTTTCGAAGACCACCAACATGGTGGCGTGGAACATAGGAGAACTCGACGAGATGAGTTTCACAGATAAGACCCTGAACTGCCGTGATTGTGGCGAGGACTTCGTCTTCACCGTTGGCGAACAGGAATTCTATGCCGAGAAGGGCTTCACCAATGAGCCTTCTCGTTGCCCAAATTGCAGGCGCGCGAACAAAGCCCGCCGCAATGCGTCTGGCGGCGGCGCTTCCTACGGGAACGGTGGCGGCGGTTATGGCGGAGGTCGCCAGGAGCGGACCATGCATCCGGCGGTCTGCAGCGCTTGTGGCAAGGAGACAATGGTTCCGTTCGTTCCCCGGAACGACAAGCCTGTCTACTGCTCTGAATGCTTCCAGTCGCAGCGCGAGGAGCGCAGCTTCAGCCGCTGGTAATAGCAGGGACGAAACCATAGGGTTCCTTCGGGAACCACCAATCTGAATTTGAGCCACCCGGAACGCCCTCCCGGGTGGTTTTATTTGCGCCCTGCAGCATGAATCGACATGCCTTGCTGGCTCTCGTTCCGGTTATGATGGCCCCATCGCCGATAGACGTTCTCAACCACGTTTATCGCTTGGCCACGCGCCAATACGCAGAAAGGGAAATCCATGCCGATCAACGCCGGCCGACTACAACAGGTTATTGATGAGGCATCGGTGGATCGAACGTGGTCCCACATGGAATGGATGTCCCGTGAAGTGCCGGAGCGGATATCTGGTTGGCCGGCCGCGAAGCGCCAGGCAGACTATCTGACGGATCAACTCATACACTATGGCTTTGAAGCGCATCAGGATGAGTTCCCAGGACTGGTCAGTTATCCTCGGCCGGGCGCGCTGACGCTGATACATCCCGAGCAGCGCTTGATCGAAGCGATGACCTTCGCTCACAGCACGAGCACGCCGGACGGCGGTCTGGACGGAGAGTTGGTCTATGTCGGTGCCGGGGGAGAGTCCGATTATGAGGGGAAGGACGTCACCGGGAAGATCGTGCTCGCTGAACTCTCCTACGCCCCGCCTCGTCCCGAAAAGACGCGCATCGCCACGCTGAACGGCGCGATCGGGCTGATCCTGATCAACTGGGGCGACGATGACAACCCGTCGATCCCGATGGGGACGGTGAAGTCCGTTTGGGGCAATCCGACAGTCGACAACGTCCATCAAATGCCAAATCTCCCGGCGATCGGGATATCCCGAGTCACTGGCATCGAGGTACGAGAGATGGCGCAGCGTGGACTCGTGCGAGCCCGGATCGTCTCGGATGCCGACAACGTCTGGCGCACGCTTCACCAACCGTTGGGCGTTCTGGGTGTGGACGCTCGCCAGTTCATCCTGATCGGTGACCACATGGACTCCTGGGGCGGAGGAGCAACCGATAATACCTCCGGAAACGCGGTGACGCTCGAGGTAGCACGCGTGCTGGCTCAGCATCGTGAGGAGCTGCGGAGGGATGTCTGGATCTCATTCTGGCAGGCGCACGAAGACGGAATCATGGAAGGGTCGACCTGGTTCGTCGATCATTACTGGGATGACATCACACGACGTCTGGCCGGTTACCTCAATATCGACTCCCCCGGCATGAAGTACGCCGAGCAATATAGTGCAACGCTCTCGCCGGAACTGTGGACCTTCCATCGTGAGGCAATGGAGGCGGCGCTGGGCTACGCAACCGATCCACAGAGGCTAGCCAAGACCGGTGACCAATCCTTTTTCGGCACCGGCACGCCTGCCATCAGTGGGCGCAGCTCCTTCCCCGCGGAACTCGTTCAACGCTGGCATGGCGGCGTGCTCGGCCCCTGGTACCAGAGCGCGGATGACACCATGGATGTGGCGGACAAGGCGGTGCTGGAGCAAGATCTTCGAATGACGCTGGCGTATGCCTGGGATCTGGCCAGCCGGCCGGTGCTTCCCTATGACTTCCGCGAGTCCGTGCGTATCATCTCCTCGGCGCTTGAGGAATATTCACGGGAGACGGACGAGTCGCTCGGCCTGGATCACCCAATATCGCTGGCCAGCGAGCTTGGAGGGCTAACCGATCGTCTGTGGGTGCAAGCCAACGCACTCGCCGATCGGTTCACCAAGAACGATCAATCGTACGATCTTGAAGCGCAAGCGGATGTCTTGAACGCGCACCTCTTGACTCTCTCTTCGACGCTAAACCCGCTGCTGACCAGTGTGATCGGGCGATATGGCCAGGACACCTACGGTCTGACCGCGCTACGACGTTGGATTCCGTCTCTGGCACATGCCGGCGAACTCAGGTCGCGAGAAGCTGGCTCCGGAGAACATATGCTGTGGTGGAGCAAGCTGGTACGCGAGCGCAATCGAGTTACCGACAGCCTTCAGACAGCGGTTGACGTTGCTCGAGAAGCGCTCGAGAGTGACTAGCCGAGACGCACATCCAGTGAGAGAGGACTCGAAGTTGACCAAGCCTGAGCAACAAGGATCCGGATCCGTCGAAGATTACGGGGCATTTCGAGTGATTCGTCCCGGCGATCGTGGCGAGAACTGGGGAAGCTACGAGCACGTTCTGGGATTGTCTGCACAGACGGTGGGCGCTCAAGGATTGTCGATGGACGTGCAGACTATCCCGCCCGGGGCTGAGTCTCCAATTCATCTTCACGCAGGGTTCGAAGCCGGCCTCTACATTCTCTCTGGCCGCATCATCCACCGATTCGGCCCGGGAATGAGCAATTCAATCGAATCCGGCCCAGGCGAGTTCATTTACGTTCAACCGGATGTGCCACATCAGTCGCTAAATCCCAGCGACTGCGAGTCGGTCGTGCTAATCGTGGCCCGTACGACCGCCGACGGCCATTCGGGAAATGTGGTTGTCGAGCCGGACTAGACGCAGGCGACCCCGAACACTGAATGTTGTTGCAAATCGATTGGGGATGGCACGAGATGACGCGCAAGATCGACGTTCATAACCACTTCTACCCGACCGAGTTTATCGCCGAGATCGCCCGGAACTCGACCGCCGCGAGTATTTCCGTTGGGCCTGCCGGTGAGACACGCATCGAATATGCGGGCGACTACAGTGTTATCGTCGACGCCCATCAGGATCCGCTGCTCCGGATTGCCGACATGGATCGTGCCGGTATCGATTTGCAGATATTATCCCTGACGGTTCCGGGTGTTCATTTCGAAGGTCCGGCTCGAGGCACTGACCTCGCCCGAATCACGAACGATGCCTTCGGCCAGATCGTCAGCGACCATCCAAGCCGTCTGGGTGCTTTTGCCACGCTCCCAACTCAGGATCCGATTGCGGCCGCGCGAGAGCTCGAACGCTCGGTGAATGACCTGGGCCTCGCCGGAGCGATGATCTTCTCGAACCTCGCGGGCAAGCCACTCGACGACCAGAACTTCTGGCCCATTTACGAAGCAGCGGAGGCACTTCGGGCCCCACTCATCATTCACCCGATAGGCCCTGCTTCGTTAGCGAACATGGAGGACATGCGGCTCGTCGCCCTCCTTGGTTTCCCGTTCGACATGACGCTCGCCGCCGCGAGGCTGGCTCTCAGCGGAGTGCTCGACCGGTTCCCGGACCTCATCTTGATTTTGAGCCAACTCGGTGGAGCTATTCCGATGCTTGCCGAACGGATCGAGCGTGGATACAACATCTATCCCGAGCTAGCTGGAAAGCTCCAGCGCTCTCCTGCTGAGTACTTCCGCTCGATGTACTACGACACCGTTCCGTATGGCAACTTTGGCATTCCAGCGACATACGAATTTGCGGGACCCGAACGCATTCTGGTGGGAAGCGATTATCCACACCAGATAGGCGACCTGATGACTTGCACCGGCATTATCGAAGCCATGAATGTATCCGACAGCGAAAAGGACCAAATGCTCGGTAGGAACATGGAGCGGTTGCTCGCCCGTCAGCCGGTTGTGGGCAATTCGATGCGCCCTTAGGTCCCTGCAAGATCTTCGACGACCTGCTTCAACGAGCCGACGAATCGTTCGGGAACGATGAGATAGGAGATTCCAAAGCGATCTCGATTCTGGCGTAACTGAGTCGAGATCTGCTCTTCAGTTCCGAGCAAAAAGTATGGGCTCTCCATTGCAATCTCTTCAGACACCCCGAATCGCTCGGCAACCTGGCGTGCCGCTGCGCTTCGGTCGTCCGTCACCGTCACCGCAAACACGTTCTGAGCAAGCTCGATCGACGACATTCGATCTCTGGCCGCATTCTTGATCCAGGTAATCCTCTTCTCGATGTCTTCTACGGTGGAAGCGGAGAAGTCCTGACCGGTTCCATCTTTCTTCGCCGGAAGATGCACGCCGATGATGTCGGCCCACCGGCCCGCCACTGACAGAATTCGCCTGCCACCACCCCCGATCAGAAATGGTGGACGTGGCTTCTGTACTGCCCTGGGTAGCGCCGGCATGTCGCTGATGGTGTAGTAGTCACCTGAAAAGGTGACCGAGTCCTGGGTGAAGTACGCGTTGAGAATCTCAAGCGATTCTTCGAGACGGTCGATTCGCACTTTCGCCGGATCAAGGCGAATGCCCGAGCGATCGTAATCTTCCTTCTCCCAGCCAGCGCCGATGCCGAGTTCGAACCGGCCGTCGGTCATGATGTCGGCAGTTGCAATCTCTCCGGCAAGTACCGCCGGATGGCGCAAGTCATTATTGAGCACGATCGTCCCGACACGAAGCGACGTTGTCGCATCCGCGGCGCTCACCAGCGCCGGAATTGCTGTCAAGCGCTCCTCGCCCAGATGATCGGTCAACAAGAGAGTAGAGAACCGAGCGTCTTCGAGCCGCCGAGCCGTTTCTTTCAACTGCTGCCGAGTCTCCACCTGTGCCACGAGTGCACCAAATCGAAAGGGGCGGGAACCTGCCATGTTCAAACCTTTCCAGCGCCCATCGACGGGCGCACATCATTACAAATCATCGTGGTCGTTCTTTCAAAAGAGTCTCAACCCGACGTCACGCCATTGATCGCCACCGCATTCTGCGACCTTGACACGATGCCAGCAAGATCAGCGCCGAGGCTGATCCGGAAACAACGAGGAAATTGTCTGACACGACACCTAAACCCACCCGCAACTGGAGAGTCAAGGGACAATCAGAGTGTTGCGTCCGTGGTTAACGATCCGGTGTATCATCGCATTACGTCGAGGGGAGAAGATCAGATGCCGCGAGCGATTGCACTGGGCGGAGCATCCGCCGCGCCAAACTCTGGCCAGGGTTGTTCCGGCTACCTGATCGAAGACGGTGATCTGCGACTGGTGCTCGATCTTGGCCCAGGGACGCTCACAGAATTGCTTCGCCATTGCGAGATCAGTTCCGTCAGTGGGATCGTCATCACCCACTTTCACGTCGATCATATTCTGGACCTGGTCGCCTTCTGGTGGGGATGGCTCCACCGGCCAGATCCGTTGCCGGCGCCAATTCCGCTCTGGCTGCCGCCGGACGGCACACGTTCGGTGCGCCACTTTCTTTCGGCATTCGGCCGAGGCGACGAAGTCGATCGCTTCTTCGACGAAATCTGCTCGGCCGCGGAATATTCAGTAAAGCAGCCGATACAGATCGGCGGTGCTACGATCTCCTTCGCTTCGACGGCGCACTATGTTCCGTGCTGGGCGGTACGAGTCGATCTTCCGGGTAATATTGTCACCTACACGGCTGACACAGGACCGGCCGCCGATCTCACGTCGCTAGCTCGTGATGCCGACCTCCTGATTGCCGAATCGATGCTAGTTGGCTCGTTCGACGAATTTCCGAATCGCGGTTCGTCGACTCCCATCGAAGCCGCAACTCTTGCTCGCAACGCCAACGTCAAGCGTCTGATGCTCACTCATTTCTGGTCGAAGCGAGACGCCGACGAAGCGTTTCGGCAGGCAACCTCTATATTCAGCGGTCCGACGTATCTCGCCCGTCCCGGGCTCACTATCAGTTGGTGATTTCTATCGGTCGCGGAAGTATTCCTTGGCCCTAGTTGCTGCTAATGCTGAAGAGATAATAGACCGGCTTCCCGTCGAGCTGCTTGAAAACTTGGTCCAACTTCACCGTCTTCCCACTCTCAGCCACGATGCGTTTGAACGCATCCAACCGTGGATAAGCACTCCCCTCTTCAGTGTGGGCGATAAAGACGGGAGACGGTGTGTCCAGCGCCGCGCGTAGAGCGCTCTCGAAGTCAGGTCCTGGATCGTACGTACTTCCGTAAATCTCGAGAGGCTGCACCTGCCCCTGGGTAAGAATCATCAGGTTGGTCTTGAATCCCCAGTCAAGCGCATACGGTTGGTCTATCTGATGCCGCTGCAGGTAGTCAGCGAGCGTATAGATGGCGCTGGAGAAGCCGCTATATCCTCCAGTACGCTCGAGCGCCTGATGGTAGCGCGCGTCGACCCACACATCCCTCATTGCCAGTGGCGCGAAAAGAACGCCGACGACAGCGATTACCGACGCGGTAGTCGCGAGACGTTTCTCGCCGCTTGCTCGTGCCCGAAGCCAGCGAGCCCCGAAGACCGCAAACGCGGCTATAGTGAACTGCGGTATCGGCAGCAAGATCAGCAGGTGCGTCGCACCCAGGATCGAGACCGTGAAACAGCTCAAAACAAAGATGGCTAGGGCAAAGGCAAGGAAGAATACAGTGGCACGGCGATAGTCGCGCAACCAGGAGACCCGGTGAACCATGAAGACTACCCCGGCCGCGCTTAGCCCGACCACCCAAGGATAGATCGGGTTGGAATAGATACCTCCGTAGAACCAGAAATAGCCGCCGTCGAGCAAAACGCGAACAGCGTCCGCTTCAATCTTGACGTTCGACCAGATAGCGAAGTTGTTAACGCCATTTTCAGTGTGAAAGAGATTTGATCGCAGCACTAAGTAACTGCCTCGACTGACGGCATTGTAGTAAATGACCGGAAAAGCCCCGATCAGAAATCCTGCAGCGGCCGCGAGCATGTCCCGCAATCCCGCAAACGGGACATCGACGCGGAACCGCTTCCAGGCACATACAAATACATTAGAGAGTGAGGCAGCGCGTCTGCGATCCTCGACAAGCCAATCAGCCGCAAGCAGCAGCACGTATGCGGCTGGAACCGCGATGATGAACCACAAATAAAGGAGTTTGGTCCACAGGCCGATGCCGACCAACAACGTCGCCAGAAACAACCAGCGCCGGTGAGCGGTTTCGCGCCAACGGAGGAAGGAGAGAACGACCCCGAGTGTCACGGCTACGATGTGAGAGATGACGTAGATACCGACCCGTGTCCAGAAGATGAAGGATGGGAAGATCGCCAGTAGAGCCGATGCCCCAACGCCAACCCATCCTCCGTAAAGCCGCTTCCCCACCAGGTAGGTCAGAACGATGGCGGCCATCCCGGCGAGTATCGGCCAGAGTCGCACCGGCAGCACGCCGACACCCAGAATCCAGAAGAGGGGTAACACCGCGTAGGTACTGACCGATCCCCAATAGTCACCAGTCATAACCGGGAACGAATGACCAAAGAGGTGGATCCCGACCCCGCGTGCGAGCTGAACCGGTTCTCCTTTGAGCAACTGCATGCTCGGGACAACGTCAAAAGCCTCATCATAGTAGAGGCCTGGAAGCCGATAGTGGTACAGACACAGGGCACCAAACACTATCGTCGCAACGAGCACGATGAGCGGTGCCACCCAACGCAGCCGATCCACCGCTTCCAGCTTCTGATTCGCTCTACTGATTGGCGTGTCCACGACTTCGCGATCGACCTCTTCGGCGACGGAGCCCGCCAAACCAGATCCCTTCTAGATCAACGTCACGTTGCGCTCTTTGAACGTACTCGGCTCACGTCTGCAACGTACCCCATCGCGGCGAAGCTGACCGGTACAACGCGCAAGAATCAATACCATCAGTCTTTCGTCGCCGCGGACCTGATCAGCAGCAGCGGGGTCGAAGCCGCAGTGAGCAATCGATCGGACACGCTGCCGTAGAACCAACGCGCCATCCCGCCGCGACCATGTGTGGTCATCACGATGAGGTCCGGATTGTCCCGCTCGGCATACTGCAGCAATTGTCGCCAGGGATCTCCGCTGAGCGCTTCCCAAGTCACAGTGATTGCCTCACGACCCAATTTAGCCGCCAAACCTCGTAGATATTCCTGGGACTCATGTTCGAGCACTTCGAACTGGTCGAGCATCGCCTTGTACGAAGGAGAGGTGAAGATGTGCCGCGAGGTTTCGGGAAGTTCGTCCCGGTAGGTCTCGGCGACTCGCACCAGGTGCAGTCTGGCCCCGAGCGACTCCGCTAGCCCAACGGCATATGGCAACGCCTTCTCCGACAATTCTGAGCCGTCCAGTGGTACGGTGATTCGTTTCAACGACACCTGATCGGACTGCTCTTCCGTTTCTCGAGCTCTCACGAGCATTACGGGGCACATCGCCATCTGCAAAATCCGAGTCGCGACACTGCCCATCACCAGTCGTGATAGTCCGCCACGCCCGTGACTCGCCAGAAGAATGAGGGGCCGGTCCAGCGTGGCCGCCTCGGCCAAGATCTCCTCTCGCGGATCACCGATGCGCACGACAGTCTTGGCCTGGATACCACCAACCGCTAGCCGGTTGGCAGCCGCACCAAGGATCTCCGGGGACGCGAGCTCCGCGCGCGGATTGGCTGGGTCGATCCAGATCAGTTCCCGTCCACCGGTGTCAAAGATCGGTTTCAGTTCCTCAAGCACTCGAAGAAGTTCGAGCGTGGCGCCAGTGGCATGCGTCAACACCGAAGCAAATGGGAGTGCGGTGTCCGCGAGGCTCGAGCCATCGTGTGGCACAAGAACAGTTCCGAACGGGCTCATGTTGGCCTCCTCACCTCTGGAATGCGCCGTGGAATTTCCCGCGGCCTCATCCCAATTCTAAATGAATTGCCACAGGTTCCCACGTCGGTGGCAACCGTCGGCTGCTTCTTGAAGAGACACGAAGAGGTAGTATCCTAGAATTGAGCCCAGCATCGCCTATTACGTTCCCCACGTTGATCGATACACGGCGTGAGCAGCGTCACGCCGATCTGACACATTGATTCAGCGAGAATCGAGCGCACATGTCGCAGGACAAGCGGTTTCCCGGTACGGACCGGCTACCGAACGAACACGAATTCGACGGTCTCGCATTTCGCCGGACGCTGGGGCATTTAGCCACCGGTGTGACGATCATTACGACTCGCACTGAAGACGGCATTCACGGCATGACGGCCAATGCCGTGGTTTCCGTGTCGTTGAACCCGCCACTGATTCTCATGTGCCTCGATCGACGAGCGCGAATGTTGCGTTATGTCGAGGCATCCGGTCGATTTGGTATCAACCTGCTTCGGGAGAGCCAGGCACCGATTTCACGCTATTTCGCCCGTTCGTGGCGGTCGCCACAGCCGCCGGAGCATCGCTTTGAGGAATGGGCGGAAGTGCCTTACCTGGCTGGGTCTCTCGGTGCGCTGAGCTGCCGCGTAACACAGCACGTCGACGGTGGTGATCACGTAGTGATCATTGCGAGGGTGGCCGGTATCCGGCTTGACGATCCGACCGGTGAGCCGCTCCTCTTCTATCGCGGCAAGTACGCGGCGCTAACCGAGCGAGTAGCCGGGCCGGCTGAACTACCTGAGTTGCAGGCAGCGGCCCACTTTCAACTCTTTTACCGAGATTGGGAACCGGAAGACGAGGCCAGTCAAGGACCGTCATCTCCCGGCTCATCGTGGTAATTCAGTAGACGACCAACGTGAATGTGTCATTCTGAGCGACAGCGAAGAATCTCCTCGTGTCGATTCGACAAAGCAGGGAGAGATCCCTCGGCTGTGGCCTCGGGATGACGAATCCCCAGTGGCAACCTACTCAGGCTGACTTGTCTCAACCGGAAGTCGCCCTATTTCAGTACACAGAGGCCGACACGACCTCCCCATCAGTCCATACTGGGTCGGCCTCGAGGTGCGATCTTAGTTGCCGATACCAACTGTCTTGATTGGGATCGGCGGCGTTCGCCATATAGGATTCGCGATCTTTGAAAATTGCAACAAGCGTGTACTCGTCCGGATCCTGATCCGATCTGAACACGTAGGAAGCAATCGCACCGTCAATCTTCGGCTGGCGCGTCTCATCCCATTCTCGTTGGAGGTTTATCATCTCTTGTTCGTGTCCGGATTTGGCTCGCATTCGAGCAACGGTTCCAAACATGTCCGAGCTCCTTCCGACGACGTCTAACACCAAAAGGGTGTCTGGTCCTTTCCAATCTCCTCTCTGCGCTGCCGATCCGAAAGCAACGTCAAGATCGCGGCGCGCCGATTAGAC
This sequence comes from uncultured Chloroflexia bacterium, assembly GCA_963785465.1. Taxonomy (GTDB): domain Bacteria; phylum Chloroflexota; class Chloroflexia; order Thermomicrobiales; family Thermomicrobiaceae; genus CALAGB01. The sequence continues at coordinate 115,811 of CAWAVM010000021.1, read as the reverse complement.
TAGGCGCTTTGACGTATGGCACGCGTTCGGACGCAGTTAGCGTCGCTAACACACCGTACAATACCCCGAGATATATCACGTATATGGCCATTATAGCGTGTCGCCTTCTCCCATGCGCAACCTCTCTCGACCTCTGATCCTATTGTTACCATTTCACGCGACATTGGCCGAAGTTACGCACCCGCTTATCGGAAGCGTCCACGTCGACGATCAGGCTCCTAGAGTCCAGTCATCTATCGATCTCCTCCGTCCCTCATGCAATCAAATCCGGCGACCCGGAATTCGACGCTTCGTGTTACCGTTTGGAAAGCTGAACACTCAGCATCAGTGGGCGTCGTAATTCGGACCGAGGAAGGATGATTTGTGCTCGACGAGAAAATTCGCGATTTCCTGAACGAGAAACGTTTCGCAAGCCTGGCGACGATTAATTCCGACGGAGCGCCGCAGCAGACCGTGATGTGGTACGAACTGCAGGGCGATCGGATCATGATGAACACGGCCGAGGGGCGTGTGAAAGCCAGCAACCTGCGGCGCGATCCGCGCATTTCGATCTGCGTTGAAGATGGGTATCGCTACGTGTCAATCGCTGGTCGCGTGGAGCTGGATGAGGATCGCGAGCGCGCACTCAACGACATTCACAGCCTTGCGGTGAGATATCATGGCCAGCCGAAAGCGGATGAGATGTTGGAAGATTTCCGCAAGGACACGCGGGTGACACTAAATATGTCGATTGATCGGGTCATCACCAGCGGATTCTAGGATCAATACCTTACTTCGCTTGCGATCATGATTCGGATTTGACAGGGTCGGAGATCGGCAGGCAAATACTGCTGATCGCTTGAATCGGCAAGGAGCTTAGCACGACATGGCGGGTGAAGTCCGCATTCTCGGAGTCGACGGAATTCCTGAGGTGAAAACGGGGGATGATCCGATCGAATTGATCGTCGCCGGGCTTGAGCAAAGCAATCTCACGCTCGAACAAGGCGACATCGTCGTAGTCACCCACAAGCTCGTATCCAAGGCAGAAGGCCAGGTAGTCGAACTCGACAGCGTTACGGCGTCGGACCTGGCCACCCGCTGGGCCGAAGAATATGGCAAGGATCCACGACACGTCGAGGTCGTCTTTCAAGAGGCGGCGCGGATTGTCCGCATGGATCACGGGCTCATCATCGCCGAGACCCAACATGGCTTTGTCTGTGCGAACGCCGGTGTCGACGCCTCGAATGTCGCCGGACACAAAGCGGTATCGCTGCTCCCGGTCGATCCTGACGAATCGGCACGCGGAATCCGTTCTGGCCTTGAGGAACGCTTCGGGATTGCTCCGGCAGTGATCATCACCGACTCGTTTGGACGACCCTGGCGGCGCGGAATCATCAACATCGCGATCGGCTCGGCGGGCATCAATCCATTGCTCGATTATCGTGGCCAATTCGACGACCAGGGATATGAGATGCACGCGACCGTGATGGCAATCGCCGACGAAATCGCCTCAGCGGCAGAGCTCGTCATGAACAAGCTCGACCGCCGTCCAGTGGCAATCGTTCGTGGCTACGACTACGAGCCCGGTGACGTAGGAGCGGTCGAGAGTCTCGTTATGCCTCCCGACCGCGATATGTTCCGGTAGCACGCCTGACCACGAGTTCGCGTGCCAGTGTGAACTACATCAAAATATCCAGCGGGAGCAGCGCCGAAACGATAAAGTTCGGCACATCGACCACCTCGCTGATGCGCAGGTCGACCGCGACGCTGCAGAGTGCGTATCCCTGCTGGCGCGAAAACCCTCGTGTTTCGAGGTAGTCGATCATGCTCAACAGAGCATTGCGGGCAGCAAGGGTTACGTCCTCTGATTCTTGTCGGCCGTCGGAGCGAATTGACATCCCCGTCGTCGCATAAAAGCGACGCGGCGAGGCCATTTCCGGCAAGGTGAAATATTCGCTACGCATGAACTGCGCGCTGCGAATGTTGCGCCGCTCCGCTTCGCCTTTGTGTACCTTGAATTCAACCTCGAGCGCCGACCTGATCTCGATCGCGGTGCCACAAGCTTCACAGTCTCCCTGGGCAAAATGGACATCGCCCGCGGAGAAGAGCGCGCCGTCGACGTAGACTGGCAGGAACAGGCTGACGCCCGGCGTCAGTTGCTTGATATCCATGTTCCCGCCAGTTTCGCGTGGCGGAATTGTTCGCAGCCCCTGCTCGGCAATCGGGCCATGCGGCGGAACGGCGTCCGCCGCCTCCGGCGGTAGTGCGAACCCGCCACGAGCCGCAACCTCTGCCTCGCGTTTTGTCGTCGCCTCGCGCAATTCAGTCGAGGGTGCCAGTCCAACGATGCCTGGAAAGGGCGCGGCCGGGATCCGCACACCGGGCAATTGCGGTGACTCAGCATAGTCGCCGGACAGGTACCAGTGGACCATGTACGGCTCTGGGAATACATCGCGCAAGAATCCGAATCCCGGCACCTCACACGTATACCCCCACGATTCCCAAGGATCACAGTCGATCTCGTGAAGCTTGATTTCGAGGAGGTCGCCCGGTTTTGCCCCTTTGACGTAGACCGGCCCAGTAAGTGGATGAACGGTTCCGAGGTTCAGCTTGCCGACGTCAGCGTCCGTCGACGACAGGTTAAGCTGAGCGTCGAAGGCGTCGCGGGTTTCGATAATGATCCGCTCGCGTTCTTCGACCTCATAAATGGGAACGATATCTTCATGCCAGCGATTATGTCCGGTTTCCGCTTCATGTATCAAGGTCTTGCTCGGATCGATCTGGATCCGGTGAATCGCGTTCATCTTATGACGCTCCTCTCCTGGCGCCGACGCCACGGTGTGACAGAACAGGACGATCTGCGTGTCGGGTGCACGCTTCTATCGTGCACTTCAGTCGTCATACGTCAAGTATTTTCCGGAGTATGGTGACCAGGATCTCCATCTTCAATCAAGCGTGGGTAAATGTATGATGTACACCAGATGATTAGTTCGGTGAGTGCATTCGGGGGCTCAGCGCGATGGCGAAATCGTTTGACACGTGCGGGTTTGAAGAATGACGCTTGTAGTATGAAACAGAGTAGGCTTTGGATTGGCGCGGGCGCGCTCGCGCTCGGGGCCGCAGTGATCAATACTCGCCCGGCGGCTCTTGTCGACGACCGAAATCCACTTCAACTCCCTTGATCCGGAACTAGCGCCCGACGACGGCAGCCAGTTCATTGATAGCCAAGGACTGCGCGTTCGAGTCCGCATGTCTGGCAAGGGCAGCCCAGCCATTGTGCTCCTTCACGGATTCGCCGCCAGCGTCTTCACCTGGCACAAGGTCTTCGAAGCGCTTGCGGCGAACGGAACGCTGATTGCCTTCGACCGGCCGGCATACGGTTACACCTCTCGCCCAGTTCGAGCGAAGTGGAACGGACGTAGCCCCTACAGCCTTGAGGCTCAAGTCGATCTCACGATTTCGCTGCTTGACCAATTCAGAATTGATCGCGCGATCCTCATCGGACATTCGGCGGGTGGCACCGTCGCCACGCTGACCGCGCTCAGCCATCCCGAGCGAATCCAATCATTGGTCCTGATCTCTCCGGCGATCTACAGTGACCTTCCACCTCCACTCTGGCTCCGCCGACTGTTTGATTCGTCGGTCATGCGATACGGCGGGCCCTGGATCGCTCGAATTGCCGCACGCTTTGCCAATCCGATCTTGAATCGAGCGTGGCACGATCCGACTCGAATCACCCCTGAAATTCGTGAGGGATATCTCGAGCCGTTCCGCAGCGAGAACTGGGACAAAGGAATGTGGGAAGTCGCTCGATCCAATCGCTCGGCGGGACTCAGGCATCAGGTCCGCATGCTCCAGGTGCCGACGTTGGTCGTTACCGGCGATGACGATCACGTAGTGGCCGTCGACGAGACCAAGCGGCTCGCGCGGGAGCTCCCAAATGCGAGGCTCGTCCTGATTTCTGATTGCGGTCACATCCCGCAAGAAGAACGGCCGCAAGCGTTTCTCGATGCGGTGATCCCATTCGTCAGATCTGAACCAGACGATGAGCGCCGGTGAGACGCCGCCATTCGACCGATAGGATTGAGCTTCCCCATCCGAATGACAGCCTCTACACCCTGAGATAGAGACGCACCGTATCGATTCCGTTACAATGCGAGGCGCTCGAAGGTAACGGGGAGACGACGTTAGGTAGTTCACCGATACCCATGGAAAGGGGACAAACTTGGCCGAAGGTAAAGTTGGAATCGTTGTCGGCGCCGCCAACGCGCGGGTCGGCATGCAGGCGGCCATCGACGTACTACGAGGTGGCGGCAGCGCCATCGACGCGGCAATTGCGGCGGCACGCCAGGTGGAAGACAACCTGCAGGACCATGGCGTCGGAACCGGCGGAACCCCAAACATGCTGGGGCAGGTAGAGCTCGACGCGAGCATCATGGACGGCAAGACACTCTCAACCGGCGCCGTTGGCGCAATCAAGAACTATCCCAACCCGATCGATATTGCTCGCAAGGTGATGGAGCTCACCCCGCACGTCTTCATCGTTGGCGAAGGTGCCGAGCTCTTCGCGAAACATCACGGGTTCAAGACGTCTAATCTGTTGACACCCGAATCTGAGCAGGCCTGGAAGGATCGAATCAAGGAGCCATCCAAGGCTGGTGGCGACGTGTATGAGGATCAATACCAGCTCTATTCTCAGGCGGTACGGGACTGGACCAAGTTGCTACATGAGGAAATCTTCGGCACCACGAACGTGATCGCACGCGACCTGGAAGGAAACATCGCCTGTGCCGTGACCACCAGCGGTTGGGGCTTCAAGTGGCCGGGACGGATCGGCGACTCGCCCATTATCGGAGCAGGCAACTACGCCGATAATCGATTCGGCGCAGCCGGGTGCACCGGACGTGGCGAGATGGCTATTCGTGCGAATTCGGCGCACAGCGTCGTCTCATTCATGCGCCACGGCATGTCATTGGAAGAGGCGCTACGCCAGGCGATGAACGATCTGAGCTACTTCCCGGACAAGTTCGCCGAACGCGAGAACGTGATGAACATCGTCGCGATGGATGCGTTGGGTAACATCAACGCCGCTTCGACCTCGGACAAGGCAGAGTACGTCTTCCAGACCGTCGAGATGGATGAGTACGAGTTGCGGCCCCGGCTGCACGTACCGCTGGCCAGCGACTAATTCTCGCCGGCATCACCGCGAACCATTGAACGATGCTCCAGACTTAGAGATCTGGGGCATCGTCAATTTCCGCAAATGATCAACCTGCTAATCCGACCCCGATGAGCCGACCGATCCCAAACGTAATGGCTGCCGCGACAACGCCGAAGACAACCTGACGCAGACCCGGACACCCAAGCGTTCTTCCCGGTGATGATCGTGATTCCAGCACCGATCAAGAAGAGCGCAGCCGCACTCAAACCAATGCTCACCGCTACCGCGGTAAAACCGCCGCCGAAGAAGTAGGGAACTACCGGAATAATCGCCCCCAACGTAAACAGCAGAAAAGAGGTTATCGCCGCGACCCACGCCGAGCCCCCGAGTTCGCCCGGTTCGATCCCTAACTCTTCACGCGCGAGCGTATCAAGTGCGCTGGAACTATCGCTGACGATCCGTGTCGCGAGCGCTCTCGCTTCAGTCTCTGCCACCCCTTTAGACTGGTAGATGAGAGCCAGTTCCTCGAGTTCTTCCTCTGGAAACTCTGCCAATTCTTCTTTCTCTATCGCAATTTGATGTGAATAGAGTTCGCGAGCGCTTTGCACCGAGAGCCATTCACCTAGCGCCATCGACAGCGAACCGGCAAGCAAACCCGCCAGACCGGTTACCAGAATGCTGCGCGCCCCAAGCTCCGCGCCAGCCACACCCATAACCAGGCTGACGTTCGATACCAATCCATCATTGGCGCCAAGGACCGCTGCCCGCAAAGCGTTGCCGCCCGCCGACGGGTGGCGACCTTCCAGTTGCACCAGCGCCGCACCAACGAGACCGGTCGATGATTGCTCCCCAATCGAGCGAAACAGCCTCGCATGCGACCGCTCGTCTCCTGGCATCCCAGCTTCAACCGCCTCGGGCTGCTCAGCATAACGCGCGCTATCCGCCTGCTCGTGGGCGATGACAGTTGGAACGATAATGCCGGGGCCGAGTCTGCGCGCGAGCGCAATCATGACCCTCGTGCGCCAACTAGCACGCAGATCGCCCTCCGAGATCATTGCTCCAGCCGCGCGAAGCCGATCTTTCCAAACGCCGGCGTGGCGTTCTTCGGATTCAGCAAATCGTGCGTATACGGCGGAAAGTTCAGGAGACGGCTCAAGTTTCTGGAGCGCTCGATAGAGCGATGCACCATCGATTTCAGCTTGTAGATTGGTGCGATATCGTTCGATGTCCGTTGGCGGCACAAGTGAACCCTCCACTGATCGCCACTGCGCTCTACTCGATGATACGCTCTGGCCCACGCCGAGCACCTTTGCTGCAAGTATCGTAGAGGAACGGATGCCTTCAACCCGTTACAACCGCGAGACGATTTCGCTGGTGGATCCAACAGTTTTGTGGAACTCCCGTGCCGGAGTGCGCGCGCACACGCGAAATGGATCACTCCGGATCTGGTTTGACGGTCAACCCCTAATCGATCGGAAGTCCACGGGTGATGAGATACGCACGCATACGCTCGGGTGACCGCACTTCATGGTTGAGAACGGCATCGTAGATTTCCCAACCTCCGACTTCGTATGGATAGTTCGGTGAGCGCCGCCAGATGTCCTTCAACCAGAGAATCGCCAGACGCGTTTCCTCGGTTAGCTGTTCGCGCAATTGATGCGGATGCATGATCTCGCCTCGGCCTTCGTGGGTGAACCAGAAGGAGAAATCCAGCTTCCAGACGTGCCCCGCGGCCGTTTCGTACTTGAGCACGAAATAGAGCCGCTCGTCTTCAGCCAAGCCTGAGGGACTTCGCATTCCAGTCTCATTGACGTAGTCAGCCTCGACAATGTGTTCGTCGCTCATGATCGGGACCATAGCGGTGAACACGTCAGCCGCTTCGCGCGTGCGACAGACTATCGTGAAGTCGACATCACGCCAAACCATCAAGCCGGATACGAGGCTGCCGATCTGATACACCTCACCGACGGCACCGAGGCGCGACACGATATCCATCTCGTGGATAATTTCTTGAGCTTCGACCTGAAGATCTTGCTGGCGCTGATACAGTTCGGCTACATACTCATAGTCAAGTTCGCGATACTCCAACGGGCATTCTCCTACTGGTAAGCGGCAGCTAGAAACTCCCAAGTGAGGAGTCCCGCAGACTGTCCCAGCCCGACCGTGACCAGTACAGTTTCACGTAGCAATTATGGCTTGGGTGTACCCCAACCTCCGCCACCTGGCGAGCGAATCGAGAGCCGGTCGCCGGGTTGAGCCGTGAAGCGCGTCTTGCCCGGGAGTTGTGTCTCTTCACCATCTCTGATCAGCACGTTCTCGCCCCGTTTACCGTGCTCACCACCCTGAAGCCCGTACGGCGCCAATCGCCGGCGTTCGCTCAGGAGCGTCACCTCAGTCGGCACCTCGAAACCGATCTCTCGCACGAGGCCATCCCCTCCACGCGCTTCGCCCGCGCCGCCGGAGCCGTCCCGTAATCGATACGACACGATCCGCATTGGGTAGGCAAACTCGAACGCTTCGACCGGAGTGTTCAATGTGTTGCTCATGTGCACGTGAACGCCAGACAGACCGTCCAGATGCGGCCGGGCACCCATACCGCCGCCCATCGTCTCGTAGTAGGCAAACGGCTGACCGGTTCGCGGATCGTGGCCCCCGGCCGTCACGTTGTTCATCGTTCCCTGACTGGCGGCCGGGATCACATCCGGCAACGCCTTGGCCAGCGCTCCGAAAACCACATCGGTGATGCGTTGAGACGTCTCGACATTGCCTCCGGCTACCGGACGCGGCGGTCGAGCGTTTACCACCGTCCCCTCCGGAGCAATGACTTTGACCGGCACAAAGGTTCCATGATTGGCCGGTGCGTCTTCGGGCATCAGGCAACGCACCACGTAGTAGACTGCCGATTTGACCACCGAAGCCACCGCATTGATACTGCCGTGAGCTTCCGGAGCACTGCCCGTAAAATCGACCGTCAAATTGCTGCCGCGCACCGACACCGTGGCGGTGATTGGAATGGGTTCGTCGCTGAAGCCATCGTCATCGAGCCAGTCGGTAAAATCGTATGTCCCATGCGGAATGGCGGCGATCGTCGCCCGTGTGATCCGCTCCGCATAGGCGATCAGCGCGTCAATATGCGCCTCCACCGTCTCAAGTCCCGAGCGTTCAACGACCTCCTGAAGCCGTCGAGCGGCGGTCCGGTTGGCCGCCACCTGAGCCGCCAAATCTCCACGTCGCTCGTCGGGCGTGCGCACGTTTCGCAGTAACAAACGGAGTGCCGCCTGATTTGGCTCGCCCCGCTCCCACAGCTTGATCGGAGGGATGATCAAACCTTCCTGGTAGATTTCGGTCGCAACCGGCATCGATCCCGCCGACATTCCCCCTACGTCCGCATGATGCGCTCGGTTTGCGGAGAACCCTGCAAGGCGTTGTTCCCCCTGATCGATGACGTAAATTGGCGAAATCAGTGTGATATCCGGCAGGTGAGTTCCACCCATGAACGGATCGTTGAGCGCGATCACATCGCCTGGAGCGAACCGGTCGAACTCGCGCAGTGCGGTCGCCACGGAGTCGGGCATCGCACCAAGATGGACCGGTATATGCGCCGCCTGAGCAACCATCCGGCCATGCCGGTCAAACAGCGCACACGAAAAGTCGCGCCGTTCTTTGATGTTGGGCGAATAAGCGCTCCGGGTCAGGACGGCACCCATCTCCTCAGCGATCGCAGTCAAGGCGCTACGAAAGATCTCCAAACTGACCGGGTCGACTGAGATATGTGGTCGATCATTCATGTCGAACTTCCTCTGCTTGCTCGACGACAAGACTACGTGTCGCATCGACCGTCAAGCGCCAACCGGGGGGGAGTACCGTCGTGGTGTCGTATTGCGTGATGATTGCCGGTCCACTAAACGAACTTCCTGGCGAAAGCTTGACACGGTCATAGATTGGAGTGTCGTATTCAGTCGCACCTGCTGCTCCGCTAAAAACGACTGGTCTCCGCTCAACTGGCTCCGCTGTTGCAGTTTGGTCGAGCGCAAACCGTTCGATTTCCGGACGGTCGGCCAAACCCCGTGCTTTCAGGCGTACATTGACCACCTGCACCCGCTCGCCCGGATCGCTGTAACCGAAACGGCGATCGTGAGCCTCATGGAACCGAGTAATCACCTCGTCGAGATCTCCGTCATACGGCACGAGCAGCTCATACGATTGCCCGACGTAGCGAAGGTCGAGGTACCGTTCGATCACCACTCGCTCGGGCTCAATACCTTCGCGGCGAAGATCGTCTCGACCCCGTTGTTCAAGCTCGGCAAAGACGGGTTCGACTTTGCCAGAGGCTTCGCCAGACGAGACCATTACCGTCTGCACATAGTCCTTCAGCACATCAGCCGTGAGCATCCCAAGCGCCGACAGGACGCCCGGGGTTGATGGCACGAGTACACGTGGGATACGGAGTGCCCCGGCGAGCTCGCAAGCATGGAGAGGCCCCGCGCCGCCAAACGCGACCAAGGTAAACAGGCGTGGATCATGACCACGCTCGACTGAAATGACGCGAATCGCTGCTTCCATGTTGGCGTTGGCTACGCGGACGATACCGAGTGCCGCCTCCTCCACCGTCGAACCAAGCCGTTCGGCGATCTCCGCGACTGCAGTAAGCGCCGCATCACGGTCGAGGACCATGCCGCCGCCCAGGAACACTTCCGGGATCAACCGGCCAAGCACGACGTTGGCATCGGTGACGGTCGGCTCGGCTCCTCCACGTCCATAGGCGGCCGGGCCCGGATCTGCCCCAGCCGACAGTGGGCCGACTCGCAACGCGCCACCACTGTCGAACCAAGCAATACTCCCGCCGCCAGCTCCAACGGTGTGAATGTCGATCATTGGCAGCTTTGTCGGGTGCCCGCCAATGGTTCCGTCAGTCGTTTCAGTGACGCCACCATCGATCAAGGCGACGTCGGTCGAGGTCCCACCCATGTCGAAGGAGATCGAATGTTCGAATCCCGCGGCACTCGCGACGTATGCCGCGCCAACGACACCCGCCGCCGGGCCGGAGAGGAGCGTGCGTGCGGCTTCCTGTCTCGCCGTCGCAGCCGAGATAGATCCCCCATTTGACTGCATGATGCGTAACGGCGCGTCCGCAGGAAGCGATTGCTCGAGCCGGCCAAGATATCGATCCATGATCGGGGCGACGTATGCGTTCAGCACGACGGTGCTGGTCCGTTCGTACTCGCGAAACTCTGGTAACACCTCCGATGAAGCTGAAACGTGAACTCCGGCGGCTCGTGCGGCGCGCGCCACACGACGCTCGTGATCTGGATTGGCAAAGCTAAACAGGAGACAGATGGCGACTGACTGCACATCAGCGCGCTTCAAAACCGCAATCGCCTCGTCAACCGAATCCTCATCAAGCGGGATCAGCACATCGCCAAGTTCGTTGAGTCGCTCCAACACTTCGACTCGCAACTCCCGGCTCACCAGCGCGGGTTCACGCTCCACCCGAATCGAATAGAGCTTGGGACGTGTCTGACGTCCGATCTCAAGGACATCCCGAAATCCTTCAGTCGTTATGAGTCCAGTCCGAACTCCCTTGCGTTCCAGTACCGCGTTGGTTGCGACCGTCGACCCGTGAACCAACGCCTCCAGGTTGCGATGCACGCCGAGTTCCTCGAGCCCCTGCAGAATAGCGCTGGCAGGATCCACAGGCGTCGACAAGACTTTGTGCACCTGCAATTCGCCATCGCGCAGCAGCACGAAATCGGTAAAGGTTCCCCCGGTATCGACCCCGACTACATTCCTCGCCATTACATCCCTATCGGATCTACTGCTCTGGCGACACATGCCGCCTCAGCACATCGACCACAGAAGACTTCGATGCCTACTGAATTCAACTCATGTCACGTGAAATGCGCAACGCGGATTCCGAATGTTGAACGTTCCACGGTAGCGATTCTTGTGAAAAGGGGCCACAGTCGGAATGTCGCGTCTGCATCTGACATCTATCCGAGCACGTGCCGTCCATCCCCTATCATGTGCCCACCCGGCAATGTTGACACCCCTCAGGGGCCTACCTACAGTGGATTCAAGACTTGTCGTGTTCGGTTGCTGAAGCCTGATTTCCGACGTCACGTGAAGTTCGTCACGAAACTGTAACGCGCCAGAGCCGTAGAGTTCCGCGTTTCATCCCAAGTCGAGATTACGCGGTGGCCCAGAATATGTCATTCTTTTGGTTACGATTGTCGGAGACACGTGCGTGTCTCTCGGCACCGAAGTCAAAAAGCGCCGGAATTCCGTTTCGGTAGACGGTGTTGACAACTTAAACTGTTCGATGGAGTTCCGCACCGGCACCGAAGCGTCCATCGACGCGAGGAGAGGGGTGATCGACACCACAGTGGTCGCGTAGGCACGAAAAACGCTTGGTAACCGAAATTCGCGCGAATCGGAAGTGAATCGCTCTTGTTGGAGGAATTGATGACGCGAAATCGCGAAAATCGCCAGTCATCCGGAGAAGCCGGCCAAGACTCGCCCGCATCACCAAACTTCTTTGTCGTGGGACGACAGGTATCCCGTCGTGACTTTCTGCGGTTGACCGGCGGAGTTGCCGGAATCGCGGCAGTTCAGGCATTGCTGGCAGCATGCGGCGGAAGCTCTACCACTTCATCGCCGGCCAGTACCGCTGCATCCGGCGGCACGGGCGCCACGTCAACCTCGGCGGCCACGTCAACCGCGGCGGCAAGCACACCGGGAGCAACAAACACGGCCGGGTCAGCAAAGCTTGTCAATGGTGGTGGTACCGCTCCATCGGCCGCGGCAGGGGAACTGAAGATCGCGCTGGCATTTGACCCGACAAGTCTCGATCCAATCGGGACGTACTCGTTGAATAATGGCCGTTGGCAGGAAAACGTGTTTAGTCCGCTCGTTTGGCGCGACACAAACCTCGTACTCTATGACGGGAAGAACGGAAATCCTGCTCCGTCCGAGGGCTTCGGGTTGGCCGAATCCTGGAACTATACCGACGACAAGACACTCGAGATGAAGCTCCGCACCGGCGTGACGTTCCACAACGGTGAAAAATTCAGCGCAGCCAGTGTGCAATCGACGTTCACGCGTTTGCTTGATAAAGCGAATAAATCGCCACAGACCTTCAACTACACAGCCATCGACTCGGTTGAGGTGGTCGACGACCAAACAGTGAAGTTCCATTTCAACTCGGTCGATCCGGTGATGATCACCAAGTTGGCGGGGTACGGCGCGTTCATCACGCCCGTTGACGCCGTCAAGGACGCGACCAAGTTCAGCACATCAGACGCGCCTGGAACCGGGCCATACAAAACCACCGAATATGTCAAGGACGATCACCTGACCCTCGAGGCCTGGGATGGCTACTGGGGTAAGCAGAAACCGCTGGTGCAAAAGCTTACCTACCGCGTAATTCCGGATGACAACACTCGCTTGTCGGAGTTCCTGGCGGGCTCGATCGACGTGCTCACGCTCAACGTGAGTCAGGCGGACGCGGCCAAAGGAAATCCAAATGTGAATGTCGTGGACATCGGTGTGCCGACCGTCTCAGGGCTGCGTCTCGATGCGTCAAAAGCACCGACCGACAACAAGAACGTCCGCATGGCCATCGCACATGCGATTGACCTCAACACCATCATCAAAACGATTCTTGGTGGCTACGCCAAGGCTGTCGGAGTCTGGCAGAGTCCGTTCTCATTCGGGTACGAAGACATCGCCCCATACGAATACAACGTGGACAAGGCCAAGCAAGCCCTGCAGGCATCCGGTCTCGCGACGCCGGTCAAGGTGACCTACGACGTGATTGGATCCGACACACAGGCAAAAGAGATGGCAAATGCCATCAAAGACATGCTCGGCGCGGTGGGCTTCGATGTGAATATCCAGCTCCACGACTCAGCGACGTATTACAACGACTATGTGGCTGGCAAGCTCAACAACATCGTTCCATTCGGCTGGGGCGGCTGGACACTCGACTACGACAACACCTACTACTCGATGTACTACACCAAGCAGTCCTATAACCCCAGCTACTCCAACCCAGATCTTGACAAACTGCTCGACGAGGAACGCGCCACCCTCGATGAGGCGAAGCGGCTCGAGATCGCGAAGCAATGCAACAAGTTGATCTACGATGACTATCCGGACGTTGCTCTCTACCAAAACACCTATGTGTGGGGTGTTAGCAACAAGGTTCAGAACTTCTCAATTCCTCCGGATGAGCGTCTGTGGTGGGTTGGTTCCTGGGTCAAGAGCTAGCGGAGGGCTACAGCCCTTAAACGTTCGGAATTCCAGGAGAGGGCGAGTCGCGGTCGCCCTCTCCAACATGGAGGGTAGTCAGTCAGGATGACCCGGTATATCATCCGCCGTTTGCTCTACTCGATCCTGGTTCTCTGGGGTGTCACCCTGATCGTTTTCGTCGCACTTCGCCTCTCGGGTGATCCCGTACAGCTCCTGCTCAGCCAGGGCAATCCAACCAAAGAGGATATTGCGGCGCTTCGTCACGCGATGCACCTCGATCTGCCCTTGTATCAGCAGTACTTCAGCTTTGTCACACACGCGGTCACAGGTGATTTCGGGAACTCGCTGGTCTATAAGACACCAGCGTTCAACGAGGTCATGTCCAGAATGCCTGCGACGCTTGAACTGGCCATTGTCGCCTATCTTTTCGCACTCGTAATCGCCATTCCAACCGGGATCCTATCGGCGGCGAATCGAGGAGGCGTTACTGATTACCTGAGCCGTTTCGTGAGCCTGATCGGCGTTTCCTTCCCGAACTTCTGGCTCGGGCTGATGCTGATCCTGCTGTTCGGCGTCCGGCTCAAATGGCTTCCGGTGTCCGGGCGTGGCGAAGGTCTGCGACAAAGCGTAGAGTCGCTGATCATGCCAGCGGTGACGCTTGGCGTCGTCTATGCCGGGACGCTCACACGCTTGCTCCGATCGAGCATGCTCGACGTACTACAGGCGGACTACGTGCGAACAGCGCGCGCAAAGGGGCTGACCGAATCGAAAATTCTCATGCGTCATGCTTTTCGGAATGCGCTGATTCCGGTGACCACGCTCGCGGGACTCCAGATAGGCTTCCTGCTCGGCGGCGCCGTCATCGTTGAGGTCGTCTTCTCCTGGCCAGGCGTGGGCCGGCTGGTCGTAAACGCAATCAACCAGCGCGACTATCCGATCGTCCAGGCCGCTGTAACCTTGCTCGCGGCGATCTTGATTCTCGCGAATCTTGCGGTCGACCTGCTGTACGCGTTCCTTGATCCACGCATCCAGTACTCATGATTCGGTCGCGACTTGGAAGGATCACGCGGTGACAGTTTCGCAGGTCGATAATACCCTGCTCGAAGTCAGACAAGGGAATCAGTCGTGGCGCTACAGTTTGTGGGGACGATTTTTCACCGATCCAGCGGCGGTCTTTGGCGGATTCATTATTCTCATGATGTTCGTGGCCGCGATTGGCGCGCCGCTTCTCGCACCCTATGACCCAAATAAGACAGACCTGCTCCTGCGCAACACACCGCCGGTGTGGGAAGCAAAAGGGTCAAGTGCTCATATTCTCGGAACCGACCCAGTTGGTCGCGATATCTTGAGCCGCATCATTTACGGTGCTCGCATTTCCCTCCTCATTGGTCTGTCCGTGACACTGCTCGCGTCGGTCACCGGAATATTTCTCGGGCTAATCGCCGGTTATTACGAGGGGTGGATCGAGGAGTCGATCATGAGGGTCGCCGATCTCTTCCTGGCCTTTCCATTTATCCTCCTCGCGATCACCATTATTTCAGTACTGGGGGCCGGGTTAACCAATTTGATCTTGGTGCTGGTCGTCACCGGATGGGTCCAGTACGCTCGCCTTGTTCGCGGCCAGGTGATGTCGGTCAAACAGAACCAATACGTGGACGCGGCACGCGTTGCGGGCTCATCGAGCCCCCGCATCCTACTGCGTCACATACTTCCCAACGTCGCGGCATCGGTAATTGTGCTGGCCACTCTTCAGGTCGCCTTCGTGCTGTTGACAGAAGCGGCACTCAGTTTCCTGGGGTTGGGGGTTAATCCCTCAATACCAACATGGGGATCGATGGTCAATGACGGCCGCCTGTACATCTACAATGCCTGGTGGGTGATCACTTTCCCTGGTCTGGCGATCATGATCGCGGTGCTCGGTATCAACATGGTCGGAGATTGGCTGCGCGACATCCTGGATCCGACGCTGAGGACAATCTAATCAGGGGACGTCTACGCGTGCGGCGCCGGAGGTTGTCCAGGCGACCGGTAGTTTCCGTATCAGAACTGGGTGAGGTTGCACGTCGGATGGCATCTCCTTGATCCAAAGGTCGAATGCGGCTAACTGGCGTGCATGACGAGCTAGCTAACTCTCGATAGTCGGCAGCGTTCAAGACCAGTGCAAATCTAACACCGGAACGTGCAGGCCAGGACCACAATTTCGTGACCCAGCAACACATCTTCAAACAGACGGCCCATTGGTCCCGTTAGCGACCTAACTAGCTGGGCTACGTTGACTGAAAGCCACATAGTACCCAACTAGATCTGATGTCGCGCCACTGTCCAATCCCGAGCAGCCCATGGTCAGACGGCGAAAACAGATGCCAACTTCAACGCCTGTCCTCTCAATCCTCAAAACCGATCTACCCACAACGCAACCAAAGCTGTGTCTTCATGTCACTATGACTCATTGGCAAGTATTGACCTCTCCTGTGCCGGTATGTACACTCCGAACGTACTCGTCGTACGGACGAACTCGTCCGAGCGGGTTGGCATGGACAACAGGAGTATTGAAATGATCCCTAAGGTTCGAGGTTGGCGGCGTCTTTCGACTATTCTTGCGACCTCCGCGCTGATTTGGACCGCTACCGTGCTTCCAGCTGCGGCCGATTCTTCGCATGTCATCCAGCCAGGAGAAACCCTCAGTGAAATTTCCGCGGCCTACGGCGTCCCTGTTGATGTCCTGGCAGCTCAAAATCACATCGTCAATGTGAATCTGATCTATGCCGGAGAGGCGATCGTCGTGCCTGGTCAGGCGCCTCCGGCTGGTCCTCCTCCGCAGAATGCCGGCACGCATACCGTCGTCACTGGCGAGACGCTCACGTCGATCGCCGCCATTCAGCAAACAACGATTCAGCAATTGATCGCCGCAAATCCAGAAATTGTGGATCCGAACCAGATTTACATCGGCCAGTCGCTCGTGGTCCCGGGTGCTTCGACAACTTCAGCCGGGGGAACCACGACCGCCGTATCACCTCCCGCGTCTGGCGCCACCGTCCAGAATCTGCTGGTTCACTACGCGCAGCAATACGGGCTCGATCCTTCACTGGTTGAAGCATTGGCGTGGCAGGAAAGTGGCTGGCGTCAGGGCGTGGTCAGTTCGGCCGGCGCGGTTGGCGTTATGCAGATTATGCCAGCTACGGCCGCTTGGCTCGCCACCGACGTCGTCGGTCGTCCGCTCGATGTCAACGGTAGTGTTGCAGACAATGTGGAGGCCGGCGTTGCCTTCCTACGATTCCTGATTGTTCGAACGGGTACGGTAGAGCTCGGCGTTGCCGCCTACTATCAAGGTCCAGGCAGCCTCCAGCGGGATGGCATGCTCGTCCAGACCCAGCAGTACGTCGCCAATGTGATGGCTATTCGATCGTATCTGATGGTCTATGGCGTTCCGCCTATGTAATAGGGAGGTCCGCCTGAACTAGAGTCCCCAAAGTCTCGTCGCTCCATGTCAGCGTCCCCAGATGAGGAGCGGCCAACGAACAGGATCGCCTTCGCGGCGGTCCTGTTCCGCTCTCGGTGCACGCGCACGCTATCTCATCAACGTCCGTGGTATTCTGCCGATTATGGACATCTTACGAGCCCGCGTTGGCCGACTATCCAAAGGGCTTACGACGCTACGCGAGAACGAAGCGTTGCTAACCCTTTGCATCATGATGATCTTCGTCATGATTGGGTTCGGCATGATCTCCCCAGTTCTGCCACTCTATGGCGCAACCTTTGGTGTCTCCTCCGCAATGGTCGGCATGCTGGTAACTTCGTTCGGCCTGGCCAGGCTCTTCGCTAACCTTCCGGCTGGCCGGCTCGCCGACCGAATAGGGCGTCGACCTCTGATCATCGTCGCTCCGCTGATCACTTCGGCAGGCGCCGTCTTCGCGGGTATGGCCCCAAGCTTCTGGCTGTTGGTCGGCGCGCGATTCGTACAAGGAGCCGGTTCGGCCGTCTTCGCAACTGCCGCGATGACCTCTCTCGCCGACATTTCAACCGCCGAGACACGCGGCCGCTTGATGACCATATTTCAGGGTTCCCTATTGCTCGGTGCGAGCATCGGCCCATCGATCGGCGGTCTCACGGCTGGGTTTGTCGGTCTCCAAGGCGTCTTTTACATCTACGCGGTTATCTCACTGGCGGCATCGGTCTGGGCCTATTTCAGAGTGAAAGAGACCCTTGATCCTGATAAGGCGAGCACATCCAAGTCGACGGTTGCGCGGGCCGGTTCGGCGCCTGAACCCATAAAGACATGGGCGATGCTGGTCAATCCCGGGTTTCTGGCTGTTTCACTGGTCTCGTTGTCGATCTTTTTCATGCGCACCGGCAGTCGATCGACGATCATTCCACTGCTCGGAGCCGAGCGACTAAACATGACCGAATCAGGGATCGGGCTTGTTCTCACCGTCGCCGCGGTCTTCAACGTGATCACGCTGCCTGTTGCTGGTTGGGGTATCGATCGATTCGGTCGGAAGACCGTAATCGTTCCAAGCCTCTTGGTCAGCGCCTTCTCACTGTTTCTGTTCGCGATCGCCCCTGGCCCGGCCATGTTCTTTCTGGCAGCCGCCATCATGGGAACCGGGACCGGAATCGCCGGACCCGCACCGGCCGCCTATGTGGCGGATCTCGCTCGGGGCGAAAACTATGGGGCGACACTCGGACTATTTCGCACCATTAGCGATCTTGGGTTCGTCATCGGGCCGGTCCTGCTCGGATGGCTGGCCGACAGATCGGGTTTCGCGTTTTCTCTTTACGTGAACTTAGTTCTGCTCTTGGTTTCGGCGGCTATCTTTGCTCTCGTCGCCAAAGAGACAAGAGTCCCGAGGGAGAAATCAGGCGCTCCGTCACCACAACCGGCCGCCAAGCCCGCGTCTCCTGATTGACGCACGCGGGCCGTACATCACCACCTATCCAATGAGCGTGAGTAGATCGTCGAGCCGATGTATGACGGTGACGTCGTGCTTAGGCGAAAGTTCGGACTTACCGGACCGGTCAAGCAGAATTGCGCGCATCCCGACACCCAGCGCCCCGACAACGTCGGTGTTGCGGTCGTCACCGATGTGGACGGCTCGTTCCGGCTTGGTTGCTCCGATATCGAGCGCTCGCTCGAAGATCTCGGGGGCCGGCTTTTCCACCCCAACGAACTCCGACATCACCCAGTAGCCCAAATACTGATCAAACCCCAGGCTCTTCAGAATCTTGGGCATTGATGGCCAGGTGTTTGAGATGGCCGCAAGCTTTAGCCCACGCAGCCAGAGCTCTCGTAGCGTTGGCAGTGCATCGTCATAGGCAACATACATGCGCGGAGAGTCGAATGCCGCCTTTACCGCGTCAGTCGCACGTTCCAACTGCGCAGCCGGGACCCCTGAATCACACAGCACGTTACGGATGAAACGTCGTCGCCGCTCTTCACCGGCTTCCGGGCTGACCCGATGATCGGCCGGAACTTCAGATTTGCGGCGCTCCCGGGCGCGAGGTCGCTCACGCATGATGGCGTTACCGACGCGACTTCCCTCGACCCGCAGACCAATTTCATCGAGCACCCTAACCCACTCGCGCACCTGATCAGGTCTGAATGTGAGTAAAGTACCGCCAATATCGAACGTCGCAAGCTCAACGGCGAAACAAGTACCTGACACTGAGCGCCAATCACCTTTCTCCAGGAAACCGACCGTCGCGTTTCGGCGGCCACGACAGATTGCATTGCCATCTGTAATGATAGCCCCGAGCAGTCACGTACGTGTGTCGCCGACAATCAGGAAGGAAGATCGCCTGTGAGCCTGGTCCGTATTATCGTCGGTCCGTTAACCTTTACCGCTCGCTGGGAGGAGGAAGCAGCCCCAAAGACCTGCGCCGCCTTTCGCGCTCAACTGCCGTTCCGCAACAACATCATTCAAGCACGTTGGAGTGGCGAAGCTGCCTGGATTCCGCTTGGCGATTTCGACATTGGTGTCGGCTTCGAGAACCAGACGAGCTATCCATCGCGGGGTGACATTCTACTTTATCCAGGTGGGTACAGCGAAACTGAGATCCTCTTCCCCTACGGCTCGACCTGCTTTGCCAGCAAAATGGGCCAACTTGCCGGAAACCACGTCCTGACGATTATCGACGGGCACGAGCACCTCAAAGAACTCGGCCGGCTTGTTGTGTGGGAGGGCGCCCAGAATATCCTGTTCGAATCACTCGACTGATCCGTTCATTCAAGGAAAGTCCGGGCGCCCAAGCCAGTAGTCGGCTAGATGCCGATAGCCGTCGCCGGCGTGAACGGGAAGACGCCGGCGTGCAGATCTCCGGTTTCGGGATCGATCTTGATCCCGTTTGGACGAGCGAAGAAGCTCGATGAGATCGATTCCTCACGACGAACGACCTCGTGACCCATTTGCTCCAATTCGTTGATCATACTCTCCGGAAAGCGGGTCGATATTTCGGTCGCTCGACCCTCCGAATGAACGCGTGGAGCCGACACCGCCGCCTGCATTCCTAACCCGAAATCGATCAGGTTGACGATGATCTGGTAGACCGCCGACATCACGCGTCGACCTCCTGGCGACCCGATCGCGGCGAATGGCTTGCCGTCACGCATGACGATTACTGGCGTTGCCGCCGACATCACCCGCTTGCCTGGACCGATCGACGTCACCGCGCCGGGACGCGGATCGAACCAGGTGACGGCGTTGTTGAGCGTGATCCCGGTCCCCTTGATCACCACGCCGGACCCAAAGGCGGCCCCGAGCGTCGAGGTGAGCGAAACGACGTTCCGATCTCGGTCAACGATTGAGATATGTGTCGTCTGTCCCTGTCCTGTGACCCCGCTACGCTCAGGATAGACCGCCTCTCGACTCGGATCGAACGGCCACGGATCACCCGGTCCCTCATCGGGCGTTGCGCGCTGCGTATCGATGGTCCCACGTCGCACGTCGGCATAGCCTCGTGAGATAGCGCCTTTGAGTGGCACTGGCATCAAGTCTGGATCGCCGAGAAAGGACAGGCGGTCAACAAGAGAGCGACGCAACGCCTCGACGATCAAATGCGTCGCTTCGGTCGACTGAAATCCCATTCGGCCCAGATCGTAGCCTTCCAGAATCTGCAATGCCTCGGCGATAGTCGGATAACCGCTGCAGACAAGCTGTCCGGTCACCTGATAGCCACGATAGTCGATCGACTCCGGCTCGAAGATTCGAGTCTGGTGAGCCGCCAGATCCTCGGAACTGATCAGTCCACCATTGTGTCGCATATCTTCGGCGATGAGGCGCGCGATCTCACCGTGATAGACGGTGTCGGGCCCCTCGTCGGCGATAAGCGTGAGCGTACGTGCCAGGTCTTTCTGCACCAGACGATCTCCAGAGCCGCCGACCGACGGAGCGTACGGCGCGCCACTTGGCCGGAAGAAGGTCCGTTTCGATTCTGGGAACCGGTGCAAGTTCTCGTAGGCTGCCGTGATAGACATTGAGACATAGTGGTTGACCTCGAATCCCTCCGAGGCCAGCTTGATGGCCGGCTGCAGCACTTCCTTCCACGGAAGACGTCCATACCGTCGATGCGCTTCACCCAGCAGGTGCGGTGTCCCGGGCACGCCTGGCGCGAGCCAGCCGGTATTGTTGGCATCACCCTTGGTGGCCGGCCAACCGTACATACCGGAGGGAGGAGCATCTGGCAGTAGATCGAACATGTCGGGACGAATCGACCTGGGTAGAACCGTACTCCCATCGAAACAGATGCTCTTACCGGTGGCCGCATCGCTATAGACCATGAAAGCGATGCCGCCAACTCCGCTCATGAACGGCTCAACGACGCCGACCGCGAAGGCAGTGGCGACCGCCGCATCGATGGCGTTACCGCCCCGGCGCAGCATCTCCGCCCCGGCCTCCGCCGCGAGCGGCTGCATCGCCGCAACCATCCCGTCACGCGAGACCGCCTCGGTCTTATCAATGATCCATTGACTGCGCGTGCCCAAGTTCTCACCCTCCAGTTCGTTGCCAGAATTATTGATGAGCCCATAGTAACCCCCTGCGGCATAGGTGCAAATGGGCATCGGCCGATACGAATTCGCTGACAGCGTCTGAACGCCTGCCGTGGTGAACGCGCCCTTTGACAGAGGAGCAACCCCCGGGTATGCGACAATTGCACCATCATGACTCGCCGCTTTCATGCGGACGCGACCAAGGAGGACGAGAGGTGGACGGCTTGAACAATCGCCACGGTTTCTCGACGCGGGCCATTCATGCTGGTGAGCACACCGATCCCGCCACCCGCGCGCACAACACCCCGATTTATCAGACCTCGACCTACGCCTTCGATTCGCTCGAAGACAAAGCGAATGTCATGAGCGGAGAGGTTGAAGGTTGGGTCTACACACGTGGTGGTAATCCGACCACCTCAGCGCTGGAGAAGAAGATCGCCGATCTCGAGGGGGCCGAGGCAGCCGTGGCCGGTGCGTCCGGCATGGCGGTCATCGCGGCGGCGCTTCATTCGCTCGCACGTTCGGGAGATCACATCGTCGCGTCTGACGATATCTACTTCTGGGCCGACATATTCATGAATGAAGAGGCGCCGGCCGACAACGTCCAGGTCACCCGAGTCGATATCAGCGACCTCGACGCCGTGCGCGCGGCCATCAAACCGAACACTCGAGTGATCTACACGGAGTTCCTGGCCAACCCGACCATTAAAGTCGCCGATATTCCGGCGCTGGCTGAGATCGCCCGATCAAATGGCGTCGTCTTGATCGTCGACAACACGTTCTGCAGCCCGTATCTCTTTCGGCCAATCGAGCATGGCGCGCATCTATCGCTCCACTCCGCCACCAAATACATCAGCGGCCACGGCGATGCGCTGGCCGGGGTCATCGCCGGCGACAAGGCGCTGATCGACCCCATCCTGCGACAGATCGAAGTACTCGGTTCCTGTATCAGCCCGTTCAATTCCTGGTTGCTCTTGCGGGGCATCAAGACGCTTGAGCTACGTATGGAGCGTCACTGCCAGAATTCGATGGAATTGGCTCGATTCCTCGAACACCAGCCGGAGGTGAAGAAAGTCAACTTCGCCGGACTCGAGAGCCACCCAGGACACCAGGTCGCCAAGCGACTCCTCAACGGTCATTACGGTGGAATGCTTTCGTTTGAACTCGACGGTGGCTCTGCGGCAGGCAGCCAGTTCGCCAATGCGCTCAAGCTCTGCGCCCACGCCGTGAGCCTTGGGGACGTCTCCACTCTCGTCTGGCCGCACCGAGATGAGTTGGTGCGGGTGTCCGTTGGCTGCGAGAATTCGGCTGACATCATCGGCGATTTCGAGCAAGCCTTGGAGTCAATCAAGGCAATGGCTGTCTAAGTCTCACCGGTTACCGGCTGGCTGGGAAATCGAGACGGTTATCAATGGATTGGCAGGGCGGAGCTTGACTCCGCCTATGGCTGTCAGCACCACGTTGCTCAGTTCACGGCCGCCGCTTCATCGGGGAATAGCTCGAACGTCGCGCTCTCGCCCTGAGTAAGTGGTTCGTCACCAGTCGACTGCTGCACGTTTGTCTGGTATTTGCGCGACGCCATCGACGAGACACTACGGGCCAGTCCCGGATCAGTAACGTGCTGGCCGGTGACCGGGACGTCGCGTCCCTTCAGGTGCAGCATCGCTTGGCCACGGGCCAGGAAATTCTGCGGCCAATCCCGCGTCAGCCCGCCGCCGGAGCGAATGAACACGCGTTCGCCCTCACCGAAGATCCAGATAATCACCCGCGATGGCTTCCCAGTCTTTCGACCCCAGGTTGTGAGTTCGACTTCGCGTTCGCTCGCGACGGCTGCCAGGACATCCTGATCGAATCCTGCCATGGAGACCTTCCTTTCGCTGAATTGACTGTGGTCAGAGCGCCTGCCAATTTACCGGTTCAATGCCTCTCCATGTTAGACGCTCAAAGCGAGCTCATTATTTCGCTCGGCTCGCCTTCACCATCGCGTCATGGGAGATACCGGTTGTATCATGCAGGCATAGCGAATCACCTATAAGATCGAAAGGAACTTGACTATGCCGGACGTCATTCGCGACGGTCAACGCACAATTCCGGAGGAAATCATCGAAGGGTTCCGCTCGATCGGGGTTGGAGACATTGGTCATCTCCAACAGTGGGGATTCATGAGCAGCGCAATCCGGCCTGTCTGGAAAGACATCCGGCTCGTCGGTACGGCGGTTACCCTACGCATGCCTCCAACCGGCGGAATCTCGAATCGCAAGATCATCGACGCGGCTCAACCCGGTGATGTTATCGTCATGGATCGCGGTGGCGATACCGAGATCGCCTGCTGGGGAGGGTTCACCACATTGTTGGCAAAGGCGAAAGGGATCGCCGGATTGATTGTCGACGGAGCGGTCACCGACACGATGGAAATCACAGAATTGCAGTGGCCAGTCTTCTCACGCTCAGTTTCGGGACTACTAGCGCGGGGCAGCGGAGTCGATAGCGAGATCAACACGACTATCAGTTGCGGCGGGGTGCCAGTTTCACCGGGCGACCTGATCGTCGCCGATGATGACGGAATCGTCGTTATTCGGCCAGAGGACGCGGCAAGCCTCCTCGACGCTTGCCTGAAACGCTTCGGTGGGACGCCCGACATCCGACAATGGCTGCGCGACGGCAAACCCATTATCGATTATCCGCGCGTTGCCGACTTTCTGAACAAAGTGTGACAAGCGCCGAAGCCGTGGCGCAGATACCGAGTATGGGGAACAGGAGGCACCGATGACTACAGTAGGTCTGATCAGCCCAGGCGAGATGGGGCACGCGATCGGCGCTGTGTTGAACCACAACGGGGCACACGTCGTCACCAACCTCAACGGCCGTAGCAGGCGAACAGCGGAACGGGCTGCGCTCGCCGGAATTGACGATCTACAGGATGACCACGCGCTGGTCGAGGAGTCGGACATCCTCCTGTGCGTCGTCGCACCGGCTCTAGCTCGCGGTATCGCCGAACGGATGGTGAGAGCTCTCGAGTCGAGCGGGACGTCACTCCTCTACGTCGACTGCAACGCCATCGCACCGCACACCGTTCGGCCGATCGAGACACGAGTGACTGGTGCAGGTGCACGATTCGCGGACGTCGGTATCGTCGGCGGCCCGCCAGTCGTCAACGGAGCAGGTCCGCGACTCTATGCCTCCGGCCCAGCCGCGAATGAGTTGGCGGCGTTAAGCGAATTCGGACTCGACATTCGCGTTCTCGGGCCAGCGACTGGGCAGGCATCCGGTCTGAAGATGTGCTACGGGGCACTCACCAAGGGGTTGAACGCATTGGCCACCGAAATCTTGGTGGCGAGTCAGGCGCTTGACCTGGAAGATACATTGATATCCGAGCTACAGTCCAGTCAATCGGCGTTACTCGCTTGGATGGAGAGACAGATTCCGTCGATGCCACCCAAGTCGGCTCGCTGGGTCGGCGAAATGGAGGAGGTCGCGTCGACCTTCGACGTTCTCGGGCTTCCGCCACAAATACACCAGGGCGCTGCTTCCCTCTTCCAGTGGATCGCCGATGCCAGTCCAGAACGAAGTCTCGGCCCGAACTCATCAACCTGGCGTACCGCCAGCGAAATCACTCGCGATCTGGCGACCCGTCTTTCGGCGCAAAGCGACGTCTGACCATCACGAGTTCCACAGTTCAGTTACAGCGGCTTCGACAATCGGCAACACGGTCGCGATCGCCGTGATTGCCCTCGCTGAATTCGCGGTCGTAGAATCAATTGGATGGGCCGCAAAGATAGGATCACTTTCAAATGCATGGAGAGTACAAAACGCCGGGCGGCAAACTCGTGGTCTCCGATCTCAACGTTCACGAGGGTAAGTTTGTCGATGTCGTGATCAGCGGGGACTTCTTTCTCGAGCCGCCAGAAGCGTTGGCACAGATCACGAGTTCGATCGAGAATCTCGCTTCGAATGCCACCGAGGAAGAGATCGCGGAGAAAATTCGGAGTTCCATTCCGGACGGAGTTGAAATGATCGGTTTCTCCGCCGACGCGGTCGCAAAAGCGGTAAGACGGGCGATTGCATGAGTGCTACATCCCGCTGGCGACAGTATTCTTGGAAGCTCATTCGCGGTGAGCCGGTCGCTGCGCCGGTTAACCATGCCATCGACGAGGTCCTGACGCGGCGTGTGGGTGCCAGTGAGCGCCAGCCAACCCTTCGCTTTTGGGAACGCCTCGAGCCCGAAATCATCCTCGGCCGCTTTCAGTCAGTACGTAACGAGGTCGATGAGTCGGGTGCGAAAGAACTCAACGTTCCCATCACTCGCCGCATGACTGGCGGCGGCGCGATGTACGTCGAAGTGCCGAACGTAATCACCTACTCGGTTTATGCACCCCCAAACCTGGTGTCCGGGATGTCGTTTGTGGAGTCATACGCCTTTCTTGATGACTGGGTCATTCGTGCGCTGCGGTCGCTCGGAATCGACGCGTGGTATGAACCGATCAACGACATTACGTCAAGTGGAGGCAAGATCGGCGGCGCAGCGCAAGCCCGACGATTCGGCGCGGTGCTTCATCACACCACCATGTCGTACGACATGAACTCTGATCGTATGCTCAAGGTGCTACGCATCGGCAAAGAGAAGTTGAGCGACAAGGGGATTACCAGCGCTGCCAAGCGCGTTGGACCACTTCGTCTGCAGACCCAACTGCCGCGCGAGACCATCATTGACCACATGATCGCGGAATTTGCGACCTCCTACGGCCTGGAGGAGGACACCATTACCGAAGAGGAACTTTCCGCGGCCGAAGAGCTCACACGCAACAAATACAGCACGCACGAATGGACCTACGCTATTCCCTAGCTAATCGTGATCGCGGTAGACACGCGCCGTGGACGAAATAACTGTTGATCCGAGGTTGGGGCATGCTTCCGCGCTGCGTGGATTTCAGTGGCCGTGACGACGTCCACGCTTCCGACATCGCCCGATCTTCGTCGTGGTCGGCGCCATGCCGAATCTCCTTATCAAGCACGACCTGAGTCACCGTCAGAACTCATCTACGCCCGTACAGAATCCAACCCTAACGTGCCATCCACCCGAAATGTCCACCGATTCTACGGCTTTCTCACTGAATTCCCGTGATGACTGACCATTTCTTGCAACACTGTGAGACATCTTGCCATTGTCGGACCCGTGGATTGACATTTGGGCATCGTGGTCGTTTTGACATCACTATTGCCCTTCAGATTGACAAATGACCATTCAGCCGTTACCATTTGCTCATTCTGACATGTCCCGCGGTCACCATACGGAGCGGAGCAGTATGTGTCCGACGAATTCGAGTTGGACGAGCTAGATCTCAAGATCATCGCCCAACTTCAGGACGATGGACGAAAAGCAACGTCTGAAATTGCGCGGGCACTGAATGTTCCTCGTACAACTGTCTCCCGGAGAATCGATCGTATGGTGAATGATCGGGTCATCACGATTGCGGCGTTTGCCCACGGTGATCGTATTGGGCTCCCGGTTCAAGTCATGATCGAGATCTGGACCGATCAGCAGCGCCACGACGTTGTGGTCGCCGAACTCGTGGCTCTGGATGAGATTCGCTGGCTGGGTGTGGCCTCAGGCACGTTCGACATTTTGGCTGAGGCAATGGTCCGATCGCACCGCCACCTGCGCCACCTGCTTCTGGGCAAGATTGGCAAAATCGACGGCATTACACAGATCAGGACCGCGCACATTCTGGAAGTTCCCAAGTTCGCGTTCGACTGGGAACGAATGCTACAGGCAGGTGAAGACGCCGAGCAGTTGGAGGGTGATGGGGACTTCGCCCGACTTCAGTCGATCCCGCGCTAACCAATCGGACGACGCAAGGGGTTGGCCGAGACGACAGCGGCACACCTTGGATTGTTTGTACCAAGCCTCAATTTCCAGGGCTGGAACGAGAGAAAGGAGCATCTCTGCCACAGCGCACGGTGACTGGTGACGCTGCGGAATCGACAACGACGTCAAAACCAGGCGAAGAGACGCCAAACATTGAAGCTGAATGCTCGGGAGGAGATACCCAGATGACCGGTAAACGAGACGACTCTACTAATCCGACAGAGATCGAGCTATCGTCGTCGTCATTGTCGCGGCGCCGCTTTCTGAAGCGTGCAAGCGCTGTTGGTGGCCTGGCTGTGTTCGGGGGCTCGATCTCCACACTGCTCGCAGCGTGCGGTAGCAGCAGCAAGAGCACTCCAACTACCGCATCAGGCGGATCGACTGCAACCACGGCATCCTCGGCCACCCAGGCGTCCGGATCATCCGGAACCGCTGCAGCCACCAGCGCTGCGACGTCGGCCGCAACGTCAGCTACATCGAGCACTGCCACTACTGCTGCCGCTGGAAACGTCGTCCGTGGCGGAACACTGACGTGGGCGTATACGAGCTCACCACAAAAACTCGATCCCATCTGGTCACAGGCACTTGTCGACGAGACGGTCATGGTTCCCATGATCGAGGCCATGGCCCGGGCCAATCGCGACGGATCGGGCGTTGAGCCGGCAGTCGCACAGAAGTGGGATGTCAGCACCGACGGTCTCACGTATACCTTCAATCTCCGCAAAGGGGTCAAATTTCACGACGGAAGCACAGTCACGGCAAATGATGTCGTGGCCTGCCTCAAGCGAAACCAAGCGATGGGCAGCTACATGTGGCAGCTCGCGGACGCTACGAGCATCGACGCGGTCGACGACTCGACTGTGAAGGTCGTGCTCTCGGTCAAGATCGCGAGCTTCCTGGCCCGAATGGCTGTTCCCGCCAACGGAGTGTTCCCCGCTGCTGAAATCCAGAAGATTGGCAAAGACGAATTCACCAACCCGATCGGAACGGGACCCTTCAAACTCAAGGAATGGGTTCGCAACGATCATTTCACGATGGAGAAGAATCCCGACTACTGGGATATGGCACCTGATGGCCAGCCCTACCCATACGTCGACCAGATTGTCATCAAGCAGGTGGCGGAAATCACAACCCAGGTGCTGCAGGTTCAGGCGGGTCAGATCGACGGCGGATCGGCTCCTTACAGCCAGGTGGCGACCCTTCAGAATGACAAAAAGGGCAAGCTCGTCATGGCGCCACAGCAGCAGGTCTACTTCATGGTTATCCAGCTCACGAAGCCGCCATTTGACGACATCAACGTTCGGCAAGCGATGAGTTTGGCTCTGGATCGGAAAGCGATGATCGACCGTGCCACGGCGGGCACAGCCGTCCTCGCCAACTCTTTCTTCCCCAAGGGCACGCTGGATTGGGATCCGGACCTGACGCTGCCATACGACGTGGCCAAGGCAAAGGAACTCATTGCCAAGTCGAAGTACCCCAACGGACACAAGGGTGCGAAACTGCAGTATCCCAGCGGTGCGCAAATTGGGAATGACAACGCGGTCCTCGCCCAGCAAATGTGGCAGGCCATCGGCATCGATTTGACGATCGAGGAGGTCGAGTCCTCCACGCTCGGCGCGAACTGGTACAAGAGTGATTATGAAGCGATTTCTGGTTACCAGTGGACGAACGGAATGGCCGATCCAGATCAGCTAGTCCAGTTCTTCTTTATCACGCCGCGCATGAACAGCGGATACGAACCGAGCCAGGAGGCTCAAGACATGGTGACACAGGCGTCGCAGGAGCTTGATCCTGAGAAGCGCAAGCAGATCTACTACAAGCTCCAGGAGATCTACAACACCGACGTCGGCGGAACCATCGATCTCTACTACACCTCGAATGTGGCCTACATCGGCAATAACATTCAGGGTTACTATCGCTCTCCACTCGGTTTCCCATACTGGTGGGAGTTCTGGCGCTCGAAGTAACCGCCACACGTAACGTGTGAAGACTGGTCGGTCGAATCAGGTTCGACCGGCCAGTCCAATCGGCAGATATGAACCATTCGTTCAACGCGTCCCCAATGACCAGGGAGTGAGCTATGGGAAGAACAGCCTACGTTTTGAATCGTCTAATCCAGATGATCCCGACTCTCGTGGTCCTTGCCGTGCTCATTTTTCTGATGATCCGGGCGATCCCGGGTGACCCAGCGGTTACGTTACTCGGCGTTCAGGCGACACCCGAAAAAGTGGCGGAAATGCGCGATCATCTTGGACTTAATGATCCGCTTCCGGTGCAGTTCGGCATCTTTGTGAAGCAAATTCTCCACGGCGATCTCGGACGCTCGGCCGTAGTTCGGGAACCCGTCGCGAAACTCGTCCGGCAACGACTTCCTCTTACGCTCGGTCTGGTCCTGTATTCGATGACGATTGCAGTCTTGCTCACCGTTCCGTTGGCTGTCATTAGCGCGCTAAAGAAAGGTACCTGGATCGATCAGGCGATCCGAAGCTTCACCGTTCTTGGGATTTCGACTCCCTCCTTCTGGGTCGGCATCTTGTTACTCATTCTACTTGGGGTAAAAGTCCAGATCTTTCCAGTCGGTGGGATCGGCAACGGGGCCATCGAGAATCTGAAATACCTCTTCTTGCCCGCCTTGACGATGGCACTCGGAGTCTCGGCTGTTCTGATACGTAACCTACGCGACTCTATCCTGGCTGCCCTCGCCTCAGATCACGTCACCGTGGCACGGGCCAAAGGACTGCGCTCGCAAGCCATCATGATGCGGCACGTTCTCCGGAACGCGCTCATCTCGACGGTGACGTTGCTCGGTCTGTATCTCGGCTGGCTTGTCGGGGGTTCGGTGATTATCGAGTCCGTTTTCGCGTTGCCGGGCATGGGGACCATGATGATTTCGGCAATCATGGGTCGTGACTACCAAGTCGTCCAGGGATTCACGCTGGTGTATGCCGTGCTGGTGCTGGTTATCTACCTGCTAACAGATCTCGCGTATTCGTTCGTCGATCCTCGCATCACGTTGTAAGGGAATCTGGATGACCTCGATCGCTACAACTTTCGCCGAACGCGAACTCGACAGACCGACTCGCTGGATGCAGATAAAACGGCAGGCGCGACGAAATCCAACGCTTATCGTGGGCATCTCACTTGTGTTCATCGTGTTGCTGATCGGATTAGTAGGCCCTCTTCTCGCACCGTATGATCCAATCAAACAAAACTATGAAGCGGCTGTTCAGCCACCGAGTGCGGCGCACTGGCTGGGAACCGACAAATTCGGACGCGATCAACTGTCACGCATTCTCTATGGTTCGCGGATCGACCTCGGCGTGGGAATCATCACCGCGCTCGTCCCGTTAATCATCGGCATTGCCATCGGAAGCGTATCGGGTTATTACGGTGGCAAGATCGACACGCTCTTCATGCGTATTATTGAGATTCAAGTCGCTTTCCCATTTTACGTTCTGCTCATCGCTATCATCGCAGTCATGGGACCCGGGCTGCTCAACATGTATTACGCGCTGATTCTGGTGAGTTGGGTTGCGTTTGCACGTCTCATCCGCGGTGAAGTCCTGGCCGCCAAGAATCTCGAATACACGATCGCGGCGCGAACCCTGGGTTGCACCGATATGCGGATCATGGTTCGGCACTTACTGCCGAACGTGATCGGGCCGGCGCTTATCTTCTCGATGTCGGTGGTGGTGTTCAACATCCTGGCCGGTGCGGCGCTGGGCTTCCTTGGACTGGGCGTTCAGGCCCCCAACCCTGAATGGGGATCGATGATCGCCGATTCCCGCGAATACGTCACGTTGGCCTGGTGGCTCCCCACATTTCCAGGGCTCGCCATCGCGATCGTCGGCATCTCATTCAGTGTGCTTGGCGACGGCTTCTCGAATATGCTCCGGGGCGGAAGCCGCTAAACCGAAGCCTCGATCGGTTAGCGGTCTGGCCGCCAGCAGCATTCTGCTGCTCGCGATCCGGAACGGGCTCGTCAACTTTTTTACGACTTCGAGCGCGACTCATGGAGCAATGGCAACGATCGTCAGCATTGAACCGATGTTCTAGGCGATTGGCCTGGTCATTCCCGACCGGTCGACGAATCTCGCGACGGCCACGACATCTTCACGCCATGATCCTGGGACCGCAACATCGTCTCCACGGAATGCCGGAAAACGAGCACGGAGCGTCAAGAGAGGCCCGGTGTCACGCTTACGTAAGTTGATGGAGTATGTGGTGCCAGGACCGACTCGAGTTCAGGCGATCAACGGAACATGGACGAGCCGTGGCCGCGTTGCTTTTTCGAAGCTTCGTCAATCCGCTTCAGATCATCGTCAGTGAAGACGTGCTCGATCATCTCCTTGGCGGTAAACAATTGCTCGATCGACTCGACCTGGCTGCGATTGGACGACGGCTGCAGACCGCGCAGAAGAATGCCTGATTCGAGTTGCAGCAGCACCACATCCTGGACCCTATGCTCGTCGATATAGCGCCCAATGGCTCGCAGAATGTCCTCATGACGAAACAGGTAATCCGGTGACCCACTCATGCGTTGAGCGCTTCCTGACATCGTCCCAATCTCTCCGATCCGAGTTGGCTCGAATTGTCCCAGCCACTACCCGCTACTGATAAACGTGCCGGCGCTTGTTCGCCACGTAGTCGACGAGAATGTACTCGCCCAGATGGTCGGGCTCGGCGAAGAATGCTCGTCCCTTGTTGATCTTTGCCATCTCACTGACGAACCCCGCCATGTACGGACTTCGCTCCAGCATAAACGTATTGATTGTAATCCGCTCGCGAGTACACCGCACTACTTCTTTGAGGGTCTCCTGTAACGTCTGATACGTCGGGGGATAGGAGAAACGTACTTGGGATCCATCGAAGTGCGCGGTCGGCTCGCCGTCGGTAATGACGATAACCTGCTTGTTTCCACCCTTATGACGTGCCAGCAACTGCCGCGAAAGCATGAAGCCGTGCTGCATGTTGGTCCCATAGTTGTATTCATCCCAACTGATGTTCGGCAGCATCGACGGCTTCAATTCGGTGGCGATGTATGAGAACCCGATGATGTACAGATTGTCCCGCGGGAATTGCGACCTGATCAGGCTGTCGAGAGCCAGCGCGACCTTCTTGGCCGCGGTAAAGCATCCGTTGTAGAGCATCGAGCGCGACATGTCCACCATCAGAACTGTCGACGATTGCGACATCATCTCGGTGCGGTAAACCTCGAAGTCCGAGGGCTCCAAACGCACCGGACTGCCGATGCCGTCACGATGAACCGCATTCATTACAGTCTTGGGCAGATCGAGCAGGAAGGGATCGCCAAACTCATACGTTTTCGTGTCGTCAGTACGTTCGCCGCCGCCCCCGGATCGATCGAGCTTATGCTCCCCGAAGCGATCACGCTTCAAATGCTGGAAGATGTCTTTCAGCGCCTTCTGGCCAATCTTGCGAACTCCGAGCGGTGTCAGCTCATAGCCGCGACGAGTGCGCTGAATGAATCCAGCATCTTCCAGCAGCTTGGTCAACTGGCGAAGCTGGTCGAGATCCTGGCCGACATCGTCCCCGAGCAGCTCGCGAATCTTCTCGTCGTCGACGTGCTCGAGGTCGCGCCAGTCACGCACCCCCTTGAGTTGATCCTCCACCTCTTCCATCTCGCGCAGCCGCTCCATCAGCCTCATGGCTTCGCCAAGGGTCAGATCTTCGCTACCACCAACGTCGAACTGGCTGCGATACGGATTGTTCGGCATGAGCTGGCCAAGGTTTTGAGACAGCTGGCCCATTTGTTCCTGAATCTCCGGATCGCTCATTACCGCGTCTAGAGACTCCTGAAGCTGCTGGCGCATTTCAGGCGTCATCGAATCAAGCAGGTTCTGCATGGCGGCCATCTGGCGAGCCATGTGCTCGAGAAGTTCGTCGAGGCTCTTAATGTCCGAGCCGAAGTATTGGCCATGTTTGTGCATGAACCGTTCGAAATCGGGCTCGCCCCCGCGCATTCGCTCTTCGAGCATTTCGTTGAGATCGCGCAGCATGTTGCGCATTCCCTGCATGTCTTCCGGCGACATATTCTGGAGGGTCTGCTGCATTCCTTGGAACGTCTGCTGCAACATCTGCTGCTGCAGCGACGCGAGAAGATCCTGGAATTTCTGTCTCGCGGCCGGTTCCATAAAGTCGTAGTCGTTGAGCTCTTTGATTCGTCCCGCCGGATCGGCCGGCAAAGCATCGAGCTTCTCTTGATTCTTCGCAGCCATCCGCTCGAGCAACTTGTGGATACTCTCGTCGTATTCCGCGGATTCGCCGTCACCGGGCTGGCTTTCGCCTGATTCTCCCGAGTCCCCAGCTTCCGAATCCTGTCCTGATTCGCCAGTCGGCTGTTGCGAACGAGACTGCGCTTGTTGGTGATTCAGCATCTGCTCAAGACGCTCTCGACCTGTTTTCAGTCGATCTTCGATGCCGGATCGCTCAGTTTCGATCACATCGTCGAGTTGTTGGTTGAGATCGTCGAGTATAGAACCAAGGTCGTAACGGTTCATCTCTTGCTCACGCATCCGGCGAATGCGCTCCATCAGATCGCGCATACCTGGCATCTGGCTTCCATCCTGCTGGCTGGCACCCCAGCGGAAGAGCCGTTGCAATGCGCGGTTGAGGTCGCCGTCCGAGAGCACATCGTCAGAGATGGCGTCCATGATCGCCTCTGCGTCAAATGCGTTGATCTCCTGGGTGCCGTCCCAGCGTGAATAGCGAGAGTCGAATGCGGACCAACGTGACATGGCTTTACCCCCGATAGAGCGTTCCGCCGGGTCCCGACGAACGGTCTTTGTTTAGGCGTCGACTCAGATGCAGACCTTCAAGTACAAACTCGACCGTCGCCGCGATCGCCGCTGGATCGCCGCTCGCTTCGAGGGTCGAAGCGGCTTCGCGCATTCCCTCCATGTGCGAAACCTGATGCACGTACTCCATCGAGGGCATCATGTCGGACGTCTCGACCGTCAGCCCGTTCTCAAACCCAAGAACCAGATCGTCAAAATCTCGCGGCGAGAAATGACGATTGAATGTCGTCAGGATCGCTCCCTGGATCAGCTTATCCACGACCCGATCCTCCTGGGTATCGCCCATGGCCTCGAGTTCGATCTTCCCGGTCGTCGACGCGATCGCGGCGTGTAGATCGCTCATGCGTGGAACAGCGTGCTTTTCGTTCAGGCGAATCGCGCGCTTGACCGCGTTGCTGACCACGTTCTCGTAGTTTGCGATGGACATACGGACACTGACACCCGAGCGCTGACTGACATCGTGGCTGCGGCGAGCGAGATGCGTGATCTCTGCGATGACTTCTCGCAGATAGTCCGGCACAACAACCTCAATGCCGTCGGTCGCGAATTGGGTTCGTTCCTGCTCCATGATGTCGACTTCGAGATCAATCGAGGTCGGGTAATGTGTCCGAATCTGCGAACCGTAACGGTCCTTCAGCGGAGTGATGATCCGTCCACGATTCGTGTAGTCCTCAGGATTAGCGCTGGCTACTACGTACACATCCAGCGGAAGCTGGATCCGATAGCCCCGCACTTGAACATCTCGCTCTTCCATGATGTTCAGTAGGCCAACCTGAATTCGCTCAGCCAGATCTGGAAGCTCATTGATCGCGAATATCCCACGGTTGGTGCGGGGAATCAGACCATAGTGAATGGTCAACTCGTCCGACAGATAGCGACCTTCGGCCACTTTGATCGGATCGACCTCGCCGATAAGGTCGGCAATGGTCGTATCGGGCGTCGCCAGCTTTTCCGCGTAGCGCCTGGTTCGCGGCAACCATTCGATCGGCGTCTTATCGCCGTCCTCGGCGACGCGCTCACGGGCGGCGCGACTGACCGGATCAAACGGATTGTCATTGATCTCGCTGTCGGCGACGATCGGCACCTCCTCGTCGAGGAGATTGACAAGGCCCCGCGCCATGCGCGTCTTTGCCTGTCCGCGCTCACCGAGAAAGATGACATCCTGTCCTGAAAGAACCGCGTTCTCCAGTTGTGGAATGACCGTCTCTTCATAACCGAGAACATTCGGGAAGATTGGCTCGCCAGATTTCAGCTTTTCGATCAGATTCTTTCGCATCTCCTCGCGAACCGGTGCAACTTGGTAACCGCTCTCGCGGAGTTCGCCGAGCGTACGCGGCTTACTCATGTGGAACCTGCTCCTTCATACGCCGATGGGGATCCAGTGGGGTCGGGATTCCAGTGGGAAAGAACATCGCAAATTCTCGACCGACGATGTTCCTAATCGTACTACCGGGTGCCCATATGTCAATTGATGCCGGGCCGTTGCGGCGTTTGGCAGCGTTAGTTAACCGGGGTCTCGCCCCAGGTGCCTGTATTCACGGCGCGGCGCTACTCTGCCAGGAACTCCTGGATTGCCTGTCGCATACTGCCGTATTGGCCCAGACCGTCTCGCTGAAGACGCTCGAGGAACTGCTCGCGTCGCACCAGTTCGTTGGTCGCGAATTCACGTTCGATGCCGAATCGCTCCGTCAAGACGCCAATCAATCGACCGGGGCGCGAGACCAACGGGCTCAAGAGCACGTCCCGTTCGGCGATTGTCTCGATCTTCACGTCGCCGTTGTCGAATGGGTGAATGATTTCAATTTGCATGAGACGCCGGAGAAATCTCGATGAGCGGCTGCCCCCACTCAGGGTCAACACGAGGTCGATGTGGCCCAGGAGTCGGCGCGGCACATCCAGTGGGAACGACGTCATCAGATCGACCATCTCGGACGCGCTGTTTACGTGAAGCGTCGTTGCGAACGGGAATCCGCGGTCGGCCGCTTCAAACAGTCTTCGGACGCCCGTCCCCCACAGATAGGTCGGCAGATTGTTACTGATCTCGTTGCAGAGGAGATACGTCGATTCGGGACTATGTGTTTCGAGGAAATCGAAACGCTCATACCAGCCACGAAGGTAGAGAGTGTCCACTTCGGTTGGAAGAAAATCGAGCAGCGCTGTGAGCAAGGTCGTCTTGCCCGCGTCTTCCACGGTTGCCGACACGACCAGCGACGCGCGAGACTCGATCGCCATCCATAAGAAGGCAGCAATTCGAGCGTTCAGATTACCTTCATGCAGAATGTCCAGCACCGTGAATTGGTGGTCGGGACTCGCTCGGTGTCCCCACCAGCCAAATGGAAGAGTGCGGTCTGGTTCGGCGCGATTCATGTGGTACCCCACGTACCGATTTCTCCCGCGTTCCGCTCCGGTTCTTCCGGATGCTCGTCGAACTGATGCGTGATCGCAGGCCCCAACTCACGTCGTACGTTTTCTTGTGAATCACCTGAGACACTGAAATCGAGCGCCCTATATCGGGCCTCGGATGTTTAGACGAACCGTTCGACGTCGGGTTGCACGTCGACACCCTCAGTCGTCGCGATTCAGGCGGCCGTTAGGACGGTGAGGACACGATTGGGGACAATTCGTCATTCGCCTGTGGTACCAGCGAGCACACCTAACTCACGCAATACCAGCGACCGGTGCTTACAATATGGCCGATAATTACTCCCGCGGCACGAGCAGAGTAGATCCCCATCGAGAATCGTGACCTCGTAGGCCACACCCTCTTGACTGCGACTCCTCACCACCCACGATCGCGCGTCAGTGTTGATTCGAAACGCCCGCAAACCCTCTCGCTCGGCCTTCTCCGACATTCGGAATCAGGTAGAAATTGCGACCGCCTGTTCTGACGCAAACAACATTGGGAGTAAAACCATTCCAGCTTCCTGACTCAGTTTCTCGCCCTAATTATGCCAAGTTCGTGACTCTTGGGCACTGAAATTGAACGCTGCTACCGGCAATGCCGCCCTTTCAAAAGTCTGTCGATTTCAGACAGGATCCACTGATAAAATCAGGAACTTACCACAAAATATCGCTAGATCCCTGGATCATTAATAACGTCCGTGGGCGTCGCGAACACGAGTCGGGCCCGGGCATGGCGAGATTCATGATTCGTCGCGGCCACTTCGTAACGCTGATCACCTGATCGTTCGCTTCTCAGCATCGCCGGGACGTTTCCGGCACCTCACTCTTCAATTCGCTCCGCATTTCTTCAACAGGGATCTTGCTAATCACACTTCGTCAACGCCGTCGCCTTGTGATCGCCGCAGCGGCAACGAAACAGGCCCATCGGAAGGCGAATTTCCCTCTGAGAAATGCGCAAACGGTTTAGTAATTTAGGACGTGCGTGGAACCGCTCACTGCTATACTAGCTCTAGAGACGCCTGTGATTCGGCGCCTGGATCTTGGCACAAAAGGTGCAGCCGTCACTGGCGGGACACTCGCTCGAAAGTCATACGAACGGTCGTCGCGATTACTTGATCCGGCGAACACGATGTGAACAAAGCGGGCTGGCCTCGCCCCACGACCGCAGGTGTGCGGAACTACGATGATGTAGAGGGGAGAAGGCATGCCAGAAGATGCCTATGATGTCGTCCTGCTAGGTGGCGGGACAGGTGGTTATGTTGCCGCGATTCGCGGAGCACAACTCGGTCTCCGAGTCGCTGTCGTCGAGAAAGACAAGATCGGGGGCACGTGCCTCCATCGCGGCTGTATCCCAACCAAAGCCCTACTTAAGAGTGGATCAGTCGTTCATCTCGTTCAGAACGCCGCCGAATTCGGCGTCAACGTCACCGGAATCGAGACCAATTTCCCGCAAGCGATCAAGCGATCGGGTGAAATCGTCGAAAAAAACTTCAACGGGGTTAAGTTCCTCTTTCGCAAGCACGGCATCACTGTCTATGACGGCATCGGGTACCTCAAAAACAACAAGACCGTTACGGTTACCGCGCCTGACGGCTCAACCAAAGACGTCACCGGAAATGCCGTCATCATTGATACGGGCTCTCGGCCACGTCCAATCTCGGGGATCGCGTTCGACGGAAAGCGCGTGCTCAACAGCGATCACACCACCCGGATGGACTGGGCTCCTAAGCGTGTCATCGTGCGCGGTGCTGGAGCGACCGGTGTCGAGTTCTCGACTGTCTGGAACGACTTCGGTTGCGAGGTCACGTTGGTTGGCAATGTGGTCCCGAACGAGGACGAGGAAGTCTCCAAGCAACTGACGCGGTCGTTCACCAAAGCCGGGATCAAGATCATCCCAGGCTATCGTCCAACCAGCGATGATTTCGACATCACCGACGGCGGAGTGCGGTTGCGGGTCAAGCAGAACGGTAAAGAAGAGGTCGTTGAAGCGGATGCGCTCATGGTCGCGACCGGCCGCCAGGGAAACATCGAGGACATGGGCTTCGAAGAACTTGGCATCAAGACCGACCGGAGCTACATCGTGACCGACGATCAGTTCCGCACCGGCGTCGACGGCGTGTATGCCATCGGTGATGTCATCGGCAAGCAGATGCTTGCCCACACTGCCATGCACCAAGGCATGTTCGTGATGGCACTGCTGGCCGGCGAGAAACCGCTACCCATCGACTACGACCGAATTCCCAACGTGACCTTCTGCCATCCAGAAATTGGGAGCATAGGCCTTACTGAAAAGCAGGCACGCGAGCAGGGCCATGAAATCAAAGTGGGCAAGTTCCCGCTTCGCGCCAACGGCAAAGCGCTTATCGAAGGTTCAGACGATGGATTTGCCAAAGTTATCGCTGACAAAGACACCGACGACGTGCTTGGCGTCCACATGATCGGCGGGAACGCCACTGAACTCATCGCCGAGGCCGCGATGGCCAAGCTTTTTGAAGCGACGGCGTGGGAGATCGGCGAGACCGTCCATCCACATCCGACAATATCCGAAGTAATTGGCGAGGCTGCGCTAGCGGTTGACGATCGCCAAATTCACATCTAGAACATGGGGCCTTCGGGCCCCATCAACGCACAGGAGGCTCCATCATGACGAGCTTTACGTCCGGGCCAGTAGGAGTGAAGCAGCGACCAGATGATGTCGCGCATCTCCCGCCGGAGCAGCTCCGAGAAATGTACGAACTCATGGCCACGGCAAGAGCACTCGATGAGCGTATGTGGCTGCTGAATCGCGCCGGGCAGGCTGCATTCGTCATCTCGTGTCAGGGTCATGAAGCTGCACAAGCGGGAGCCGGTTTCGCCATGGAGCGAGGAAAGGACTTCCTCCTCCCTTATTACCGCGACCTGGCGCTCGCACTTCACTTCGGACTAACACCCCGCGACGTCATGCTGAGTCTCCTTGGCAAACACGGTGATCCCACCAGCGAAGGCCGGCAGATGCCGGCTCACTACAGCTCCCGCAAGCATCACATCATCACCGGATCCAGCCCGGTCGCAAGTCACCTGCCACACGCGGTAGGCGTAGCACTCGCGGCGAAGCTGCGCGGTGAAGATTCGGTCGCGCTGGTCTGCACCGGAGAGGGCGGCAGTAGCCAGGGTGATTTCCACGAATCACTCAACTTTGCGGCCATTCATAAGCTTGCTGTGATCTTCTTTATCCAGAACAACGGCTGGGCGATCTCAGTTCCACAGAGCAAGCAAATGGCGATCAAGCACGTTTCAGAGCGAGCAGCGGGGTATGGCATGCCAGGAGTCACAGTCGATGGCACCGATCCGCAAGCCGTTTACACTGTCGTTCATGAGGCAGTTCAACGTGCCAGACGGGGGGACGGGCCGACGTTGGTCGAGGCAATCGTCTACCGCTACACATCACACTCGAGCGACGACGACGACCGGACCTACCGTCCGGCCGAGGAAATGAAAGAAGAACGCGCACATGACCCGAACGCGACATTCCGCGCTCGGCTCATCAACGACGGCGTCATGTCGGAAGACGAAGCCATGGAGATCGACGTCCGCGTCAAGTCCGCGGTGAACGATGCGACCGATTTCGCTGAGAAGGCTCCTTATCCCGACATTGCTGGACTGACAACAAACGTCTACGCCAGCTAAGAGGAGGCGGACATGGCGACCAAGACGCTCATCGAAGCGATTCACGACACGATGGCTGAGGAAATGCGGCGGGACGAACGGGTCATTCTCCTTGGAGAAGACGTCGGCAAGCGTGGTGGCGTGTTCCGAGTCAGCGCCGGACTGTTTGACGAGTTTGGCGAGAATAGAGTGATCGATACACCGCTGGCTGAATCGTCGATCGTCGGCGCGGCCATCGGCGCATCCATGAACGGAATGCTCCCAATCGCTGAAATTCAGTTTCTTGACTTCATCCACACGGCGATGAATCAAATCCTGAACGAGGCGGCCAAGATTCGCTACCGTTCGAACGGCGACTTCCACTGCCCCATCGTCATTCGCACACCCTACGGCGGCGGAGTCCACGGAGCGCTCTACCACTCGCAGAGCATCGAATCAGTCTTCACGCGGGAGCCCGGCCTGAAAGTCGTCGCCCCAATCAATCCGGCAGACGCAGCCGGACTGTTGCGTAGCGCGATTCACGACGAGGATCCCGTCCTTTTTCTTGAACACAAAAAGGGCTACCGATTGATCCGCGACGAGGTCCCGGAAAATGGCCACGTCGTCCCGATCGGTAAGGCTCGAGTCGTCAAGGAAGGCTCCGACGTCACAATTGTCACTTACGGCATGATGCTGCACGAATCAATGGCAGCGGCGAAGACGATGGAAGAATCCGGTGGCACGAGCGTCGAGATCATCGATCTGCGATCGTTACGGCCGCTCGACACAGACACGATCCTGAAATCGGTGATGAAGACGGGCAAGGTTCTGATCGTGCACGAAGCGAATCGGTTCGGCGGTGTCGGAGCTGAGGTTGCCGCGTTTATCGCCGAAGAAGCGTTTGCCTGGCTCGACGCACCAGTCACGCGGATTGGTGGACCAGAGTCGCCAGCCATGCCGTTCAGTAAGCCTCTTGAGGCGGCGTTCCTACCCAATAAGGAGACGATCGGCGCCGCGTTGGAACGTCTTTCGGCATTCTAGACACTCCAACGATGGCACCTGCTCCATTGAATGCAATATGCCTCAACCGGAAGGAGGCTCGGCGAAATGTCAACCGCGAAGACTGGTACGCATGTGCAACTGCCGAAGCTCGGCGAAAGCGTTACTGAAGGGACCATCGGCGTTTGGCTTAAGAAGGTCGGCGATCACGTCGAACGCTACGATCCACTGGTGGAGATCACCACCGACAAAGTCAATGCTGAAGTGCCGTCGCCGGTAGCTGGCGTGATCATCGAGATCACGGCAACCGAAGGGGAGACGCTCCCGGTCGGAGCCGAGATTTGTTTGATAGACACCTCTGACGGTGCGGCCGAACCCATCGCAGACGAGCCCAAAAGCACCGCGCCGGAGAACACGAACGGCTCTGCTCCCAGCATGAATTCATCGCCTGCGGAAGTACGTATCGAGCGTCCTACCGGGCCAAATGGTGCCATCGAACTTCTGCGCAAACGATCGTCCCCGGCTGTGCGGCGCATCGCCGAAGAACACGGAATCGACATCAGCATTATTCATGGTAGTGGTCTCAGCGGAAGGGTTACCAAAAGCGACATCATGCAGGTCGTAGCCGGCCGTGCTATCGAGACGCCGGTGGCGTCTCCAATGCGCCCTGAAGCGCCAACCGCGCCCGCTTCATATCCGGAGGCTCCGCCGCAACCCTCGCTTTCGCAACCGATACGCACTGAGGAGCCAGCAACGTTAGCTACTCAGGCCGAAATATTCCCAGGTGACAAGGTCGTACCGCTCACGCCAATGCGCCGGCAGATTGCCGAGAATATGGTACGAAGCGAACGGACCGCGCCGCACGTCACTACCTGGATGGAAGTCGACATGACGCGCGTCGTCAAGGCGCGACAGACGGCCAAAGAGCGGTTCGCGGCCGACGAGGGATTCGACCTTACCTATCTGCCATTTGTCATCAAGGCGGTCGTTCATGCCTTGCGAGAGCATCCGAACGTCAATTCCGTATGGGATGAAACTCGCATTATCCAGCGCAAGGCGGTAAACATCGGTATCGCAGTGGGCCTGGAGGATGGGCTGATTGTTCCGGTGATTCGTAATGCCGATGACAAGAGCATTACCGGCATTGCGCGCGCGGCGCGCGACCTGACGACCAAGGCGAAGGAGAACCGGTTGTCGGTGGATGAGGTGCGAGGTGGCACGTTTACCGTCAACAATCCCGGTACGTTCGGAACGATTCTCTCCACCCCGCTCATCGTGCAGCCTCAGTCAGCGATCTTGAGCACGGAAGCGATCGTCAAGCGTCCCGTCGTCATCGACGATACTATCGCGATTCGTTCGATGATGAACCTGTCTATGTCAATCGATCATCGGGTGCTCGATGGCCTTGCGGCCGCGCGCTTCTTAAGCGAAGTGAAGCGCTGGCTGGAACGCTTTGATCCGGAGACATCCCTCTACTGATCGGTTCTGCCCATCGATCATCAAGAATTGAGCAGAGAAAGACGGCTCGGGGTATTCTTCCCGGGCCGTCTTTCTCTGTGCCCGCGAACGCCGCCAGCCCGTATTTTCCGCTACAGTACGATCCGTCGGAGACTGATCAATTGACGATCTGTCGATGGTTCGCAGGTGGAGGGACTGGCGTGCTGGGATTTCTTTGGGTTATTTTCCGGTTTATCCGCACCATCATCCGATCACTCGGAGACCCGGAGTTTCGTGCACTCTTCGCCCTCGTGTTCATCATGCTCTCCGCGGGCAGCCTCTTCTATTGGCAGGTGGAAGGTTGGAGTCTCTTCAACTCGCTTTACTTCAGCGTCATTACGCTCACGACGGTTGGCTACGGCGATTTCTCGCCGCATACGGTCGTTGGCAAAGTCTTCACGATGGTCTATATCATCGTCGGAATCGGCATACTCCTCGGGTTCATCGAGACGGTCGCGTCCCGTTCACGAGAGGAATCACCTGGACTCCGGTCACGGATTTCGACTCGGAGAGGTGCGCATGGTGAAAGCAACGTAGACGACCAAAATAGTGACGACACGGACATTGAAGACTGATCGCCTTGCGATCAGCGGACACGTGCAGGCTGTCGCTGAATTTGCATCATGGCAACGGTACGAAGCTCGGATTGCGTCGCTCGAATGTGGTGAGATGGGTGAATCCCGCTGAGCGAGCCCACTCCAACGCGAGATCGAATTCGTGGGCCATGTGGGCTGGCCGGTGACCATCTGATCCAATCGTCAAGATCTCGCCACCGAGTTCCCGATACCAACCCAGCACCTCGGGCGACGGTGACGGGTCGGTGCCGGTTCGCCGCATAGTACCGGTGTTGATCTCGAGCCCGATGCCGCGATCGACGCACGCCCGAAGCACTGCTCGAATCGACTCGGCGAACGGTACTGGATCGAACTGTCCGAGCAAGCCGACTTCATAACGCTTCGGCACGTCGAGATGTCCAACGACGTCGATCTTGCCGGTGGTTGCCAGGGTCAGAAGCTCCTCGAAATAGGATGCG
This sequence comes from uncultured Chloroflexia bacterium, assembly GCA_963785465.1. GTDB lineage: Bacteria > Chloroflexota > Chloroflexia > Thermomicrobiales > Thermomicrobiaceae > CALAGB01. Next base: position 72,197 of record CAWAVM010000021.1, on the reverse strand, counting down.
TAGGCCTCCTCGCGCGGTTTGATATCAAAGTACTCTGGCCTCATGACGAGATCAGGGCCAACCCAATGAAGCGATCCGATGACGAAATCGAACGGATAAGAACCCGTCAGCTGCGCGGCTTCGTGCGCGTAGCGATGCGCCTCGCCAATCTCCGCTCCGGCCCGAATCACCAGTTGTCCATCAAACTCCTCGCGGCAGCGCTGAAGCTCCGAGAAGTACGCGACAGGGTCAAAGTAACCAACTCCATCGTCCTGCGGGTTGTAGTCGACGTGCTCTGTGAAACAAACCTCTCGCAACCCGAGGCGAATGGCCTCACGGCTTGCTTCTTCCATCGTCATTTTGCCGTCGATTGAGAAGCTCGTATGGACATGATAGTCCTGAGGCAAGTTCCGTTCGGACATCAAATTCTCCTGCGGTTGAGTTTTCAGTCGCTTTGGGCGGGTCGTCAGTCAATCGATGGGAGCGTGAAGCCAGCCGACAGCATTATGCCGTAGCAAGCATGCACCGTACATGAGTAAACGAGGGCGATTTGATGCCCTCGTTTACTCTACTCATTCCCTCATCCGCAGTTAGACGATCCCACGCGGAACGATGTACCAATACGTCTTGTTGAACATCATCTTCTCGTAATGGTAGATCCTGTTCGGTCGTGGCGGTTCCGGGGGATGATCATAGTCGAAGTTGAGCGTCGACGCCTGCTCATTTCCGGTTTCGAGGAAGCACATCACACGACCATCGTAGTGACCATTCTCAAGCGCATGACCAGTCAATGCCGCCTCGATCCGGTCGGCCACGACCTTCGCCTCAAAGTGCGCGGCTGAACCGCTCTTCGAGACCGGAAGGTCTGTCGCGTCGCCGATGACGTAGACGTGCTCCTGACCCTTCATCTCGAGGGTATTGCGATCAGTCGGAATCCATGCCTGCTCATCACCGATCCCTGAGTCGTCGACGATCTGAGCGCCCCGATGCGGCGGAATCATCACGAGTAGATCGTAATCGAGTGTCTCCCCTTCCATCGACGTTACCTGCTTCTTTTCAACGTCGACGGTTTCAGGGTTAAAGAAGACCTCATCCCGAATTCCGCGCTCTGCCAGGATCGGAGTGACGAAATTCGCCACACTTTCAATCGTGAAGCAGCGACCGATGGGATAGGTGTAGGTAATATCGAAGCGATCGCGCTTGTGTTGATGGCGAAGCTCAGCATCGAGCAGCAGCACAAATTCGAGTGGCGCGGGTGGACAACGATGCGGAATACCACCGACTCCCACGATGATCTTTCCCGAATCCATCTCCTGCAGCGCCACAGCCAGTTTTTCGGCGGCTTCGGCCGAATAGAAATGGTGGCTACCCTCAAGCAGACCCGGAACTTCCTCGGCATGATTGCGAGATCCAGTCGCAATCACAAGGTAATCGTACGATAGCGCCGTACCACTATCGGCCACGATTCGCCTGTTCTCGAGATCGATCTGGCTGAAGTTGTCGATCACAAGGTTGACCCGTTTGTCGAGTAAACTGCGCTCGGGCTTGACAAGATTCCGCGCTTTTTCCTTACCAAACGGGATGTAGAGCCAGCCCGGCTGATAAACGTGCTTCCCATCAAGATCCGCCACAGTCAATTCGACGTCTTCCTTGCTGAGCTTGCGGGCAAGGAGATTGGCGACAAGGGTGCCTCCGACGCCACCGCCGAGAATCAAGACACGCTTCGGCATAAGATCCTCCTGTTAGTGCGCTTTACGAATCACGAATCGAGTGAAGCCTTCTTCTTCGAAGGCACCCACGTACTCGTGACGAGCCTTGGCGATCCAGACCGGGATGTCCTTGTTCGAACCAGGATCTGAGGAAAGAACAGCAATCGTACTGCCGACCGGTGCCGACTTTACCGCACGCATCAGTTCCATCAATGGTCCCGGGCAGAAACTTCCCCGCGCATCAACTTCCTTGTCAATCGTTAGCTCGGCCATTGTCTGACTCCATTCTGCACCATCTCCGGTGCTCATTCGCCCGACCATTCCGGCGACAACAATCTAAATGAAAAGTTGGATTTTCGAGTCCAGTGCCCGTCCGACGAATCCGGCGGCTCCCATAACGTCTTCGACGATGTCTTCCAGATCGTCAACCTTCATCCCGAGCAGTTCCATGGTCTGGCTGCAAGCGAAGACGTGAATGTCACCGAACTCCATCGCTTGTTTGAGCGTGTCGAGCCAGGAGGGCATCTTCTTGGCCTGCATTGCCTCCGCCATGGCCGGGCCAAACTCCTCGAAGTCTTTGCTGATACGCATATTGGTCGCGACGGCACCTTTGCGAAATGCCTGGAGCCCCCATGTTGTTACGAAGATATCGACCTCCATACCCATGGCCACCGCGCCGGTGGCAAGGGTCGAGACCGCGATCATTTTATCGACCGTACCAGAAAAGGCGATGATTGCCATTCTCTCGGGTTTTTCCTGCATCACTTGTCTCCATTCGTTCGTTAAGCATGTTAACGATGTCCCGACTTCGGTTCGGACTCTTCACGAACCTCACGACTCAGCGTAACGGTAACGATGTCACAGGAACGTGCGAGAATTCACAAGTGGGCTACAGGATCATTACAATTTGCAATTCTGGGCGGTCCAAGAGAGGACATTGGTCACAGAGCACGCTCGGATTGCTTGTCGCATGATTCACGCGGGTGCCAGTCTTTCCGGTGGAGACATCACGGCGCATCGTTGGAACCCGATGATGAGAACGGTACCTGTCCGGTCGTACAGCTTAAATCTGTCTGTTCGGGGTAGTAACAAAATCGCGTTTTGGGCGCTTATTAATAGTGGAACAGGGAACGCCCATGAGCGCCTGGTCCGCCGGTGGAGATACGAGTACGACAAAGGGAGAAATTGTTGATGCGAGCTGCCGCCTTCGCGTCCCTGCTTGTGGCAGTCACAATGATGGTCTTTGCAATCGGCGCCTCAAGTGGGCTGATCTTTGATCAGCCGGCCGCAGCTGATAACGGCAAGCCCACCGTGACTCCTGTTCAAACGCCCGCAACCACGCCGGTTGCAGTCGTCACCGTCCCACCGGTCACTCCGACTCCGGTCACACCAACGCCAACGCCTGTTACGCCAACACCGACGCCCGTTACGCCGACCCCAGTTCCGGCAACACCGACGCCGAGTCCAACACCTGCCACCCCTTCACCGACGCCGGTGACCTCGACGCCGACTCCGGATACGAACACGGCCCAGATGCCGGACGGCTGGGGTCAAGCGATGAAATTACAGGACGGCTCCACAGTCGGCACCGTTACGAGCGGCTCGCTCAACATTCGCTCGGCACCCTCACTCAACGCGTCGGTCGTAGGTGTGACCTATTACAAGCACCCGGTCACCATCTTTGAGCCGGTTAACGGCGACGCCGTCGATGGGAGCACAACCTGGTTTCGCATCGGTGACGGCCAGTTCATTACGTCAACGCTCGTCCAGCCATTCATTTATGACGCTCCCAAGACCATGTATACGGGTCATTGGCTCGACATCAACCTGACGCAGTTCTATGCAATTGCGTACGACGGCACGACGCCGGTACACATTGCGATCATCATCACGGGAACCGAAGGTCACGGTACGCCGGCAGGTCAGTTCCAGATCATTCGCCGGGTCGCCAACGAGACGATGGATTCCGCGACGGTCGGCGTGCCAAAGGGAAGTCCCGGGCTACTATCTTCTGCCAAACGTGAAATGGACCCAGTACTTTGCCGACGGTGGCTTCGCAATCCATACGAACTACTGGAGTTCTCCGGCCGCATACGGGACCTATGGCAGCCACGGCTGTGTCAACATGATGGAAGCAGACGCCTATTTCATGTGGAATTTCCTGAATATCGGCTCACCGGTGAGTAGCCACTTCTAGTCAACGCCATCACAACCCGACCGAGCAAAACGGGCGAGTTCGAATCTCGCCCGTTTGCATTCCCGGACGACGCCAGGGCGGCATGCGGCCTCTCATCAATGCACGGGTATTCACGATCGCCAATCCGCGCTATAATCTGACCAGATTCTTCTCAATTTCAACGAATCAGCAGAATGGGCGATCAATTGATCGCGCATCAAGGTTTTCGCGGTGGAAGCGTGTGCAACCCGAGTCGATGCTGAACGAGCATCGTCGGTCGAGGAGGCAGTTGTCGCAGCGGTCCTGACGAGACGCCGGATTACCTGGTATTGGACTCGAGTTATTCGAAATTCTAGATTCTCGATAAAGGGGGGAACATGTCGAGCGGTGGAACTAGTGTTCTCATCATTCTCTACGTGGCGGTGATCATTCTCGAAATCGCGGCGATCTGGAAAGTCTTCACCAAAGCCGGCCAGCCCGGCTGGGCAGCGATCATTCCCATTTACAATACCATCACTATGCTGCGCATCGCGGGACGCCCCGCGTGGTGGTTCCTACTCTTCTTCGTGCCAGTCGTCAACTTCGTGATCGGAATTATCGTATTGATCGACATGGCGAGGGCCTTCGGCAAGGGAACCGGGTTTGCCATGGGCATGCTCTTCCTGAGCTTCATCTTCTTCCCGATCCTTGGGTTCGGTGGCGCCCGGTACATGGGCGTCGGAGCGACAATCAGCTCCGACGGACCGAGCATCCAGCCGGCCATGTAAAGGTCATCGGTGGCGACAGGATCGTTCACGTCGTCCCAACGCTGACGATCGTAAGACATCGAATCCAGCGCTTGTGGGGAGCAGCCGGCTCCCCATCGTCGTGCTACCCGGAAGGTAGACCCTATCGAGGTTTCAAGCTCGAGATCGTTGCGTCCCGAACCATCCGAAAACTTCTGACTTTCACGTCGGCTTCACGCCAGCTATACTTGGCAGTACACATATCATAGTTTTGTGATGTGTTGTAGGCGAACAGGAGTAGATGATGGATTCAAGTCAGCGAGCTGCTCAGCTTGCCCAAGCCCTGGCTGACCCGCTCCGGCTCACGCTACTTCGTCACCTGATGGCAGGCGACGCAACGGTCGCCGAGTTGATGTCGATATCCGGAGCCAGCCAGTCGAAGGTATCGAATCATCTGGGTTTACTTCGGGCACAAAACCTCGTGGCAAGCCAGCGAAGGGGCAGATTGATGATCTATCGAATCGCGGATCCCACCGTTGCCCGTTTGATTGAGGCACTGACGGTGCTAGCCGGAGAGCCACCGAAGCTATCCCGCCAAGTCACGCCACTGGCGGCGGCGCGCACCTGCTACGATCACCTGGCCGGATCGCTCGGCGTTGCAGTTTTCGACGCTCTGGTCCTAGCCGATGCCATCACGCCTCCGCCATCAAATGGTGATCCTGAAAAGCTTGGTCCATCCGGGGACGTGCTACTCGGCCCGAATGCTCGCGATGTCTTCGGCCGGTTGGGGATTGACGTGGAGGCAGCACGCGAATCGAGACGTCAATTCGCGTACGCCTGTCGTGACTGGACAGAGCGCCGGTTTCACCTCGGAGGCGCGCTTGGGGCGGCTGTCTACCAGGGCTTCACCGAGGCAGGCTGGGTCGCCCACGGTCCGGAGCGACGTCAGTTACAGGTCACCGCAACTGGTCGTTCGGCGTTACAACAACTCCTGGGGCTATCGTTGAATGAGTCAAAGGCGGAGGACAGTCATTGACTGAACCTGGACCCCACAGAACGAACGTGTGAAGATAACGCGGACAATCGTGATGTTGGGAAGGGGACTGCGGTGACCGGGACGAATCGAGAGCGACACATCGTGGCGGTCGGCGGGGCCGGATTTTCGTTGGAGCCGGACAACCTGGCGCTGGAACGCTACGTCATCGGGCTGACTGGCAAATCGAATCCTCGAGTCTGTTTTGTACCGACCGCCAGCGGCGATTCCCAGGAATACATCGATCGCTACAACGTCGCCAGCGAGAACCTGCCATGGCAGCCGAGTCTCCTGTCCCTTTTTCGAGGGGAAACACCGGATATCGAATCGGTCCTTCTCAACCAGGACATCATCTACGTCGGCGGCGGTAACACTCGCAACATGCTTGTTCTCTGGAGAGATTGGGGTGTAGATACGTTGATGCGCCGAGCCTGGGAGCAAGGTATCGTCTTGACCGGAGTCAGCGCTGGCTCGATCTGCTGGTTCGAACAGGGTACCACCGATTCGATCCCAGGAGAACTGACTGCCCTCCCGTGCCTTGGATTCTTGCCAGGCAGCAATTGCCCGCACTACGACAGTGAAGAGAAGCGTCAGCCGACCTACACGCGCATGGTCGCCAGCGGCGAGATGCTCCCGGGTTACGCCACCGACGACGGCGTCGCGGTTCATTATGTCGGCACCAAGCTTGAAAAAGTCATCTCTTCGCGACCGAACGGCCGCGCCTTCAAGGTCGAGCGCGACGGAGACCGGTCGGTTGAGACGTTCATTAGACCCGAATTTCTGAACCGGTCGATCGAAAGCTGAGTCCTTCGTCCTAAAGCCGGGTGGGATGGATCTACGGGCGCTGCTCAGAAATCAGCTATTCGATCCCGAGTCGGAGCATCTGGCTCGGTCGAATACGCCGATGCAGCCCACCACCAATAAGCAGCGCGCAACACACCGGGACGATCATCGCCCCGGCCAAGAGGGCGACCGATCTCCAGTCGCTGGTGAACGGTGCGGGCTGACCGGACACAAACGGTGACAGGTCGAGGCCAGGTGCAATGAGCCGCACTGTGGCCATCCCGAGCACGGTCCCGCATATTCCCGCAATGACGACGGAGGGCAGCTGCTCCAGCATCAGCAGCTTGAACGCTTGGCGTTGCGTCAACCCGAGCACAAGCAAACATGCCACGTCGCGGTCCCTCGTCCAAATGGTCAAGATCAACCCGGCCAGACCCGCACAGATCGCGCACAGTAATGACACGCCTGACGTGATTTCAAAACCAATTCGGAATCCGTGAGAGAGTGGCGCATCGCGCATCTGCCGATATTCCTGATCGCGAGAGAGTACTCGCATCTGGGGATTGCTTTGACCGAGCGCTGAAGCAAACTTCGATGCAGCTGCGCTCGAACCTCGAAGAAAAAGTGTCGTCGCAGCAACCGTAACGCCATTGGCACGTGTCACCTCGCTAACGCGGTCATACGGGAGCAACACAAAGGGCCGCGATGGATCCATTCCCGGAAGTGCGTTCGTCTGGCCGACGATGCGTACCCCGACGGATCCTGATCCGACCTTCAGAGTCACAACGTCACCGAGCTGCAGGCCGTTCCGCGCAAAGAGCGAAGAGGCGGCGATCGCCGGCAATACGTCGCCATCGTTAGAATCGACGAATGATGCCGGGAAGGCAGTCTCGACCGGTGTACCGCCTGTAGCCGAAAGGTAGGCGGCAGGCTCAATTCCAACGGCAGCCAAGTTGATCGGATGATTCGGATCCTGAACGAGCTCGACTCCTGAGACGACCATCGAACGAGCGACCACGAGAGAGCCGTCGGCGGGTTGAATGTTCAGATCTGAGGGACGTCCGCGTGGAATGTCGATCCGAAAATCGGCCCCCACGGATCGCCAGGCAGCATTCGACATGGCGTGGTCGAGCGAGCTATTGACACTGTACGTGACGACTGCCAGTGCGGTGGCCACGATCATGACGACGAATGGCAGCCCAGCGTCTCGCGACTTGGCGCTGAGACGACGAAACGCGAGCATGGTGATCAACCCCTTGCGCCGCACGGCTATGCGATCGGCGCCCCGAGCCGCCAGCGTTACGATCCGTCGCGCGACCAGTGCCACGGCAACCCCCAACAAGATCGGCGTCGCCGCTAGATATGGATCGATCAACAACTGATTGCCGTCTGATCCGCTCGTCAGCAAACCGCGACGTTGAATCAAGATCACTCCGACGATCGCGAGTGTGACAGCCACTGCTTCGAACACGATAGCTGGTAGTGGCGATCGACGTTCCCGTTCATGCGGTCGGCTCAACGAACTCAGCGAGCGAACGATCGGTATCACTGCGATCGCGACGTCGACTGCGATGAAGCCCGATGCAATGGCGAGCGTGATCGCAAGAGCACCACTGTTTCCGCCGTCGCCGATCAGCGTCCGCGCGGCGATGAATCCGGCCATCGCCGCAGGTCCCACGATGAGCATGGCCTCACCGATCTGAGCAACCAATAGCTGCGGCCTGGAGGCGCCCCGCGACCGCAGTAAGGTCAATACCGCTCGGCGACGTTCGTCGATGAGGACGACTACGAGTCCAAACACCACAGCTGTCATCACGAAAAGAGTCAGTACCGCTATGGTCAAGAGACTAACGATGGCATCACGTTGCCCAATGAACCCGTCGATAATTCCAGACAGACCGGTGTGGAGTTCGACAGATCCCTGGTCGCCAACCAGTTGCTGCACTGGTCCTTTGGTCCCTTGCAGGTTTCGAAGTCCGGCACGAAGCTCGGGGAGATGCCTGTTCTCGACATGAGCGGGATTCGTCGAAAAACGCCAGCTATACTGCCAATTGAGCGAATTTGTGCTTGAGACTTCGGTCGTCCTCAACAGTTCTTCGTATACCTGAGGATCTGGAGCGGCAAGCGCGACAGCATTGATGAAGAACGACTCATTAACCGATGTGACGCTTGGCTGATTCACCAAGTCGTCCCCAAACCAGTACCGTCCGGTTGGGTCGAGGACGTCGATGACACCGACAAGTTCAACGATAACGGGCGTATCGGGCGGACGAGCGTCGAACATCCCGGGCGCTGCAACGTTCCCCGCGGTCGGCATTGCCAGAAATCGGTCGCCGAGCTTCAATCTCAGCGCTCCGACCGTTGCCTGTGTCGCGACGATCTCATAGACCGGCCGTTCAACCTGGGCGACGTCGGCACTAACATCCGGCAATTCACCGAAGGCTTCGGTAATCGTCATACGGGGATGTGCGGTCGGGAGGTGACCCTGGCTCAGTTGTACGTGATCCCACACGCCATCTTGAAACCGCAAGCGAAGAGACGGGTATTGCAGGAGCGATCCATACAGGGGTTCGTTGGCGGCATTCACGAGCTCAAAACTCGACGTGTCAGCCACGTACGTACCGTCGTCGAGGACATCTCCAAGCACCGTGGGAAGCCCGGACCTGTAGCGCTGACCACGGGCACGAAGGTCGCCGAATGGATCTTGATTCGCGGTTACGTCAATGCGAGCAGCGGTATCGACCTGAAGACCTGAGGCTTGAACGGATGCGTTGCTTATGGCGTAACGCAGACCATCCTGAGACACGCGATCGACGTATCGCGGTATCGCGCTCGAGACGGTTACGGCAAGCACGACGGCAATGACCAGCAGTCCGATTCGAGGCTGAACCCAGTGCCGGTGCAAAATCGACCAGGCGGCCTTCAGCAAGCTGACGATCTGGCTAACCGGTGCCCGCGATCTCGCTCCGCCTGCCAGTCTCATCGCTACTCCCCTCCGATCCGGAGGGACCGACCAAGCCCCTGCCGACGCAGTAGGAGGGATGCGAGAAATCCAGCAACGGCGAACGTTGCAACCAACGAAGTCTGCAGCAGGGTAACCTGCCACCACGGCACGACGACCAGGAGCGGAGGAAAGACAGCCGTCGCCTCGCGACTGAGTACAATCAGGGGCAGAACAAGCCAGACCAGCGACAGACCCAGTCCAGCCCCAAGGACTAGCCCACAGACCAACAGAATCCCGTGCTCGAGCAACAGCCAACCGCCAAGTTGTTGGCTGGACAACCCGAGCGCCCTCAACAGAGCAAATTCGGTACGCCGCTCTCGTGCACTGGCCACAATGTTCAGCAGGAAGCCGGAAACCGCGAAGACTGCCGCTGCCAGGAAACCACTTGATAGGGCGCCAATGGTGCCAAGAATGACCGGATCGGTGCGCAACGCACGCGATCGGTCCGCCTCGCTGACCAGATCGGTCGACCGGAATGGCGGCGCGACGAGGCGCTCTCCGACACGGCCCGCGGCGCCGGGCGAAACGCTCAGCCACTCTTGCTTCGGCTCGCCGATGCGATTACCTGGGTAGGCGAGATAAAGCGTGTTGATGGTCTGAAGATCGGTGACGAGCACCGGTTCCGTTGCCGGAATGGACGGGAATGCGTCGACGACTCCCACGACTCGAATGTCCTGGTCCCGGCCGCCAAGCGGCACACGCAGCGTGTCTCCAACGTGCAGCGCATCGGCGTTCATCATCGCTCGATTCGCGATCGCCGGGACAGTCGCGAGCGAGCCAGGTCCACCCGGCTGAAGGCTAATGGTTACCTGCAGGCTTGTCGGGTCATGTGACGAACCGCTGGTGAACCGCATTCGCGCGATGATCGAATCCGGCCGCGTTTCAACGCTCGCTTGCGGCGAATCGCCTGCAGCTGGCGTGATCCGCGTCACCGCTGTTTTCCACCTCGCTGACGGGGGAATGGCCTGGGACGGAATGGCCATCCATTCGTCACCTTCAACGTCATCGCTCACCGAAATCGAACGTACCTCGAATTCACCAGCGCGCGGCACAAACGAGGGGGACAACACGTCGAGCTCAAACGCGACCACGGAGATAGGGAACTGCGGTGTGAGCGTCACATTATTCGACAGCGTATACCGCGATGGGAAGATGATTCGATGGGACGCGTTTGGATGGTCGGGGTCGTTGCTCGGCATTGGCGAGGCTGTCAGACGAAAGAGCCGACCGGCCGAATCTCTAACCATGATCGCAGGTGTTACCGGTGCCGCCCACTGTTGTTGCTTGCCAAACCAGTCCAATGCGACGTCGCGACAGTTCAACGGAGATTCCGGTGACTGGACGGGGGCTGTGCTATTCGTATCTTGGATGCACAGCGGCTGCATTGTCCACCAGAGATCGAGCGCAATTCGTGCAGGTTGTCCGGGAACATCGATTCCGGTGATCGTCGGCCTGGCCTCGGTGAGCTTTTCCATGAGCGCCGTGAAACCAGATATCGCCAGGTCGTCACGAAGCTGGACGATACCAGGGGCGGCAGCACTATCGAGCATGACGATGTTGAATGATCCAGACTGTGCCGAGAGCACGTCAGTCCGCGTTTGAACTGGCATCGATGCGTGTACACCACCCAGTTGACCGTAGGCAGATGACAGAAACAGCTCCGGAATAGCCTGCGGCCCTTGATCTCGATCGAGTCGCACATCGGCGCCCACCTGGAAGCGCGCCTGATCTTCTTGGGAGGACGACCAGGTAGCGGAGTAGCTTGCCGCGAAGAGGCCGATGCCGAGCGCGAGAACGAGTAGCAGCGTCGTACGCCCTACACTGGTCGGTCGTCGCGCCACGCTCCAGGCCCCAAGCGCGGGTACGAGTCGGGTATTGCGACGCGCGAGCAGTTCCACTCCCTTGCCGAGCAGCGGCAATATCCGAAGAGTCAGCACCGCACCGGCCGCGAGCACGAGCCCTGGAACGGAAACCAGCAACGAATCGACTTGCGCCTGTCCGCCAACTGTCGAGATGACCGGCTGGTGGTAATGCCGCAGTTCCAGATATCCAATACCGGCAATCGCGCATAGCGCTAGATCCAGCCCGACTCGCAGCAACCAATTACGCCGCCGATGGCGCCCCCGTTCGGAGCGAGCCTCCAATACAGATCGCGAAATGAGCGTTGCCGGCAGCGCCAACGCGAGCAAACAGCTCAATCCAGCCACGACAGCGAACAGATATGCTTCGCCGCTCACGCTGGGGTCGACCTTCAGACCAATCCCGGTTAGCGGGCCAACATGATTGAGCGCGCGCAGCAAGCCGGCCGCGAGCAACGGCGCGATGCAGACCGACGGGAGCGTGAGAACGAGTCCCTCCACGACGGAAAAGACCGCGATGTGCCATACGCTGGCTCCACGCGTCCGCAGCAGCGCAATTTCAATTGACCGCTGGTCGGCCAACAGACCGGCCGTGAGTACCAACGCGTAGAGCGCGAGAAGTGCCATCTGGATCGAGACAGCGAGCACAGCCGTCCGCGTCGCGAGCAGCGATTGCTCCCCCGCCCCAATCAACTCTGGCAGCTTGGTCATTACCTGAACTGGCGGCGCACTACCGTTCGCATTACCCAGCGCGTCGGCGATTCCAGCAACTCGATCGCGAAGAGCCGACAGGTCGCCGACCGACAGACTGTTGACGTCCGGAACCGCGTACCAGACAACCGGATCCGATCGAGTCGCCAGTGCCTCCATGAAGGTGTCGGGCGACACAATGAACGGGCCGTATGTCGTGAACGAAGCCAACTGGACGACCCCTTGGGTCATTAGGGTGTCGCCGTGCCAGTAAGGATCGTCCAGTTGGCGAGGCTGGTAAATGCCGCTAATCCGAACGTCGATATGTGAGTCGTCGATTGGGTTGGGCAGCGACATCGTGTCACCAAGCTGGAACCCAAGTTCGGCGGCGACGTTTTCTGGCACGGCCGTTTGGACCGTTCGCGGGTCAGACACCGGCCAGGTACCTGAGATTAGATCCGCGTGCGCTTCGATGTCTTCGGCGAAGCGGAATTGAACAAGTTTGTGGCCACCGGTTTGGTCGGGAAACGTATACGATTCGGAGGTGCCCCAACGAACGATCGAACCGTTCGTTGGCCCCAAAGCATTGCGCAGAACCTTGGTGACCTGATTGTCCAGGGCGGCATAGCCGGCAGCGTCGCTCCTACCAGTAACGGCAATGGTGACGTCATTTGTCGGCGCGCTGGTGAGTAGCTGTCGCATGCCGGCGAGCGAAACAGCGGCCGAGTAGAGCGGTGATGCCGCCATTACCGTGGTAGCGAGCAGCACGATGATGAACGCGACCGCGAGCATAAGGATGCTGTCGCGAGCGCGCCTGCGCACCATGAGTGCTGCGAACCAAGGAATCACAATACACGTGCTCTGCAATAATCCTCGCGAGGAGGAGCGCGATCCCATACCTGGCGACAGATTGACGAGTGTTCAGAAATATCGTTCGCGTGAGTGTAATGTCGCGTCAAGGAAGAGGCAATCGCATTCCGGATTTCGGAGGATGAGCGTCGAATTGGGCGTGGAACCAAACGGTGAAACGGATCGATCCAGGGTTTCTGGCGATGATCCGTCGCGAAACTCGACAATCGCTCAATTACGCGGATCTGAACCGACGGCCTGTGAACGACACTGGGCTGTGTTTGTCTCGTTTCCCCAACTGGGCGATGATAGCAGCAGCGGCACTTGTCGTTTCGCTTGGTGCCGAAGTGGTGGCGCCAGGGGATCAAGACAAGATGAACGGTCATTCCGCACACGCGAAGGGATGAAACGAGATGCAGACCGAGCAACGCTACAAGAACTACATCGGTGGAGAGTGGGTCGACGCTTCCGGGGACGAACGCAACGAGAACAGCAACCCGGCAAACCCTGGAGAGACGCTTGGGCGCTTCCCGCGATCGGCTCGTGAGGATGTACAACGAGCAGTCGATGCCGCCACCCAGGCTTTTCAGGGCTGGCGCCGAATCTCCGCGGCCGAACGATCGACGATCCTCGACCGAGCCGGCCAGATCATGGAGCGCCGTGCCGATGAAATCGGGCGTGCACTGACGCTTGAAGAGGGCAAGACACTCGGTGAAGGGATCGGCGAGGCAAAACGCGGTGCCGCCATCCTCAAATTCTTCTCGGGTGAGCCCTGGCGACCGACCGGCGAAACCTACAACTCAGCCAATCCGACGACCTTTCTCTATTCCGAGCGCGTTCCGCTCGGCGTCGTGGGCATCATCACGCCGTGGAATTTCCCGGTGGCAATTCCGATCTGGAAGCTGGCACCCTGCCTCGCCTACGGCAATGTTGCTATCTTCAAACCAGCCGAACTTACGCCGCTTACCGCCCATCTCATCACCGAGGTCTTCGCCGAGGCAGGGCTTCCCGCGGGCGTGCTCAACCTGGTTCATGGTCCGGGTAGTGTTGTAGGCGACGAAATGGCACGCAATCCCGGTATCAACGGTGTCAGCTTCACTGGCTCCGGAGAAGTAGGCCACAACATCTACGCAATCGCGACGGCTCACGGCGCTCGCGTCCAGCTCGAGCTAGGCGGGAAAAATCCAGTCGTGGTTGCGGCCGACGCCAAGCTCGATCAGGCGGTCGACATCGTGCTCTCCGGAGCGATGCGGTCGACCGGGCAGAAGTGCACCGCCACCAGCCGGGTGATCGTTGAACAACCGATCGAGGGAGCCTTCACCGAGGCGCTGGTCGAGCGCGTCAAATCGGTGAAGGTCGGCCCAGGCATCGATGGTGCCAGCTATATGGGACCGCTCGTCTCGGCCACGGCACAGAAGTCGGTGCTCGATTACATCAATGTCGGCAAACAAGAGGGAGCGCGGCTTGTCACCGGCGGTGAGAAGCTGGAAGGAGGCGAGCTTTCCGGAGGCTTCTTCGTGGCGCCCACTGTCTTTGACAACGTCAAGCCGACGATGCGCATTGCTCAGGAGGAGATTTTCGGGCCCGTGGTCAGCGTGATTCGCGCAGGAGATCTTGACGAGGCGATCCGCATCGCCAACGGCGTGAAATATGGCTTGAGTGCGTCCATCATCACCAGCAACATCGCGTCGGCCTTCCAGTTCGTCCGATCGATCGAAGCTGGTGTCGTTCACGTCAACTCCGAGACGGCCGGAGCCGAACCTCACGTGCCATTTGGCGGCATGAAGGAATCGAGCTCCTTCTCCCGCGAACAGGGCCGGGCCGCGATGGATTTCTACACGCAAACGCGCACAGTCTATCTCGACATGCCGTCCTGAGTAGGAGCGATCCGACAGCGCCGGGCGGATCTCAACCTCGCGATCTGTCCGGCGCCAACCTGATCTCCAGGCTTCCGGATCGGAACGACTTTATGTGCCGTCACATGGTGTGCCACTCCAGTCTTGACGCACTCCCCGTCGCGCCGCATGATCATCAGGGAAAGCGTTCGCATCGATGCCTGCATTCAACAGGCAGGAGGATGAATGAGTCTCGCTGACAGCATTGCAAGCTGGATACGTAGTCAGATCGACGAAGCCGGAGCGAAGGGCGCCGTCGTCGGGTTGTCTGGCGGCATCGACTCTGCCGTCGTCGCTGGACTAGCGGCGCGGGGGCTCGGCAACAAACGCGTCTTGGGCGTCATCATGCCGGCCCACAGCCAACCGCTCGACATCGAGCACGCCGAACTCGTGGCCAAGACGTTTGACATCGAGACCCTCACCGTTGATCTCTCTGATCTCTTTGATTTGCTGATGAAACTCCTGCCGTCTGGAAATCAGTTGGCGACCGCGAACCTCAAGCCGCGCCTGCGAATGATGACGCTCTATCACGTCGCCAATACGCGTGGACTCCTCGTGGTCGGGACCGGCAACCGTAGCGAGCTTTTGGCTGGCTACTTCACCAAATACGGCGACGGGGGAGTCGATCTCTTGCCGCTAGGTTCTCTCTACAAGCGGGACGTGCGCGCCGTGGCGAAAGATATCGGCGTCCCTGAGGAGATTATCGCGAGACCTCCCAGCGCGGGTCTGTGGGCCGGACAAACTGACGAAGAAGAGATGGGCATCAGTTACGAGGACCTCGACGGCATCCTCAACGCGCTCGATCGGGGAGACATCAGTAATTACCCTGACGATCGTGTTGCCAAAGTCCAGCGAATGATCGCCGGATCGGCCCACAAGCGTCGACCGGCACCGATTTTCGAACCCGGTCAACCGGCCTAGTCCGCGGAGAAGCAGCAAATGCAAGATATGATCGACACGACCGACGAGGGGCAGCGGGGAGCATTGGCTGGCGCGATCGGAGCGGTCGCGTTCATGCTGGCAATGGGGCTGGATCTGCTGGTGACGCGCCAGCGAACGAACGATTTGCGCCTTCTCGCGGGCATGGTCCCTGGTGGTCGGCGCCTCTGGCCCGTTATTGGTAGCGTTTCTCACGTCACCAATGGCATCGCGCTGGGGGCACTTTTCTCACGAGTGCATCACGGCCTGCCTGGGCCAACCTGGATGCGCGGGTTGATCTTCGCTCAAGTCGAGAACCTGTTCCTCTGGCCGATCATCATTGTGCTGGATCACATCCACCCTGGGATCAAGCGTGGCGAGCTTGAACCGTACAACCGGCCGGGGCCTTTCGCGATCGAGGTGCTGCGCCACGCCGTTTTTGGAGCCGTCATGGGCGCAGCGTACGAGTTCCTCACGCCGAACAGCAAAAAAGAGTAGCGGGCTGTACTCATCCCCTTTGCCGTGATTGGCGGCAGTGAGATGGAGTTCAACCCGCCACGTATCAGAGATCGATTACCTTCTGCTGATCGTCGGAGTAAAGGGGTCAGGGGAAGAGGGCCTACAATCGCTTCCGCCCCAACGCTCGTCTGAGCCAGCCTTCCGGGCCGGGAAGCGTTGCGAGGAACTCACGTGCTTCCGAATCGAACTCTCGCACCTCAAGCTCAATCCGGCTGCCCGACGGAGCGCGGTGCGCCGTTGCGATCACGTAGCCACCACCTCCCGCGAAGACGATCCGATACGGCCCTTGCTCAGTGATCGTCAAACCGCAGCGACCCTCCGGACCATAGAAGGCAATGGACCGATCCCTCAACTCTTTGACCGTGAGTCTCGTCTCCGCCCCGTACCGCATGAAATTGTCCGATCCCTCGAACTGACCGTGGTCTAACAGGTTGACATCGTCTCCATGCTCATCACGCATCGTGGCCAGAGAAGTGGTCCAGATCGCCTGTATCTCCGGCCAGCCGACGAATCTGTTCGGTTGGGTATCCAATCAAGACCAGAGGTCGCACGACATCTTGCTCCAGATCGGGAACATAGCTGCAGAGCAGCGTTCCATCCCCCTCAACGACAACCGTTCCCAGATCGGCTGGTAGGAGAACCGTCTGTCCGAGCGAGACCTCGACCGTCTCGGATTGCTCACTATCGATTCGAACGCCTCCGGCGATACAAGATAGAAGTCGGAAGGAGGCTCCGCTAGTTCCGTCGACTGACTGTGCGCCGTGAATCTGCCAACGCTCAAGCACGAAATAGCGGCAGGCGACCAGAATCTCACGCCAATCGTCTCGCCGTAGCGCCTGCACGGAAACGGCGTGGCGGTCGGGACGAAGGACGCGAAGCGCTTGCTCGAGATGAAGATCGCGGGAGTTTCCCAGTGCGTCGACACGGCCCCAATCGTAGAGACGGAACGTGACATCACAGTTCTGCTGCACCTCGTACAACAAGATGCCCTGTCCGATTGCGTGCATGGTTCCTGCCGGAACCATCAGGCTCTCACCGCCCATCGGGAGACAGCGTTCCATCAACTCCTCGAAGGAGCCGTCTTCAATGCTGGATCGCACGTCTTCCGCATTGGCTGGACTCGACATACCAGTGATCAACGAGGAACCAGGGTCTGCCTCGACGATGTACCAGGCCTCGGTCTTGCCCCGCTTGCCCAGATCGTTGGCTCCGTCGTCGTCAGGGTGGACCTGCAATGAGAGAATATCGGAAGCATCAATGAATTTGACCAGCAAAGGGAAGTCGCCGAACGGCTGACTGGCTTCGAGCCCAAGGGTCCCGAGCAGGCTGGCGCCCTGCTGGGCGGCAAGATCCTTTAGCGTCCAGCCGGCCAACGGTCCATTGATGACGACGGCGTTATCACCACTCTCGAGCGATTCGCCGATCGGCCCTGACTCCGGCAGCGCCTTCCCGAGCACCGTCTCCAGGCGTCGCCCACCCCAGATCTTACTGTCATAGTGCGGATCGATTAGCAATGGGTAAGAGATCAAGACCGTTCACCTCATCAGGTAGCACACAACAGCAGCCGTGCCTGGACCCGGTCGCGTCATCAAATCCTACCCTGCACGACTTGGTGCAATCTATACGTTTTTTACAACGCTATTCGTCTAGCCCGGCAAGCTCTCCCACCGGTATGAGACGAGCTGGGGGACGCGCCGTCATTGGTTCGATCTTTTGCAGCGGCACACCTGACTGCTCATGAATCATTTCGGCAATGGCGCGAGTACAGAAGATACCCTGGCAGATACCCATCCCTGCCCTGGTGCGACGCTTAACGTCGTTGATCGTGCTGGCTCCTTCAGCAATCGCCTGCAGGATCGCCTCTGAGTCAACTTCTTCGCACCGGCAGACGCAGACCGCGGTTCGCGTTTCCTGGGCCATTTGTCGTCCCTTCCAAACCTTGTTCAGGCTATCTGTTGACGGTCGCGAGCCGCAGGCTGTGGACCACTTCAGCGCGCTCCGCGCGGCGTAGCGCAGTGAGGTCATCACGCGCGGCCGTGACGAGATCGTCGCCCGCTTCGGCAGCGGCCAGTCCGGCCAGCCTGCCTTCCGCCATCGCCTCCGCTACGCCAACTATCCCACCTGCGTCGCCGGCGAGATACAGATTCGCCGTCGACGTTTCACACGAAATCCCGCGCCGCGGGACAACGCCGCCAGCACCGGCCGAAAAAACATTCTGGGCCAATGACTGCAGCGCGAGTTCCGCGTCAGGCTGGCGGCCAAGTGCAATGACCACGGAATCGATCTCAAACGAACGACCGGGAAGCATGATGCCCTCGACTTTGCCATCCCCGGTTACCCGCACGCCGCCGACGCTCTTCTCTGTACCGACGACATCAACGCCGGCCGCCTCGAGCGCGGCGACGACCTCGTCAGCATCCTCTCCTTCGCCGAGCACCGCGAATCGACGGCCCGGGAGCACCCGGTGAAGGTGGAGAAAGATCATAACCGCGCGGCTCGTCATCACCCCCGGTAGCGTCGAGCCGGGAAACGGCTGCACGATATCGGTCGAGCCGCTGGCGACCACAATCGATTTCGCCTGAAGTTCATACGAATCGCCCGTGGCGACCACGCCGAGAACGTTTTTCTCAAACCATCCCCAGGCCACGCCATTTGCTACAACGTCAACCTTCGATTGCCGCAATCGTTCCGAGAGTGCGCCGGCGAGTTGGAACGCGGGACGGCCACTCAAATCGGCGAACTCGTTCCCAAGACCATTCACGGGTGCAATACGCCAGCGGAGACTACCACCGACGTGTGGTTGCTCATCGATCAAAACGGTTGCGGCACCCGCGTTCGAAGCTGCCAGCGCAGCGGCGATCCCGGCAGGCCCTGCACCGACAACCGCGACGTCTGTCGTCTTCACGCCGTTCCGCCCTTCCAGGTACCCAGTCCTTGTTGCGTCTCGATCTGCATGCCTTCTCGAACGGGCACGAGACAGGTACGAACGTTCAGCACGCCATCGACGGTCATCATGCAATCGGGACAACGCCCCACTGCGCAAAACGGTCCACGTGGCTCGCCAGAATGGGGTGTCGTTCGGAAGGTACGTATTCCGCTTGCCAGCAGCGCCGCGGCGATGACCTCGCCCGCACGCGCTTCGATCTCGCGGCCGTCAATCTTAATGTGGACTACCGCCGCATCAGCTAATTCGCCCAGCACTGGATGGCTCTTCAGTCGTAGGTCAGGCGGAGGATTGGCCGTCTCGGACCGTGACATATTTTCCCCTTGCTCATGATTCGGGTCATCAACCTGGCTGGATCATCGCAGGGAGACAGAGGACCGTCAACGACCGGCTCTACTCGGAAAGACTCTCTGAAGAGTCGAGTCGTTCGATCGTGTGCGAAAGCCATTCACGATTAGCCCGAAGAAGATGCAAACCGTGGTCGAGCGCAAGATCGACCCCAAGCCCGTGGCCGTGCGGCGGGGCCTGACGGTAGATGGCGATCTGTCGATCCACCTTATCGAGCCGCTGGCTCAGACATTCCAGTGCGTCAACACGGGGAAGCTCATCCAGAAACATGAGGCCAATATCTCCGGCAAACACCGGAGCATCGAAGCTGCACAGGTTCTCCCGCAGAAGTTTCAGGAAAAGCTCTTCACCGGAGGAAGTGATCGTGTAGACCTTTCTTGGCGGCCGATTACCGGCCTGTTGGCTCTTGACGCTAACGTATTCGGCACGGCTCAGGCGATCTAGAACAGCGTATGCAGTCGCCTTTTTCATATCAGTCACGCGACTCAGATTTTGCTCGATAAACTCGTTAATCTGATACCCATGCTGACTCTGCGCCTTGAGAATTCCCAGAAGTAGCAGCGCCCGCTCGTCCATCCAAAGCTCCGTCACATCCACCGCATTATTCACAGTCGATTAGTCATGATTGATTATACACGGCCACGCGATTATACTTCATTCGGCGCGCCAACTCCTTCTGGTTCAGATCGAGAGACGTCGCCATGTTTGTTTTCGAGAAAGGCCATAGTGTGTTCCTCGCCCTGCGTGAGTTCCGTCATTCCCGTCTGCGCTACCTGCTCATTGGAGCGATCATCACTCTGATCGCCTGGTTGGTCTTCTTGCTCTCCGGCTTGGCCAATGGCCTGTCTACCGATAACGGAGCCGCGCTTATTCACATGAAGGCGGACCATCTGGTCTTTCAGTCGGACGTAAAGCTCTATCTGCACCGCTCGATCTTACCCATGGCCGACGTGGCCAAAATACAGCAGGTTCAGGGCGTCAAGGCAGCTGCTCCGCTCGGACACCTGACCGTAACGGTACGTCGGAACAACAGCAACACACAGATCGACGCCACCATTCTGGCCATCGACCCAAGCAGCTTTTTAGCTCCTCGAATTATCGGCGGCCAACCGCTAGCGAGTGGTACGTCGAATGGAGTGGTGGTCGACGACAGTTTGAAGCGGTTCGATGTGAAGCTCGGCGACCAGTTGCTTATCACCCCGTCGGACCAACCACTCGTGGTGACTGGCTTCACCACAGGTCAAAAATACAACCATCTGCCAGTAATCTTCACCAACATCCCGCTCTGGCAATCCCTTAAATTTGGAGCTCCCGGTTCTGCCGGTAACGTCGACAATCCAATTAGCGCGGTTGCCATCCAAGCGGATAGTGCTGCCGCGAATCGGGTGTCGCAGCAAATCCCCAATGTTGAGGTTGCGACCAGACAACTCGCGCTGCAAAGTCTGCCTGGCTACAAGGAAGAGAACGGCACAATCACGATGATGCTGGTCTTCTTGTTCGTCATCGCCGCCTTTGTGCTTGCGGTCTTTTTCTACGTCATTACATTGCAGAAGTCGAACCAATTCGGCGTGCTCAAGGCACTAGGAGCCGGCACACGTTTCCTGGCACAAGATCTGATCGGGCAGGTAATGGTTCTAACGGTCATCGGTGTGGTGGCCGGCGCCGCGCTGACCTTCGCGGTCGCTGCCATTATTCCTCCGGAACTTCCCTTTGCACTGAGTTATCGACTGATCCTGACCTACGGGATAGTACTCCTCTTCGTTGGATTAATCGGAACCCTGTTGTCCCTGCGACGTATCGCGAACATTGATCCGCTGGTGGCCATTGGGAGAGTCGACTGAACATGGCAAAGCTTCTACTTGAACACGTGACGAAGATCTATGGCGAAGGTGAGATCGCGGTTCGGGCACTCGATGACGTCTCGTTGACCGTCGATGCCGGCGAACTCGTGGCGGTCGTTGGGCCGTCCGGTTCGGGCAAGACCACGCTGCTGGCCGTCGCCGGAGCCCTGCTGCACCCGACCAGTGGCCGAGTCGTGCTCAACGGCACTAATCTTGACGGGGTAAGTCCAGCGGAGCTCGGTCGGCTGCGGCTCGAGCACGTCGGGTTTGTACTGCAATCCGCTAATCTGATTCCGTACCTGAAGGCGCGCGACCAACTGCTATTGGTCGCCAAGCTGAGCGGGCGACTCGACCGAGCAGCCAAATCTCGTGCGGACGAGCTGTTGAAGGAACTTGGCATCACAAACCGCTCCGGGCATTATCCGGAGGAGCTTTCCGGCGGCGAGCGCCAGCGCGTTGCCATTGCCCGGGCTCTCATGAACGATCCCGACATTCTCCTGGCGGATGAGCCGACCGCCAACCTGGATTCCGCTCGTGGACGAGAAGTGGTCGAGATGCTCGCCCGTGAAGCCCACGGCCGGAACAAAGCGACGGTGATGGTGACACATGATGAGCGTATGCTGGATCTGTGCGACCGGGTGGTCCGAATATCAGACGGACGCATCCTCGCCGCCACGTCAGTTGCGACTGCCAAGGCGTGACAATTTCCAGCCGGAATTCTCGGTTGGACATCCAGCACACTCGTTTAACCGTCTTGTAGCGGCACAATACGGCAGAATGAGTCATAACGGTATCGGTCGCGTACGAAAGGTTTGAGATTGTGGTGACCGATGCGAACGACGCGGTGATCCAGCTAGCCCGAGCTCTCTCGGATCCGGCGCGTCTGCGCATCGCTGCGCTATTGGTGGAAACCGAGTGCTCGCTCGATCAAATCGCGGCGGCGCTCAAGTTGCGCCCGCAGGACGTCTCGCGCCATCTCAAATTGCTCTGTGACAGCGGCCTCGCGGTTGAGCGGATCGAGAACGGCATTTCACGATACAGTCTCGACCTGAATGAGCTACGACGAATCAGTCGAACTGCATTCGCGACATCTCGGGAAACAAGTCCAGAGCTCGATGGAGACTCGTGGGACGCGAAGGTTCTGCGTGATTTCACCAGACACGGTCGTCTAACCACGATTCCCGCCAGCCACAAGAAGAAACTGATCGTTCTCCGCTGGCTGGCTACGCGGATACCCAGCGAGGTTCGACTTCCAGAGCGCGAGATCAGCACGCTCCTCGCACAATACCATCCAGACTTCGCGACTCTACGCCGCGAACTGGTCGACAACGGATTTCTGGTTCGCGACCGGGGCGTCTATTGGCGCCCGGTGGCAGATGATGCGCCTGGTCATTGACCGCACGTCCTATCGTTTCTAAGCTGTGCTAGGGCTGAACACGATAGATGATGGCTGGGAGGCGTGAGTGAGCAACGAGTCAGCGGGTGCGGTCTTGAGTCGAGAGCAGATCAATGAGCTACTCGATGCCGTGCCGCCATTAATTGACGGCATGATCGATCGTGCGTCGCAATTGCAGCCCAATGGTATCGACCTGACGATAGCGACGATCTCCCAATTCGATGGCCCCGGCACATTGGCACGCGACAATCGGGACCGCCGCCTTCCGGATATCGACTTGCTCCCGTTCGATCAAGATAACGAGATTCATCTCCAGCCTGGACCATATCTCGTGCGATTCAACGAGACGGTTAATTTACCGGCCAACTGCATGGCATACGCGCGACCCCGTTCAAGTCTCCTCCGGTCGGGAGTCGCCCTTCACACTGCTGTGTGGGACGCGGGATATTCTGGACAGGGTGTTGCTCTACTGGTCGTCTACAACGGGGCGGGATTTCGCCTTCAGCGAGATGCACGAATCGTCCAACTCGTTTTTCACCGTCTCGAACACGCCACTTCCTCCGGCTACCAGGGGGACTTCCAGGGAGAACGCGCCAACTCATAGCGCTGTTTCATGCCAAACGCCGTGTCATCAGTACTCCCTGTCCTGTGCGGGACTCGCTCTTGTCTCCTATGGGGCACTGGCATCTACGCACCTATAATGGTCAGGAGCCCGGGCTAACCGTGCTCGATTAACCATCGTCTCGCGAGACTGCCAATTGCAGGTCGACAGCTCGAAAGTGACTACGCGACATGAACGCTGTTCCACCCAACTCAAAACCGTCGAGTGACGGTCATCGCGAGACGGCGACGAGGACGCTCCACGAGATTCTGGTCAGCAACGATCCAATCGGTGCGCTCGGCCCGGTATTGGCCGAATTTTCAAACGCGCTGTGGCCGGCGATCCTTGCCGTGTACCGTGTCGCGCCGTTATGTTTGCCGGGTGAAAGCCTCTCTCTCAAATTTGATCGTGATCTAACACCGAACCATTCGTCAAACTCAACTCCGATTTCCTCGATTCCGATGCTCTCGACGAATGGACCGAGGAACTGTGCGAAGGCAAGCGAGTCCTCGCCTCGGTTAAGACCTCCCCAGCGCAACGAGGAGCCGATTCGAGGAGGCCGGCTATCGATCCTTTTGGGCGTCGTTCATAGTCGCCGAACACGGTCTTACGTCCGTTTTGGTTTGTGCCAGTGACACTGAGGTGGGCAACTGGTCGGCAGGGAAACGAAACCTCTGCGAACAGGCATCGAATGTTATTGGGGTTGCCCTTCTTTGTGAACGATCCCGACATTACAGCCGGCTCAATGCCGTGCGGGCTTACTCGTTTGACTTTCTTTCCGTCTTTGGACCTGACGGCACGGTTATTCTCAACGCACCCACATTTTCGCGCGTCTTGGGCGACGTCATCGAGCAACCTATAGGGGAGAGCATCTTCGATACGGTTCATCCTGACGACCAGCAGCGAGTAGCCGCGACGCTCCAACAACTTCTTGAGGAGCCCGGAGGTCAGCGACGGATCGAGATGCGACTCAAGCACGGCGACGGAAGCTGGCGCTTCTTCGAGGCGTTCGGGACGAATCAGATCGACAATCCGCTCATCGGCGGAATCGTCGCGACGGCCTACGACGTGACGGACCGAAAGGAACTTGAGCAGCGCCTTAGCTGGCAGGCGCTTCACGATCCGTTGACGAATCTGGCTAACCGGACGCTCCTGCTCAACGATTTGAATCGTTCGCTTGCACGCATCCAGCGTTCGGGCGGCATTGTCGCACTCTTCTACGTCGATATCGACTTGTTCAAGGTGATCAACGACACGTTCGGCCATCCTGCGGGAGATCAGCTTCTTGTTGCCATCGGAGAGCGGATTCAGGCATGCGTGCGAGCGGGAGAGACTGTCGCCCGCCAGGGTGGAGACGAATTCATCGTAGTCCTGGAAGGGCTCGAAACGATCGAGGGCGTCGAGCGCGCCGCCAGCAGAATTCTCGACGCGATTCATCTCCCGGTGCATCTTAGTCATGGCACCGTCACCATTACAGCCAGCATGGGAATTTCAATCGCGTCCGGAGAGACGGTAGACGCGGACGATCTGTTGATTCAGGCCGATACTGCCCTCTATGCCGCCAAACGTGCCGGCCGAGCACGGTATCGGTTCTACAACGCTGATCAGCAGGATGATCTCCTGATGATTGATACGGAAACCACCCCGCTTCTCAGCTAGGTGACGACAACGTTTTCTTTTTGCACGATGCTATACTCCCCCAAGCTTGTGGTTGCGCCTAGGGTTCCGCCCGCTTTCCGATCCATAGTCCAACAATTAGGGCAGCGATGGGACTGGACCGAGCGGCGCCACGATCGGACCTTCCGGTCGCACAACTGACGGCAGAAAAGGCTTGAGGTAGCCGGATCACCGTACCCTGACAAACGATACTCAGTCAGGATAAGTGAAACAGGAGCCTCGCTGGTGTCTTTTCTCGCGCTGATCCTGGTCCTCACGGCGGCCTTCATCCACGCTTCTTGGAATCTGCTCGTTAAACGCGTTGGTGGTGGCCCGACGTTTATCTGGCTATTCGGTAGTCTCTCAATCGTTTTCTATTCGCCTCTCGTCGTGCTCATTTTCCTGATTCAGAAGCCGCATATCGGCTTGATCGAACTGCTCTTCATTACCGGCAGCGGCATCATCCACATCGGGTATTTCCTCGTCCTACAGAGGGGCTACAGTGTCGGAGACCTTTCCCTCGTCTACCCGCTGGCTCGCGGCACCGGACCAACCCTTGCCACCATTGGCGCTATCATCATTCTCGGAGAGCGGCCAACTCCGCTCGGGATCGTCGGAGCGATCCTGATCATCGTCAGCATCTTCGTCTTTACCGGGGGACCGAGTGCACTCCAGCGCAGCGGTAATCACGCGGCAATCATGTATGGCCTGCTGACCGGAGTATTTATCGCCAGCTATACGCTCTGGGACAAACACGCGGTAAGCGCGCTGATGATTCCTCCGTTGATTCAGGATCTCGGCTCGGCTGCTATCCGAAGTACCTTCCTAGCCCCGATTGCCGCTCGTCGGCCGGCTGAAGTACGGAAGCTTTGGACCAATTATCGCTGGGAAGTTGTCGGGGTCGCGATCTTGAGCCCACTGGCGTACGTTCTCGTTTTGACGGCGATGAGCTTCACACCGGTCAGCTACGTGGCACCAGCCAGAGAGATCAGCATTCTCATCGGTACGCTCATGGGAGCGAAACTCCTCTCGGAAGGGCACACCTCTCGACGGCTTATCGCGGCAGCCACGATGGTCATTGGGATCGTGGCACTGGCGATCGCCTGATCGGGAGGTTATACGTTTTGAGGGAAGGAGATTGGCTTGGAGCGGCAGCCGCTCTTTCTGAGAGGCAAAACCTGCGCCACGATCGTTGAACTGTTGGAAGGCTGACTTGGCGCACAAAACGAGGAGCCGGTTAGACCTCCGGCTCCTCCCGATCCGAGATGCGGACCGGTTACCGAGTACCCAGCACAACCCCCGTAAAGCGGCTACTCGATGGCAGCATCGTGCGACACCTGGCGCTGTGTCACACAACGCGTACAGTTCCAGTGTACGCAGCTTTCGCCCTACAGACAAGGTATAGTGCTTGCGCATGTGGCCAGGCTAGTTGTCAGAGAATCATATGGTGTCCAAAATTCGCGGCGACCGGCCTATGTTTCGAGGAGGAATGATATGTACCAGTCGGCCCACACGTTTTCGGTCGGTGACTTCGATTGCATTGCCGTCACCGACGGCACGTCTGCGTTCCCGGCCGTGGCCGTTTTCGGTAACGCACCGGAAGATGATCGCGATCGAGTGCTGCGTGCGCATGACATGCCGACCGACATGGTATCGTCGTCGCTTACTTCGTTGATAGTGAACACCGGCAATCATCGCGTACTCATCGACGCGGGTATCGGACCATTCGCACCAACAACCGGGCACCTTCTGGAAAATCTCCGTACGGCTGGTATCGAACCAGCAAGCATAGACGTGCTGGTGCTCACCCACGCACATCCCGATCATATCGGCACGACCATCGACAATGAGGGTAAACCGGCATTCCCGAACGCGCGCATCGTCATGCGACAGGGCGAGTGGGATTTCTGGACCGACGAAATCACGCTCGAAAAAGCAGCGGCGGGCACGCTACACAACCTCGGCGAACTCGACCAATTCATGGGCACCTGGGCTCGCAAGTACCTCCCACCAATCGAACCGCAACTCGACCTGATTGAAGGCAGCGATGGAGAGGAAATCGTGCCCGGCATCTACGCTTTGCCAGCGCCCGGACATACCACACATCACATGGGACTCATCATCGCCTCCGGCAATGAGCAGTTACTGAACCTGGTCGACGTTGCCATCAATCCGGTGCATTTGGCCGAGCCAACCTGGCACCCGGCGTTCGATTTTCAACCGGACGTGGCCATAAACACCCGACGCAAGATCTACGATCGCGCCGCAGCCGAGAATGCACGTATCCTCATCTACCACTTCCCGTTCCCGGGAATCGGCCGGGTGACGCGATCCGGTAAGGGCTGGCAATGGGAGCCAGAATCGGCAGATTAAACGGCAACTGCTACCAGAGAGAGCGGATCATGCCGCCATCGATCTGGAACGTCGCGCCGGTAATGTACGATGCACGGGCGGACGCTAGAAAGACGACCATGTCCGCAAACTCTTCCGCCTCGCCGTAACGGCTCATCGGGATTTGCGCCAACGATCGGTTGCGCATCGTCTCCTCGTCAACTCCTTGACGCTCGGCATTTGCTCGATCGAGCTGTGCGATGCGCTGGGTGGCGATGCGCCCAGGAACGACCGTGTTCACGCGAATGTTATCCCCCGCAACCTCGTCGGCGAGCGTTTTGACCATTGCCGCCACGCCTGAACGCATCACGTTGGACAGCAACAGGTTCGGAATCGGCTGTTTGATCGACGACGAGGTCATCGCCACAATTGAGCCACCACCGCGTGATTTCATCGAAGGCAGAACACCGCGAACCATCCGAACCGCGCTCATGAGCGTCAAGTCAAAGGCTGACTGCCAATCGGCGTCGCTGAAGCGATCGAAAGTCCCGGCCGGCGGGCCACCAGCGTTGGTGACCAGAACGTCGACTCCACCAAATCGGGCGACCGCCGCACTGATGAGCGCATCGATCTGCTCCGGTTTCGTAACGTCGGCCGTCACGGCAAGCACATCTGCACCAGTGCCTCGCACTTCTGACGCCGCATCTTCGATTGCTGCTTGGTCGCGGCTGCACATCACCACGGTGGCGCCCTCGCGACCAAATGCAAGCGCGACGGCGCGACCCAGACCGTGGCTCGAGGCAGGCACAATCGCGACTTTCCCGGCAAGCTCCAAATTCATACTTGACCCCCACATCGATAAGCTCGGTGACTACACGGCGCTCCGCGACGTCACACCATTCCAACTGTTGCTCGATTATCGGCCAGAATGTCACCACCTGGAAAGGAAATCCCCCAAATCTGAAGACGACTGCGGTAGAGTAACCGGCAGATCAAACAAGAAAAACAAGGTTCGATATGGGAGGAGAGCAAGCATGGCTGGACGACTTGACGGACGGGTGGCGATCATCACGGGAGCGGCATCCGGTATCGGATTGGCAACGGCCAAACTCTTTGTCCAGGAGGGCGCGCGCGTTGGTATCGGAGATATCAACGGTGAGCGGCTGGAACAAGCCGCTCATTCTGTTGATGCCTCAGGCGAAAAGATCGTTACCGCCCAGATCGACGTCAGCAAGAGTGAAGACGTTCTAAGACTCGTCGATGCGACGGTAGAGCGCTTCGGACGGCTTGACGTGATGTTCTCGAACGCTGGTATCAGCGCACGGTTCAACGTGATCGACTTACCAGAGGAGAGCTTTGATCGCGTTATCGGAGTCAATCTACGTGGAGGCTTTCTCTGCGCCAAGCACGCCATTCCGCAAATGCTGCGCTCGGGTGGAGGCTCGCTCATCTTCACGGCGTCCGAACTTGCTCTGGTCGGTACCGAGAACTCCCCGGCCTACTGCGCCTCCAAGACTGGTTTAGTCGGTTTAACCCGCGCGATCGCCGTTGACCACGCCGCGCAGGGTATTCGAGTCAACTGCTTGTGTCCGGGTCCCGTGGATACCCCAATGCTACATGGAAATCGTACCGATCGGGAAGAACACGCCCGCAGCATCATCGAGCGGATGCCGGTCAAGCGAATCGGCAGTGCCGATGAACTGGCTCGCGCCGCGCTCTTCCTCGCCAGCGACGATTCATCCTTCATGACCGGAACCACGCTTGTCGTTGATGGAGGGGTTACCGCCCAGTGGTAGAAGTGGCTTAACGATTCCCAAGTGGGATTCCGATTCCGTCCATCTCGAATAGCCGCAAGTGGGGTAGCGCAATCTCCCAAAGTCACCATACAATGAAGAAACCGAAAACACCTATCGCTTTCCGTCAACCGACGTCACCAAATCGCCCATTCGCTACAAGCGTGGAGTTGAGATTGACTCGATTCTTTTGCAGCATAGGCATGAATTGTGCGGCACGACTACACGGCCGCTGGGACCGGCTGATTATTGGATCGAGCCAAATAACTCAAGCACACGCTTACTTTTGTCCAAGAAATTCTGACAGGGCTTTAGGTTCGGAAAGCCTAAAGCTAAAGAGATGTCGAACGAGAGGATTCCTCCTGTCGAGGAAACCATGAGGAGCACCATGAAACGATTGGGAACCGGACGAAATCGCGATCCACGTCGTCACCGCGCGGTCCCGCTCCCCTTCCTTCTGACGCTGATCCTCACGACAGGATGTGGATCGACGATCACCACGCTTCACCCGGTCAGTTCCCAGGGTACAACGATCTTCCACCAGTTCGTCACGGTCTCTATCTTGTCGGGCATCGTTCTCCTGATCGTTTTCGGGGCGCTCGGATGGATCCTTCTCAAGTACCGTGGTCATTCGGATGATGATGAAGAACCGGTGCAGACAGCCGGCAATAAAACCCTGGAAATTACCTGGATCAGCATTCCCATCATCTTGTTGGTTGGACTATTCGTTTACTCAACGTTCACCATGAGATCGGTCGACGCAAACTCGGCAAACGCCATTCAAATCAACGTCATCGGGCATCAGTGGTGGTGGGAATATCAGTACCCGAGCCTGGGGATCGATACGGCGAGTGAGCTTCATCTTCCGGTCGGCCAGCCTGTTCGACTTAGTATCACCGGGGCTGATGTCATTCATAGCTTCTGGGTTCCGGAACTCGGTTGGAAACAGGACGCTATACCCGGCCACACGAACACGATGAATTTGAATCTAACCCAGGCCGGGACGTTTGATGGGAGCTGCGCGGAGTTCTGCGGAAGCGAGCACTCCTGGATGCGAATCCGGGTCGTTGCGGAACCTCAGGCTCAGTTCGATGACTGGATAAAGCAGCAGCAAGCTCCACCTCCCGCACCGTCAACCGCCCTGGAAATACGAGGCGAGCAAATATTCAACAGCAACACCTGTGTCAGTTGCCACGTGACAAACCGCGTCGGGCCGAGTCTTACCCACTTTGGAAGCCGCGAATGGATTGGATCCGGGGTGGTCAACAATACACCCGATAACCTGGCGAACTGGATCAACAATGTCCAAGCGGTCAAGCCTGGAGCGCTGATGCCGGACTTCAACTTCTCTCAGAGTGATCTTCAGGCCTTGGTGGCGTACCTGGAAGGGCAGAAATAGGAATGGCGACTGCCGAACAGGCACGGGAGCTACCTGGTACACAACGCTACAGCAAACTCCTGGACTGGATTACGACCACCGATCATAAGAAGATTGGTCTTCTCTACCTTGGCGCCGCGCTCGTCTTCTTCGTCATCGGAGGAATCGAAGCGCTGATTATCCGCATCCAACTCGCAGTCCCTGGAGCGCAGGTCCTCACTCCGGCGCAATACAACGGCATGTTCACGTTGCATGGCACGACGATGATCTTTTTGGTCGTCATGCCGATGTTGATTGGGTTCATGAACTATTTCGTGCCGCTAATGATTGGCGCGCGCGACATGGCATTTCCACGTCTGAACGCGCTCACGATCTGGCTCCTCGTCTTTGGCGGAATTCTGCTCTACTACAGCATTGCCAACGACGCGCCGCCTGACGCCGGGTGGTTTGCATACGCTCCATTGACTGAGGTTCCGTTCACACTACGGCACAACGTTGACTGGTGGATCCTCGGGCTGCTGGTCGTCGGCTTTGGCACCATCGCGACCGGGATCAACCTTGTTGTCACGGTCATTACCGAACGAGCCCCAGGTATGTCGATGAGACGGATGCCAGTCTTCGTATGGATGTCATTCGTCACCGGCTTCCTGATCCTCTATGCGATTCCCAGCCTCACCGCCGCTCAGATCATGCTCCTTTTTGACCGCAACGTGGGCACCAAGTTCTTCACGCCGGCGACCGGCGGCGACCCGATTCTCTGGCAGCATCTTTTCTGGTGGTTTGGCCATCCTGAGGTTTACATCATGGTGCTGCCGGCCTTCGGGATTATCTCCGAGGTCATCCCCGTTTTCTCGCGAAAGCCGTTATTTGGTCGCGTTATCGTGATCGCGTCCGGTTGCATGATCGGCTTCCTCTCGTTCGGTGTTTGGGCTCACCACATGTTCACAGTCGGATTGGGCTTCCCAGCCGAAGTGGCATTTGGCGCCGCAAGTATGGCCATCGCAGTACCGACCGGCGTCAAGATCTTCAACTGGATCGCGACGATGTGGGGCGGGCGGCTGAGAATGACCACTGCCATGCTCTTCTGCGTCGCATTCATCGCTCAGTTCACCATCGGTGGTATCACTGGCGTGCAGTTCGCCAATGTCCCGCTCGACTGGCAGTTGACTGACTCATACTATGTCGTTGGCCACTTCCATTATGTCCTCTTCGGCGGGACCGCCTTCGCGATGTTCGCCGGTACCTACTACTGGTTCCCCAAGATGTTCGGCCGAATGCTGAGTGAACGATTGGGGCGGTGGCATTTCTGGCTGATGGTGATCGGATTCAACGTCACCTTCTTCCCGATGCATATTCTCGGCTTGATGGGGATGCCGCGCCGAGTTCACACGTATCCGGATCTTCCGTGGTGGGGAACGCTCAACTTCATTGAGACCATTGGTGCATTCCTGATGGCGTTCGCGACGCTTCTGTTCGTGATCAATATTTTCGAAAGCGCGCGCTCAGGTGAACGGTCCGGAGATAATCCGTGGGATGCTTGGACGCTCGAATGGGCCACATCTTCGCCACCACCTGACTATAATTTCGCCGCTATCCCGCCTGTCGCGATCACGGACTCCAGGCCGCTTTACCGCCCGCAGCCAGTGGAGACGATGGCGCACGACAGCGCCAATGAGCGTGGCGCGGCGGAGCGGCCTCACACGAGGGCGAAAGCAAGCTTTTTCTCCGGGGCGGGAACACCGGCGATCGGCATGCTGGTACTGATTTCGTCTGAAATCATCTTCTTTGCGTCGCTGCTTGCCGCGTATCTCGAGTTTCATAACCGGACATCTGGCGGTCCGAGCCCGAAAGACCTCGATGTGATGCGAACCGCGTTGTTTAGCATTGCCCTCTGGGCGAGCAGCATCACACTCATCATCGGCGAGCGATTCATGGAGCGAGATAAGCCCCGCGTCTTCAAGGCGTTCCTGGGCGGAACAATCGTGCTCGGTGCCATCTTCATGTTTGGGCAGATCACCGAATTCACGACGATGTACTCTGAGCATATTAAGATCAGCTCAAACGTTTTCACGTCGGCTTTCTACACCCTGACCGGATTTCACGGAGCGCACGTCACGGTCGGACTGATCATGCTGACGGTTCTTCTGGGTATGACGCTCACGGGCAAGATCGGTAAGGGAAAACATGAGTCAGCCGTGAAGTCAATTGCGTATTACTGGCACTTTGTCGATGTGGTCTGGGTGGTGATCTTCTCAGTCGTCTATCTCATGAGTCTCCTGTAGGCAGGGAATGAACGGGTGATGAAGAAAGATTGGAAGCGATGAACAAGCGACAAGACGACGGTGCGTCAGGAGCCACCCCCTCTGGAAACAGTCCGGATGCTACGGCAGCCGGGGCTCCATTATCCGGAAGCAATGAGATGATCACCGGTGCTCACCCGGCTTCACTGGGCGTACACCAGCCAGCTTCGTCCATTTGGCCGATGGTGATCGCAGGCGCAATCGCATTCACCGCCTTTGGAATTGTCACCAATTACGCATTCTCAGCGTTCGGTGTCGTTGTCATGGTCGTTGGAATCATCGGCTGGGTTGGGGAGTTGCTCCATGAATGAACGCATGGGACGCCGCGCGGCCATGCGCAAGTTTCTTAATCTGTTCAGCCTGGGGCTGGCAGGACTTGCAGGCGCCGTCGTCAGTGTACCGATAATTGCATACCTGCTAAGCCCGCTCATCAAACCGGCCAAGAACGTCTGGCGCACAGTCGGTGCACTCGACAGCTTCGCCGTCGGCAAGACCGTCCAGGTCGCCATCGACGATCCATCGCCACTCGCCTGGGCGGGACAAACCGCACAGACAGCGGCGTGGGTGCGACGTGACAACCAGAACCAGTTCACGGTGTTCGCAATCAATTGTTCGCACCTCGGCTGCCCGGTGAACTGGGAACAGAACGCACAGCTCTTTTTCTGTCCATGTCACGGTGGTGTTTATTACGCGGATGGCACAGTTGCCGGTGGACCGCCACCGCGATCTCTCTTCCGGTATGAGACGCGCATACTCAACCAGAACTTGCAGGTCAAGACTCGTAAGCTGCCAATCGGCTAGCGTTGTGGATGACGAATGGAATTCATGAAGAGTTCCTGGGGATGGATTGACCGTCGCCTGGGGTGGACGAAATATATAAGCAAGGTCGTCGAGCACCCGGTGCCCGCCAAGGTCAATTGGTGGTACGTCCTCGGTAGCGCGACGCTGGTTGCGTTTATCGTTCAGGTCGTCACCGGAGTGGCGCTCGCGTTCAGCTATGTTCCTGCTCCCAATAGCGCCTACGAGTCTCTTCAGTTCATCACGGACAATGCAACGCTTGGTAGCGTCGTTCGCGGCATCCATTTCTGGGGCGCTTCGGCGATGGTGGTATTGATTACGCTTCACATGATTCGCGTCTTCCTGATGGGAAGCTACAAGTACCCGCGAGAGATGAACTGGCTTGTCGGCGTCGGGCTCTTCTTCCTCACATTGGGAATGGCCTTTACCGGGCAGCTCCTCCGCTGGGACCAGGACGCATATTGGGCTGTCGTTGTCGGTGCCGAGCAAGCGGGACGTGTACCGTTCGTCGGCGATTTTATGGCACACGTGCTTGTAGCAGGAAACACGGTCGGAGGCGCGACGCTCACGCGTTTCTATGCAACCCACGTCTTCCTCATACCGGCGCTGATCTTCATGCTCGTTGGGTTGCACCTCTATTTGGTGGTCGTTCACGGAATCTCGGAACCGCCCGTACCTGGCCATCTCGTTGACCCGGAGACGTATGACGAGGAGTACGAAGAACTCCTCGAGAAAGAGGGCATCCCGTTCTGGCCTGATGCCGCCTGGCGAGATGTCGTGTTCGCGCTGGCCGTCGGCACGATCGTTCTCATACTCGCGGTAGTCGTCGGGCCAAAAGCGCTTGGGGCCCACGCGGATCCAACCTTGATCAAGGTCTATCCACGGCCGGACTGGGAGTTCCTCTGGTACTTCGCGATTCTGGCATTAATGCCCGCCTGGGCTGAAAACTGGGTGATCGTTGGCGCTCCGCTCCTCGGAATCGTCGCGCTGATCGCGGTGCCGTTCATCTCGAACCGCGGCGAGCGCAGTCCGCAGCGGCGTCCATGGACGATCGCGATCGTGGCCGTTTCGCTGATCCTCGTGGTTGTGCTGGTACAGGAAGGAGAACGCGCGCCCTGGTCGCCAAACTTGTCACCCCAGCCTTTGCCAGTGGCAGTTACCCGACCTCTCGCTGGGGAGGAGCTTGCGGGATCGTTCGTCTTTCAAAACTCAGGATGCACAAAGTGCCACCTGATGGCTGGGGTGGGTGGTCGCCGCGGACCCGACCTGACACATATTGGATCGAGACTATCCACCAACGAGCTGACCTGGCGAATTCTCACCGGCGGGCACAATATGCCGGCCTACAACACCATCTTGAATCCGGACGAGGTGAATCAACTGGTCGCGTTCCTCGCGACACAAAAGTGAGGCCCTCGGGTATTGGTGAGTGGGCCAGCCACTATTTGTCGACGGTCTGGCTGAGTAGGTTGCCACAGAGGATGTGTCATCCCGAGGCCACAGCCGAGGGATCTCTCCGTGCTTTGTCGAATCGAAACGAGGAGATTCTGAGCGACAGCGAAGAATGACACATTCACATTGGTCGCCTGCTGAGGAAGAGTCAGGCGCCGGTCATCATGGCGCGAATCGCGAGCCCCATGATGAACAATGCGCCGAGCCCGTAAATGAGCGGTCTCTGGTGCTGCCGGCGAACCCGAGCATATTGCATCAGGATCGGAAGAACGAAGACGGACAATCCCCCGTAGAGAAAGTGAAGTGGTTGGGCTGGCCGGTATCCCGATAACACCAGGGTAATACCGAACACGCCCTGCAAGACCAGCATCATCTCGCCGACGACGAGCGTCCCTCGATAGCTACCGCTAACGCCGACTTTCCGGAAGTAGCTGACAAGTCCCCAGAGCCCTACTACCAGCATGAAAAGAATGACCGACGTGGCGAAGCGATCATGAAGCTGTATCACCGACTTAGCGGTTCCCTTCGTGATGATTCAACGGACCCTGCTCAGTCCAACGTTTTCGGCAAGCCAGGTCCGATGACTGTCCGGATTCAATGATACGGCGGGGCGTGTCCCCACCCGCCTGCCGCGCCCGGCATGGTGGAATTATCGGACTCACTTCTCGTTGGTGTTCCTGATCGTGTGAATCGCCCTAACCTCCGTGCCGGAAGCTCGAATAGAGCGTCATGCCGCCGTCAGCAAAAACGGTCGTGCCGGTGACATATGAGGAATTGTCCGACGCCAGCATTGCCGCCAGCCGGCCGATCTCCTCCGGCGTTCCCATTCGGCCCATCGGGATCTTGTCGAGAAGGTCCTTCAGGCCATCTGGGTCAGCCCACACGTTGCGGTTAATCGGGGTTTGGATTGCTCCTGGCGCGACCGCCAGCACTCTGACACCAAACTCAGCCGCTTCCTGTGCCAGTGTCTTGGTAAGCATGCTCAGGCCGGCTTTGCTGGCCGTGTACGCGCTGAAACCAGCCCACGGGATGATCTCGTGCACTGAGCTAATGTTGATGATCACTCCCGAACGCTGCTCGACCATCTGGGACAGCGCCTGGCGGGCGCACAAATAGGGACCGAACAAATTGAGCTTGATGACGCCCATCCAGTGCTCCGGGTCGCCCTCCCAGCCTCGAGCCGGATGGCCGTCGATCCCAGCGCTGCAGACGAGAATGTCGAGCGGCGCCCAGTCGGCCGCAAGTGATGAAAACATCTTTTCGACATCGGACGGCTCTGAGACATCGGCCTGAACACTGAGCGCTTTCACTCCCAGCGCCTCAATCTGCTTGACGATCTCGCCGGCAGCGGCCGCATTACTATGAAAATTGACGGCCACGTCTGCACCCGCACCAGCCAACGCGAGTGAGATCCCTGCCCCGATACCGGAATCACCTCCGGTTACCAGCGCCCGCTTGCCACTCAATACTCCTGTCATTCGCCATCCTCTCGTATGTGCTAATCCTGATCGACCTGAATCGTGAAGTCTTTGCCTTCCCAGCGTTCGCTCTCGAGCCAGAAGAAGGTGAACGCCACCATTGTCCCGTCACGAAGCTCCGCGGTCGGAAGATCGACCAGATGAATACCAAGACCCGTATAGCTCGTTTCAGCATCGATCCAGCCGGATTGGCCGTCGTGAGACCAATGAACTCGGGCCGCGGCACGCAGCTCAATTCTCAACAGCTTATCTTTGGGAATCGAGCGGATCTGCTGGTTGAATCGCCACGCGACCCACGGCACATCAGGCCGCTCTCCATGATAACGCTCCCAGACCGGCTTCGGACGATCGACCGGCTCCCCGTCTACCAACCCTGCGAGCAGCTTCAGATACTCGGCATGCGCCCAAACCAACGGCATGGCCGACCCGCTCGGCCGGCCGCGATACAGATGCATTTCTGGAATATCGTCTGTGTCCCACACCTGTTCTGGGATCATCCCGCCCGCACTCGACATGCGACACATCGTTTCGAGATAGGGTTCGACCGGATCACCTGCCGCCAACGCATAGTGGCCGCGCTCGCCAACGAGAAGCGGCCAACCGCGACCAATTCCGGTTCCATCGAACGGCGATCCATCCGCATGCTCGCCATAGCCGTCGTCGTTGTATCGATGCCAGACCGGGCCGTTGGGCGTATCTACCTTCAGCAACGCGTCGGCGATCGTCACGGTATCCCGAATCCCCGGATCGTCCGCGCGGCGCAGGCCGAAACGAACCAGCCCGAGAAAATCAAGACCCACGATGGACTCCGGAGGCTGATCAGTCTCCATCGGAGGACGATTCTTGATCGGCACAAAGCCAGTCATTGGGTCGGAAGTCTCAGCCGTCTCAGGCGGAGCGATCCGCACGTAATATCCAGGAATGTTGAAGCGGCGCGACAGCTCGGTGTCACCAACGAAAATCCAATCTTCGATGCGACTATTCCACGTGTCGGCGAGCTGAAGCGCATACTCCTTGGCCGACCCTTCGAGAAAGCTTGCCGCGCAGACCAACGATGCGATTTCGACCGCGAGGGTAAACGGACTCAGGCCGGCATCCTCTTCCCAGCGATCCTGGCCAGTTACCGGACCGTTGAGCGCCAGGTACGTCGCCGCGCGTTCAATCATTGGGGCCACTTCCAGGCCATCGAGCGCATTCCGGTCCTTCAGCTCCTGCGCCAAAATGATCGGCAATCCGGTCTCATCAAGCTGAATACCAGTCCAGAACGCTCGGCCATCAAGCCACTGATTTTGGGTCCAGTGGCCGTCTGCCTTCTGCGTGCTCACGAGATACGCGAGTACTCGCCGGGCGTCTTCAACCGCGCCGAACGCCAGCAGCCCGCCAGCCGCTTCGACCAGATCCCGCGACCAGACGAGATGGTAACCGCCCGCGTCTTGATGGCTCTGGCCCCAGGGGACGCTCAAACTTGCTACCAAGGCTCCCGGAGCTGTCTCGTCCTCATGAATCTTCAGGACCGCAGCCGAAATACGAGCTTCTCGCAGCAGGTCAGCCGACGCCACGTCAGGCAGGCGACAGCTGCTCTGCCATCTGCCCCAGTCCGACGTCTGACGATGCCAGACGTCAGTGAATTTGAACTGCAGGCTTGACAGCGCCAGAGTTTGAGCCAGTTCAGGCTGCTCGCCGAAACCGAGCGCGAGTATCACATCGTGCTCTGTGATCTCTCCCATTAGCGCGACGTTGCCAGACTCGGCACGCTCGTACGTCCAGAGCATGCGACCGTTGGTGTCGAAATCGTGCCACCCGTCAGATACGCCGACGTAGCCGGCGCTACCCCGCTTGAATGCATCGAGACGTCCCGCACCGACCGCACATAACGCCAGACTGGCACCCTGATTCACAGCGCTGAGCGCCGTCATTCCCGCGACCTCGTCAATCCAGGCCGTGTTGTTGGATCCGGTATTGGCGAGGTGCGGGGCCAGCAGTGGATAGAGTCTGAGCTCGGCTGGGCCGTCGAGCCGGGCACGGATAAGTACGACATCACGATCTGGATCGGGGCAGAAATCAAGCCGTAACGTGTAACGGTCGTGTTTATGAATCGCGCTGTAGGCCGGGACACCTGGCTGCGGCGTGACGAGTTCGTATTCAGCATCCCGCTTCACTTCGCTCCAGAATCCCGCGTCATCGGCAACGATAAACCCCAGGTCTCGAATCTGCGGGCTGTCGACTCTTGGCCAGTAGACCTCATTCAAGATCCCGCGCCCAATCGTCAACCAGATGCGCGATCCGCCAAGCGTCGTGCTCACGCCGTCCTTGGCGCTACTTGTCCAGGTTGGATCAATTCCAGGCTTCCCAGGTGCGTTCACTGTCATACCTCCAGGGTGGAAATTCAAATTAGACGTGCGAAAATCGAAATGTTGAACGCCTCGCATTCAGAGTGATCGGCGGGAGAGACCGCATTAGTTCCGTGGTTCACGCCGTGGCTCGTGAGGTCCCACAGACGCGACCGTGCGATGATAACGAACAGCGGAACGAGATAGATGCGGTTACTGCGACGTCAATTCGATCGTTCGATCTACGTTACCACCAACGCGGGTTGGCGAATATGGAGGAACGGTAAATGTCATCTGATACACATCTCTATTCAGAATCGGATGCCCGGCTCACGAGAGAGATCGGCATCGTGGACACGCACAATGACTTCGCTATCGGTATTCTCAAGGAGCGCTTCAACGGGAACCACGATTCGCTGGGTGAGTTCTGGATTCCTCGCTTCCGCGCTGGTGGCGTCACCCTCACCACGTGCCCGATCTTCATTCCGGATGCCTATCTCCCAGACGGCGCGCTGCGTTTCACCATCCAGGTCATCGACGCGCTCTATCAGGAGATCGAAGAAAACAGTGACGAAATCGAGCTGGCACGCAGCTACGAGGACATCGTCAGAATCAGGAACTCCGGAAAGATCGCGGTGCTGCTCTCGTTCGAGGGAGCCGAAGCGCTCGGTCAGGATCTGGCGACGTTGCGTCTCTTCTATCAGGTTGGTCTTCGCATGCTCTCGTTCACCTGGATGCGCCGAACGCTCTTCGGCGATGGCACCTGGGAAAACGACTCGCGTGGCGGCCTGACCCGGCTTGGGAGAGCCGCGGTACGAGAGATGAACCGGCTGGGGATTATCGTTGACGTCTCACATGCCTCCGATCAAACGACCTGGGACATCCTTGAAGAAGCATCGTCGCCGGTGATCGCCAGCCACTCGAACGCCCGAGCGGTCCATAACCACCTGCGTAACGTCACCGACGACATGATCCGGGCAATTGCCGTCTCTGGCGGCGTGGTCGGAGTGGTAGCGGTTTCCCGCTTCATTACTCACGGAAAGCCAAGCATCGCCAAATGGGTTGACCACATCGAGCACATAATCCACGTTGCTGGAATCGATCATGTCGGCATCGGAGCCGACTTCTACGACCACCTGGGCAAGATCAACGCGGCCCAGATGATCGCCGACTGGGGCATCGAACCGGTCGGCGAAGAGACGCA
The DNA here is from genome assembly GCA_963785465.1 of uncultured Chloroflexia bacterium. GTDB lineage: Bacteria > Chloroflexota > Chloroflexia > Thermomicrobiales > Thermomicrobiaceae > CALAGB01. The sequence continues at coordinate 32,208 of CAWAVM010000021.1, read as the reverse complement.
TCCATTCACCGGCATGCTCGGTCCCGAAGACCTGCCAGGTCTAACCGCGGAGCTTCTCCGGCGCGGATTCAGCGAAGCGGACATGCGAAAGATTTATCACGAGAACTATTTCCGAGTGATGGCCGAAGTGCTGCGGTAATGGATGTCCCGGTTTGCCGATCAAGGTCCGATCACGTGCGACTACGCACTAAGGTTGACCATGACGACATGGGACGTCGCTGACAAGAGGCGGTCAGCAGTCGAAGTTTACGGCGACGATACACTGAGAATTGACGCGCGATGTAGCGACGCGCGCTGAAGGGAATTTGTGCGCAAAACGCCTCGTGCCAGATGATGGATCAGGTGGCTGTTTTCAGCTTATTCAACCACGGGCTCAAGGTGGATCGCGATCAAGTCGTCCGAGGTCACGGAGCCAATTTTCTCATCGAAGACGACTTCGATCGTAATCGTGGCAGGTCGAGTTTGTCGCACCTGTACATCGTCTCGAGGCCCGAGATTATCTGCATCCAAATTCCACGACGTGCGCGGTAGGAAGGACGCGGTGATGACCAACTGAACCAGCGCGGTGATCGTGAACAAGAACATATCTGCCACGGTCCGCCGGACGTCTGTGATCTTGACCTCGTCCACCCCGGCGATCTGATCAGCACGCGCCCAATCAGCGAGCATCCCGCCACCCATCGGGACTAGCGAGAGCGGTTTGCCCGAGACGAGGCGCTCAAGTCGCTGCTCGACGATGTCGTTAACGGAGAATCCTGAAATCTCGCCTGCCAACGCGCGACATCGAATGTCCTCATACTCAACCGCCCGGGTCAAATACATTTGATTGAACCCGTCCAGCGTCGGGAAAAGCGTTACGCCGCTTCGGAACATAGGCATTCCGAGGTCTGAAACAAGGTCAGGGTGCAATTGACCGTCCTCTGAAAACGCCTTGTCGTTCGTGATCAGCGCGATCTCGGTTCCGGGCCGCTGGGCCAGCTCAAGAACCGTCTCCCAAACCAGGGCATCTCGATACCCTTCATCGTCCTTCTCCCAGAGGAACGGCCGCATCTCATGCATGATGCGACCAACAAGAACCTCATGAGAGACAGAGGGGTAGGGAAGTATGATCGCCCCCGCATCCGTTAGGGTGGCCACAAGCCACGCCTTGAAGTTTTCCGCAGCCTCGTACACGTCGTCGTGGGACGGGATGTGAAACAACTTTCGAACCGGGAGGGGAGACTGATCGAGACTGTCGATCTTCTGCGAGGTCTCCCGGCGCTTCTTCTCGACTTCTCTGGCCGCCTTTCCAGTTACCTCGTCGATCACCACCTGAGGTATGTAAAGTTCGTGGCCGTCCAAACCATAACCGCTGAGGAGGACTCGCAAGCGGGCTCCTGTCAGACGGTAGTCAGGAATGATGATGTTACTGTCGATGATGATGCGCATCGGTCAGATCCTTGACTCGACCCAATCACCCTTCGGTGGTCAGCAGAGGGAGTCTCATTTCTGCTGGTGCACCACATGAGGGCCTTCAAACAGCCCAGCATCCACGGCGACCGGCGAACCCGCGAGGGCGCAAACTATGGCCACACGACAGATCGTGGCAGCACGTCCCGCGATCATTAAAGATCAGAATACCTCGAATAGTCGACCCTCGCCGCTACATGGATTCACGTCGAACACACATGACGCGGACGCGGCACTGCTGCTCCATCCGTGAGAATCTCGATTGAGGAACGACACTCTATCCCGAAGCCAGTCGTGCGCAAGCTGATGCATGCCCGCATCTTGCAAGAAAGCCTAGCTTGCTGCTGGACGGCGGAGAGGAACTTGTGGTTACGGCTCTGATTTCGGTACCGTGATCACCCGATAGAGCGTGGCCCGCGACACGCCGACCATCTATCTGGCAGATGTCGTCGATCGAATGCGTCCCCTGATCATTGAGTGCCTAAGCCATCGCCACCTTCTTGGCCGAGTCCAACTTCTTTGGTTGGTCAGCGACCGACCGAGGCGGCCGCGTACTGATCAGCCCAAGGTGCTACTCGCCTCACGCAGTGCCTGGCGGCGGGAGAAGACCTCCGGTGGAACCGGGGCAAACGATGCGGCTCGTATGGTTTCCTCGTACGCGGAGGTCGACGCGGCGTTGCGCTGTCGCTCATAGTTGGCGAAGGCGGTTTCGTCCTTCGTCACGCCGGTGAAAACGTCGTCGAACGAATTCGCGAGTAGCTCGGCATCGCGGAATGCGTCGCTGATCCCCAGCGCCGTGAATGGATCCTTGGTGTAACCAGCGTCGCCAACCAACGCCCAGCCGGGGCCATAGGGCCTCCGAAAGAAGTTCGGCAAGTGAGCAGATCCCAACCAGCGCTCCTGCCGATGTTCCGGACGGACGCGCTCCGCCAGCGACGGCACCTGATCGATGGCCCTGAAAAAGTTCCGCTCGATGTCCGTTCGGAATTCCTGGAATCCAGCCACCGGTGCCTGGAGTACGATGGCGGAGAGCCGAGCGTTGGTCGGAGCACAAATGAACATACATGATTGCGGACGAATGAGTAACTCGGCGTCCGTGAGACAGACGTCACTGAAGTAGCTCCAGTAACTGAACGTCAGTACCGGGTGAGGGCGGTAGACCGGCGCCTGTGCTTCCCGTGCCACGATCGAGTGTCCACCGTCCGCACCAACGACGAAGCGCGCCCGTTCGTTCACCTCCGCACCACCCTGCGCCCGGCCGCGGACACCGACGACCCGACCGGCCTCCCACAGAAGCTCGCGGACCGTGAAGTGTTCTCGCAGCTCCGCCCCAGCCGCGACCGCCGACTCGACCAGGATCGCATCGAGCACGAACCGACGCGGTGCGTACCCACCGTCCAAACCATCAGCCGTTTTGATGGGAATCGGGAGAGCGAAGTCGCCCAAGTCGGAAATCATGGCACGGATGGGTGGGCAACCTGAAGCGACGACCTGTTCGAGCAAACCCCATCGACGAAGCGCCGCGACGCCTGGCGGCTGGATGAAGTGGCCGCGCACGGTGTCGCTCGGGAAGGAACCTCGATCGACCAGTAAAACACGATAGCCCTGACGGGCAAGCAACATCGCCAACGGGGATCCGGCACAGCGCGCACCGACGACAATTACGTCGTACACGGCCCACCTCCAGCCGAACCGCGCCGCGGCTGTATCTCAGTCATGGTGCAGATAGCAGACCCCCGCTTCGCTCGAAATCGCCGACTTGATCTGTGCCGATCGCAAATCGACATTCGATCGTACATACAGGATATGGCTTGATTACTATAATAGCACACTTCAACCAAAGACTGTCCAGCCGAAAATGACTCTGGGATTGACGAGCGGATACGATCGAGGGCAGACTCCACGAGTCTCGACGCGCGTGCTGCAGCTGGCGGTGATCGGCCCGATCAGGCTGCTCAGCCGGTTGTGAGCATCCCAGGGATAGGCCGTGCCGTCACTGGTGAGATTGCCGAGAACACACTGAGTACGGGCCTGGAGATTCTGGCACGCTCATCCTCGACCCACCCATTTGATGCGCAGGTGATTCGCGATTAGCCCCGTCGCCACCCGTTGGCGCCAAGATCAGTCGCCATAAAACTTCAATCAACTGCGATGTTTTTCTGTACATCCAACGCCATCACCTCCACGTGCCGAAGAATGTCACGTTCCTCGTCCGCTGTGGCTCATGAATAGCGGCGCCGCCACTCGTCAACAAGCGGAACGATCGGGAGGCTGTAAAACATCGTATGGTGCCGGTCGTTCCGAGTTCGTCGAGCTTCGGAAGTCGCTCTATCCTCCCATCGGCACGTTGCCGCCGCAATCGTTACGCTCAAACGTTGTTCGTCCCGCTTGACGTCTGCTCTCGCCCGGTGACACACTGCGGTGCGTTTCACGGTGGCTTGACTGGTTCTCATGGAAGATGAGCGATGACGTCGATCAAGGCAACGATACGCAGAGATCTGACGCGCGACGTTGCTGAACTGTGTGTCGTCATCTTCATCGCCGATGTCGTCTCCGGGATCCTCTCCCCCACGTTTTCCCTCTTTGCCGAGAAGCTAGGCGTGTCACTCGCTCTGCTCGGCATCATCACTACGGTCGGCGGCATGACCCAGCTTGCCGTGGCCCTCCCTTTCGGGGTGCTCTCAGATCGCATCGGCCGTCCACGCATGCTGCTGGGTGGCATTCTGGCATTCACTTTTTGCCTGTTCAGCCTCACCGTGGCCACCGGTCCGTTCATGTTGTTCGCATCACGCATTCTCTACGGAATCGCTGGGGTGGCCACCTTTTCGATCGGTGCTGCGCACCTCGGCGATATCACCACGAAAGAGCAACGGCCATTCGCTTTCGGCCTTTACACCACGTGCATGGGCTTGGGATTCACCATCGGTCCGCTTCTCGGTGCGCAACTCGCGGATCGCTACAGCGCCAAGACGGCCTATGCCGTCGGCGCTTTGATCTCGATTGCCGGGCTTGCACTGGCGGTGCGGATTCTACGGACCTCCCGTCCACGCAGTGATCGATCCAGCGCCGCAAGGTCGGCCGGTATGCGTAACATCCGTGGAGTTCTGCACAATCGTGACCTGATGCTGGTGACGTTTGGCAACATGTTGATGAGCCTCACGTTCGCCGCCGGCATCGCGACCTTCTTCCCTATTTTCGCGAACGAGCTGCTCATCTCGCAGGCGACGATCGGCACTATGTTCGCAATTCGTGCACTCGTCTCGACGCTCGGCCGGTTGCCGAACGGGATCGTCTCACGGGTTCTTGGCAGTCGATCGGTGATGTTGAGTGCTCTATTTCTCGAAACAATTGTGATGTTGTCGATCGCGCATACCGACAGCCCAACAATGTTGACTGTACTGCTCGCGCTGGAGGGGCTTGCCTTCGGCGCCTATCTCGTATCTGGCCAAACCTACCTGGCCGACAACACCGAGGTCGAGAACCGCGGTGCCGCGGTCGGCGTCTATTCGACGGCCTCGAGCCTGGGAGCCAGCGTCGCCCCTCTTATTCTCGGGCTAGTCGCCAACGCATATGGAGTGCGTGTCGTCTTCACCGTCACCGGATTTGTTCTCGCGGCGGGATTCATCCTCTCGGTTGCGGCGGCAATCCTGCTCGCTCGGTCCGGATCTTCCTCGCTGCCAACCGAGACCGCAGAGTCCTGAACGTCAGTCCACAGTCAACGATGCAATCTCGTGCACGCCAGATTGACCGGCAGAGCAATCGAGTCTGTTGGATTATGTCACTACCACCCAATTCTCCTACCGCTCGGGACGGTCTTCCTAGGGCCTGAAGTACGAATTTCCCTAGTCTCCACTACAGACTTGCCCTAGAGTGAAAATTGACATTGTGCGATGACTCTGGCGGCGATTCACGGCGTTGCCTGACACGGCATGAGCCGGGTGATTGAAATCGATCTACATGGTATCGGGAGGCTGGATGAAAAGAAGCGTTTCTATCAAGGCTGGATCGATTGGCAGAAAGATCAACAACGCCTTCCGCCCGATGCTACTCATTGTTATTCCGCTATTCTTAATCGCTGCTATCGCGGTGGTCAACCAAACCGGAGCCGCAAGCCGTACGAGTGGCACAAATGCTGTCGAACAGGAGAATCAGCGCTCCGGCACGTCCAGTTGGGTTCCGTCTCAGCCGGGCAATACCGTGAATTCACTCACAGAACAGGCACCGCAGCAGAGCTCGAAGTCCCCGAATGGTCCCCAGACTTCAATTCAATCCTATGCGGCGCCGGCGATCAGCGGATACGCCGATCAAGCCAGCCTCAATCGCGGCGGAGCGATCACCCTCTTCGTCAGCACGAGTCTGCCAACCTACACGATTGATCTCTACCGCATGGGTTGGTACGGCGGCACTGGCGCGCATCTGATTCAGACCTTCCCGAGTTTAACCGGCCAGAATCAGCCTATCCCGGCGCCTGACCCGCAGACCGGCATGGTCGACTGCAACTGGCAGCCATCTCTTCAGATTCAGACGGCAGCTGACTGGGTCAGTGGCGTTTATCTGGCCAAGCTCACCGCCAGCGATGGATCGGTCGGTTACGTCGTCTTTGTCGTTCGTGACGACAGCTCCACTGCCGATATTCTCTATCAGGTTCCGGTTACAACCTGGCAGGCGTACAACGGCTTCGGCGGCAAGAGTCTGTACGACTACAACTCACCCGGAGGACGTGCCTCCAAGGTCTCTTTCAACCGACCAATTGACGGCAACGGGGCCGACCTCTTTTTCAACGGCGATCTCAACATGATTGAGTTCCTGGAATCACAGGGCTACAACGTCACCTATGCAACCAGTGTCGATGTCCAGGCCAATCCGAGCCTGATGACGAATCACAAGGTCTTCCTCTCGAACTTCCACGACGAATACTGGTCGATGCAGATGCGAAACAACATCACGACGTGGCGCGACCAGGGTAAGAGTCTCGCCTTTTTCGACTCGAACAGCGTCTACTGGCAGATTCGATTCGAGCCCTCCGCAGCGGGAGTGGCGAATCGCACCATCGTCTGCTATAAGGACGCCACCACTGACCCTCTCGCCGCGACCGCTCCATCACAAACGACCGTGCGCTGGCGCGACGCTCCAGTTAATCAGCCGGAGAACGCGCTACTTGGCGTGATGTACGAGAACGACTGGAGCGACTGGGGAACTGCATTCCCGTGGATCGTTCAGAATTCCTCCTATTGGGTCTATCAAGGAACCGGGGTGGCTGATGGCGACTCGATTCCAGGCGTGGTCGGCTACGAATATGACAAGGTGTGGAATAACGGTCAGACCCCCGCGAACCTGACGGTCCTCTCACAGTCACCAGTTACCGTGAATGGCCAGCAATCGATCGCGAACGGTTCGATCTATCAGGCCGCGAGTGGCGCCTGGGTATTTGACGCGGGCACAAACTTCTGGGCACGGAAGCTGGTCGATACCAACTTCACCAATGCTGGGCCCGACACACGTATCCAGCGCATGACCATCAACATTCTCGACACGATGATCGGCGGAGTGTCGCCCCCACCAACGCCAACCCCGACACCCGGCGGGTCGTCCTACACGATCTATGACGACGCGTTGAATTTCGCCTGGTACGACGGCTCGTGGGACGCCAACGTGAATATGAACAATACGAGCCCGGTGTACGCAGGAACATATTCGGTCAGCTACACGGCAACGAAGGGCTGGGCCGGCTACGAGGTGCGCACTGACTCCGGTCCGAATACGTCGGCCTACACTGCGTTGCAGTTTGTAGCGCGATCGACCACCGATGGACAGAAATTCGCCGTGTACGTGACCGATTCGACCGGAAAGAAGTCACCAATCCTGCCGCTCTCGAGCTATGGTGGCTACCCGATCTCCACGGCCTGGAAGGTCTACACGATCCCGCTCGCGGATCTGAAGGCGACGAATATCTCGCTTGGAGCCGTTGTCTTCCATAACTGGACTGGCAGCGCTCAGCAACCACTCTATCTTGATAACATCCAACTGATTGGTTCGGGCAGTGGCACTCCAACCCCGACGCCAAGTCCGACCGCCACGGTAACACCGTCGCCGACACCAACCGGGACACCAACAGCGACACCGTCGCCGACGCCAACCGGAACGCCGACGGCGACGCCGTCGCCGACGCCAACTGGAACGCCATCTCCGAGTCCCACACCGACGACGTCGCTTCCGATCTATGGCGATTCGCTGGCGTCCGGCTGGAACACCGATCTGTCCTGGAGTGCGACGATCAACGTCAGCAACACGTCACCGATCCATTCCGGTGCCGACTCGATCAGCTATACGGCGACGGGTGGCTGGGCAGGGCTCCAATTACGCAACAATAACAACGTCAGCACAACGGGGTACTCTGCGTTGCAGTTCGCGGTACAGGCGACCAACAATGGCGAGCCGTTCGCCATCTACCTGCGTGACTCCAACTACAACAACCTCGCGAATCCGATTCCGCTCTCCAATTACGGAGGCTATCCAGTGGCGGGCTCATGGACGGTTTACACGATTCCGCTGGCCGACTTGAACGCGTCGAATGTCTCATTGGGGAGCATCGTGTTCCACAATTGGTCCGGCTCGGCGCAAGCGGCCATCTACATCGACGACATCCAATTGATTGGCTTTGGCGGTACTCCAACGCCGACGCCGAGTCCGACTCCTTCGCCGACGGCGACGCCGAGTCCAACACCATCGCCAACAGCGACGCCAAGTCCGACTCCGTCGCCAACAGCGACGCCAAGTCCGACTCCGTCACCAACAGCGACGCCAAGTCCGACACCATCGCCAACAGCGACGCCGAGTCCGACCCCGTCGCCAACAGCGACGCCGAGTCCGACGCCAACGGTGACTCCATCACCCACGCCGTCACCGACGCCGACGCCCGCGCTGACGATCTATGACGACGCTCTTGCCTCCGGCTGGTACACCGGCCTCTCCTGGAGCGCGACCGTCAATGTGAGCAACACGACACCGGTTTATTCAGGCGCGGACTCGATCAGCTATACGGCGACGGGTGGCTGGGCCGGGCTGCAGCTCCGCAATGATGGCAATATCAGCACGGCTGGATATACCGCATTGCAGTTCGCGGTGAAGGCGACCAACAATGGCGAGCCGTTTGCCATCTATCTACGAGACTCCAACTACAACAACCTCGCCAATCCGGTTCCGCTATCCAATTACGGCGGCTATCCGACTTCATCTGGTTGGACGGTCTACACCATTCCACTGGCCGATCTGAACGCGTCTAACGTTTCACTGGGAAGTATCGTGTTCCACAACTGGACGGGCTCGGCGCAAGCGGCCATCTACATCGACAACATCAAGCTGATCAGCGCTCCATGAGGCCACTGATCTCCGCCTAGCCTCCGATTGAATTCATCCCCATCCCGCCGGGTGGCCTGAGAACAGGTCACCCGGTTCGTCGTTCGGATGCCCTCCGCCTGAAATGTCCGTCAATGCGACGACCTAAGGGGCGCCGACTTATACTGGCTGAAACCGAGATGAGCGCGCACAGCGACTCACGTGAGCGACGAACGACAAGAGAGGCTCCGACTTGGAAGACTGGAACTACGTCTGTGAATCGTGCGGACATACCGAGCAAACTGGGACCGAGCACTGGAAATGTCCCGTTTGCGGCAGCGCTTTCGGTATTCAAGGACCCAACCTTCTGGCTCCCGACGACATCGATTCTGCCGCCTCGGGACTCTGGCGCTACCATCATGTGCTGCCAGTCGACCTTGCCGATGCCGTCTCTCTCGGCGAGGGAATGACGCCACTGATCCGAGGCAAGCTAGCTGGACGTGATGTGCGCTTCAAGCTCGACGCGCTCCTCCCGACTGGGTCCTTTAAAGATCGTGGCGCGGCGTTGCTGGCATCGCACCTCAATCGCATCGGACGACGGCGCGTGATCGTTGATTCGTCGGGGAATGCCGCGGCGGCACTCTCCGGATACTGCGCGGCGGCAGGACTCGAGTGCGCAGTCTTCGCACCTGCCACTACGTCACCCGGCAAGCTGGTCCAATCTCGGGCATTCGGCGCCTCCGTCACCTTGGTTGGAGGCAATCGCGAAAATGTAGCCCGTGCGGCTCAGGACGCGGCCTCGACCGACGAGTCGGCGTTCTATGCCAGCCACAATTGGCATCCGATCTTCGTCGAAGGCGTCAAGACCTGGATGCTCGAGGTTTGGGAGCAACTTGGCGGGCAGCAACCGTCGGCCTGCTTCGTACCCACCGGAGGTGGAAGCGCACTTGTCGGCGGCTGGCGCGGCATTCAAGCATTGCCTGGCCAGGCTTCAAGGCTCATCGCCGCGCAGCCATCCGCGTGTTCCCCGGTCGTGGACGCGGTAGCACGTGGCGACACAGTTCAGCCGGTGACGCCAGGAACGTCGATCGCTGAGGGAACGCGTATCGGAGCACCGGCGCGTGGCGGACAGATCCTCTCCGCGATCAGGGAGACTCAGGGAACGGCACGAGCCGTCTCCGAACAGGAGATCGTGGATGCGTTGCGCGAATTATGGGGCCAGGGACTCTACGTCGAGCCGACGGCGGCAGTCGGTGCCGCAGCCTGCCGCCAAATGATTTTCGCTGGGGAATCTTTGCCAGAGGGTGAGATCGTCGTACTGCTGACCGGCTCCGGGCTCAAGGCGACCGAAACGATCGGCAAACTGATCGACGCAGGCCAGTAGCTTTGACCGATGTGCACTCTTTGTAATGGTGACATTGATGACGCCTTGGGCGCGATGAATCGCGCCCCTACGGAAACCGGACAACATACCTCTGTAGGGGCGACATTGATGGCGCCCTGGGCGCGATGAATCGCGCCCCTACGGACGACTGAGTGGTCGCTCAGGGTGAAGGATCAATCTTCGTTGATCCCTACCCGGACGTCGACCTCGTTCAGGGCTACTCTCTTGCCCCGACCGTGTTCCGCAGGATGCCGATCCCTTCGAGCTCGACCTCAATCACGTCGCCCGGCTTCATCGAGCCGACTCCTTCCGGCGTACCGGTCATGACGACATCACCCGGCAGCAAGGTCATGACGTTGGAGATGAAGCTGATCAAGAAGGCAGGCTTGAAGATCATCGTGTCGACCGTCGTGTTCTGACGCACTTCTCCATTCAGTCGCGACTGGATTTGGAGGTGGTTCGGATCGAGATCGGTCTCAATCACCGGCCCCATCGGGCAGAATGTGTCGTAGCCTTTGCCGCGCGTCCACTGGCCACTCTGGCCGGTGAAGCCGCGATTGCTGACGTCATTGCCACACGTGTAACCCAGCACGTAGTCGAGTGCGTTTGTCTCGGAAACGCGCCTCGCCTCTTTACCGATGACCATACAGAGTTCGGCTTCGAAATCGGTCCGCGTGCCCGGGATCATCTTGATCTCGCCACCATTGGCCAGCAACGCCGTCGGCGGCTTCAAAAAGAGCACCGGTTCCTCTGGAATCGACGTATCGCCAGACTGAGCCATCTCGGCGATGTGGTCGCTGTAGTTCTTCCCGACCGCCACAATTTTTCGCGGCATCACCGGAACTAAGACGTCGACCGAATCGATCGATCCGATCGCACTACCTTTCGTCAGTGCTCCTACATACGGATCGCCCACGGCACGAAAGACCGTCCCGTTCTCAAGAACGCCGTAGCTCGGAGAGCCATTGTCCATGAACCGCAGTATCTTCATTCATCCCCCTCTACCCAGTACCATCCAGGTTGGTCACGCACCGCGCCACAGTCGACGTTGCTCACCTATGGTCCGATGAGACAGGAGTCTCGTTGCTCTGAATGGCTAAGTCGACGTCGTTACCGCCATCGTCAGGCGCCCGGACCTCCTCTACGGCAAGATCCCTCTGTGCGTCATCCACGGGTGAGCCTCAATAACGAATCGGCCTGCTTTGACCCCTGGATCATCCTCGGCCAAAGCTATTACCTCCTCCATGGAATCGACGCGATAAATCGAGAAACCGCATAGATCGCCTCCGTCAAGGACCGGACCCATGACGACGAGTTCTCCACTCTCGTGCTGAGCCCACAGATGTGCAAGATGAGCCCGTTGCAACTCATCGAGCTCCGGCGACGGATCGGTCGTGTAATTGGGACCACGCTTCAGGAGGGCGATATAGAGATGCTCTAGGTTTTCCGGTGCGTAACGATCGTTCGTCGCATCGGCAGACTCATTCGACATGCGCGCCCACCCCTTTTCAACGACTCGAATTTGACACCGGCCAGACCGACCGATCCTATTGAGACTCGCCAACCTTGTGGGCCGCAAGATCTTCAAGATGGGTCAGAAGCGCGGAATGATCGAGATTCCCTCGCCCGGCGTTCACCATGGCCGTAAACATCTGGTTCACCAGTGCGGTCACTGGCAGCGAGACGTCGTAGCTTTTGCCAGCGTCTAACGCAATACCGAGATCCTTGCGGTGCAGGTTGATGCGGAATCCAGGCTGGAAATTGTGCTCCAGCATCGACTCACCGCGAAGCTCGAGTACCTTATTGCCAGCCAGCCCGCCGACAAGCACCTGAACAATCTTGTGCGGATCGACTCCTGCCTTGCTTCCGAGTACCAGTGCTTCACTGACGGCTTCGAAGGTCAGCGCGACCACGATCTGATTGCATGCCTTAACGGTCTGCCCGGCGCTGGCATCACCCACGTGAACGATGGTCTTGCCCATCACCTCAAACAGCGGCTTGGCGCGCTCGAAATCCTCAGACCGGCCTCCGACCATGATGCTAAGCGTTCCGGCGATGGCACCCTTGTCGCCACCACTGACCGGGGCGTCGAGGGCATGCGCCCCTTTGGAACTGAGCGCTTCCTCAACCTCGAGTGCCGTTACCGGCGAGATCGTACTCATGTCGACAAGCAGACTACCATCGCCCATCTCGCCGAGGAGACCGTCCTCGCCAAACACCACGTCACGCACGTCGGGCGAATCGGGAAGCATCGTGATGACTGTCTTGACCTGCGCCGCAACCTCGCGCGGGCTCCCGGCCGGGATCGCTCCTTCTCCGGCCAGTTCATCGACCGCTTCACGACTACGATTGTGAACGACCAGTTCGTAACCCGCCTTCATCAGGTTGCGCGCCATTGGCTTGCCCATAATTCCAAGCCCGATAAACCCGATTCGGTCCGCCATTGCCATCTCCTTCCCTACTTCTTTATCTATTCAGGTCGTCTCTTATGTCCAGTAGCCCCACTCGCGTAGCCATCCCAGAGACTCTTCGGTGTTCGGCACCGGCTTGTACTCGCAGCCGATCGATCCCGTATATCCGATCTGATCAAGCGTCTCGAAAATGAATGGGTAATTGATCTCGCCCGTACCTGGCTGATTGCGCGCTGGTGAATCCGCCACCTGCACATGACCGATCCGGTCGAGGTGCTGGCGCAGCGTCGCCGTCAGATTTCCTTCCATCCGCTGCATGTGGTAGACGTCGTACTGGATGCGCAAATTGTCGCTGCCAACTTCCTCGAGCAACCGCATCGCATCCGCCGTCGTTACCAACATGAACCCAGGAGTATCGATGCTGTTGAGCGGCTCGACCACCTGCCGCACACCGACTGCTTTGGTCTGCTCAGCCACGAAGCGGAGATTCTCGACCATAGTCTTCCACTGTGTGTCGAGCGGAACACCGTCAAGTTCCAGGCCAACTAGACAGTTCAACTGGTGACAGTTGAGGCGATCCGCAATCTCGAGCGCGCGACCGACGCCGTCACGAAACTCTCCGACTCTGGAGGGGTCATTGGCGATTCCCCGTTCACCAGCAGCGAAATCGCCGGCCGGAAGATTAAAGAGCACCTGAGTCAGACCGTTCCTCTTGAGCGCGTCGCTGATTGCGGCGACATCTTCGTCGTACGGAAAGAGAAACTCAACGGCATCGAATCCCGCCCGTGCAGCGCGATCGAATCGTTCGAGGAACGGGTACTCGGTATAGAGCATGGTCAGATTCGCGGCAAAGCGAGGCATTGATCTCCCCATTCTGAGTGCCGGCAAGCTGGACACCGGCGTAGTACACCGTATCGGCAGTATCGCAACGAATCGTATGCAACTGCAACTTCAGACAGATGCCAGGAGAGCCGAACATGGTTTATCATCCGTCGTACGAGCGAAAGATGTGTGCAGAAACGCGCTGGAGGTTTCACCATGGCGAAGGCGCCGCTACGCGCCGGTTTCATCGGTCTTGGCACGATCGGTCAGGGCGTTGTCAAGCTCCTGCAGCAACGGCCGACGACCGAGGTTCAGATCATCGCCGCTCTGGTTCGCGATCCGTCGCGACCGCGTGGCGTCGACACCCCGATCGTTGGGACACTGGACGAACTCCTGGCCCTGCGTCCGGACGTTGTGGTGGAGTTGGCTGGCCATGATGGCCTACGCCAGCACGGTGCGGAGGTTCTCCGAGCCGGATTCAACCTCATCGCCTTAAGCGTCGGAGTGCTCGCGCATTCGGAGGTGTATGACGAACTTGTCGCAGCGGCCCGAGACGGTGGCGCGCAGATGAAGGTTGCCTCCGGCGCGGTGGGAGCACTTGACGCGATCGCGGCAGCAAAACAGGGTGGTTTGACGCAAGTGACACACACGGTACGCAAGCCCCCGAGCACGTTGTTCGGGCCGGACGCTGAGCCACTGTCAAAGCCCGAGACGGTATTTGCCGGGTATGCTCGTGAAGCAGCAATTCAGTATCCGGAAAGCGTCAATGTCACCGCTGCGGTGAGCCTTGCCGGACTCGGGCTTGACCGTACTGAAGTCCGAATCATCGCCGATCCGGGCGTCGACAGAAATCAGCATGAGATCTCGGCCGAGGGTGCGTTTGGACGTCTACGATTTGAGGTCCAGGGGATACCCACCGACGAAAATCCGCGCACCGGACGTCTGGTCGCCATGAGCATCGTTAACACACTGCTGACGCATCGGTCAGCAATCGTTATTGGATGAACGGCACGATAGGAACACGAGTGTGAAAACGGGCAACATTAAAGGCGTATTGATCGACGTTGATGGCGTGCTGCGGATCGACAACGACCCGATTCCGGGAGCGATCGATGCGCTTCGACAGTTTCGGCGAAGAGGAGTGCCATTCAGGCTGTTGACGAACACTACGGTGCGTACGCGGCACTCGCTCGGTGCCCTGTTACGACGCATAGGCTTCAACGTCTCTGACGAGGAGATCATCACAGCCGGAGCGGCAACCGCGGCCTATCTGCGACGGCGTTTCCCCGACCAGCCCTGTTTCTTAATCGCCACTGGAGATGTCACCGGAGACTTCGTCGGTGTTCCGTTGACTGATGGCTCCGATGCGAAAGTAGTGGTCATCGGCGGAGCCGAACATAACTTCACCTATGCCGCAATGAATCACGCCTTCCGTCTGCTCCTCAACGGCGCAAGTCTGGTGGCGATGCACCGGGAAAAATATTGGATCACCTCCTCCGGACCAACACTCGACGCGGGGGCTTTCATTCGCGGACTGGAATACGTCACCGGAAAGCGCGCTCGCGTCGTTGGCAAGCCGGCAGCACCGTTCTTTCGTTCCGGGTTTCAATCACTGGGGCTGCCGCCCTCCCAGATCGCGGTGATAGGTGACGATCTGCTGCAGGATATTCTTCCTGCGATGAAACTCGGCGCCACCGGGATTCTGGTCCGTACTGGCAAGTTCACTCCCGAACAATTGGAGAACGGTTCGCCCGATCACCTCATTGAGTCCATCGCCGAAATCTCGGATATCGTCTGACCAAAGCGAATTGCAAAAAGATTGACCAACACTGGTAGGGGTACGCCTGGTCATCCTGAGCGGCAGCGAAGGATCTCCCCGTCTCCGCTTTCGCCATATCGATCGGGAGCGATGGAGGAGATGCTTCGGCAGCGGCCTCAGCATGGCCGACCGGCGGCTCTCCATTTCATGGCCATCGGTTCTGCAAACCGCTTCAGGGCACCGATCGCCCCGTCACTTCCCAGCCAGACGCTCGACGATCGGAGCAAACGCTTCCGCGATTTTGTCCGACACGATGTAATAGGAGAAGCCGAACTCATCACGGCGCTGCCGGATCGTCTCAACGATCTCCTCCAATGTGCCGATCAGGAGGGATGGCATGGCTAGCACGTCATCGACCGTGATCCCGTCCCAGGAACGATCTTCGATAAGCTGCGCCGCACGGCCGGGTGCGTCATCGGTCACAAGCAGCGTCGGTATGAGGCTTAGTTCGATCTGATCGAAGCGATCACCCGCACCTGCTCGAATCCAGTCGAGTTTCTCGCGGATGGCCGGTGCGACCCGTTCAGATGGATCGTCGATCACCGTTCCGGTTGCCACTGAGGTCGTCAAGATTCCAACGATGTCAGCCTCTCGCCCAGCCAGCGTTAGCACGCGTCGCTTTCCGCCGCCGATCAGAATCGGAGGATGTGGCCGCTGAACCGGCTTTGGGAAGACATCGAGCCGATCGATCCGGTAGTGACTTCCCGCAAAACAAAAGGGGCCGTCTCCAAACAGGCCTTTGACGACCTGAATCGCCTCACTCAGACGGTCAATCCGCACCCCAGCGCGATCGTAGGTCATACCGGCAGACTCATACTCCCGTTCCAACCAGCCAGCGCCTAGACCCAACTCCAATCGGCCCCCCGAAAGAAAGTCGAGCGTTGCCGCCTCTTTGGCCAGCATCACCGGATGACGGTAGTCATTGTCGATCACGATCGTGCCGATCCTGAGCCGGCTCGTCACTCCAGCCGCCGCGGTCAACGCAATTAGCGGAGCGAACTGTTCTCCGAAGAAATCGGGCACGAAGTGATCGCGAATGAGAAATGTGGCATAGCCCAGATCCTCGACATGTTTGACGTGGGACAACCACTCGGCAGATGGAAGCGGCATCTGGTTAATGACGCCGAAGCGAAATGGTCGTGGGTGATTCGTGCTCACTATTCTCCTCTTTCAGCGCGTTCGACTTCAGAGTCGATGGTAACGACTGAGGAGGCGATGCACTATCCGGATCTTGCGCTCAAACTAATGAAACCCACCAAGAAAGATAGTTCGGAGGGTGTGAGATACAGGACCGGTCATTGACGGACTCATCAACTGGTTTGATGCAGGCATCTTCCAATTGGTCAGATTCAGGAATAAGATTGAGTCATCTCGGTGGTACCAACAGACCCGTCGGAATCTGCGACTATTGGTTTATTCTGATCGAATCTTCACGGCCTCATGCTGTTGTGTGGGTCTCCGCGCGGACCACCGAGATAGGCAATGCCGTTTCCGATTCACGCGAGAAAGGCAGGTGATCGGGTTCCGGTGACGCTCTCGCAGTGTGAGATCACAAGTCAGTGAGAGATAGCGCTTTCACGCCGTGAAATGCCGGGCAACCGGCGGAAGGATGGGTTCTCCATATGGCTGGTTTTCGCAACGTCATCTCGACTTTGCTGCCCGATGGGCAAGAGGTCATGGGTCCAAATATCGTTCTCTGGCACTATCCTAATAATGACATCATGAATGGTTCTCTCTTGACGGTCGAAAGCAACCACTTCTGCGTGCTGAAATCCCGCGGTGCGATCCTGAACATATACGAAACAGGGCAGTACCCGGTCGAAACTCCGCAGCGGGTACTCTTCGGCTCGCTGCAGCAGGCCTTCTACGGCGGGCAGAGCCCGTGGCAATACGAGGCCCTTTACGTTAACCGCGCCAAACTGGTGCTCAAGGCGTCAGGAACAGCGCTCTCAAGAGAACTTGCCTTGATGACGTACGACGTCGACTACTACATTCACGTCGCAACCACAGATGACGCATCCAAGCTTGTGCAACACATGCCCTACCGCGGACATGCGCTGACAACCGAAGATGTCAACATCTATGCCGGACCAGTCGTCGAGCAGGCCATCAATCAGATTGTGCAGGTCACCCCACTGGAGCAGGTCAACGAGCATATTCATGACCTGACCCAGATTGTGCACGAGCACCTGCAAGATTTCCTGGCCGGTTATGGCATCACCCTTGACATGGTCAAGGTTCTTGTTTTCCCTGGTGACGAGCGCATGCGGCAACTGATCTCCCTCAAGGCGTTCGGAATGAGCGAACTGGATGCCGTTCGCTACTACACCGCGATCATCATGGCCGAGCATGGCGTGATCTCGGCGCCGAACATGGCAGTGGGTGAACCATTTCACCTTGGAGGCGTGCTGCCAAACGTGCCGATCAGCGTCGCACCAACGAATCCGACACGACCACACCCTGTTCAGGCACCGGTGCAACGGCCCGCTCAGGCAATACCTCAAATTCCGATCCCGAGACCGGATGAAGAGAACTAGTTATGGCAGACGCTATCCGCAGGCAACTCGATCTGCTCATGAATGCCTACGGCTATAACCTCTATGAGAAGAAGAATCGCGCACGTGCCGACGATCTGATCGTTCGTGAGACGGCGGCCGGAGCCCTCGGCGCGGCGGCCAACTCATTGCGAACACTTCGTACCGAATATCGGCGTCGCTACCTGCCACCACCAACGCGAGACAGCCCGACGCCATCTCGCGCGCGGCTCGACGATCTGGCGGAAATGGCCCGCATCCACGAACAGGTCGCCGACCTCGAGGTGCGCATTCGCAGCATGGCGGTGCCGGTACAAGATCGAGCCTGGGAGAAGTTCCGGAAGGAGCACCAGCTCCTGAACGAGCTCCTGATGCAGGACTACAACCTGATCACGCCGAGCCAGAGTCTGCGCGAGCTGGTGCGCACGATCAGCGTCGAGTCCTGGGACGCCGCGAATGTCGATAAGGTGAAATCGGCGATCAGCCAGATCGATGACGCGATACGCGCCAGGCAGGAATTCCTTCAGTTGACGGGCTAGGTCTACGGCAACGTCCGAAATCGAACCAAGAAAAGGCGCGCCGGTCAGTTCTTCGGCGCGCCTTCGGCTATCCAGCCGCGGATCGCGGCAATCTGGCTTTAGGTCAGCGGAGCGGTATCTGGGGCTTCGTCGCCAACGCAATGACATCGTCCAGCGAAAGCGATCGACCAGATTCGTACGCCTCGCTGAAGTCGGTCTCGACGAGCGCGGTGCGCGCAGCACCCTGCGTATTCTCGAACCCAGGTGGATCGGCTGGCGGCAGGCCCCGACCGCCGATCTCGAGCATCGTCTCGCGCGCGCCAAGGAGGAATGCTGCGTCGCGAGATCGTTGCTCAGACAATGCGATCCCGGCAAAGCCCTCGAGACACCAGGGCAGATAAAGGAAGTTGCCAATCTCCGCGAAAAGCCTGGCCGCTTCGACGAAACGTCTCTGCGCGCTCGTGAGATCGCCCGACACTAGTTCGACATGCCCCACTAAAGCCAGCATCATGGCCTCTCCCCAGCGATCGCCTGACCGCCGGCCGGTCTCGAGCGCCTCGGTCAACCTCGCTTGCGCCAAAGGCAAATCGCGCTGGTGAAGCGACACCTGGGCCAGCGTGGAAAGGACTTGCGCGGCGCCTCGCTCGTCTCCTCTCGACCGACGCAATGCCAGGCTCTCTTCATAGAGGGCAGTAGCCCGTGCCCGATCGCCGCGGTACTGCGCCGAGATGCCCAGCGCCCAGAGCGTCTCCGCGGTATGCCCCGTGTCTCCCAGCGAACGAAAGAGCGCCAGCGCCTCTTCTCGCAATTCCTCCCCACGCACCGCGTCACCGGCATGCCAGATCATCCAGCCAAGTTCACGGAGCCCGATCGCCAGACCACGCACATCTCCAAGCTCACGGTGCAGGGAGATACTTCGCTCGAGCAACACCTGAGCGCGCGACGAGTCACCCGTAAGAAAGGTCACCATCGCAAGTTCGTAAAGTGAAATCGCTTCGCCCGCGCGGTATCCGGTCGCGGTCGCAAGCCGATGGGCCTCTTCCAAAGCCTGGGTCGCGGCGACATACTCTCCTCTGGTGCGAGCGATCAACCCGGCCGCGTCGAGTGCGTCCACGACACGGCTCTCGCTACCGTGCGACCGGGCGATCGTCAGGCAGTCGGCGATCAGTCGCCGCGGCGTCTTCGAACGCTCCACGCTCGAGCGCGAGCACTGCCGCCCCTGTCAAAGCCATCACCGTGACCTGCTCGTCCGGTTGTGGCTCGTTGCCGGACACAGTCAGCGTCAGAATTCTCTCCAGCCAGCGTTGCGCCTCAAGACCATGGCCCCGGATCGACCAGAATCGCCACAACGCAGCCGCAAAGCGCAATCCGGTTCCGGTGTCGTCTTGATCGCAGGCCCAGGCAAGGGCGGCTCTCAGGTTATCGTGTTCTTGTTCCAGAAGATTGGTCCAAGCAAGCTGATCTGGGCCATTTAACGCGGGCGCGGCCGACTCCGCCAGATCGAGAAAGAACCTCGCGTGCCTGGCGCGCATGCGTTCGGTTTCTCCACTCTCCTGTAGACGCTCCAAACCGTACTCGCGGATCGTCTCGAGCATGACGACATGTGGTGGGCCGAAGTCAGCCCGCGCCTCATCGCGCCGCAGCAGATTCTTGTCCATGAGCGCCACCAGTCCCTGTAGCACCGCGTGTTCGTCACCTGTCTCCGCACAAACGGCCGTCGCGGCATCAAGCCCACACTCGCCCCCGAAGATCGCCAAGCGCCGGAACAAACGTTGTTCCGCTGGATCGAGCAGGTCGTAGCTCCAGGCAATCGCATCACGAATGGTGCGCTGGCGGGCTGGCAGGTCAGGCGGTCCAACGGCAGGGAGCGAAAGACGGCGCTCCAGCCGTTCGAGCAGCGCCACGGGCGGGAGAAGTGGAACCCAGGCCGCCGCGAGCTCCAACGCCAGGGGCAGTCCGTCCAGTCGACGACAGATCTCCGCTACCGCAGGCGAGGTGACGTCATTCAGCGACAGATCGATCCCGGCCGCCCGCGCGCGGTCGAGGAACAAAGCCACCGACGCGCTCTGCTCGAGATCGTCGAGACAAGCGTTCTCCGGCGGCAACTCGAGTGGCGCGACGCGATACTCCCGCTCACCGCGTAACCGCAACGGTACCCGGCTGGTGGCAAGCACGGCCAGATCCGAGGAATGCGACAGTAGCTTGAGCAGGTCCTCACCGGCTCCTGTCAGATGTTCGAGATTATCGAGCACGAGCAGAAATCGCTTGCTATTCAAGACGGACGCGAGGCGTTCAACAAGGGATCCTTCACCCCGCTCTTCGACGCCGAGTTGTTTGGCGATCGTCGTCAATACCAGGGAGGTATCCCTCAGCGGTGACAGGTCCACGAAGGAGACCCCGTCAACGAAGGCGTCGGCAACACGATCGGCGACCTCAATAGCCAGGCGCGTCTTGCCGACCCCGCCGGGTCCGGTCAGCGTGACGAACCGGTTCTCTCGACGCCGCACCAGTGACGCCACCGCCTCGACCACTCCGGACCGACCAATCAGCGGCGTGAACACACGCGGCAGGTCGTGCCGTAGCTGGGACGTCGCAGACGAGGCCGATGTGTCCACCTCCACAGGACGCGCAGCAGCGATCAGCCGCGCGCGGTCTGGGGCATGAAGCCCAAGAGCGTTGGATACCAGGTTTATGGTGTCAAGGCGTGGGATGCGATCAGGGTTCCGTTCTAGTTCACCGATCGCCTTCGCGCTCAGTCCGGAACGCTCGGCCAGAGCTTCCTGCGTCAAGCCTGCCGTCAATCTCAGTTGTCTGAGTAGCGAACCGAAGGAGGACATAGTCCGGTCACTCCTGCTGCGCATGTCGCCGTTAGACTGTGATTTTTTCAGACACATCATACTCCGCCGCACCGACTTCCACACGGTCCGAAGGTGCGACTAACGTTTGGTGAATGTCCGATGCTCGTCCTGTTCGACGCTGCCGAAACAGCGCACAGTGAAAGCGCACGATGGCAGCAAGAGCAGACCAAAAGGAGGGAGCCCATGACCACTCCGGTGGTCGTGACCCAGGCCAAGGGTCAGACCAGATTACTAACATTGCAGAATGCCGTGATCGCCGGACTGATCGGCAACGTGCTGGTCAATATCGTTCTGCAAGTATTTGTTGTGCGGGGGCTGATCCCGCCGCTCACGATCATCATGGTGCTGACGGTCGGCGTTGCCGCCCTATGCGCGGTGCGCTGGCGCTGGGCGCCGCTGCTCGCCGCGCTCTGGTGCGCGGTGGCGGTCGTCCCCGGCGTGAAACCCTACACCTTCAACCTGTCCCATCCCGCCGACACCGGAAAGTTCATCGGGACGGTGTTCGGGCTTGGCCTGTACCTGGTCGCGATCGTCGCTGGTGTAGCTGCGACCGTCGCCGGTGAGCAAGCGGCCGCGGACGCGCGCTCTCCACGCTGGCTACGCGGCTTCCTTATCGGCCTGGCGGCGTTTGCCGCCGGCGCGAGCCTGGTTTCCGCGACCCTGCCATCGAATGCCACCGCCGGGGTCAGTAGCCAGACGCTGGCGCAGCTTCCCACCGTCGTGGTGTCACGGATGCGGTTCCAGCCGGATCAGCTACATGCCAGGGTGGGCGAGACGGTGGCCCTGCGGCTCGACAACCGCGACCCCGAGGAGCACTACTTCGACATCGACGAGCTGAATGTCCATGTGGCGATGCCCTCGGGAACATCGGCTCTCGCGGTCTTCCGTCCGACTAAGCCCGGGACCTACACCTTCTACTGCCAGGTGCCCGGCCACCGCGAAGCCGGAATGGTCGGCACGCTGATCGTTGAACCGTAGCAGGCAGTCAACTGCCGACAGGAGGGACGAAGCCATGGCAAGGACCACGCACGGGTTGGAGGATGATGCAGCGGTGAGCGCCGAGAAGAAGGGTGGAGCCGCCACGACAAACTGGAAGACGAGCGGATTCGCGCGGGCCCTCTTCCGAGGAGGTGGCACGCTTCATCGCGGGCTCTACCGTATGACGGGTGGCAAGATCGGCGGGTCAATTCAGGGAGTGCCGGTCGCGCTGCTGACGACACGAGGTCGAAAGAGCGGAAAGCTCTACACCTGGCCCGTCGGGTATGTCGCCGACGGTGACGGATTCCTGCTGGCGGGCACGGCTGGCGCCTCCCCGCGCAACCCCGGCTGGTACTACAACCTGTGTGCGAATCCGGAGGTAAGTATCGAGATCGGGAAGCAGACCAGCACGATGATCGCAACCCCACAAACCGGAGCGGCGCGCGACGCCTACTGGGCGCGCATTCTCGAACGATATCCGGTCTTCGCGAGCTACGAACGCAAAGTCACGCGACGGATTCCGGTCGTCGTGCTTCGGCCAACGTCCTGAGCCGACGGCCCATTTGCAACCAATTCAGCAACGTACGGTTTGTCGAATCTCACGAGAATCACGGGATGGCTCGATGAAGCAACGAACAGAGCGAATCACATCAACCGGACTTTCAAGCGGCCGCTGCGAATCTCGCTGTCGACGGATTCAACTCGAGCAGAAACCGTCACGCATTGGACGAACTGAGTCGCGCCGTGACGCCTGAGAAATTGAAAGCTCGAGCCCGCCGCCTTGCGGACGAAGTGCTGACCCAGGGCGACATGGCCGTAGCCGAGGAATTGGTTGCCGCCGACTGCCGGTTTCACCCGTCGGCTTCGATTGCGCTCCACAGCGACAACATCAAGCGGTGGGTAGCTGCTCTGCGCCAAGTATTTCCGAACCTGTACGCAATCGTGGAGGAAGAGATCGCGGAGGGCAACATCGTGGTGCAACGTCTGACGCTCAATGGAACACAGGAAATTGAATTCCTTGGGATTCCGCCTGCCGGCGCTTCTACCACGTGGCAGATGGTGTCGTTTCAGCGCGCTGGCCCGGACGGAAAGTTCGCAGAAATTCGGATGCTGGTTGACCGCCTGGAGTTTCTGTCCCAACTCGGGCCGATCCCAACTTCTAGTGCAAGACAGCAAGGCGAAGGAACAGACGGGGAGGAATCTGAATGGTCGCCAAAGTAATCGGGTCGCGTGGCCAGTCTGGATTCACGCTCCGGAGGCTATGTCACGCCAGATCAATTACTAAATACAAGAATCGAGGTACGCCCAAATGGCTCGTTTCCTGATCGCCAGCCTGCCGCTCACCGGCCACAACTATCCTCCCTTGCCCATCGCCAGCAAACTCGTTGAACGTGGGCACGAAGTACGCTGGTATACCGGAAAGAAGTTTCGGGAGCGCGTTGAATCTACCGGAGCACGCTTCGAACCCTACAGAACTGCGTATGACTACGACGACAGCGACATGGATGCCGCTTTTCCCAATCGGATCCCTGCCAAGGGATTTCGCCGAGCGAACATCGATTTCATCAACGTCTTCATGAAGCCGATTGTCCCGCACTTCAACGATATCCGCTCGATTCTCGACGAGTTCCCGGCCGATGTGTTGCTGGCAGATGGAGCCATGTGGGCGGCATCCTGCGTCCATGAAAAGGGTGGACCGCCCTACGCCGTATACTGCGAGACTTGCCTGGGGATCGACAGCCGCGACACGGCCCCGTTCGGCATGGGAATGCTGCCGAGCAGTACGTCCTTGGGACACCTTCGAAACCGGATGCTCCGCTTTCTGGCGTCGAATCTCCTCTTCCGGCCGACTTCCATCGAACTTAGCCGGGCTCGAAAAAGCCTCGGCCTGAAGCCGGCGAAGTTCAGTGGGGTGGAGCTCTCACCTTATCTCTTACTCGAAGCAACGGTGCCCGGCTTCGAATACCCCCTCGGCGACATCCCGCCGCAGGTGCACTTTGTCGGCGCCCTGCTAGGCGACCCTCCTTCCGATAGAGTCCTCCCGTCATGGTGGAGCGATGTCACGAGAGATCGACGGCCTGTCGTACTCGTGACGCAGGGGACCCTCTCGACCAATCCTCGAGATCTGATCGTGCCGACCGTAGCTGGGCTCGGAGGCCAGGAGATTCTGGTCGTCGTGGCGGGAGCATCACCGGATGCACTCGGTCTGGAAGTCATTCCCGAGAATGTGCGGATTGCCCCGTTCATCCCATTCGGTGTCGCCATGCCCCACGCAGACGTGTTTGTGACAAACGGCGGCTTCGGCGGAGTCCACTACGCACTGTCGCATGGTGTGCCGCTGGTGATCGCTGCGGGAACAGAGGAGAAACCCGAGATCGCCAATCGGTTGATGAGGAACGGTGCCGGATTGAATCTCAAGACAGGAAACCCGACCCCGGAACAGGTCCGGCAGGCGGTCAACAAGGTCCTGAACGTCCCAAGCTACCGCCAGCACGCTCGGCGACTCCAGGCCGAACTCGCGCAGCACGACGGTCCAACCGAGTCTGTGCTACTCCTGGAACAGCTGGCCGCGACCAGGCGCCCGGTGATCGCGCCCGTGTCCGATGGTCGTCGGGCATTCGCCGCGGTGTCGTGACTCGACCGTGCCGGTAGCGAGAGGTCCATGTCCCAGCACGGCACCGAGTTCGCTATACGCGGAACAGAACGAAGTCATGACGTATCCGCGCAATCCGCCGGGAGGATGGAGATGCCGACAACATTTGGAGAGTCTGCCGTGCACCACGAATGCGAGAACTCGATATGAACGCGCACTGGTTCGAGTCGGAACGCCACATCGCCGCGCTACTGTTGATCGCGTGCGCCGCTATCTTCTGCGTTGGCGGCATTCTCTACACAGGTAGAGCAATCTGGAAATGGCCCTCAGCGCAGACCATTGGATACCTTCGCTGGGAACGGGGCTTCATCATTCTGGCTGTCGTGGTGACCGCCCTCGGTCTCGTACTCCTTGAGGACCTGCTGCACGGCGCCGGAGACCCTGGCATCGCGCGGTTGGCACTGGTGACATACCTCATCGGCGCAGCCGTCGTCCTGGTCGCTGAAACGTCCTTTCTCAACAGCCGAGATTGGAACTACTCTCAGGTCGTGCTCTATATCGTGCTGGCATTTGTGTCGCAGGCGGCGTTTGGCGTGGCCCTGCTCCGGACTGGGTTGGTGCCAGCCTGGGCCGGCTGGGCCACCATCATCTGGAATCTTGCCTGGCTGGTCATCTTGCCGATTGCTTCCCCGCACGACATCTACTACCCCGTGCTTCATCACACCGCGCCCCTCATCATCGGGATCGCACTGTTGACATCGTGACCATCACGCTTTCGATTGCCGCGCGGTCTCCCGTTTCGAGCGGGCAAGCCGGTCAGTTCTTCGGCGCGCCTTCGGCTATCCAGGCCGCGGATCGCGGCAATCTGGCTCTGGGTCAGCGGAGCAGCATCGAGCGGCATCTGTGGCTGCGTTTCACCGGTGATACGCTGGTAGAGCAGACTCTGGTCTGGCTTAGCCGGGATAACGACCGGTCCCGACTGTCCGCCAACCATCACCTGCTCGTACGTGGTGAGCCACAGCCCACCCTGTCCGCCGTGGCAGCTACCACACTGGCTTGTCAGAATCGGCAGGATGTCCTTGCCGAAGCTGGTCGCCGAAGCACCACCTGGCGTGGCCGTGGGAGCGATGGTGACGGTCGGTGGCGGGACACCCTGGCCACGACCCATCATGCGCGGGGCACCTCCCTGAGCCATCATGCCCGGTCCAATTCCGGCGCTTCCGGTCGGAACCTGCCCGGCAGATACCGCCGACTGATGAACCCCGGCGACAGATGTAGCCCCGCTGCAGGAGACCAGAAGGACGATAAGCGCAAGGGAGACAACCACCGCCGCGATCGTCTCTCCTACGCGGTGACGAAGCGCTGTTCGCATGAGTTGAACTTCAGCCATGTCGACGCCTCGACGTCACCATCCTGGAATGAGTCACTCCAAGCTGGTGACTTCGAGTTTGAGTCTAGCTCCCAAGCTCACGCAGGCGCGGCAGAACTTCTTCCCCGTACAGACGAAGGAAGCGCGCCTGATCGGTGCCCGGGCCGTGAAAGACGAGGTGAGTGAAGCCGAGATCAAGGTACGGCTTGATCCGCTCGATGTGTTCTTCCGGGTCGGTCGACACGATCCAGCGGCTCGCAGCTTGCTCAACCGGCAAAGCGTCGGCCAGCCGTTCCATCTCGATCGGATCCTCGACGTCCGACTTCTGCTCGGCTGGCAGCGCGAGAGCCGCCCAGTTCTTGGTGTCAGCCATCGCTTTGTCGTGATCGTGATCGTAGGAGACTTTCATCTCGATCATCAGCTCGATGTCACTCATATTGCGGTTGGCCTTGCTTGCACCTTCCTGGACCGCCGGGATGAGCTTTTCGCTGTAGAGCTCCGGCGCCTTGCCGCTCGTGCAAATGAATCCGCTGGCCATTCGACCAGCCAGTCGCGCCGCCGAAGGCCCCGACCCAGCAATGTAAAGTGGGATTGGCTGTGCGGGCTTGTCATAGATTGTGGCGTTGATCGTGTGGAAGTACTCGCCGTCATAGTTGACGCGATCCTCGCGCCAGAGACGCTCCATCAGTTCCACCGACTCCTTGAGCCGTCCGAAGCGTTCCTTGAATCCAGGCCACTCTATGCCGATTGCCGGCACCTCGTTCATCGACTCGCCCGTGCCGACACCCAAAAAGACGCGGTCCGGATACATCGCTCCGAGCGTCCCCATCGCTTGCGCGACAATGCTCGGATGGTAGCGGAAGGTCGGCGTGACGACGCTGGTGCCGAGCTTGACTCGCTTCGTTCGCTCGCCGACCGCGGCCAGCCAGGCAAAGGAAAAGGGCGAGTGCCCTCCATGATGTCGCCAGGGCTGGAAGTGATCGCTGACGACGACGGAGTCGAACCCGACCTCTTCGGCGAGGACGGAGAAATCCAGAAGATCGCGCGGTGCGAATTGCTCGGACGATGCCTTATAACCAAGAGTCAGCAACAGGTTCTCCCTTCAGATGATCTACGTTGTGTCGTTTCGTAACGGAGGAACTCGAATCCTCCCACATGACGGTCAATCCCGAATAACCCTCGCCGCACGATCGTTTCTGGCAGCGGAGACAGAAGCACACAAGATGATCCCCTACACCACTCTGCCGGCGAGGTCACACTCAAAAGAACCACAAAACGGGTAATGAGCCCACGTTTCGTCGATCCCCGATCGAACCGAGTCCACGAGACTGTAACGGATTTGCTCCTGTTCATCTTCCATCGGCCGGATGATATAGCCGTTGAATCTGCGACGGAGTACGCTGTCAACCCATGAGTACCCGACTCTCCGTGAACCGCGGCATCGAGTCGATTTCGTTCGCGTTATTGGCAATCGCCCAGATGTAAAGTCATTGCCCCTCCATCGGGGTGGTTCGCCAATCCTAGAAAACGAACTTCTCTTGAGTCGTTGGCCCTGAGGCGAATCGGTCGATGGTAAAGGCAGAGACGTCGATATCGGATGGCGGCGCATCGCGCAGCATCCATTCGGCCATTATTCGCCCAGCCGCCGGTGCATGCATAAACCCATGTCCCGAAAATCCTCCCGCACACCAGATACCTCGCAAGTCGCCGACCGGCCCGAGGATCGCGTGGTCGTCCGGCGTCATCTCCCGCAGTCCGCACCAGCCAGACAGGCTGCGAGCTTCCTCGAGCACCGGGACGCGTCGCGTTGCACTCTCGATCACGTACTCAAAGCGGGACCAGTCGAGCGTGGCCTCAAAGCTGTAGGGTCGGGCACGGTCTCCTCCGCCAAGGACGATGCTGGATGAATCTTGGTGGATGTAGACGCCGCTACTGAGGTCGATGGAAAAGGGAAAGAGATCACCGAGCGCTTCAACCGACGTTACTGAAAAGGCCTGGCGCGGATGCGGGAAGACCGGGATCTCAAGCCCGGCCAGCTTGCCAACTTCACCAGTCCAGGGACCGGCCGCGATCACGACCGCCTCCGTGACAATCGGTCCGGCTGTTGTCTGCAGCCCAGTTATCCGGTCACCACTCACGTCGATACCGGTGACCTCAACCCCCTCGAAGACCTTCGCGCCCATGTCACGCGCTCGTCGTGCAAAGGCATAGGCCACGTCGGATGGCGCGCCCGCGCCATCGGTCGCGCAATAGGTCGCCCCGACGACGCCATCCACTACGATCAACGGCCAGCGAGACGCCACCTGCTCGGGCGTCAGAATCTCAGCCGGGACCCCCAACCGTTGCTGCATGGCGGCCGATTCGTTCATAGCCGCGAACTGTGATTCATCGCCGCTGAGGAACAGGTAGCCCATCTGGCGGAAGAGAAACGGTAGACCGACCCGCTCCTCGAACTGCTCGTAGAATCGAACAGACTCCAGCGACAGCCTCACGTCCGGCTCGCTCGCAAACTGTTGACGGATGCCGCCGGTGGCGTAGCGGGTCGCGCCGGAGCCGATCTCTTCCCGCTCGAGCACGACGATGTCGGTCATGCCCCGTTCGGCGAGATGAAAGGCGATGCTCAGCCCGATGACGCCACCACCGATGATGACGATCGCGGCAGAGCGCGGATGCTCGGGAATCGCGCTCATTACTTCACCAGTCCGAGCGCCTGCTGCCAGGCATGCACCGGCGGAGTCTCCTCCAATTCCGATTCGGTCGGCACGTCGATGAATACTGGACCCTCGGCACGCAATCCCTCGCTGATGGCGTCCTCAAGCTGATCGGAATGCTCGACCCGAATCGACGGAACCCCGAGCGCCGTTGCCACACCGGCGTAGTCGACGCTCTGGAAATCGACGTTGTGGAAGCGATCGTCGTAGTAGAGCTTCTGTAGCATCTTGATCCAGCCGTAAGCGCCGTTATTGAAATGAATCACCGTGATCGGCAGCTTCAAGCGCGAAATCGTCTCAAGCTCGGTGCCCGACATCCCGAACGAGCCATCGCCCGTCATACAGACGATTCGCTCACCGGGTCGCGCGAAAGATGCCCCCACCGAGGCGGGAATAGCGTAGCCGAGCCCGCCATGCGCGCGCGGAATCACGGTCGTCCGGCCCGCGCGATGCAGCCGGTACTGCGCCGCCGTGAATGGCGTCATCGTGCCGGGATCGGCCACAATCGGCGAGCTTTCGGGCAGTCGCTCCTCGAGCGCGGCGATGATACGCTGCGGCTTAACTGGATAGGAACGATCATTCACTTTGCCTTGCACACCCGACCAATATTCGCTCGCCCAGGCGCGGATCTGTTCGGCGCCAACTTCACGCTCGAAGGTACGCTCGCCGTCGGCTTCGGCCAGCGCGACCAGATCGCGCAGCGCCTCGCGGGCATCGCCCAGAGCGGCATGGTCCGTCCTGATGTTATTGCCCAGGTTCATCGGGTCGGCATCGATATGGCAAACCGTCACCGGACGCGTGCGATTGGGAACGGTGTCGCCAAGCGTCACCAGATAGTTCACCTTGGTGCCAATGAAAAGGATGGCGTCCGCTTGACGCAGGTACTCGTTGGCGTAGGGCCGCCCGCCGTTCCCACCGATGCCACCGAGACTCATCGGGTGGTACTCAGGCATGCTCCCCTTCCCATTGATTGTCGTACCGACCGGAACCTGCAGCAGATCGGCGAGCCGTGTCAACTCGTCGCCGCCCTGCGAGATGACGACACCACCCCCAGCCACGATCGCCGGACGTTTCGCCTGCTTCAGCGCCTGATAGATCGCCGCCACGGTATCAGCATCGGGACGCGCCCGGTATGAAGGGTAGACGCTGCAGCGCTCCTCACCATAGATGTTGGCGCCGCTGACCTCATCCTCGAGAATGTCCTCCGGCAGCGAGATGTGGACCGCACCGGGCCGTCCGCTGGTCGCTACCCTGAAAGCGCGCCGGATGATATCGGGCAGTAGCTCGGCACGCTTGACCCTCGTGTTCCACTTCGTAGCCGGACGCAGCAGCGCCTCCTGGTCGATTTCGGTCAGAGCACCGGTGTCCTCCCAGCGGAGCGGATTGTCGGAGGTGAAGACGATCACCGGAATCGACGAACCGTTGGCTTCGGCCACGCCCGGCACGATATAGGTCGCGCCGCCGCCGCTTGGCCCTTCACACAATCCCGGCTTGTTCGACAAACGAGCGTAGGCATCGGCCATGAAGGAAGCGGAACGCTCATCGCGCGCCAGCACGTGCGTGATCTGGTCACGGGCGTTGTGAAAGGCGTCGTAGAGCGGCATGGTCGTGTCGCCCGGCACACCAAAGACCACCTCGACGTGATAGGCCTTCAGCATCTCGACGATGACCTCGGCACCTCGCATCATTCCCGCTCCCCTCGCATTCAACTCGTATTGCACAGTCAGCTTGATCCACACCCCGCGCTGCCTGAAGTTGTGTCGCAAATCCAGACACGGCAGCGCTGAGCGCTTCGTCGGCAGTGACTCTAGTGTCTGCTGGAGTGGGCCTGTTGGCAAGGGAGGGCGTTGGATGGGTTGGGATCGCGCTAGTCAGAGACTCCGGGCGCCATGAATGTCGCCCCGGTCCATTGCATCATGTAGGGGCGTGATTTATCGCGCCCAATCCGTACACGACCCCCCGGGCGCTACTTCTCCAGCGGCTTGCTCCGAGCCACAACCTGCGCACGATTCCCGGCCGGATCGGTGAAGTAGCCGATGCGATCGTCGAACTCATTCACATACGGCTCGTCGAGCGTCGCCCCGGCCTCTTCGATCTTTTTGAGGATGGCGTCGAACTCCTCGATCGGAACGCTGAAGGCCATGTGGGTCGGGTTCGACCGAACTGTCGAACTGCTGGGAAAGATCTCGAAGCGTCCGCCCTGCCCGTCGCCGAGGAAGGTCAGTTCGCCCGGCAGTTCTCGAATCCGATGCCAGCCGAATACCGTCTCGTAGAACTTCACTGTTGGCTCGTACGTCTCCTGGCTCGTGCCCAGTCCAACGTGCTCCAGAATGTAGGCCATGAGTTCCCCTTTACATTCACTTCGAGGTTTCGCGGTTGTCGTGCGAACTCGTTGCTGTTGACGCCGATTACGGGCCTTGCGGACCGGTGGCCGCCACAGGTGCGGCCACTACATTCTCCGGCAGAGATTCGTCTCCACGGCAGACTAAGGCCACTGTACTTCGTGCGTCACAATTCGCTCTATACCCGCCTATCATCGGTCGGAGATGGAGACGTGGCAAGAGTAAGCGCGCCACATTAGTCCTCGCGGTACAATCAGAGACGCACGGTCATCCAGTCGGATGCTTCGCGACGGGCGGCGTTTGCCGGCTCGGACGTTCTTACGCACGCTTCAGGTGTTGTCGAGGTTTGGAACACACATGCTCTTTGGTCACGACGAAAACGGACAGGCGTCGATCGATCTCCCGCCATTGGTCGACCTACACTGCCATCTCATTCCTGGGGTCGACGACGGTGCCCACGACGACGCTGAGTCGATCCGCATGATGCGCGTCGCGGAAGAGGACGGCGTTCGGACCATTGCCGCGACACCGCACGCGCACCGCTGTCCGGCCAATCGCGTGGCTTCGAAAGTCGATCATTTGAATCAGCTTGCCCAGGAGAATGGCATCGGTGTCGAGATCGTGACCGGCATCGAGGTCCGCTACGATCCGAACCTGTTCAAACGGTTCGAAGCGGGAGAGTTCCTGACCCTCAATGGCACGCGTTATCTGCTGCTGGAGCTTTATCTTTCCGGCAGTTGGCCATCTTCGTTCATGCGCACGGTCGAGGAACTCCACGAGGCGGGCATCTGGCCGATTCTGGCCCACGCCGAACGCTACGACGATGTACAGCGCGATCCGACCATTCTGCTCGACGTTATTGCGGCTGGAGTCCCGATCCAGATAAACGCCGATTCGCTGGCCGGACGAGCCGAGCGGGGGGCGCGACCGGCGGCCGAATTCATCGTCTCGAATCGGATGGCACACGTCATTGCCAGCGACGGACACAACTCACGCTGGCGTCCTCCTCGTCTGCAGCCCGCGCTTCAGCGAGTAGCCGAACTGGCCGGTGAGGATTATGCCCGCTATGTCGCTGGTAACTCGGC
>CAWAVM010000020.1:0-25135 GCA_963785465.1 uncultured Chloroflexia bacterium | reverse complement strand
AATGTAGGGGCGGCCGCCTCTGGCCGCCTTCGTTGAGCGTCCTGATTTTCAGTCGAGAGGGCATTTACCGACTGACGATCACGCCAGCCGCACGGGACCGTCACGCTGAGCGTCGCGCAGCACTCCTTCGCCCGAGCATCGTCGCACCGAAGGGAGAATGCCATCGCGTTATTCAGTAGGCTTCCACAGGAGATGTGTCATCCCGAGGCCACAGCCGAGGGATCTCTCCGTGCTTCGTCGAATCAAACGAGGAGATTCTTCGCTGTCGCTCAGAATGACAAGTTCACGTTGGTCGCCTACTCAAGATGACACCGGATGGGAACTCCGGCGTCACTGGCTTAGCGTCACCAGACGGACGGTCTGCCCGTCCGTTCATCGAGAACGCATAAGCCCTGACTCCCGCGCCAAATCGCGTTGCGCTCGGAATCCGGTGGCGTTATCCTATCAATCAGCATGGCCGCGCGCCGGTTGCATTGTAGGTATCCCTTCACACAAAACCGACATGTTCTGCAAACCGAGGGACGCGCGGCGGGGAGGATCGCTGATGCCGAAGAATTACACGCGTCTCACGCAGCCGTTGGTACGTGAAGACGGCAGGCTGCGACCGGCTACCTGGGACGAAGCACTGGATCGTGCCGCGGAGGGCTTTCGCGCGGCTATAAAGAGGAAGGGCCCAGACACCATTGGCCTCTTCTCCTGCTCGAAAGCGACCAACGAAGTCAACTACATGGCCCAGAAATTCGTGCGACAGGTTATTGGAACCAATAACGTCGATTCCTGTAACCGCACCTGACACGCTCCAAGTGTCGTCGGTCTGACGGCAGTACTCGGAGCAGGGGGCGGCACGAGCTCCTACCGCGAAGCGGAGGAGACCGACCTCATCATCCTGTGGGGCTCAAACGCGCGGGAGACACACCCGATCTACTTCCACCATGTCCTCAAGGGCTTGCGGAAGGGAGCACGGCTCTTCGTCGTCGATCCGCGACGAACCACGTCGGCACAGTGGGCCGACCTGTGGCTCGGGCTCGACGTCGGATCCGATGTCGCGCTGGCCAATGCCGTCGGCCGCGAGATCATCGCCGCCGGTCTGTGCAATGAGGCCTTCATCGCTCGCTCAACCAGCGGTTTCGAGGCCTATCGCGAGGCGGTCGAGACCCTATACGCTCGACTACGCCCAAGAGGTGACCGGCATTCCTGCCGACGCCATTCGCACACTGGCACACAGTTACGCACGCGCCGGTCGCGCTCAGCTTTGCTGGACTCTCGGCATCACCGAGCACCACAACGCGGTCGACAACGTCCTCTCGCTCATCAACCTCGCCCTGTTGACCGGTCACGTCGGACGTTTCGGCTCGGGCCTCGTGCCACTGCGCGGGCAGAACAACGTCCAGGGTGGTGGCGATATGGGCGCACTGCCGAATAAGCTGCCTGCCGGTGCGGACGTCGCCGATCCAGCGCAACGCGCCCGTTTCGAGCGCGTCTACGGCTCCACGCTTCCCGCATCGCCGGGCAAGCATCTGTCGCAGATGTTCGACGCCATGGAGCATGGCGAGGTGACTTCGCTCTACGTCATCGGCGAGAATCCGGCTCAATCCGAGGCGGATACGGAACGCACGATGCGCCTCCTCTCTGGACTCGACCACGTCGTCGTTCAGGACATCTTCCTGACCAAGACGGCGGAACTAGCAGACGTCGTTCTGCCAGCAGCCGCCTCCTGGTGTGAGACCGAGGGAACTGTCACCAGCTCGGAACGCCGTGTACAGCGGGTACGCAAGGCGCTAGAGCCGCCGGAAGGCGCGAAAGACGACATCGAGATCATCTGTGAGATCGCGCGTCGTCTCGGCTTCGACTGGGGCCATCCGAGCGCCGAAGAGATCTGGGACGAACTGCGCAGCCTTTCATCCTGGCACGGCGGCATGAGCTATTCACGCCTCGAAGAACTCGGTGGTCTACATTGGCCCTGCCCGACCGAGGACCATCCCGGCAGTCCATTCCTGCATGGCCGGCTCTGGAACGATCCGGTCGAAGGTCCGCTTGCACCGTTCCACGTCACCCAGCACGATCCACCAGTCGATGTCCTCTCGGATGAGTTCCCGATCCGACTGACGACTGGCCGTCGGCTCGACTCCTTCAACACGGGCGTTCAGACCGGCGGCTACGCATCGCCATTACGGCGCGGCGAGACGCTCGACATCCATCCGGAAGACGGGCGACGTTTTGGTATAGAGGAAGGTGAGTCAGTTCGAGCCGTCTCCCGGCGGGGAGGCATCGAGGTGCCAGTTCATTTCGACCCGACGCTGCGCCCGGGACTGGCCTTCATGACCTTCCACTTCCAGGATGACGTCGAGACCAACATTCTGACAATCGATGCAACTGATCCCCAGTCGGGCACGGCCGAGTTCAAGGCGGCCGCGATCCGAATCGAACGCATCAACGGACATCGCGCGGCGGTGCCGGCCGGTGCCAACGCCCGGGAGATTTGAGTGGATCAACATCTGATTCCCAACGCTATAGCCAGTACTGAAGAACGCGCGGCAGTCGACGCGCTGGTTGGCGCACCGGAAACCGTCTGGGAGGGGGCCGCCGAGCGATCACGCTTTGAAGGTCACGTTGGCCATGGCGGACATCAGCTTCGCAATAAGCGGCAGATGCTTCTGCCAGCGTTGCAGGCAATCCAGTCACGTGTCGGCTACGTCAGTCCGGGCGGACTGAACTATGTCTGCCAGCGACTCGGGGTGCCGCCGGCCGATGCCTGGGGCGTCGCCAGCTTCTATGCGCTACTGGCACTCGACGCCCAGCCGCCCGTCGTCGCCCACGTCTGTGACGATATCGCCTGCCGCATTCGGGGCGGTTTGGGACTCTGCGCGGCGCTTGAACGTGAGCTCGGCCCGGAAGGCACCCCAGCGATGGGCAGTCAGGTAACCTGGCATCGCAGTCCGTGTCTGGGACTCTGCGAACGCGCGCCGGCCGTGCTCATGCAGCAGGCAGGCGGGACCGCCGCCGAAGTCGCGATTGCGCCGATCGAGTCGTCGGATCTGCTCAAAGCCCTGGACTACGGCGTCGATCAGATCACCGCAGTGAGCGGCGGCACGGAATCCGTGCCGCAGTCGATCGGGCCAAATGCATCAGAACTGCGACTCTTGCGCCGGGTTGGACGCGTCGATCCCGACAGCCTGGATGCCTACCGTGCCAGCGGCGGCTACGAATCCCTGCGGCAGGCTCTACAGATGGGCCCCGACGGCGTCATCCGCGAGGTGCTCGACTCGCGCCTGATGGGCCGCGGAGGCGCCGCCTTCCCGACCGGACGCAAGTGGAACGACGTGGCGCACGCGCCCGTGCGTCCACACTACTTGATCTGCAACGCCGACGAGTCGGAGCCGGGCACCTTCAAAGATCGCGTATTAATGGAAGAAGATCCCTTCGCGCTGGTCGAAGCGATGACAATCGCGGGCTATGCAACCGGCTGCGAGCAAGGGTACGTCTATATTCGCAACGAGTATCCGCTCGCGACGGCGCGGCTCCAGAGCGCCATCGACAGCGCCAAACGGCGCGGACTTCTCGGCGACAACATCATGGGGGAAGGCATTCGATTCGACATCGAGATTCGACGCGGAGCCGGAGCCTACATCTGCGGCGAGGAGACGGCTCTCTTCAACTCGATCGAGGGTATGCGTGGCGAACCACGCAACAAGCCACCGTTTCCGACCCAGGCAGGGCTCTTTGACAAGCCAACCCTGGTCAACAACGTCGAGACCTTCGTCAATGTGTTGGACATCGTCCGTTTCGGCGGTCCGGCATACGCCGCTGTCGGCACCGAAGGTTCGACCGGCACCAAGCTCTTCTGTCTCTCAGGCAAGGTCGCCCGTCCGGGTGTCTACGAGGTTGCGTTCGGCGCGACGTTACGCGAGTTGATCGATCTGGCCGGGGGCGTACCGGAAGGTCGTCCCATCCGTGCCGTACTCCTCGGTGGGGCTGCTGGAAGCTTCGTCACCGAGGATGAACTTGACGTGCAGCTCACCTTCGAAGGGACGCGAGCCATCGGCGCGTCGCTCGGCTCTGGCGTGATCATGGTCTTCGACGACACCGTCGACCTGGGCGACACGCTGCTGCGCATCGCGGCCTTCTTCCGCGACGAATCGTGCGGGCAATGCGTGCCCTGTCGCGTCGGAACGGTGCGCCAGGAGGAAGCCCTGCGCCGGTTAGTAAGCGGTCGGACGATCGGGTCGGTGGCGGACGAGGTCGCGCTACTGAACGATGTCGGTCAGGTGATGCGCGATGCGTCAATCTGCGGCCTGGGCCAAACAGCGGCTGGCGCGGTGCTGTCCGGCATCCAGAAACTCCAGCTCTTCGAGAACGGGAAACACTCATGACGGCGATAGCACAGGAACGAGCCACGCGGACAGTTACCCTGACGATCGACGGACAACAGGTTAGTGTCCCGGAGGGGTCGACTATTCTCGAAGCCTGCAAGACCATCGAAATCGATACGCCCACCCTCTGCTATCTCGAGACCTTGACGCCGGTGAATGCCTGCCGCGTCTGCGTCGTTGAGCTGGAGGGATCCCGCGTGTTGGTGCCGGCCTGCGCTCGCAAAGCGGAGCCAGGGATGGTGATCCATACCGACAGCCAGCGCGTGCGACACAGCCGCCGGCTGGTTATGGAGTTACTGGCGTCGTCGGTCGACCTCAGCTGCGCGTCAGCCGAAGTTCATGGTTACCTCGAGCGCTACGACGCGGAGCCGGACCGCTTCGGAGACCCTGCCGTGCCGGCCGAAGCCGGCGAGATCGATCGTGCGGCAACCGGACATCATCACCCGACTGACGATCGACAGGCGGCAACCGTCGCCCAACCGGTCAAAATCGACAACGACCTTTACGTTCGCGACTACTCCCGCTGCATCCTCTGCTACAAGTGCGTCGAGGCATGCGGAGTCGACGCCCAGAATACGTTCG
This sequence comes from uncultured Chloroflexia bacterium, assembly GCA_963785465.1. Taxonomy (GTDB): domain Bacteria; phylum Chloroflexota; class Chloroflexia; order Thermomicrobiales; family Thermomicrobiaceae; genus CALAGB01. Next base: position 20,183 of record CAWAVM010000020.1, on the reverse strand, counting down.
CTATCTCAGTTGCCGGGCGCGGCTTCGACGCCCGTATCTCCACCGAACTCGCGCTGCCGCTGCCAGACTCGGCCTGCGTCTATTGCGGAAACTGCATCGGCGTCTGCCCGACCGGAGCGCTGATGTTCAAGAGCGAATACGATTTACGACAGAACGAGACCTGGAATGAGGAGCAGCAGACCGTCACCGACACGATCTGTCCCTATTGCGGCATTGGCTGCACCTTGCAGCTGCACGTGCAGGACAACAGTATCGTGAAGGTAACTTCGCCACTCGATCACAACGTCACGTCCGGCCATCTCTGCATCAAGGGACGGTTCGGCTTCCAGTTCGTGCAAAACCGCGCAGATCGCCCCGGAGCGGAGCAGCCGGGTGTCAGTGATTGAGCCACCGGCCCAGATAACACATGCGGTCACACGGTTCCATTCCGGCGTGTGGACCGAAGGAGACGACCTCCTCGCCGCGGAGGAACCGATGGAGATCCGTCTCCTGTGGGAAGCGGACGGACAATCTCATCGCAAGAGTATTTCGATCACGATGCGCACACCGGGCGACGACTTCGAGCTGGCGATGGGCTTTCTGCACGGTGAGGGGATCATCCACTCTCGTGAGGATGTGCTCGACGTCTCCTACTGTCTCGATGAAGCGGAAGATCAGCGGCTCAACGTGGTGACCGTCACGTTGCGGACCGGTCTCGCGATCGACCTCGAACGTCTCGATCGTCACTTTTACACGACCTCGAGCTGTGGGGTTTGCGGTAAAGCCGCGCTCGACGCGCTTGATCTTCAGGGCTATCAGGTATTGCCGCCCGGGCCGCAGGTCCATGCTGACGTGATTTGCTCGCTGCCGGAGATACTGCGACGCGAGCAGGCTGTCTTTCGATCGACCGGTGGTCTGCATGCGTCCGGGCTGTTCGATCTTGAGGGAAGGCTGCTCGATCTACGCGAGGATGTAGGGCGTCACAACGCGCTGGACAAGCTCGTCGGGCATCAACTGCTGCAAAACCAGGAATCCCTGGCCGGCCGGATCGTTCTCCTGAGTGGGCGAGCCAGCTTCGAGCTGTTGCAGAAGGCGCTCGTGGCGCGGGTGCCGGTCGTCGCCGCGGTCGGAGCGCCTTCCAGCCTGGCGGTCCAGGTTGCCGACAGCTTCAACGTCACCCTCCTCGGCTTTGTCCGACCTGACAGTTTCAACATCTACTCTGGCGCCCAGCGCATCGTTCGTTGATACGACCCTGTCACCGCGCGTGTGCGTACACCGCCGAAGGCGTCCAGGACCGTCATGCTTCGCTGCGCCCGGCATCTCCTCGTTTACGCAACCCGTTCTCCCACAATGCCGAGAGATTCTTCGTCCCTGCAGTCCGCAGTAGATGACCAATGTGAATGTGTCATTCTGAACGACAGCGAAGAATCTCCTCGTTTCGATTCGACAAAATGGAGAGATCCCTCGGCTGTGGCCCCGGGATGACCCATCCCCGGTGGCAGCCTACTCAGAATGACAGAACTGACGATCAGCCCTGAGCCTATCGCTGAGCGACTTCCTTCCCCACCTGCCACAAGGTATGATGACAATCGCGCTGATAACCCAAACAACGAATTGCCGAACCTCAACGACTGAGGGCCAGTCAAGGAGCGTACCGTTGTCCAACTATTACGACCTCGGCGACCACCGCCGCGCCATTTCGACCTCATCCCCAGCCGCACAGCGCTGGTTTGATCGCGGTCTCAACTGGACCTACGGCTTCAACCATGGTGAAGCAGTTCGTTGTTTCAGGCGGGCACTGGAGACGGATCCTGACTGCCCAATGGCCCATTGGGGCATCGCCTACGCCTCCGGACCGAACTACAACAAGCCTTGGGAGGCGTTCACCGAGGCGGATCTCGCACGGACGATCGCAAAAGTGCATGACGCGACCCAACAGGCCGTGGCCTTACTCGACAAAGCGAGTCCCGCGGAACGAGCGTTGATCACCGCCCTCCAGTCTCGTTATCCCGCGCCGGTCCCGGCAGAGGATTGCTCCACCTGGAACGACGCCTACGCGTGCGCCATGCGCGACGTTTATCGTGACCACGGCGACGACCTGGACGTGGCCGCGCTCTTTGCCGAGGCGCTCATGAATCGCACACCCTGGCAGTTGTGGGATCTCGGCTCCGGCGAACCGGCTGAGGGCGCCGGCACGACCGAAGCCATGCAGGTGCTGGAGCACGCGTTCGAGAACCGCGCAAGCCGCAAGCACCCGGGGATTCTCCACATGTACATCCATCTTATGGAGATGTCACCCTTCCCCGAGCGAGCGATGCAAGCAGCCGACTGGCTTCGTGGCCTGGTTCCGGATGCCGGACATCTGGAGCACATGCCGACGCATATCGACGTCCTCTGCGGCCAATATCACGACGTTGTGGCAGACAACACGAGAGCAATTGAAGCCGACAACAAATACCTGGAGCGCGAGGGAGCAATGAATTTCTATACCCTCTACCGCGTTCACAATTTTCACTTCAAGCTCTACGGCGCGATGTTCCTCGGTCAGTCGGAGATCGCGATCAGAACGGCCGATGAGGTGATCGCCACCATTCCCAAGGCGTTGCTGGAGCGGCAGGTCCCGCCGATGGCGGACTGGCTTGAGGGTTTCATGTCGGTCAAGATGCACGTGCTCATCCGCTTCGGCAAATGGCAGGAGATTATCGACACGCCGCTGCCGGAAAACCAGGAGCTCTATTGCGTCACGACGGCCATGATTCACTACGCCAAGGGGGTCGCATTCTCCGCCACGGGCCGTGTCGCTGAAGCCGAAAAAGAGCAGACGCTGTTCGATGCAGCCGTCAGCCGCGTTCCCGACACCCGCTACCTCTTCAACAACCCGTGCCTCGACATTCTGGCGATCGCGGCAGAGATGCTGGCCGGCGAATTGGAATATCGCAAGGGAAACTACGACGATGCGTTCGCGCATCTGCGACGCTCGATCGAGCTGGATGACGGTCTGACATACGACGAGCCCTGGGGCTGGATGCAGCCCGCCCGTCATGCCTGCGGCGCGCTGTTACTCGAGCAGGGACGAGTTGAAGAGGCCGAAGCCATCTATCGCGCCGATCTCGGGCTGGATGGGAGCCTGGCTCGCGCGTATCAGCATCCGGAAAATGTCTGGAGCCTGCATGGTTATCACGAATGCCTGATGCGCCTGGGGAAACACGACTTCTGCGGGATCATCAAGCAGCGGTTAGACATCGCCGCCGCTCGTGCCGACGTTCCCGTCGAGTCGTCCTGCTTCTGCCGGACGGAGACACAGGGGTAATGTGGTAGACAGTTCAGGGCGGTCACGGGAGACCGCCCCAGCCGGCGATTCCGGCACGTATTTCGACAGCAGTGTTTTCGCCCGATCGCACGTTACGGAGTCTCTACGTAGGCGTGGTACGCGTAAACGAATCACGTTGGCGTTCATCGTTGCGGCTTGCGCAATATCTTAACCGAATTTGATCCGTTGCGTATTCATACTTCCACAGGTATCATTGAGTCCGCAATTCTCACAACAACACGTATTAAGTACACGAGTTTGGTCCAGCGGGCCGTGAGCTTGTTGGTCCGCCAAGGAGGGACCCATTGTCAGATTACTTTGATCTCGGCCGGTATCAGCGTCCCGTTTCAACGTCATCGACGGACGCGCAGCTCTGGTTCGATCGCGGCCTCAACTGGACCTACGGCTTCAACCATGAAGAAGCCGTCAAATGCTTCCAACGGGCAATCGAGGCCGATCCGAATTGCCCCATGGCGCACTGGGGAGTTGCCTTCGCAACCGGGCCGAACTACAACGTGCGCTGGGACATGTTCGGCGACTCGGGGCTCGCAGTTGTGTGCTCCGTGGCGCATGGAGCCGCGCAGCAGGCCCTCGCGCTGATCGACAACGCCTCGCCACCCGAGCAGGCCCTGATCAAAGCGATTCAGGCTCGCTACCCGTCGCCGACGCCGATCGAGGATTGTTCCGTCTGGAACGATGACTACGCCAACGCGATGAGGCTGGTCTATCGTGATTTTGGCGACGATCTCGACGTGGCGACGCTCTTTGCCGATGCGTTGATGAACCGGACGCCGTGGCAGCTTTGGGACCTTGACAAGGCTGAGCCCGCTGAAGAAGCGGACACCGCGGAGGCGATGGAGGTGCTCGAGCACGCATTTGAGAACCGCGCAAGCCAGACGCACCCCGGGATTCTGCATATGTATATCCATCTGATGGAGATGTCTCCATTCCCCGAACGCGCGCTGCGCGCCGCGGACTGGCTGCGCGATCTGGTGCCGGATGCCGGACACCTCAAACACATGGCGACCCACATCGACGTACTGTGCGGCCACTATCACGACGTGGTCGCGTCGAACGGCGCGGCTGTCGAAGCCGATCACAAGTTTGTCGAGCGCGTAGGTGCAATGAACGCCTATGCCTCATATCGCATGCACAATCTGCATTTCAAGTTGTACGGGGCGATGTTCCTGGGTCAGTCGGAGACCGCCATACAAGCGGCTGAGGAGATTGAGTCCAGCATTCCACGGGAATTGCTCGAGCTCACCACACCATATCCGATAGCGGACGGTCTCGAAAGCTTCGTACCCATGAAAGTGCACGTCTTTATCCGCTTCGGGAAGTGGCAGGAGCTTATCGACATGCCGCTGCCAGACGACCCTGAGCTCCTGTGTGTCACGACCGCGATGATCCAATACGGCAAGGGCGTCGCCTATGCCGCGACCGGACGCACCGCCGAGGCGGAGGAACAGCAACGGTTGTTCGAGCTAGCCGTCCAACAGGTACCGGATACCCGGTATCTCCACAACAACAAAGCGTTGGACTTGTTAGGTGTCGCACGTGAGATGCTAGCCGGTGAGTTGGAATATCGTCGAGGGAATTACGACGACGCCTTCGCGCATCTACGCCGGTCGATCGAACTACACGACGGGCTCCCCTACGACGAGCCCTGGGGCTGGATGCAGCCAACCCGCCATGCATACGGCGCGCTGTTACTCGAGCAAGGACGCGTTGAAGAGGCGGAAGCCGTCTATCGCGCCGATCTCGGGCTGGACGGCAGTTTGGCTCGCGCCTATCAGCATCCGGAAAACGTCTGGAGTTTGCACGGTTATCACGAATGCCTGATGCGGCAAGGGAAACACGACTTCTGCGGGATCATCAAGCAGCGGCTCGACATCGCCGCTGCCCGTGCCGATGTTCCCGTCGAATCATCCTGCTTTTGCCGGATGGAGACAGCGATGTAAGGGAACATGGGGGATGTCGGCTTGATGGGTACGCTTTATCTGCAACCTCAATGTGCAGCAATCTTCGACACGTGAGCCGATATTGACGGCCGAGTCCAGGCTCAACTCCCCACATTCCCCTCACCACACTACGGGTTCGAGTCGGGCAGCGGTGGATCGTGCCGGATCATGTTCTCTTCGTCTACACGCAACTGGTCAGCCTCGGCACTTGAGGTGGATTGCGTGGGCGGATCGTGCCGGATCATGTTGGCCGCGTCGACTTGCGACTGATCGGCCGCCGGACCCAATGTGGACTGCTGGTATCCGCTCGCAGCGTCCGCCGGCACCGGAACAACTCGAACACGCTCGAGACGGTGGGTTCCGAGCACAATGCTGAGCGTCAATCCGATGCCGACCAGCAGACCGGCCAGGCTCGCGATCAGCGTGGCGGCGTGAATGTTCGTTGTGAACCGTGTCATGGGTTTCATGGCACACGTCCCTCCTGTTCTGTCGTTCCATCGCATCCTGACCGTTAGGTGGTTGGACCCAAACCACGGTTCCAGCATATGAGGCGGTGGGTACGCCAACATCGAGAGAGATACCGTTTTTCAAACGCGGAATCGAAATCAGGAGGGTAAGTATTCTTGCCGAGAAAAGAAGAAGTCGAGTTGCGCAAATTGCGTATTTGCGCAGCGGGAGATTTGATGGGTGCGGGACGCTGCCGTCGGCAATGACTGATAAACGACGTCAGATCAGGTGATGTTCGGTCGCGAAACGAGCAGCAGCGGCGCGGGAGCCTATGCCGATCTTGTTATAGACCGAGCGGAGATGGGAGCTCACAGTCCGGCGGCTAATGGAGAGGCGCTCGGCGATTTGGGCATCGGTTAGTCCGTCAGTCACCAGCCTAAGTACGTCAACCTCCCGTTTGCTCAATCCGGCGGGATAACGAGGTACTCTCTCAGTCAATCGATTCAACTGCTCCTTAAGCGCATCGACTCTATCTAAAGTGGGCCTAGCCTCGAGCGGCTCACAGATGGTCTGCACTTCACCGAGCAAGAATGTCGCCTCATCGGGTCGATCCTGGGTTACCCGCAAGTCGGCCAGTTCAAGCAGCGTGAGCGCCCGTTCGAACGGCGCGTCGCACGCGTCGGCCAGGGTAAGCGATTGCATGAGGTGGTGCTCGGAGAGATCGACGCGCTCGTCCATAGCCTCGAGCTGACCGAGGAAGCGATGGATAACAATAAGGGCCAGCGGCTGGCGCGGCTCGGAAGCCAGCTTTAGAGCCGCTTCAGCGAGCTGCCGGGCAGATCTGCGGTCACCATTAGCGGAATGATATTGTGCCCAAAGCAATTGTCCTTCGGCGCGCCCGGTGAATGCTCCACTCCACTCCAGCCAGCGATCATGCGCTTTTAGCCAATCATGAGTCTCGGGCAGATTCCCCGCTTCAAGTTCCAGTTCGACCGCCAATCGCTGGAGTTCTTCGGCCCCACGAAAGATGCTATCCCCCGGCTCAGTTTCCGGTCCGTCGGGCAAGATCCGACGGATATCTCGGCGGGCACCATCGAGGTCGCCGCGCGCATGTGCCCGGCGAGCGAAGACCACCTCCTTCACGATTGCCCACGGCTCGGGGGACCCGACCATTCGCTCGCTCCACCAGCCAGTCATCCAGTCCATCTCCGACCAGGCTCCATCGAGGTAGGAAGTCAAGAGATGACTGACACCGTCTGGCATTGGTCCCACGCCTAGCTGTTCAATGGTTCGTTCCCAGCCGCCGTCGTGCCGTCTAAGCACCTCGTATCGGAGGTCCCGATCATCGGCAAAGTAGGGGAGCACGAGATAGACGAGCCAGTTCATGCATGTGGATGCAACCCATGTTTCATCTTTTTTCTGCGTTACCAGGTCAGCTGACCTCGCAAACGCGCGACCAGACTCGGCCGGACGCCCTTTCATTGCCCATACGCGCCCCAGCGTGTTATAGGCTGACGCCATAGCCAGGTGCGAACGGGAATCAAGGCTCAGTTCAATCTGTCCACCAGACACGTCCAACGTGTATTCCGGCACATCTTCCAGCGCCGCTGAAAGAGCACCCACCATCGCGAGGCATGCAGAACGGAAGGCGTGGTATTCATCTGGATGTCGCCAAACCCGCGCATGGACCGGGGGTTGTTTGAGGTTTTCTCTCTCAAGCTGATCGAGCAGATCAACGCCCGAAGTGATGTCCGCCAATCCCTCTCGAAGATGCGATTGCTGAATTCCACGCCGAAGCCCTCGGTACAAACGAGCATGTGCCACTAGGAGGCTATCGCCAATGTTCAAACCCAGCCGCTCGGCCTCGTCGAAACAATCCACAGCACGCTTGGCATCTTTGACACCGAACTGCTCTCCGAGCAGAAAGAGTACCCAACCACGGCGCCGATCGTCTCTCTCGGACTCAAGCAATGGCAGCACCGCTTCGAATCTATCGATAGCGTTTCGTGAGGCATAAAGAACAGCGGCCCGTTCACCAGCACGAGGAGCCAGTCGACAGCCCGATATCTCCGGCTCGCAGGAGTGCTGAGCCACCATGTCCAGGTCGGGTGCGGACATGGTGGATAGGATCTCGGCCACCTTCAAATGCCACTGGTTACGCCTCAGCGCAACCACCTCCGCGTAGAGCGCCTCGCGGAAGAGTCCGTGCCGGAAGCGATAGCTTGTCCCTGCTCCGACCTCCTCGATGAGCTGTGCAGCCTGTCCCTCCTCAATGGCTTGAATGAGATCTTCGTCGCTTGCCTCGCTTACCTGCTGCCAAAGCGACACCGGAACGTCCTGACCAATGATCGCGGCCACCTGTAATAGGGATCGCGGCATCTCACCAAGATGGGCCAGGCGTCCCTCGATGACCTGTCGCAGCAGCGGCGGGATCCGCACGTGCTCCAGATCTCCGACCCTCCAGGTAGAGTCATCCGCCACGAGGACCGCCGCATCCTCCAATGTCCGCAAGAGTTCACTAACGTACAGAGGGTTCCCTTCGGAATGCATTGAGAGATAGTGCGCGAGTCGGGACTGGTCCGGTGCGGCGAGCGTGTAGCGGCTCTCGATGAGCGATTGCTGTTCGGCGTCGCTAAGCGGGCGGACCTCCAACCGTGTGACCTGGGCCTCACGAATCAACGCGGGGAGGAAAGTAAAGAAGGGACGGGGATGCTGCAATTCGTCGGACCGATAGGTGACGACCAGCAGCGTACGCTGGTTGGTGATTTGGCGGGCAAGAACGCGCAGGAAGTCGAGACTGGCCTGTTCTGCCCAGTGAAGATCCTCCAGCACCATGACGAGCGGCTGATGGGAACAGACCGCATGAAAGAAGTCACGGGCAGTGGAAAACAACTGGCGCTGGCTGCCGAAGTACCGTGACCTCGAGATCATCGACACAGCGCGGCAAAGGCGGCAACGAGTCATTATCGTGCGGATAGGCACGCAAGATCTCCAGCCAGGGACCGTACGGTGGCGTCGTACAAAGATCGTAGCAGCCACCACGCAACACGAGACAGCCCTGTGTATCGGCTTCGCGTGCCAGCCAATCGACCAACGTCGTCTTGCCAATGCCCGCTTCGCCACTTACGAGCACCATCGAGCCGCGACCAGACAGCATGTCGTTGAGTACCTCGCTTAGTATCGCTTGGTCACGCTCGCGGCCAACAATTATTAGCGGTAAGCGGGGGCTGCGGTTGGGACGCAATGAGAAGGAATCGGCCACTGGTCAACTCATTTCGTGGTTGGTTCCAATGTGAGAGGCAGATACATTATGTCAGTGTGCGATAAGTATAGCATCGACGTCTGGTTCCGACGGGTCACCTCGTCAACTATCGATGCGATGGAAATGCCGAGACGGCTCGGTAGAACGTCTCCCGAGAGATCCCTAGCGTCTGGCAAATGTCGTTGATGGAGTGCTTCCCGTCATAGTGAAGGGACTGCGCCATGGCGATCTTCTTCGGTCGGCAGGGCAGCCGACCACGGGCACGAGCCACGGCAAAGCCAGATTGCGTCCGATCTCGGATAAACTCCCGCTCGAACTCCGGCACGGCGCCAAAAATATGGCAGGTCAGCTTTCCACGCGGCAGCAATTGAGCACATCACCCAGGCCCAGTCGCTCGCTCTTTACCCCATTCATCGTGTTGCTGAAGATCCAGTCGCTGCCAGCAGCGGGTATCCAGCAGTCTCCGCCGAAATGATCTTTACCGATCGCGCACTTCTTACCCGTTACGCCGCCTCCTGGAAGCGGAAGAAACGGATCGCCAGCAGGAAGCAGGCCGCGCTGTAGCCGATTAGCACAAGGATCGACGGTACGGCACTGGTGAATCCCTGATCGAAGATCATCAGGTTGTTGAACCCGATCATCGCCCAGGCGCTGAGCGTGACCTTCCCAACCTGCTGGAGCCAATCCGGCATGAGAAAGAGCGGCCACCACGACCCGCCGAGGGCCGAGAAGGTGAGCACCGAGATGGTCGTGACCGGCTGAAGCTGCGCTCGAGTCTTGACGAACGACACCAATAACATACTGAAGGCCGTGGTGGCTAGCGCGGTCGCAATAATCAGAAGGACGATGCCGGGAATCGAACCCAGGTTGATACCGAAGGCGATCCAACCAACGAAGAAGAGCAGGCTGATCTGACCCAACGCGATCACGAATTGCGCCAGCAGCTTGCCGCCCAGCAGGGACCAGCGCGAGATCGGCGCGATCAGGAGCCGCTTCCAGACTCCGGCTTCCTTTTCTTCCAGAATCGATCCGACGCCACCGGCGACCGCGAAGAGGGCGAACATTAGGGCATAGCCCGGAACGACCTGGTTGTAGCTGCTGTCATTGACGTGTTGCGTCGCCGTTTCCGCCGTCACCCCGAGTAACGGCTGCTGCGAAAGCTGCTGCGAGGCTTGTTGACGAGCCTGATCCGCGATCGCGGTCGGGTTGGCCGTCCCACCGTTCGACTGCACCGCGCTAACCGCAACCTGAGCCGCGATGTTGGCCGCCGTGAAATTCTGAGCGACGTTCCGCACGATCGACTCGACGACGAGCGCCCGATAATCCTGACTACTCGGCGTTTTGACGATCGTAATACTGGCAGTCTTCCCCTGCTCAACGGCCGCCGTGGTTCCATCCGGAATGATGATCGCCGCGGCGCGGTCACCATTTTCGACCAGGGACCTGGCGTCAGCGGCGCTCGTTTTCTCTTCCAGATTCAGGCTCGGGATCTGCCGAAGCGCCTGCACGATCTGTTGCGCCACCGCACCCTGGTCTCCCACGAAGATCGGCGTGTCGACAATCGATGTACCGGTCGAGCTTCCGAACGAGCCAAAGACCGCGCCAACCACGACCATTAGAAAGAAGGGAACGAAGATGCTCATCACCAGGGCACGACGATCTCTGGCGAACTTTCTCAGATCCTTTTGCATGACAGCGAATGCGGCGCGCACGGATCAGCCTCTCAATCTCGATACTTCTTGCCGGTCAACTGAAGGAAGACCTCCGCCAGGCCGTGGGGCCGCTCGATACGAACCTGCTCTTCGGTCCGAAGCTCGAGCAGATCATTCAGCGTCCCGCTTGCTACGATGAGACCTTCATCAATGATCGCGATTCGGTCACACAGGCGCTCGGCTTCTTCCATATAGTGCGTGGTATAGAGAATGGCGGTTCCGCTCCGCGCCAGATGCTCGGTAAGCTCGAAGATCGCCTCCCGTGTCTGCGGATCGACCCCGACCGTCGGCTCATCGAGCATCAAAAGCGGAGGTTGATGGATGAGCCCCACCGCCAGATTCAGACGCCGTTTCATACCGCCGGAAAATGTCTCCACGCGATCCGTCTTACGATCGAGCAAACCCACCCGATCGAGAAGCTCATCTACTCGCGCGGTCAAGGCCGAGCCCGTTACGCCATAGAGTTCTCCAAAGAAACGCATATTCTGCTCGGCCGTCATGTCGTCGTAGAGAGCGATCTCCTGCGGAACCAGACCGATGACGTTCTTTGCCTTCGTGGGGTCGGCAATCGAGACACCGGCGATCGAAGCCGTACCGCTCGTCGGCACGAGGTAGGTCGCCAGCATGTTGATCGTCGTGCTCTTACCGGCACCGTTTGGACCGAGCAGCCCAAAGATCTCTCCAGCACCAATCTGAAAGCTGACGCCTCGAACCACTTCTCGGTCGCCGAATACTTTGTGAAGATCCTGAACATCGAGGATGGTCGTAATCTTCACGCCGGACGATTGTGTGACGATAACGCGCTCCTCTCTTCAGAGCAGACCAAGTCATCCAGATCAGTGCTCTAGCCTAGCAGTGATGCCCGTTCCCGTCGAAGCTGGGAAATGCGAGCCCGGCTCAATGACACGTTGCGATGCGATGCTTCAACGAGTCGGTACCCTTCAAACCATCCCAGGTTTTGCCAAGAAATAACGGTAGTCAACGCACCTCGACGGCGGCGACGTCGTCGCTCTACTGTTTTGTTTTGCAGGTAGCTATTTCTCGATCGGCAGGTCGGGGTGGGAGGTCCACTCGCTCCAGGAGCCGCTGAAAAGCTTGACCTTGTCGTATCCGATCAGGCGCAGCGTGAAGTAGGTCACGGCCGAACGCACGCCGGTCGAGCAGTAGGGAATGATCAGCTTATCCGTGGTCGCGCCGATGTTCGAATACATCTGGCGCAAGTCCTCCTGAGGCTTGAAATAGGGTGGCGTTCCGGCGATCGCGTTCTGCGTGTACTGCAGGTTAACCGCGCCGGGAATGTGACCATCGGCATATTCGCCAGGGCTGCGGGCGTCGATGAAGAGGACGTCTGGCTGATTCAGCGAACTTTTGACCTCAGGCAGTGCGGCCAGCACCGTCGGGTTCGCGGTTCCTGAGTACTTGGTCGCGCTACGATTAGCCGGACCTTTCGTCAGCTGTCCTCCATCGTTTTCCCAGGCTGCTGAACCACCGTTGAGGACCTGCTTTTGTTTATGACCGAGGTATTCGAGCACCCACCAGAGTCGAGCCGAGAAGAGCGTTCCGCCATCATAGCCAACGATGCGGTCGGTCGGAGAAAGTCCGCGTACGCTTAGCTTTTGCTCGGTCTGCTGCTGCCACTTTTGAATCGCCGCGTCAGTCGACGTGTCGCTGAGCTCGAGATCGGGCCAGTCGATTCGCACAGCGCCATCAATGTGGCCGTTATCGTAGTCTTGCTGCGACATAAAGGCGACGATCTGGGTGCCGTTCGTCGCGGCGAGCATGATGCTGGCATCCGCCAGCATGGATTCGTTCGCGTAACGGGCGCCGGTTGGAGAAGGCGCCAACGCGCCCGCCGGAGTCGTGGCAGCGGCTGCCGTTCCGCCCCCACTACGCGGCACCGTCGTACTCGACGACGACCCACTCCCGCCACAGGCCGCGAGCAATCCAGTCAGACCAACCAGCCCACCGAGAAATGCCCGGCGACTGTAGCGTCTCGACATCTCCGTCCGACCTATCATGCTCGACTCCTCAACCGCGACCGGCACATGCCTATCCTTCATATAACTCTACGCTTTGGTCGCGGATTCGAGTTTGACGTGACGATCGCGGAGGGATGACGTCAACCGCGAAGATCAAGGGCCGGGTAGGGAGAATACCCGCTGTCGCGAGCGGCTCAGCGTTCCGTCATTCTGGTGTTGACCGGGACTCTACGCGATCAGCGACTCGATAGCCGAGAGGACCGCATCCACGTCACTGAGATCGGCAAAAAGGGCATCCGGCTCATGCGAAACGAGTTGGTCGAGGCTGAAGCGACCGGTCGCCACCGCCATAACTCGTGTCTGGTTGGCTCTGGCAGCTTCGATATCGCGCGGAGTATCACCGATCAGCAGCGTCTGTCGTGGAGCGAAGTTGAGTCCGTAACGAGACCTGGCTTCGCTCCAGGCTACCTCGACCAGATGTCCGCGCTCACGGGCGGAATCGCCGAAGGCGCCGAACTCGAAGTATTGAAGGATGCCGGCGGCAGCCAACTTGACGTGGGCCACCGACCGCGCGTTGCCAGTCAGCACGCCCAGGGCGAAGCGTTCACCCTGCAACCGTCTGGCCACCTCGATCACGCCTGGCAATACACGCTCGAGGCGATTCTGTTCGGCAATCGCTTCGGCGTAATGTTCTCCCATCGTCTCGATCATCTTGGCCAGATCAGTGTCGATCTCATCCTCCGTCAGGCCATGACGGCTGAGAGACAGGCGCGCGATCTGGCTGTCGAGCATCCCTGCCAGCGGGACGCCATCGAGCGTCGCTGGTAGGCCGTAAACCTGCCTCATGGCGGAGACGAAGGCCATCTGATGATCTGTATCTCCTACCTTCAGCAGTGTTCCATCGATGTCGAACAGAATCAGACCGCGCACAGTTATCCTCCTGCGATCAATTCTCCTGAGTAGGCACCTACGGTGAATTTGCCAGGAGTCATTCTGAGGCCGCAGCCGAAGAATCTCTCACGCTCACGCCAAACGAAGAGATTCCTCGCTTCGCTCGGAATGACACATTCACGTTGGTCAACTACTGAGCGTGACAATACCGCGTCACGATCTCATACAGAGCCTGGGTTCCGAATTCCAGATTCGAGATCGAGATTCGCTCGTCGTGCGAGTGAGCCAAGCCGAACTCTTCCGGATGATCGCGAGTCGGCATGAAACCGTACACCTTCACCCCGGGGATACTCTTGGCGTCCGTCCCGCCGGAGACGAGGAAGGGGACGACGGTGGAACCGGGGTCGAGTTCCGAAATCGTGCTCGAGATGGTCTCGAATAATGCCGAATTGGGATCGGCCTCGAGTCCCGTAGAGCCACTCGTCATCTCGACGTCGACGTCATCACCGATCAACTCTCTCACTTCGTCGACGAATTTTTCCGGATCCTGCCCCGGCAGCACACGCCCATCAACGTCGACCATCACCTCAGAGGGGATGACGTTGATGCGATGCCCGCCATGAATGATAGTGGGCACGGCGGTGTTGCGCGTCGTCGCATACAGGGAACGCAACTCGGCCTCACCGATCGGCAGCTTCGACAGATTCTCCACGGTCGGATCCGCCAGAATCCGCTGAAACCGCTCGTGCTCGCTGGCGCCGAGCGCGCTGCCCATCGCGTTCAACATCTGCTGCACGGTCTGCGTCATGATGGTGGGGAACGTATGATCGGTCAGTCGTGCCACAGCGCGTCCGGCCCGGCGCATCGCGGTGTCATCCAGTGGCACCGAAGCATGACCAGGCGCTCCTCGACCAGTCAACCGCATGCGAGCGCCACCCTTTTCACCGGTCTGACAGAGATAGAAGCGCTTGCCGCCAACGCTGATGGCCAGGCCGCCACCCTCGTTGATCGCGACTTCAGCGTCGATCAGGTCGCGATGGTTCTCCCACATCCAACCGGCGCCGAAGCGGCCGCCCGCCTCTTCGTCGGCAAAGGTGGTCATGATCAGATCACGGTCGAGTGTCAGGCCAGCACGCTTCACCAACAGCATCACCATCAGCTCACAGGCGACGAGATCCTTGGTGTCGACCGCGCCGCGGCCCCAGATCTGACCGTTGGCGATGTCGCCGCTGAAGGGATCGTGGGTCCACTTTTCAGGCTCGACGCTGACCACGTCGCTGTGAGCCATCAGCATAAGAGGACGGCCATTGCCCGTTCCGGGAATTCGAGCCACGAAGTTGCCCCGCCCAGGTGTGCTCTCGAGCACTTTGGCCTCAATGCCTTCTCGCTCGACGATCTCGCGCAGATAGTTGGCGGCCAGGCTCTCATTTCCTGGTGGATTAACCGTGTTGAACTGGATCAGCCGCTGAAGATGTCCGGTGACCTCGTCACGGACGCTCTCCCACGAAATAGCCATCTCCTCTTCCCTCCCGATAGCCAAACGAGACGCCTTGTTCACCGCGTCTCGCAAACTCACGATCCAAAATTGCAGGCATGACGATCCTACACGGGGATCGATCCATGCACAATGCGTTCCTGCCGCCCTAAACGCGGGATGGGGTTCCGGTGACGGCAGGTACCGGCTCGATGGAACGGCTGGGGGTCGGAAGACGGAGCAAAATGACCGCCGCCAAGACGAACACCCCACCGACGATTCGGTAGATGCCGATGTGCTCACCGAGCAGGACTGCTGACAAAACCATGGTGACGACCGGCTCGAACGTGCCGAGCACGGCGGCCATGGTTGAACCAATCCGGAACATACCGGCCAGAAAGAACTGCACCGGCAGCACCGTGGCAAAGATGACCATGCCGAGCATGATTAGCCAGCCACTTGGACGGAAGCTAAAGTCGAGACGTCCGCTCACCGCGCCGAATGCCAGAAATGAGACGGCCATGCCGGTCATCACCCAGGTGCTGGTGATGCCGACCGGGATGTCATGTGTGAGGCGCGAGTTCAGCACGATGTAGAGCGCGTAGAAGCTGCCCGAGATCCCCGCCAGAATCAGGCCTTTGCCACTGAATCCGGCAAAGTGGAGGCCGAGCATGACCACGCCACCGAGCACTGCCAGACCCATGGCGAGCGCGCGGAGAAGCGTGAGCCGCTCGTTGAGAAACGCGATCGACAGCAGCATCACGATGACCGGATAGGTATAGAAGATCACCGTGACGGCCGAGACCGGCGCGTACTGCAGCGCGACGAAGTAGGTGACCGCGTTGACGATGTAGCAAAGGCCGATCACGGCGAGCGTAACGATCCGACGCCAGGAGACCCGCCATTGCCGGCGGATAATCAACACCGGCCAGGCGAAGAGGGCGGCGAAGGCGAAACGAATGGCCAGCGTGGTGTTCACGTTGAGCCCGGCGTTATACGCGAGCTGCGTCAGAATGGCGAGCGTGCCGAACCCGAACGTGGAGAGGAGAACGTAGAGCGACCCGACTGTCTGTTCCCGACGCGCCATTGGTCCTCACTGCGTGGCCGCTACCGGACTCCGCTCGAACGGACGGGATAGTACTCCCCTTGAGAGTCCGATTCAATGGCGAGTTTTGCTGGGCACGTCAGGCAACTCGACGTGGCTCATGCGCACACCGCAAATCGGGACCCTGACGCGGTGTGCTCATAATATCGGCGCAGGTATCTGTGGTACGCAATCACACGGTAAACGCGATGTTTACCAGCCGTTCACCAAACGTTCACCATGTGCCACCTTCGCGTAACCGGCGTCTGGAATAGTAGCGAGTGTCAATCTGTTTTCAGGCAATTCTGAGCAGATAATCTATTGGCGCTTGGGGCCCACCACCCGAAAGCCGGGGGTTGATCGTGGGTGCCTCGGTGCAGCGCGTGATGACGGAAGTCACCAGACGACCATCTAGATTGTCATTCGCTTTGCCCCATCGACCTAACGTGACCGGTTGGACGAACCGGTTAGCCGGTCGCGCTTGTGAACCAAGGAGTACGCCGTTGACCATGACCGCTCGTGTCGCCGACACGTCACCACGCAGCCTTGCACGGTTCGCTGGACTGCTGTACCTGATCCTGGCCATTTGCGGTGGATTCGCCGAGTTTTTTGTTCGCCAGAATCTCGTTACGCCTGGAGACGCCACCGCCACCGCCAACAACATCCTGGAATCTGAGACACTCTTTCGACTCGGTATTGTAAGTGAACTGATCGGCCAATCCGTATTTGTGCTGCTCGTATTGGCGCTGTATCGACTGCTCAAACCGGTGAACAGAAACCATGCGTTGTTGATGGTGGTTCTGGCCTCGATCGCCGTGGCGACAACGAGCATCAACATGCTGAATCAGTTTGGCGCGTTGCTGGTACTGAAGGGTGATGCCTACCTATCCGTATTCAATGCGGAACAACTGCGTGCGTTGTCGTTGCTGTTTCTCGAGCTTCATGACGCTGGATATGCTATCGCTCAGGTATTTTTTGGCCTATGGTTACTCCCGCTTGGATACCTGGTCTATCGCTCAGGTTTCCTCCCAAGAATTCTGGGCGTATTACTGATCGTTGCATGTTTCGGCTACGTCATAGATGTCTTCACATTCTTCCTCTTCCCGACGTTCGACGTGGTCATCAGCGAGTTCACGTTTGTTGGGGAGTTACTCCTCCTGCTCTGGCTACTGGTGAAAGGCGTCAACGTCGAGAAATGGAACGAACGCGCCATAGGATCCGCTGCATAGGCTCCCTGTCATGTGGATGAGGACGATGACACGAGTGGGATTCCAGAGCCAGTTGCTGCAGAGCTAACGCGCGACAGGGAAAATCCGGCCGGGACAGATCATCCCGGTCGGGAGTCCCAGGAAAGCCCCCGCAAAGACTAGAGGCAGCACACGCCGCGTCTATATGGTTGGTACTTCACGTTGTGACCGACGGCCTTGGCGGTGGATCAGAAGAAAAGGCGAAGGATCTCCTGCTCATCAAGGAACTTGCTGACGTGGCCCAGCTCAAAGCGGTCGTCGACAGACGCTACGCACTGGAACAGATCATCGATGCTCACACCTATGTCGAAACAGAACACAAATAGGGAAATGTGGTTATCACGTTCGAGCCTATAGCGAACACGTACCCGAGCATCACCACGCATGCCTCGTAGGGAAAGCGGCAGCGGTCACGATAATTATGTTATGCTCTGCATCTCTGGACTCTGGCACGCTCTGATGGATCGGACACGGATCCACTGTTACAGCACTCGTTGATACGACGAACTGACCAGTCTCAGATGGTGAAATCAATGGCAGCACACGACACTGTTTCGAGACATGTCACCACCATCGGCCGATCCCGGAGCCACTCGATGTTCGACGGCGGTTGAAGGAGATCAATTCGGCGCGGCTCGGTACGAATCAGTGTGTATCGACGGAAGCCATCATACCCTAGACCGGTCTCCGCGGGGCTGCGTTCGACATCGTCGCATGAGAATCAGTCCTTCGGGAGCCAAGCTGAATGTTATCGCAGCTCAGATTACTCCAGCAGCGTCGACAAACACGGATCGACGATCGTCTAGCCTATGATTTTCAAGCCATCGGCAACGTCGCTACATTGTCCGAAAGTTTGATCCCGCGCGCGCTCTCCATGCTGCGCTGGGGGATTCTGGTATCCACACTGGCTGTCACGCTCGCCTGGTCCTTCGATACACGGGTCCACTACCCGGTGTGGATCCTGGTGATCGGCTTCATCGGCTACAACCTCATCGCCGAGATGCTGCGTCGCAAGACACAGGTATTTGGCTCGTTTGCCGCCATCGCACTGCTCGATCTTCCCTTTGCCGTGCTCGCCTATTGCCTCGATGAAGCACCGGGCGGACCGCTTTTCATCATCTTTTTCCTCGGAATCATTTCAGCGGGTATGAGCATGACGACGAGGAATGCAGGTATCTATGTCGGCATCACCGTCGCCACTTTTAGCCATCATCGGAATTATATTTCCCGGTTGGTCATTGTCTGAATCAGAGCTGCGGCAACTCGGATCACGGCTGATTGTGTTGGTGTCAGTCAGTGTCGGGACGATCCTGGTACGACGTCAACTGCTGCTGGAACGAAGACATGCCATCCGGCTGAGCGAACTCGACCGTCGACGCACTGAGTTCATCGAGAGTCTGTCACACGACCTAAAAACGCCGTTTACGTCGATACGGGCCGGGCTGGGGATGCTTGCGGAGCAGGTCGAGGGTCGGCTTGAAATCAATGAACAGGGCTTGCTCAACAACGTTCGCCGTAACGTCGATCGATTGGGCATTCAGATCGATAATCTCCTGCTGCTGAATCAGCTCGACAGTGGCACGTTGCAGCCAGATATGGAGCTATTCGATCTGCGTGGTACGGTGAATGCAGCGGTCTCAACTGTACGGCTACTCATCAACGAGAAGCGCCAAGAACTGACGATGTCACTTCCGACGCCATTGCCGGTCTACGGTGATCCGGCGATGCTCGAACAGCTCATTGTCAACCTGCTCGTCAACGCCCATCGGCACACGCCAGCCGGTACACTGATCACAATCGCGGGAACGATCCACCACGCGGGGATTGCGCTGCGGGTGAGCGATACCGGGCCAGGCATCAGTGCGGCCGACCAGAAACACATCTTCAAGCGTCATTACCGACGTGGGAAAGTGGGTGGTGGATCAGGGCTCGGGCTCGCCATTGTCGAAGCGTTCGCCACCTTCCATCATGGACAAGTGGTCGTCGAGAGTCAGCTGGGATATGGCACCGCATTTGTTGTGACCATTCCATTGGCCGGGGCAGATATCGATTTATGAGATTCCTGATTGCCGACGACGAGCCGGATATCGCCGAGATTGTTGCCTTTGCCGTACGCATGAGCTGGCCGAACTGTGAGGTTGTCCAGGCCACGAGCGGCTCGGATGCGCTCGAACGCTTCAATGAGGCAACCCCGGATCTCGTCATTCTGGACGTGTCCATGCCGCCACCGGACGGCTTTGAGGTCTGCCGAAAGATCCGTGAGTCTTCGGATGTTCCCATACTGATGCTCACGGTGCGGCGTAACACGCTCGACAAGGTACGTGCGCTCGACCTGGGAGCCGACGACTACCTGGTCAAGCCGTTCGACCACGTGGAATTGATGGCGCGCCTGCGTGCGCTCCTGCGACGTGCGCATGGAGGTCAGGCGAGAGCCGAACAGCACTTCTCCGTGGGTGAGCTTTCTATCGACTACGCTTCCCATGAGGTGCGATTGAACGGTGAGGTCGTCCCACTCACACATACCGAGTACCGGCTGCTCGAAGAACTTGTGCGCCACGCTGGGAAGATAATGCCCCATCAATTGCTGCTTGATCGGGTCTGGGGAAGTGAATGGATCACCGACCAACGCCATCTTAAAGTGTTCATCCGACGGCTCCGCCAGAAGCTCGGCGACGCTGCCGAGAACCCACGCTACATTCGCACAGAGCGCGGCATTGGCTACCGTTTCATCCTGCCGCCGGCGCGGCCTTCAATCTGATCCCACACAGACGTCTCATGAGAATCCACCCGCGGTATCTACCGGGCTCAACAGCACACGCTCGCAAATCGATGAAGCC
>CAWAVM010000019.1:0-130476 GCA_963785465.1 uncultured Chloroflexia bacterium | reverse complement strand
AGCCAGCTTACATGAAGGAACTGGCTGGGCGATTGTTTGTCGCCGTACGAATAGCGTTTTCGGCCGCGGCCATGATATCTTCCGCGTGGGTTCCATCGTTGGGGAAACTCCCGATACCCCAGGAGACGCCCGGCAACGGCTGGGTCGCACGGATCTCACTCAACGAGTCTGAGATCGATCCGACCCGAGCGCGAATAATCGAGACGTTGACTCGGGGAACAAGAAGGGCGAACTCGTCGCCACCATATCTCGCCACCGTATCACCGTTTCGCACCTTTAGTTTGAGCACGTCCGCGATGGTTTTCAGTACGTCGTCACCGGCCGCATGCCCGTGCGATCGATTTACGGTGCGTAAGCTCTTCACGTCGAGAATCGCGATCGCGAGCTTGCCGACCGTCATCCGGGCGCGGTCGATCTCCTCGTCTAAACGCTGGCAGAATTCGCGATGATTGAGGAGCCCAGTAAGCGGATCATGGTGAGCATTCCGTTTCAACCGGTCATGGAGGTTCGCAACCTGGATTGCCTGCGCCACGTAAGTGGCGACGATCTCCAGGACGTGCTGGTCCGATGGCGAGTAGGCGCTTGGATCTGGATGCTCAAGCGATAGGACCCCAGCGCAATGGCCATCAACCACAAGGGGCACTGCCATGACGGAACGCATGAGGCGATGGCCGGTCGCGATGTAACGCGCGTCCTCGAGCACATCCGGTATGTTCTGGGACATGCCATGAGCCGCTACCCAGCCACCAATGCCCTGTCCACGTGGGATAACCAGACGCTTGCGACGGCGCTGGTTGGCGATGGCGACGAGATCACCAGTATTTGGATCCTGTCCGTAGATCTCGCAAGTCGACTCGGGGAACTCCGAGTTCATGAGTTCGTTGAGCCGGTGCAGGAAGCGATCGAGATCCACCAGTGCACCTATTTCCGTCGTAATGCGCTGGAGCAATCCAAAGCCTCGCGCTTCACTTCCTACGACCCGTTTCAGGCGTAGCTCACGCGTCGTCGACCGCGGCGCCGTTCTGGCGACCGCTGCGATTTCGCCAGACTTGACCACCCGCAGAAACGCCGCTGCGACCTTTGGATGGAAGTGCGATCCGCTGCAACGAGAAACTTCCTGGAGTGCCTGCTCGGTCGTGCGGGCCCGGCGATAGGGGCGATCGGAGGTCATGGTGTCGAACGCATCAGCCAGTCCGACGATCGCCGCACCGAGCGGGACGTCGTTGCCGCTCAGTTGGTCAGGATAGCCGTGTCCGTCGTAACGCTCATGGTGATGACGGACGTACGGGACGACTGCGGCCAGGGCAGAATTGTCACCGAGTATGCGTGCCCCCAAATCCGGGTGGCGTTGCATCATGGCCCACTCATCCGGCGCGAGTTCATCCGGCTTTTGAAGAACGCGATCCGGAATTCCGATTTTCCCGACGTCGTGCAGCAGTCCAGCCAGTTCAATGATCTCAATTTCGGACGCCGACAAGTCGAGCGCTTCGGCAATCTTGCGGCAGTAAGCCGACACCTGCCAGGAGTGGTTATGAGTGAAGGGATCCTTCGCGTCGACCGCTGCGGCCAATGATTCGACCGTCGCCCGGTAGAGATCCTGTGACCGATCAGCGAGACGAGCTCGATCCAGTGCGGCGGCAATCTGGTGCCCGAGTAACCGCAAGAACGAGAGGTCATCGTCGTTGGCCTGCACGACGTTCGAATGATAGACGGTGAGCGTACCCTGTAGATTGTCTCCGCCGGCCATCAGCGGTAGCGACCAGACGGAACGAAAATCGAGACCCGACTCGTTCGCATGCCATTCAGACATCCAGTCCGGATCGGTAGTGACATCGTCGATTACTAACAGAGATCGCTGCTGAGCAGCTTGCCCGCAGGTGCCATTGCCGAGCGACAGATGTGCATTCGCCGTGACAAACGGGAGCGGCAGGCCAAAGGCAGCCGCCATCACCAGTCGTTCCGACTGCGCCTGATAGATGTGGAGCGACGCCTTGCCTGAACCAAAGGCCGCTGCACACACTTCGACGGAGATCTCGGCCATCGTCTGCTGAGTCGCCGCACGATTAAGACGCTCGGCTAGCTCGCGAACGCTGGTCAGAATCTGGTCTTGCCGTGTCCGAATCTCAAGGGTTCGTTTCTGATTCAATGTGACCGCGATAACGCTCGCGAACTGTCGAGCGTCATCGATCTCTTCGGCGCTATAGGGTCGTGCGTTCGAACGGAAGAGGCACAAATCGCCGAGTCGTGTTTTTCCATTCTCGATCGGTGAAACCAAGCGAAACGGATACGGCTGAAGAGGACGATCCGAACCACTGTTCAATCCCGCGGCGGCATTTTCCACCCAATTCTGTGGTCCGCCAGGTTGGCTAACGATAAGCGTGTCGGTAGTCCCCTGTTGGATGACTGATCGGACAAGCTTCTCGAATCCAGTGTTGCCCAAAGTGAAGTAGCGCTCGGAATAGGGTAGATCGGTGTTGTGAAGGCGGATGAGCGCTCCGTCGACGTTGACCACATCGTTCCCAATCGTAAGGACGTCGCGAAGTACAGTCTCGAGTGGTTCTTCCGACAGTAGCGCGCTCATGATCCGAGCCCAACCCCTCCATTGGTCGGGGCCGAGCGACGAATTCTCGACGCGGAAATTGCCGCCAACCACCATGCCGATGGAATGAGCCGCGCGTTTAATCGTCTCAGTAGCTGCTGCATCCAGCTTCAGATGAATATTGTCGAAAAGGAGGAGACCCCCGGCCCAGCGACCATTGGTGGCTAACGGAAAGAGTTGCACGGCTCGAACCGGTAATGAAGCCGGAAATGGACAAGCGATTCCACGCGAATTGGCTTGTGCCTGGTCATATGTCAGCGGATTCAACTCTGTCTTCAGTCGATGACAGAGCTCACGATCGCGTAGGATCTCGGCGAACCAGGTGCTCGTTGCCGAGGCAAACTCCTTGACGGAATGGTGAGCCGTGATTATTGGGGTCTCTCCCGATCGAGACATCGCGAGTGCGCAGCCGACGTCGAACGTCTCGGAAACGGTTTGCGTGATGCGCTGAAAAAGAGAGGCTGTCGATGTCGATTCGGTAATTGCGCGTTGGACAGCTTCGAGTAGGTCAAACGTTGCCTGAGATGAAGGGGCGCGTACAAGCTTCGTGACTCGCTCGACATCGGGGGGAGATTGCTCTGCTAACAGCGACAACAAATTGGCATTGGCTGAGGAGAAGGTTGGGACTCGAAATGATTGAACGGCTACCGATCCAGTAGATTGCGCTCCATTGTCGAGCGAAGTGCTGGGCTCCGCTGGCCCAGAATAGGGTTTTCCGCTGGATTCGGGTGCGCCCAAGAACAGGTCGCCGGTCCGAACCGGAAGATGCAGATCGTTTCGCTGCATCATCATTGGCTGGGCAGCTGGCGGCGCAATCGGGCGAGGATGCGAGTAGCGTCGAAGGGTGGGCGTGTTCGGCAAGCTGTTCGTTGGGCTGCCGAAAGGAATTCCAGCGAGGGCCGTCTGTAATTGCCCGATCGGAAATATCGCGGATACGGCCATCTGCAACGCGGAGACGATCTCATCGAGGATTGTCGCGCATGACACCAAATCGACCACACGTCGCACCACGCCGCCCACCGTGCTGTTTTGGAGCGTATCTTTAGACAACGCACACTCTCCCAAAATCACACCTGCGTGCGCATTACCCAATGAGTCACAAGTCCAGTGCGATTGGGGTAATGTGCGAGACACGGTCTAGTATGGCCAATAATTGTGTACGTTCGCATAAGAACGAAGTTTGGTTCCTGCCGGTACCTCCGTCCTGACTACGGGAAAAGATGGTCTGGCTGGCGATAATGCGCGTTCGTGAAATCCCATGGTGCAGCGGAACGTTGTTTGATGGCGCACATGGCCGCATCGGCTCGGGCTGCGAGTTCGCACTGCCGAATAGACTTGCCGAGTATTTCCCCCAGACGGCGAATGACTGTGTCGCCCACACATGACCATTCGAATTATTGACCAGTTTGAATTGGTTTAAATCGATATCGGCTACCGAAACCACGTCCTGCAATCTCGCGGCATGGTCGACCTCGAATTCGAGTGTGCGATGAATCGCGCGACAATTAAGTGATCCAGACATGGAATCAAAATCGGGTTGCTGTTTGACCTGGCTGTGTAGTTGAGCAACGTTTAGGGTTCTCGCAACGTAGGTCGCGACCGTCACCAGCACGTCTTCATTCGTACGCGAGTAGCCGAAGGCGCGAACGCTTTCGCGATTGAGAACCCGATGCAGACGTCGTCAAGGAGCATTGGGAGAGACAGTTCCGAGCGCATTGGTCGCCCGCCGGTGCCAGGATCCCTGCCATGAGTCTTCAACGATAAACAACCGAGATGTTCGCAACTGACTTTTGCCGACTCATCCGAATTGCGAGGTTATTCGGATAGCGTTCTCGTGCTGCGCAAGGCAAGATTGGACTCGTCACTTCGGCAGGGGGTAGGGTGTCGCAGCGCGCTCGTTTGGCAATTCAACAGTTAATTTCTCGTACTGATCATTTCCCGCGTGCCCTGTGGCTGCTGGCGTTCGCGAACTTCGTGTTGTTTACCGCTCGTGGTATGACAATCCCGTTCCTGGTCATCTACTTTGGTCAGATCGTGGGTCTCGGCGTCGGTTTGGTAGGAGCCGGCATCGCGGCAAGCTCGATCGTCGGAGTGGCGTTCACGCTGGTCGCAGCCGGTACTATTGATCGTTTCGGCGCTCGAACCATGCTGATCATTACGATTGCCGGCACGGGAATCACGACTGCTTTCTTTCCTGTCTCGACCACGGTAGGCCTCTTTTTCATGATCATGATTCTTCAGGGAGTCTTCTCACAGCTCTACTGGCCGTCATCTGACGCACTTGCGACATCCCTGGTTCCGATTTCGCAAGCCGGGGAGATGTTCGCCATGTTGCGGGTGGCCAGTGCGTTGGGGATCGGAGCGGGAGGACTTGATCGGTGGCCTTATCGTCGTGGGTGGCGGCGAAGCGCAATATCGGGTGCTTTACTTGATTGCCGCGGCCGGAATCCTCTTCGCGGGTGTGCTCGTTTTCTTGCTGGTGCGTCAGCCGAAACGATTGGATACGCCCGCCGGATCAGCGAATGCGGCGAGTGCCGGAAGTTGGAGTGACGTCCTGCACGACCGGCGTTTCATGTACAGTCAGGTTGTCATGTTCATCTTGTTGGCGGCGTTTACCCAGCTACAGGTGAGTGCGCCGCCATACCTCCGAGCGCAGGCTGGTATCGACGAGGCACTTATCGGTCTCTTATTCACGATCAACACATTGATTGTTGTCGTTGCTCAGCTCTGGGTAGCGCGCAAGATTGCGCGTTGGGGAAGGGGCTTCACGCTAGCCGCGGCGGCTGTCTTCTGGTCTATCTCGTATGCAATGATCGGCGCCAGCCCCTGGCTGAGTGTGCTGCCCTTTGCGGCGATCGTGGTCTACACCGTCGGCGAGATGATGTTCATGCCGACATCCGGAGTCATCGTCGTGGAGCTCGCGCCGGAACGTCTCCGCGGGCGCTATCTGGCGTTTAGCAGCGTGATTTGGGGAAGTTCCTGGGGACTCTCTTCCTGGGCGAGTGGCACGGTTCTGGGATCGGCGCATCCAGTTCTGCTCTGGCCGGCGCTCATCGGTGTACTGCTGATTGGAGCGTTGGGCGGAATCCTGTTCGACCGGCTCAAGTCGGTCCCATCATTGGGCGCTGCTCACGCTACGGTTGCTGATTCAGATTAGTGCGTTCACTTGCTTGGCGTCGTTCGTGGCACGGAACGACCTGGCGTGCTCGTCGGGCAGGTGCGATGTGCGCAAATACCCCACTTCAAATACGGAAATAGATCCTGTTCCAGACGAACGATCAAGACCTCTTCGAGTCACAAATGAAATGCCACCCTGGAGAATCCAGGGTGGCCGTACGACTCGGCAGGCGGTCCATCGGGTCTAGTTCAGCGCTTTTCCCGTCTCTGCGTCGAACGCGTGAATGCGGTCAACTTCAACCACAAGTTCGACATCTTCCCCGGCTCGCAAGCGCACATTGGGCTCGACCTTGGCGACGATTGAATTCCCTTCAGGTGCTCGTAGATGCAGCAGGGTCTCGGAACCGAGTGGCTCGACGAGGTCAATCGGCAGAGTGAGAGTCGAGCCTTCGGTGGCTTCGACGCCATTCTTGAGATTAAGATGCTCCGGCCGTACGCCAGCCATCACTTTGCGACCAACCATCGAGGCGAGTTCACCCATGCGAGCCGTCGGTACCTTGATCTTCATACCTTCGAATGCCAGCATTACTCCGTCACCGCCGCTGACAACTTCAGCGGGGAAAACATTCATCGCCGGACTTCCGATGAAGGTCGCGACGAACATGTTGGCAGGTCGTTCGTAAAGATTCTCCGGCGTGTCGAGCTGCTGCAACAGGCCTGCGCTCATGACCGCGATTCGATGGCCCATTGTCATTGCCTCGACCTGATCGTGGGTGACGTAAACGGTCGTCGTTCCCAGTCGCTCCTGAAGCTTGATGATCTCGGCGCGAGTCTGCACGCGAAGCTTCGCGTCGAGGTTCGAAAGTGGCTCGTCCATAAGGAAGACTTGCGGTTCGCGGACGATCGCGCGTCCCAATGCGACACGCTGGCGCTGGCCGCCGGAGAGCGCCTTCGGCTTGCGGTCGAGCAACGGCGTAAGCCCTAACATTTCGGCCGTCTGATTTACTCGCTGATCGATCTTCTCACTGGGTGTTTTGCGCAGCTTGAGACCGAATGCGAGATTGTCGCGCACGGTCATGTGTGGATAGAGCGCATAGGCCTGAAACACCATCGCAATGTCGCGATCCTTCGGCGGAACCTCTGTGACCTCTCGGTCACCAATAAAAATGTGGCCGCTGGTGATCTCTTCGAGACCAGCCAGGCAGCGCAAGGCTGTCGATTTCCCGCATCCGGATGGACCAACGAGCACGAGAAACTCGCCATCGATGATCTCGAGATTGAGATCGCTCAGTGCTACAACGCTCTCAAAGCGCTTGTCGACATGTTCGAAGACAACTTGCGCCATTGCTCATCCTCCCGCGACTCGCATCCCCAGATTCAGAATACCGCATGGTGTCCGCCTGACTCGTGACCTTGGGACCGCACCCGAGGGCCAACGACATCCCTCAGAGAGGCATTTAGCACGTCAGCTCCGTTCGCAAAGAGAACGATTGAGCCGGCGCGCAAAGAGGGAAGCAGTGTCGATTGAACTGCGTGTCTGGCAGCGCCTGACAACACTATAGCATACGCAGCATTCGCGTTAGAACAAGATCGTCAAGCTGATTAAATCAGTTGCGAACCATGCAACATCACAAAGCACGGTCACCGCGTATGCGGACACCCAGGCTCCAAAAAGATACGATGGCCCAGACCCCTTCCAAGAGGAGAAATCCCCACTGATGTCCTCCTAACGCGAGCACGGCGAGAATCGCCGACCCTATCAGGTTGAGTACGATATAGGAATATGAACGTTGGTCGAGCAGGTGGAACTGCGCCAGCGAAAATGCCGCCAAAACCATCAGTGCGCCGATGATCTGGAACAGCTGAGACATCAAACCTCTTTCATCACATTGCCACGAAGCCGCGAACATCTGATTAGCGTGCGAGCTGTCCACCGTCCATCACCAACGCGCTGCCGGTCATGAACGCGGCATCATCAGATGCCAGGTAGAGCGCCGCGTGTGCGATTTCCCCGGTAGTCGCCAGCCGGTTGAGCGGGTGGCGTTGTTCCAGAGCTCGCCGCGCCTCTGCGGGATTCTCAGTTGCGTCGAGCAGCCTCCCGACCCACGGACTGTCGACTGTTCCAGGGCAGATGCAGTTGCACCGGATCCCCTGCTCCGCAAAGTCGGTTGCGACCTGTTTGGTCAGGGTAATTACTGCTCCTTTGCTGGCACAATAGGCGGCTCGTTTGGGCACGCCAACCAGGCCGAGAACCGAAGCAATGTTAACGATGATGCCGTTGCGGCGCTCGAGCATTTGCGGCAACACGGCCCGGGTCGAGAGATAGACTCCTCGCACGTTAACTGCAAACACTCGATCCCATTCCTCAGGCTCAACGTCGACGATACTCTTGGTGGTCCCAATTCCGGCGTTGTTGCAAAGAATGTCAATGCGGCCGAAGCGCGTCAACGTCTGTTCGACCATTCGCTTGACGCCCTCCTCCTCGCTGACGTCGACCTGGATAGGAAGCGTTTCACCACCAGCCAGTTGAGCCGTCTCCTCAGCGTGGGCCAGAGTCAGGCTCGCGGTCGCGACCCGTGCTCCTTCGCTGGCAAAAAGAATCGAGATCTCGCGACCGATACCCGAACCACCTCCGGTGATCAGCGCGACTTTGCCGTCCAGCCTGCCGTTCGTCCGATTCATTGTCTGCGTCCTCCGATTCACCACTGTCACCCCGCCGATTTGCGTCCAGCTATCATATGCTCGCCAGAATGCGACACAGGCTGGCTTCCTCGCTAGGGAGATCTCCTGATGGGAACAAGGTCACTAAAACCTCGTCGATACCACCGTCAAATGAAGAGATGAGGCGGTCGCGGACCCGCGCTTCGTCACCCCAAACCACCAGATGGTCCAGCAGGTCGTCCGAAACGACCCCGTTAGCACCTATCGGGAAGCCCGCATCTGAGAACATGCCGGCATAGAAGGGGAGCCGGCCGTAGCGTCCAATTATGGGACGAGCAGTCGTAAGCATTCGATCACGGTCATCGGTCATGACTACTGGGACGTGAGCGATCATCCGTGGTGCCGAACGTTCAGCGTGTTCGGCGGCGTCGCGCATATTTGGGCCGGCTATCTGGCGCAGATAATCGAGCGGGCAGAGCCAGGAGATGGCGCCATCGGCGAGTTCCCCAGCGAGACGGAACGCGTTTTTTCGGAGCGCGGAGATGTAGATTGGCATCTCCGCGGGAGCATTCAGTCTGGCATGCACGGAGAAATAGCTGCCGCTGAACTCGACTTGCCCGGTTGTGAGTAACGAACGGAGGATGATCAGGTACTCATGCAGATGATCCAGTGGTTTGCCCATCTGAATGCCATACGCGCCTTCGATTGTGGGACGGTGGCTGGGTCCGACGCCGAGTCGGAAACGGCCCGGGGAAAGCTGATCGAGAGCCAGTGCCTGTGTCGCGAGCATTAGCGGATGGCGCGGATAGGTTGGCACGATGGCAGTTCCGAACGTCACATCAGGGATTGCTTCGAGCGCGGCTGCGAAATATGTCATCGGGTCGGGCGCGCTCGGCCCCGTGGTCGCCCAGATCATCGACACACCGTTGCCAGCGGCACGCCTGGCCGCCTCGACGGCGGTATGCGCGTTGGTCTTGTCGACCAGATCCAGTCCAATACGCGGATCGCTCATGATTGGCCTCCCGACTGTAGTATCAAGGGTCGTCAGCTTCCTCCATCATAACCAACAGATCCTCACGGCGCGTCGGACCACGATCTCCAACAATCAACATGGCTGCTAGACTTGGCGCGCGACCTACGATGAGGTCCTGCTGACGCAAAAAGATCACAGGAGACGATGCGACGCCTCTCACTCTATGCGCTACTGACCGCGAACAGCATATCGTTGCTGGGAAGTCAATTTACGGTCGTCGCGCTTCCCTGGTTCGTGCTGCAGACGACCGGGAGTGCCGCCAAGACTGGGCTAACCGGGTTTGCGGTGGCGTTGCCCTATTTTCTGGTGGGGATCTTTGGTGGCGCGCTTGTTGATCGCTTCGGATACCGAAATACTAGTGTGCTGGCCGACGCTGTTAGCTGCTTCGCGATTGGGTCAGTGCCGCTCCTCTATCACACCGTTGGGCTTGCCTTCTGGCAGTTGATGCTGTTGGTCTTCATCGGCTCATTCCTGACAATTCCGGGATTGAGCGCGCGCCGGTCGCTCCTGCCTGAGATCTCGAGATCGGCTGGCATCCGGCTCGAACGCGTAAATGCCGCCTACGAGGGAATGCAACCGGTGAGCCTGATGCTCGGACCACCGATCGCCGGGCTTCTGATCGTGTGGATCGGTGCCAGCAATGTGCTGTGGATTGATTCCGTCACCTTCGCCCTCTCGGCAGCGCTGGTCTTGCTCGGAGTCCCGATAGTGAAGGACCTCGCCCAATCGACAAAGCATCGGCGATACATCGACGATTTGCTTGAAGGACTTACATTCTTGCGGCAAGAGCGGTTGTTGCTAGCGATGGCCCTCTCGCTTGCGGTGTCGAACTTCCTCGTAGGACCACTCTTCAGCGTGATTCTTCCCGTGTACGCGAACGACGTTTTTCACAGCGCCAGAGATCTGGGCTTTATGCTGTCGGCCTTTGGCGCGGGACAGATCGGTGGAATACTGGTCTATGGTGCCGTCGGGCACCGTCTGCCGCGGCGAGTTACGTGGATAGCCGGTTTCTTCGGCGTGGCGCTTCCTTTCTGGGCGCTGGTTTGGCGGCCTGGCTTGCTGGTAATGCTGGGGGCGATGGCGCTCGCGGCGCTGACCGATGGGCCTCTGACGCCGATGTCAGTCACCATCCGGCATGAGCGCACGCCGGCGCAGCTTCGTGGCCGACTCTTCAGTACCTTCAGTGCCGTTGGAACCATGACGCTTCCGTTGGGAATGGCCGCGACCGGATTTCTGGTTGGCGCGATCGGACTGCACCGTTCGGTGCTAATTTTGGCGGTGCTGACCTCAGTTATGGCTGTGACGACGCTGCTCGTGCCGGTCTTTCGACAGATGGACGTCCGGCTCTCGAGCGAGGGACGGGTGTCACCCGAGCTGTCTGAGCCGGACATTGTTCAGCGTTGACCGCTATCCCTCGTAGACCGTCTCACCGCCGATGATCGTCTGGCTGATCTTGACCTCATCTAGGTGATCCGGATCGACTGTTCTCGGATCCTCTTCGAGAATGGCGAAGTCGGCGAGCATACCCGCTTTGAGCTGTCCCTTCTTGTGCTCCTCAAACGTCGCGTAGGCCCCCGCAACCGTGTAGAGCGGCAGCGCCTCCTCGACCGAGATCGCTTCTTCGAGCGCGTATGATCGGCCGGTGCCCGTTCTCTCGGTGACAGCAGCCTTGATGCTCTTGAGTGGTTCGAAGGCCGATACCGGGCAATCGGATGAGAAGACGAGCGTGATGCCGGCGTCGAGCAAAGTGCGGAACGGATAGGCTAACTGAATACGCGACATTCCGAGATGGCGAATGAAGCCGTCGCCATACTCCGTAATGAAGATCGGTTGGGTGACCGCCAGGACGTGCATGCGGGCGATACGTTCAATCAGGTCTGGCCGGAGAATTCCGCAATGCTCGATGCGGTGACGGTGATCGGCGCGGGGCAGGCGTTCGAGCGCTTTCTGGTACGCGTCGAGCACCATCTCGATGGCCCGGTCGCCAATCGCGTGGACGGCAATTTGGAAGCCAGCTGAATGAGCCTGCCAGACGTAGTTCTCGAATTCTTCCTTCGGCATCATGGTCAGTCCGAGATTGTCGTCGCGCGGATCTTCCAGGAAGGGCTGTGAAACTGCCGCGGTGCGGCCGATCAGGCTGCCGTCGATGAACATCTTGATCGGCCCAACCCGCAAGCGGTCATTGCCAAAGCCCTGCTTGATGCCGAGTCCAGTGATTTCAGGCAACAAATTCTCGCGGATCATCATGGATGTGCGTAGCTTGAGCTTCCCCTCACGAACAGCCCGCTGGTAAGCCTCCAGGTGCTCCGGCATAGAGCTGCCGGCGTCTTGACTCGAGGTGATCCCAGCTGCGACATAGGCGTCATTGCAGCGCTGAAGTGCAGTGACGTAATCGTCGACTGTCGGAACGGGGATCACCGCGCGAACCGCTTGCTGTGCGGTCTCTTGCAGCACGCCCGTCAATTCACCCTGCTCATCCTTGACAAGGTGCCCACCCTGCGGATCAGGCGTGTCGCGTGTCACCCCAGCTAATTTGAGCGCCAACGAATTGACCGCGCTCATATGGCCTGAACCGTTAACGATGATAACGGGATGGTTCGGCGCGACAGCATCCAGATCTTGACGGGTCGGGTGGCGGCGTTCGTCGAGCCTGTTGTCGTCGTAGCCCCGGCCCTGGATCCAGGTGCCGGGTGGAACATGACTCGCGCGGTCGGCGACGTTTCGCTTGATGTCCTCGATTGAGCGCACTTTTGGAAACCCCGCCTCAACATGGCCGAGTGCGGTGCCGAACCCGATCATGTGATTATGGGCCTCGTTGAGTCCAGGCAGACAGAAGCGCCCGCCCAAATCGATAGTGCGATAACCCCGTGGCAACGCATCCTCGACCATCGTGGCGGTACCAACCGCCACGATTCGATCACCGATCACGCCGACTGCCTCGACCTGAGGGTTACCAGTGTCCATCGTCAGGATGGTGCCGTTCTTGATTACGAATGCGTTTGACATCTCGCCCTCCGTCACGTCATTTCCCACCGGCAAACAAGGATTGATCCGCGTTGAGTCCGGTGCAAGCAAGATAGTCTCGCGATCAGTGAGTGTCAATCAGATCTGCGGCGTTCATGGAGTCTAAAGAATAGGGTAATTTGGCACGCTGCTTGACGCTAGATGGCCTGACAATTCTGGACGGGGCAGGCGAAGCTTCGCCTGCCCCGAGCTCTCAGCGACGGTCGACCAGGACACGGCCACCCTGCATAATCATGGCCGGTTGACGGAGAGTCGCCAGATCAGCGGACGGATCGCCGTCAATGACGAGCAAATCGGCGACTTTGCCCAGTTCCACGGTTCCAACTTCGGTGTCAATCCGGGCGGCCATGGCTGCCCTGCCGGTGGCGGCATGGATGGCCTCAATTGGGGTCATCCCGGCTTCGGCCATGCACTGGAGCTCGAGATAGAAATCGTCGAAGCCTGTATGTCGCCAGCCGGCATCGTTCCCGGCCACCAGCTTGACGCCAAGTTCGTGGAGATTCCGGATATTAGCAATGCCGTTGGCATGTGTCCGGGGCGCGGCTTCCAACGCAATTTCTTCGGCAGGACTGAGTGTGCCTCGTTCATTTCCACCCACCAGGGCCTCGAGCCGGTCGTGAGCGACCTGCAGTGTCGGGGTGACATAGACACCTTGCTCGGCAACTCGCCGGGCGATCGATTCGTCGAAGCCCCAACTTGTGTCTGGCTGCATGAAACTGCAGTGCTCGATGTGGTCGGTTCCGGCATCGAGTGCACGAACGATCGACTCGGTGGCGATGGTGTGGCATGAGGCCGGCTTGCGCACCTTGTGTGCTTCGTCGATAGCCGCCTGAAGTTCCTCGACCTCGAATGCAGGAAATTGTGAGTAGGTGCCGACCGTACCGCCTCCGGAGGCCATGATCTTGACGAAATCGGCTCCTTGCTTCAGGACCTCTCGGGCTGAAAGCCGCATGCCATCTACTCCGTCGCTCTCCCCTCCGAAGTAGCGGCAGTGTCCGCCGGTGATCGTCAACGGGTAGCCACACAGTACAAAGCGAGGTCCCTCCACGATTCCGGCGCGGATTGCGTCTCGCAGCCGGAACATGAGCAGATCCTTTCCACCGCAATCCCTAATCGTGGTCACGCCCGAGTAGAGCGCTGTACGCGCATTGGCGAAGGCTTTGAGCAGCAGAATCTCGTCCGGATTCTCCATCCATGTTTCGAACGAAGTTCCATCGCCGGGTAAAACCGTGTGGGCGTGCATGTTTATCAGCCCCGGCATCACGGTAAGGCCGGTCAGGTCGAGTACGTCGTCAGATCGACTCGGCTCCCCGTCACCGACATCGGTGATCATGCCGTTCTCGATAGTGATGGTGACGTTCTCTCGTGGTTCGTGTCCGGTTCCGTCGATTAGTCGTCCCGCTCGAATCACAAGCGTATCGTGTGTTGTCATCTCTCCCAGTATCTCCTTGTAGACGTGCAAGACTCGTCAG
Source organism: uncultured Chloroflexia bacterium (assembly GCA_963785465.1). Classification (GTDB taxonomy): domain Bacteria; phylum Chloroflexota; class Chloroflexia; order Thermomicrobiales; family Thermomicrobiaceae; genus CALAGB01. The sequence continues at coordinate 116,570 of CAWAVM010000019.1, read as the reverse complement.
TTCGCAGCGGGAATCTCTACGATGCCGGCCCCGATTGCGGCTTAGTATGCGGGGAAGTGTGACGGTTTGGGAAGTGCCTCAGTAGGCAACCACAATGGATTTGCCAGGAGTCATTCTGAGGCCGCAGCCGAAGAATCTCTCTCGCTCACGCCAAACGAAGAGATTCGTCGCCTCGCTGGGGATGACACCTTGCCCGTGACAGACTACTCAGCCTGACAGATAGGCAGCTTCGTAAATGAGTGGTTCCGACGCTGGATTTCAGGAGTGGACGAAGGGGGAGACGATCATATTTCTGGGCAAAGCAAAACCCGCCCATTTCAGGCGGGTAGAGCTGCCGAATTTGGAGAGCTTCAGGCCAAAGGTGTGATCTGGCGTCCAGCGGCTCGCTCGCGCAATGCTGCGTGAATGGCTGCCACAGGATCTGTTACGAATTCATCGTGCATCGTCTGCTCATACATCGGTGCTTCGAGTTTTAGAATCGCCTGAGCTGCTTCAGGAGAAAAATTGTTGAGCGGAGCCACGTCTTCCCAGAATCGATCGAACAGCATCCGGTACATCGCGGGGAGTTCCGCAGTTCCATAATCGTGCGTAACCGCTGCCTGCATGCTGGATTCCCTCCTGGACTTGTCTGGCTTACCGCTACTTCTATCGTTACTGCCCAGCATAGTGGAAACCCTCCACATTCATAAATAGCAAAATGGGGCTAGCGTATCGGTACTAAAGTGGGAGGACTCTATGGTCATACGCGCCCTTAGCCTGCTGATCGTGCCGACTAGTCTCCATAATTCCCGCAGACACGCGCAGCAAAGTGAACTTGGGTGCCGGATTCAGATGCTCAGGGTCGCAACTGATCATCGTGTGACCAATGCATGAACACAGGACTGACTCGACAGTGCCGTAGGCCTCGGCCATGCCCCGGCACACAGCGGATAAGATGTTGCACGCACAAGGTGTGCCGCCGTGACGTCACGAGATTGCTTGTAACACGTGAAATTAGGATTGAACAGAGCGATCGAGCGTCAGCCTAGTTCTTGCCAGAGCCACTCGGCTGAAACGCGACCATACGCGCGCTTTCGGCGAACTGATGCCGCGCTTTGGCGCTATCGGCGAAGTCGAGGCCCAAGACACGCGACAAGATCTTCGCACTCGGTCGATGGTGGTCGACATAGATCTCCAGTTCGCGTTCGGTTTCTTCCGTCGATAATATCCGTTGTTCCGGTACGTAGCGGTCGCGTCCGGTTTGGATCTGGAGCGCAGGTGTCTTGAGGATGTTGCGATACCAGTCGCTCCTCTCGCCCCATGCCGAGATAACGATGCTAGTCTTGGTTGATCTTTCGTAGCGAACGACTTCGAGTGGCGTCTGGTGAATCAGGCCACTCTTACGCCCTCGATGAGTCACTACGAGAATGCGATGCCCGAATATCCATCCAAGGTTGAGGTTATACAGGAGACGTGGCGCCTTGAGCCCAACCAAAATCAGTCGATTCGGGCGCGGCAGCAACGATCCGCTTCTGTGTGGTGCGTTTTCACTCATAATACGGCTCCGTTCGCTCGACGCGACCTGTGGTCACTATCCCGCTTGGAGATCCCGCCATTCTGAGGGAATCTCGACTCCATCGAACCGATCGAATGCCAGTTGCTCGATCTCGATGGAAGGGGAGCCATCGACGATCAACTCGCTCATTACCTGGCCAATGATTGGACTGAGCGCGAATCCGTGTCCGGAGAATCCAGTGGCTACGACCAGATTTGAGATGCCAGGGAGTGCTCCGAGGATCGGCACTTCGTCGACCGTCTGTGCCTCAATGCCGACCCAGACTCGCTCAACTCCGGCGCGCAGGAGGTCGGGAAAGATCGCTGAACTGTCGATCAGGCTACCGAGAACGCTGCCGTGCCAGGGAATGGCAATCCGCTGGTCGAGGTAAACCGTTCCCGGCCAGCCGCCTCCGATCACGTAGTTGCCACTCGGAACTTGCTTCAGACTGAGCATCCTTCCACGCGCTCCGATTACCTGATGTAGCAGCGGCGGAAGTGGGGAAGTAGCGATCATCTGTGGTGCGCGGGCTACGGCGGGAAGATTCAATCCGAGCGGCTGCGCGAGTTCCATGCTCCAGGCCCCGGCCGCCAGCACCACCAGATCACAGGCGACATGTCCGCTGTCGGTGTCGACTCCGGTAATCTGTCCTCCTTGATGCTCGATTGATGTGACCGTCGTGTGATTCCAAAGGTTGGCGCCGAACCGCGCTGCCGCGTTGGCGAAGGCCTGGGTAGTAAGGATCGGATTGGCGTGGCCATCTGATGGGGAGTAGGCACCGGCAAGGACCTGCGGCGCGATGCCAGGAATGAGTTGCCGCAGATCGTCTCCTTCGATGAGATCGATTTCGAGTCCGAGGGCGCGCTGATCTTCCATCCATGGGTGGAATTCGGCCACAGTGTTCTGATCTTCCGTGACAGTGACGTGGCCTTCCCGGCGATAGTGGAGATCGGCACCAAGCTCTTCTTCCAGGTTCTCCCAGCGTGCGATGCTTGCGACCGCCAGCGGCATCTCACGGAGATCCCGCCCCTGCTGGCGAACACCGCCGGCGCTAGCTGCCGACGCGGCGCACGGAATATCGCCACGCTCGAGGAGCGTAACGGTCACGCCTCGGCGTGCCAGGTGATAGGCGATCGAACTGCCCATTACGCCTCCGCCGATCACTGCCACTTCAGTTCGCGTGTGAGTCATTCCGATCTCCTCAGTACCTGTCGGGCCTAAGAAACAGCTTTCGAGACTCAGCTCGTTGGCTACATCCATGCCCCGCCGTTGACGCCGATCACCTGGCCAGTCACGAATTCTGCCTCGTCAGACGCCAGGTAAACGGCCAGGCGGGCAATGTCGTCTGGCTGGCCGATTCTTGGCCAGAGGACCGCCGCGCCCGATTTCTCCTGACCGCGAGCGCGAGACATCTCGGTGTCGATCAGACCAGGTGCGATGGCATTGACGTTGATCCGGCTTGACGCAAGCTCCTTGGCGAGCGACTTCGTCAATCCGATAACCCCCGCCTTTGCCGCCGAATACGGGACGCTTCCAGCCGTTCCTTCCACGCCCGTGACTGACGACAGATTGATGATGCTGCCTCGTCCCTGTTCGAGCATGGAAGGTACGACATACTGACAGCAGATAAAAACACTGGTTAGGTCGACGCGGATCATTTGATCCCATTCCGACAATGACAGATCGAGTAGCGTCTTTCCGACGCCGCCGATTCCGGCGTTGTTCACCAGTACGTCGATCCCACCGAACGCACTCACGGCTTGAGAGACGATCCGGCGCACGTCGTCGGGATTGGCGACATCCCCCTGTGCGAACGACAGATGCTCGTCATCAGAGTTCAGCATCTGCGCGCTTAGCTTGAGCAGTGAGGCGTCGATATCGTTTATGAGGACGCTGGCGTCCTCAGCGAGAAAGGCACGCGCGATGGCCTGTCCAATGCCCCGCCCCGCTCCGGTAACGATGGCCCGTTTTCCGGATAATCTCCCACTCATGCGCTTCACCCTCCTTCAGCTTGTCGAAAGGCACACAGAATTCCGGTTTAATCGTCTTGTTCCCGCATACACCTCAGTCCTCTATCGGGCGCAACCCAACTTTGCCTGTGCTACTGCCGCCATCGACGACCAGCGTCGTACCGGTCACGAACGAGGCCAGCGGCGAGGCCAGCAACATTACGGCATTGGCAATGTCCGCCGGAGAACCTGTCCGGAGCGGGATGGCCGATCGGGCGCGATCCTTGTAGTCCGTGCTCAGGTGAGAACCACCCTCCTCGACGTCAATGAAGCCAGGGAGAACTGCGTTGGCACGAATACCGTGTTCGGCCAGTTCGAGCGCCATGGTTTTGGTCAGGAGTACGACACCGGCCTTTGAGGCGCAGTAATGAGCCCAGCCCCAGATCGCATGATTTGCCGCGCCAGAACTGAGGGTGATGATCCGTCCGGGGCGTCCATGTTTGACCATCGAGCGCGCGACAGCCTGACAGGTAAGGAACACGCCTTTCAGGTTGGTGTCGAGTACACGATCCCACTCCTCTTCGGCGAGGTCCAGGAAGGAGGACACCGGATAAACTCCCGCGTTGGCGACCGCGACATCGATCGGTCCAAGCTCTCGTTCAATCCCGGTGATCATATGGCGCACGGCTGATGAATCGCGAATATCAGCAGCGAATGGCCGGCTGTTGATACCAATGGCGTTCAGCCGCTCGCAGGCGTCTGTAGCCCGCACATCATCACGATCGTTCAGTGCAATATGGGCTCCGGCCTTGCCGAACGCGGTGGCAATTGCCTGCCCCAGTCCAGTCGCGCCGCCAGTTACCAGAACGACCTGATCCTCGAAGCCTATCTCCACCGGCACTGGCCTACCTCCTTATCGGTGTCCTCAAACTCGACTCGCTGGCTATCTTACGGTGAATTCGTGCATTACAGGGACTCAACCCGCGGTAGACCTGTACCTATCCACCGGAATTTCGTCACAGGTCTCGCGCGCCGTGTCTGAAAACTCTATGATCGTCGTGGTGCTGTCTGTATGTCTGCTGAACGATGCTGGTGGGAAGGACGACGCATGGCTTGGGTTGATCTCGATGACAGGCGTATCTATTTCGATGACACCGGCGGTGACCAGCCCGCTCTGGTGCTGCTGCAAGGTTTCATGGCGTCGCGCGGCATCTGGAAGTGGCAGGTCGAAGCCTTCTCTCCGCACTTCCGCGTCATCACCATGGACAATCGTGACGCCGGTGAAAGCGCGCCCGAGACGGAGAGCTATAGCATGGCCGACCTGGCCGGCGACGTTTCGTCCTTGCTCACCTCGCTCGGAATCGAGCGGGCCAGCATTCTCGGCCATTCTATGGGTGGCTACGTCGCTCTCCAGTTCGCGTCGCTCTACCCAGATCGTCTGGATAAGCTCATCCTGGTCGGCACCTCCGCCCTTGCGGGCGGTGCCTTGGGACGTCCGGCGCCATCCTACGATCGGGATCGTTTTATCGAGAATCCAATCGAGCGGACGCGTAAACGCTACACGCGACTAACGGCGCCCGGATATTTCGAGGCACATCCGGAGAAGCTCGAGGCGACTGCTCAGACCGCCGCCGGTAATGGCCTGACATTCGAATCGATGGTGCGGCAATCCGATTCGGCCTTTATGACCCATGACACCCGTGACACACTTCCAACGATCGCGGCACCAGTGTTTATTGTTCACGGAGATGTTGATCCGACCATTCCAATCAGTGCCGGGCGCAAGATCGCCGAGGCGATCCCGGGCGCGAGACTTGTCGTGTTTGAGGGCGTCGGTCATCTGCCTCATCTCGAGCGAACAGACGAGTTCAATCGGCTGGTGTTGGTTTTCTTGCGGGGAGAGTGAACTGAGCTGCCGTCACTTGCGGCACCACATGGCGACTAAGGTGGGTCTATCACAGGCAAGGCTGGGTTCGTAATTGAGCGGCGGTCCTCAGAGGCCGCCGCTCAATTGCGTTGAGAGCGAATCTCTATACCATTACCGCGTCCTCGTCGAGCGGCCAGACCGGATGGGCAATTCGCTCGTACGGGAAACTTGACAGATCGACCGAGACAAGGCCCGGTGTGTCGACTCGAATGATCTTGTGGGCGATCGGCTCGAACCCGGCCCGGAAGTGATTGCTGGATTTGATCGCCACGATCTTGTACCGCGTCACGTCGATTCCGTGAAGAAGGAAGACCTCAGGATCGAGCGTCTGCGTCCGGACTGACGAGACGAGAACGTCGATTCCTTCGATGATCAATCGGGCCATCGGACCGAGGTCAACACGAGCTCCGCGCCCCATCGGCGACTGCTGAATGAACTTGCCGTCGGTGAGGCATTTTACGTAAGCCTCGGCCTCGATCGGTTCCCCGTGTAGCTTCTCATGCTTCCCACCGAGCCGGACGTTGATAGTTGCGCCGGTTCCCGCCTTGTGCGCCTGCGCGGCGGTCTCAGGATCGAACATGAATCCCATGCAAGCATCTTCAAGCTTCGCGTCGAGCATGGCGCGCAGGAGATGTGTCGCATCTTCTGGAGCGCCGCCACCGGGGTTGTCCGATGTCTCGTTGATGATGACTGGCCGGCCATCGGTCGCCAATGCCTGCCGGAACGCTTCATCGGGTGGAGTCGGAATTGGACGAAACTGCTCGCGCATCCCCCAGATCTTCTCAGCAACCTCGTGGCCGATTTTGGCCGCCAAAGACGGGTCGTTGTCGGTCGTGACGATGACGCTGACGCACGGATGTGGGATGTCGGTCGTCGGGAATCCGTGAAAGAAGGCGCAGTCGAGCACTCCCGGCTCCTCTTCCCACTTCCAGCACAACTGGTTGATCTCGTGTCCCGGGCCGAAATTCGTGGTCGTGGTCGGGATCATCATCGGTAAGGTGGTGAGGTGCATCACGGGCTTCGCTTCACCCAGAATAATCGCCCGAAGCAATTCAACTGCTTCCTGGCCACGCTCGAACATGTCGCTATGAGGATAGAGGTGGACCCCGACGAGCGCGGTCGCGGCGTCGAGCATTTGCTGCGTCAAGTTGCCGTGGAGATCGAGCGTGACAACAATGGGCAATTCAGGACCCGCCATGGCGCGGATCTCGGAGAGTAGCGATCCTTCGAGATCGTCGATCCCTTCAGCTACGCCTGCGCCGTGCAACGTCAGGCAATAGCCGTCGACTTTACCAGCCGTACGCAGACCGGCCAACAGTTGCCCACTTAGCTGTTCGTATGCGCGCTTTGAAATCGTGCCGGATGGCTGAGCATTTGCGGTGAAGGTTGGGACGACCTCAATCCCGAGGCGCTCGGCAGCTTCGAGAATACCGCCGCTATAGTCGCGCACACCGCCGTGGCGCTGGATAATTTCCTGTCCTTCCGACCACTCGCCGAGCTTGAAACTTTCTACCTCAGTCAGCCCGCTGCAGAAACTATTCGTCTCGTGGCTTATGCCACCAATCGCGATTCGCATCTCTCACCCCGCTCAAGATTCGCCACTATTCGACCGGCACATACTATCCAGTCATGACCTACTGAACAAGTGGCGAGAAGCTCGCGTGTAACCGACTTTGAACGTCATTCCGGTACTAATGGCTGTGAATCCAAGTACTAAGGATCATTGGGGGAGTATCAGCGACCCAGTACATTTCTACTAGAAGTCATGCCCCAGTCAGGACGAAGGTCAGGGTCGAGGTGATCCGTTACGGTCGATTTTCGAGATGACCAAGACTGGCGCAAGATTGGGAAGCAACGAGGAGGAGGAGCGATGTTCGGTCGAATTCCATTGACGAAACTGAAGCTTGACGACGAATCTGTGAACTTCGAACGGGCCATGCTGTGGGTAGACGCGGATGATCGCTGGCGTTTGGAGATCAATCCGTCCGATCCGCGTGAGCTACCGACCATTCATCATAACAGCTATGGAACGTTCCGCGAGGTCGACATGGTGACCGAGAACGGCGCTGAATTTAAAGGCCGTGTGCGCGTGAATCATCGGCGACTCTACCCATTTCGTGGTGTGCCGGTGCTGCTCGAAGGTGTACAACAGCTCGAGGGGTTCGACCTGGAGGCGGTCGACTGGTTTGACTAAGAACGCTGCACTCCCCACGACATGTCTCTGAATTGGCATCAGTCGCCGTCTCGTTCGCACCCGAATATCCAACCTTCACGGCGATTTGATGCCCGCCCATAATCTTCATTCATTCTGATTTCCAGAACGCGCACAGCTTGACAGAGACCCCCATTGTCGCTAGGATGGCTATGTTGTTCCGTTTTTCGGACGTTGTTTGTTGGCTCCGTTGTCGGTTGGAGATGTGAACATGTCAAACATCGCGACCTTCAACAGAATGATCAGCGGTGAGGTGCGCCTTGGCGCGCAGCGTTGCCCTCGCCTCCGCGCAGGGTTTGTCGCAATTGCTGGTTATGGGAGGAGACTGCCTCGGTACCGGGTGACGTGAGTCAACACACTCATCAAAGACCTTTCAACCGCGGGCAGAGCTAGAACTCTCGCCCGCGGTTCTTTTTTCCCCGCAAACGGTTGAACCTCGGGCGACCGCGAGTGATTGAAGCAGTTAGAGGGAGCAGTCATGACGGAAGCTCGTTTTCCCAGAATCGAACCGGTTGCCAGAACGGCGTCTGAGATGATCGTGCCGGATCCCACGACGGCACTCACGGTTGAGCATGTCTCGAAGGTCTTTGTGCGTAAAGGTCTGCTCACGCGCCGGACTTTGCAGACGACCCATGCATTACGGGATGTGTCATTGACCGTGCGCCGAAATGAGATCTTTGGGATCCTCGGCGCCAATGGATCGGGGAAGTCGACTTTGATTCGAGTGATGTCGACGCTGCTGATTCCAGACAACGGTCACGTCAAGGTCTTTGGCTACGATATTCGTGCCGATGAAGGTGAGGTTAAGCGTCTGATCAACCGGGTGTCGGTTGAAGCCTCATTCTTCAAGAAGCTCTCGGCCATGGAAAATCTGCTCTATTCGTCGCGACTTTACGGCCGATCGGGGAGCTCGCTACGCCGGGACATCGTTAACATCCTCGGCAGCATGGGGATCGAGCAATCTCGGGTGAATCAACCACTCGAGCAACTCTCGAGAGGTATGCAGCAGAAGGTCGCAATCGCACGTGCCTTTTTAACGTCGCCTGTCCTGCTGCTGCTCGACGAGCCGACGACCGGACTCGATCCGCGCTCGAAACGCGATGTGCAGGATTTCGTACTCCAGCTTCGAGACCAACACGACGCGACGATTTTGCTTTGTAGTCACGACATGGACGAGGCCGAACGACTCTGCGATCGCATCGCGGTGCTCGAGCAGGGGCGGGTGGTCGCGACCGACACCCCTCAAGGGCTAAAGCGAGGAGTGAGCCAGGACCTCGGCGTGGTCGACGCTTCACTTGAGGATGTATTCATCCATCTCACAGGCCGAGACATCGCAGAGGAATTGACTGAAGTGGCGCGGGTAGCCTGATTCCGCGAGTTTGTAGTGAGGAGCAACGAATGGACCAAGCCAGACCCGGCAGGTGGAAAGCCCCGGCGGCGCGCGATATCTGGCGGGAGATACGCGCCTCGTATGCGTTTGTTGAACGCAATTTCTTCCTTGTGCGGCGCTACTGGGGCTGGGAAATCGCCTTCTTGATTTTCAATATCACCTCGTCGCTGAGCGTGATGTATATCGGCAAGGCTCAGGGGACCGACAATCAGAGTCTGATTCTCTATCTGGGCATAGGAACTGTCGTCTGGGCGTATCTTCGCGCGGTCTTCTCCAACATCAGCGAGATGATCGTCTGGGAACGCTGGGAAGGAACCATTGAATACACGATGATGGCGCCGATCTCCAGATTGACTCACATGCTTGGAGTGGCGCTCTTCAGCATCGTCTACGGCATCTTGCGGACGGCGCTGCTGCTGGTGGCCCTCTCCTTCTTCTTCGACGTCAATCTTTCCGGCGCCAACGCTGGGGGAGCACTCTTGATTATCCTGGTAGGGAGTCTGAGCTTCGTCGGGGTGGGGATCATGGCGGCGGTGCTACCACTTCTCTTCACTGAACGAGGGGAGGAGATGACCTTCATCATCTCGTCGCTCCTGTTGCTGGTCTCCGGTGTCTACTACCCGATCTCGGTACTGCCGGGCTGGATGCAGGCGGCGGCACGTATCTCACCTGCCACGTATGTTCTGGAAGGGATGCGTGCCACGATACTGGACGGGAAACCGACCATTCAACTCGTCCACTACCTGATTCCGATGATGGTCATCGGCGCGCTCACGATCCCTATGGGGATGGCAGTCTTCTCGATGGTAGAGCGATATGCCAAGCGAACCGGCCGGCTCAAGCGGAGCGGCTAACAGCTGACTCAATGTAGAGTCAGAAGGGTCAAAGCTTATGCGTGCAATCTATCTCATGGGGTCGAAAGTTTACCTTCGGGCGATGATCGAGTCCGATAAAGAATGCGGTATCGCCTGGTTCAATACGCGCCTGCCGATGGGAGGCTTTGGCCACGTCTTCCCGGTCGACGCATCACGGGCGAAGGTTGTCCTCAAGGAAGAAAACCGGGGCATCTGGCCAAGCGGGCGTCACCGTTACGCGATTGTGAGGAATGCTGATGATGAGGTGGTCGGAGCGCTGGTCGAAGAGAGTGCCCATCCGGTCGTAGCGCACGTTGGGATTCAGATGGCTCCGTTGCTGACCGACGCCGATATCATGCGAGCCGAGGTACTTGAGCTCGTCGTCCCATGGCTACGCGACGAACGTCAGTTCCGCCTCGTCCGGATGTCGATTCCGGCCGACGAAGTACAAACAATCGCGACCGCCGAGTCAGTCGGTATGACGCTCGGTGCGACGCTCAGACGCTACGTTGCGCGTGCCGGATCACGTGTCGATTTACTGATGTACGAAGCACTCAACCCTCAATGGACGGGGACCGATGCGTAACCCCTTGATGGTCGGCCCGCGTGTTTATCTGCGCCCGCTGGAAGTCAGCGACGCCGAGTCCTCTGGCTCGTGGCCGGCACGAAGAGACCGAGACATTCTTCGATGGAGGTCGCGTTCCGATGAGCGAGCTCGCTTTTGCCCAGTGGATAGAGGAGGTGTACGCCGAGCAGCCTCCTGAGGAGATTCAGATGGGGATTTGCTTGAAAGAAGGCGATGACCTGGTCGGGCTGGTTGGAGTCAGTAATCTCGACTGGGTCAACCGCACCGGGGAGACCGAGATCTATCTTTCATCTCCTGCCCACCGCGAACGAGGCTTCGGCACCGAAGCAAAGCATTTGTTACTTGAATATTGCTTCGACCGATTGCACCTTGAGATGGTCAGTTCTTTCATTTGGGAGCCGAACCAGCGATCCGTGGCGTCGGTGCTGCGGCAAGGCTATCAGCCCGCCGGTCGCATTAAGACTCGGGTGCCGCAGGACGGCAGCTTTCGAGACGTGCTGGTCTTCGACCTCTCGCGGGAAGAATGGATCGAGGCGCGCGCCAAGTGGCATGCTCGCGCAAAGAATTGACCTGAAGAGTGGACGTTGACCGGCTGGTGCTTGTCGCTTACAAGGTGTGAGGAGGCGCGAAGCGCTCACCGCTCCTTCAGTAGAGTGGATTGACGTGCGTATTATCGAAACGGGGAGGTAAGAGATGGCTGCTCCAACAACTGATTCCGCGATGTACCAGACGATGCACCGTCAGCCGGAGGACGTACGACGGTTGTTGACGGCAGGGTGGAGCGCCGCGAAGGAAGCTGCCGGGCGAATCTCATCTGCTCGGCGAATCTACCTCGTCGGCATCGGCACGAGCTACCACGCCGCACAGATTGGCGAGTGGCTGCTGCGAGCGGCCGGATCAGATGCGCACGCAGTCATGTCCTTCGACTTCGCCGTCTATCCGGATTCCTACCCGCTTCAAAGCGACGACGCGGTCATCGTCATGGCACATACTGGTGTCAAGCGATTCTCCGCCGAGTCATTGGCTCGTGCGACGGCGGCCGGAGTTACGGTCATCTCGGTGGGAAGCCAAAGCGCCGAACATCCTGGTTCACAGCAGATACTGCGCACGATTGAACGAGAGAAATCGGCCGCGTACACCTCGTCGCATGTGACCGCGATGACGGTGCTGGCACAGATTGCTACGGAGATGGGCGAAGCGCGCGGCTCTTCGGGTGTCTCCGGTTTCCGCTCGGCGCTCGAAGCACTCCCGGATCAGATTGCAGATGTATTGGCTCGCGAAGGCGATGTAGTGCCGGTGGCCCGTGAGGCAGTCGAACGGTTGGTCTACGCAACCGGTGCCGGTCCGAACGCGATCACCGCGACCGAGGCTGTCATCAAGGTGCGTGAGGCGGCCTATGGACACATCGACGCGCTGCCGGTCGAACAATTCCTGCACGGACCGATGGTTGGCGTGAATGCCGAGGACATGGCCGTCACCATTCACGTTGCCGGGGCTGGCAAGACGCGTATTGCTGAGGTCTCACGGGCACTCAATGCACTGGGGACCAAACTCTGGGTCGTCGGTGAGGCGATCGATGGAATTCCGGATGCACCGGTCTTCAAGCTTCCAGAGACCGTCGAGATGATCTCCCCGCTGCTCGCGGTCGTGCCGATGCAGTTGCTTGCCTATCAGATGGCGGTGCTAAAGGGTATCAATCCGGACACCTTCCGTCGTGATAATCCGACGTACGCCGAGGCATTTGGCTACTCGCGTTTGTAGGTCGGTTTTGGGACGGTCGACTCCCGTTGGAGGATTGCCGACAGTACTCCGGCCATAGGCCCGAACCTGATAATGATTTCGAAAGCCGGGCGATAGATAAGTCGCCCGGCAGTTGTTATGAGCCGTCATAAACCCGCTGACAACATCCACGACCATGCCATTGATCACCAACCTCGACCCACTGTGACGACTGGTGAATCAATCCTGGGCGACTTTTCGTCTGAACAGCACGTCTCGAAGGTTAACGGCTCGTATTTTGCGATTGTGAATTGGCGTGCTTGACCATTGGCTCAAGCGAAACTGTAACGATCTTGGAAGATCCGTTGTCACGGGCGTTTTCCGTCGCAACGGTCCCTGCGGTACAGTGGGAGAGGACGTGAGGGCCGCGTCTTTCGCGACCGAGACGTCGACTTAGACTAAATCCGGTGAGCGCCCATCTTCATGGGAACTTAGTTCGACGCAGATTGGGAGATCGCCGTGGCGGAGCGCAGCAGTCATGTAGCCGATTCACGTGCCGTCATTGTGGAGACGACGGCGCTGCAAGATCTGATCGACGCGCTATCCCGGCGTGGTTATGAGGTCATTGGCCCGACGATTCAGAATGGCGCGATTGTCTATAGCCAGCTGGAATCGGCGGAGAGTCTCCCGCGAGGCTGGACCGAAGTCCAGGAGGCGGCGACCTATCGCCTGCAGCGGCGCAACGACGACGCTTTCTTTGGCTATACGGTTGGCCCCCATTCCTGGAAGCAGTTCTTGTTTCCCCCAACGTTACGTGTATGGCGCGGACATCTGGATGCTGGCCAACTCACGATCGAAGATGACGAGACGGTTCCGCCAAAATACGCCTTTATCGGTGTTCGCTCGTGTGATCTGAAAGCGATCGCCATTCAGGACCGGGTTTTCCAGGGCGGGAGCCATCAAGATACGGCCTACGTTTCCCGGCGTGAGGGCGCCTTCGTCGTGGCCATCAACTGCGGTGAAGCCGCCTCAACCTGCTTCTGCGTCTCTATGGGCAGTGGACCGCGAGCAGAATCAGGTTATGACATCGCCCTGACGGAGGTTGTCGAGGGCAAGCAACACTACTTTATCGCCGAGATAGGATCCGAACGCGGTCAGCAGGTATTGTCCGAAGTTCCTTGTAAAGATGCTGACGAGAATGCGCTCGATCAAATAGGACGGGTAACGGCGCGGGCGGCTGGGCAGATGGGGCGGACGCTCGATACAAACGGACTCAAAGAACTCCTCTATCGCAATCTGGAACATCCACGTTGGGATGAGGTGGCCGGACGCTGCCTGACCTGCGGCAACTGCACCATGGTTTGCCCGACCTGCTTTTGCGCCACCTTTGAGGATACCTCCGACCTTGACGGCGCTGGGGCGGAGCGCTGGCGCCACTGGGATTCCTGCTTCACCGTCGATCATTCCTATCTTCATGGTGGGAGCGTGCGGAAATCGGGACGATCGCGTTACCGCCAATGGATGACACACAAGCTGGCCAGTTGGTGGGATCAGTTTGACACGTCCGGCTGTGTTGGCTGCGGAAGGTGCATTACCTGGTGTCCCGTAGGTATCGATATCACAGAAGAGGCGCTGGCGATTCGCCAGAGCGACGCGGAACTTCAGTCACAGGATGCGTCGTCTCGGAAAGGAGAATCCTGATGGATCCACTTGCGGATGATCTTGCCAATCAGCCCTACCTGAGCGGACTTTCTCCCGAATATATTGAGTTGCTGGCTGGCTGCGCCACTCACGTTTACTACTCGGCTGGCGAGCAAATCTTCGCCGAAGGAGACGCGGCGAACTCATTCTTTCTCATCTATCACGGGAAGGTTGCGATTGAGGTTGACGTGCCGGGACCTGGAGTTGTCACCATCGAAACACTTGATGTTGGTGATGTAATCGGTTGGTCCTGGCTCTTCCCTCCCTATCGCTGGCACTTCGACGCCAGAGCAACGGAGCTGACCCGCATGATCGAGATCGATGGGTCATGCCTGCGTGCCAAGATCGAAGAGGATCACCATTTCGGGTACGAGCTCATGCGCAGGTTCGCGCAGACAATTATTGAACGGCTTCAGTCGACCCGGCTCCAACTGCTCGACATGTACGGCCCGGCAGATGGTTGAACCAATTCTTCAAGATCTGGATCCGATGGTCCCTCGGGCAGGTGTAGTCCGGAAGGTTCGCCGTGAGACGTCGGACACGTTCACGTTCGACATCGAAATGAACGATCCTGACGTTCAAACGTCGTTCGCGCCGGGCCAGTTCAACATGATGTACGCCTTCGGCATTGGCGAGGTCCCAATTTCGATAAGTGGTGATCCTGAACGTAACGATGTCGTCGTTCACACAGTCCGAGACGTCGGAGCGGTAACGCACGCGATCTGCTCGCTTCGTCCAGGGGCGCCAATTGCTCTTCGCGGCCCGTTTGGGCGTGGTTGGCCGATCGAGGAAGCAGCCGGCGATGACGTGCTCGTGATTGCTGGCGGTGTCGGGTTGGCTCCCCTGCGCTCCACCATCTACTCGCTGATTCGTCATCGAGCTCGCTATGGCAGTGTCTCGGTCATCTATGGCGCCCGCACGCCAGAGGATTTGCTCTATGTACGAGAGCTCGAGCGCTGGCGTTCCCGCTTTGACGTGGACGCCGCGGTCACCGTTGATCGCGCGGACCGCGGTTGGCATGGGCACGTGGGTGTGGTGACGAAACTAATCCCGAAAGCGAGCGTCGATCCGGCGCATGCAATCGCCTTGATTTGTGGGCCGGAAGTGATGATGCGCTTCAGCATTCGAGAGCTACAGAATCTCGGAGTTTCTGACGACCGCATCTACATTTCGATGGAGCGAAACATGCGCTGTGGGATTGGTCTCTGTGGTCACTGCCAATTCGGCCCGTCACTGATCTGTCGAGATGGCCCTGTTTTTTCCTTCGAACGGGTTCGAGCCTTCTTTGGGATGAGAGAGTTCTAGATGCCGCCTGCACGAAAACCAAAGCTTGCTGTCTGGAAATTCTCGTCATGCGACGGGTGCCAGCTCTCATTGCTCGACTGCGAGGATGAGTTGCTGGCGGTTGCCGGTGTGCTCGACATTGCCTACTTCCTGGAAGCGTCGTCGGACGTGGCGAGAGGACCGTACGATCTGTCGCTCGTCGAGGGGTCGGTGACGACCGCACACGACGTCGAACGAATCAAGGCGGTGCGAAAGGCGTCGAAGCATCTGGTGACGATTGGTGCTTGTGCAACGGCCGGTGGGATTCAAGCATTGCGAAACTTCGCCAGCGTCGAGGACTATCTCTCTGTGGTTTACGCGAGCCCGGAGTTTGTCGACACGCTCGCGACATCAACGCCGATCAGCGATCATGTTCCGGTCGATTTCGAGTTGCGCGGATGCCCGATTAACAAGCGCCAGCTTCTCGAGGTGATCGGCGCATTCCTGCAAGGTCGCAAGCCGGCGATTTCGTCGGCGAGCGTCTGTATTGAGTGCAAGCGCCGCGGCAATGTCTGCGTTATGGTGGCGCACGGTACGCCCTGTCTCGGACCTGTAACCCACGCCGGTTGTGGCGCGCTCTGCCCCGCATACAATCGAGGATGTTACGGTTGCTATGGTCCGATGGAGACGCCCAATACAGCCTCGCTGAGCCGGCAGTGGATTCATCTCGGCGTCGGCCGGTCATCGATCAAGCGCGCGTATCGCACGTTCAACGCCTATGCCGAACCGTTTCGTCAGGAGAGCCTGAGCTATGCCGACCAGGACGATCAAGGTTGATAACCTCGCCCGTGTCGAGGGAGAGGGTGCCCTTTATGTGCGGATTCGCAATGACGAACTGACCGACATCCGATTTCGTATATTCGAGCCTCCGCGCTTCTTCGAAGCGCTGCTCCGAGGACGTCGATTCAGTGAAGCGCCCGACATCACTGCACGCATTTGCGGCATCTGTCCGGTCGCATACCAGATGAGTTCCGTGCATGCGATGGAGCGTGCCGCCGGCGTTCATGTTGAAGGGCAGTTGCGGGAGTTGAGGCGACTGCTCTACTGTGGCGAGTGGATAGAGAGTCATGCACTTCATATCTATCTCCTGCACGCTCCAGACTTCCTCGGTTATGCGAGCGGCATTGAGCTAGCGCGCGACCATGCGGAAATCGTCCAGCAAGGTTTGGACCTCAAGAAGGTTGGCAACGCAATCATGACGTTGCTCGGCGGGCGCGAGGTGCATCCCATCAACGTACGTGTCGGTGGGTTCTATCGAGTTCCGACACGTCAAGAGCTCGAGAGCCTGATTGAGCCATTGAAGCGCGCCCGAGAGCTAGCGCTTGAGACGGTCCGCTGGACGGCTAGTTTCGAGATGCCGGACTTTGAACCGGAATATGAACTGATCTCGTTACGCCATCCGGATGAGTATCCCATGAATGAAGGACGGCTTATCTCGTCTGCCGGTCTCGATATCGATGCCGAGGAGTTCGAGGATCACATCGTTGAGGAGCAGGTGCCACACTCGCACGCATTGCACGCCAGGCTGCGGGAACGGGGTGGCTATCTCGTCGGTCCATTGGCTCGATACAGCCTGAACTTCGACCGGCTCAGTTCTGTTGCTCAGGAGAGTGCGCGTGCAGCGGGACTAGATGTGACCTGTCGCAACCCGTATCAGAGTATCGTCGTCCGGGGAATCGAGGTGGTGTATGCATGCGACGAAGCGTTGCGCATCATTGAGAACTACGAAGAGCCGGACATTCCCGCGATCAAAGTCGAGCCGCGATCTGCGAGTGGATGGTCTTGTACCGAGGCGCCGCGCGGAACGCTCTACCATCGTTATGACGTCGACGCGAACGGATTGATCACGTCAACGACGATCATCCCGCCAACCTCGCAAAATCAGAAGATGATCGAGGATGATCTGCGACGAGTTGTCACGCAGAATATCGACCTCGCAAGCGACGATCTATCGACGGAATGCGAGCGGGTCATCCGCAACTATGATCCGTGCATCTCCTGCGCGACCCACTTTCTGACGCTCGAAATCGATCGGACGTGACCGGTTCTGACCCCGAGTGCGTCTCGCCTGAAACCATCTCGCTATCACAGGTGATCGTTATCGGCCTTGGAAATCGCTTTCGTCAGGACGACGCCGTCGGACTCATCGTCGCGCAACGCATTCAGGAACGCGTTCAATCGACGGTCCGAGTCATCGAGCACGCGGGCGATCCGCTCGATTTGCTGACCATTTGGTCCGGCTATGAACTGGCGATTCTGATCGATGCCCTAAACTTGCCGGGTGACCCGGGCAAGATACGGCGCTTCGATCCCGATATTGACCTGCCACCAAGGCGCGAGACGATTTTCTCATCGCACGGGCATAGCCTGTGGGACGCGTTCGAGCTCGCTAATCTACTCGGTCAGCGCCCTGAACGAGCGCTCGTCTTCGCTATCTCAGGTAACCGGTTCGACTATGGCGAAGATCTGTCACCAGAGGTCGAACAGGCGATCGAGTCGACCATCGCTTGCGTTCTTGCCACGTTGAGCGCCGGCCGAGACCTTTACCACCAGTAGCCACCCCTAGCCATCCCATTCCATGTCACGATCGAGCGGCCAGATTGGCCGCCGCAGGTTATGGTACGTGAATCGGCTAAGGTCCGGATTAGCCGCACCGGGCGCATCGACCTCGATGATTGTGTGGGCGATTGGTTCAAAATCGGCGCGGAAATGGCCGCGCGATTTGATCACCAGGAGTGGCTCACGCGCTGGCTGCACTCCGGCCACCTGAAAGTAGCCCTGGTCGTTGGCGGCATGCCGCACGGTGGTGACCACAAACTTCAGCCCACCGACGTCTATTCGTGCCGTTGGACCGCAGGTGACCGCCTGTCCACGAACAACCGGTCCCCATCCAGTGAATCGCCCGTCGCTGAGTGTGGCGACGCGCCCTCTCACGTCGAGCGGGTCACCGTACATTCCTGGCGCCGCTCTTCCGCCGATGCGAAAGTTCCCCTCGTTGCCAACCCCAGTTGACATTGCTTGTTGAACCGTTTCGGGGTCCCAGATAGCAGCCGCGGCCCCTCGAGCGTTTCTCCTGATCAGCTCATGCAGCAGTTCGGTCGTGTCACCAGATCCACCGCCGCCAGGGTTGTCGGCCACGTCGGCCAATACGATCGGCTTGCCGGGAGCGGTCGAAACCAGGTCGAGGGCATTTGTAACGGCGTCCGGGATACTTGTGATCGTTTTCAAGAAGCTGTCGCGCATGTTCCACGCATAGCGACCGATTTCGTTCGCGCAGCGCTGCCCGGCGTCTAGATCGGTCGCGGTAACGACGATCGACGTTCCCGCGTCCGGGAAATCGGCATAGGGGAAGCCACCAAAGATCGAGACGTCGACGATATTCGGTGATGCCTCCCATTCCGCTCCGCGTTCCAGGAGTTGCCGCATCGGTCCTTCGGCTGTTCGCATGTTGATCGTTGGTGGCAGCATGGGAGGTTTTGAAATGGACACGCTTGGTCGCGGCATCTCGCCTCGAAGTATTCGTGCGAGGCATTGTGCCGCCTCAAGGCCGCGTTCGTAATTGTCGATGTGCGGGTTCGTGTTGTAGGCGAAGACTGCATCAACAACGCGACAGAACTCCGTGGTGATGTTGCCATGGAGATCGAGTTCGACGATAAGTGGCACTTCTGGGCCGATCACTTCGCGAACTGTTCGACAGATGTCGCCTTCAGCGTCAGGTGCGTTCTCAGCCAGCATCGCCCCATGTAGGTGAAGTAGAACCGCATCGACTTTCCCAGCGGAACGAAGATTTGCGATCAGCTTCCTCTTGAGACGGTCGTGGGCATCAGCGGCTACGTTTGCCGAAGGCGTTGCATCAGCCGAGACGGTCCCGATCATTTCCCAGCCTTCGACCCGTCCAACTTCCAGGAAGCCACCCAGTCCGGTTTTGCTTCCGGCGAAATGATTGAGTAGCGCATCACCCTCGAAAACGTCGGAACGACCACCGACAAACGATTCATAGTTCGTAGGAATTGGCGAAAAGGTGTTGGTCTCGTGGGAGATGCGCCCGATTGCAACACGCGGCATTGCCTGCCCGTCCTTTCAGAATTCATCGAGTCTTCGGTTCCGTTGCCTTCATAGTGAATCAGAGAACATCGGCAGACAAGGGTTACTGGATAGTGAGCTACCCCGTGTGCCACGTGAGGACGTGATGAGATCGGTGGGGGACTGATGCAAGTCGCAAACGGGTCTGCCCACGATTGGCCGCGCCCGCGCTGGACTGAAAGATCCTGGGCTGAGGAGACCAACCTCACTCAGGAGCCACTGAAAGGCAAACCCGCCCGGATTCGATCCGGGCGGGTTTCGTTGGGAGGAGGAGTGGGAAATAGGGGGTTGGGTTGTGACTGTTTCGACCGTTTCTCGTGTTCCTGTCTGTACTGTAGGGCTCAAACGTAAGGCGCGCCTGAATAAACTCTGAATCGGAGGTTAATCCGTCTGGCAGGAGACGAGGTTGGTACGTTCTCCACGGTCATCAGATCATTTTGAGACGGGCGGTGATGCCTGAGTGCTTCCGACTGTTTGGAACTGAGGATGAGGTCGGGCTGGCGTCCAAACCGCACCGTGCGGTTTGGACGCCATGAAGCATTACGGTTGGGTTGCGTTGACCATGTCGCTGAGGGAAGGGGAGATCAGGTTGAAGGAGCCACTTGCTCCGTCTACCTGGGTTCCGGTGGCAGAGACTGACGCCGTCCCGCCCTGCAGGTTCTTGATGATCAAGTTCGTATACTCGATCGTTTGGTCGTACTGTGTGTCTAGGTTGTACATCGAGAACCCAACCATGCCGCTGCTGGTTCCACTGTGTGTGGCCGTTCCCAGATAGCTGCCGTTCACATAGAACCAGAACTGAGTCCCCTGGGCGATGACCTTCAGTGTATTCCAGTCCGATGCGGCCAGTGGAGTACCGAAACTGTACTGCGCGACGTCGTCTTCAGTCACGTTGGAAGTGTTGGCCGATCCTGTCAGGAACAGCGCGTGCGTTCCGACCACCGAGGCGCCCGAATACATGAAGCAGTATTGGTAGAAGCCGCCACCCTCGCTATCAACGACCCTGAATAGCAGACAGGCTGCGACGTCGCCACCGCCGGTGAGCTTGCGCATTGTCAGGCTGTACGATGCGTCGCCGAAGTTCGTGTTGGTGTTGGTAACCCCGTCGGCGATGCTCGGGTGGACTGTCAGTGAAAAACCGTCGGCCGTCGGCGCCCCAACCGATCCGAGACGACTCGTAAATGAGGTTACATCTGTCAGATTAGATTGAAATGCCGTGGTTCCGTCAGTTGGTGCCGTAGCCGGAGGTGTGCTGCTACCGTACAGGGCATGGGTAGGTATGTCGGGGTGATGGGCTCCGTCCCACGAGTACCCCCAGAAATGCCAACGGAAGGACTCAACGAGAGAGCGGAGCGTGGCAGTGATATTGGCTGGAATTGGGTCGCCACTGGCCGTGAACCAGGGGTCGATACTTTGTGGCGGCTGGACCGAGTCCGCGTGTGTCGGAATGTCTGGATGATCCGAGCCGTCCCAACTGATACCCCAGAAATGCCAGCGGAAAGCCTCAACCAGTGAGCGGAGCGTGGCATTCGTATTTGTCTCGTCGAATGTTGTGCCGTTAACCCACGGAGTCAGGGGATCACCTGTTCCCGTCAAACCAACGTGGCTAGGCAGATCGGGGTGATCCGCGCCATCCCAGGACAGGCCGTAAAGATGCCAGCGGAAGGCCTCGACCAATGATCGGATGGTCGCGTTGATCTGATCGGCCTTTGGGGTCCCATCTGCATTGAACCACTCGGTCTCTTGAGCATTATCTGAAACTACGAAATCCCACTGGGCCTGGAACAGCTTGCCATTTGCGTCCGTGGCAACGACGGTGGCCGTGTAAACGCCGGCCGCGAGCACACTCTGCTGCGAAATCGCGAGCATCTGATCCGACGCACTACCGATTTCCTGGATATGCGTGCCGTTCAGCGACAGCGTTACGTCGGAAAGTGCAGCGTCCGAATAGGCATGCGCGCCAATCAGAACAGGGCCCGTCGCAACGGTCGAGAACGGGGCAGGCGTGAGACTGTCGAAATATGGGTTGGTGGCGTCGTCCGCCGCGATGGCCGATCCGCTGAACGACACAACGCTTGCGACGGCCATGATGAGGACCAGGACAGCACCTAGTCGCATGAACCGTTTCATCGTCCCCCCTATGTGACTGATAGCTGGCGGAAGTCGAGCATTCGGTTCGAGGGTGAGGATTGAGTCCTCCTCCCAGAACATTTTCGGTACTTTTTAACTCGTTCGCAAACCCCCGGCGGAACGTCCGCGTTGCACTGACATGCTGACACGTTCCGATTAGTTAACGTATCACATGCGCGATGGGATCGGTGTGCCAGGTCGGAAGTCGACGGTGTTCGCGTCGTACGAGTCAGACTCACGCCTCAATTGTCCTATTAAATGCCACCGCCCGGCGTTTGCCGGGCGGGTCAAAAAGGGGGAAGGGATTGGGGAACGACCATGGGAGTTATCTCTTTTCTGCCCCAATAGTAGAACCCAAATGTAACTTGAGTCTTAAACCGTGCTGAGTCTTAGCTGAGCGTCAGGATCTTGTCGATCTGGGGAATCTGACCTGTATTCATGTTTCCGCGACTCACATTTATGTAAGGCGCAATTAACGCTGGTTTAAGTCTGATATGAGAGATCTAATACAGACATATAATCTCGACGCACTGTGCGAGCAGTGTTGCCGATTCACGGAAGGACGTCATCATGGCGGAGAATCACGTCCCGGTGGTCGGAAGTCACGTTATCATCTCGGGCGGGAAAAAGGCTGGAACGGTCACCAGCTTGATCACGGCAAGCGATCGAGTCACCGTTTCCGGTTTCGTCGTCCATTACGGTTGGCGAAAACGGAAGGCAAAGGTTGTTCCACTCGAGGATGTGAAGTGGGTCAACCCGGACAACGTCGTTCTGACTTTGTCGCGCCATCAGTTCGATAATCTGGCTGACTGGAACCCAGTGCCAGATCCTGACGCCTCAATGGCTGAGCCCGCTTCCAACAGCGGAGCGCCTGCCGGCAGACCGGCTCATCCGTAGAATGCCCTGAATCTTCTGGCTAATTCGGATCCAAGCATCGTCAGTCACCAGGAATCTTGGCCGTGTGATCATGAATTCTTCCCTGTACGATCGTAAGCCAGACGTTGATGTCGGTATCGATCACGACCAGGTCGGCGTCTTTCCCTACCTCGATTGAGCCTTTGCGATCCGCTACGCCGATCGCCCTGGCGGGATTCAAGCTTGCCATGGCGATCGCGTCGGGGAGCGAAACGCCGACCAGTTCGTGCATGTTCCGTACTGCCCGATCCATAGTCAGAACGCTTCCGGCAAGAACTCCATCGGGGCGGTAGCAGGCGTCGTCACGTACCGCGATCGTTTGACCATCGAGTTGGAACGCTAAGTGATCTGTACCCACCGGCGGCATGGCGTCGGTGATCAGCACGATGCGGTCGACGCCCGCCGCACGAACCGCGACCTTCAGACTGACTGGATGGACATGTACGCCGTCGGCGATGATGCTGACGAAAAGCTTGTCGTTGGCCAACACGCCACCAACGGTCCCAGGGACTCGGCTACCGAGCGGAGCCATCGCGTTGAACAGATGCGTAGCGAGAGTCGCTCCAAGTTTGACCGCCTGGTTGATCTCAGGAGGATTTGCGTTTGTGTGGCCGATTGCGGTTGTGATGCCCAGCCGTCGAGCCGCGGTAACCACCGCACTCGCGCCGGGAACCTCCGGCGCTAGCGTCAGGACTTTAATGCTCTGGCCGCCCAATTCCCAACAGCTTAGAAGAGCTTCCACCGAAGGCTCGATGATGAACCGTCTTGCATGCGCTCCGGAGCGCTCCGGGTTGATGAACGGTCCTTCCAGGTGGATGCCCAATATGCTCGCGCCTTGCGTCGAGAGTTCGCGGGCAGCCGCGACCGCCTGCGCTGCTTCGATCATTCGTTCCATCGGTGCCGTGATCGCGGTTGGCAGAACCGAAGTGCACCCGAACCGCGGCAGGATTGCGGTCATGTCGAGGAGTGCTTCGACGGTCGGTTCGTTCGTCAGGAATCGGCCGTTGGCACCGTTGAGTTGCAGATCGATGAAGCCTGGCGCGATGATCCGTCCGGCGGCGTCGATACGCTCGGAGATCGTAGAATCATCCTGCAATTCGCCGGAATGGCCGACTCGAGTGATACGGCTGCCTTCGATAAGGACGGCACCATCGTGAATGACAGTGAGGGGCGTTATGACGTCTCCGCCGTAGATTAGCGTTGCCACTGGTCGTTACCTTTACCTTGATTCCGTTGACACTGAATCCAAATCCAAGTCTCTCGAAGGCGGCCCGAGAATCATTACGGCAGGTTCTTCGTTCGACCAATAAAGTGAGCACTGTTTCGCTCAGGTGACGCTGTGCGACATAATCACTGTTGACCATTCTCACCCTTCGCGCCATGCTAGAACAATCGAATCACCCCGGCTACAGGAGGTACTGGAAATGGATCTGGTAAACCCTACCATCCGTCGCTGGCAGCACGACGCTCATGACGACCCGGAGGTTTTCTGGGCGGACGCAGCCGATAAACTGCCCTGGTTTCGGCGTTGGGATCGTGTCCTTGAGTGGGATCAGCCAACGTTTCGCTGGTTCGTCGGAGCCCAGACGAACATCAGCTACAACTGTCTTGACCACCACGTGCTGCGTGGCTGGGGCGGACACGCCGCCCTGATATACGAAAACGAGCGTGGTGAACGAGAGGTCTACACCTACGCGCAGCTGCTCGACGCGGTGAAACAGGTCGCGGCGGCAATGCGTGGCATTGGCATCGGTCGTGGAGATCGTATCGCGGTTTACCTTCCCACCTGTCCGGAGGCGGTCATCACCATGTTGGCGGCGACACGCATCGGCGCCATTCACGTGGTCGTCTTCGCCGGGTTCGGAAGTGGAGCCCTTGGCGACCGTATCGGATTGAGCGGCGCCCGCGCTGTGATCACGGCCGATGTGACCTGGCGCAAGGGTCAGACGATCCGACTCAAACCGATCGTCGACGCAGCACTCGAGTCATTGGAAGGAAGTGTGGAGCAGGTTGTCGTCCTGCGTCGCACCAACGAAGACATCCCGATGACAGCCGGTCGTGATCTTGAGTGGGACGAGTTCATTCGGGGTGGGGAAGGCCACAGTGACGCACATGAGGTCATGGAGGCCAACGACCCCGCCTACATCCTGGCGACATCCGGAACGACTGCAAAGCCAAAACTGGCGGTCCACAGCCACGGTGCCTATCAGGTTGGTATTCACAGTACGGGATCGTGGTGCTTCGGCCTCAAACCGACCGACATCTGGTGGGCGACGGCGGACATCGGCTGGGCCGTCGGGCACAGTCATATCGTCTATGCTCAGATGCTCGTGGGTTGCACCACCATCGCCTACGAGGGCGCGCTCGACTATCCGTCGCCAGATACGTTCTATCGGACCGTTGAGCGGAATCGGGTTACCGGTGTCTTCACTTCGCCCACAGCCGCTCGTCTGCTGATGCGTTACGGCACAGAGCCAGCCCGGCGTTACGATCTTTCGTCGGTAGAGCGCGTCTTCTGCGCTGGAGAGATGCTCAATCCGCCAGCCTGGGAGTGGTTGCAGCGTGAAGCCTTCCAAGATCGCATCCCAGTCATTGACCATTGGTGGCAAACGGAAACCGGAGGCCCGGTGGTTGGTAATCCATACGGACTTGGCATGATCCCGATTCAGCCGGGATCGGCCGGGATTCCGCTGCCTGGCTTTGAAGTCGGTGTGATGACGATCGAAGGTGAGGAGTGCCCGCCCAACGAAAAGGGAATCGTTGTCATCAAACGACCATTCCCAGGGTTGGCGGCGACAATTTGGGGCGAGGATGATCGCTACGGTCAGGAATACTGGGGACGCATTCCAGGAGTCTATTTCACTGGAGATTCAGGCTCAATAGACGATAACGGGTACGTCTGGTTTGGCGGTCGAGCCGATGAGATCATCAAGATCGCCGGGCACCGGATTGGCACGGTCGAGGTCGAGAGTGCCTTCCTCCGCCATCCCGCGGTAGCCGAAGCAGGTGTCACCGGCCGGCCGGATGACCTGCGCGGTGAGGTGGTGTCCGCGTTCGTGGCGTTGAAACCGGACTACCGGCCGTCGCAGCAACTTAAAGCCGAGTTGCTCAGCACGGTTCGCAAAGAACTCGGTCCTGTCGCCGTTGTCGGCGAGATCAACTTCGTGACCACCTTACCCAAGACGCGGAGCGGCAAGATCATGCGACGCATCTTCAAGGCAGTCATTCTTGACAAGGATCCTGGCGACATATCGACTATTGAAGATGAAGTGTCGGTCTCTGATGCACGTGACGCCTGGCACCGGATGCGTGCTGATATCGCAGAGAATGAACCTGTGTCAGACGAGTAACGGCTCTAACTCAACCGAACTACGACTGTTGACGGCCCGCGCCATGATATGGCGCGGGCCGTCGTTCGCGGGACCGCACGCGAAGATGAGAACGCGGACTGGCACGGCAACGCTACCTCCGAGATCAACTTGACACGGATTTTTCACCCTATTCAACGTACTATCACCTCAGGAGCCGGAAAGTTCGGGAGGTTACTTCGATGCTCGTTCGAATCGGAAAGATCGCTTTTACCCTGGTCGCGCTCTTCGCTCTAATTCAATTCATCCCGTACGGCCGGTCGCACACCAATCCACCCGTTATCGCCGAGCCGGGCTGGGATAGCACGTTAACGCGAGGGCTGGCATCCTCAGCCTGCTTCGATTGCCACAGTAACGAAACCACCTGGCCCTGGTATACGAATGTCGCGCCGGTCTCATGGCTAGCACAACACGATGTCGACTCCGGACGTTCGACCCTCAATTTCTCGGATTGGACTGCAACATCAGGACACGGCGAGCACGATGCCGCCGAAGCCGTGCAGGGCGGTGAGATGCCGCCATCCTATTACGTTGTGATGCACCCCAACGCAAAGCTCACCGCGGCCGAGAAGGACGCGCTGGTCCGCGGTCTGCAAGCCACGCTCAATTCTCAGGTCGGTCAAAGCGACTAGTGGCCAATATGTTCGACCTTTAAGACCTGTTCTTTGCTGAGTAATTGCCATCTCGGGTATGAATAGCGGTGCCGGGCGAACTGCGACACGAAAAGACGCACCGCGATTGCGATGCGCTATATGGCATTGCCGTGATTCAGATTACGTTCAAGAACTGTGGGCTGAGGCGTCCTGCAGGTCCACCGGGCGCGCGATCGGAGTAGCTTCGTCGTTGAAGCCAAGGACACTGACCAATAGTCCGATCAGGATCAATAGATACAGGAATCCACCGCCGACCCACATAATCACCCCGCCGATCTGCTGATCAACGAGTGGCGAAAGACCCCACGGATTTTCCGCTCCCAGGTAGAACGGATAGATGACGCTTGGAGAGAGCGTCAGTATCGCACCGATACCGATTCCCACCACCATGGTTAGGAAAATAGCAGCGATGGCCCAATGCTTCGGCATTTTGTGATGCCGCGGAACCGGATCGATGATCGGCCACCAAAACAGAAGTGCAAAACCGAAGAACATCAGATGTTCAAGCTCATGAATTGCATCGCTGCGTAGTGCCGCGTCGTAGAAATTTGGAACGTGCCACATGACAAGATTGGCGTTGTAAGCAAAGGTGGCTACGAGCGGGGCGGTGAGCAAAGTGAGCGCAGCGCGAACCGATCGGGGCCGCAGAATTGCCTTCAGGATTGGACCACTCCGTTTGACAGAAATAGCTTTCAAAGCTAACTGGACCGGGCGTCCAAGGAGGATCAAGGGCGCTGCGACTTGCATCAACGCCAGATGCTGCAACATATGAAGCAGAAAGAGTTCATCATTGAATGTGTCGAGTGGGCCTAGCAAGGCGATCGCAACCGTTACAAGTCCGCTGTAATAGCAAACGATCTGCCAATTTGGCGGTGCAGTCCGGTGGTTCAGTTTTAGCTGACGCAATGCCAGATAGTAACCGATCGCGCCGACCAGAAGCCCAATGACGATTGGTGGAGAGAAATCCCATGCGGTAAGGAATGGACCTTCGGCTGTGCCATGGAGAATCGGGATGAGCATGGTTTCCTGAATTCCACTGAAGGACGTAATGTGCAACCAGCCCAGCGCAAACCGGGGTATTCTCGCCGCTGAGTGAAGGAAGAATACCATAACGTTTGGTCTGTCTCGTTTGGTTCGTTGACGTCCGCATGGAGACGTTCCAGACGCGAATGGCTTGCTGAGCGAGCCTTCCCTCAGACAAATCCAGTCTGCCGCAACGCTCCAATGACGATGATCAGCCCCCCCAGTGTCACCGCCAAAGCGCTAAAGACTGGCAGCAGTCGAGGGATTCGAGGCTCAAAGGAGAATCGCTGAAACAGTCTTCGAGCGTAGAGACTCAACAAACCAATCGATGTCAGGACGATCGCCAGGCCAGCACTGAAGACAAGCACCAGGATCATTCCGAAGCCCAGCCGTCCCAACGAGATGGCGCTGAGAAGCAGCACGAGTGCCGATGGGCATGGGACGAGCCCGCCACTGATACCGAGCGCGAACAGTCCGCGAAGGCCGACCTTCCCGCGATCCGGAGTCGCGCGGTTGTGGTCATGAGAGTGGGCTAATCCGTGCGCATGCGCCAGCGCATGTCGCTGGCTAGCAGTCAGTCGACCAGATTCATCGATGCCGTCACTTTGTGGTCGAGGACCGTTCAGCGATGATCCCTCGGGTCGGCTGTCCGTGTACCGCCGGTAGGCCAGTCCAACGCCGATGCCGACGACAAGCAGGCCAGAGAACAATTCCATCCACGGGTAAAGGTGCTCCGGGAGTATGAACCGAGACAAATAGAGCGTTATGCCCCCCAAAACGAAGACGCCGGCGGTGTGGGTGGCGGTCACCGTCAGGCCAAGCAGCACCGCATGACGCGGCGTTCCTTTGACTCCGACGAGATACGCTGCGACGACCGTCTTGCCGTGTCCAGGTGTCAGGGCATGTGTCGCTCCCCAGAGGAGGGCAGCCAGGAGTGTAACCAGGGTGACCCAGGGAGAAAGATTCCCGACTGACACCATCGACGCGGGCCATCTGGACAGGCCGCCCGGAGTGGATGGTGATCCTTCGCTCGACACCGCCGAAGGTGTGGTCCCGGTCGAAACTGACGTTCCAGGCTTGACCTGAACGTCGGCCGACTCGAGATCGAGCGGATGCGTACTCGCGTCCGTCGGGTAGCTGCGAAGTTGGTCCGAGACGCTTCGGGCCAGGGCGTTGGTCGAGAGGATATCGGCTCCGTCGCTTGCCTGCGCCACGATCTCATGCCAGCCGATGTGTCCGTTGAAGTTGTCATCCGCGAAGTGGAGGTTGAGTGCCTGGTCCGATTGGGGCAGCGTTGCCGAGAAGTCCGCGTCGATGCGTAGCACTCGGAGGCCAACCTGGCCGAGCTTGAGGTCCATCGAACTCCCGGTTGTTGTTAGGGGCAGATCCTTCCCGTCGATACTCAGGTGCAGACCCGCACGAAGCTGCTCAACCCGCTTGGGAAGATAAGCGTCCTTTTCGCTTTGATCGATAGTCCGATCTCCATTCGTATCCATCGCCTGGATCTCGTCATAGGTCGGTATCTCCGCGATGTCCACCGCATAGTGGAGGCGCACAGTCCGACCCTCAAAGCTGAGCTCGGTGAACTGATTGATCGTGAAATTGCCGAGAGGATGCGCCCCGGCAACGGCGATCGTCTGAATCAGAAACACGAGACAGACGACAAGCGGCAGGAGGATCTTGAATGCCCACCGACGCGTGGCACAGGGAATCCGGCGCTGACGGTCCCTGAATTCATCGGTCGATCGGCCCATTTTGAGGTCCATCTCAGGTCGGAACAGCAGTAACAATTCACCGCATAGCCTACTCGCCACCTTGGCTCACTTCAAACCCACTACTCCTGCCGGCTTGGCGCAAGTCCTCCAGCGAAAATGATGCGTGGCTGAGGGCCGATCAGCGGTGTCCGTTTGTCAACAGTTGGCATGGGACATGCGGGAACAGGGGCAAACCGTGATTAAGGGGTCATCCCAAGCGTTTTGCCTCGGGTGGTGCCGCATCGTTTCTGACAGCGAACTGATAGGCAAGTGAGGCTACATATGACTACACGTGCTGCGAAGTGGCGTTTCCTTTCCGCCTCTGGTCAACCGCGACGTCGGCTATCGCGTCGACGTCAGCAATTGCCGACCCCGGTTCTTAGCACGCGCAAATCCGAAGGCGCAGCTATTCGAGAAGAGTTGGTTTCTGTGCGCGATCTAACGGCCGTTGTGAGCCGCGATGATGCTGTTGATCGTGATTTGATCAAGGCGAACAAGGACACAACCGAAGCAGAATCTCTCGTCTCCGCCTAGTTTCGACCAGGCATGATCGAAGCGATCGTTCGAGCTATTCCCTCCTGCTTGCCACCCTCTGATAAGTCTCCGGTCATCAATAGACAGGCTTTGTTCATGTGATCGCCTCTTTGGATAGGGGGCAGTTCGGTGACAGCCCGCCTGTCAGCGAGGATAATCCCTGTGACCGGTATGAGTCCGGAATCAGTTGAAGAGAGGTGTTACTCATGGGTGGGTCCAACATGTCTCCGCGTGACGCGGAAGTGGATGCTCGTTATCAATCGATCGCGAAACGGTACGGTGATCGTTTTGATGAGGCGGCCGAGGCGAAGATCCGCAACGATGTCGGTCGTCAGGTGGATGCGGCAATATCGTTGCGAGAATGGTCGCTCTCGAACGGCGACGAGCCTGATTTCGTCTTTCATCCCGAACGAAGGGATAGCTAGTCGATGACTGCAAACGATAAGCGACTGAATTTCGCGACAATTCGTGAGCTCGGCACGATGCTTCGATCGGGTGAGACGACTCCGACGAAGCTGGCAGAGCATGCGCTAGCGCGTCTTGAAACCGTGGGGAAAGATCTCAACGCCGTCGTGACGATTACCGGCGAGCGGGCGATGCGTGAGGCGCGACTAGCCGAAGAGGAGCTATCGGCCGGCTACGACCGTGGACCGTTGCACGGGATTCCGTACGGTGGCAAGGACCTGCTGGCGACGGCTGGAATTCCGACCAGTTGGGGTGCCGAACCATTGCGACATCAGATGTTCGATGCGGATGCCACCGCGGTAACGAGACTTCAAGGCGCTGGAGCGGTGCTCGTTGCCAAGCTGGCGATGATCGAGATGGCGGGCGGAATGGGTTATAACCAGCCAACTGCTTCACTTACTGGGCCACCACGAAACCCCTGGAACCGCGATTCGTGGACTGGCGGATCGTCGAGTGGATCCGGAGCAACGGTCGCCGCCGGAGTCGTGCCATTTGCCATTGGATCTGAGACCGGTGGTTCGATCCTAAGCCCATCGAGTTACTGTGGTCTGAGCGGGCTGCGTCCCACTTACGGACGGGTCAGCCGTCACGGAGCGATGGCTCTCTGCTGGACACTCGACAAGCTTGGGCCGATGTGCCGAACAGCCGACGACTGCGGTGTCGTCCTGCAAGCAATGTCCGGATTCGATCCGAGTGATCGCTCGACGCTCACCGATGCGTATCAATATGAGCCGGCGCGATCACGAACCGAATGGGTTTCGCATCGGGGTTCTTCGCGAGGGACTCGAGCGCATTCAGCCAGAAGTCCGAACGAACTTCGAAAAAGCGTGCGATGATCTCTCGGTGGTCGCGTCCTTGGAAGAGGTCTCATTACCGGACTATCCGTACGCCGAAGTGTATTCGATCATTCTGGCGGCCGAAGGTGCCTCCGCGTTCGAAGATCTTATCGATCGCGACGTGATCTCAGGACTCACTGCGCCGGAAGACCGGCTCGGCGGTTATGCCGGTACAACTGTCCCCGCGGTCGACTACCTGCGGGCGATGCGGGTTCGGCGTCAAATTAACGAGGAGATCGATTCCCTGCTGGCGCGCTACGACGCGGTCGTCCATCCATCAGCCAACACGGTCGCGAGTCCAATCAGCATGACCTTCGATGAGTACGCTGGAAGCTGGAATCGACGTAACGTGTTGACATCTCTCGGAAATCTGTCGGGATTGCCTGCTATGAGCGTACCGACCGGGTTCGGAGAACGTGGCTTGCCGACGGGGATGCAGATTGTTGGGCGCGAACGATCCGAGAATTCGGTTATCGCGGTCGCGGCAGCGTACCAGAGACTCACCGGATGGCACGACCGCCATCCTGAGATGTAAGTCAGGCCCAGCAGCATGGAGTTTTGCCTCAGCCTTTCGCACCATTCATGGGTGAAGGAGACGAGCCGGCGCTCGGCCGTCTCCAAGACCCTTGAAACGATTGAGGCCGCCGACCGAGCAGGATTGGATTCGGTTTGGTTGAGCGAGGACCCCGACGGTTGGGATGCGTTTGCGGTCCTTGGAGCGGCGGCTCGATTGACCGAGCGGATTCGCCTCGGAACTGGTGTAACCAACCCGTATCTCCGTCACCCAAATCTGCTGGCGATGTCGGTCGCGACGATCGACAGCCTATCAGACGGTCGGGCGTTTCTTGGCCTCGGACGCGGACAACCAGAGTGGTATGGTCGCAAACTCGGCTACGAAATCGGCAGCCCGCTGCAGGCATTGTCGGACACGGTCGATCTGCTACGACAGTGGTGGCAGCCGCCATATCGCGCAAGCGCTGACGCGCACTTTCACGTCGACGATTGGGCTCACTCCTTCGGCCCCTCTCGGGTTCCGCCGATCTACCTCGCGGCGCTTGGGCCGAAGGCGATCGACCTGGCGTTCGCCAAATTCGACGGTCTGATGATGTCGGAGTTCGCTTCAGAGCGTTTCCTAGCAAAAATTGTCACTGATCTGCGAACTCGAATCTCGGACGGCAACCCGGTCGAAGCGTTTCCGATCTTCGTTCGGACCGCGATCGAGGTGACGGATGATCCGGAGCCCGCACTCGAGCGCCGCAAGAACTTGATCGCGCTGGTCAACGCGCTTCCAGGCATGTCGCGGCACATGGTCGTCCCCGGATTTGACGTTCCGTCAATCATGAGGCGTGTGCGAACGGCTATGCACACCGATGAAGTGCTGGCCCGGGGTGGGGCGTTCATCGATATACGCAAAGCTGCGGACTTTGAGGCTGCTCGGCGGGTGATCCCAACCGAGCTTGTCGACGCCGTCAGCTACGTCGGATCGGCCAACAAGATCAGATCCAAGCTGGAGCGCCTCGCCGCGATCGGCATTTCCCACGTCTTTGTGAACCCACCGCCGAGTCTCGACCCTCAGGTATTCACAGAGATGCTGGCCTCAATCCGCCCTCAACAGTAGATTCACTGATGTGTGGTTTGCGGTAACTCGCCTTCCAGACGGATGTCGTTTCTCTCGGGGGAAAGGCGTTCGCCCTTGATAGTGAGGGCCTTCGGAGGTTCGTTGTAGCGCGGTGCGAGACACCGGTTCAACGGGAGGTGTCTCCTGAGAGAAATATGAAGTACGCCATGCCAACAAGATGCCGTCCGGCTGAAACTGCCGGACGGCATCTCTGAGTCAGCATTCGATTTGTATCGTGGAGATGCCCGCTGAGATCAAGCTAGCTGCTCGTTGTCTCTTCCAGTACGTTCGAAGATTTCACAGGGATTCGGCGCGTTCGTGCCTGGTCAGCCTTCGGCAGACTGAGCGTCAGAATACCGTCCTCGAAGTGTGCTTCGGCTCGTTCGGTGTTGATCGGAAATGGAAGAGTCACACTCTCTGCGAACTGCCCTGAGCCAATCTCTCGCCGATACCAGGTTGTGTTCTTGACGTTATCGGCGTCCAGCGTATAGCCGAACTTCCCGCGAATCGTCAATGTGTTCTGCTCGACAGATAGCTCGATGTCTTCCGACTTTGCACCCGGGATGACCGCCTTGAAGACGAGCTCATCTCCCTGATCGTAAAGATCCATCGCCGGCCTGAAGCTGCCCATGCGGGCCGCTGGACGTACTCGTGGGAACGACTCGCCCAGCAAGCGATCCATCTCATCCCAAACACGATCGATGTCGGTAAATGGAGACCATCGTTGCAACATGTTAGTGAACCTCCTTGAACTTGGTATTGATCATCTAATCTCTGACACAGAGTATAAAGAGTGAGTCGTAACGTGTCAAGAGTGTATTGATCGTGTTGTCATTTCCATTTACACAGCACGTGATCGATTGGTGACCGTCGCCTTAGGCGGAAGGCGGACGACGAAGGGCACCTTGCCGATCGGCAAGGTGCCCTGTGCTTCGAGTGTCGTTGGTTGGCGGTGACGATCCGATCTAACGCGAGACCCGGTAGTTTGGCGCCTCCTTGGTGATCATCACGTCATGAGGGTGGCTCTCGCGCAGGCCGGCCGCTGTTATCCGCACGAACTTTGTGTTCTGCTGCATAGCCGGGATCGACGCAGCTCCGCAATATCCCATGGCAGAACGAAGGCCGCCGACGATTTGATACATAATCGTCGATAGTGGACCCTTATATGCGACCCGACCTTCAATGCCTTCCGGCACAAACTTGCTCAGGTTCGCGACCTCCTCCTGGAAGTACCGATCCTTGCTGAATGAGCGTGCTTTCATGGCGCCAAGCGAGCCCATTCCCCGGTATTCCTTATATCGCTCTCCTTGGTAGAGAATGACGTCGCCCGGACTCTCGTCGACTCCGGCGAGTAGGCTCCCGAGCATGACCGTATCAGCGCCGGCCGCAATAGCCTTGGCTATATCGCCTGAGAACTGAACGCCGCCGTCGGCGATGACTGGGACGTTGTAGCGAGCGGCCACCCGCGCAACGTCCATGATGGCGGTAATCTGTGGGACACCAGTTCCGGCAACGACGCGTGTGGTGCAGATCGATCCTGGCCCCACGCCGACCTTCACTGCATCAGCGCCGGCCTGAATCAGTGCCTCCGCAGCAGCACCAGTTGCGATGTTGCCAGCGGCAACATCTATGGGCCAATTCCGCTTGACCGTCCGCACCATTTCGATGACGTCACTGTGGTGTCCGTGTGCGGTATCGATAATCAGAATATCAACGCCTGCACGGATCAGCGCGTCGGCTCGCTCGAGAGAATCCTTACCGATGCCGATCCCGGCCCCGACACGCAATCGCCCGCGTTCATCCTTCGTGGCGTTTGGATATTGAATCTTCTTCTGAATGTCTTTGACGGTGATCAGTCCCTTGAGGAATCCGTTGTCGTCGACGACCGGGAGTTTTTCCACTTTGTAGTCATGAAGGATTTCCTGAGCCTGGTCGAGAGTGGTGCCAACCGGAACGGTGATCAAGTTGTCCTTCGTCATTAGGTTGACGATGGGCTGATCGAGATCGTCTTCGAAGCGCAGATCACGGTTGGTTAAGATGCCGACCAGTTTGCCGCCCTCAGCGGTGATCGGGACGCCGGAGATGTGATAGTTCTCCATCATGTTGAGTGCGTCTCGCACAAGATCATCAGGGCCTAACGTAACCGGCTCGACAATCATGCCGGACTCACTTCGTTTGACCTTGTCGACCTCATTGATTTGATCTTCGATTGAGAGATTGCGATGCAGGATGCCAATGCCGCCTTCGCGAGCCATTGCGATCGCCATTCTCGCCTCGGTGACGGTATCCATCGCCGCTGAAATGATCGGGATATTCAACTCGATATTTCGCGAAAGCCGGGAGTTTGTCTGAGCATCCTTTGGCAGGACATTCGATACAGCCGGAACCAGCAAGACGTCATCGAACGTCAAGCCAGTTCCTATCACTTTGGCTCGGAGAATCTCAGAGAGTTCGTCATCTTGAAGGATTTTCGAAATGTCGGGATCCTGTGTAATCGTCATAAACCGCCGCCTTTCACCCTGACGTCGCGCTCCCGCACTGGGCCGTCGGAGCGATCGCTGAACTGACTCGTAGCAGCCGGGTCATCGTGTCGGGGCTGCGCCGACGCTGAATCCAAACGGGCTCTCCGGGTTCCGGCGGCTTTTCACTGCATCTCTTTCGACGAAACGGAACCGACCGTGGTGACCCCCGCCGGAACGCAGGAGATCTCGATCCCGAGTCGACGAGCGATCTCCTCCCCAATCGCGCCGTAGGCCGCCGACGCACGAGAGGAAGGATCGTACTCAAAGATTGTTTGTCCGTAACTGGGAGCTTCCGCCAGGCGCACCGTGCGCGGAACCACCGTGGGAAGCAACCGGCTCGGAAAGAAGCGTCGCACGTTCTGCACGACCTGAGGTGAAAGTCGTGTTCGCGCGTCATACATCGTCATGACGACGCCCAAGACGTCGAGAGCCGGGTTTAACCGGCTACGCACCAGATCTATCGTGTTGACCAACTGCATCAGGCCCTCCAGTGCAAGATACTCGCACTGAATCGGGATGACCACGGCGTTTGCAGCCGTTAGCGCGTTGACTGTCAGCAGCCCTAACGAGGGTGGGCAGTCGATGACGATCACGCGATAATAATCGGCCATCGCCGCGAGCATTTCACGCAGCCGATACTCTCGTCGCCTTAGTCCGACGAGTTCGACCTCGGCTCCGGCCAGCATGCCATTGGCTGGAAGGAGGTCGAGGTTAGGGCGAATATCCTCGATGGTGCAGCTCTCAAGTGGCTGACCGTCGATGAGCACCTCATAGGTTGATGTTTGAATGGAATTCTTGTCGACACCAATGCTACTCGTCGCGTTGCCCTGAGGATCAAGATCAGCGAGCAACACACGGTGTCCTTGCTCGGCAAGATAGGCTGCCAGGTTGACCGCAGTGGTGGTCTTCCCGACACCGCCTTTCTGATTTGCCAGTGCAAGCGCGTGCGCCACTAAACCCCTCTCCGCAGCGCTCCGAGTTAATTGACCAATTGTAACGCCGAAGCCCTGTGAGAGCAAGCGGCGTGTTGTCGATTGCTCAGAGCTGTCCGCGACGGTGGGTGCCGCTCAACCAATTATTGGGATGAGTTCTTTTGGTTATCACGATACGGAACGACGGCGATCGTGCAACGGGATACGCAAATCAGGCGTTCGCGCTCATCACGGATGAGGGTCTCCCAAACCTGAGAGGTCCTGCCGACATGGATTGGACGGGCGATGGCAGTCAGCACGCCGTCTTGCAGCGAACGGATATGGTTCGCATTGATCTCCTGTCCGAAGACGTTCATGCCGTCAGGGGCGTTCAGTGAGGCTCCGATACTGGCGGCTGTTTCAGCCAGGGCCAGGCTCGCGCCTCCGTGAAGATAGCCACGCGGCTGTAAGTGGCCGGCACTCACTGGCATTATCACGGTCACCTGTTCAGGCGTCGATTCGACGATTGTCATTCCAAGCGTCTCAAGTAGGCTCACGACCGGCTTGTTCCTTTCAGTTGGCACAACCAATTCAGAATCTGTTGCAAATGAGTCGGCGCGGCGTGGATGCGACGCCAAAGAGTTGCTGCGTTAGAAGTTCAATTCGTTTCACTGTGTGGTGAGGAAACGATCGACCTCTGAGCGTGTTGGGAGCGATGGAATCGCGCCCCGGCGGGTCACCGTCAGTGCCCCGGCCGCATTGGCCATCCGCATGATTTGATCGAGTGTTGGGCGATCGGTACTGAAATCGGCCTCGATGAGTCCTGCCAGGACACCCGCGACAAATGCGTCCCCAGCTCCGGTCGTATCAACTGATGTGACCGGGAACCCCGCTACATGTCCGCTGTCGCTCCCCGTGAACCACCAACAGCCTTCCATGCCACAGGTAACGGTGAGAATCCGTAGGCCGTCATGCCAAAGACGTCGAGCGCCCTCCTGGATATCTCCAGTTCCGGACAGAAACGCAAGCTCCTCGCGACTCAATTTAACGATGTTGGCAAACGTCAGTCCAAAGAGCATACCCTCACGTGCGGCCCCCGACGAAGACCAGAGCGGCAGCCGTAGGTTTGGATCGTACGAGATCAACGAGCCGTGATCGCGGGCGGCTTTGATGGCTGCGATAGTCGAAGCGCGGCTTGGGTCGCTGATCAACGAAATCGACCCAAAGTGGAAGACGCATCCCGACGCAGCAATCGTTCGATCCGCGTCACTGGCCTCCCAGAGCATATCGGCGCTCGGATGGCGGTAAAACATAAAGTCGCGCTCACCATCGGCTCGGAGTGAGACGAATGCAAGGGCCGTTCGTGCTTCGCTGCTCCGACGAAGGCCGTCAACCTGCACCCCGTTGTCACGGAGGGTTGCCGCTAGGAAGTTCCCGAAGTCGTCATCGCCGACCTGTCCCAGAAAGCCGACGCTCCGGCCGAGCCGTGCCAATCCGACCGCGACATTCGCCGGCGCGCCACCCGCGGCTTTCACAAAGGCGCGGGCTTCGACGAGGCTAACCCCGACGTCCAAGGAAACGAAGTCAATCAGCAGTTCGCCGCAGGTGATCGCGTCGAGAGTCGTCATGATGAATTCCTGTTCTCGTTCTGAGTGTCCATAGATGGCGCATCTATCCTGCGGCGTGATTGTCATATCCGCTAGACGATTCTGCATCGGGAAGACACCACGAAGGCGCTCGGCCGGTTGCCAGAGCGCCTCCGTCGAAACCGCTGAGACTAGCCTTTGACCGCGCCGGCGGTCAATCCTGCGAGGATTTGACGCTGGAAGACAAGTGTCAAGATGATCAGCGGGAGCGTCACGATGATCGTACCCGCCATCATCTGTCCCCACGGTAGCTCGAACCCTCCGGTCGTGTTCGTGGTGAAGTTGAAAATTGCCAGGGTAATTGTCTGATTGTTCGGTGTCTGAATGAACGACAGGGCGTAGAGAAACTCGTTCCATGCGGCAATGAAGGCGAGCAAACCGGTTGTTACCAGGCCAGGCGCCGCCAGGGGCAGCAGCACCTTATAGAAGACCTGGAACGGGGTTGCTCCGTCGACATACGCCGCCTCTTCAAGCTCTCTCGGCATCGCCTGGAAAAAGGTCGTCAACACCCAGACCGTAAACGGCAGGGTGAAGAGCAGGTAGGTGATGATCAGAGCGGGTAACGTGTTGTAAAGGTGGAACTTGGTAACGAGTGTGTAGAGCGAGCCCAGAACGGCGATCTGCGGGAACATCGTCATTGACAGAATGATATACATCACCGGTGCGCGTCCTCGGAAGCTGAAGCGCCCTAGCGCGAAGGACGCGAAGGCCCCGATAGCCAGCGAGATCAGGGTCACCGTCCCGGCCACGATGGTCGAGTTCAAGATTGAGTGAACGAAGTTCCGATTGTGAAGTACCTGGCTGTAGAAGGTGAACGTCGGGTGGCTCGGCCAGTAGGAAACCGGCGTCGTGAACATCTCGCTGTTGGGCGTGAGCGACGAGCGTAACGCCCAATAGAAGGGGAAGATCAAGTAGACAAAGATGATCGCGATCAGGATCCAAAACAACACTCGTTGGATTCGATAGGAAATCGTCTTGTTCATCTTTGTTCGATCCTTAGCGACGTGACATAGGCCACCACGAATATGCCGATGATGACGAAGATCGCGACACTTATGGCGCTGCCGTATCCGATGTCGGAAAACGAAACGATGTTTTGTTGATCGTAGATCGCCATAGTCTGTGTATCTGCGCGGGCACCGAACATCACGAAGAAGACGTCGAATACACGCAACGCATCGAGCGTCCGGAAGATCAGCGCGACCAGAATCGCGGGCCTCAACAGCGGTAAGGTAATGCGAAAGAATTGTTGAATGGCGTTTGCGCCGTCGACTCGAGCGGCTTCATAAATGTCAGATGGGATGACCTGGAGTCCTGCCAATAATAACAGCGCTACGAAGGGCGTTGTCTTCCAGATATCGACCGCGGCAATTGCCGGAATCGACGTATTGGGCTGCGAAATCCAGGCAACTGGTTTACTCAGTAGGTGGAGCTTGTTCACAAGAAGATCATTGAAAACACCGTAGATCCCGTTGTACATCCACTTCCACATCTGGGCTGAGATGACTGTTGGGATGGCCCACGGAACCAGCATCGCGGCGCGCATTCCACCGCGACCCCGAAAGTTCGAATTCACTACCAGCGCGATGACGATTCCGAGAATGAACTCGAATACGACGGTGAGCACCGAGAATTTAATCGTCGTCCAAATTGAGTTACGAAATGCGGTGTCGTGAATCAAGAAGCGATAATTCTTTAGCCCGATGACGTCCGTCGGTTTGAGACTTGCCAGCCGAGCGTTTGTAAAGCTGTACCAGATGGTCTGTGCCAGTGGAACCATCGCGACCAGAAGCACGACGAGGATGGTTGGTAAAAGCAAAAGCCATGCGGTTCGAGTCTGAGAACTGGCGAGGGTTCGAATCTTTCCCTGTGGTGCACTTGTGGGTACTTGCCGCTCTGGAGTAGTAGAAGTCTGGCCCATTCATACCCCCTCGCTATGATGAGCTAGGCGGGGGCGACACGCGCCCCCGCTGTCTGTCCAGGATATTTCTTGGTGTCGCTAGCAGTGTAGCCGGAATCGCTCTATCCGACTACCCGGGTTATCTGTTGCTCAACGTTCGGCAAGACGCTAGAGGCGTCGCCGCCGTTCAACACCTGATTGACGCCCTGGAAGAAGAAGGTCGATACCTGGTTGTAGTTCTCGCCAGTCGAACGGGACGGACGTGTGACGCGAACGACATCCTGCAGGCTCTGCAGGAACGGCATCGCCTTGATCACGTCCGGGTTTTCCGCGACCGCTGCCTGCGTCGGGACGTAGGAGCCGACGACGGCCCGCCAGGTCTCGACTTCTGGGCTTGCGAGGTAGCGTACCAGTTCGATCGCGGCCTCTTTGGCCTTTGAGTAATTGGAGACGCCAAGCTGCCAACCACCAACAGTGCCATAGTGCTTCTGTCCGGAGTTGGCCGGGATCGGGGCAACGTCGAATTTACCAACGATCGGCGAATCGCTTGCGTTGCCGGCAGCATAAGCATACGGCCAGTTACGCATGAACATTGCGTTTCCACCCTGGAAGACGTTTCGTGCATCCTCCTCCTTGAACGAGGTGACGTCGCGCGGCGCGATGCCACCTACCCAGGCCTTGGCTCGGTTGATCATGTCGATGGCGTTCTTGTTGTTGACGGTTACCTTGCCCTGGTCGTCGATGATGGTGCCACCTCCGGCGGAGGCGATCCACTCAAGGGCGTCGCAGGTCAATCCCTCATAGGCCGCGCCCTGGAAGACGAAACCCTGGAAGCTTGAATTCGAGCTTTCGCCGTCCTTGACTTTTTTCGCCATCGCCTCGAGTTCGTCCCAGGTTACGGGCGGCTTGTCGTAGCCGTATTTCTTGAGAAGATCGGTTCGGTAGAACAACATCCCGAAGTCACCGAACCACGGCATCGCGACGAGCTTCCCGTCGACCGTGTTATTCTGAATGATCGTGTCGTAGTTGAGTTTCGCGAGGTCCGCCAGCGCAGTGCCCAGATCTATCAGGTGCGGTGCGAATGAACCGGGCCAGATGACGTCCAGCATCATGACGTCGACATCGGACGATTTGCCCTGGAAGAACCGCTGATACGTCGAGTAGTTCTCGGTCGAGTCCTGTGGTTTCGGCACGAGGTTCACCTCGATACCGGTGTCTTTGGTGAATTGAGCGACCATTACCTTGTCGATTTCGTTTCCGGAACCGACCGAATCGCCATAGTAGGTGATCTTCTGGCCCTTGTGCTGCGTGTTCGGATTCGGAACAGGGGGTGCCTGCTTCGGATCGAAGGTCATTGCAGCTGTGGTGCCGGTCGCAGTCGCAGCCGTGGTCGCAGCCGTGGTTGCCGTGCTCGCTGTTGTCGACGTGGCCATCGCGGTCGGGCTCGACGCGGTCGTGGGTGCGGTTGTTGCTGCAGTCGTTGAGGTGGCCGCGCCACCGGATGTCGTGGCGGCCGGCGTGGTCTTACTGCTGCTACCGCAGGCGGCGAGCAGGGCGGCCACAATCGGCGCGCTCAACCCGAGCGCGCCAGCTCGGCGTAAAACGGCTCGACGACTCAGTTTCCCACTGAGCGCTTCCTCAGTGAGGTCTCGAAACCGCTGATCTTGTGACATAGAATACTCCTCCTACATTGAGGCCGCCACGAGATCCCCAATGATCTCGAGTCAGTCTCATTCGGCTAGATGGTGTCCCTCCGGCGCGGATCTGCGATCGGCGCGGTCAAGCGTTCTCGGGACAGTAAACCGTCGAACTCTCATCGCATCGCCGTCGATAGCCTTTGCCCGTTGTGCGCCAGCTGATCGCCCCGGCTACAGCCACATCGAATCTGTCCCGGGAGTCCGCATGCAGTCTGGCGGACAGACACCTCAGTCCCGTTCAGCAAGAATTGGGCCGACATCTAACGAGTCGCACGAAACGAACGAGCACGCTGACCCGAACGCGCCGATATGACACCCTGTTCACTTTCTCACCGACAATATGAAATGTCCAGCGAGCGTGCAAACGCCTCGTGCCAAAACTGACCTGATATGTCACAGAATCGCTACAGACTTGATTCTTGGAGGCGGCGCCGGAGAAATCCGCGTAGAGTCAAACGTGGTAGCAAAACTGACAATTCATCGCACCACACAACGAAGGATCTCTATGTTGTTAAGTCTGGGAGTTTGATGGTTGATCGTTCTGAACGGACGATTGAAGTGTGGTCGCCAGGATGGCCGCGGCCTGATCGCCGTCGCGGCTATTCTGGGACCGAATGACCGTAACGTTATGTGGGTACGGGATAGTGACGCCAGAGCTTGAGAGCGTGTGCTTGATTCGTCGCCGCAACTCACGTTGTACGCGCCACTGCTCCATTGGTCGTGTCTTTACCATGAGTCGAATCGTAACCTGATATGGGCCAAGAGCTTGCACTCCGAGGATATTTACCGGTTCCAGCACCGCGCTCCCAAGATCCGGGTCTTCCTGAATGCCGTCGAGGAGCTCGTTGAGAACGGCGATGGCGTGATCAACGTCA
The DNA here is from genome assembly GCA_963785465.1 of uncultured Chloroflexia bacterium. Lineage (GTDB taxonomy): Bacteria > Chloroflexota > Chloroflexia > Thermomicrobiales > Thermomicrobiaceae > CALAGB01. The sequence goes on along the minus strand of CAWAVM010000019.1, from coordinate 74,445 downwards.
TCATCGTATGAAATATCGACGTCGACGACCGCGCGTGACCAATCCTTCGTTAGATTTTGTACGGCTCGGACATCTCCGTTCGGAATTATGGTGAAGCTGCCGTCGAGTCCGCGGAGGCCGCACCGGCGAAGGCTCAGATGCTCAACGGTCCCGGTGAATCCATTGACCGAGATTACGTCACCGACGCCGAACTGCTCTTCGAAAAGGATGAGGAACCCACCGATGAAGTCCCGGATCAGACTTTGAGCGCCGAGCCCGATTGCAATTCCCACAACTCCGGCACTGGCGAGAAGTGGTGCGATGTCGATGTGCAGGTTACTCAGAACCATCATTCCGGCAACCACAAATACGATCAGCCTGCCGCCCGATTCAACCACGCTCGACAGCGTGTTTACTTTGAGTGTGAGTTCCCGGTTCTGCGGATCACTTCTCTCGACCAGGCGTTTGATCGTGCGCCGAATAATTGTCCGCATGCCACGCAGAATTACCAGAGCGATGATTACGATGACGAGGATACTCAGCCCAGGACCGATCGCATCCTTACCGACCTGCTTCGCAGTCGTTAGGACCAAGTTCGAATGGCTGATAGCCGATTGAACGCCTGATTGCACGAGAGCGATCGCCGCCAAGGGCGAATGCACGATGTTCCCTCCCCGGTATGTCAATCTCGTTGTGGGAAGGTTACCAGCGAAGTAGCGGTACGCCAAACGCCTCCGTTACCGTCGTCGAGAGTAACAGAATTCATATCGTGCCTTGCTCAATTGGGACTTTAGCTAGGACGGTGCGGCGGTCCTAATCTGTATCGATTTTGGTCGGGCCTGGTCGACTTTCGGAAGCTCGATGGTGAGCACTCCGGCGTCAAATTCCGCTGTCGCCTGCTGGGAATCTACTGATGTTGGTAGCGTAATCGATCGTTCAAAGCGACCGAAGCGACGCTCGCGCAACAGCCACCGACTTTCGTCGTTCGAGTCGTGTTGCCCCGGCGAGTCGTGATCCTTGATCTCGCCACTGATGCGGACACTGCTGCCCAGCACCGAGATATCGACATCGTCCGGTGCGATCCCTGGCAGCGGCGCCGTGATGATATATCGGTCTCGCGTTTCGCGTACATCGACCGGAATTGACCCAAAGCTCGCCATGCCGCCCCGTGGAACAAGCATTCCCTCATCAAATAAGTTGTTCATTGCTTCGCGAAATCCACTGATATCTCGCAGAGGATCCCATCTTGAGCTCATGCCTGGTCTTCCTTCCGTGTGGGGGCACGAGTCGAAACCGTTAGCACTCTCCATGCGAGAGTGCTAACTGCGAGTATAGATGGTGGGCCTGGGCTTGACAAATGTGCTGACGCCACGCTTGATGTTTGTGTGGGTGACGGATGTCCCGAACGCTTGGATCGGCGCCGCAATTTTGGTGTCGGGCGCGGAATGTGCGTGGTCTGTTCAGAGACTTGAACTCGCGCCGGCGTTTTCGGCGATCTGTGTCGTGGCGATGGTTACCGCATTCGAGATCGTGGCCCGTGCCGTTGTTCTGGGCTTTCTCGAAATCGTCGAAATGCTAATGCGTGGGGCGGCGAGTAGGGATGTGTCAATGGAACTGGTCATGGCGGCGCAATCGATCGATTGCACTTAGCTGAAATGGGGAACGCGATGTCACGAACGTGGGAATATTGTTCGCTCGTGTCACATGGAACCGAAACGGAGGACGGCAACGTCGGATGGATCTGTCGGGTAACTTATTTCACCGCCGACGGGGCCAAGACCCGGTATCTCAAACAGCCACTTGGCGAGCAGCCGTCTGACGTCTTTGAGCGCGCGATGGCACAGCTTGGCGCCGGTGGTTGGGAACTCGTGTCGATACAGCATCAGCTCGTACGAGACAATCTGCATGTGGAGCGCGAGGGCGTTGGTGCTGACATACCTGTCGGATTTTCCTTCTCGTCGTTTGGGGTGGCGTACTTCAAGCGGCGGCAGAAATCGGGTCGCCCGATTGATCACCCTCCCGTCCTGGTATCGGTCGAAGAATGACTGAGGCCCGTTTGACCTCTCGCTGTGCGAGACGGTCGGCGCAGCTTCGTCTTGTGCAGATATGTTCGAGTCGAACTTTGCCGGTGGTCCGGCGAAGTTATTCTGCCTGCGTGAACCGCGCGGGGCGAAGGAAGGGACCGAATGGAATGGCAGCGTCCTGATGAGCCTCGTCGCCAACGTGTGTTGATACTTGGTGGCGGGTTTGCCGGAGTGTACACGGCCTATGAGTTGCGGCGACATCTTGGTGACGAGCCCGTAGACGTCGCGGTCGTCAATCGTGAGAACTTCTTCGTTTTCTATCCTCTGCTGCCCGAGATCATCTCCGGAGCGATCGAGACAAGCTCAATTCTGAATCCGATCCGTTTGGTAGCTCCTCACGCGACCCTGTACGTGGGTGAAGTAACCGAGATCAATCTGAAGGACAAGCGTGTTGAGATTCAGCAAGGGCTCTACGGTCAACATCAAGAGCCGCGATCGCTGTATTACGATCATCTCGTGATCTCGCTTGGAGGCGTTCCAAACACCTCAGTCGTCGAGGGTATGGCTGAGAACGCGTTTGACGTCCAGCGTCTTAGCAATGCGTTTGCCCTGCGCAATCAACTCATCGACGCGTTGGAGCAGGCCGACATCGAGATCAATCCGATCGACAAACGTCGGCTACTGACCTTTGCCGTAGTTGGAGGCGGAGCGAACGGTGTCGAAGTCGTGGCCGAGATGCGCGACATGCTCATCAAGGTAACGTCCCGCTACAAACATATCGAGCCGGATCACATTCGCGTGGTGCTGATTCACGGCGGGCCGCGTTTGATAGAGGACCTCCCTGAAGATCTGGCCGATTTTGCCGAACGTCTTCTGCGGGAGAAAGGGATCGAGATCCATTTCAATCGTCGCGTTTCGCGGGTAGAGCCGGGTCGGCTCATTCTCGATAATGGAGAAGAGATTGACGCCAGCACGGTCGTCGGATCTGTCGGTGTTCAAACGAATCCGCTCACACAGGCCCTTCCAGTCGAACACAATACGCGTGGCCAATTGAAGGTGACTCGTCGACTCAGCGTCCCGGGCTTTCCCAACGTCTGGGCGCTCGGCGACAACGCCGAAGTGATCGATCCGCACAACGGCAAGCCATATCCCCAAACCGCGCAGCATGCCGTTCGTGAAGCCAGATTGGTGGCCCAAAACATTGCTGCCTCGCTTCGCGGTGAGCCTCTTCAATCGATGAGTTACCGCACACTGGGTCAGATGGTGGCGCTTGGACACCGCTCAGCTATTGCATACGTGATGGGAATCAAGATTTCCGGGTTCAAAGCCTGGTGGCTATGGCGGACGTATTACTTGCTACAGATTCCGAGGTGGGACAAGCGGCTTCGAGTAATGTTTGATTGGACGCTTGATCTGATCTTCCCGCCGGAATTGACCCAACTCAAGGTTGGTCAGCCCGTGCCGGCTCGTAGAAGCGTCCGCAAGAATTGAGGGGCGCGCTCGAACAGTGCCCCGGAGTCCAAAACATGAACCGGCCACGTTGCGCGAAGCCGGTCCGACCGCATCAGATTCGAGTGATGGCGCGAGCGAGATTAGCTGGCCGCAACCGCCGCCGTTTTACCTGCCGCCCAGCGGCGAATCATCTCTCGCAGTAGTTCGGTCCCGGACTTGAGCGAAATATCGCCGCCTTCGCCGACCGGATAGACCGAAACAAGACCGACCGCCTCGACGGTACCAGTGTCCAGGACACACTGTACGGCATCCAAAGTCGTGGCCATGTCTGGACCGTTCGGCTCTTTCGTACCGTGCGATGGCGTGAGCGACTCGTCCAGAATATCCAGGTCGATGTGAAGATAGATGAGATCAGTCTTTGCAGCCAACTTGCGGACGGCTTCGTGTAGCTCGGGGCCAGCCGCTGGCACGACCGCGACGTCGGTCGCGCGAACGAGTTGATCCTCGGCCGGATCGAGATTTCGCACGTCGACCATGATGATTCGATCGGTCGGTAGCGCGACCTCCTGATGTGCACCGATGCGCCATTCCGGGTAACAGAGTCCTGCGCTAACTGCGACAGGCATCCCGCCGAGCATTCCGCTTAGCGTGGTTTTTGGCGTGTTAAAGTCGCCATGGGCGTCGAACCAAACGAGTCCGATGCGGGCGGTGGCTCCCTTGGCTTGTTGCAGACCGCCAATAACTCCTGGCAGCGCGCCACAATTTCCACCTGCGACAACGACGCTCTCGCCGGCCGCAAATCCCGCTGCGACTTCGTCGGCAATCCGCCCGCACATCAACGCTAACGACTCAATCGGGTTCTCCGCAAGTTCACTGTCTTCTACCCAAGGGCGGGCGTAGCTCACTGTGCCATCGGCAACGTCATAGACGCCACTTTGTCGAAATGAGTCGAGTTCGCGCGGCACCTGTCCGTGAGATGGGTGGTTGGTCGCGCGCAGCTCGACAACGTGAAGATCCATATTCGGCCCCCTATTGTTACTTATTCGACCGTCCATCCTTGGCGGCGTCACCGACCCCATGCCAGGAAAGACGGTTAGTTCGATCGACCACAATCCCGAATTCTGGGCGACGCGGTTGGTCCACGCCGCTTCCGCAATGGCTCTATAATACGCGAGCCGCACCGAACCAAGGGTCAATGTACGGTGTCTGTTCAGCAACTATTCAGCTGGCGTCCGGAGCGATTTGCTCGCGGCCCAGTGGCGAATCACCTCGCGCAACAGCTCACTGGCAGACGTCAGAGAGACGTCAGACCCTTCACGAATCGGATAGACCGCGACCAGTCCGACCGCTTCGACCTTGCCGGTGTCAATAACGGTTTGGGCGGCACTCAGGGTAGTCGCGATATCGGGTCCGTTCGGCTCCTTGGTGTCGTGCGACGGTGCCAAGGATTCGTCCAGGATGTCGAGATCGATGTGCAGGTAAATGATGTCGGTCTTGGCGGCGAGCTTCCGCACAGCTTCTCGCAACTCGGGGCCCGAAACTGGAACGACGGCGATTGCGGTCGCGCGAACGAGCTGTTCCTCAGCGGGATCGAGGTTTCGCACGTCGACCATGATGATTCGATCCGTTGGCAGGACCGCTTCCTGATGTGCTCCGATTCGCCAATTCGGATAACAGAGTCCTGCGCTGACGGCTACGGGCATACCGCCGAGTCTCCCGGTAAGGGTCGTCTTCGGCGTGTTGAAATCGCCGTGCGCATCGAACCAGACCAGTCCAATGCGAGCGGATTGTCCGTGTGACTGTTGCAGACCTCCAATGATTCCGGGAAGCGACGTGCAGTTACCCCCAGCGATGACTACGCTGCGGCCCGAAGCGAATCCCGCGGTAACCGCATCCGCTATTCGTCCGTCGAAGAGCGCGAGTGATTCAACTGGGTCTGCTGAAAGTTCGTATTTGACTAGGCTCGGGCGGGAGTAGGTGACGCTCCCGCCCGCCGCGTCATAGACATTGACTGCCCGAAAGGTGTCGGTCTCTACTGATGCACTCAGATTCGCTGAGGGAATGTTAACCTTCAGCTCGACAACGTGAAGATCCATCCCCATCTCCAGTGTTCGTGCACATGGGTCTCACGACCCGAACCGTGCCAATTGGCAATCGAATCCTCGGCCGATGCGGCACATACCCGACCGCCCGATGGTCCAGATGGGTTCATGGCGCAATCTGTAGTTTCCGTAGGGCCTCGAGCGCTTTGTCAACGTCCGGTATAACGCCGCGCTCGGTGATTACCTCCTGATAGGCGAGTCGTCCGGATTGGTCAATGATAAAGACAGCACGACGTGAAATCCCATGATACGCGCCGAATTCGTCCATCTTGACGTCATAGGCGGTCATGGCTCGGCGATCGAGGTCGCTGAGTATTGGATAGGTCACTTCAAGTCGTTCAGACCAAACGCGCTGAGCGTGGTGTGAATCAACGGAAATTCCATAGACTTCGGCACCTAGTCGATGAAACTCATCGATGTTGTCCTGAAATTTGGACAACTGGTTGCCTCAGCCACCGGTGAAGGCGAAAAAATAAAATGTGAGGACAACTGCGTGATCCTTTATAGCCTCGCTCAGGGTGAAGGTGTCACCCCACGAGCTCGGTACTGATATTTCAGGTGCGAGTTCGCCGACCTTAAGTGGCATAGAGATCCCTTTCCGTGCGTTACCATTCATAGCTTGAGCAAAGTATGTCTGGTTCGGACGTTCCTTGAAGTCGAGCAGGTGCTCATCGGCACTATACAGGGACACGTGAATTCTCGCACGAGTTGTTCAAGACTTGTCCGAGAGTACGATGAAAGGCTGTAGGACGTTCGGAAGATCACTGATTGATGTAGCATAGTGCGGATGTCGGCAGTCGGATTGCCGAGATTCTCAAACTGGCGGGAGGAGAGTGCGTGCAGCTATACAATACGCTGACTGGTAAGAAAGAGGAATTCAAGCCGCTCGACGGGCATACGGTCCGGATGTACGTGTGCGGTATTACACCATATGACACGACACATATGGGCCACGCCATGACCTACCTCACCTTCGATGTCGTTAACCGTTATTGTCAGTATCTCGGCTGGCAGGTGAAGTACGTCCAGAACGTCACCGATATCGATGACGATATTCTCCGGAAGGCGAACGAAGTCAATGATCGCTGGGATCTCCTTGGCGATCGCTACATTCGACAGTTCCAGGAAGATCTGAACGCACTCAACGCTCTTCCACCGGCTGTTTACTGTCGCGCAACTGAAGAAGTCCCGATGATCGTCGAGATCGTCTCATCGCTGATCGAGGATGGGAAAGCTTACGAACGTAGTGGGAACGTCTACTTTCGCGTTTCGGCAGATCCGGACTACGGCAAGCTGAGCCGTCTGGGGCGCGATGCGATGCTCGAAATTTCAGCGGATCGAGGGGCTGACCCGAACGACCCGCTGAAGGAAGATCCGCTCGATTTCATTTTGTGGCAGGCGAGCAAACCGGGTGAGCCGACCTGGGAGAGCCCGTGGGGAGAGGGTCGACCGGGCTGGCACATTGAGTGTAGCGCCATGGCTATGCGGTATCTCGGATCGCAAATCGATATCCATGGTGGTGGCGGGGATCTCATTTATCCCCATCACGAAAGCGAGATCGCGCAGTCTGAAGGCTATACGAACGACGAGCCTTTTTCACGTGTCTGGATGCACGTCGCGATGGTCTGCTACCAGGGCGAGAAGATGAGCAAATCGCTCGGGAATCTGGTTCTCGCCCGAACGGTGCTGCGTTATCACAGCCCGGATGCGTTGCGACTTTACCTTCACAGCCATCACTATCGTGAATCGTTTGAATATGAGAACAATGGTCCGGCGGAATTCGAGCCGATGGTGGACCTGCTGCGTAACGCGATGTTGATCCGCGGGTCCGATGAGGAGCCGGGGCTCGATCTTGAGCCGCTCAAAGAGGAATTCATGGAGGCGATCGGCGACGATCTCGATACGCCAAAGGCGATCGGTATCTTGAATGAGATGGCGAAGAACCTGATCGGCGCGGCCGAGGCTGGTCATCTCATTGAGGACGCGCGCCACACGTTGCGCACCGCTGCCTCAATCCTGGGTCTTCGAGTTACACGCTAGCACGGAATTGAGATCTCGCCGGGGAGGCGATCCGATGATGCCCCGGCGAGATCGCTCGACAATATTGGAAACGGGCACGCATGCTGACATTGACGGCACCACGATTCAGTCGGTGGCTGCTGTCTATTCTGATTCTGGCGTTCATTCCCCGAATGGTACTCGCGGCTCCGGCTCAGCCGGTTTCCGGTGCACGGCTTCAACCTGCTGCTATTGAGAATACTCGCTATTTCTCGGAGACCGGGTTTTGGGTATCTGATCCATTTCTCGCGTTTTGGCAGCATAACGGTGGACTCGAGACGTTCGGTTTCCCGATCAGCCGTGTCTTCTATCAGGATGGCCTGTTTCGCCAGTATTTCCAGCGCGCGATCTTCGAGCAGCACGATGAGAACGCAGGAACGCCGTATGTCGTCTTGCTGACGCGATTGGGACTGCTCACCACCATCGATCGTCGCGGCGAGACACCATTTCAACCGGTCGCGTCGCCGCCCGACTCCAGTTGCACATACTTTCCCGAAACACAGCATTCTCTTTGTGGAACGTTTCGAACATTCTGGCAGGAACACGGCGCTCTCCCCGGGTTTGGCTACCCAATCAGTGAACCATTCGATGAACTGAGTCAAACCGACGGACTGATGCACCGCGTTCAGTACTTCGAGCGAACGAGGTTCGAGCTTCACCCCGAGAATGCGCCGCCCTACAACGTGCTCTTAGGTCTACTCGGGAGCGAAGAGCTCAACCGAAGAACTGTGCCGGCGGAGGCGGTGGCAGTCGAGGGGGCCAGCGTGCCTGAACCACCTCCGATTGGGCCACGTCCTCTCTTTACCGATCATCAGGTCGGATGCGGCTTTACCGTTTTATGGTGGGGAGATCTGAACAACCTCGCTTCGAATCAATACTTCCTGGACCTCGCGGAGCAGAGCGGCTGCAGTTGGATCCGGATACAGGCGCAATGGAGTGAGCTTGAGCACCAACCAGGTGAGTTTTCCTTCAATCCGTTGAGCACGATGGTCGATGAAGCCCGTTCGCGCGGGCTCAAGGTTCTGGTGACAGTGAACAGCGTTCCAACCTGGGCCTACACTCCGTTTTCTGGCCAGCCTGCCGATCCGACGCTTTTTGCCAATTTCATGGACCGGCTCAGCGCCTTCTTTAGCGGTCGAGTCGACGCGTGGCAACTCTGGAACGAACCGAATCTATCGTATGAGGCCGGTGGATTGATCGACGCACGTGGATACTTCGACATGCTCAAGGCAGCGTCGCCAGTGGTGCGTGCGAATGACCCACGCGCGCTCATCGTTCTGGCAGGCCTCGCTCCGAACAGCCAGCACAATCGCAAGTGGGCCTATTCTGACATTGATTACCTGCAGGATCTTCTCTCGATCGACGATGGTGCGGTGAAGCATTATATCGATGTCGTCGGTATCCACAGTTATGGCGCGGGAAACAGTCCAGACAACTTCTGGCCGAGTAACCTCGCGGATCATCCTGGATGGACCACCGCACCAGAGTTCTATTTCCGTCACGCCGAGGCAATCCACAATATTCTGGTTGCAGGCGGCCTTGGGAATCTCCCGGTTTGGGTGACGGAATTTGGCTGGACGACGAAAAACGACTGGCCTGACTATGGCTATGGCGATTGGGTAAGCCCTCAACAGCAGGCGCAATACATCTTGCGTGCGTTTGAGATTGCCCGAACTGAGTGGTCCTGGATGCAAAATATGTTCGTTTTCAGTCTGAACGCCGCGATATTCCAGGGAACTGGCGGCCCCTACTACGGCTTCTCAATGACCGATGAGTACGGGAACCCGCGACCGGCCTATGACGCCATCAAGGCAATGCCCAAGTAATCGTGATCAAAAATAGCGGCGGAGCAGGAACGAGACTGGGCGATCAATTCTGATCGCCCGGTAAATAGCCATCGGCAAGGATATTCGGTCGCTTACTCTTTGAAATCAGCCAGACCGAGCTCGTCATAAAGCCGTTCTATCATCGCGATGTGATCTCGCGGCGATGTCAGGCCGAAACTCATGGTGTTGATTGAGATATGGGTTGCCCCGAGCTGTTGCCAGCGCTCAATGTCGCTACGCCACTCCGACCGTGGCGTCATGCCGAGGCTAAGTCTTGCTTCCATACCAAGCTTATCTGGATCGCGGCCTGCCTCGCGCGTGTAGCTACGGACTGCTTCGACTTTTTGTTCGCCCGCGGCATCCGGACGGAACTGCGGCATCCAGCCGTCACCCATCTTGCCGATACGCTTGAAGGCCGGATCGGTCGAGCCACCGATCCAGATGGGGATCGGGCGTTGAATTGGCAGTGGATTGATACCGGCGCCCGGGATGCTGTGCCACTTTCCCTGGTAGGAAACGGACTTTTGCGTCCAGAGCATCCGCATCACGTCGATCTGCTCTTCTTCCCGCCGGCCACGATTGCCGAACGTCTCGTTAAGGGATTCGTATTCAACCTCATTCCAGCCGACGCCGATCCCGAGGCGAAATTTCCCGCCGGTGAGCACGTCGACCTGGGCCGCCTGTTTGGCGACCAGAACAGTCTGCCGCTGTGGCAGGATGATGACGCCAGTCACGAGTTCAAGACTGGTGAACCCGGCGAGATAGCCAAACAGAACAAACGGTTCATGGAACTGGGTATCGAGCGTATATGGCCCACGCCAATTGGGACGCGTCGAGGTGTCAGCCCCGATCACGTGATCGTAGGCCAAGACATGGGTGTAGCCGAGTCCTTCTGCAGTCTGCGCATAGTCTCGGACGACTTCGCGGTCCGGACCGATCTCGACCTGTGGAAAGACAACACCAATCTTCATTCTGTTCCTCCCATTCCGAACTGGTTCACTCAGTCTCTGCTCCAGGTAAATATTGCCCGCCGCGGCGCTGAGACGTTGTGCGCGGGCGTTGTACTATCCTAATGTAACCGACCCGTCGATTATCTTGTTTCCCGGCATAGCCGTGCAGCGCTGATATTGCATCGCCGGGGGCAATGGAGGAAAGCGTGTCGCTGGACTCGGAGATCGATCCGATCATTCAACTTGATGAACTCCGGGTGACGCTTCGTCTCTGCTTCGATGCCGAGCGTTCAGATCGATTGACAGGTCTCGTGCATAACGACCTAATTGACCTCGCCGCTCTTAAACCCGTCTGGAATGCTGCGTCTACCCTCTTTGAGGCTTCTCGATGGTTTGGCCTGCTGCCGACCCGCAAGGCAGTTCCTCAGCTTCTGGGTCCGCGACAGAGTCTCCCCGCGGCGGCGGCCCTGTCGCTCGCGTTTCATCTCGGTTTAGGTCTGAACTCTGGCGATCTGGCGACCTTGAGCGGACGATCAGCGGACCGTATCGGCCAGGATTTGACCCGTGCCAGGCGTGTCGTCGGGGCACCGATGGCGGCTCCTTGTGACGAATTCGCTTCGGTAATCGGGCGCCAGCGGGACAGGATGACGAATCGAGACGAGACACTCTCGTTGATGCTGCACCTCGGTCGTTGCGATCGCTGCCGCCAGGCACACGAACGTAGCCGCGAGGTTGACGAACAACTCTTCACTGAACTCAACTACATTCGATCGACTCTCAAGCCCCCTACCGCGGATCGAAAGCCCATCGATCTGATGTTGAACGGCAGACCTCTGTTATGGACGATGATTGCGTTGCTCGGGATTGTTTTCCTAATTGGCATCGTGGTTGGTACTCGCGCGGTTCGGAGTACGCCTCATTCCGTGATCCCATTGGTCACGTCTACCGTCATGGCCGAATCAAATGATGGCTGGCTCCTCGAAACCGCCGCGTCTGGTGAAGTAGATGCGGTGAACGTGTCGACTGGAGCCCGGCGCACATTGGTTTCGGTGCCGGATGGAACGACCGTCCAGAACTTGATCTCTCCAGATCAACAGTCAATAGCGCAGATAACGACATCTCTCGATACTGGACGGCCCGATTCCTTGCGGATCTTCAATCTCGATGGGGCGATCGCACACGAATGGCCCCTGTCAAATCCACAACGAATTCGCATCCCGCTCGCCTGGCTAAATGACTCCACCATGATCGTGAATCAGATCCCAACGAGCGCCTTCAGTCCCAGTTTCGAGCTCTTTACCACCCAAACCGATCAACAGGGATCGGCTATTCAGTTCAACATCAACACGGGCGAGTCTCAGACGATTTTCGCGCGAGGAGTGAGAAGTGCGGTCCCATCTCCGGACGGGAAGTTCATCGCGATCGGCCGATATGCCATGCGCTTGTTTGGATCGGTCGAACTTCGTCCGTTCGACGGGAAGACGTTGGGTCCGGTTGTCGGCACGTTGGATGAAAGTGGTTTTCCGATCTTTTGGTCGCCGGACAGTCAGAGAATCTACTACACGACGTCTCATGTTCCAGAGGCCACTCCGACCCCAAGAAACCTCGGGGACCGCGGACTCTCCGGTCAGTCCGGCTTCAGTTACTCGATAGAGAGCTTGCGCGTCGACGGAACGACCGAATCAGTTCTGGACATTCCGGCTGGTCAGATTGGGAACGTGGTGGGCGTTTCACCGGATGGTACGCATCTGATCTACGTGCGCGGATCGAGCATCGCAAACACGAATAGCTTTGGGTTTTGGCAGTCAACGATTGATGGGAAGAACGAGACCCGACTTGCGCCAGCCATCCCCGGTGCCGGCAGCGAGCGGGTGGTTTGGTCACCATTAGGCAATCTCTTTCTGACGAGCTCAGAGCCGTTCTATTTGCCACAGGCAGTAGCAATTCCCCTTACCGCAGGGCCATCCTCATTCGTCACGCTGATGCTCGACGCGACTGACCGGACAGTCAGACCGATTGTCGATCAACTCAGCGGACCGACACTGATCGGCTACGTGCCGAACCTCAGCGATCCGGTAAGGAGCACCACGGCGAGGGAATCCAAATCGACGTTCACGGCGGCGGAACCAGTGCCCGGACTTGGAGCTCAGTTGGCTCTGACATCTGGGAGTCGGATGGCTCCGGTTGGCGATCAACTGCTGCTCTACGATCGTGTCAGTAATCTCACAGTTTCGCGGGAAGTGTCCGATGGAGTCACTGCTGCTCCGCTTGGTGGAGCACGAGACCCGGCCTGGCTGCCGGATGGGAGCGGCATCGTCGGCGTGAGCCAGTATAAGCTCCAGCAAGGGAGTCGCAGCCGGATCGCTCTCTTCAAACCAAGTTCTGCCCACCCGAACGAGATGGTCGAATTTGATCCGGCAAATCTGGGCAGTGCGTCGACGGCGGCCTATCGAATGCCAAGTTTCTCCCCGGACGGCATGCACCTCAGCTTTTTCGTGGTCGACAAACAACAGGTCAGCCTGTGGATCGTTGGACGCAATGAACCCCCTCATGTCGTAGCGAACTGGCCCATCCCAGTGAATGCACGCATAACAGCGCCGCTCGTCTCCGGATGGGTGGGCAACGATACGCTCGTCGTCGCCTATGCCGAGGAATGGACTGACGGATACCCACTTCGAATCGTGCTGGGGCGGTTGGACGTCACGCGGGGCAGTCCACCACAGGCAACGCCATTCGTCATCTGGCATACACATGGCGCCGAGCAAGGCATCTCGATCACTGAGATCGCGCTTGCTCCCGACGGTCATGAATTGGCGGTACGCATCCGTCATTTCACTGGGAGCAATCCCGATCAGGACCGGTTTGACTCCGTCGCCGCACTGACGACGAGCGATCTGTCCAGTTCGCTGGAGCTTGCGAGGGGTAAGTCTGGCGACGGAATGAGCTGGGCCCCCGACGGCAGCGAGATCGCCGTCGGGCTCGACGGGAAAATCGCCGTGATCTCCTCAACCGGAAGCAAACTGTCATACCCTCCGGCTGGTTCCCAACCGGCCGGATTCCCTGTCTGGGTGCGACCCAATGAAATCTGGTTCACCTCCGGCTCCGGCGACCAGGCGAGCATTCTCAGACTCATGCGCTGATCAGATCTGTCGTCGAGTCGTTACTATGGTGCGGCGCTCTTTGAGGAGCCGATCTGGCTGCCGAATGTCGCTTGAAGCCCATCGATCAGTTTCTGCTTCTGATCAGCACTGAGCTGCGACTTGGGGTGCATAAATGTGTAATAGAAGGGCGGCATGTGTCCACTTTCGACCGCTCGCACGGTGCGGTCCGCCCCCCGTTGAGAGGTACTGAAGTCGGAGAAGTTGACGATCGAACGTCCTTTGACAACGTCTCGCTGTATCAACCAGGAAAACGGCGCGATATTCGAATACCAGGGCCAGGTTGTTTGATTAGTATGGCAGTCGCCACATGCCTGCATCGCGAGCTGTTGCGTTTGTGGGCTGTTCCAGGTGACGGGATGAGTGACAGGTGGATTTGTATGACTGTGGCCGTATGGAACGAACTGAATGAGTGCGAAGAGGATCAAACCGGCGGGAATGCCGATCTTTATGAGTCGAATCGCCAACTTGAACAATCAAGAGTCCCCTTTCCGGGCCTTCGAACAGAGCAACCGAAGAGGAACTCTAGTCCCAGGAGATTAGACTAGGATTAAGAGACACCTCGCCGCGACCGCACCCGTCAGCCAAACGCCACCAATTGGTGCTCTCTAATACGACATCTATCGGTCATGTCGAAGCGGTTTGTGATCTGTCCTTTCGGTGTTCTCGCTTCCGGCGAATGTCGGAGGCTGAAATGTTTGAAGGCTAGCCCAATGCCTCGCCGGGCCGGTTCACCGCCTGCGACTCGTGGCGCCACAGGATTCTCTGGGCGATCGGAATACACGCGATGATGACAGCGGTAAGTGCGAGACCAAAATAGAGTGGAAGCGCCGGTTTGATCCCGTATAGCCAGCCGCTCACGAACGGCCCGACGGAGAAACCCGCGCCACTCATGATTTCGGCCAGCGCATAGGCGCGCGATCTGAGCCGGGGCGGAGCAGCCAGACTCAGTGCCGCTTCGAACAAAGTCCAGGTGACGAAAAAACCGCCGCGTAACAGGTATGAAAAACCAAATGCCCAGACGGAATGTCCGACGATGAGGAGCAGGAGCGACCCGCCCACTGATCCGACGGAGAGCAGGAGCGCGGTGAATGGCTGCTGAAACCGGCGAATGCGGTGAATGAGCAGTCCGAGCGTGATGCTTCCGGCGGCACCGATTGAGCCGAATAGTCCGATCATCCCGGCACTAACGTGCTCGGCGTCCTGCAGGTAGTTGGGGACCAGCGCCGTACCCACCGTCAGTGCGAAGATCGTGATCATCTCGAAGATCAGGATCGATGCGATCGATCGATTCGCGAGTGTCGTGCGGTAATTCGCATTCGCGTGCGATTTTTCCGGTGGCGGTCGTGGCGTGATGGTCGCGAATGCCGCTGCGGCGCAGGCGGCCAATACCGCCGAGACGACAAACACCGAACGCAGATTGAGCGTGGCGGCAATCAGACCGCCAATTGCGGGCGTTAGCAGCAAGCCGCTCGATGGCGCGACGGTGTTGATCAGCGTAAAGACTCGAGTGCGATCCGGCCCCTCACCCGCACCGGCGGCGATAGTCGAAAGAATCGTGGGAAATGCCATTGAGCCGGCCGCGAGCACCAGCCCCATCGGGATCATCTGCCACCATGATTGCGCGAAGGCCATCAGGAGCATACCGAGCGCGGTAGCGGCTCGCCCCATGACCATGATCCGGCGTGGCGGCAGGTGGTCGGCGAGAATACCACTTGGCATCAGGGTGAAGAGTCGGCTGACCCCGACCACGCCCATGACGAATCCGACTTGCGGGGGAGTCGCTCCGAGGGCAGCGATGTAGAGCGGCCAGAGCGTCTGATAGATACCGAATGCGCCCTCGCCAAATGCCATACCGTAGAATATTCGCCGGTTGTCGTGGCTGAGCTTGAGTCGGGGCCTCCAACTCACCGCTCCACCTTCCCTTGATCCATTTCATGCCGGAACATAGTGCCGAGTTGTCGCCGTGTAACGGACTCGAGCGCTAACATGTACACGGCGTTGGAACGCTCCTCGCCCGTGTCGCGCCGGTGAGGCGTCGCAACGCTCGCGCCCGAACATAGCACAAAGCCGTGCTCGCCGGTGATGGAGCTTTCTTGAATGCGGGCCAGGTGTGGGGAGCGACAACAGGACAAGGCCGTCGTGATGGGTCACGTATGATCCAACAGGACGGCCTTCTGCTATCCGAATCGAGGGCTAATTCCGAAAGATTTGCCCTAACCTTCCGCGGCCAATGCATCCTCCGGATCTTCGTAGACGGACTCGCCTCGCTGCAGACGCAGCGCAGTTCGGGCCGTCTGCAACATGGCACGGGACGTTGGCGCGTGCGCCGCCAGGTATCGGGTCACCGCCACCAGGACGTGATTGGCCTCCGCGGGACGTGAGTCGCGGAGCTCTCGCTCCAAGGCCAGGCCGGCCTCGTACATCTGATAGCTATGGAACTCTGCGTCTTCCCGAAGAAGGGTTTTGCCGAGCGCTGCCAGCAGGGGTGCGCGATCGAATGCCTGACTGAGGTAGCGGTGCACGACCAGTGCGGATTCGTTGACGCGCTGCTCCCGATCCATCAGTTCTAGCAGCTCCGCAAGTAGCTCATCCGCCGTGGCCGGTTCGTCGGAGCCAGGGCGATCTTCCGGCAACCGCGCGGCGGGCATGTTCAGGAATCGGTCGAGGTAGAGACTGGCAGCCCCATGAAAGATACCGCGCGCGAGCTCGGCCGACGGCGAGCGCTTGAGCGATTGGTGCAGTGCGTTGCAGTAGGTGAAGGTATGCAACACCGTAATCCAGTCGGCGAACTCGTTACTCGTGTGGAAACGGGCGACGCGCAACGCCGCCGCGTAACTGAGCGCCTGACTGATTTCGGTCAGGGCTGCGCCCGATTTGAGAGCCGCAACGATCGCTTTGAACGTTGCTTCCGGATCCTCGTCGAGTAGTAGCTCGACGAGTCTGTCGAATCCATCCCAGTAAGAACCAGTGCCCGCGGCATCAACGAGTTCGGCTAACCGAACTGTAGTCGAGTCGAGCAGTTTGATCAGATCGACCGGATGCCGCCATGTGTTGAGCTCTTCGCTGCGGCGGGCCATTGCCAATCCGCGAATCAGGCTCGGCAGCACGTCCGATGATTGATCCCATCCGACCAGATCGAGGATCTCGCACGCTTTGTTGATGAAATCGACGGTATGCCCTCCATCGAGGAAGACATGGTCGGTTGCGGCCGAGAGGAGCATGTCCGCCAGCTCTTGCTGCGTCGCACCGGAGTCGATCGCGCTCAGCAGGGCTCGCTCGGCACCGTCTGAATCACGTACCTCGATAAACTGACGAAACCAGACCTTCAGACGACTTATGGGCACGTCGGATTTAGGTAGTGGATCAAGTTGAAAACGTGGCGCTGCTCCGCTGACGTCCGACGCGACATGGACCATACCGTGGTACAGAGCCAGAGCTTGTTCTTCCCTATTCAACGCTGAAAGCGAGTTCGACATCGCGGTCAGGATTGTCAGTCCTGGGCCCCAGCCTGCACGCCGAAACGTTGACCCGAAGCGAGCACCGATCTCAACAACGTCGGAAGACGGTACACCGGCTTCTTGCAAACCGAGAACCGCCTTGACCATAAGCAAGGACAGGTTCTGCTCAAGTCCGTCGTGAAGCCTTTCTTTCCAGCGCCGCTCCTGGTCTATCGGTTTCGGCTGCGGATCTACGAAGACAATGCCGTCTTCGATCACAGTGTCGTAGATCCGGACGTCATCGGCCCACGGGTCGAAGGTGCCCCCGCTGGCGAGATCAAAACGTGCATGATGCCAATGACAAGTCAGAATTCCGTCGCAAATGCTGCCGCGATGGAGTGGAAATCCCATGTGGGGGCATCGATTGTCGACGGCGTAGATCTTGTCTCCCTCGGCGATCACCGCAATGCCGTGCCGACCTCCGGAGACGATACGCGGCTTGTCCAGTTCCTCGATTCGTCCGACCCGGACGAGCCTTTCGGCGGCCACAGCCATGGCGATCCCCTTTCACGCGTCACATCGCGATTGCCTGGATTGATACATGTTTCATCAACATGGTAGCGCGATCGGCGAATTTCGGCATCCGAAAAATGTCGCAGATCCGTGGTACGCAATGTCGACCGGGGTTCAACCTAGAACGTTCGACCGAGGCGCTGATCCCACGGCTGTGGCGCCGCAACCCGAATCACCTCATCCTCGAAATCGCGTACGTAGAGGTAGAGGTGTGCGAAGAACTCCTCTTCAGGAAGCGGATAGCTCGGATTGATACAGAGATACGGAAAGGGCCAGGGAGAATCGGAATCAGGCTCGCAACGGACCTCTATTCGACGGCCAATACGAAGCCGATAGGTGAGACCCGGATACCGCCGGGAAGGAATATCCACGTAGCCCATTCGTCGAACCGTTGCCCAGACTTCAGCGCCGAGCGTGTCGCGCGCGATTTCTCGCGCGTTCAGCCTCGCTGCCCTGTAGTCATCGTCGCAAAAATCCCATCCCGCGCTACGCTTCGGTACATGATTCCAACTCTGGGTCCAGGGTAATTCGAGGTCACGCCGATGCGCCCGCACCGGTACGTCGTCTTGACGGCGTAGCATCCAGTCAATAAATCGGGACATCTGAATTCCTCGCGCCCGGATGCAGCGGGCAGCGGGGAACGAACACCCCGCTGCCCGCCCCACGGGTCCTATCCACCGGCTATCGGAGCGATGATTTGATACTCCTCAGCTTCCGGGTCGAACCTACCTCGATCGAGCACGTGTTTTCCGTCGACCTTGCGCGATACCGCACATCCCCGCCGGCGCGCATCTTCAATGATCTGCTCAGCCTCAGCGATGGCGGCGCGTGCTTCTTCGGTGTCAACCGCGGCGTCCCACTCAAGCACTTGGTGACCCCGGCGATTGGCGATGATCAGGCGGGACATGTGTCCTCCTATCAGTAGATGCCGGTGAGGCAATACGTTCGGACGGATAACGGTCTTTACATATTATGTCCGATGTGCCTGAAAGGCAATAGGTCATGGCCATATTGGAGCATCCGTGCGCGCGGGATTATCGTCAACCCGACCAGGTCGATCTCGAATGATCTTTGGGCGGTTAGCTCACTGAGTAGCCAACTCCACGTCTGACGAGTCCGAAGATAGTGGCCCCTTGGCGTCTCGATTCCCTGCCGTATATATGGAGTGAGAACGCCATGCCACGTATGATGGGCTGGAAAGGTCGGCGTCATTGGTCGTCAAATTAGAAGATGAGAAAGGAATCTAAGAAAATGGCATTGGTTTTCTCCTGTATCACGCCACACGGGTTTTCACTAATCCCAGCGGTGAGCGACGACGCCGAGGGCGGGTTGGCCACTCGAACCGCACTCGAAGAAATCGGTCGCCGGGCAGCAGCCGCTAATCCGGACGTTATTGTGATTGCCACACCGCATGGGTTTCGCGTGGATGGGACGATCTGCCTGGCTTCCGTTGCCCGGGCAGCCGGGACGCTCACCTGGGGCGGGCGAACGCTCGAGATGAACGTGCCGGTTGACGGAGCGATGACCGACGCCATCGCCGAAGCGGCGCAGGCACGTGGGGTGCCGATCGCGATGGGCGGCTTCGCCGGCAATGCCCGGCACCAGAGCGCGATCCCGATGGACTGGGGAGTCATGGTTCCAGCCTGGTTCCTCGGACACAACACCAACGCGGTCGGCCATGGAAACGTTCTGGCCGAGGCGCCCGAGGCGACCGCTCCACCGATCGTCATCGCCAACCCATCACGCAGCCTCCCACGCGAATCGATGATCGAATTTGGGACTGCAATCGCCGAGGCCGCCGAAAAGGACGGTCGTCGGGTCATCTTCGTCGCGTCCTGTGACTGGTCACACACACATCAGGAGAGCGGCCCATACGGCTTCAGCCCAGCTGCCGAAGAGGTGGATGGGATTGTATTGGACGCCCTGAAGCGCAACGACCCGGGTAGTCTCATCGATCTGCCGGACGAAAAGGTGCGAGCTGCGTCGATCGATGGTTTGTGGCAGACGCTGATGCTGGCGGGAGCGATGAAGCACACTCCCATGCGCGCTGAGGTCCTGAGCTATGAGCATCCGACGTACTACGGAATGATCGTGGCGGCCTACCAGCCGGAGTAAGGCGCGGGCAGTTTTCGCGGGGTGACGTTCGCGCCACACATTCTGTAGGTTGACGGGGATCGGGAAGAGGACAAATGGGAAGATACCGACTGGGTGTCGATATCGGTGGCACGTTCACCGATTTCCTTCTCATGGATGAGGAAGGTGGCGCCTACAATCTGGTGAAGGTCGCTTCAACACCGGACCATCCATCCAACGCAATACTTGAAGGCCTTCGTCGTCTCACGCACGACTATCAGGTCGATCCGTCCGAAATCGTTTCGTTCGTGCATGGAACGACGCTGGCGGTCAACACGTTGATCCAGCGAAGTGGAGCGAAGGTCGGGTTGCTTGTTACCGAGGGCTATCGGGACATTCTCGAACTGAGGCGTCTGCGGCTTGACGATCCGAGTCAGTTGTATAGCGATAAGCCAGTGCCGCTGTCTCCCCGTCGACACGTGCGAGAGATCCGCGAGCGACTGCTGGTCGATGGAAGCGAGTATATTCCGCTTGATCTCGATCAGGTCGAACAGGTAGCTGGCGGTCTCTTGGAGGACGGCGTCGAGACACTCGCTATCTCGTTCCTCCATAGCTATCGTAATTCTGTCCATGAGGACGCCGCTAAGGCGCGTATCAATGAAGCGTTTCCAGATATATACGTTTGCACTTCAAGCGAGATCTGGCCGCAGTTTCGCGAATACGAGCGGACACTCGTCGCAGTAATGAACGCACATATCGGCCAGAAGATGGAGGATTATTTCAATTCGTTAGAGCGTGAGCTCCGTGAGACAGGAATGACAACCGCTATCTACTCCACCAAATCGAATGGCGGCATCATGACGGCTGAAAGTGCGGCTCGGGTACCAGTTGAGACACTCCTGTCTGGTCCGGCCTCGGGCGTCATCGGAGCCGCGGCGATCGCGAAACAGAGTGACAACCCGCGTGTGATCACATTTGACATGGGTGGCACCAGCGCCGACGTTTCGGTTATCAATGGTGAGGTGAGCTACTCGACCGAAGGTCACGTCGGTGAGTTTCCGGTCACAATGCCCACCGTAGACGTCTCGTCGATCGGCGCCGGCGGCGGATCGGTCGCCTGGATCGACGCTGAAGGCGTGCTCAAAGTAGGACCGCGAAGTGTAGGGTCGAGTCCCGGGCCAGCCTGCTATGGGCGAGGCGGCACCGAACCGACTGTGACAGACGCGTACGTAGAATTGGGAATTATTGACCCGGCCCACTTCCTCGGTGGAGAGCTCACGCTCCAGCCGGATCTGTCGCATGCGGCCCTTGAAACGATCGGCGAAAAACTCGGCTGTGACGCACAGCAAGCGGCGCGCCACGTGCTGAACGTTGCCACTGCCAATATGTACGCTGAGTTCATTCCGTTGATGGCCCGTCAGGGCGTCGACGCGCGCGATTTTGCCTTGCTCGCGTTTGGCGGCGCCGGCCCAACCCACGCCTTTATGCTGGCGCGCGAGGTCGGAATCAATCGCATTATCATCCCGCCGACCCCTGGAGTACTGTGTGCGCTCGGCTGTCTAATGGCCGACTTCCGCTCCGATTTCATTCGAACGCTGTATCTGCGTCTAAATGAGCTCGAACCCTCGGACCTCGAGGGACGGTTCACTGAGATCGAGCATGAGGCACAGTCCTGGTTGAATGCGCAGAACATCGATCAAGAGACCGACGTCGTCGGGATTCAGTTGGTGCGCTCCGCTGACATGCGTTACCGCGGTCAGTCATTCGAGCTGACAATTCCGGTTCCGGCAGACCTGTCGACTGCAGTTGGCTTTGCGCAGTTGCTTGACGGGTTTCACCAGCACTACGAGCAGATCTACGGGCATAGCGACCGCGAAGCCGACACCGAGATCATCAGCGTGCGTGTTCAGGTCGTTGGCCAGACGATCAAGCCCAGCATGGCACTTGCTGGCAGTGAGACGAGTAGAGCGAAGAACGCACCGGAGCCGGTTGGAGTGCGATCGGTCCGTTTGGCCACTCCGGCTTGGGAGGTTCCAGTCTTTGAGCGTGACGCACTCAGCCCGGGAATGGTTTTGAATGGGCCATGCATCATCGAACAGTACGACAGCACCATTCTGGTCACGCCGGGTTACCGGCTCGAGATCGACGGTCAGCGCAACGTCATCGGCACACGAGTCGACTAGCGTATTCGTGAAATATGACTCGTATTTTCAGGACACAGTTGACGAAATGGGAGGCGGCAAACAGTGACAGACCAGGCGCAGTTGGCCGGTACCGACAAGGTGTTGCTGGAGGTTCTGCGTAATCGTTTTCAGGCCATCGTCGATGAGATGGGCTATGTCGTGCTTCGAACCGGTCACACTGTCTTTGTCAAGGAGACCGGCGACTTTGGCGTCGCGTTGGCCAGCGCCGCGGGTGAAGTGTTCGCCACGCCCTATCGTGTCGGCGTTCACCTGATGGTTGGCCTTCCACTGAAGGATTCAATACGCTACGTCGAAGAACGTCTCGGAGGCTGGCACGAGGGGGATGTCTTTCTCTCTAACGACCCGGTCACCACCGGTGGGATGGCGACGCACTTACCAGACATCTATATTTGGAAGCCGATTTTCGACAATGGTGAACTGCTCTGCTTCGCCTGGAGCTTTATCCATTACTCCGACGTCGGCGGGCGGGTGCCGGGAAGCATCGCACCGTCCAACACCGAGACGTTCCAGGAGGGCGTCGTCTATCCACCGGTTCACCTGATGTCGAAGGGCGAGATCAACCACGAAGTGCTGTCGATTTTGATGGCCAACTGTCGTATCCCGGAACTGAACTGGGGCGATATCAAAGCGCAGCTGGCCGGGCTCAACACCGCCGAACGGCGTATCCATGATCTTGTCGAGCGTTACGGCTCGACCACCGTGCGCCACGGAATCGACGACGTGCTTGATTACGCCGAGGCTCAGGCCCGGCGGGTCATCGATGACATGCCTGACGGGACCTACTATTTCAACGATTACCTTGAGATCGACCACGTCATTAAGGGTCGACTACAGCGGGTCAAGCTGGCGCTGACGATCAAGGGCACTGACTTAATCCTCGACTTTACCGGTACTGACCCGCAGGTTCGGGCCGCGTTCAACATGGCGACTGGCGGCAAGGACGGTCACTGGATGATCGCTTTCAGTCTGGTCAGCTTCCTTCGTACGATGGCGCCCGACATGATTCTGAACAGCGGAGCGGTGCGGCCGCTGCACTTCATCCTGCCGAAAGGGAGCATGCTCAATCCGGAACCGCGTGCGTCGTACGGGGTCCGCGCCGCGTTGATGTTTCGAGTGTTCGATGCCATTCTTGGCGCACTTGGACAGGCGCTGCCCGACAAGATCAATGCGGCGGGATCGAACCAGGGCTCGATCCTGCTCGTCTCCGTGCCTGACGCCGAGACCGGCGGCACGAAAGTGAGCGTGGTCCAGCCCCTGGCGGGTGGGTCGGGTGGCCGTCCCATGAAGGATGGGCTGGATGGTGTTGACGTGGCCATGGGCTACCTCAAGAACGTACCGACCGAGAGTATTGAGCAGGAGGTGCCGGTGTTGGTGAGCCGCTATTGCCTGCGTGAGAATAGTGGTGGCGCCGGCTATTACCGTGGTGGCGTCGGGGTGGAACTGGAACTGAAGGTATTCCCGCCGAACAGTGTCGTGACGGCGCGCGGCATGGAACGCTATACGTTTCGGCCCTGGGGCCGACTCGGCGGCAGAGCCGGTACGACCGGGTTCACCACCCTCAATCCCGGCACTTCACGTGAACGAAATGTCGGCAAGATTGACGTCCTCTATTTAGAGCCCGGCGATCGAGTTTTCATCGGCGCGCAAGGTGGTGGTGGTTACGGCGACCCACTTGCACGGCCGGCCGATTGGGTTCTCGATGATGTACTCGATGATCTGGTGAGCGTGGAAAGCGCTCGCGACGACTACGGTGTCGTAATCGAAAATCAATGCATCGACAAGGAAGCAACCGAACGTTTGCGGGCTGAGATGCGCGACCAGCGAGGCGATGAACTACCAGAGTTCGATTTTGGCCCGGAACGTGACGCATACGAACGGCGCTGGACGCCTGAGTTACAGGACGCGATTCTGGCCGCGACCATGGGCTACCAGACGATGATGCGCGATTTCCTAAGAACCCGCTTGTTTGAGCGGCTCCAGCAGCGTTTCGATGCGGGTGACGCCGTGCGACCGGACGAGATCGAGGCGATCATCGCCGTGATCCGTGACGAGGAGTTAACCGTCAGAGTCTAGGTTTGCTCGACAAAAGCCGCATGTCGGAGGACGAGGTTGCCGCCCGATCGCGAAGGCGTCTCCCCAAGGACGCGTTCATGATGCCGGCCGTGCCGCCGGTCGCGACTGCTCACTCGTTCCCTTGCGGGAACTGGCGGCACGCCGGATGCAATTGACATTCGTCTGAACGGGAGGAGCGGCCATGCCGGTTTTTAATCGAAACCAACGACTTGATACCTCTCAGGTCGAAGATCGTCGTGGGATCGGCCGTGGGACCGCAATTGGCGGTGCCAGCGGAGCCGTGGTGATCATCGGGCTGATCCTATCGATCGTCTTCGGTGTGCCGCTCGATATTGGTAGCTCATCGTCACAACCCGCAAGTCAGAGCCAGGGCGGGGCAGTTCCTGGCGGTAGCCTGACGCAAGACTGCCAAACCGGCGCCGACGCGGCCCAGCAGCAGGATTGCCGTATCGTGGCGTACGTCGACAGCATTCAGCAGTACTGGAGTGACGAACTGGCGCGTCGGGGCGTCCAATACACACTCTCAAAGACGGTCCTTTTCACCGACGCTACCTCGACCGCGTGCGGCACTGCGACGACGCAGGTTGGCCCGTTCTATTGCCCAGGCGACAAAAAGGTCTATCTCGATCTTGGCTTCTTCGATGAACTGCGCACTCAGTTCGGCGCGCAAGGTGGGCCGTTCGCCGAAGCGTACGTTCTGGCCCACGAATACGGTCATCACGTACAGGATCTGACCGGCGTGCTGGATCGGTTTGGGAACGACCGGCAGGGGGCGCAGAGCGGTTCGGTGCGCACCGAATTGCAGGCTGACTGCTACGCTGGGATTTGGGCCAATCACGCCACGCAGACTGGTTATTTGGTCGAGTTGAGTCAGGCTGATATTACCGACGGGTTGAGTGCGGCCGCCGCGGTCGGAGACGATCGCATTCAGCAGGAATTTCAGGGGCAGGTGAATCCGGAAACCTGGACGCACGGCTCCTCGGCTCAACGGCAGCACTGGTTCATTGTCGGCTATCAGTCGGGCGATATGAACTCGTGCGACACGTTCGGTGGTAGCTTGTAGAGGACAGGCTAATCCGCACGTGTGGCTCGCGTCGCTTGTTTGTTTTTCAGTGCTCGAGCTCTGACCAGCTTCTGGATGAGTGCGACTGGCAAATCCCGATCAAGCGGCAAGTGAATCGTGGCTTTGATCGCGTGATAGCCAATGAGATCGTCGCTATGCTCGTCGATAACCGGCGTCGGAATGTAGAGACCGATATGGTGTTTCGCCAGGCCGAAATAGACTAGCCGTCCGTGGTAATCGTAGTAGGGCATCTTGTAGCTGATCCGCTCGGTTGCTTCTGGAACGGCATCCAGAATCGTGCGTCGGAGTTCGCGCAGTTTTCCCTGCACCTCTTCTGGAGCGTCGGAGATGTATTGATCCACTTCGGTTGAAGGCATTGTCGCTCCTACGTTGTCGGGCTACAGGCCGTAATGCGCGTTGATCGGTTGTTGATACGCGTCGACCTTGCCACTCAGTACGTCGTCCACCCGAACGGTGCTCTTTGCGGTCGCCGATTCCATAATCGAAAAGGCTGTGGCGAGATCCCGCAGCGCCTCTCGGCCATTCATCTCCGGTTGATGTCGGGCGGCGATTGCGTCGAGCCAGTCACGATAGGCCAGGGCGAACGGATCGGTCACGCCGCGTGGGAAGTACCGTTCGCGCACTTCGGTCGATACGTTGTGCCTGAACAGATCCGAAAGCTCGATCCGCTCCCCGTCGTCCCGAATGATGGTCGCCCCTTTCAAGCAGCCACGACTACCGTAGATCGTCGTGCCGCCCGGGAGCCCGGTCGGTTCGCCGTGCCCGGCCCAAGTGAACGACAGAGTGCCAACCGCACCGCTTTCGAACTCCGGCAGAGCGAAGAAGGCGTCATCGGCGTCGGCCGGATAGCGTCCGAAGACGTTGCCGTCGGGATCGCGCAGCTCTCGCTCCGGTTCGAAGACCCGGGCGATGGCCGTCATGGAGCGAATCTCTCCCGCTAGATAGCGGAGCCGATGGGCCATGTGAACGCCGATATCGATCGATGCTCCGCCGCCTGCCTGAACTTTCAGATGCCGCCAGGGGGTGTCGGCCACGACGCGATCGGGTGACCATTCAGCCGTCCCGATAGAAATCGCCGCCAGCATCTGAAGCTTACCGAGGTCTCCCCGTTCGATGGCCCAATGGGCCTGCCGGACCGATGCTTCAAAGCGGACGTTTTCCATGACTCCAAGCGACAGATTAGCGCGTTCGGCTGTCTCAACCAGTTGGGTTGCTGCCTTCATCGTAACTGCGATCGGTTTCTCGACCATCACGTGCTTTCCAGCCTTCAGGCCGGCGAGCCCGGCACCGTGGTGAACCGGTAATGATGCGGTGATGTCGACGGCATCGACCAGACCTGAAGAGATCATCTCGTCAATGTCAGTAAAAACCTCGGCGTCGATCTCGGGCTGAAAGTCGCTCACATAGAGGTGTGGTGCCGCTAGCGAGTCGCCGGGGTTGAGACTGACCGGTGGCCGAGGCGGTGGCCCCTCACCTCGACGTCGAAACATTAAACCGTCATCTCGCTTGCGAGCCACCAGAGCGGTGATACGGAAATCGTCGTAGCCCGCCTCTCGTAACAGCCGGTAGCCGCGCAGATGGGCCGGCAAAATCCGCCCACATCCTATGATCCCGATGCGAATGGGATCGGCCATGTGCCGTTTCCTTCCAGGTAGAGACTGTTCGGTCGTCATAGCGGTAATGAAATGGCGCGGCCGTCGTGCTCGGAGCGAAGTCCGGCCTCGAGGATCTCTTGCGTATCCCGTCCAATCTCCATGCTGACCAATCCCTCGACTGGGCGATCGTGGGTCAAGCAACGTAGGAAGTATTGGACGGCAGTGCGCTCGCCCTCTGGCAGTTCCGGTGGTTCGAGGATCTGACCGTCTGGATCAGCATCAGAAGTAAGACGGACCGCGCCGCTCCGCCGAACATCACCTTCTCGACGTCCGGAATCGCGTTGGACCACGAGCGTTCCGTCGCGGCCCCAGATCGCCGGTCCACCTTCCGGCACCGGACCAGAAGCGGACCAGGTCGCTTCAATAACCGCAAGAGTGTGTTGATAGCGTAGCGTCAATACGGCGTTGTCATCGACGGCAATATCCGGTTTTACCAGATGGCCGATCATCGCACTGACACGACTCGGCATGCCGCACAGCAGTCGCGCCATGCTGGCGCCGTAACCGCAGTAATCAATATAGGCACCGGCGCCGTTGCGCTCCCGGTCGTAGAGCCAAGAGTAAAAATAGGGTGAGCAACCGTACTCTCTCGGCCCGCGATGTCCGCCACGGAAGCTGACGCGATAGATCGGTCCAACTTTGCCGTCTTGAGCGAGCTGGAGCGCGTGACGAATGGCTGGCTGCCAGGCGGTCGGCCAGTTCACCATCAGCGGCACCCCAGCATTTACGGCCGCTACACGCATGCGTTCGGCGTTCGCGAGACTGTCAGCCATCGGCTTCTCGACCATCATCGGTCTGCCAAACGACGCGGCCAGCTCGACCATAGGTGCGCAGCTTGCGTTGTCGACGAAGATTAGGACGACGTCCGGCTGTTCCTTTTCGAGTAGGGTCGCATAGTCGTCGTAAATTCGCGTAACGCCGAACTCATCACGGGCCTTGTCTCGCAGCGGCAGATTCGGGTCCGCAACACTCACGACAATGTCGTCTCGCCCGGCCATCTCTTCAAGGTGCTGCCAAACATGATCGTGAATGAGTCCCAGCGTGCCGATTTTCCAGGTCACCTGACACCTGCTTCCGGGCTAATCCGACGTGACGGCCTATCGCGCTAGCGTCGCCAACTGAGTATGTCTTTGTCAAGCATCTCAACGCTTGGCCGTCGTGGATCGCTGTGCGACACTCGACCGACAGATCGAGACTGCGACACGAAGTCGGCCGACTGATTGAGACTCGAGGAGATGAAGCCATGACGATCTATGATGAGTTGGGAATCCGCCGGGTGGTCAATGCCTCGGCCACACTGACACGTCTTGGCGGGTCGCTGATGCCGCCAGAAGTCGTGGAGGCGATGAGCAAGGCTTCCGGAGCTTTCGTCGACTTACCCGAGTTTCAGAAAAAGGTGGGTGAGCGCATCGCCGAATTGACTCATAACGAGGCGGCCTTCGTCTCTTCCGGTGCCGCCGCGGGTATCGCGCTCTCGGTCTCGGCCTGCATAGCTGGAACGGATCAGCGACTCGTTGATTCATTCCCGTACCTCGAAGATGTTCAGCGTACTCGAGTGATCGTCTATCGTAGCCAGCGCAACGGCTACGATTACGCCGCGCGGCAGACGGGTGCCCGGCTCGTCGAGATCGGACCCGAAGACGGCGAACTTGAGGAGGCGATCGACGAACATACCGCTTGCATCCTCTGGTTCGCTGGCACTCACTACGCCAGGGAGGCGCTGCCTATTGAAGAGGTCGTGCGCATCGCTCATGAGCGGAATATACCGGTGATTGTCGATGCCGCGGCGCAGATTCCGCCGATCTCGAATCTGTGGCATTTCACCAAGGACGTCGGAGTCGATATCGCGATCTTCAGTGGGGGCAAGGGTCTCCGCGGACCACAGCCGAGCGGTCTGGTTCTCGGACGCAAAGACCTGATTGACGCCTGCCGGGTCAATGCGAGCCCGAACCATTCTATCGGCCGCCCGATGAAGGTCGGCAAGGAGGAGACCGCGGGGTTACTGGCCGCGCTGGAGTGGTCGTTAGCGCAGGATGAACCGGCCACGATCGAGCGCTACGAGCGGGCGGTGAAATACTGGATCGACGGCCTTTCAGGTATCCCCAGTGTGACCGCCGAGCGCGGATATCCGAGTGAAGCGGGTCAGCCCCATGGACGAGCCATCATCCATTTCGGCTCGAAGTCGCCGGTTACCCGGGACGAGGTTGTCGCGCGGCTATGGGATCGCGATCCGCGCATTGCGGTGGCATCGGTTGGCCCAAATTCGATCGCGCTCAATCCGCAGACGCTCGAGCCAGGTGAAGAGAAGCTCGTACTGGACGCGCTACGTGAGGTGCTCCGCCGCGCATAGTTCGTCTCTGATCGCAGAGCGGTTCGTCGTTCGTGGGTATCGCGCCGACGAACCGCTCTGCGTTGCCCGTAGGACTTGCCCCAATCTGCGATGTGACCCGCACGTCATGCTCGCAATAATCTTGTAATCATTGACCGGTAATCTTGATCGTTGGGAGCGGGAATCCGTGTAATCCGCGTAAATGGAATCACGGGCCCTCCAGTGACGTTAATGCAGCGTACGGCGCAGTGATGAATCTCATGTAGATGCGACATCAACCGCTCCGAACGATCCGTGCCATTGTCGTTGGACTATGAACTCGAGTCCCAAGAACTCAACGTCGAATACGACGGGCCGGCCAGCACCATCCACGACTCGTCTGGCAACCAACGTCGTAGCATCCTGAAAGGAACCCTCATGGTCGGAATATTCTCTCGTGGATTTCGGGGCAGGCGACAGTCTCCCGATGTCTCGTCTCGTTTGCCGCCCGGACAGTACCTGACCGAGCGATTCCCGGTTCTGTCAGCCGGACCGACTCCACGAACGCCACTCAGCGCGTGGGATTTTTCGGTCGTGGGGCCTGATGGCCAGTCGAGGAGCTGGACCTGGGGCGAGTTCCGTGCGTTGCCGCGTGAGACGATCACCACCGATATTCACTGTGTTACGCGCTGGTCTAAGTTCGACACTGTGTGGGAAGGCGTTTCACTCGATACCTTGCTCGAAGGATTTGAAGATTCTGGTCAGTTTTTGTCCGCCTTCTGCGATGGTGGCTACACCACGAATTTGCCGATCGAGGACGTCACCGGAGGTAAGGCCTGGATCGCTGACACGTTTGATAACTCGCCGCTCGATCCTGAGCACGGCGGACCGGCTCGGCTTCTCGTCCCGCATCTCTACTTCTGGAAGAGCGCCAAATGGGTTCGTGGACTGCGGCTAATGAAGCGTGATGAGCCGGGATTCTGGGAGAACTACGGCTACCATATGTACGGAGATCCATGGAAAGAGCAACGGTATCGCGGCGACTAAAGTGGTGGACAGGTAAAGTTGTCGACACTATTCGTGAGACGCCAACCGCTTCTAGCCTGATTATCGAGGTGCCTGGCTGGCTAGGACATCTGGCTGGCCAGCATGTCGATGTGCGTCTCACGGCGGAGGACGGCTATCAGGCGGTAAGAAGCTATTCGATCGCCTCGGCACCAGAATCACGAGAATCTGATGCTGACGATCGAGCGCCTGGAGGATGGTGAGGTTTCGCCCTATCTCGTCAACGAGGTGCTGCCGGGCGATCCTATCGAGTTCCTGGGGCCTATCGGTGGCTTTTTTGTATGGGACGAATCGATGGGCGGACCGCTGCTACTTATCGCTGGTGGATCGGGCATCGCACCACTGATGTCGATGACACGACATTGGGCTTTGCGAGCGAGTCAGGTCCCTGTACAGCTGCTCTACTCTGCCCGAAGCATCGACGACATTATCTTTCGGCCTGAACTCGATCAGATCAACGCAAGCGAGTACGGTTTCAGCGTCGCCTACACCCTGACACGTCGCCAGCCACCAGGTTGGACCGGTTACGGCCGGCGTATCGACCGTGAAATGTTGCGAGATGTGGTTGGGGATCCCGGTGATTGGCCACTGATCTACATCTGCGGACCGACGCCATTCGTCGAGGCTGCATCATCGTTACTGGTCGAACTTGGCTCCGATCCGGGACGCATCCGAACCGAGCGATTCGGCCCGACAGGTGGTTAGGGTTCGTCGCAATACCTGACGAAGCGGTTCCTTTGGAACCGATCAATCGCCGACCTCTCGGCAGAAATTTCGGTGTTCGAGGCCACCTTCTGTTAGTACTGGAGGAACAAATGATTAAGCTCAAACGCGCCTACGATCCTCCCGCCTCCGACGACGGAACCCGAGTCCTCGTCGACCGCCTGTGGCCACGCGGTGTGTCGAAGGATGCGATTCGTATTGACTTTCGACTGCCGGAGATCGCTCCAAGCAATGAACTACGACGCTGGTATCATCGTGACTCAGGAACCTGGGAGGAGTTTCGCGAGCGTTATCAGACTGAACTCTCGGATCCGGTCCACATTGCAGATCTTGAAATGCTCAGTCGGGTTGCTCGTGAAGGTGTCTTGACACTCGTATATGGCGCGCGCGATGAAGTGCGTAATCACGCCGTGGTGTTGAAGGACGTGCTCGAGGCCGGCCAGGGCGGCTAGCGGAACTTGGGCTCGGCTGGAAAGCGAAGAGGGAAAGAAACAGTGCCGACTGCGAAAATGGAACCTCGACTTGATTACGGAAACGTTTCGCCCGGCGCAATGCGAGCGATGAGCGGTTTGGAGCGCTATGTTCATGAGAGCGGGCTCGAGCGGAGCCTGCTCGAACTGGTGAAGGTACGGGCGTCACAGATCAATGGGTGTGCCTATTGTCTCGACATGCACTGGAAGGATGCCCGCGCCGCTGGAGAGAGTGAGCAACGGCTCTACTCACTGAGTGCCTGGCGAGAAACATCCTTCTATACCGATCGCGAGCGGGCAGCGCTTCAGTGGGCCGAGGTTTTGACTCTCCTGTGTCAGGAGGACGTGTCTGACGACGTCTACGAGGAGGCTCGTCGTCATTTCTCCGAGGAGGAGTTGGTTAGTTTGACGATGGCGGTCGTAGCTATCAATGGCTGGAACCGGCTCGTCGTTGGCTTCCGCACTGTGCCGGGAACGTACGAGCCGGAGGCGCGCTGATCATTCAGCCGCCGTTCGCTAGCGCTCTCGCTCGAACCTCAAGCTGCGGATTCGCTCCGAGAAAATGTCGCATCCGTCGACGTCACCACGACCGTCCCGGCTGAAGACCAGATCGGTCGCCTTGAGGTTGAACGCATCGGTGACCGTTGGCTCCAGTTCACGATCCTCCGTTTTTGGAATGCGGGCAATCAGTTTTCCGTCTCGGACGAAGAAGGTATAGCGGGTGTTGATGTCGGCGCAGAAATAGGTCCCTGCGTAGGGCGACAGCGCGTCTCCGGTTGGAGAGACGAGTTCAGCCGTCGAGAATACGTTCTGCTTGCCGTCTCGGAATATTTCGCGGTATTCGAGAGCGCCGTCGTCTGCGGGCTGGATCTGGATCTCTTGCGGCGGAGCACCAAGACGGAAACGTCCTTTGCCGAACGGCTCCAACTCCATTGGATCGCCGAACGGCCCGGTCACGGTGAGCTTTCCATCTTTGACAAGGATGTGTCGCGTCAGAGATCGGCGTTCATCTCGAAAGAGGCCCGAGACAGCCTTGAGATCTTCTTCGTTCATAGCGATCGCAGGGGCGTCAAGAAGTTCTTCGGTTTGAAGCCGCTCACCGAGATAGTGATCCGCTACCTTCCGTGCTAGCGATCCAGGTTTGATCGTGCTGAGGTTCGCAAGCACAATCACGCCGAAATCGACTTCCGGGAACCAGAGTAATTCGGCGCGATAGCCCGAGTCGACCCCACCGTGGCTGACCGTCTTCAGCCCGCGATAGTTACCAATCATCAAGCCGTAGCCATAACTCTGACTGCTGCCATCGTTTAGCGTTCCGGCTGTCACCGCGGCGTCAAGTACCCCACCAGCAACTTCTCGTTGCGTGAAGTTGCGCATCCAGAGAGCAAGATCCTCGACAGTCGTGTAGAGACAGATGGCCCCCACCGCGTCCACGTTGGAGTTGGCCACCTTAAACCCGCCACCTTCTCGCGGAGCGTAGGCGCTCGCACGGTTAGGGACGATTTCGGTGACGTCGTCGTGGAAGTGACTGTGACTCATGCCGAGTGGAGTGAAAATGCGCTCGCTCACGAAATCGCGGTACTTCTTCCCGCTGACGCGTTCGACCGTTAGGGCCAGCAGTGTGTAGCTAGTGTTGCAGTAGGAATATTCCGAACCGGGCTCGAAATTGAGCCGCCGGTGATGAAAGGCAAAGTCGAGGACGTCGTTGAACGACTGCTTGTCCTCATCACGCCAGCCCGCCAGCCGGAACAGTCCGTACTGATCGCGAAGCCCGCTTGTGTGATGGATGAGGTGTCGCAGTTTAATGGCGTGGCCTAAGTCGGGCATTTCGGGAACGTACTTGCGGATGTCATCCTCGAGGGAGAGTTTACCGTCTTCGGCCAGGAGCGCCGTTGAGATGGCGGTGAACTCCTTTGAGACCGATGCGACGTGCTGAACCGATGCTGGCGAAAGGGGAATGCCAA
This sequence comes from uncultured Chloroflexia bacterium, assembly GCA_963785465.1. Lineage (GTDB taxonomy): Bacteria > Chloroflexota > Chloroflexia > Thermomicrobiales > Thermomicrobiaceae > CALAGB01. The sequence continues at coordinate 41,264 of CAWAVM010000019.1, read as the reverse complement.
GATCGAGATTGGCGCTACCAAACGCCTTTGCGTAGACGAGTTCTCCGGACTGAACGACGCCGACAGCGCAGCCGGGAGAGTCGCCTCGATCCCATTCCGTAAAGATCGCGTCGACTTTTGCTCGATCCACCTCGATCATTTCAGTTTTCCCCTATGCAATTACCTAATATTCGTTGCCTGGGCGATAAGATCTGGCCAGGCACCAGATTTCAGACAAAGTCGAATGACTATCGCTGTCGTAGACGAGGATTCAACGCGTCCTGCAATGAGTTGCCGAACAGGTTGAATCCGAGCACCGTTATGAAGATCGCGACCCCGGGGAACGTAATGAGCCACCAGGCGGTCTGGATGTATTCGCGCCCGTCGACCAGCATTGCGCCCCACTCCGGCGACGGCGGCTGGGCACCCAAACCAAGGAACGACAGGCTGGCAGCTATCAGAATGGCGGCGGGCAATTCTAGTGTCGCAAGCACAATGATTGGCGATAACGCGTTCGGCAAGATGTGCCGGCGCATGATGCGGGTACCTGAAGCTCCCATCACCTGTGCAGCGAGCACATAGTCGGTTTCTCGAATTGATAGAACTGACCCGCGCACGAGCCGCGCAAATCCTGTTGACGATCCAATACCGACGGCGATCATCGCGTTTCTGAGGCTAGGCCCGAGCATGGCGATAATTGCGAGGGCAAGCAGGAATCCGGGGAAGGCGAGCATGATGTCGACAGCCCTCATGATGAGCGTGTCGACGATGCCCCGATAGTATCCAGCGATTAACCCAGCTGTGACACCGATCGCCAGCGCTATGGATACTGCGACGATTCCGACGCGCAGACTGATTCGCGATCCATATAAGACGCGACTGAAGACGTCGCGACCTGTCTCGTCGGTGCCAAAGAAGTGTTGAGATGTTGGCCCGGATAGACGGTCGGCAATGGCTAACTTGGTTGGGCTATACGGCGCGACAATTGGTGCCAGTAACGCGACGACGATCATCATCAAAATGAGAGCCGCTCCGACCCTACCTGGCAATGGGCGAAACAACGTCCGAAGGAAAACGACCACCCGATGCCGTTGCCAGGTTGTCGCCAAACCGGACGACCTGGCGGCCCGATCTTCCTCTAGTTCGATCATAGTGCTTTAGCCCGATTCTTCATTCGTAGACAATGCGCCGGTCAAGTACCGCGTATAGCACGTCGACCGCGAGATTCACCAAGACGTACGTGGTCGCGACGACCAGTACAATCCCCTGTATCAACGGAAAATCTCGATGTTGCAGTGCAGTGACCGCGAGTTCGCCGATGCCGTGCCACGCGAAAACGACTTCGACGATGAAGGCGCCTGAAAGCAACCCCCCGAACTGGAGTCCAATTATCGTGACAATCGGGATCAACGCATTCCGTAGCGCGTGTTGTAGCACGACTTTGATCTCGACGATCCCTTTTGCCCTCGCTGTACGAACATAATCCTCATTCAATACGTCGAGCATCGTCGACCGGACAAGCCGGGCGGTGACTGCCGAGGCAATCACGCCCAGCGTGACCGATGGAAGCACGAGTCCCTTGGGGGACATTGATCCCAAGACCGGAAACCAGTGAAGGTCGACGGCAAACACGTAGATGAGTACCAAACCGAGCCAGAAGGCCGGCATTGACAATCCAGCTAGCGCCAGCACCATAGACACGAGATCGATAACGGAGTCCTTGCGGACCGCCGATACTACGCCCGTGACTAATCCGATCGTCACCGCGATCGAGAGGCTCGTGAGTGTGAGCACTAACGTATACGGGTAATGTGCTCTGACCAGAGATGTCACCGAGGTCTGCGCGGTGATCGAGTATCCAAGATCACCGTGCAGGACGCCGTCGACATATTCGACGAATTGGGTCGTCAACGGTTTGTCGAGGCCGAATTTGTGCCGCATGGCGGCCTCGACCTGCGGGTCACTGTACTGACCGGCGAACATCAACTGAATCGGATCGCCTGGAACGAGCACTCGCATCATGAACACGAGTATCAGAATCCCAAACCAGATCGGAATCAGCATCAGCAATCGTCGGACAATATAGGCTGTCACCTAGGCTCCGCCGTTTCAGCTATTGACCTTGTGTCGCGTACCGTTGCAATCGTTCTATTTGTCAAGCCAGACATCCGCCATTCGGGCGTTGCCGAACACAGTCAACGAGTAGTCTTTCACGTATTGGTGCACAGCCCAAAGTGACCAGTCGGTCACGATCGGCGCGACATAAGCCTGGTCAAGCAAGTACTTGACAACCGCGTGAACGGCGTCGAGTCGCTTGACCGGATCGAGCGTCGTATCGGCTGTTGTGCAGAGCGCGTCGAGTTTGTCATCATGCATCTGCTTTCGCCAACCTGGAGTCTTGAACATCAGGCTAAGAATGTTCGGATCCGGGCTGGTCCAGCGCATGATGTCGCACTCGAAGTCGCCAGCGTTGAGCTGTGGAAGTTCGGCACTAAAGTCGAGCACCTTGAGTTCGCATTTGACTCCGATTTCCTGCAATGATTGTTGGATGATCTGCGCGTCGACCTTCAGCGGATCATTGCCTGAGTAGACGAGAATCGTGAAGGAGACGGGCTTACCGTCCTTCTGCATGGTCCCATCAGAGCCCGCCGTGTATCCACCGTCGGTAAGCGCCGCTTTTGCTTTGGTCAGATCGAACGGATACGCATATTGCTCAAGGCTCTTGTCCCAACCGGCGACCCCGTTCGGGATCGGAAGGAGATTCGCTGTTGCGTAACCGTTGTAGGCACTCTTTACCATGCCATCACGGTCCATCGCGTACGCCATCGCCTTGCGCAGCGCAAGGTCGTCAAACGGAGGTTTGTTCATGTTGTATTCGAGGAAGATGAATCCGTCACGGTCTTTCCAGACGAAGACTTGGAACTCCGAGTTATTTTGCACGGTGCTTGCCTGGGTTAAATCGACGCCCGCGATATCAAGCTCTCCACTGAGAAGAGCGGCGTTCCGAGTAGCTGAGTCGCCGATCACCTTCCAGACGAGGGAGTCGAGATAGGCCGCGCCCTTGTTCTTGTAATCGTCTCGGAACTGGACGAAGTCAGGGTATTTGACCAGCGTCACACTTTGACCGGTGGCCCACTCCTTGAACATGAAGGGTCCGGTTCCGACCGGATTATGACCAAACTTGTCGCCATATTTTTCAACCGCTGCCGGAGATACGATGCCGTTACCTTCAAGGTTGGTAAAGAGCGGCGCGTACGGCGCGCTGAAATTGAAACGGACCGTTTGAGCGTCTACCAGGTCGATGCTCGTGACTGGACCCATGCCGGTTTTTCGAATGGATGCGATTTTCGGATCGAGGATTCGTTCAAAGCTCGCCTTGACAGCTGCGCCGTCTAGCGGCGTGCCATCGTGGAACTTGGCACCGGTGTGAATTGTAAATGTGATCTGCATACCGTCGGTGCTAATGTCCCACTTGGAGGCCAGCCACGGGTGCGGAAGATGATCCTCGCCAATGAAAACCAATCCATCGTAGATGTATTGGAAGATCAGGCTTGACACGATTGACGAAGACAATGCTGGGTCCAGCGTGTCGGGATCATTGATGTTTGATTGCCGGATAGTGCCACCCTGTTTGGGTTGGCCGCTGGACGCCGCTGTAGCCGCAGTAGTGGCCGCCGTCGTCGCGGCAGAAGTGGCGGCAGAAGTCGGTGTTCCAGCATTCTTGAATGTGTCAAGTGGTGTCGGCTGACCCGCGACACTTGTGGCGGCCACGTTACCGCTTGAGGTTGTTGGCGTTGACCCGGTCTTGGATCCGCCGCAGGCTGCGATCAAAGATGACAGGATCGGCACACCGGCCGCACCACCGACGAGTTTCATCATCGTTCGACGTGAGTACGATCGGCTGTACAAAGACTTGAATCGACTGTTCTCGAATTCCATGATTTCCTCCTCACCAACCAATTCCGACGTTCTCCATGCTGATCAACGCGAACTGTGCGACTTTTCCCCGAACACTCTCTCCACGATGATCAACGTGCGTTCATCACCGCCTTTCTTGCCCCTCACTTCGGGGGAACAGCGCGTAAACGAAGGAAAATGTCAAATCCCCTTCTGGGTCATCCGCCGCTAGGATTTCAGCTTCGACTTCACGCAGTCGGTCACGAAGTTGTGTCGCTTTCTCTGGCGACATTTTGAGCATTCGCCGGCTGACGATGAAGGATTCGGGATATCGGTCGATGGTGCCCGCGTTGACCGACTGGCGCAAGACTCGGGCGCTACTTTCCAATAGGAACCCGAGAAATTCCTCGCTGGCATCGGCGTTCTTGACCCCCTGGTCCGTATGTAGCATCGACGCGGTCAAGTAAAAGTATCCCGCAATCGCTCGGTAGTACTTGAGTTGGATACCTGATTGGATCTCGGTCTGGACGAGTCGAACCAAACCAACACGTTCGAGTTCACCGATATGGTAATAAAGCTTCTTTGAACTGATCCCCAACTGCTCGCCAACTTGGGTAACTGTAAGCGGCGCCGCAATCAAGACATCAAGAATTTGTAGCCGGAGGGGATTCGAAACAATCCGTAACTCTTCCAGAGTTTGGATAACGTATCGTTCTTGTGGCCTGAAATCGAGTCCAGGCAACTGTTCGATCGTGTCCACACGTCCCACTCAAACTACAGATTTGACTAATTTATTCCCAAGAAATTCGGATGGTCAAAACTTTTTGACTGCTCCATACTAGGGCACTGGCCGGTCACTGTCAAGGCGTTTGGGGCAGAGAATGTAATGCAGACCGTTGCGCTGATTTGATCGATCGCTTGATGAGCCGAGGCGCCCCAAGCCAGATGCGGGTCGCGTGCCCATCAACGTCTATTCGTTCAAGCACCGGCGCAGAAATCGTACGTGACTCGGGCCAGAACGTTGATGAAATCAGCCAACGTATTCAGGTCAGCCCATTCCTCGAAGCCGTGACTGCCATGACCGCCCGGTCCGAAGATCGCGGTCGGCACGCCCGCGGCGGAGAGCAATGCTGAATCCATCCAGCCAGAACCGCCGTCGATGCGAGGTGCGTGGCCGAGGACCTGCTCGCACGCCGCCTCGACTGCCTGAACGATCGACGCATCGCGGCTGATTTCGAATGGGTCGCGAACGAGGCCCATCGTCAGGCTAGCTGAAAATCCTGGGTCGGCTTTGCTCAATCTGTCGATGATGGTTTCTAGCTCAGACTGTACGTCTTCGAGAGTCTCCCCCGGAATCGTGCGCCGTTCTATTTCGAGATGACAGGAAGCCGGATATGAAGACAGCTCCTGACCACCTCGAATGAGTGATGCATGCATTGAGGGTGGTCCCACAATCGGATGACCCGGACGTGCGACCAGTTCACGACTCAGACTTTCGAGTTCGGTAAGGACTCTTCCCATGAGTGAAATCGCGTCAACGCCCTCTTGCCAGGCGCTGCCATGAGCCGCGAATCCATGCGTCTCGATCTCGGCCCAGACAAACCCCTTGTGAGCGACATTAACGGCCAACCCGGTCGGCTCCAAAACGAGCGCCGCATCGGGTCTCCACCGGTCAATTTCGCGACAAACGGCCTGTGTTCCGATGCTCGCGTACTCTTCGTCGACGACAAACGTCGCAATCAACTTCCCAGGAAAGTCGCCACGGCGTGCGATAGCTTCGAGAAGTTCGATCATGGCAGCAATCGACGATTTCATGTCGTTCGAGCCGCGGCCGTAGAGCCGGTTGCCGTCAACCCGTCCTGACAGCGGTTCCCCCATTCCTTCGAGAGTCACGGTGTCGATGTGGCCGTTGAGCATTAGCGTGCGACCAGGACCGGTTCCGACGGTCGCGATGACGTTTGGTCGGTTCGGTGCGGCTTCCTGCAGTTCGACCGTAATGCCAGGTGTCTGCTTGAGTCGATCGGCGATCGCTTCCGCAATCTCTTTCTCGCCCTTTGCGCCCGGAACCAGATCAGGATTCACCGAGTTGATGCGGACCAAATTGGATAACGTCTGAGTGAGCCTCACGTAATCGATTTCGATCATTTTTGCTGCCTCTCGCTGGGTGTCACGCTCAAACGGTGAACGCTGTCGAGACTACCGACTCGGAGGTCGGCCAGCGGGCATAATACAGGAAATCGCGCTCGAGCGGTTCTGTTCGTAGCGGGAACTGTTGCTCACTGCACGTGTTTAAGGAGCGTGAATTTGCGTCGGTACGAATTTGGGTGCGTTGCATGTGACACGCACTTCGATGTTGAGCTACCGATCAGTCAAGCGGGTGGCCCGCAGCCATGTCCCTTCTGCGGTAAGCCTGCGGCACGTGTCTTCACCCCGCCAAAGTTCCTGTTCAAGCCAGACCCGACCGAGAATCGACCGGTTTGGCATAACCACGGATCGTACGGGCATGCCCACGCACCAGGCCGTGGATTTCACGGCCGGCGAGGGCAGGATCCCCAAGATCAGGACTGAGTCGGATACGGCACTACGTTGAGCTGCGCAGATCCCCGCTGATTGTTCCGGTGAAGCCTGTTCGCTGAAGTGAATCGAACGATACCTGCAGGTGGAGTTCTTGACCATACCCTTTGCAGGTCGCGGTCAGGTTGCTGAGATCAGAACCGGAGATATCGCCCGAGCAAAGAGGTGTGTGGTCCGCCGATCGTAGTTGGATTTGACCGCTGAATTGTTCACTTATTATCTGAAGCTGAATAGCGACGTCAAGCGGCGTGTCCCCGGTTCCGGTGCCGCGCAAGAGCACTTGAGTTTGTTGCCGATTCAGAAGCGTCTGCCCTGACAGGCTGTCGTGAATACTCGCGGGCAGCTTCGGAGTGGTGGGAGAAGGCGTGGCCGTGTTGGCGTCAACGGTTGTCAGTCCGCGCTGCACAGCGGCTGCCTGAAGTAGCTTGTCCGGTGTACCGGCCGCTTTCGCCCAACCGCTCGCGTACGGCCCACCGATACCCCAAACGACCAAAGCGGCCGCAGTCACGAGTGTTGTTACCATCACTCCGGTGCGCCAGGCAGGAATCTCAATCAGTCGCCAGAGCGTCGCTCCTGCGACGAGTACGAAGCTGCCGGCATAGAGTGCAGTCGCCCAGGTTGTTTTGGTGTCGGAGCCGGTCCCGATCGCATGCAGGAGCGACATGAAGAAGATCGGGTAGGCCATGAGATGCAGCACGTGCCAGGTTCGGTACCCGATCCATTTTCGCACCCAGACGCTTGCGCCCGCAGCGATGCTCAATTCCGTGCCGATAATGCCAAGGCTTAGCCAGACGGGTCGATAGGTGCTGGCGAACGGAATGACCACGTCGATCACACGGAAATGCGTGAATGGATCCAGCAGCATCGTGATGACGTGAATTGCGACAAAGACGTAGAAGGTCGTTGTCAGCCAGCGATGAAGTTCGTCCACGACCATTCGCGGCCAGTGAGCGGAGTACCAGCGACGGCTTAGAGCGATTCCAAGTACCACGGAAAAGGTCAACAGCAGGTAAGCAGTAATGCCGCTTCCTCGTCCTACGTACCACAACAATTGTGAAGTCGATCCAGACAATCTCTAATGCTCCTCTGTGTCTAGTGGCCAGCGCGTGGTGTAGGTGACCTTGCCTTCATGATCGCGAAACCGCGCCGCGAGTCCGAGCGATTCGATCCAGCCAGGCCCGAGGCTGCCTTTAATCCAGGCTACTTTGGCGGCCACATCGGCTGCTACACAAGTTGCAGCCACCACGGTCACTAAGGACCATGGACTATCGGCGGGAACGCCGGAACGTGGATCGATGAGGTGATGCAGCCATCGTCCGTCGCGTCGCCATTGCCGTCGTCCCATCCCGGAGGTGGCGATCGCACCTTGCCGCAAGAGAATGGTTTCTTCGAGCGGATCAACCGTTGTGGTCGAGATCCCGCATGGCCAACCGTTCTCAGGTGGCGGCCCAGCTACGGCGAGATCCCCACCCGCGCTGATCATCACGCCGCAATCGACCGCGAGGAGGCTACGAAGTGTGTAATCGACCGCGAAACCTTTGCCGATGCCGCCAAAGTCGAGACGTACTCCGTTCGGAATCGTCACGACGCCCTTCCTCGAATCGACCTCGATTTGAGCCCAGGTTCCGGCCATGAGAGCGCCACGCGCCGGGCCGGGACCGGTAGATTCGATTTCTTCGATGCTTCGATCGTAACCGGAAGACTCGAGTGCGTCGCGAATAGTTGGGTCGAAAACTCCATCGGTGGAGCGCGCAGCCAGCAGCGCCATCTCGAGAAGTTCGATGAAGAGCGGTGATGCGGTCTGTCGGCCAGGCCCGGTGCGCTGCAATTGCTCTAGCTCGCTGTCCCCCCGGAACCGGCTAAACGTGCGATCGATGTCATCAATACAGCGATGTGTATGCTCAAGCACAACACCGAGCTGGGTGAGATCGGTAACGGCGACGACGATCTCAGTTCCGAGCGCGTCGAAGCGAGCCGTAGCGAGGTCAGATGCAGAGGCGGTAAGGGTCATCACGGTCTCCAGGAGAACATACTAGGACGAGACCGTTCGTACCCGCGGTACCGATACTCTTGGCGCCGGTGCAACCGCGAAATTGTTCGAACCCTGGTTGTCAAAGAGCGATTGGCTTGGCGCATTCGCAGGTTGAGCCTGCGTCGAAACGACCTGGGACGTTGTTTGAAGTGTCTGGGCTGACGCCGAATTGCTGATCTGGGCGGAGTGCCGCAGCGCCATCCCGGTGAATATGGCGCCGATCCCAAAGCTGGTGACGAGGGTAACGCGACGAGCCATACGCAGGCGAGATATGAGCCAGTCTCGCTGTGTAGACCCGTGTCTTGTGACACTCTTCGGTAAATGGATCGCGCTTCGGTTCTGAACTGCCTTTATCTCTCTTGCCATAGTCCCATCTTTTCTTTGAAATGCTCGTCAAATCACCGGTGAACCGTTAGCGTTGTCGTGACCGTTTCGTCGAAGTTTTCATCTGTTGCTCGATGGCTGTTGCTCGATGATCCGGCTCGTCCACAACTTCGACCGTAATCGCACCCGTTGGGCAGGATTTCGCGGTTTCGTAGACCGCATCTGCCAGCGACATCGGTACTTCGGGTCGTTGGAGCCAGGCGTAGCCCCAGTCATCGAGGTCAAAGACCTCGGGTAGAAATTCGCCACAAAATCCAAACGCTGTGCATTTGATCGGGTTTACCCGCACGCGAAGGTAGGTGCGCGTCTTGGTCTTATCGCCTGCCATATTCCCCGACTCTCTCTAACCCGGGAAGTACGACCCGTCGCGCGCGACCGCACGTGCCAGTTCGCATATGTTGGGCTATTTCGTTACGAAAGACGGTGAGTGCCGTCCGAGCGGCAATGGTGGCTCCATCGAGATGCCCACATGCACCCCGCTTTGGCAGCATCTCTTCGGCATATCGCTGCAGCCGATTGACGTCGTCCTGGTTCGCCTGACCAGTTACGATGCGTTCGAGAATGTCCGCCATCGCGACGGTCCCGAACGTGCATGGTCCGCACTGACGGGCGGATTCGTCGGCGAAAAACCGAAGCAGTGCCGCGGCTTGTTCGAGTCCGCAGACGGAATCAGGAATGACCGTAATAGCGGCCGTGCCGAGCGCGGCGCCGAGTTCTTTGAGACTGCTCGGTTCGAGACTCGCGCCACGCCGTACGCTAACTTCATCAACCCATCCGGAGAAGTAGCCGCCAGGCAGAAGTGCGAGCAATTTCTCTCCGCGCGCCATCCCGCCTGATTCATCGATGATCCACTGGATCTGTGAGCCGCCTGGAACTTCGTAGACACCGGGATTGGCGACCGCACCTGACAGCGTGACGAGGAGCGTTCCCGGGAGCCCGGGCGAGCCGACCGATCGGAACCATGTAGGGCCATGTCGTACGATCAACGGAATGTTGGCCAACGTCTCGACATTCTGCACGAGTGTTGGTTTGCCCTTGATACCCTTCTCGAATGGGCGCGGTGGTTTGAAGGACGGCTTCGCCGACTTCCCGTTTGCTCGTTGGATCGCGGCAGTCTCTTCACCGGCAACGTACCCCGGTTCGGCAGTGACGACGCGAAGCCGTGGCAATTTCGTGCCTGTACGGTTGAGTTCATTGAACGCCTCGGAGACCGAATCCTGAACCATGCGGGCGTCGGAATGTACGTAGACGACGAGTTCACTGGCCGCAACGGCGTGCACGGCGAGAAGCGCCCCTTCGATCACCAGATGTGGGCGGAAGAGTAAGAGCGCCTGGTCCTTATTACTTGCGGGCTCAGACTCCGCGGCATTCACGAGAACTGCTCGTCGTCCGCTCTGTTCAGCAACGGCTTTCCATTTCCGGCCAGTCGGAAAGGCCGAGCCACCGCGGCCGAGGAGGCCGCTCTGGTCAACAAGCTCGATAATTTCGGACGGCGCTCGCTCCCACGCCTTCCGATCGTAGCCGCCTGTTTGTCGATACTCGGCCAGAGATTCTCGTGAGGCCTGATCCGGTCGCAGTAGTCGCAGCTGACCTGATGGGGCCGTCACATCTGGCCGGGAAATTTCAGAATCGATCACTTCATATCCTCTACGTGCCGATATCATGATGCCTGGGCCGTCTGAGCCCTCAGTGAGCGTGAGATTAAACGTGACTAAATTGCTCGATTACTGCAGTTGCAGCGTGATACGTGAGCTGCCGTTCGTCGCGGAGTCGATCGATAGTTGATACCTTCCTGCTGGTAGCGTGCCCTGGAGATGAACCGTCGCTCCGGGTGCAATCGCGCCCGAATCACCGTCGACTCCATTACCGCTGATCAGAATGTGGTGTGTACCTGACGTTGGTTGGTCAAGTCGAACTCAATCGATCCAGCCGGGGCTGTTAACGTGCTCAGCTGAAGTCCACCGTTAGTTAGTGTCACGGTCACACGTTGCGTCGATCCGTGTTCGCCAAACTCCCCACCTTCTTCACCCTCGCCGTCACGTTCACGATGTCGAGATTCGGAGGTCGGCGCGGCAGATGTGTTCCCGGTCGTCCCGTTTGAAACGTTGGCTTGAGCGACGTTGGTCGGAGCCGGAGCAAACGGAAATGGAACGTTTGAGACGACTGTCGGCGTGGACGTTGAAACCGGTGCCAAAGTCGCGGCGGTTGGCGCTGCCGCGGTGCCTGGAGCCGAATCGGCGCTCGCGCCAGAGCAGGCACTGAAGACGACAAGCCCGGTCGTGGAAATCACGGTGATCGCTATTGCCGAGAGTCGCCTGCGGTTCAGTTTCACGTCATGGACTCCTGAAATTTCTCATGCTACGGGTTTGACTGGATTCCAGCCGTTGACGGCTCACTCCCCGGTCCGCCTTGGTTCCCTGATTCACGTCGGCCGTTGAAGGTCGCGAGATAGGCCTGCAAATCGGATAGCTGCGCGTCACTCACGACATCTGTGCCATAACCTGGCATGCCATTGCGACCGTCACGGATCGTCCGTGTCGCCTCTTCGCCGCCGCGACGAAGAGCAAGCTGGCCCGGTGCATTCCCCACGGCGCCGTGGCACGTCTGACAACCAAGCGCGAAGTAGACAGCCGCACCGCGTTCGGCCGCAGTCCCCGCCGGATTAGCCGCTGCCAACTGGGCGGTGGTCGCGGTCGGAACGTCGATCGCCCCGGCGCTCGGACCCTGCTTCTGCAGCGTGCGAATGTAGCTCACGACCGACCAGATGTCCTGACTCTTGTATTGGCTGTTGAAGCCAGGCATTCCGGTAAAGCTCAAGCCGTTCGCGATGATCCAGTAGAGTTGTGAATCAGACATCTCGATTGCGTTTTCCGATGTCAGATCAGTCGCGTTCGGATAGGTGGCTTTGCCGAAGATACCTTTGCCGGTGCCGTCCAGACCGTGGCAGATGGAGCAGGAGCCCGTGTAGGCGGAGCGTCCGGACTCGATGGCCCGGCTGTCCTGCACTACTGGCGTCGCTTGATTTCCAGAATGGAACCTGGAGGCGAGAGTCACGGCAAAGCTGCCATAGGCGCGTTCAAGCGGGAAATTGCTACGATGGGCAAGTGCAACGGGACCAGCAATGATCGCGAGACCGACGAGAGTTCCAAACACACCGACCATCAACCCAATGATCATCATGGACAAGGAGCGTCGACTGCGTGTGCGTGGCTCGATCTTCTCGTTCTGAGCACTGTGCTGTGCATCTGGAGTGGACTCGTCCAACGGCGACCTCCCCTTCATGTCGTCATCTGTAAGGCTAGTGAGGCAATATTGGAATGAGCTTAGAATGGTTCGGTCGGAAGAGCGTCATTTTGGGACATGGTGCGCGATGTACGTGCTAGTAGTCGAAGACGACGAACGAGTGGCCCGAATCCTGGCACGTGGACTTGTTGAGGCCGGGAATCGGGTGGAGGTCGCGCATGATGGGCTCGACGGTTTGGAGCGAGCGCTTTCCGGCGCGTTTGATATTGTCGTGCTCGACGTCCTGTTGCCGCGGATGGATGGCTTGGCGGTTTGTCGTCAACTACGAAAGCAGCGTATTCGCACGCCGATTTTAATGCTCACCGCTCGGGACAGCGTGCCAGACAAAGTCAAAGGCCTTGACGCTGGGGCTGATGATTACCTGGTGAAGCCCTTCTCAATGGAGGAACTCTACGCCCGGATCAGAGCGCTGGTCCGCCGGGCTGCCGAGGAGCCTGACGGTGAATCATTGCACGTCGCGGATCTGACCCTCGATCTTGGGGCACGAGTCGCCCGGCGCGGCGATCAAACCATCGAACTGACGACCAAGGAATTTGACGTCCTTGAGTATCTGATGCGTCACCGCGGCCAGGTGCTCACCAAAGCGCAGATGAGTGATCACGTCTGGGGGTACGACGCGACCTTGACCTCGAATGTGGTCGAAACGTACATACACTACTTGCGGAACAAGATCGACCGTGGTCACCAACGACCATTGATCCGCACGATCCGTGGCGTTGGCTACAGTATCAGGGATTAGCCATGTTCATCGGGATTCGCCGCCGGCTCCTTGGATGGAATCTGCTGGTACTCGGCCTGATTCTCATTGCCGTCGGAATCGCCGTGTACATCATGTTGTCCCACAGTCTGATCGCCGAAGTCGACCGCAATCTGGCAAGCCGGAGCGACGCCGCTGGATTGGCCCTACACGATCAGGATGAACGTGATCTTGCGTTGGGACGAGAAGGTTACAATGGCGGTGTCTTTCTACCTCATTGCGTCCGACACTGGACAGATCATCGCGAACCCGCAGTCGGTAAACCTTACTGACCTCCCGAGTAGCCTCGTCAAGAACCCGCTGCAGCCATTCCACACGATTGAAGTCGGCAACGACACTGACCGGGTGCACGTCAGCCCAATCAATGTGCGCGGAGGATCGACCGCCCTTCTTGTTGTTGGACAGAGCCTCGCGCCGGAGCAACGAGCACTCCATCGGATGCTGCTTGGTCTGCTGATCGGCGGCGGAATCGGCTTGGGACTCTCGCTGCTTGGCGCGTCTTTTCTGGCGGGACGTGCCTTGGTCCCAATCGAGGCGGCGTTTCAGCGACAGCAACAGTTCATTGCGGATGCTTCGCACGAGCTTCGGACGCCGCTGACGATCCTACATTCCGCCACCGATTTGCTCGATCGGCATCGCACCGAGCCACTCCAAAAAAATGGTGAGCTGTTTGATGATATTCGGGACGAGATTCTCCGACTCGAGAGGCTATCGGGCGACCTGCTGACGCTCGCGCGTTCTGATCTTGGCGAGCTTGGCCTCGCAGTGGCTCCGCTGGATCTCCTCGACTCGGCCCATGAAGCCGTGCAGCGGGTTCAGCCGATTGCTGGAGACAATGGAATCTCCGTCAGCGTCGATCTATCCAGCGCTCCCCTGCTCGTGGAGGCGGACCCTGATCGGCTGCAACAGGTGCTGCTGATCCTTCTCGACAACGCCATCAAGCACACGCCGCGCGGTGGGGATGTGCATGTCTCGGCGCGACGACAGGGAGCCGAAGCGTTACTCGACGTGGCTGATACAGGGGAGGGTATTCCGCCTGACCAAATCGATCAGGTCTTCAATCGGTTTGTTCGTGTTGACGCGGCACGCTCACGTGGGCGAGGTGGCGCAGGATTGGGGCTCGCGATCGCGAAGTCGCTGGTCGAGGCGCATGACGGTCAGATGAGTCTCACGAGCGTTGTCGGAGTGGGGACTCGCGTCACCGTTCGTCTACCGCTGCTTGAGTTCAGCCGAATAGACCAGATCTCCACCTGGATCGGGCGCCACCCGCTTCGTGGAGAGCGGTTGCCCGGCTCATCATAGTTCCAGCAGCAGGTTCGGCGTCTTCGCGATCGCGGCGCATGAAAGGGGAAGCTTTGGGGAGCTACAAGCTTGCGGTCATGGAAGGCGACGGTATTGGTCCAGAAGTGATTGGATCGGTTCGAACGATCCTGGAAACGATCTCCGAAGTTGAGCCGAACCTCAATCTGACCATCATGGACTTGCCAGTCGGGCTCGATGCCTACGCGAAACACGGATCGACACTTCCTGATGGGACGATCTCTGCCCTCGTGGATTGCGATGCCTGGATACTTGGTCCGCTGACGACCCATCTCTATGGTGGCGATGCCATGCCGAACCCGAGTGCCGTCCTCCGCAAGAGGTACGAGCTTTTTGCCAACATCCGTCCGGCGCGATCGTTCACAGGTGTTGACTCGCTCCGTTCCGATGTTGACGTCGTGGTGATGCGGGAGAATACCGAAGGCTTCTATGCCGATCGGAACATGCTGCAAGGATCGGGCGAATTTCGTCCCGGGCCGGATACGGTTCTTTCGATGCGGGTGGTGACGCGTCATGCCAGCGAACGGCTTGCGCGAGTCGGCTTCGAACTGGCACGTCGTCGCCGCAAACATGTGACCCTGGTACACAAGGCGAATGTCCTCCGCCTGGGTTGTGGACTCTTCCTCGAAGCATGCCGGGAAGTTGCCAGGGACTACCCGGATGTGAGCGTAGATGACTTTCACGTGGATGCGTTTGCCATGCATCTCATCATGCGACCGAAAGACTTTGATGTGATCGTAACAACCAACCTCTTCGGTGATGTTCTGTCTGATGAAGCTGCCGGGCTGATCGGCGGATTGGGCCTGGCACCCGGACTTAATGCTGGTGACGGTCGAGCGATGGCTCAGGCAGTACACGGCTCTGCACCGGATATCGCGGGTAAAGGCCAGGCCAATCCGATCGCGTCGATCCTGTCGTTAGCGATGCTGCTCGATTGGCTCGGTTCTACTCACAGCGATCCGACGGCCTCATCGATCGGCGGGCGCCTCGATGCGTCGGTGGAGCGTGTCCTTGCCTCCAGAACAGTCATGACGCCGGATATGGGCGGGTCGAATAGTACACACGAGATGACCGGTGCGATAGCGGCCGCTTTCCGAGGATAGCTGGGCCGGGGAGATCATTTTCACTCGATCGACAGGTATCGTGTCGAGCGGTGCCTTGCCGATGGGACTGGAATCAGAACAGGTGCGGAATACCGAGTTCGCTTGCCAGCGACTTGAGGTCGTCCACGGTGGCGTCTGGGAGGCTGACCCCGTCGCGCATATTCTCCCGCTCGGCACGCGCTTCCGGCTCGCCTGGATACAAGATCTCGTCCACTCCCTCTGCCAGAGGTGATGCCTTGACCTCAGCGATTAACCTCTCGACGCGCGAGGTGAACTCGTCCAGATTCATGAAGGCTCGGATGTCGAGCACAATCACGAGGTGGCCACATCCACTTTCCCGCTCGGCCTGATAGGGACCGGCGACTCCGGTCGCGAACTCGGAGCCGGAAAGAACGCCGGTGAGAACGTCAACCATGAAACTGATGGCGTAGCCTTTGTGCCCACCAATGGGGAGAATAAGCCCCGCCAAGGCCTCGGTTGGATTGGTCGTCGGTCTGCCGAGTTTATCAATCGCCCAGCTGTCCGGGATCTCCTTGCCTTCCTGCCGTGCCGTGTAGATCTTCCCGCGAGCGACCATCGTGTTGGCAATATCAAGGATGAGTGGGTCGAAATGGCCCGCCGGGGCTGAGATCGACCATGGATTGTTTCCCAGTACGGCCTTCAGTCCGCCCCAGGGAGCCATTGCCGGACTGGCATTGGTGGAGATCATACCGATGCATCCAGCCTGCGCTGCTTGAAGGGTGAAATACATAGCTGCCCCGAAGTGGTTGCTGCGACGTACCGAAACGGCCGCTATTCCGTACGTCTTCGCGCGCTCGATCGCGATCTGCATGGCGCGGAACGCGGCGACCTGTCCAACGCCGTCCTGAGCGTCGAGGAGCATCACCGCCCGATGATCGCGCAGTGTCTTGATGTCGGATACTGGTCTCATCACTTCTCGCTCAATACGATGGACGTACCAGGGGAGTCGAAAGATACCGTGGGAGGGGTGGCCGCGCAGGTCAGATCGGACCAACGTGTCGGCCCAGAGCGACGCGTCGTCGTCCGGCACACCGACTAGTCGGAAGACCGACGAGGCGAATTCGATCAGCTGAGATGGCTCAAAATGATTCTCTTGCACTGCCACCCCAAAGCATGAACTCACTCCAAGCCGGCTTGAATTTCGAGTCCGGCCGCCTTGCGACGCAAACGAGCATTGTCTGGAATGAGGAAGATTGTCGGAATGATCAGCAGAACCAGAACCGACAGTCCGAAGAAGATGTGGGCGAGTCCGATGCCCTGATTCTTATAGTGGGACAGGATCAGCACGATCGTCGCGGTCCCGAGCACGCCGCCGGTCGTCCGGAACATGCCGCGCAGGCCCGTGATACGTGCCACCGCTTCGGGCATCAACTCAATCGCCGCATTGTTCGCTGCCGGTCCACCGATGCCGACGCCAAATCCACTGATCATAATGAGTGTCGATACCAGCACGATGTTGCTAATGCCGTGTCCGAAGAGTGTGACGCCACTCCAGCTTTGGCTTGTAAGGAACAGGCTGATCGCCACCAAGACGATGCCGATAATCATTGGCAGCCGGTATCCGAAACGGATGAGCATGAAGGAGCTAATCGCTGACACGGCGATCATGACGACTGCTCGCGGAGTCAGAATGAATCCGGACGCACTCGCCGACATTCCGTATTCAACCGTTGCGTAGAGGGGGATGAAGCTGAAAAAGCCAAAGACCAGTGCCCCATAGAGAAGGTTATAGAGATTCGCGGCGAAGAAGGCTCGCTCTTTGAGAAGGCGGAGATCGATCATCGGATCTCGGCTGTGACCTTCGTGATAGACAAAGTAGACGAGGGCCCCGATACCGAGGACAACCCAGAGGACGACCTGTGCGCTGAAGTTAATCTCGTTACCCCAAACGGTCATGCCATACATGATGCCGACGATCCCAGCCGCGAAGGCTCCAGCTCCGATGAGATCAATACTGCGGCTCGAGGCAACGCGTCCTCCGGTTGGTAGCACGAATATTCCGGCAACAAGGAGCACGACGCCGATCGGAACGTTCACCGAGAACATCGCACGCCAGCTGAAATTGTCGATCACCCAGCCGCCGAGATTAGGACCGATAATGCCGCCGATTGGGAAGACGCTGGTGAAGAGTCCGATGGCAGTACCACGATTCTTGGCGCCGAAGACGTCACTTACGATGCCCGCCGCAGACGGCATGAACGCGCCGCCGCCAACAGCCTGCAATACACGGAAGACGATAAGCAGGTAAACGTTTGGAGCAATTGCACAGAGCATCGAGCTGCCGGTAAAGAGGACAACGCAGCCAAGAAAGAGATTCTTGCGGCCAAAATCATCGCTCAGCTTGCCGGCCATCGGCATGATGATCGTCTGCATCAGGCTATAGGCGGTAAGGACCCAGCCGATCCACACAAGATTCGTGTGTAGCCCGGCCATCATGTTTGGCAGCCCGACCGCAACAATGGTCGAATCAATGCTTGACATCAGCAGCGCAAGCGAGACCACCACGAAGATTGCGATCTGTTTGGGACCGACGGCCGGTGCGTCGAGATCTTCCGCGAACGCTGGGGAACTGGAAGCGGGTCGCGCCACGAGGTTCCTTCCTCAGAGTGATAACGGTTCCACTGGAATCACTCGCTGGCTGTGTGCGGAATGAGTCGCCGTCTCGATCGACTCAACCTCCGCTGGAAAACCTCGCTAAGATACACGCCACACCGAGTAGGATCAAGCGCTGATTTTGTCGTTTCACTCGAGACTCGAAAAGAGACGCTCGACGGAGATGGACAGATTCTCCGTCGAGCGTCAAATGTCCGTGAACGATACAGACGAAACTTCTGCCTGGGCGCTACTACTGGAACGACGGAGCGTCCGCTGGGATGAGCGTTAGATCAGGAGACTGTACCGGAAGGTCGGTGTCGAGTTGCTCCAGCAATGTCGGATCGATGTCTTCGACCTGCTCGGTGAAGTCAAGCGCGTACGCGATTACTTGATCCATGTTCTCCACCCAGAGGAACTCAATCTCCGACGCAATCTTATGCGGTAGCTTGTCCACATCGCGCCGGTTGTCTTCGGGTGCGATCAGTCGGCGGATGCCGACCCGGTGGGCGGCGAGCGCCTTGTCCTTCAATCCGCCGATCGGCAGAACCCTACCCCGCAACGTAATTTCGCCAGTCATCGCCACATCCGATCGGACGGGACGTCGGCTGAGCGCCGAGATGAGCGCGGTTGCCATGGTGATTCCGGCAGAAGGCCCGTCCTTTGGAGTAGCCCCTTCCGGCAGGTGAATGTGCAGGTCGTGCTTTTCCTGGAAATCGACAGGGATCCGAAGTGCGCCCGCCCGCGATCGAGCGTAGCTGAGCGCCGCCCGAGCCGATTCCTGCATCACGTTTCCGGCCTGTCCGGTAATCGTCAGGTTTCCTTTGCCGGGCAAAACCGCGACTTCAACCGGAACGAGCTCGCCGCCGACTTCAGTCGTCCCGAGTCCGATGGCGACGCCAACCTGATTTTCGCCGATCGCCTGCTCGAAGCCATAACGCTGTGGCCCGAGGTAGTCTTCTAGTCTGGCCGGAGTCAGTCGGATCTTCTTACTTCGGCCCTTGACCACATCGCGAGCAACCTTGCGGCATATTCCCGCGATCTGTCGCTCGAGACCACGTACTCCTGCTTCGCGAGTGTACTGTCGGACCAGCTTGACCCAAATCTTTTCCGGAATTTCAAGCTGCCCAGGATTTAGACCGTGGATCTCAGTCTGTTTGGGGAGCAGGTGCCGCCGGCCGATCTCAATCTTTTCTTGCTCGATATATCCGCCGATCTCGATGATTTCCATTCGGTCTCGAAGTGGCCGGGGAATATTGTTCAGATAGTTGGCGGTCGCGATAAAGAGCACCTTTGAGAGATCATAGGGCATGTCAAGAAAGTGATCGGAGAAGTTGTTGTTCTGCTCTGGATCGAGAACCTCGAGCATGGCTGAGGCGGGATCACCCCGGTAGTCGGACGACATCTTATCGAGTTCGTCGAGAATGACCACTGGATTGATGGTACCGGCAGTCTTTAGCGCGCCGACGATCCGACCGGGAAACGCGCCGATATAGGTGCGCCGATGACCGCGGATCTCAGCCTCGTCTCGAACGCCACCCAGACTGATGCGCACGAACTCACGTCCCATCGCGCGAGCGACTGAGCGACCAAGACTCGTCTTGCCGACTCCGGGAGGGCCGACGAGGCACAAGATCGATGCTCCAGCGGCACCCTTTCCGCGAGTCAGCTTGCGTACAGCCAAAAACTCGAGAATGCGCTCCTTTACCGGATCGAGACCATAATGGTCGTCGTTGAGTATCGACTCCGCGTGGTCGAGATCCAGGTTGTCATCGGTCTCTTCTGACCAGGGCAGCGCCAGCACCGTGTCAATGTAGGTGCGGACCACCGTGCTCTCGGCGGAGACGGTTGGCATGCGTTCCAGTCGCGACAGTTCCTTGAGTAGCTTCTCCTCGGCGTACTTAGGAATGCCTCGTTCAATAATTCTCAGCCGTAGCGATTCGATCTCGCTACCACCTTCGCCCGAAAGTTCATCGTGGATAACCTTCAGTTGCTCGCGAAGGTAGTACTCTCGTTGGTTCTTGTCGATCTGTTCCCGCACGCGCTCCTTGATGCGAGTCTCGAGCGCCGCAAGATCAAGATCGGTGGTCAGGTGAACGGTGAGAAGTTCAAGACGATTAAGCGGGTCGAGGTTTTCGAGGAAATTCTGACGTTGTTCCGAGTCACGAATGAGCTGGGTTGTAAGGAGATCGGCCAGATGCGACGGATCGTTGGTGGCCAGAATCATCTCCATCACATCGGTGCTGAAGGAGTTTTTGATTTCCTGGAAGCGCCGGGCCAGTTGCTGAATATGATTCAGGAGCGCTTGCGCCTCGGGAGTTAGCGCCACCCGCTCGATGGCCTGCTCGGCTCGCACCGTATAGTACGGTCGTGCTGGGTCGAACTGCACGATCTTTACTCTGCTCAAGACCTTCAAGGGAAACCTGAATGTTGCCGCCAGGCTGATGTTCGATCGATGAGACCTCTGCGAGCGTCGCGATCTCGAAGAGATCGTCCGGCTGAGGGTCGTCGGTCGAAGGATCCCGATGGGCTACCACGACGATCTTGCGATCGCGGTTCATCGCTTCCTCAATGGATTGAATGGAGCGGGTGCGGCCAACAAGAAGTGTTACGACGTTTCTCGGGAATATGACCACGTTCTTAAGTGGAAGCAATGGGTAGCGAACCGAGTACATGTCGTAACGACTCAGCATGAAGGAATCCTTTTCACTGGTAGTTATGCGAACTTGAACTCACCTTGTCACGCCTGCGATTGAAAGAAATCCCTGTCTACAATCGAACAAACGTACACACCGTGATTCAGTGGCACGTTGCCAACGCCGAGCCAATCTGGCTAGGTCCGGCAGAGAAGTAGATTGGATGTGAGTCGATACGTGTGCCCATCCCAGTCCCCACATGGATGGCGCATAAACAGTGTACTTGACATCAGGGCAATTTGAAAGAGCTATTTGGATAATTGCCGGTGCCAATTTGTTTAAAGAAGAGTGCGAACGTTCGCGCCGTCGCGATCTCGTACCGAAGAGCTACTCGATCTGTTGAGTTGCTCTACGAAGATGTACGGACAATATGTACGCGTTACGCTAGGTTTATTCTTCACGCAGATCACAGCGCCGAAGCCATCGAGGTGGCGAATTCAGATCGAGCCTCTTCCAGTAACGATGCGGATGTTAGCAGGTCGATAGCCGTCATTGCGAGTCCCGAAGCGCCGTTGATGATTGCCGCGTGACCTTCGTCAGTCCTGGTTGCTTGCGCTACCTCCGTCGAGTGCCAGCCTGCCTCGGGCCCACAAATCCGTAGGTAGGCTTCAACCGCCGGGACTCGATGACTGACATTCCCGAAATCGGTCGATCCAGCGCCATCGGCCGACGGTGACTCCTGGACATCGATGCCAAGCAATTTCAAATTCTTGCCGAACGCCGCGCCTACGGTCAAGTTAGGGATCATGTTCAGATACGGTTTGATGTACTCACGCCACTCGAGCCGGGCTCCCGCCGCAAGCGCACCTGCCTCGGCGCAGCGAACGACTTTATGCACCACCTGTTCGGCTTCGTCAGGAGTTGTGGCTCGCACGCGAAAGCGAGCGGCAGTTAAAGGCGGGATTACGTTGGGCGCGCCACCACCGTTGGTGATCACGCCGTGGACGCGGACGCTCGGACGCAGCTGCTGTCGCAGTGCGCTGACTCCGTTGAAGGTCTGAATGACGGCATCAAGTGCGTTGACGCCTTCATGCGGCGCCGCCGCGGCATGGGCAGGCTTGCCGAAGAACTGGAATTCGATGCCGCGCGCAACAAGCGACGAGCCGGTGCCGATTCGATTTTCATTCATTGGGTGAATCATGATGGCTGCGTCGACCTCGTCGAAATATCCGGCTTCGATCAGATAGATCTTGCCGCCCGCGTTGGCGACTGCTGACTCCTCTGCTGGACAGCCCAGCACCACCGCTGACCCAGGCAACGTGTTGGAGATCGCACGCAATGCAAGCCCAGCGCCCACGGCCGACGTTGCGATGATGTTGTGACCGCAGCCGTGGCCGACTTCCGGCAATGCGTCATACTCGGCAATGATCGCGACCGTCGGTCGTGTCTCCGACGACGTAACCCGCGCACGAAAAGCGGTCGGGAGACCGGCAATGCCTCGCTCAACGAACGCGCCATGCTGCTCGAGTAATGACGTGAGTCGTTCCGCTGCCTTGAACTCCTGCAGACCGAGCTCTGGGTTCTCATACATCCAATCGCTCAGTGCGATCAACTCTGGAGCAAATTCGTCGATTGCTGCGCGGGCGGCACGTTTCAATTCGGCAGTGGTTGTCATCGGAGGCTCCTCAAGAGAGATGAGCGAAATCCCGGACCGGCGTAGCGGCGAACACGCTGACGCAACTGGTGGAATGATCAGACCGGAGCGCCGCACGGTCATCTGAAAAGGATGACATCTGGACGACATCGAGCGGCGAGGCTCCCGGTTATCCGAAGATGATTGTGAGGGATAGTTGTCAAGCCGTCGAGTGGGTAAGTACGAATTCTCTGAAATCAGGATCGTCATTGACGAATTTGTGCTGATGAAACGTGGAATTGTCGAAAGTTCCACCACTTTGATTCACGTCGTGTGATATGCTCCAGTGGATTAGTCACATGTGACTAATCGGGACTGAATAGCCCATCGTCAGTCGTCATATTCAGGTCCGTGAAGTTGACTTGAAACAGTGTAGGAGTCGGCATGTTTGTCGTTACCAACACCTTACGCGTTCCCAGTGAGCACGCCGGGCATATCGAGCAGGCATTTGCTGGATCAGCCGAGCACATGAAGCAAGTCGAAGGTTGTGTCGGTTTCCAGCTCTTACGTGAGGCGAAGAGCGAGGGAGAGCCGGTCTTCATCGCGATGACCACGTGGAAGGATGAGCCTTCGTTCAAAGAGTGGATGAAGAGCGACGATTTCCGTCGTGCGCATGCGAATGCGGGAGACTCGCCGGCGAGCGGGGAAGTCCATAGCTACGAGGTCGTCGTCGGTTAGCTGGCACCTGATTCGAATTCTTGCCAGGCGCTGCCCAGACACATAATCGTGGGCACATCGTTTGTGCCCACAATCGATCCGGGCGCGGTCAGGCTAATAGCGATCGTTATCTCCGGTGAGATACCTCGCTGAGTAGATCGTGCGAGATGCCATCCGCCCAGCTTTCGATCTCGTCCCAATCGCGGAAGTCGCCGTCGCGTAACAACTCTTTGCCGGCCGGCAGCGCGTGAATGACGCGCTCGGCGAAGCCGAGTTTATCCGAATCGAGCGCGCCGAAGAAGACGCGGTGGTCTCGGGGATGGACGGCCTCAAACAGTTCGTCCAATTCCTTTGGTTCAGCCGCGTCCCGAAGGTCATGTCCTTCAGCGTCGGTGGTCTCGGACCCGAGCGGTCCGCTACTGAAGAGCCAGACTGGCTTGGTCGCAAGAGTCTGTTGGTTGTGACGAACGAAGAGGACAGCGTCCTTCATCCACTTCCCAAAATACATGGCGCTGCCGATAACGAACGCATCGTAACCGGAAACATCACTGGCAGACTTCATCGGCTGGGAGTCGGCCTCCAGTCCAGTTGCCCGTAGCTTGGCTGCGATGCGGTCGGCAATCTCGTGTGTGGCGCCGTGCTTGCTTGAATAGGCAACGAGGATCGACATGGATTCAGCCCCATTCTTCTCTTGTCAGCGGAATGGACCCGGTGGTGTTTGTTACGGCGCGCGCCTCCATGAATCGTTTGAGGCCGGCCCAGAGGTTCTTCTCCTGTGCCGCGCCGAGACGGGCGATCACCGGGTCCATCAGCCGATAGAATCCGCGTGGAGTTATTTCCCACGACCAGCACATGCGGGTGCCCTCAGGCACGCGTTCAAACGTCTGCACTCCCTGAATGTCCATCGCGGCGAAGTGCGTTTTGAGGTTGATACGGTATGGTCGAACGAACTCAGTAATGTCAGAAATCATCTCGACCGTTTGCCCCATACTCTTGGCGAGAGCCTCGAACTGGGTGCCAATGCCGATCGGCCCAATGGTGACCTGCTCGATGGCGCCAATCATTGGGTTGTAACTTGGCTCGTTTCGCCTGTCGGCGACGAAGTCGAAAACATCTTCTATTGGGCATTTGATGACGATTTGGCCTTCGATGTGCGCCATGCCCGATGCCTTTCGTGTTCACGGCGCTTCAGGACAACGGCGTGTGCCATGACTCATACGCGTCGACGGACTCGCTGTTCGATCTTGTCTAGTGTTCCGGTCTGCCGATCGGTTCGATCCACTCGCCGAATCAATACATCGTCGTTGAGCTAGTCGTTGGTATCTTCACTTTCGAAAATGATTCGCACGGCCGGCGATCCCGACGATCGCACGTCTCTACCTTGCGCCGATTGTCGCTTCAAAATCGCTGAATCTTGGACTGGCATGTGACATTTTCATGCAAGCTGGATCGGACTTCGACGATTGGCCGGTACGTTACGTTGGGCTTCTTGGCTTGACTCGATATGCCAACCACAAACAATGAGTCGTTCCATTTCGTTGTCAGTCGAAGGAGGGTGCAGTCGCGGCCTCGAGTGAAGGCCCTTGACTAAGAGCAGTGCGTGTGGATGGGGTAGCTGGGCACGACGTGGCCCCACGAGTACAGAATGGTCTCCCGTGATGAAACCGCCGACAAAACGTCGATGATCCCACCTAGTGCCGCGTCAGACGTTCCACCAGTGACCGGCCGTTGGGTGCGATTCCGGTAGCCTCAGCTTGGTTGTCCAGCCGTTCGAAGCCACGTTGGACGTAGCGGACGCCCATGAAGCGAAGTGGCTCGGGCTCCCAGTCGGGTCCACGCCGATTGATGAAGGGCAGGTGTGTGATCTCAGTATCAACGTGGGTGATGAGGTCCGCCAGTATCCGGCCGAACAGGTTAGATGGACCGACACCAGTTCCTGTGTAGCCATAGGCTGCCGCCAGCCCCTGCACCGGGTCGTAGGAAACGGTCGGCACATAGTCACGCGGCCAGCCCATCGGCCCGCCCCAGGTGTGGGTGAACTTCACGTCCCTAAGTGCTGGAAACCACTCTCGCACGTTTTCTTGCAGCATGCGGTGGGTAGGAGGGTGTAGATCGTAGTCGTCCTTAATCGCCGAACCATAATGGTAGGGTGCACCGCGTCCACCAAACATCACGCGGCCATCGGCCGTATGGGTGAGGTACTTCACCATATTAGTCGCGGACGAGAGGCCCTCTCGCGCTTCCCATCCGATTGTCTGCCACTCGGCGGCTGATAGCGGCTCCGTAAGAGTGATGAGCGAGTAGACCGGCATTACTTTCCTTCGAAGCCGCGGGAAGCGTGACAGATATGACTCACCGGCCAGCACGATAGTCTTTGCACGCGCGTGACCATGGGCAGTATGGAGAATCGGATATGCTCCGGTCGTGTAGTCCGTAACCGGCGACTGTTCGTAGATCGTCGCTCCCTTGAGCTCGAGGGCGCGAGCCAGTCCGCGTGCCAATTTGGCCGGTTGAATTTTGGCGCTGTTGCTGTTGTAGATTCCCCCGAGCGCACCGGCTACCGAGACGCGTTCGGCCACCTGCCGGGAATCGAGCAGCACGGAGTTTTCGCTGAATCCGAATTCTTCTAGCGTGCGCTGCTCACTCGCCAATATATCCAGTTGGTATGGGCTACGCGCGAGCCGTATGTACCCACCGCGCACGTAGTCCATCGCGATTCCCTCGCGCTCGGAGACATTCGCGATCTCATCGACGACCGTATCTAGAGCCTGTTGTAGGTCAATGGCTGCCTGCCGGCCGAATAGTTCCGCCATGCGCCGCAAACCGACCGAAAAACGGTTGCCCAGCCCACCACCGTTTCGTCCCGACGCGCCGAAGCCAGCGATCTCACTTTCCAGGATCGCGATCGTCAGCGATGGCTCGCGTTGCAGCAGGTAGTAGGCCGTCCACAATCCGCTGAAGCCAGCCCCAAGAATCGCCACATCGACATCGATCGTGCCGTTCAGCGCCGGTCGCGGCGTCAGATCATCATCACATGTCTCGAGCCAGTAACTGTACAAGTGGTACTGCTTCGCCATCAACACTCCTCGACTGCGTGATCGTGCGTCAACGTCATCTTCATGCGTGGACTGCCTGTCCCCAGTGACAATCGTGCTGGAAAGCCAGTCAATTGGCGTGGCGAGCCAGACTGGACAGCTCAATCGCTAAACTTGCCGGGTATCGAAGGTACTTGAACTCTATTGATGCCTCAGTCGATAACATGTTTGGCACCGGTTCAACTTGTGCAATGACCTTTTAGGCGGAGTTCATCCGCAGACTTGCTCCCTCTATATCTCAATTTGCCGTTAGCCGTCGGGCTTGTTCGATAGATCGCTCTCGGATTCAAGGATCACGGAGGCAACAGAGGATGTTCTGCCGCGCTTCATGTGCTCAATCTTTCGCTCCGAAATCCATCGCGGCCAGGTGAGAGAGACGGCTGGTTCGGGGAAGACCGTGATATCCGGCAGATGCTTGGCCGAAACGAAGCACCACCGAAGCCAAAGCGTTTGCTCGGCATCCCAGGCCCAATGCCTGGACCAGCCGACCGCCGACTCGACTCGGACCTGCTCCGCCGTGAGCAGTCCACCCAGGCTAAGATGCACTGCATCCCAATCGTGAGCGACGTGCGGCCAGTTCGGCACGAGTTGCCCGTCCTCGCCCTTGGCTGGATAGATCTCACACAGCCGGTGCCACGCACGGTGACTGGCAACCTCGTAGACGCGCGCGTTGGGATCGACCTCCATACGGTACTGCGTGAAACGAGGCTGCTCGTTGAAGTCGCCGACGCCGTTGGCGATAGCAGCTAAGCGAGAGGAGGTACCACCGATTGATGTGGAGGTAAAAAAATAGGGCCACGGTTTCTGAGCGTAGCGTTCCCATTCCGACAACGGATTGGTGGGCGTCGTTAGCCGAGCAGTGCTCGGTGGCGCGGGATCATCCGAAATCCAAAGCTGGGCGCTTCGTTCCAGTCGCTCGAATATCCAGGAGGCATTTTCTTGGGACAGAATAGATCGCGCCAGGTCGCGCAGCCGCGTCCTTTCGGCCAGCACCGTTGCTACGGTCCAATCGTGATTGGGATGAAACGGGTTGACCTCGCGCAACGCGATCGCGGCCATCTCGATGCAGACGTCCGGTCGCGCCGCAAACTCCGGATCCAGTCCCGCATCCTCCATCGTTAGCAGAAAGCCGCAACCTGCCGCACACGAACAGAGCCAGTCAACGCGATCTTCGAGTTCAAGCATGCTCTTCGATCCTTTCCGTGTCTTGGCGCCATGGCCCGATGTTCGTGAAACCGTCTCAGTCCTTATCTGAAGCGACTAGGAACGCTTGCTTCTCACCAGCCTCGCGACGGTCTCCACGTGCACGGTCTGCGGATAAAAGTCCCACAGGCTGAGGTGGTCGACAATGTAGCCAGCGCGGGTGAATTGGGCTGCATCACGGGCGAAGGTAGCAGGATTGCAGGAGACGTAGACGACGATCTCGGTGCCACGCTCGATGAGGGCTTCCACGACACGACGATCGAGCCCGGTGCGGGGTGGATCGACGATAACCCGATCGACCGCTGGCAGTGACGAGATGGCTTCCTCGGCCGGTGCAGCGACGAACTGAACGTTGTCTAGCTCCATCAGCCGTGCGGTGCGCTCCCCTGCTGAAGTTGCCAGGGCATCGATTTCGATCACGGTTAAGGATTTCGCCTGATCCGCGACCGAGAGACCGAGTAGCCCAATCCCCCCATAGATGTCAGCGATGCGTTGAGTGCCGTCGAGTTCCAGCAGATCGCCGACGCGCTCCAGGAGCTTCGGCAGCAGCTGGAGATTGGACTGAAAGAAGGACCCGGCGGGCAGGATGAAGACACGTTCTCCAACTTCGATCTTGGAGAATCGTTCACCAACGAGCGGCTCCACTTGCCCATTTCCGTTGCTCCAGCAGACGCTGTCTATGTTGCGAAGCCCACCAAGTGTCTCGGCTGTGGCCCGCACTTGCTCCGGACTCACGATACGAAAGCCGTCGACGCCTTCAAGCAGCAACTGCAATCTCCGGTCGCTGGTTGAGCCGACTACCTGAGCATGCAGAATCATCTTGCCGCCGTAGTCAGGCAACTCGTTGAGCTTGAGCAGACGATTGAGCTGGTCGAGCAGCCAACTGATCCGAGGGTGGACAACGGGGCAGCCAAGCAGCCGCACGATACGCTTCGATCTCAGTTCACGGAACCCTGCCTCGGCACCGAGCGCTATTTGGGCACGCACACGGTAGTTCCACGGATCGGGCATCGGCACGATCTCGTCGATGCGAGTTGGCAGGCGCTGCGCTGAGAGGAGCCGGCGCACGATGGCGGCCTTGTGCTTGAGTTGTCCGTCATGGCTCAGGTGCTGCCATTCACAGCCGCCGCAGGTCTCAACCACCGGACAGCGTGGCACCTCCCGCTCGGGCGCGGGCTCCAGAACGGCCACGACGTCACCACGCCAGCGCTTGCCGCTTCCACTCAGCGAAATTCGTGCGATTTCAGTCGGGATTCCAGCTTCAACGACCACCGCGCGACCACCCGACTGGACTGTAATGGTTCCGTCACTGTTGAATCGGGTCAACTGGACGTCGATGCGCTCGCGACGCCGCGCCGTTCCCCCACGATCTCGTTTGCCGCTTCTTCCCATAATCGTCTCTACACTGAAGTTACATGTCAGATGGCAAGTCGAAGCAACACAGAGCAAATATGCCGAATCGTCAACTCAAGCTGAGCATATCAAAGAGGTCAGGTGCTGCCCGGACGTTCGGCCGGCTTTGGAGGTGACTTGGTTCGGGGTTGGTGATCCCAACGCGTCTCATGCACGAAGATCGCCAGCGTGGCAGCGGCGATGACACCAAGTCCGGCGATCGCTCCGGAGGTAATGACGATGCCGACCGCGTCGGCTACTGTCCCGACGATGATGGGTGACACGGCGCGACCGCTATCTCCGATCAGACGCCAGACACCCAGAAACTCGCCGGTCAGGTGTGGCGGAGCAAGGTCTGCTCCGAGGGTCATCATCGAACCGGCTCCCATGCCGTTTCCCAGACCCATGATCAGTCCGGCGCCCAGTAACTGCATGTAGGAGTGCGTGAACGGGACCAGCGCCATGCCGAGCGCCAATATCGAGAAGGAGGGTACCGATGCCGCCTTTCGACCGAACCGATCCATCACATAGCCAGCCGGAATAAACAGGGACATGTCGACCAACGCTGAGGCGCTCACGATGATACCGACCTGCGCCTTGTCGAGTCCGAGGGCGTAGGCGGCGAAGAGCGGGATCGCGATCTGGCGACCGGCACGGATCATCTGGCCAAAGACGTTGGCGGTACCCGCGGCGATGACATCCCGTCGATTGTGGTTGATCGCCTCACGCACAACGCCCAGGCGGATCGTGTGCCCCTTTGGCCTGACCGTCGTGGATTCCGGGTCATGCACGAAGAAGAAGGCGATGATCACCGCGCCGAACGCGGCGAGGCCAGCGACGATAAGCGCGGTGGATAGGCCGTAATACTGCGCAATGAATCCGCCAGCAAACGGGCCGGTGAACGTTCCCAGTCGGTTAATGCCACCGAAAACGGAAATCGCACGACCGCGTGTCTCATTCGGGATGGCGGTCGCGATATACGCATGACGCGAAAGTCCCCAGAATGCTGTTCCGATGCCGCCGATAAATTGCAGCGCTATGAGCTCTGGCGTCAGGTGGACAAGCCCCAGCATCGTGGTTGCCAGCGCGAACAATGCGGCGCCAACGATCATCGCGCGGCGAAATCCGAATTTCGGCAGCAGCAAACCAGTCGGGAGATCGAACAGCATGGTGCCGATCCATGCTGCTGAAACGATAAGCCCGGCGAGCCCATACGAGCCTCCGGCCTCCTTGGCGTAGAGTGGTAGGACCGGAATCATCAAACCCTGACCGAAGGCCAGGAATGCGGTCGGAACGAAGACCGGCATGAGTAGTGATACGGTCCCAGATTTCATCGACAAGTTGCGCCCATTGTCATAACGCGCGAATTCCCACCAGATGTCGCGACGCCTCTCTCCGCTGTCGGCGGCGAAAGGCGTACGCCGTATGATACAGGGTTCGGATCGATTTGACTCGGGCGCTGGGCTCCCTTAACGAAGAAGACTGTGCCGGTAGCGTGACTCGACATCGCCGTCGACTGCGAAGATACTTCTGGCATTGGATCAACGTCAAAGAGGACGGGTGACTGGCAGCGCGAACCTGACGCAGCGTCGCGGAGATCGTCGCTGGCAACGGCTTGAATGGAGCGATTACCATGCGAATCGATGTTCATACGCACGCCCAGCCCAAGGAGTACCTCGACACTCTATTGGCTTCGGGCCGTTACGAGACGGTCCGAGATCCGGGCGGGCAATTGGTCGTCCGCGAGAAGGGATCGCGTTTCCTGACGATTACCCCGCAAATGCACGATCCGGCGCAACGCGTTGAGGAGATGGACGCCACCGGCATCGACATGCAGATCATCTCGGTGACGACACCCCAGGTTTACTTCCTCAGCGGTCAGCCAGCGGTCGATCTGGCGCGGATCTGCAACGACTATCTCGCGGAGATGGTGCGGCAGTACCCGACGCGCTTTCGCGCGCTCGCCAGCGTACCGTTGACCGCTGACCCTGACGCGGCGGTGCAGGAATTCGAGCGCTGCCTGGATGAACTGGACATGGTTGGGGCGATCGTCGGCGCCAATATCGACGGGCGGCCGATCGACGACCCGGCCTTTGCGCCATTCTATGAAGTGCTAAACCAGCGTAAGTCGACGATGCTTGTGCACCCGATGGTTCCGGCCGGCATTGAGGTCATGAATCAGTATGCGCTGGCACCACTGGTGGGCTTCATGATGGATACGACGCTCGCCGTTGCGCGCTTGATCTTCTCTGGCTTCTTCGATACGTATCCAGACATCAACGTCATTGTCGGGCACCTCGGCGCGACCGCTCCGTACCTGGCTGGCCGGCTCGACATCGGCTACCGCAGTTATCCCGACTGCAAGGGGATCAGCACGTCTCCGAGTGAGTACCTGAAGCGAATGTACCTGGACACCGTCTCGTTCCATACCCCGGCACTGCATTGCGCGGCTGAGACGGTCGGTGCGGATCGCATCGTCTTCGGTTCGGATTACCCGCATGTCATCGGAGATGTCGCCGGCGCGACCAAGGTCATCGAGGAGAGCATGCCTTCCGACGCGATTGACGGCATCTTGGGCAACACGGCGGCAGGGATTTTCGGGGTGTAGACGGCCCTCATCCCCGGCCCTTCTCCCAATTCTGGGAGAAGGGTGCCATTGTTGCTGATGCTCTTTGTCGGCAGAGTCGAACTATGGAAGCCCGGCTCCGGGTACGTCCACGCGAACTGCTTCGATCTGACCATGTCTCTCTTCATCTCGAAAGTTCACGGTCATGAAAAGCGTCCTGCGATCGGGTCCACCGAGCGTGCAGGCATAACATTGCGCGCTCGTCTTGACTCGATCGACGACCTCACCTCCCTCGGCAACACGAACACATTCATTGTGTATGGGGATCGCGACCCAGACGCATCCCTCAGCATCGAGGCAGATCCCATCAGGAGGTACTTCGCCAAGTGGTGCCCAAACACGCCGATTGGAGAGGCCACCGTCGGGCGCGATGTCGAATGCGGTCAACCTTCCGCCGCACGTTTCAGCCACGATGAGTGTCGAGCCGTCCGGCGTAATCACAGTTCCATTGGGAAATCGCAGTCCGGGCGTCACGATTGTCACGGTTCCGTCGGGATCGACTCGGGCGATCGATGCTGTGACCAGATTTGGATCGACCAACGAAAACTCTGGGTCGTTCCTCCGCACGTAATCATTGATATCGAATCCGAAGTTGCCAACATAGGCTCGCCCTTGCTCGTCCACGACCATGTCGTTGCAATGAAACGTCGCGATCGAGCTCAAATCGGCGTGCTCAACCAGTCCCTCGGGGTCAAGACGCATCACCTTTCGATCGAGCATCGAGACGACCAGTAACCGTCCGTCGGGAAGCCAGCCCAATCCGGACGGCTGGTTCGGCACCTCCACGAATGGCTCTAACCTCCCGATGGAGTCAACTGTAAACACGCGATGTCGATGAAAGTCCGACACCCAGAGCTTGTCCCCGTGCCAGCGAGGGCATTCGCCAAACTTCAAGCCAGTTGCGTACACCTCAGCTTTGCGCATGTCTGCCTACTTTCGTCTGGGCTCAACCGACCGCTCAACCACGTGATTGACCCTGGGTCCAGTCACCATTCCTGATTTCGAAACTGTCCTTCGGCATAGATTGGCTGCTTCTCGATAGCAAGCCGTTCCAGAAGTTTCACCGCGCGGCCATTGTCTGGCGCTCGAGCGAGGGGAACCAGTGGATGAAAGTGTCCGGGTGCGCCGAATGTTGGAATGATCGCGCGCATATGCCCCCCAATCTCTAACTCAACAGATGATCACGATCTCGTTGATGCCACCACTCTTCGCAGAAACGCCTCGACGTAGGGCAGGGCTCGGTCGGACCGACGGAACGCCGTTCCATGGTCAAGCCCGCTCAAGAGCAGCACCTCTCCGTTTCTCAGCAACTGTGCGAGGGGTGGCAGGCTGGACATCGCGTCAATAAGCGTGTCGTTCGCACCGCCGTAAGCCAGGATCGGAACCAGAGCGTCCGCAAGCAGATCAGCCACGCTCGGCTCGTCGCGAAGCGCCCTCCCAGCTTCGGCGACGACGACCGGATCCATCTGCGAGATCTGCCGGAGTTCGTCGTCCGTTATCGGATTTCCAGCCTCGGCGCGTTTACGAACCAGACCGTCTATCCCGTCTTTGAAGAGCTCGTATTGCTGGTTGTAGTGATCGTACATCTGATTCGGCAATCCTCCGCCGAGTACCAAAGACTGGACTCTTGCAGGCGCAAACTGGAGCATGCGAAACCCGACGAACGCGCCATGCGAATAGCCGAAGAAGTGCGCCCGTTCGATGTCGAGGTGATCGAGTAGCGTCACGACGTCGCTCACCCAGCGCTCATAGACGTAGGCCGCCGCGTCGTGCGGCTTATCGCTCTGCCCATGGCCACGAGCGTCGAACAGGATCAGACGATAGCTCGACCGCAAGCGATCAACGTAACCAGCGTCGATCCATCGTTGGATGTTGCCGGTGCCCCCATGGTGTAACACGATCGGTGGCCCTTCGCCGTCAAGCTCGTAGTGGATGCGGATTCCGTCACTTGGATTTGTGACGAAAGGCACTGCTGGCTCCTTTCAAAAGAGGCCCTGGTCAGTTCGCATTTACGGTACCCGCGCCACAGCCACCGCCTGCCCTTCGCACCAGTAAAAGTCGGGGCTGTTGATCGGATGGCCCGGCGCCTGTGGGTCACGCATGACCTTCCACAGGGCCAAATCCTCCTCCGAGTGCCGATCGGCGTTGCGTTCGGTCGTCAATCCGGCGGTCGTGGCCAGATAGTTCCCGATGTAGGCACGGTCGACGCGACTCAGTGGCGGTCGTCGTTCGATGAGGGACGTTCGCTGCCAAAGGAAATCCAGACCGGCTCGTTCGACATGCTACGTTCGCTACCATCCACGACCAGTTTGTGAATCTCCATCGGGAGGGTATGTCACCGCACATTCTTGACGCCGATGCCGACGTTTACGAGGTTGACGAACGTCGCCGGCCCATTGCCCCGGGTGACCATCAGGAACTCTTCCTCCATAGCTCGTTTCAGGTCGGCCATTTGTTCGGACGTCAAACCCGCGGCGCGCGCGATCCTGGCGACCGGCAACGCGGTTATGGAGTTCCACACGTCCTCGCTTGATCGGTAGATTGTTCGTTGATGCAATGTTTCCACGCGAACGCTGGTCAGCCCGACGTCGACCAGCGTTCGCCGCAAGACCTGAATGTCGTCGAATCCTGGAGGATTGGCCCCACCATGTGGCTGAGCGACTCGAAAATCGGGAAAGGCTGACCTCAAGGAAGCTTGAACAAAGTGAGCCATACCACCGTCAATTCGCGGCCCCCAGACGACAATGACAACTTGCCCGCCAGGCTTGGTGACTCTCATCATCTCGGCAATGCCACGGCGGGGGTTGTCAAAGAGCATCACTCCGAATTGGGATGCGGAAATGTCGAACGCATCATCCTTCAAAGGAAGGGCATGCCCGTCGCAAACAGATGTGTCAAGAGCTTCAAGACTTTGGGCACGAGCACGCAGTCGCAGCAGATTAAGCATCTCTCGGGAGATGTCGGTCGCCGTGACGCACGCACCGCGACGGGCTGCCGGTATGCTCAGCGCGCCGCTGCCCGCTGCGACATCAAGCAGACGCATTCCGGGTGTGAGCATTGTGCGCCTGAGTGTATTATCTGCCAGGGTTATGAATTGGTCGGTGACATGTGTATCATAACTGTTTGCCACTCGATCCCACGACGTCTGGATATCATGGTCCATAACTCATCCTCTAACCCTGATTCCAGGGACAATCTTCACCAAATCCGGTGCCGGCCTCCGGCGACGTCATTGGATCGCTGGAACACCGATACGACTTGTCGACTCACGGTCGACTTGGCAGTGTTCCCGGCAACCAACTCACGAGCGTCGGTATTTGCATCGGCATGTTTGCGCAATCACCAGAATGTGTCCAACGCAGGTTAAGTAGAAAGAAGCGGTCAAGCTGTATCGCGATACCCGGATAGACGGCCCAAAGGCCGAGATCGACGTCCTTTAGAGGGAGCGTTCCACCCCGCTTCAGGATTCGGTGGAACTCGGACCGAGCTCTGGCGAGTTCATCATCAGGAAGGTACTGGGATGTGTTTGCGAGCCAGACGGCATCGAATGCATGGTCGGCGAACGGCAGCGACTGGAGCGAAGCCATCTGGACGTCAACCTTGCATGGCAGCGACCAGCCCTTGAGTCGCTGTTCGACGCGCTCGATGTTGTCCGGCGCATGATCGACAGCCGTCACCTTGCCTCTGGAGCCGACTGCTTCGGCAATCAGCGGAACGAAGCTGCCCGCGCCGCATCCCGCGTCGAGCACATGCCAGCCCCGTTCGATTCCAACCGAGCGAATGATGTGCTCGTATTCCGGCCTGCAAGCTTCGAAATGCAGATCGAGCCACACGGTTCCGGTCGCAGTTTGGCCGGCGGAATTGGTCGTTTCATCGAATGTCATTGGTGACTCCTTCACTTGCGTGCTGGGTTGAATGGCACGCTCGTTCGTCGATGACTTCACTCAACCGGTCCGCGTCTCACTATTGTGGTTTCCGCCCGATGACGACCATCTGGCCATCTCTGAAATAGAAGTCTTCGTGATTGACCGGATGATCGGGGTGGTCCGGATCGCTGGCAATGTCCCAGAATCGACGCACGTCGTCCGGGAGGGTGTTCGCTTTCGAATCCGCATGCTTCAGGACGACCTCAGAGAATATGACTCCGCCCTGCCGCGCCATCTCGCGCTGCGCGGCTGTCAGTGGTGCACGCCACTCGATCGGCATGAGCTGCTGCTCAACGTCGATGAACCCGGCGTTTTTGATCCAGCGGTGCATGTTCCAGATACGACTGGTGAGCCCTTTGCCCTGATTCCACCCTTCGCTGTACCGGTAGTACTCGAAGAGAGAATAGTAGGCATTGGCTGGGCCGGGATAGATGGCCCAGAGGCCGTTATCCACGTCCTTTAGAGCGAGCGTTCCACCTCGCTTCAGGACTCGGTGGAACTCGGATAGAGCTCTGGCGAGTTCATCATCAGGAAGGTACTGGGACGTGTTCGCGAACCAGACCGCGTCGAACGTGTCGTCGTCGAAAGGGAGCTGTGTAACAGAACCTTCATACACGTCAACCGGCACCTCGGACTCCCATTCAACGTCCAGACGGTGACGAACGATCTCGACGTTCTCGGGAGCAAGATCTATCGTCGATATGTTTCCGGCCGATCCGACCAGTTCGGCGATCCAGGGTAGAAAGCTTCCGGCGCCACAGGCCGCGTCGAGCACGTGCCATCCTGGCTGAATGCCAACCAAATCGAGCGCTGCCCGGTATTCACGTCGATTCGCCTCGAAGTGCAG
Source organism: uncultured Chloroflexia bacterium (assembly GCA_963785465.1). Taxonomy (GTDB): domain Bacteria; phylum Chloroflexota; class Chloroflexia; order Thermomicrobiales; family Thermomicrobiaceae; genus CALAGB01. The sequence continues at coordinate 5,227 of CAWAVM010000019.1, read as the reverse complement.
ATCGAGCCAGTCCGTGCTCGAATGCTCGTGACCGGTGGAAGTTCTGGTCTTACTCATGCGTAACTCTCCCCACGAAAGCTGACAGTCAGTGGCTGGTCGTTCCTCCTTCCGGTGAATTCGCTACTGCCGATGAAGTCATCGCAATCGGCATCCAGGCGATCGTAAGTTCCTGCCGCTCGACGCTCACGGGTGACATGACCCTTGCCCGATGTGTCTTCTGCCAGCAGGACGTCGCCGGGTCCGAGGCGCCGTCGCCCGCCGTCGCTGGCCTCAATCTCGATCCCGCCACTGAGGATCAGCACCAACTGTCGCCTTGGGGCCGGATGCGGCTTGTCCTCCCAATCAGACGGCGGCAGGTGGAACATCTGGAACTCGCTCACTGGGAATGCGTTCGTGAAGAGTGCTGGAGGAGCCCCATCGACCAGTTCGACCTCACGGGTCACGAACTCGCCGTCTTCGAAACGTGATGCGCCGTCGCTGTCAGCGTAGATCCTCAGGTATTTCACGGTGTCTCCTTTACATTGCTCGGCGGCTCGCGCGGCAGTTCCGCGCGGGAGATCGTGACGATGGCGATTACCAGATCGCTGTCCCCGGCGTTCATGCTCAGATGCCCCTTCCCTACGGAGTCCGTGCAGAGATACACGTCGCCTGCCTGCGTCGATCTGCGCTCGCCGTCGCTCACTTCAACCAATGACGAGCCCGCCAGAACGAGCATCCATATGCGTCCTGGCGATGGATGCCAATCGCCATACCATCCGGGCCTAAGTCTCATCACGTTCATGTGTTCAACCGGCAGATCCTGCGACACGACAACCGGGTCAGCTGGCGGTGCGACGTCTCGTTCAGCCATCCCCAACCGTCGGTCGGCGAAATGCGTCTCGCCCTGCTCATCGTCGTAGATGTGTACGAATTGCATCTCATCCTGCCGTTTCCATTTCGTTCGTCCACCGCGGTTCCTAGGTTGTTTGCGCTGCCGCGACCTCTTCCGTCTCCGCTTGCCGCTGGCTGCTTCGCATCGCTAGTATCGTGAGCACGAACGCGGCCGGGAGGATCAGTCCATACGTATGGAACATAGCCGGATAACTGTGGAACACCGTAAGAGCGAGGCCGCCAATTGCCGCGCCCGCTGCGAAACCCACTTCAGACATGGCTGATTGCAGCGACATAACGGTGCCCGTCGCGGACGGCAGAGAATCGAGCAGTAAGAAGACGGTCGTCAACAGGACGCCGACCATGCCGAGCGGGACGAGCACGGCAAAGAGCGTCATCGAGCGAAGCGTGACGTAGATGGTTCCGGCGGCCAACAAATTGGCAGAAGTGAATATGGCAAATGCCGCGTAACAGATTCGTATCGGAAATCGTTCGAGCACCCTGGGGGCAGCGTTGCTTGCGAGAATAGACGCGATGCCAATCGCGAAGAACATCACGCTTACCGAGCCGGGGTTTGCGTCGAACACGGTCTCGAAATAGGCGCCAATGTAGATCAGGACGCCACCCCAGACCACGAACGCGGTGGCGAAGCTGCCAAGAAGAAGAACAGTGGGCCGACTCTGACCAACAGTACGGAAGCGATCGACGTACTCATCTCGAAGCGACCGCCTGGGCCCGTCGTTCTCCGTTGACGGCAACGCCCATGTTGCGATCACGACGACGAGGAGCGGAATCGCGAGACTCCCAATCGACCAACGCCAGTTTGCGTGCTGGCCAATGATCACGAGAAGAGGTACGCCAATCACACCGGCAACACTGGCTGCGGACGTCACCACCCCCACCTTTCGGTTACGTTCCACGGGATCGGTGAATATCTGGCTTACGCAGACGAAGCAGGTTGCCGCTATGATTGCTCCGCCAATCCCCGCGACGGCGCGTCCGACGAAGAGCAGTGCGAAACTTGGCGCAAGTGCCGAGATCGCGGTGCCCGCAAGCAACATGGCGCACTCAAAGCGGAGCACGCGTTTTGGCCCATAGCGGTCCAACAGCGGTGCGGCGAGAATGCCGACCATAGCTGCGATGACGGAATGGATCGTTCCAAGCTGTCCTGCGCGTGCGTCGCTGACGTTGAAATAGGTCGAGATGTCCTTCAGTGTCGGCCCGAGCACAACGGCGTTAAGTGCCGTACTAAACGCACCAATGGCCAGGGCGAGCGTGAGTAAGGTTTTCCGCATGAGTTGGCCTCTCCTTCGTCACGCCAGAGATCGACATAATCGAACGATATGGCGTCATCTCGGTGGAAGAGCGAGCGCTAAGTGGTTCCATTCGCTGCGAGTGCGGTTCTCGGCGCTTCGACTGGACGCGTGTGATTGCTCGATCAACCCTTGTTCGGTCAGCTTATGGCCGGGCCGGGCCGGGCCGGGGCACGACGACGGCTGTCACGGCCTCGCCCCATTGGTCGTTGGGCACGCCGATTACCGCTGTCTCCAGAACTGAGGGGTAGCCGGAGATCTCGATTTCAACCTCGATGCTGTACACGTTCTCGCCACCGGAGACGATCATTTTCTTCTTGCGATCGACGATATAAACGGAGCTGCCGTCGTCCAACGTCCCGAGATCTCCAGCGCGTAGCCACCCAGCGCGGAGCGTTTGGGCGGTCTCTGATTCGATCGGTTAGATGAACACCCGATCGATTCGGACCGCTCGTTGCTTCGCCGGAGCGTTCGATCCGTACGCGCGCTTGAGGATTTCCTTCGGGTCTCCCTCGGTTTCAACTGCATCCAGGTACGCGCCCACCGTCGTCATGTCGGGGAATGGAGTGACCGAAACGAAGGAATTGCTCAGCTCACCGGCCACCGTGCCGCGTCCGAGGGTTACACCCGTTCCGAATCGCTGGACGAGTTCTGACGCGTCCGCCACGATAGCCTTGAACTCTCCGATACGTTCCAGTTCGATACTCCAGAAACGCATGAGAACGTGGCAGCCGGGATGGGTCTGAATCGGCGTCCCAAATTTGGCGACTTTGCTTACGAGCTGCATGCGCAGATGAACCGCGGGGCCGTCCGGACCGGTAAGGCGACCCACGACTGCCTGGTATTCCGGGTCATCTTGCGAGACATCAATGAATTGCCGGCCAAGCGACTTGTAATCGGGCCATTCTCCCGAAATGACGCAGCGCGAGGTGTCTTGGCTGCCGATCATCATGCGAGAGACCTGGAAGTTGCTGGCTCCGAAACGCCGAGCAAACGGTTTCATCTCCTCAACGACCGCAAGGAAGTCATTGATGCGCCCAGGCTTTAGCTGGAGGACATCTGCTTTGACAACGGTCATGGTTTTGCTCCTTTCTCTGTCGCACAAACTCGCGCTACGCCATCTTTCGATCTCGCAGTCACTCAGATCTGGACGACGAGTCCGACGCCTTGGCCGACCGGTGTGAACGGCGAGTCCTCGGCGTTTGCGCGGCGGATCAAGCTCTGAACGGTTGGATCAGTAGCGGATCGGTCGATCTCGGCTCCGAGCGCGGAGAGCGAGTCAAATCGGCTGAACGTGGAATAGAGGCCGGTCATCGGACCGCCAAAGACGTTGCGTACGACCCGCACGCTGCGCGCTCCGTGCTGCATTGCACCCGCCGCGGACTCTTCACTGAGTGCAAGCGCGTCGTTCAGGCGGCCGGGCTTGATCTGCCATGTACGGCGCCAGATGGCATTGCCGACCTGTTCTCCGTCGAGGTCGCCCACCTCATAGAGAAATTGGTAGACGTGATGAGCCGTGACTACAGCCGGAAAATCGTCGGACTGAACGCTTGCCAAGAGGGGCTGAGCTTCAGGATCGTTGTTTCGTCTCGCTATGAAGTCCCCGAGCGCCGCCAGGTCGTCGAACTCGGTTCGACTAACGTAGCCGCCAGACATTTCTCCGGCGAAGGTTTGACGCACCAGACGATACGGAGCACGGCCACCGAGACGACGAACGTGCTTTCTGAACTCCTGCGCCGCATCAAGCCAATCTTGTTGGCGGCCCGGTTTGATTCGGTACATGCCGAGAATCATCACGCTCATCTAATTTGCTCCCTTTCTTGTGAGGCAGGATCCCCGCCTCGCCATATATCCTTGACACGCCCATTCGAACGGCGTGCCAACTGCCGAATCCAGTTGCACCGCGACTCGATCGAGTGGCTGGGGGATCGACGACGTGAGTCACGCGAATCAACCGGTCCCCAGCCGTGTGCGCAGTTGCGATGAACTGCTCCCGTGGCATCACGTCGGATTCGATAGTGCGGGTCATCCCCGCACTCCGGACTGATGTTCATGTGCCTTTGGTTCCATCTTTCTCTTCTCGCTTATTGGGCGATGGCTGTAATTGGTTGGATCTCTTTGACCTCAGCTGGTTGAAGTTCCCGGAGCAGCAGTGGCCGGTCACCGCACTGGATCAGGATGCCGTTGCTGTTGGCATGGAGGACTGTTCCGGGAGGACGACCAGCGGACGCTTCGTCGACGAGCTTGGTCTTGGTGATTAGCATGGTTTCGCCATCGATCTCGCCAAACGCGCCGAGTGGGACATCTCGCGCGCCATACCAGCTACGGACCTGAATGAAGATGTCCCGGGCGGGTTTGGACCAGTCGATAAAGCGCCATTCGGGCTCAAACGCTCCGCCGGCGTAGGTGACCTGAGACTCATCCTGTGGCGTGCCGGGGTCACCAACGGCGACCTTGTCCAGCACATCCGAGATTATTTCGTCCGCGGTGGCCCAGAAGCGCGGGAAGATGTCCTCCTGGAAGTCATCCTGATCGCTGAATGGGACTCGTCGCTGGCCAAGTATCGGTCCGTCGTCAAAATTCGGCGTCATATAGTGATATGTCACGCCATAATCGTGATCGTCATTCCGCAACGCCCAGCCGGTCGCGTTGCGACCCCGATACTTCGGCAGCAGCGCGTCATGTCCATTGATGGTGCCGAGGCGCGGGACCTCCAGGACATCGGCTGGGATTTTCCAGTTGAATCCCGCCACCCAGAAGAGGTCGGGCTTGAGCGGACGGAGGTAGTCAGCCCACCGGCTGCGGTAGTTCGAGATAATGACGTCAAGCCCGGGACTTGCGTGCTGGGCGATCTCGAGATAATCGTCGGTACGGCGGATCTTCGGTCCCGGTGCCGAGAGGACCCCGACCAGACGATGCCCCTTTTGGTTGAGAATACGACCAATACGGGGAATGGCCATGCTGTTGATGCTCAGCAACACCACCCGTAACGATGTCGTCATCGATGCCATACATGATCCCTCCTTTTGACGCCTATCCTCGAA
>CAWAVM010000018.1:0-76280 GCA_963785465.1 uncultured Chloroflexia bacterium | reverse complement strand
GACCTGAGGGAAGTTTGGAGGGTCACCCGTATCATGCGAAAGGATCTCCCTACTGGTCAAGAGGCATTCCTGCCAGAAGGACCAGTTCGTTCCGATCACCAAATGACCAGGAGTCTGAGCGTCGAGCGCACGCAATACAACGCACCGATGCGTTTGACAAGTGAATATGGCGACGTTACATTAGTAATACGCGGAAGTTTCTCTCGATTAATTGTGTTGTGACGATCTTTGGGTGAGTGGTCCACCACTCGCGTGTGCCCTCCATTTAGATTGTCGCGGAGGCACGATGTCCGGCCTTGGGGCTGAGGTTTCGGGTGGTGACGCTCCCCCTAGGAGCTCCGCTTCAAACCTCCTCACAATTCGGTTACTTGGCGTCTTCGATGTATCGGTAGACGATCGAGTAGTGGAGCCAAGCGTGTGGCGCCTGCGTAAGGCGACGCATCTTGTCAAGCTGCTTGCGCTTTCACCTGGGCACCGTATGCATCGCGATCAGCTGATTGACGCGCTGTGGCCCGAAGTCGATCCGGACTCCGCGCTGAGCAGCTTCCATCAAGCGTTGCACGCCGCTCGCCGAGCGCTGGAACCTGATCGGCCAGCCCGTTCTTCCAATTCGCTTTTGCGACTTCATCAGCAGGTTCTCTCCCTGGAGTCGGCTGATGAGGTTTGGATTGATGCTGAAGCCTTTCAAGCGGCCGCGATAGACGCCCGGTCTTCGGGCGATCTCGACTCCTGCACTGCGGCGCTGTTGCTCTACACGGGTGAACTCCTGCCCGAGGACCTTTACGAGAGCTGGACTCAGCGCGCTCGCGACTCCCTGCGCCAGTTGTATCTCGACCTTCTCCTCACAACCGCACAGCTCCAAGAAGAACGCGGCGCAGCCACCGAGGCGATCGAGATGCTGCGAACATTGATCGACGCCGATCCGTTGAATGAATCCGCCTACGCGGCATTGATGCAGCTGCACGCGCGGAGCGGACGTCGCGACCAAGCCATTCGCCTCTATCAGCAACTGAGCGAAACTCTAGAGTCAGAGCTTGATGCCGAACCATCGCCTGAGGTGGCTAGCCTGTATGCGCGCATCAATTCGGGAGAACTGAACGCGTCAGCGATGCCGATAACTCAACCTGTGGCACCGACACCGGCAACATCGGAACCGACCGTTCAATCAGCGCCGGTGGGGGGCTTCACGTCTCCCTCTCTGAAATGGCTCAGCAAAGTGGGCTAGTCGCGCGTCAAACCGAGCTCGATCTCCTTCAAAATGCATTCGACACAATGCTCAACGTCCAGGGACAGATCGTGCTGCTGGCGGGCGAACCAGGAATCGGCAAAACGCGACTCGCCGAGGAATTTGCCCATTTCGCCGGGCTGAACGGTGCCACCGTTCTCTGGGCACGATGCCACGAAGCCTCAGGAACTCCCGCATTCTGGCCCTGGTCGCAGATCGTGCGCAAGAGTTTGCACGACAAGGCGGCCGAGCAACTGATTGTCGAGCTTGGCTCAGGAGCCGCATCGATCGCGCAGGTCGTTCCGCATATTCGTTCGCTGCTTCCCGATACGCCGGAGCCCGCCGATCTCGACTCGGAACAGGCCAGATTTCGTTTCTTCGACAGCGTCACGACGTTTCTCAACCGGCTCTCTGAACAGCATCCTCTCGTGCTCATCATCGATGATCTGCATTGGTCGGATCGGTCATCACTCATGCTGCTCGAGTTCCTGGCGGACGAGATCGCTTCTCGCCGGATCTTGCTCATTGGAACCTACCGTGACGCCGAGGCCGACGCCAGCGTGCCGATGATACGGACACTCGAGCGGCTGAACCGATCGCGCGCCACCCATCGAATTCAGCTCTCAGGCTTCGAGATTCGAGACGCTGCAGAGTTCACCCGGATGATTGCCGGCCGGCCACTGCCGGAAGATCTCGTCAAGACGGTCTACCAGCGCACGAATGGCAACCCTTTCTTCCTCCGTGAGGTTGTTCAGTTCCTCTCCGACGAGGGACGGAACAGCGATCCGAGCGCTCCAAATGGATGGAACGCGGCCGTGCCGGTCGGCGTTCGAGAAGCAATCACATTACGTCTGAACCAGCTATCCGAAGAGACGCGCAGGGTGCTGACCGACGCCGCCGTGATCGGCGACGAGTTCCAGCTCAAGGTCCTGGCCAGGGTACGTGGTCTAACCGAAGACGATTTACTCGATCTGCTCGAGGAAGCGATCGCACTCGGTGTCATCATTGACGATGCCACGGTTCCGGACCGCTTCCGGTTCACTCACATGCTGACGCAGCAGGCACTCTATGAGGGACTGATCAGCGCTCGTCGAGTTCGAATGCACGCACGCGTCGGCGATGTCATCGAGAACCTGACCATTTCCAGCGCCGATCCCCCCTATGCCGAACTGGCACACCATTTCCGTTTGGCCGCGCCCGCAGGTGAGGCCGATCGCGCGGTGAAGTACCTGAGTAAAGCTGGCGAGCAGTCGATGGCTCGGCTTGCCTATTCCGAAGCAGTCGACCAGTTCCGCCAGGCGGTCGATATTCTCGAACGCTACCTGCCCGATCGATATGGTGCGTTATTCGACACTTTATTGCCACTCGGACGCGCGCATTCGGTCGCGGGCAATGCCAGCAACTCTCGGCACACTCGCATGCGCATGGTCGAGATCGCGAGGTGCATGGGTGACGTAGAGCGTCTTGGGATCGCGGCCGTCGAACTCGTCAACAATGCATCCGACTACGTGGATTGGCGTGCGCAAGACGAAACATCGCTGCTCAGAGAAGCGCTCATTGGACTTCCGCCAGGTGACAGCCCGTTACGCGCCCAAGTAATGAGTCGGCTGGCCCAGGCACTGACCTTCAATAGATCCGAGCCCAGCCATAATATCGACATTCCTGACCGAAGTCGGCTCGCGCGAGATGCCGTGGCTATGGCGAGACGTATTGGCAGCCCGACACTGATTGCCAGTGCCTTGCGAGCAGAGCACGCCGCTCGTTGGACATATGAAGATGTCGAGGAACGCAAGGCAATCGCGAGCGAGCTTCTCTCGCTTGCCCAGTCGAATGCCGACCTGATGTCGGAGATCGCGGCACGAGCGCAGTTGGTCGGCGAATATCTGGTTCTAGGAGCCGTCGGCGACGCGGATCGGGAGCTAGACGCCTACGAAGAGAAAGTTCGGAAATTCAATCTGCCGAGCAAGATCTGGTCAGCGACCACCAAACGAGCGATGCGCGCATTCATGCAAGGAGATCTCGACGAGTCTGAAAGACTCATGGAACACGCCCGCACGATCGGACTTGGCGCAGTGTCAGAACTCTCGCATCTGAATTATCTGTTGCAACTCTTCGTTCTCCGACGCGAGCAAGACAGGCTGCGAGAGGTTGAGGAGATGGTTTCCACTGAGGCAAATAACCATGCTGACGAGCCATTCTGGCGCTGTATGTTATCTGTTCTCTATGTTGATGATGGACGACACGATGAAGCGTATAGGATTGTCACTGCGATATTGGATAAGAACGCAAACGCAATTCCACGTGACCCCTTCTGGCTAGCGTCGCTTGCGCTGATTGCCGAAGCCTGCACGGCTTTCGAAGACATAGAGCACGCTGAGAATCTGCTCAGATTAATGCAGCCACATACCAAGCTATTCATCAGCCCTGGCAACCAAGCCATCTTCCTCGGGCCGGTTGCACACTATCTCGGCCTGCTCTCAACCACGCTGCAACGCTGGGATGAAGCGGCGAAGTACTTTGAATACGCGCTAGACAAAGAAGCACGGATCCACGCGCCGATCTTCACTGTGCACACAGAACTTGCCTATGCGGCCATGTTGAGGCGACGCGGAGACCAAAGCGACATGGTTGCCGATTTGATCAACGCCACGCTGGAGAATGCTATGCGCCTTAAGTTGACAAGAGTAGGTCGGCTCGCCCGGACGCTCCGGCAAGGGAGTTCTGGCTGTCGCTCACCATAGTTCCCAGCTTTGCGCATTCGAATCTATTCGACCCGTTACAAAGGGGGATTCATGGCCGCTTCAATCGATCAAATCCTGCAAACCGCCAAGAAGAGGGGATTCTCTCAAGCGGAGATCCAAAAGGCGAAGCACGTCACAGGATTCAAAGGAGACGCCAGTGCGACTGGACGGACACGTCTCTACCTCACCGAACAACTCGACGAGTACATTGAGGTCGACGATGGAAACGCGATCGAGATCGATCTCGGTGACGTCAACTCTCCCCACATGTTGCTCCTCATTAAAGAGGACGCCTCGATCGACTACTTCTCGCGAACTCCCCTCACGGCAGAGGATTTCGTAGTAGGGCCGCTCTTGACCTCGCACGGTCGGTGCTGCATTCCACAGGATCCATTCGCGACGTGGCAGCGTCAGCAAGCAGTGAGGGGATTGATGTCGAGTCACCGGATGGTACCGATTAGCGGTTCAATGAGCAGAGGGTGTTTCTGCTTCTAGCAGACGGCTCGCTTATCGCGTATCTTGTCGAACGCCAACTGCTTGACGAAGCGGATATCGTCGATGGAAACATCACGGTTGTTGACGTGTCGCGTCGTAACCGGGACCTCCGGATCACAACGAACCGGCACACCGGCTATTTCGCCAAGCAAGGTCTCGACGCGGAGCGACGGAAGTCGGTCAAACGCGAAGCTGCGTTTCTGACTGCCGCCGCTCAGACGAACCCATTGTCGGGAATGTCACGGCATCTCCCAGTGGTGCGAGCTTGGGATGAGAATGCTGGCGTCCTCATCTTCAATCTCGTCCCGGACGCCCGGAGCCTGGACGAGCACCATCATCGATTCGGTCGCCATTCAGTAACCATTGCTGGCGATGCAGGACGGGTGCTGGGGTTGCTTCACTCACGGCAGGGACAGGCTCTGTTCGCCGGTTGCGCGAATCAGTTTGATCGTGACCCTCCCTGGGCCCTTTCGATCCACCGTCCAGGTCCCCGTCTATTCGATCGGTTCAGCGGCAGCAGCATCGAGACTGTTCGGATTGTCCAGAACACCCCATCCCTCGCGGAATCGCTCGAGTCGATGCGGCAGGCCTGGCAGCCATCGACGGTTATCCACGGCGACGTGCGATGGGAGAACCTGTTACTGTCTCGATCAACGACCGGCCAACGCGGATTTCACGTGATCCTCGTTGACTGGGAGATGGTCCAACTGGGCGATCCACTGTGGGATGCGGCATGTTTCCTGAGCCAGTACCTCAGCGAGTGGATTGCCTCGATGCCAGCAGGAGGAGATGGCAGTCAATCGCCATTGATCGGCGTTCAAGTCCCACTCGAAACACTGAAACCGGCTATGCGACAGTTCTGGGAAGGGTACACCGAGTTTGCTAGACCGGCGAATAGGGCCGCTAGGGCAGCCATCGAACGTTTGGCTCGATACACGGCCGCTGGGTTGCTCCAGTCCACCATCGAAGCCGGGCAACAGGATGCAGCTTTGTCCGGTACCGGTGCCATCAAACTCCAGGTTGCTCAGAATATGCTGGTGCGACCGGCTGACGCCGCGAATGCGCTGCTCGGTTTGGCGACCTATGATTGACCAGGCAACAAGCCGCGTTCGGCCCCAACTCGAGTCGGTCATCAATGCGTTACGGGTTGTTTCACCTCACCAGCACAGATGGTTCGGAGCTTGGCCTACGAGTATCTCACTGCACGCATTGATGTCCCTGAGCGCTGAGGCGCGTGCGCGGCATCTGGTGGCCGAAATCTTGTCATGTCTCTACGAACACTACTATCTTCAGGGCGAACCGCTTCCGACACTGCCTGTCTGGTTACGCGCGCCCAGTTCAGGTGACGCCGGGTTTATCGGGACCTTATCTGATGCCAACCACGGCACCGGTCGTTGGGAAAGCGGCTGGACGGTTGTCGAACGCGACGATGACGGCATCTGGGTCGAGCGGGATGGGCTCACCGTCTGGATCACGCCCGAGACGTACCAGAGAGAACCAGGATCGGAACCATCGACTGGCACGTCAGTCGCCGTGCGGATGCCGAAGGAATTCCCAGCCGAGTCACCGGGCTTTTACCTCGCACAAAGTGACGAGCCGCCAGAATTGTTTCCTGATGACATCCTGGTCCGACTCTACTGGCATGTGACCCCGGCTGGCGCGATCAGATTGATTGACTCGGTCACGTCACGGCTCAATGCTGAGCGAGTACCATTCCAGATCAAGGTCCTCAACGATCCGAACGCCTACCATCGGAACGATGCCGGGGTGCTGTACATCACCAAGCGAGATCTCGCGCGAGCATCGCATTTATTGAAGCAAGTCTATGACAACGTACGAAGTGAAGTTCTTCCTCGAGAACCGGCTCTAACCATGCACATTGCCCCCGGCCTGGGTCTCGCCGAGGATCCAGGAAATGGTGAGAGCTTCGGCTTGCACCGTTGCCGTCTGCTCGCCGAGGCGTTCGTCGACGCCGCTGAGCAAGGGACTACCGATCCAATCGAAAGACTGCGGAAGGTCGAAGAGCGGTTCGAGCGCGAGGGGCTTGATTTGTCGCATCCCTACCTTAACGCAGGATCGGCCGACGAATACGCGGCACTGCTCGACCTCACGTCGTGGCATCTCGATGTCGATTCAGCCTCGTCTTCATCAATCGATATCAGGCCAGACATCCCGGTCGGCGACGAGTTAGAGCTCCACGCACAGTACTTGAAAACAGCGGAAGAAATCGGAGACCGTCTCGTCAAGGACGCCTTCTGGTATGACGAACGCTGCACCTGGCTGGGGAAGCTGATCACCCAATCGGGAATGCACGACCCAAGTGGTATTGCCACCTTTGGCTCGATTGGACCGGACGTCTACACCGGGACGGCCGGTATCGCACTCTTCCTGGCCCAACTCTATGCCGAGACATCCAACGACCAGTACGCCGCAACGGCACGTGCCGCAATCAATCAGACCATCCACACGATCAATCGACTTCTGGTACGCGGAGGTTGGGGATTTTACACCGGCTGGCCTGGTGTCGTGACCTACACGGGCCGCATCGGACAGCTTCTCGATGACCAATCTCTTACTGTGGTTGACCTAACCGACATCGTCGATTCGAGCATCGAGTCTGGGTGGCCCACCGAGCCGGATCTACTCTCAGGGGAGTCGGGCACCATCATCGCTCTTCTGACGCTGGCACGAACTACCGGGAATAAGAGATTCCTATCGGATGCGATCCGGCTCGGCGATCACCTCTTGTCGACGGCGAAGCGACGTGGCAGGGCCATATGGTGGTCTGTCCAAACGCAGTCGGGCCGCCGAGGTTTGACCGGCTTCGCTCACGGTAGCGCTGGCATCGCGTTTGCTCTTCTGCAGCTCTTCTCGGCGACCCAAGAAGAGCGCTTTCGCGAGGCCGCTGAGGCTACGTTCTCCTTCGAGCGCCGCAATTTCCACCCCAAATTCCAGAACTGGCTCGATCTGCGCTATCCCGTCCAGGGCTCACGCTTCGGCCCAGCGGCTCCGGTGTCGAGCGTCTGGTGTCATGGATCGGGCGGCATCGCGATCTCTCGCTTGACAGCCAGGAAGATTCTTGGAGACCAGATCTACCTTGACGAAGCCGAAACAGCGGTCAGGGCGACGAGAGCCTGGGTCGAATCGCGGCTAGCCCTGCCCGAGAAACCATGGTCCCTCTGCCATGGGCTCCCGGGCAACGCGGACATCCTGCTTTGGGCGGCTGAATCGCTGCCGGAACAATCAGTCGCGCTGAAGCAGTTGGCGATACGGGTCGCCGACGCTGGCATCGCCGCTCTCACCAGGGAGAACGAATTCGAGGAATCAATCTGCGCAGATGAACCCGGTCTCATGCTGGGACTCGCCGGGTTTGGCTATTTCTATCTCCGACTTGCCAATCCTGAGATACCGTCAGTGTTGATTCCGAATACGACCGCGTTCGCTTTCCAACCGTAAGTCTGAGAAATTCATCCTCTTTTCAATCCCAATTAACACGGAATAAAGACCGATTAAAGAAGCCTCTCCTACGATCGCTACATCGACCTGTTGGTGAGTCATGTAGCGAAAGGGGTTCACAATGGTCTTCAACGTATATGCCGAGCAGCGACTCGCGGCCCAGAAGCACCAGGAGATGGCCGCGGAGATCCGAAGGGATCGGATCGGTGCGGAGTTGGTTCGGAGTTCACGACCAGACACCCCGACCTTCTGGCATCGAGTGACGTCTTTGATGCCGGCGTCGTTCGCTCCGAGCGGCAGACGGGAGACGTCTAGCAAGCTGGATACGCAAGACAAGGTGAAGACGGGTGACACCGTGCCCACACCAAGCTAAATGGACGACGCCTGACCAGAACCGTTGGTCAAATGGCTGGGGCGGCCCACGCTCTACGTATGGAAAGGAATCATAACGATGAACGGATGGACTGAATACGACCTGGCGAAACTAGAACTTCAGTTGCGTGAAGCGCGCCTCAATAAGATGGCGATGACCCCGACGCGAGTGCGACAACCGATTCACTCGGTGCTGGCCGGAACACTCGTTACGTTGGCAAACCGGCTCGCGATCAAGCAGCGAAGCACCGGTTCTAGTACTAGCCTGGTTTCCAGCGGCACAGAGACCTAAATGATCACGAACCATTCCCACGCCGGAGCCGTGCTCCGGTGTGGGAAACGGATATCAGAAACGTCAGAGAGCAAAGAGATGAAATGGATCAGAATTACAGCGACAATGAAGCGCCCGATTTGACGGGTCGATGACCATCGCCTTCACGCCCGGAACGTTGGCTTGACTGGGAACATGATTTGCCATCGGCATCTATTCTCCCACCGACCCTGACGCATCCCGTTCGCTCATTGGACCACATTTTGGCAAACGAGAACCGCGAGCGAGAATACCATCTCCACCCGCGGTTGACAGACCTGAGGGATGTTTGGAGGGTGATTTACACCCCCGCGAGAGCTTGATCCAGGTCGGCGATCAGGTCGCGCGGCGATTCGATCCCGACCGACAGTCGCAGCAGACCCGGATGCAGTGCCCAGGGGGAACCAGGGATCTGCGACATGAGATCGGGCGCGGTCTCGAGCCAGGCAGTCGGTGGGAAGATCAACGACTCGACGCCGCCGAGGCTGGTGGCAAACATGAAGATTTTCGTGCCGACTGAGACCTTGCGTGCCGCGGCCGAGCCGCCGTCCACGGAGAACGAGACCATGCCGCTGAAGCCGCCGGTCATCTGCCGGCAGGCGATCTCGTGTCCTGGATGACCGGGCAAGCCGGGATAGAGCACCTGTGTCACCTTCGGATGCTCGTCGAGCCACTCGGCGATCGCCTGGGCATTGGACATGTGCTGGCGCATACGGACACCCAACGTGCGGATGCCCCGAATCAGAAGCCAGCAGTCGAACGGGCTCGGCACCCCGCCGAGATTGTACTGACGTTCGAAGATGCGAGCGCCAAGCTCGGGAGTACGGGAGATTACCGCACCCCCGACAAGGTCGCTATGGCCGCCCAGGTACTTGGTGGTGCTATGAACGACCAGGTCAATTCCCCAGTCGATTGGACGCTGGCAATAGGGCGAGGCGAAGGTGTTGTCGACCACGGTCAGCACACCAGCTTCACGCCCGATGTCGGCCAGGGCGCGCAGATCGACGATGTCGAGCAGCGGGTTGGTCGGCGTCTCGATCCAGATCATGCGTGTGTTGGGACGAATGGCGCTCTTCACCGCCTCCAGGTCATTCAAGTCGACGAAGTCAGCGCTGATGCCGTAGCGAGTCAGGTCGTTGGCGAAGAAGTCGTAGGTGGTCAGGTAGCAATCGTAGCCGACGACGGCGTGGTCGCCGGAGGAGAGGAGCTGCAGCACGGCGTAGATGGCCGCCATACCGGATGAAAAGGTCGAGCAGGCGACGCCATGCTCCAGGCTCGTCAGGATCTCTTCCAGCTTCTCGCGCGTCGGATTTGCCTGGCGCGAGTAGCGAAAGTGGGCACCATCGTCGAGTCCGTGGCGCACAAAAGTCGAACTCGGGTGGATCGGCGGAACGATGGCGCCGGTCTGCGGGTCCGGCGCCTGGTGCTCGTGAATAAGCCGGGTATCGAGATCCCAGGCGGCACTGCCGCTCTCATTCTGCGTGTCCTTCATCTGCCCCTACTCCCTCGTTGTTGTCAAACGCATTACATTATGTCGATATCAAGTACGATTTCCGTATGTATATTTCGTCGACGCGTGCGCCCAAGATGTCTGTCGTACTCGGACGATTGATGCGTTGCCCGTTACTTAGCTGTCAGCGTGGCCAGTGTCATCAGGTCGGGCACCTCGAGATCAGGCTGCGCCTCGGCCGGAGGCGTAGCGCCGAAACCCGGACGGTCATGTCGTCGGTTCACCCAAACCGTCGTCAGGCCGATCGACTTCGCCGGAGCGATATCGTGAAACAGACTCTGAGCAACATGGAGCACCCGCTCCGGTCGATCGCCAAGTCGCTGCAACGCGACGCGAAAGTTGTGCAGGTCCGGCTTGTAGCTCCCGACCTGCTGTGCCGTAATGACCTCCGCGAACTCAACGTTCAGCCGTTTTGCTGACAACGCAAAAAGATCGTCATCGACGTTCGACAGGATCACTAGCTTATAGCGCTGACTCAGCGCATGAAGCGCCGCGGGACTATCGGAGAAGGCCGGCCAGTCACCAACCGATGCGCCGAATGCCGCCCGTTCTTCAGGCGACGGAGTAAATCCAAACTGCTCGCCGAACCCATCCAGCACAGTGGCAAGTACTTCACGATATGGCTTGTACGGCGGCTTCTCGGCAGCCGACTCCAACGCTCCGAACCGCTCGAGAATGGCGTCGTCAGACAGATCAACCCCGTGCTCGGCGAGCACCGGTCGTAGTGCGGCGACGATGCCGCTTTCCCAATCGATAAGCGTTCCGTAGCAGTCGAAGACAAGATAGTCGAAACGTTTGAAGTCGAGCATGCTTCCTGTTCCCTTATTGATCCATGAGACCGACGTCCGATCGGGCAGTGACTCGCGTGTCAGCCGGACGGATGATATGTCGCTCCTGACACTAACGCGAGATGGTTGCGCGATCGTCACCATAATGCGTGTCGTCGAGCCACGGCTTCCCTTCGGCAAAGCGTGTCGAGCGGAACGGGGTCAAATCGACGGTCTTCGATTTCCCGCCGGTGATCCACTCGGCCAGGCACTTGCCGATGGCCGGACTCGTCTTGAAAGACGTACCGCTGTCGCCGGTCATGCAGAAGAGCCCGTCATATTCCGGCATCTTATCGATGATCGGGCGCGCATCCGGACTCATCATCAGAATTCCCGCCCAGTTTCCACGCACCGAACTGTGCTTCATCACCGGAAAACGATTGACCAGTTTCTGGCGGCAAAGCTCGATATAGTCCTCGGTGACCGCCTCTGAATAGCGCTCAGGGTCTTTGTTGACCCGAATCCCGCTCTCGGCGCCGATCAGCGTGCAATTTCCATCGACCGGCCGCAGCCAGGTGTCATTGAAATGATCGATGTAGGTCATATGGTTTGGTGAGCGATCGAACGCCCAACGAAAGAGCGTGACTCGCGCCAATACCGGCACCAGGCCGAGATCAATGTTGAGCGGTTCCAATAACTGGTTGGCCCAGGCTCCCGCGGTGATCACGACCACCGGCGCCTCGATCGTTCCGGCCGAGGTCTCGACTCCGGTGATGCGGTTCCCGTCGGTCAACACCTTCGTGGCCCGAGTGTCGAACTTGAACTCGACCCCTTTGGTCCATCGCCGCACGGGCGAAACCGTAGACGGTCGCATTCGGATCGACGTAGCCGGCGCCTGGTTCATAGGCGACCGCATCGACGTCACCGACATAGAGGGACGGGTCGAGCTCCAGTGCCTCCTCGGGAGAGATGAGTCGCGCATCAACTCCAAGCTCACGCTGAGCAGCGACGTTCGCCTCCAGATGACTGGTGTACTCGGGACGCGCGAACGTCATCAGGCCGATTCGCTGAAAACCACAGTCGCCGCCGACCATGTCCTTCCAGTTCACGAAGTACTTGAAGCTCTCGAGGGCCATACGCATCTCTGGCTCATTAGTATAGTGCGTACGTACGAGGGCTCCTGACTTACCTGTCGCGCCGGCCGCCAGGTGCCAGCGTTCGACTACGACGACCTTTCCTGCACCCATCTGCGCCAGGTGAAAGGCAGTGCTTACTCCATTTGCGCCTGCTCCGATAACGACGACGTCGGCCGTCTCTGCCATGGTGATGCTCCTTGCTGGTCCGTACGGCAAGTTGGTGACCGCGTAACGGAACGATCAATCGTCTTCGATGCGGTCATATACCTGGTTGAAGGCATTCTCTACGTTTCAGCATAAGACTACCAGAGGTACAATCCAATCCGTCTTCACCGATTGTTTCAATCGGTTTTCCTTATAGGAGGCGGGCGGATTGGATCAGCAGCAGCTCATCACCTTCGACCGCATCGTCCGCGAGGGAAGCTTTAGCCGAGCGGCCCAGGTACTGGATGTGTCGCAGGCAGCCATCAGCGGCCGCATCCGGGCGCTCGAATCGGAGCTTGGCGCTCCCCTCTTCATCCGTGGCGGCCGGCGGGTCACACTCACCGAGGCGGGTGAGAGTTTTCTGCCCTATGCACGGCGAGCCTTGGCAGTGCTGGCTGAAGGAATAGACGCGGCCAACGGAGCGCAAACCGGACAGTATGGGCGCGTGACAGTCGGCGCGGTCGACTCGATTGCCAATGGACTACTGGTCCCGGTGGTCGAGCGATACCGGGCAGCCTTCCCGGACGTGCGTCTCTCAGTCCGGACCGGACACACGCCTCAAATCCTGCAGGAGTTGGCCGACGGAATCGTACGGTTGGGGTTAATCACCTGGGGTTATCTGACGGGCACAGTGGAGGTTGAGGTGCTGACCCGCTTTCGCGAGCCGTTGGTCGCCGTCGCGTCGCCCAGGCACGTACTCTCCCGGCATACAACGTTGACGGTTGAGGAACTGGTCGAGAAAGGCCAGCCCTACCATGAGACTGTTTGGGGTACAACCGAGGATGCTCGCATCGCGCCGACCTCGGGCCGTGGCTGGGACGAGCATGAGCTGCCCCACGAAATGATGCGTCAACTCATCCTGCGGGGAATTGGCGTCGGATTTCTGCCCCAGACGCTCGTTGCAGAGGACCTCACCTCGGGACGATTGGTGACGCTCTCGGTGAGCGACGCCAACGGCCTGACGCGGGAGCTCGCACTCGTCCGTCATGCACGCGGCAACGCCCTTCCTTCGGCCGTCCTCAGCTTCATCGACATCGTTCGGGCGGAAGTGACCCGGGCGGGAATGGCCTAAAGCGGTCCGCACGCCGTTCGGATAACTTCACGGTCCCCTTTCAACTTCATGGTCCGCTGGCGAGCATCTGCGCTTATGATTACTCCTGTTCGGCCAACCGAGCGCTGATTCGTCAGATTCGTGGTTGGTCGGACACCAAGAGATTCATCCGTAGACTGCGTTGAGGTCAATAGTTCATCAACGAGGGGAGTTCCCAATGGCAGACGGGAAGCTTGCAGGTAAGGTCGCGGTCGTGACAGGGTCGTCATCCGGTATTGGGCGAGCCATCGCGCGACGCTATGCTCAGGAGGGCGCGGTTGTCTACGTCGCCGATGTCAACACAACCGGTGGCGAGCAAACGGTTCAGCTCATCAAAGACGCAGGTGGCAAGGCGGCCTTCGCCCAATGTGACGTCTCCGATCCGGAGCAGGTAAAGGCGACGATCGATCGAGCCGCGTCTGAAGGTGGTCGGCTTGACATCGTAGTGAACAACGCCGGTGTGGGTGGCGGCGGCAAGCCAGCCGAAGATATCAGCGTCGAAGATTTCATGCACACCCTCGCGGTGAACCTGGCCGGGCCGTTCTACGGTTGCAAGTTCGCCATTCCCCATCTGCGCAAGCAGGGGGGTGGATCACTGATCAACACGGCCTCGGTCTATGGCCTTATCGGCGCCCCGAGGGTGGCTCCCTACGCAGCCAGCAAGGGTGGCGTCATCATGTTGACGAAACAACTCGCGGTCGACTACTCACGTGAGAACATCCGTGTGAACTGTATCTGCCCGGGCTTCGTCGATACCGATCTCGGCGGTCGGCGAGCGCGTATGAGTCCCGAAGATGCGGCGAAAGCGCACGCAGCCCGTGAGGAAAAGGCCGCTATGCAACCAATCGGACGTCAGGCTCAGCCCGAGGAGATGGCTGGCGCCGCCCTCTTCCTGGCCACCGACGACGCTTCATTCGTGGTGGGTTCGGTCATGGTGGTTGATGGCGGTGAATCGATTCTGCACAACATCGGAACCTATTTCTAGTCGGGGTCAACAGGGTGCGGCGTGCTTGATTCGTGAGTACGCCGCACCGAGTTTCACCAAATCAAGACACGATCAGAAATCGAACTGTTCGCCCAGTTGCGGGAGCCGAAGTCGATCCCTCAATCCAGCCCGGGCGAACGCGTCGTGCACGGTATCAGCTCCCTGGCTAAAATGAGCCCAGCCTTCGAAGTGCAGCACGATCACGGTCGCTCCTCCGAGTATCCGGGCGGCCTCCGCCGCCTGCTCACTGCTTAACGTGAGCAATGCTCCGCCGAGCAGCGCCGTCTTTGCGGCCCCTGCGAAGAGAAGTGCCACATCGAACGGTCCGAGGCGATCGGCGATAGAGCGCACGACGTCAAGCGAGGCGTTGTCGCCGCTGATATAGACGGATGGCGCATCTTCGGTTCGGAGCACAAAGCCGGTTACCTCACCCACCAGCGGCTCGGAGCCGTCAGGTCCATGTTGGGCGGGAACACCGGTGATTTGCAACACGCCACCATCGGGACGAGGCAGTTCCACGGTCTCCCAGTTCGGCAGTGCCTGAACCGTTCCGCCAATTCGACGTTGGGCGGACGCCGTCGAGAGCGTAAGCGGAGCCCGGTCAAGGAACGCCCGGCCCAACCGGTCGAGATTGTCCGGATGCTGGTCATGTGAGAGAAGCACAGCGTCGATCGGCCCAAGCTCCTCCGGAGTCAGCACGGCATCGAGCGTCTTGGTCAGGATTCGGGTGCCGCTCGCGTAGTCACCGGCGGGATCTAACGTTGGGTCCGTCAGCAGCCGCACACCCCCGATCTCTAGAAGCGCGGTCGGACCACCAAGGTAACGGACATGGAAGCCATGCGCGGGATGGTCGGACATGTTGCAGCGCTCCTTCGTTCTTACACGTGTTCCATGAGTATCGGCTCAAGACGAGCACTAAAGTCTCTACCCCAGCAGCAAGGTCGCATACGCCGCCAGCCAGTGCTCGATCATATAGTCGCTTCCCGCGACATGCGGCAGTGCCTGCGCGGCGTGGCGTTCCGCCGCGGCGAGAAGTGGAGCTACACGAGTATCGCCTTCCGGCAGGAACTCGGCCAATCGAGTGAAAGCCCACGCCCGGCTGAGATTGAGCCCGTGCAGGTGCGCCATCTGGCCATCGGTGCTGTCCGCGACAACTGCGGGCTCGAACAGGGCAGAGGGGTTGTTCGATGACATGCCCGGAAGAAAACGCTCCAGCCAGCCAGGAAACTCCCCCGGCTCAAGAATGAGTGACATCAACTCGGCTTCAGTGAGGGCCGGCGAGAGGAAATCAGCACCGGATGGCTCATAGTGTGCAGGGTATTTGACGTCGTTCCTAAACCAGCGCAGAGCAGCTTCGTATATGGTATTGAGAAGCGCGTCGTCCCCTTCAGTGGCCCGCGACTGAGCCGTCGCAAAGGAGCGAGAGAGCGCAAAGGCCGTGTTCGGATGGACTCCGGTACGTTGCGGGTATGTCGTCACGCGTAGCCAGTTCACAAGGTTTCTCACGAGCACATCGACCAACGGTTCCATGTTCTTTGCCCAGCGTCGAGCGTCGGGATCATCCCAATTTACAAGCTCGTGATGCAGCGTCAGAAGCCAGGCCGAGCCGTAAGGCCGCTCTAGCCCACGATGGTTTGGATTGTCGAAAAAATGAGCTTCGGTCTGAAGATTCTCTGACGTCAACAGGTCGGTCAACGTGGCACGGGCACGCTGGTTCGGCAACTCATCAGGAAAAAGCCGCAGCAGCCGGACTATCACCCAGTGCATCTCAACGCACGAGTGCCAGTCGAAACTTCCATAGAATGCCGGGTGAAACGTGCGGTGAACCTGATACGACTCTGGTGATTCAGCAATGAAAAAGGGCATATGCGGGTACTCGCGGGTGATGTTCTCGAGCGCGACATCGACGTACGTACCGGCCTGCTCGCGCAGGATCGCCAGTCGGTCGGCGCGACCAAAGGGCATCTTGATCTCCAGTCTCTAAGGCGAACATTCCCAAGTGATGAACGGACGTGGACGGAAGGTGGCACGATCTAAAATAGTAGCACGGGGGTCGGTCGAGCGTATCTCACTTCAACACGAACTCGCGGCACTCGTCGATCTAGACCCACGTCGTTCGACAACTGCATAGAACGTGCCGGTGCCGGAAGAAGAAGACTCGGCCAGATTCGTCGAGAGAACTGTCGTAAAGCCAAAGGAGGCCAGCATGTCCCGGTTGCGAACAATATTGAGCGATGTCGCGCTCGGTGAGTCGCCTCGCTGGCACGACAGTCGCCTCTGGTTCTCCGACTGGGGTACGCAACAGATCATCGCCGTTGACGTCGAAGGTAACCGCGAGGTAGTCGTTGCTGACACGCCTGCCCTTCCAGTCTGCATCGATTGGCTGCCGGACGGCCGGCTGCTGGTTGTGGCTGGTCGCGAAGGTCGCCTGCTGCGACGCGAAGCCGGCGGATCGCTGGTGACGCACGCCGACCTGAGCGGGCAGGCAACTACCCCCTGGAACGAGATCGTGGTCGACGGCCGAGGCAACACTTTCCTCAATAACACCGGCTTCGATTTTCCAGGTGGTGAATACGCGCCCGGTTTTGTCACCCTGGTCACGCCGACCGGCGACGTGAGACGTGTGGCGGACAGCTTTGCCTTCCCGAACGGCATGGCGGTGACGCCGGACAACACCACGCTGATCGTGGCCGAGTCGTATGCCTCGCGCCTCACCGCCTTCAACATCGACGACGACGGCAGTCTCTCAAACCGACGCGTCTGGGCAGAAATCGATGGCAGCGCTCCGGATGGCATCTGCCTGGATGCTGACAACGCGGTCTGGTATGCGGACGTCCCGAACCGGCGTTGCGTGCGGGTGCGCGAAGGTGGTGAGGTACTGCAAACGATCGAGCTTGATCGGGGCGGCTTCGCGTGCGCGCTCGGTGGCGACGATCACCCGACACTCTTCATCCTGGCGGCCGACTGGCATGGTCCGTCGAGTCTGACGGCAGGAGAACGCTCTGGTCTGCTCGTCGCCGTTGACGCGCCCTATCCTCGTGCAGGTTGGCCGTAGCTACGCTGGAGACCGACGAACTCTATCATGTGAATAACGACATGAATGTCATCGGAAGCATCATTTTGCTGGAAGTCACAAACATAGTTAGACCATCCGCCGACGTCACCGCTCAGGCCAGCTATCCCAGCCGCGCATAGTGGGGAGAATCGATTCCTCTTCATACGCAAGATGCGTCAGAAGGTGGTCGGCCAGGTCGTGGAGCGCATCGACGAGACGCGTACGACCGGCCAGCGTGTCGTCTTCGACCAGACGATCGGCACCGGACTCGACCTCGTCGAGGTGGTTACTGACTCTCCGATGGTCCGCTTCCAATTTGTCGACAACGGGCTCGAGCGTGGAATTGGAGCGTCGCAGGGCCGGAAAGAGGAGCGCGTCTTCGATCCGGTGATGCGTATGCACGATTCGGCAGTAATAAAGGCAGTTGGCGCGCAGCTTCCAGAGTGGGCCGTTCGTCTGTAGGTCAGTGATCTGTTGACGAATGCTCTCGGCAGGCATGCCGTCCGGTACCTGCACGGCCAACTGCTGGATCGCCTCGAGATCGTGCCGGATCTTGCCATGCACCCAAAGGAGCTCAGACGCCATTGCTTCGCCCCAAGTGGCTGGCTGGTGTCGTTCCATCCTGGGTGCCGAGCTCCTCATCATGATGCTCGTGGCATCATCGCCTACCATCGGATTCAGAAGTCATTGATGTTACGCACGTTGGTCATCGTTATCCGTTCATGGATAATGGATCACCCAGCGGCGTGACGATGATGGCCAAGCTCGATCAGCGGCGGAAGCGACCCTTGGCGCTAAACGGCCACAAAAGCGGTGAGGCCGCGCCGATGACGAAACCGAGATCGTACCAATTCCCGCCTCTTCCCGTGTCGTAAAACGGGTACTGCTTCCAGTTGCCGAAGACGTGAACGATCAAGACAATCCACGCCGAGAAGCCGTTCCACAATCCCCAGAACAGATCTTGCCACCACACTTCGACACGCTCCTCATCCATAGGTCCAAACGCTCGTGGGCGTTTAGCACAGTCAAAGCGGTCAGAGCACTGACCGTGACAATGAAGCTGTCAATTCTCGTTCCACGGTGCCGGTCGACAGGCCAGAAAGGTGTCGATCAGCAGATGGTACTTGATTGACGGCGCGGGCTACGAACCGGCAGGTACAGCTCTGGTGAGCGTCGCGGCGGCCTTGACCGCCAGCGCCTCAGCCCACTCGACCGCGTGCGCTAGCTCGCTGTCCGCCAACGGACCTTCGTTCCCGCTCACGACGAAGCTCTTCGGCGGCACGACCAGACGCGCTCGGTGGTGCCGCACAATGTGCTCGATCGTGTTCGCAGCCGAACCGGAGAGCACCATAGGCCAGTCAAGACGCGTATCGAACGCGGCGATCGCGACTCGATCCAACACCTTCGGAGAGAGATTGTCGACCCAATCACGCAGCGGCTTGCGAGCGCGGTGGCCCTGCGTCGGACCACCGACGATCAGTAGATCAACGTCGTCGAGATCGTTCGCGCCGATCTCGTCAATCGACGTCACCTGTACCGGACCAGAACCCTCCAAGCGCCGTCCCGATGACTCGGGCCAATTTCCCGGTGTTGCCGAACTGGGTATCGAAGACGACCAGGCTTTTCATGTACGACCTCCATCCGGATTTAAGGCAGCAGCTAATGATGGAGCGGCTCCCGATCTCCACACTAATCAGAATCCGTTGCAATGGGACAACGTTTTGCACGCGAGTGTTGCAGGGTCGTTTCACTGTGAATCCGGCAACGTGAGTCTTCTTGGACGGGACTCGGTAGTGGAAAGATCGCGACGATTCAGGCGGCCAGTTCGTTACCCTGATCGCGAGCAGCGAGTGCCAGTCCGGAGGCAACCGAGGTGAAGGCATCCTGATCGAGCAGTTTCTCCGGGCCGAATGTCTCGGCGAGCATCTGCCGGAAGCACGGGATGAGGGACGATCCTCCGGTGTGCATCACGGCATCGATTCTTCCCGCCGTCAGACCGGCCACGGTCAGAGCTTCGTCGATACAGGCAGACGCTTCACGTACTCGAACGTCGATCAGCCCTTCAAAATCAGGACGCGAGAGCGGCTCGTCGATAGCGATCTGATCCGCAACGTAGTGGATGCGCTCCTCCTCACGCTCCGACAGTCCGATCTTGGCCCGCTCGATCTCGCGGAAGAGGGGCCAGCCGTGATTGCCCCGCGCTAACGAGAGGAGCGCACGCGCCTGGCGACGAGTCTCGTGCTTGCGCTCTCGCTCCAGGTCGCGCAGGAAGCGGAGCGTCCCCGGCTCGTTCAAATCCGGGATGGTGTACCAACGGCGCGCCGTATCCAGAATGTGCTGTGGCATAGGCAGTTGCTGCGGTCCCCAACGCAGGTGCTCGCCGAAATGGCGCAGCAGACGGCGGTCCATTACGTCCTCATCCAGCAGGTCACCGCCGATCGGGATCCCGGCCGTCGATAGGACAGATCGCTCTCCACCACCGACACGCATCACCGTTACGTCGAGTGTGCCGCCACCAAAATCAAAGACCAATACGGTAAGCGGGTCGGATAGCGTCGCCGCTAGCCGCAGTCCGGCCGCGATCGGCTCCGGCATGAAGGCGAAGGTCTTGAAGCCAGCCCGGCGCAAGGCTTCCTCCATACGCTCGAGTGCGAGTGCGTCACCCGTTCCAGCGTTCGACCAGTGAACCGGTCGGCCAACCATTGCCTGGGTGACGGGACGGCCAAGGGCTTGCTCGGCCCGTTGACGCATCTCACTGGCGAAGGCGGCAACGAGTTCCTCCGGTGAATAGAAGCGACCAAAGACCTCGGTGCCCCGAAAGCTGGCGTCGGGCAACGAGCGTTTGACCGATTGAAAAAAACGTCCCGCCTGGTTGACCTCGATCTCGGCGATCACTCGCTCGCGTCCGAACACGGTTTCGATCTCGTGGGTTACGGCCTGACGTTCGCGAACGATCGTTCGCCCGGATTCCAGGTTAGCGAAGGTCCGAATGGCATCATGGCCGATATGGAACGACCCGTCAGGACGAAAATAGAGGGTGGTCGGCACAAGCGCAGAGTCGGGTTGAGCGGTATCCAGCCTGAGCAGGATTGGCTGCGGGCTATTCGGTTCGGCAATGGCAATCGCCGAGTTTGAGGTGCCGAAGTCAAATCCGATCGCGATTTCGCGCGTCATCTTCACCCCTTCTCATCGTTGCCCCGCCAGGCGACGTTATTTTGGGCGGTCCATGATGATACACAGACGGGAGATGAATTTGCAGGGGACGTAGTCAATACTGCCGGCGACGTCAGGTCAGTGGTTCGTGAAAAGCCAGCACGGACTAGCTCAGCAGCGCGTTCCTCACGAGCCTGTGATCACGCTCACACGGCACGTACCAGCCTTCTCGGTCTCAATAGTGATCTCAAATTCGATGCCGGCCGGTGCGGCGACCAGCCATTCGACATGGCCGCGACTGAGATTGGGGTATTGGCCGGAGAGATGAAGGCTGGTGTACTGACTGACGCGCCCGGCCAGATGGTCCAGCTGCTGGGTCGTTGCGGCATCGCTCGACAACATCCGGGCGCCTACCGGGATGGACAACCGCGCCGTGATTGGTCGACCGGGTCCCGATGCCTTATTGCGCTCACTGCCGGAAGTCGGCAGGAAGCCGTCATTGCCGATGTTGGCCCAGATCCGGTAGACACCGGGCTCGAGTCGATCGGCGTCACTCGCGATGATTCGTAATCGTGGTGCGGTGCCCATTGCCGCCAGCGCGAACGGGACGGCACGATCCAACACGTCGGGCAGAAGCGGTCCAGGGGGATTCAGTAAACCAAACTTGAACTCGTACCCACCGAGCTCGACCGGACCGAGCTGCGGATGCTCGAATGGATGCCAGGGGGTGAAACCGCGCCCTCCAGCCCCCTCATCGAGCATCCGCAGGATCTTCGAATCATCTTCCTCGGTCCGATCTTCCTCTAATTGGAGGTAGTTGGTACTCGGGATCCCAGCGTGGTGGGCCAGCCCCCAAAGTTCAGTCATGAACGCGATGATGCCCAGGTGATCATAGAGCCAGTCAATGGTCACGCCGAATGACGGCAGACCTGGCTGGTAGGGATTGGTGTGAAAGGGGGAATCGCAGCGATAGCCGGTGCTGGCCTCCCCCATCGCGCCGATCACCTTGTAGGCACGCAGATCGAGCGGTGGAATCTGGTCATCGGCGTAGCGTGCCGAGGCCCGCAGGATGAGCCCGGCGGCCGTGTGATGGAGTTGCGCGCCGTGGATATTGCGGTGCGAGAGTAGAAAGGCGGCGACCGCGGCGGTCTCTGGCTCGCTTAGCGGGTATGGCCCTGACCCTGTCTGAACCCAGGCAGGCTGCCAATCCGCGGGGAAGTTGCGATTGAAATCGAGTTGGGCCGGTGATGGCGCGAGCGTAATCTTGCCGCCGTCCCAGTCGCGAATGAGTCCCTCGGGGTGCACAAAATAGTACTCTCCGCCGAACTCGTGGGCGCCACGCTTGAGCATAATTCGCGGGTCGCGCTCTGAGATTTTCCACGGCCCCGCAGGATCCTGGATCCGCATCAAGCTGATCAGGCCGTCACCGTCCAGATCGTGTGGTTCGAGACCATCGAACGTGGCATCGGGCAGGTCGGCCGGGAACGGGGTGGCCGACGATCGGACGTTCGCGGTCGAGGTGAGGAACAACTCGCTCCCATCGATGGCGATACGCGGGATGACATAGACCACCGTCTCGTCAAGCAGGCGGCGCACCTCGGAATCGGTCTCATATTTGGTCAGAAGGTGGTGAATGGTTGCCAGCGCGACCGATGAGGTCGTCACCTCCGCCGCATGGATATTGGCGTCGATATAGTACGCGGGCTTCTCGTCGTCAGGCCCGGTCTCTTGATTGGTGATCGTTACCACCCAGATCGCACGTCCCTCGCGACTATTTCCGATGCGCGCGATTGTCGCCAACGTTGGATAAGCCTCGACCCAGTTCCGCAGCAGCTGGGACATCAGGTCATAGGTATAGTAGCGGTCTGGGCGCCATGCGGCGGACTCCGCGAGGTAGTGTAGTTCGGCGAAGTTCACGCGTTCCATCCTGTCCGTCTACCTCCTCGCTGGCCATCCGCTGAAATGTCGCATCATGATAGTCTACCGACGCTGATTCGGGGCACCTCCACCTTCTGACTGTGACAAAGACTTGGTGCGGGTTGGCCCCGGCATGGTGCGCGGCCTAGGTGCGATCGACAACGCTGGCGATCGCTTCGGCAATGGCGCGGTCTAACCCGATGGACTGACCGCGTGACCAGGCCAACGAAAAACGATCCTCGCCAAGTTTCATGCGCGCGGCGCCGATGACTTGATCGTCCAACGTTCGATTCCAAAGATATCGGTACGGAGGTGAGCCGGTGGCTTCCAACGCGGCCGATGCCGCGCCAAGCAGGCATGCCGCATGTTCTGAGCGGCCCAGCATTCCAGCCGATTGCCCAAGCCCTTTAATGAAATAGCCAGCGTTCACCAGGTCACCGAGTTCGTGGGCCAACCGCAAGCCGTCGGTGAAGTAGATTTCGGCCGATTCATAGTCGCCCCGCTGCTGCGCAACGAGTCCCAGGCTATACAACGCCTGATGGAGCGGCACGCGATCGTGACTTGCCTCTTGCGCGATTCGCAGACTTTCTTCGAAATACTGGCCCGCGCGATTCAACTCGCCACGCAGCAACGGGATGAGCCCGAGGTAACCTACGGCAAACGACTCTCCCCATCGTGCACCGGCATTCCGAAAAAGTTGCAAGCTCTCGTCAAAGCGAGCCAGAGGTTCGTCGAGATCACCCGCATCCACGATAAGGAGTGCGAGCCCCAGCATCATCGCGGCGATCGCCTGCTCCACTGTATCGCCGGACTCGCGACAAGATTCAATCGCATCTGTCAGGGCTCCGACCGCCGCCGGTCCATCGCCCTCCGACCACGCCATACTGCCGACAACGAGGAGCGCCTGGCCCCGCTGCTGAGGCGACAGTGCCATTCCACGGGCCTGATCGATCGATAAGACCGCATGCATCCATTGGCGCGCCTCACGCTGGAATCCGGCAAGCCACCAGAAGCGCCAGAGCGCCCAGCACATCGCGACGACTCGCTCAATGTCGCCTCGTTGAAGCAGGAAACGAATCGCCGCGCGCAGATTGTAGCTATCGCGCCGAAGCCGATGGAGCCAAACGACCTGCTCCGACGTCATCAAATGTGGACCTGCCGTCAGGGCAAAGGTGAAATAGAAATCAGCATGCCGCCGAGCGGCTTCCTCCTGCTGACCGCTCGCCGTAAGCTGTTCGGCCGCGAACGCACGGATGGTGCCGAGCATGACGATGCGCGGATCCTCGCCGCCTGCCTGCCGGTAGATCAGACTACTGTCAAGCAACGCCGTCAGATATTCCAAGACGGTATCCTCGCCGTCCTGACCGGACGAACACACCACCTCGGCAGCGTCCAGCGTGCAGCCGTCGACGAATACCGCGAGTCGTTGGAAGACCAATTGCTCAGCATCGGTCAACAAGTCGTAACTCCAGGCAACTGCGTCGCGCATCGTTCGCTGTCGCGCCGGAAGATCGCGGGCTCCCGACGTCAGCAGTTGCAGGCCTGATTCCAGACGAGAAAGGAGTGCGGGCGGAGAGAGTAACGACACCCGCGCGGCGGCAAGCTCGATCGCGAGCGGCAGCCCATCGAGACGCTCGCAAATGCGAATGATCGCCTCGACGAATTCGGGGTTGAGCTCAAATCCAGGTTGAACCGAACGAGCACGTTCGACGAAGAGGGCAACAGACGCCGACTCGACAAACTCGGCAGAGTCAGTTCCTATAGTGCGCGGCAGTTCCAGCGGGGGAACGCGATACTCCTGCTCACCGCGTACGCGCAACCTCGCCCGACTCGTCGCAAGCAAGGTCAACCGCGGACACGCCGACAGCAGCGCAACGATGTTTGGAGCCGCATCCAGCACGTGCTCGCAATTGTCGAGCAGGAGCAGTGCCCGTCGATCTCGCAGCGCTACCGCCGCGTTTTGGATCGCGTCATGCCCTGAGCTCTCGCGTGCACCGACGACCTGAGCGATTGCGACTGGAACTTGCCTGGCGTCCGAGAGAGGAGCCAGATCAACGAAAAAGATCCCGTCCGGAAAATCGTCCTCGGACTCCACGGCGACCTCGACGGCGAGACGCGTCTTGCCGATCCCGCCCGGCCCAGTCAGTGTCAGCAGCCGAATATCGGGTCGTCGCAACAATTGCAGCACGACCTCCACCTCGCGCTCGCGTCCAACGAGCGAGGTGAGGTAGCGTGGCAATTCGAAATGGGGCGAGACGACCGCATCTACTGAGACAGTCGTGGGCTCCAGAGACTGACGCGCTGCCGCGGTAAGCGCCGCGCGGTCGGCGTCTTCCAGGTCCAGTGCGGCAGCCAACTGCCGTAACGTCGCCGGGTAGGGCCGTCGCCGTTCGCCACGCTCCAACGCGCCGATGGCCTTGGCGCTCAGTTGCGCCTTTTCGGCGAGTTCCTCTTGAGAAAGACCTGCGGCTTCACGATGTCGCCGCAATCGTTCTCCGAACGACTCCGAGCGTTCGACCATTTGTCTGTTCGACCCTTCGCATGACTCATCTGACCACGATGGCCAAGTAGTATGCCATCGCTATTGTGCAGGAAGCGTAGATGAAGTGTGGGTATCGTGTGGATCGTCCGCGACATCGAATTTCCGCAGACTAGATAACAGAACGGTTCCGGAGCGGAATCGACGAACGTTCAAAGAGGAGACGACGAATGGACACGACGACCCGATTGAATCCGCGAAGCGTGGACGCAGGTGCCGGAAAAACCCTTCGCGTCATCAGCGATCTGGTGACCTGGAAGGCATCGGCGTCGGAGACCGGAGGAGCGTACTCGTTGTTTGAGACGAGCACTCCGCCCGGTGGTGGAACGCCGCCACATCTCCAGCGCTACGAAGATGAAGCCTTCTTCGTGCTCTCAGGCACCTATGCCTTTCAGGTTGGCGACGACGTCATCGAGCTCGGCCCAGGTGGCTACGCGTTCGTGCCTCGCGACACGGTACATGCCTATTCAAACGTCGGCGATGCGCCGGGTCGGATGCTGATCCTTGTTACACCAGGTGGCATCCACGAAAATTTCTTCGCTGAGGTCGGAACTCCCGTTGATGAGCCGGCGTCGCCACCCGATATTCCGTGGATGCTGGGAGTGGCCGCCAAGTACGGACTCGAGATCTTGCCGCCGTCAGACAACTAGAGCCAGCGACGACGTTCGGTCGGGCCCCTCCGAGAATCTGCAAAAAGGGGCCCTGACCGGCCTTGATCCACACGCGCAAGTCCATGATGAGCTTCCCCGCGCAACGCATCTTCTCGATCCAGCCTTGCATCCAACCAGTGCCCGGATGACCACGTGGCTATCGCTGTACAGTTGACGGCCGTAAGCCTCTCTATCTATTAAAGGAAAGAAGGTGATCACGTCTCCGTGATTTCCGGCCAAAGACGCCTCGAGCCGAAGCGCTTGTGGTGACCTCGCGAAAGCGTTATTCGGTTGGAGCAGGACTCGTGTATCCCGAAATCCGCATCACTCTAGTAACACGGCAGAGAAGGGCACTGCATGAAGGAGACTGAATTGGAATCAGATATCTATGCTATACTCGTCGCACACGAACATAATCTAATTGCGTCTCGCCTTTGAGCCTCGCGCGAATCGAGGTAAGCAGTGGCCGATTTCTTCTCATCCAATCCCAACCCCAAATCTTCCGCGCGTACACTCATCGTCGGTCGTGAGCGGGAGCAAGCGCGTTTGCGCCAGATTGCTTGACGAGATGCTTGCCGGGCATGGCTCCGTCATTCTCGTCGGTGGAGAGGCAGGAATCGGCAAAAGTACCCTGGTGGAGTGGCTGGTCCTCGAGGCTGAAGAGCGAGGCTGCCTCATATTGCGTGGCGGCTGCTACGACCTCTCGGTCACACCACCCTATGGTCCATGGGATGAAATGGTGCGACGACTTGTGCCAACGGACGATCTGCCGCGCGTACCTGCCTTCTTCAGTGACGGTGAAGCGCTAGCCGCAATCCAGAGCCAGGCATTACTCTTTGAGCAGACTGGACGGTTCTTCGCGGAGATTGCCCAATCACTCCCGCTGGTCATCGTGGTCGAAGATCTGCATTGGTCCGATCCGGGAAGCGTTGACTTCCTGCGTTATCTTGCACGGCAGGTCCCTGATCACCGTCTACTGCTTCTCGTCACGTACAGACCGGACGAGCTTCAGCGGCAACACCCGCTGAACGTGACAATTCCGCTCCTTGTCCGTGAGGCTCGCGCCCACCGCGTTGATCTTCAACCATTGAACCAGGAGGGCCATCAGGCCCTGATTCAAAGCCGGTATGTTCTCTCTCCGCGGGATCACACCCGGCTCGAGGCGTACTTGCATGCGCGGGCCGAAGGGAATCCACTCTTCGCCGGAGAAATCCTCCGGGCACTCGAGGAAGACGAAACACTGAGTCCCGACGGCGACGTATGGGTCCTTGGTGAATTGAGCAACACGAAGGTGCCGAAGTTGCTGAGGCAGGTGATTGAAGGTCGACTCGTACGTTTTAGCGAAGAGGAGAACACGCGTCTGGCTGAGGCCGCCATCATCGGCCAGGAGGTGCCGCTGAGACTCTGGGCAACGGTGACCGGCGCCTCGGAAGGGCAGTTGCTCGAACTGTCGGAGCGTGGCATCCAGGCCCGTCTACTCGACCCAACGAACGATGGCGTCCGGTTCGTCCACGCGCTGATTCGCGAAACGATCTACGAAAGCGTCCTACCGGTGCGCCGTCGTGGATGGCACCGACGAATCGCTGAGGCGCTGCTCACGACTGCTGACCCAGACCCTGATGAGGTTGCCTACCACTTCCAGCAAGCCGACGACATGCGAGCGGTCGAGTGGCTGATACACGCCGGGGAGCGTGCGGAGCGTGCGTATGCTTGGGTAACTGCGGCAGAACGATTTGAAAACGCGGTGTCACTGATGGAGGATGGGAACCACAATTATGAACGGCGTGTTGTTCTCCTAAATCTCGTCGGGCGATTGCGCCGCTACCTTGATCCACGATCGAGCCTGACCGCTCTTGAAGAAGCATGGCGCATCGCCTCCAACGCAAACGACGGTGCACTGGCAGCTTGCACCATGTTCGAGGTGGGCATCCATCGGCTTTATGTTGGGGAGTCGCCGGCGGGATTCGAGGCGATGGAATCAGCAGTGGAGGCTCTCGATCGACTCAGTCCGGATGAGCGGCAACGACTCGACACACTAGGGTTTGAGGTTGACAAGGACAACCATCACGGGACGTTGGCTGGAGTCTTGTCCGGTGTTGGTCAGTATGCGGATGCACTGGAACACGGTTCGCGTTCAGTGTCTGTATTGACTAAGCCAGCAAAGTACAAACCTCTAGGTGGGTCTTCTTACGGTGACGCGTGCTTGGCTTTAATGGACAGTCACGCCAACCTGGGTCGACCACATGAGTCCCTTGGCGCCTTCGCCACGATGCAGGAAGCGTTCCTCCTGGCACAGCATCACGTGCAGGTCTGCTGGGGCGCTGTTCGGGCATTACAGCAGGTGGCACTGCCCTATTTTTCTGACGATCTTGCCCTGCGCCGCCGCCTGGCGAGCGAATCAGAGGAGGCAGGGAAACGAGCAAGCGCAACGCTCGGAGGTCTGCCACCGCGTCACGCGCTGGCCCTGTTATTGGCGATTGAAGGCTACTGGGACGAGGTTCATGACCTGTCTCAGGCACTCCGCTCCCATCCTCGCCTTAGTCCGTTTCGGGAGTTCGCGGCCCCCGTCGTGGGAATGGTGGCCCGAGCACAAGGAGATCCCGCGTGCGGTTGGATGATGGTTCACGAGCTTGTTCCAGCGGGACCCGCAGCTGAGCCGGGTCAAAAGCCGTTTCTGGAGAGTGTAGCCGCCATGCGTCTCGCGGTCGCATTGTTGCTCGACGCGTGCGACTTTGACCAGGCTCGCGAATGGCTGGAAGCATATGACCGCTGGCTGGACTGGTCAGGCGCGGTGTTGGGGCGGGCCGACGGTGCGCTCCTCTGGGCACAGTACCATCAGTTGACCGGTGATGCTCGACTCGCTCACGAAAAGGCTGAGGAGGCACTTGCTCTGGCGAGCGATCCGCACCAACCTCTGGCACTCATCGCCGTCCATCGCTTTATCGGACAGATTGACGCCGCGACCGGCAAGCTGGATGACGCCGAACTCCATCTTGGCAATTCGCTGGCCCTGGCTGAGGCGTGCGCCGCGCCGTTCGAACGGGCTCTGACCCTCCTCGAGTTCGCCGAGCAGCGGTTTGCACAGGGCCGGAACGAGGATGCCGCCACGTTGTTGGCTGAAGTTCGGACCATCTGTGAACCGCTAAATGCCAAACCAACGCTGGAGCGGGCCGCGTCGCTTGCGGAACGGGTCACCAGTCTTTCCCCCAAATCCACAGAGCCAATTCTCCCAGCCGGACTCACTCGGCGCGAAGGAGAAGTCCTGCGATTGGTGGCGCAGGGACTGAGCAATCGAGAGATTGCCGACACCCTCTTCATCAGCGAGCGTACGGCCGAGCACCATGTCAGCAGCATCCTGGGGAAGCTCCAGTTCACCTCGCGAGCGCAAGCCGCCGCGTTTGCAGTTGGTAGAGGAATTGGCTGTGCGCCGGAAGCTCCATAGCCTGCTCACCTTCTGCGGCGCATCACCTCGGTAACCTACCGCTCTCGCCGCGTCCTTGATCCCCGGTACCTATGCCGTCGCTCCACGAGAATTCGGTACCACCTCACCAACTGCGTAGGTGGTAGCGCCCATGTCTGTGCTGAGGCTCCGCACTACCATCGAATCATCAGGTGACCTAGCCCTGGCCAGGCGGTGAATCACCGGCGGATGAAACGAGCGGGAGTCTCGAAAGGGGAAATGGCATGAAGCGTATGAGCGCACAGCGGACGTGGATTACCAGCGAGTCCTTCAAAGCCGGAATGATCGGAACCGGGTGCGGCATTTTATTGACGATCAGCCTGGCGCTCGGCTTTGGGCGTCTGGTGCCGAACCAGTCGCACACGGCTCGACCCATGGCTATCGGTCAGCAGGCAGCATCCGTGACCGATCATGGACTGGTCCCACCACCAATTGACGAATTTCAGCGTTACTACCAAAGTCAGCAAGCGCTGCGTAACAGTATCGGTATGATCCCGCCGCCCATCGATGAGATTCGCCAACTGCGGCACGTGGTATCGCCGGACGAGATCGGCGCCGGGTTACCCGCGCCACCGATACCAGGCAGCACCAGGTACTGACGATTGTTGGACGGCTCACAGCTCTCATGCGGATCTGTCCGATGAAACTTCCTACCGCGAGCCGTCCAACATAGTCGACAAAGAAACGGAGATGACGATGCTTGAAGGCTTCTTAACTTTGGCGCGGTGTGTCCGTATTGGACCGGAACTGGCGTGTATTTCCCGCTTAGACACGGTCAAGTTCTGGCATCGATTGAAATGCTGTAATCTCCGGAGCAAAATCAGGCAGTGAGAAGCGGGATTCCGGGATAACGATGGTACAGGTGTCCGCAGCTGGCGTAGAACCCCGTCGAGTGACGCGGAGGAAGGATGTTACGACAGATGGAGCGAAGCACGATCCACGTCGTGAGTCCACCCCTATTCCGTTTTCGCGTTAATTTCGGAAGAGCCATGACTGGTAACGTTTCTGGGACGTCGATGGTTGACCTGACACGCGTTGACTACCCTCATTAACTGTGACATAGTGCGGATACTTCACTCAATTGTCCAACTCAGAGCGGCGCCACTTGCTTATTGGTGACATACGGTATGCAAGCGTCAGCAGGTAGGAGGCACTATGTCTGAGACGCCGAATTCCTTCGCTTCTTCGACCGGCCATGAGCTTGCCAGTGGTGACTGGCTCGACATCCATTTCGAGGCCAACCGTCCTGAGTATGAGGCCCAGTTCAAGGCCGTGGGCATCCAGCCGGGCTGGTACGTCCTCGATGCCGCATGCGGCTCCGGTTCCTACCTCCCCTGGCTCGCCGATCTCACCGGCTCCCACGGTCGGATTGCTTCCCTTGACCTCGCTCCGGAGAACGTGGCACTCATCGAGCAACGAGTGGCTGGCTGGGGGCTTCCCTGTCCCGTCGAGGCACGAGTCGGCAACGTGCTGGCGTTGCCCTATCCGGATGACGTCTTTGACGCGGTCTGGTTCGCCAACACGACGCAGTACATGACGGACGAGGAACTGGAAGTCGCCCTCGCGGAGCTGCGACGGGTGGTGCGGCCGGGTGGCCTGGTCGCCATCAAAGAGAGTGACGGCACCATGATCCGTGTGCTCCCCGCCCCTCCCGGCCTCGGCCTACGCTTGGTTCAGGCGGCAGCGAACAGTGGGAACGTGCGGTTGGCAGGATGCTTGCGCGCGCCGTCCTTGCCTGGCTGGCTGCGCCGAGCGGGCCTGGTGGAGGTCTGGGGACGCACCACCGTCATCGAGCGAACCGCGCCTCTTGATGCGGTGGCCCGACGCTTCTGGCACGATGCCTTGACACACTTCGCTACGCTCACGGAGGAGCTGGACCTGCCAGCTGCGGATCAAGACGTCTGGACGCAACTGGGCGATCCGGCAGGACTGGAATGCTTCCTCGATGATCCCGAGTGCTCCATCATCGAGGGCAATTTCCTGACCATCGGGGCGGTGCCAGGCGGATGATCTGTTTCGCAAAAACGTTACCTGCCAGGTAACCAAACCTACCACCGCCGTCACTGTATCAGTGGTTCGATTTGGATTGGCTCGGTGTGACTGGCGTGAATACAGAACCAGACATCCACGAGAAGTTCGTTCGGCTAACCCGGCGAATTGATCCGGGAGCCAGGCTACTACGCGCCTGGGCACTCTCAGGCGGGGTCTCCGCCGAAGTAACCGCGATCGAGATAGAGCGAGCAGACCACAGCGTCGAGAAGCTGATTGTCCGGCGGCATGGCGAAGTGGACCTGTCGCAGAACCCCAACGTCGCGGCGGACGAGTTCGAACTGCTGCGAATTTTGCAAGCCGAAGGGCTCCTTGTACCCGCTCCTCATTATGTCGACCGTGCCGGTGAGATATTCGGGACTCCATGTCTGGTCATCGATTTCATTGAAGGAAGTACGGAGTCTACGCCTGCAAGCGTTGAGTCAGTCGCAGCGCAGCTTGCGGCACAGCTTGCCCGGATACACACAATCGACCTGGCGAAATGGGATCTCTCCTTCCTCCCACTCCAGGCCGAGCGCTGCGCCAGCAGGCTGGCAACACAACGGGCTGAGCTTGACACGTTCCTGGATGAAGCGCGCATTCGCGAGACGCTGAATAGTGCCCGTCCACTGACTCAACGGAACCGGTCAGTGCTGCTACACGGTGATTTTTGGCCCGGCAACACGCTCTGGTTGAACGGTCAACTGACCGGCGTCATCGACTGGGAAGACGCGGGAACCGGAGACCCTTTGTCCGATCTGGGCAACAGCAGACTCGAGATGCTGTTGACGCTGGGGATCGACGCCATGGACCGGTTCACCGAACGATACTTGTCCATGATGCCGATCGACATCACCGATCTCCCCTATTGGGAGCTTTGCGCCGCCCTCCGGCCGATCGCCGGCATGCCCGGATGGGGACTCGACGACGCCACACTCCAATCAATGCGCACAGGCCTCAAGACCTTCATCGACCAAGCCTTCGACACGTTGGCAAGGAACTAGCTAAGATCGTTCCAATCGCGCCCGGATGGTAAGGTCACCTGCATGCCAAAGTCGTTCCGAAGTGGCACTCGCGATGACCCTAAGGCATCATTCAAAGGATTTGATTGAACAGTCAATTTGCATAAGAGAGCGCATGCTATGCCATTTCCCGGCGGAAGTGCAGACAAAATTGGAAATCGGTACGAACATCCGTTGGACCATCCAATGTATGACCCAGGTTCTGGCCGGACAGGCTCATGACGCTCCGCATGGAGCCAATCGGTCCTCAGGGTGACGGCGTAGAGTTCTGGATTCGATTCCCGAAGATCGCCTCGAGTACCACCAGGTGAAGAGACAGATTTCGGGTCGCGGGCCAGTGGACCGATAGCCGGGCGCTGAGAGAAAAAGGTGTTCTGGAAACTGCCATACTAAAAGCTCATCGAGTCAAATGCTCGACTTCGTATTTGCTTCAATCGAATGCAGCGGGAGAGCTTGATCGAACTTGACATTTCAGAGCAAGAAGCACGATGTCATGGGAGGAATTCAACCAACACGCGCTCACACAAGAACCTGTCAGATTCTTTTGCTAGTCTTGTCTGAGGGCATGGCACGTTATACCTTAGACTCGCGGGAGATCTACGGAGATGCTTCAGCCGAATAAATATTGAAACAATCAGCGAGTCTTCCTTTCCAGCGGCTGAACGAATCACGCACTCATCCCTCTCGTCGACGGTGCCCCCTCCTGCGATCACGGCAGTCCTCATGCAGTTTGCCTTCGATAGCATTCACAAAGAACTCCGTGCCCACAACATCTGGCAGGAACTAGAGCATCAAGGATTTCGTCGGCGCCAATGGGGAACCGACCCACAGGTTCTCTCTGCAATCAGTATCCTGAACGATTCATTCGGTCCGGTCGACGACCCGCAATGCCATTCTCCACACACTGATCCCTCGCAGCGAGGCCGACGTGATTCTGAATGAACTGAAAATGGATCAGGCAAAGCGCGTCATCGTCCTGACCGGTGAGGCCGGAGTTGGAAAGAGCAGCGTCCTCGCCGAGGTCGTCGAGCAGGTCAAGTCGATAGGTTGGCCGTATCTTGCGTTCAGGCTCGATACGGTAAGTCCGGCGTCAAACACCATTGAGCTGGGAGATCATCTTCAGAAGCTGCCAGGCTCACCGGTACACGTGCTAGCATCGGTTGCCGTCGAGCGTGACTGCCTGCTCATCATTGATCAGGTTGACTCCGTCAGCAAGACTTCGGGACGAAATCCTCAGTTCTTTGAGTGCGTCGACGAGTTGCTCAATCAAGCCCGAGCGTACCCTCAAATGCGCGTCGTGCTCGCATGTCGGACATTCGATCTCGAGAATGATGATCGCCTACGGGTTCTTGCCAAGCGAGACGGCATCGTGATGGTGAATGAAATCGGTCGCCTCTCCGAGGAGACTGTTCGAGAAGTCCTCAAAAAAGCACAACTCAACGCCAACACACTGTCCAAGAAACAACTGGAATTGCTCTCGTTGCCCCTCCACTTGAGTCTTTTAATTGAGTCGTCTACTGGCCCGACGATCGATCTGAGTTTTGAGTCGGCCAGAGATCTGTTCGACAGATTTTGGGAGTACAAACGTCGAGCAATCAGTGTTCGGCTGGGCAGAGCCTCTGACGCCTGGAGCGGCATCATCGATACTCTCTGCCAGCGCATGAATGAGGACCAATCGTTGTCAGTCCACGACGACACCCTGGATGAGTTCCCCCAGACGAATGTGGATGTGATGGTATCCGAGCATGTACTGATCCGTGACAACAAACGCTTCTCGTTCTTCCATCAGAGTTTTTTCGATTACGCCTTTGCTCGCAGCTTTGTTCGTCGGAAACACCGCCTGTCCGAACTGATATTCAACAGCGAGCAAGTGTTGTTCCGCCGAGCGCAGGTTCGCCAGATCCTTGTCTATGAGCGCGATGCAGATCGCGGCCGGTACCTCGCTGATCTCCAACTATTGATTTCGGATCAGCGTGTGCGGCCCCACCTCAGGCAAGTCGTGGTTGCCTATCTTGCCGCGCTTGAAAACCCAGCGGCGGACGAATGGAAAGCAATCGCTCCACTCGTTATCAGCCAGAATGCGAGTGAAACCTGGGGGATCTGGCGGGGATGGTTTCATTCCAGTACTTGGTTCAGGCTTCTCGATTCACTCAGTGAGATTCAACGATGGCTTGCGAGCGAAGATCGGTGGCTGCTAGAACAGGCACTCACGCTCCTTGGGAATGTTGTGGAAACAGAAGGAGATCGTGTCGCTGAACTGATCGCGCCGCATATCGGCACATCGCCAGAATGGAACAATGCGTTTCTCTATCTCATCCAAAGGAGCAAACTCGCGAACAGCCGCCGTCTTTTCGAATTGTTCCTCAAGGCGATCGACGACGGGTTGTTCGATGCCGAGGACTCCAACTCTCAGCGGAGTCTCCGTACCTTAATGATCGCACGTCAGTTGGTTGAATCGAAACCTGAGTGGTCATGTCAGGCTATCGCGCATTACTTGAGGAGACGACTCGAGATCTCCGTCGGCAAGGGCGAGCTAAATCCTTTCGGTCACCAGAATGGCACGATCCCCCTTCACTCGCACGATGGTCCTACGCTCATCGAAGCATCAAAACAAGCTCCGGCGGCATTCCTCGGGGAGATTCTTCCGATCTTCCTCTCCGTAGCGAAGCTGAATGAGAAGAAAGACGATCGAACCCTCCACCGAGATACCGTGTGGAGTTACCGGTACTTTCTCGACGACGACTTTAGCATGGATACAGCGCTCTTCATGGCGGTAACTCGTGCAATAGAATCGATTGCACTGGATGACTCAACTGCCTTCCAATCTCTTGCAGCGCTGCTGAAGTCGTCCTGGATCGAGCCGTCAATCTACCTTCTACTTCGGGGTTATGCGGCGAATGGTGCTGCATTCGCTGCTGAAGCAGGTCGATTCATCCTGGACCGCCCCGAGTGTTTTGATATCGGGTCAACTCCATGGACGGTTCAAAGATTGTCAATAGTATCGCCCCTCATTGCTCGATACACTGTTAGCAGAAATTGAGAATGCGATTCTATGCTACTACCACAGGAAGAAGACGAGGGAGATAGGGCAGCAATTCGGGTGGTCCCAGTTCGTCCTGCTGAGTGGTATTCCAGAATCTCCTCGGTCTCGAAGGCAGCCGGGCGATATCAAGAGCTCAAGCGTAAGTTCAGTTGCGACCCGGTTCCGCCGATCCCGATGAGACCGCGGTCTTCCAAGTTGCATCACCGATACCGGTGGACGCGTTTTCGAAGATGAACGACCGCCTTGGTTGGCCGCCATCAGTCGATATCAGGATGAACGTGAGCAAGGCTTGATACACGGACAGCCATTTGGTGGGGCTATTCAGCTTTCTCAAGCCCTTACCGACGAAACGAAGAAAGATCCGAATCGGTTTGCTGCGTTAGCACTTCGCTTACCTGCCACCACGAACACGTGCTACTTTGAGGCGGTGCTTAGGGGGCTTACCGACACGCAGGTACGTATAGATGGCATGAGTCTCTATTCCATGATTCAACGATGTCACGCCCTACCGGGTAAACCCTGTGGAAGAACGATCGCGTGGGCAGTCCGAAAACACAAAGACGACCTACCATCAGACATTGTCGACATTATCTCCTGGTACGCAGTCAACGATCCGGATCCGGCGCTTGGCCACCGGTCAATCTGGCCAGTCGACCCGGGTGATGCTCGGAGCCATCTCTTGGACGAAGGACTCAACTCCACCCGCGGTGCCGCAGCCGACGCGATCGCAACTCTCATCTCTTCGCAGCCGCAGTACATTGGCCGATTAGAATCCTCATTGCGATCACTTGTTCAGGACCCATCAATCGCAGTGCGGGCATGGGCTTCGGAATGCTTAGTTGCCCTTCTTCAACCGAACCGCAGACTCTCGATTGAACTCTTTTTCACGCTCGTCGATGCTGATGACGAATTACTCAGCAGTCGATTCGTCGAGACATTCTTGAATCACGCTCTTCGAACCCACCTTTCGATACTGAAACCATCGTCGAACGGATGGCGAATTCCGACAATGATCAGACTCGTGAGGCTGGCGCAAGACGAGCGTGTCTTGCAGCCCTCGACTCGACTGACGCACAGCCGATCGCAGATTCCTGCCTTTCTGGCGACGAGGCCTCAGGTTCGGAGCAGCACAAGTCTTAGCAGCAAATCTCGGCGACGCACGGTTCCGCAACTATTGCGAGTCCAAAATCGAAAGCCTGTTCTCGGACGAGTCGGAGCGAGTGCGGAATGAAGCGGCTTCGAGTTTTCGTCGCTTGAGCGGTGACGATGTCTCGAAATTTGCTGATCTTGCTGTCAAGTTCACCAACAGCCCTGCCTTTATCGACAACTGCGACGACATGATCAGCGCACTGGTTCACTCAACAACGAGTCTTCAGGATCTTAACGTTGACGTTTGTGAGCATTACATGGACCTTTTCGGCGCA
Source organism: uncultured Chloroflexia bacterium (assembly GCA_963785465.1). GTDB lineage: Bacteria > Chloroflexota > Chloroflexia > Thermomicrobiales > Thermomicrobiaceae > CALAGB01. The sequence goes on along the minus strand of CAWAVM010000018.1, from coordinate 39,698 downwards.
GCTTCCGGAGATATCTCAACAAAGGCAGCTGCACCCGCTGACAAGTTGCCGAGCTTACTCTCCGCGTCTACAGCCAGGCGAAAGACCCTGTGCTGATCGGCAGATGCCTCGACCTGGTGGACAGAATGACCCTGTCAGCAACCTACGGCCTAAGCGGGGCTGTTGAATCCTTCGAGCGATAGAAACCACTTCGCGGCTTAAACAGGCTTCACCGGCCAACATCCTGAACATGTTGCGCCCGAGAACGTTATCTTCCTGCAGCTGATGGGATATGGCGCCTGCGTGGATTGTCCGTCATCGTACAATGCATTCCTCATTAGAATCACGGTCTCCTTCATGGGGGTGACCGTTTTACTGTCCAGCTAGACGTTGTCAGGATCACTGATCGGTTCCCAAAGCCTCGCCGCCTTTACAAATTTCGTTGCAGCGGCGACCATAAAGACGACGCGCGACGTTCACGGACAATCCGTGAACAACAAGACAGTCGATCTGATCTGGGGCAGTGGATCGCTGTCGTTAGTTATCGAGCAGGTCGGCGCACACTCGTTCACCATGGTCAAATTGCTTGGCGAGCGTCTTGCTAACCAGGACTGGCGAAGAATGCCGAGACTGCTCGATTTTGTGCCAGATCTGATCACTCTCCAACGAAAGACACACTTCGTCTGGATCGACCATCGGCGACGATTTTCACTACGATGGGTTGGCGGCGTGTCGATCTCGATGTGGTGGGTGTAGCCAAGGCGTTTGCCGCTGGTGGCTTACCGGCACAATCTGGGGGAGAAGGAGGCTCACGCCACTCATGCAAGGTCGGCAGGCGGACCGTCCATTTCCTGGTGATCGGCAGGATCGCACCAAGACCGACGCGGGTACGCGTGCCGGTGAAGCAGAACAAGACACACGGGCGCGTTCTTACAAGCTCGCGAGATTCTTCCAGCGTCTCAATCCAAGTGAGACTCAGGTTCTGGTGGCAAGCGGGCTGGCCGTCGGTATCGGCGCCGGCGTTGGAGCCGTCTTCTTCCGTTACTTAATCCAGTTCTTCTCTTACGTCTTCTTCGACGTCGTGGAGCCGGCTCTCGCGAATATCTTCGGTTCAGCTGCCGTGATCTTCATTCCAGCAATCGGAGGGCTGATCTTCGGCCCGCTCATCTACTTCTTCGCACGCGAGGCCAAAGGGCATGGTGTGCCGGAGGTTATGCAGGCGGTCGCATTGCGTGGCGGGCGAATCCGGCCGATCGTTGCAGTGGTCAAATCGCTGGCGTCGGCACTCTGCATCGGCTCCGGCGGCTCGGTCGGTCGTGAAGGACCAATCGTACAGATCGGCTCGGCCCTCGGATCGACGTTCGGACAGATGCTGAAGATGTCTGACGACCGCGTACGTACGCTCGTTGCCTGCGGCGCGGCGGGCGGCATCGCGGCCACCTTCAATGCCCCGATCGCTGGGGTCTTCTTCGCCCTTGAGATTATTCTCGGGGAGTTCACCACACGCTCCTTCGGCATCGTCGTGCTCGCGAGCATGACCGCATCAGTCATCGGGCGTGCGGCCTTTGGCGACGTATCAGCCTTTCCCGTTCCCAGCTACGAGCTGGTGAGCGTCACCGAGCTTCCAATGTACGCGCTGCTGGCGACCATTGCCGCCGTCGCCGGCTTCGGATTCACTCGGACGCTCTATTGGTTCGAAGATCGCTTCGACGACCTTCCAATGAAGGAGTATCTCAAACCGGTGCCGGGCGGTTTGATGGTGGGTGCGCTCGGCCTGGGCCTGCCTCAGATCTTCGGCGTCGGCTATCCGGCAATGGAGAAGGCGCTGCACGGAGAGTATGCGCTGGGGCTCCTCTCACTCCTAATCCTGGCCAAGATCCTGGCCGTATCGCTCACCATCGGATCAGGCGGATCCGGCGGCGTCTTTGCACCGTCTCTCTTCATCGGCGCAATGCTCGGCACGACCTTCGGCTCGGTCGTGCACATGGTGCTGCCCAACTCGACCGCGCCGGCCGGAGCCTACGGACTGGTCGGTATGGCGGCTGTCTTCGCCGCCGCTGCTCACGCTCCGATAACAGCTGTCATCATCCTGTTCGAGCTGACTGGCGACTACAAGATCATCCTGCCCTTGATGGGCGCGGTCGTGATCAGCACGCTGGTTTCCGAGGCGCTCAGCAAAGAGACGATCTATACGCTCAAGCTGCGCCGCCAGGGGATTGACCTACTTGCCGGTCGTGATATCGATCTTCTCCGCTCGATCCAGGTCTTCGAAGCGATGACAACGGTGGTTCCCGTCACATCTCGCGATCACAGCGTCGCCGAGGCCAGCGAACTGCTAGGGGAGAGTCGCGAGCACGCGCTGGCGCTGCTGAACAAAGCCGGCGAATTGGACGGGATCGTCACGATTGGTGATGTGGGCAAAGCGCTCCTGGAGAACAAACCCGGTTTGCCCTTGAGCAGTATCGTCACCCGACCAGTCGTAACCACGTTTCCCGACGAATCCCTTTCACAGGCGATCCGGCGTATGAGCATGCGGGATATCCAGCAGCTGCCGGTCGTGCGACGCTCAAATCCGAAGCGCCTGCTGGGCATGCTCCGCCGCAACGACATCAGCCGCGCCTATAGCCAGGCCATGCTGGAGCGCATGGAGACGGAACACCAGCGACCGGTCAAACCGAGTGAACTGCGCGGCACGCAACTGGTCGAGATACCCGTCGTACCGACTGGCCCTTTCGTCGGAGTGCGTCTCGCCGATCTGGACCTACCACGTGACGTTCTGGTGATCGCGGTCGAGCGTGGCGAGGAGACGGTCATCCCCCACGGCGACACGCTGCTTGAAGCGGGCGATCGGATGCTCTTCCTGGTGCAGCACGACCAGGTAGTCGCCTTTCACGAACGTCTAGCAAGCAGGTTCGATTCGTCAGACTCCAACTCGTGAGTGACGCAACGACTCGCCTCGGTCGTCGACTACGATTCCACGATCTTCCAGTAGGAGTCCTTGCGCACTATTTTTCCGTTGCGAAACTCGAGGTGATCGGTTCCCCGCACCTCCAGTGCCCGGCCGTCCGGAGCTGTCCCAGTCAGCGTCCACTCCGAAACGCCGAAGTTGCCGCTTATCCAGTGGCGATCTTCTCCCCAATGAGCATCCGGCAGTCCCTGGAAGCGTGTTGCCAAGCCGGTCCGAACCGCGTCTTTGCCTGAGTAGCGTTCCCCCCAGGGCTCCGGTCCGCGTGGCATCTCCAGCTCGCAGTCGTCGGCGAAATAGGACATGACGGCATCGAGGTCATGTCGATTGAAGGCGTCCAAGAAACCTCGCAACGTCGCTAGACTCACTGATCCACTTTCGCTCATAGCTTTTCCTCTCGTCGAGAGCGACGTCACAAGGCGGGGTAAATCTCACCTCTTCTCAACTTCGACGGTAGCGTGTATTTGATGTAAGCCTACTGGCAAATGTCATTACTGGCAACGAAATGTAGTCTGTGGCCAGCTCGATACCGCGGCAAACGTAACCCACCATGGTTGCGGTCAACTGAGGGATTCACATGGTGTGCGCAAATTCGCGCAAAAGAAGAGACCCGCGGTTCCTCTTTGAACCGCGGGTCGTCTAGGTCAGACCGTGCTATTGGTTATGCAGGTTCTGCCATGTGCTTTTCGGGCTCGTGCTGCGTAATCCCAGCACCACCGAATATCTTGCCGGCCTTCCAGGGGGCGCCCAGCGCCGGAAGAAGGAGACGGTCGATGCCGAGGTGTCCAGCGACCTTCCAACCGAGGACCAGGAATACCGCGATTCCGAACAGGACCGGGTTGGAGCTTGCGGAACCGGCCAGCATGAAGTTGAAATTCATGAACGTGCCGAAGAAGGCAGCGATTCCAACGAGCGCGCCGACGATCAGTCCGATGCCAACCAGGAATTCACCGATGGCGATCAGCTTGGCGAACCAGGTGTACCACTCATGCTTCAGCATGTAGTTCAAGAACTCGCGATACCAGCCGTAGGTGATTTTCGGTGAGCCTGTTTCAGGAATGGCAACGGCGCCCTTCCAAGAACCCTGCAACGCCGTGCCACCGTCCATCCAGGATGCTGAGCGAAGCTTGTGCTCGCCTGCGGCCATCCAGTCGCGTCCGACGAAGAATCGAAGCGGCAGCCAGAGTACGGACCAGTAAACGTTGCCCATGATAAGTCGCCAGAAGCGCGGATCTTCATTCTGTCCAGCAGTGTCCGTTACCGCACCTTCTTCGATGGAGACACCGTTTGCTGGCAACTGGCTGGCCTGGTAGATACCACCTGCGATGATCACACCTATGATCACATAGGTGAGGATGGCCGAGTCGGTCCAGACCGACGAATCCCACCAGTTTGTATTGAACAGACCATCGGCAAAAGCCCAGGTAAGAAAGACGAACAGTCCGACGGAAATTGCCGTCATGACATAAATTCGCGTCCGAGTCATCTGCGTCATCTGGAGTTCCTCCTTAGTTCGGCCGACGAGTTGCGAGATGCCGGCCGCGATCGGTTAGTGAGAATTGCCGTTCGTACGGCGTGCTGTGTTCGGCGTCCTCGACCAGATATTGACTGAGCTTCATCTCGTTATAGACGGCGAGTGAAATCGCGCCCGTCGCCGGAATCTCTTTGGTCTCCTGGCATCTAAGCGCCGAATAGGACCCGCTGCGGACATCGAAACGAAACGTCACTTCGCCTACTCCACTCTCGTCGTCCGCAAGCGAGCGGAGCAATGCTTGCACCTGTGCCGGTCGAACCGTCCTTCCCTTCACTTCGAGCTGCTTCCCCATGTTTCCGTCCGTCCTGTTTCGATCTCGTCGATTACAAGGTCGATCATAGGACCATCCGCGTGTCGTTCGTGTTGCCAAAGTACCGGATGACGTTACAGGAACGTGACGGAATTCTGAACCGTCCGGCAGACTTGTTCCTCATCGTCGCGGTTTTGTCAGTAGTTCTCAGAAATAAAAACCATTGCCAATAACGCTGATACGTGTCCATCACGCTTGCTGACCTCGTCACCGATACTGCCCCTTATTCACAGCAAGTGGGTCAACAATCTCTGGATCCGCTCGGCTGAACTGGGTCGTGCTCTTGTCACGTGGCACGTTACACGATCGTACTTCGGAAACCAATTGCTTTAGTAACGCATGATACATACCGACACATCCGCACCACATGCCGCTCTGCAGCCTCAGGGTCCGTCTCTCTTCCCATCACCATGCAGGAAAGACAAATCGCGCAGCAATCGCGAGGAACAGATCTACTTCAGGAGTGCCGGCACCGTGCACCTGGGCAGTGTACCGACGTGGCCGGAGATGACGACCATGACCAGCCTAGATGCGCATACCTCGGCGACAAGGAACGCAAGCAAGAAGACTATGGGTTCACCGAATCGTCCCAACACCGTATGATGCCTCATGCCACCAGCGTGCTTGCACGAATCACCTGCACCGGGAGGAACGAAATGGCCGAACTCTTCGAGGAGATCACCGAACGCTTACACGCGTTCATCACCGCCCAGCAAATGTTCTTCGTGGCCAGCGCGCCACTCAGCCGAGATGGACACGTCAACGTTTCGCCGAAGGGGCTCGACTGCCTGCGCATCCTCTCACCCACCCGGGTGGCCTATCTCGATATGACTGGTAGCGGAAACGAGACGTCGGCCCACCTGCACGAAAACGGCCGGATCACCCTGATGTTCTGCGCCTTCGCCGGACCGCCCAGAATCCTGCGCCTCTTCGGGCACGGCGCGGTGGCGCTGCCGGGAAGTGACACCTGGCATGAGCTGCGCCCACTCTTCGGCGACTACCCCGGAGCACGCCAGATCATCGTCGCCGACATCACCAGGGTGCAGACCTCGTGTGGCTTCGGAGTGCCACTCTACGAGTTCGCCGGGCAACGCGACACGATGATCCGCTGGGCCAACGCCAAAGGTGACGACGGCCTTGTGGCCTATCGCACCGAAAATAACGCCCGCAGCATCGACGGCCTGCCGACGCCGCTTGGAATGAGGGATTGACGGGCGCCCTACCGGATTCCACCAAGCACGTGAAACGCGCGATGGACATCGCTCCCATGAGTTCGACGCGCCTCATATCCCCGATCACTCTTCGACATACGCCTTCAGCCGTCCGAGAGCCGCATCCCACTGCCGTGAAATTTGATCCAGAGACCGGCGTGCTTCGGTGAGCCGGCTTGGATCGAGTTCCCAGAGGTGTTCGCGCCCGCGTCGCGTGTCGTGGACGAGCTCGGCACGAGCCAGGACGTGCAGGTGCTTGGTGATCGCCTGACGGGTCATATTCGAGCCGCTCGTAAGATGCGTGATCGACAGAGGGCCATCGGTGCTGAGACGCTCTACCAGTGCCAGCCGAGTTGGATCACCCAGCGCGGCAAAGACCGGCACGGACTCAGACAGGTCAACCGGCGCGGCGTTAGTCGGCGACATAGCGCGCGATGTTCTCGACCTGTGCGGCCCAACCGTGCTCATTCATGCGGAATGCCTCGGCTCGACGCTCCGCCGGGATCTGATCGAAGCCTGATTCGACCACGGTCAGACGAGTCCCATCACCGACTTCTTCCAGGCGAAACTCGACCAGCGTCGTCGGCTCGCTCGTATAGTCCACATCCGGATCGATGGCGTAGGGATGCCAGCGATACGAGAACAACGACTCGGGCTCGACCTGCTCGACGAACAGCTCCATGCTGAGATGCTCGTAGCCTGGCGTGGTGATCTGGCCGACGACGCTGGCACCCGGTGCAAATTCTCCTTGCACCTTGACGCCAAACCAGGCACCAAATTCATCCGCGTTGGCGAGCGCTTGCCAGACGCGTGATCGCGGCGCGCGCAGGACCAGACTCTTTTCGATGCGATCGGTGGACAAGTGCAACCTCCTCGTAGTCATATGCAACGATACGGTTGCATCTTAGCAGGTGTTCGGCACAAATGCAACTTTTCGGTTGCACAACGCAGGTTCCTAGCGAGCAGCGTGCCCTCCAGAGTCGGAGCACGAGGCACAGTGTGCGATAAACGTCTGATCAGGACTGATAGCTCAGGCCGGTTTGTGCCAGACAAAAGCGGCCGCGATGGGATGGCCGCGGAATCGCTCCCACTTGGGCTTGAGGGTCACCCACTGGTCGTCGATGAGTTGTTCCTTCATCTCGACCAGGGTCCAGCCAGTTCCCAGCGCCGCGGTTACGTGGTCGCTCAGGAGGTGGACATGCGTCTCGATGGCGACCGGCTCACCTGCCCCATTGGTGTAATGGGTCGGCATGCCCGAGGCCATGATGAAGTGAGGATGGAACGCGATGAGCACGAGGAACCCATCCGGCGTGGCAAGGCGAAACGCCTCACGGTAGAGTGGATTCAGATCAGGTAGGTGCTCATCGACCAGGCAGACAGTGACGAGATCATAAGCGCCGTTCGCTAACCCCGTGGACGTGACGTCGGCCTCGATCAGGCGACGGTAGATGCCTCTGGATCGGGCCACCGCCAGCATCTCGGGCGTCAGATCGACCCCGTCGATGATCTCGACGCCGTGCCGCCGCAGCCAGTCGCCGGTTCGGCCCGTACCGCACCCCAGATCGGCTACTGATTTCCTCGTCTCCCAGGTTAGTGTAGTGAGCACGTCGAGCAGCGCGATATCCATCGCATCCTCAACCGTCTGCTCGTAGGTCGTCACCCACTCGCCGTAGCCGGTTCGGACGTCGGTCGTCCGATAGCCTCGCCTATCGAAATCGGAGAACTTCACTTTAACTCCGTAACCGGGAATGACGCCTAATATCGCAGCCACGATTATTCACGGTACGGCGACCCTTGTCAGCGAACGCGTAGGCCGTGACCAGGCGCCCGAGTCCAAAGCCCTAGTCCACATCGGATTCGACGACTTCATCCTCCTGGAACGGAGTCGATTAACGCCATGGTGTAGTCCGATACCTCCTGGACGTGATGCCAGTCTTTCCTGAACGCGTTATAGGCGATTGAGTCGAGTCCGATGTGGGCTAGATAGCAGAGGAGCCTTGCGTTCAGACCTGATGTGTTCGCGTTCGGATCGGATCGGAAATCATCGAGCAACTGTCCGGCCAGATCGATCTCCGCGAACCGCGGATACCAGGGTTGCCAGAACACGAACCACGCGATGTCGTAGAGGGCATCACCGAAGATCGATGAGCCCCAATCGAGAAGAGCGGTGATCCGACCGTCAGCCGCCAGGACGTTACCGTTGATCATGTCAGAATGTACAAGCTGTCTCTTGTCGGGGCAGTGCTCCACCAACCGTTCGAATCTGCTCCAAAGCTGGCTGAACACACCCATTCCGACGGGTGACACTGCGAGATTCGCTCTCCACCCCTTGATCAGACTGCCAGCCGAGTCGTTCTTGTCGTCAAGTAGGAAAGACTCCCAGGTTGAGTGGCTCGCTTTCCCTTCTTTGTCCCAGATGCCAAATCCGGTCGTTGCAGACAAATCGACCCTTCTCAGGACGCGCAGCATCCGAAGTAGTGATGGAAGGGATTTCTCGAGTTCAGCAGTCGATAATGTTTCGAGATAGGTTCCCGCGACATATGGGGAGACAGCGTAGAAGTGCTCACCGGTTTGTCCGAGCGCAATGATCTCAGGGATGGGCAAGTCATCACGGCTGTAGCCTGCCGCCAGCTCATCGCGCTCAAAATTGTCGGCGAAATGACTCCAGCGTATGACCTTCTCGCCGCCATCATGTGCAAACGCGTAGGCCTGTGACCAGGCGCCCGAGCCAAGTTGCCTGACACCGATGACGCCGGGCCCATACATCTCGTCCAAGAATTGCGACGTTGCGGAGAGCGATACCTGCAGAAGTTGCGCCATGTCCAGATTATAGGTGAGCTCCACACCGAGCGCGCTGGCCTGTGCTCGACCCGTATCGTCTTTGTCCTATTGGCAAGCAATCTGCCCCGTTGGTTTACTTCAAGTATGCGATCCCGACCCATTCCCGCGTATGCCACGCGCGATAATTGGATTGGACGCGAGACGATTCTGCTCGCGTTCGATTCGCCCGTCACCTTCAATGCTGCCGTCGATTAGGTAGTAGTCGCGTTAAGTGAGTTGCCGGAATTGCTGGGCTTCGGAGAGACGCTCCACTGCCATAGTCAATCTCACTCGGTTCAGTCATGACGGAACATTTGTCGCCCTGAAAGGCTTCGATAATCCCGGCCATTTCGAGGCCGGAACCTGGATGGGCAACGTAGCCGGAGCAGTGCAGAATGACAGACAGTCGTCCCGACGGCCTAACGCTCGACAACTGGCAAGAAGGACCCTGGAACCGCTGGGCGTACCGGCACATCAGCCACCTGATCCCGACGGCCCGGATCAGCCGTGGGGCGGAGCCGATCGCGCTATGCGAGCGGCAGCCGCACGATCTGAGTGGACTGCGCTTCGAGCGGGAGGAGGGTGGCACTGTTACCCTGCGCGAGATGCTGGCGGAGACGTACACCGACGGCTTCGTGGTACTGCACGAGGGAGTCATCGTCTACGAGCGCTACTTCAACGGCATGACCGATGACACGCTGCATCTGTTCCAGTCGGTTTCGAAGTCACTGACCGGCATGCTAGCCGGTATCCTCGTCGCCGACGGGCGGCTGGAGCTCGAGCGTCCGATCGGGACCTACCTGCCGGAGCTGCGCGACAGTGGCTATGCCGACGCGACGATCCGCCAGGCGCTCGACATGCTCGTCTCGGTCGTCTACTCCGAGGACTACGACGATCCATCGAGTGAGATGCAGCGGCAGGATCGCGCCGCCGCCTGGCGACCGCTCCTTCCCGGAGATATCGACGGCCTCTATCCGTTCGCCGCGACGATCCGCAAGGATGCGGAGCACGGTGAAGTCTTCCAGTACTGTTCGCTAACGACCGATGTGCTCGGCTGGGTCCTGTCACGTGTGACGGGACTTCCGTTCGCCGAGTTGCTTTCGCGCGAGATCTGGGCGCGGCTTGGCTGCGAGCACGACGCGATCATCACGGTCGACCACTTCGACAGTCCCTCGCCGAGTGGCGGCATCTGCACCACGGCACGTGATCTGGCCCGCTTTGGTCAGATGGTGTTGCAGGACGGCTGGGCCAATGGCCGGCAGATCGCCCCGGCCGCCTGGGTCGACGATACGCGCTTCGGTGGTGATGTCGAGGCGTTCGCGCGAAATCCGGACAACGCCGGCCGCTCCCCTGGCGGTGCCTATCGTAACTACTGGTGGGTCACGAACGACGATCGCGGCACCTTCTTCGGCACCGGCATCTACGGCCAGCATCTTTGGCTCGACCCGACCGCCCGCGTCGTGATCGCCAAGCTCTCCTCGCGTCCGGACGCGCTCGATCCGGCGCTCAATGATCTGACGCTACGTGGCTTCGCGGCGATTGCCCGCATGCTAACGACGACATCTACTTGATAGACCACCATCGTGCATAGTTCGACGCGCCGAAGGGTTTGAGCGCGATCGCAATTGGTCACTGAAATGACCTTCCAACACCACGTTGTCCGGCACGCCTACGCGCGCTCGTCAATGAAGATCGTCCATCGCTTGATGGTGGTCAGTTCGAGAATCCCACCCCTGTACCAGGGATCATGCTTCATCGTTTCTCGCACGTCGTTTTCATCGTCCGCACGCACGACCAGGACGGCACCGCCTTCATCTTCCAACGGCCCGCCCATCATGATGAACCCATCCTCCACCAGCCCGTCAATAAACGCCGCGTGCTCATCCCAGAGCGATTGCTCGCGAGCGCCTCTGCTCAGATCACGGTTGGGACCAGCGGTCGAGAGTATCAGGTAAATATCGCTGCCTCGCTTGCCGTGCGGATGCTTGGTCTTTGCCGAGTCTTCCGTCATCACAATGTCACGCTGCCCTTTCATCGGGTTGACCCACGTCAAACGAGTAGCCATCTAGGCGAAGAAGATGGCCATGCCAACGCGCCTTAGTCACTACAGACTCCTGGCTCATTTCAGATCCACGACCTCCGTGGCCCATCCACCATCTCGCTACGCCCGTAATCAGATGCAGTTCGCGATACCGAGCAATAGATCAGCCGATGGTATACACAAGAGTGCCAGCGGATCGTCGTTGAATTGAAGATCCAATCGAACGCAAAATGGCGAATCGAGTGGTTCCAGGTGACGTGTAACTACGACGACCGTTTCAATGCAAGGTACCTGCAGGGCCGCTGAGCTTCGCAAGCGCCTCCGACTTCCCTTCCCACTCATTTGTCACGCTTCTGTAACGGGTGCGCGCGATTTTGTATGGGTTTGTTGTGGGCTCCTCAGTAGCCTGTTCGCAGGCGTGGCTCCGGACCTCACACTCACGTGTGTCGTATGGCTCGCAACCGTCCGCCGCCACGCCAGGTCTCCTCCCTCGTTCCAACGTGACGTGTCCATCATTCATACCGGTAATTATGTCATGCACGTGCCGCGACCTGGGGCGCGAAATCGGCCGGCGTCATTGACGAATCTCCGTCACAGGAGATGTAACTCCGTGAGCCTGGCTAAACGACCATAAACGTTTTGGGGGCGCCGACCTTCCGCATACCATGCACGAAAACAAACACAGGTCTGATCCGCCATCCGGACGCGCTACGCTTGCGTTGAGAATAGCCGGAGCGCTGGAAATCACGCCGCCGCGGCGACTCATACTCGCTTACCGCTGTATCGTGATCGGTCGGGCCCGTTGAGAGTCCGCAACGAACGCGGCCAAGCGAACGCTTGTCCATTGCGCGTTGATAGACGTTTCGTGTATACAATATATGTTCTTACAGAATCATTGCCCATCACCGTTTCTGTACTCTTGTATTCTTATCTATATTTGAGTATTATTGTCTCAGGAGACTACGGATTGTTCAGATCGAACACCGTGGGCGGTTGCTGGACGTTATCGATTTACATCCCAGCTACCGCGAATGGAGAACTAATCATGATTCGATTGTTTGTGCGACACAACGTGACTGATTACAACCAGTGGCGCAAGGTATATGACAGGTTCGATAGTGAGCGTCATGCAATGGGCGTCAGGGCCGCATGCGTCTACCGCAATGTCGATGATGGCAATGACACAACGGCCTACCATGATTTCGACTCGCTTGACGCGGCAAAATCGTTCGCTGGTTCGAGCCAGCTTCACGAGGCAATGGAGCGGGCCGGAGTGGTCGGCGAGCCACAAGTCTGGTTCGTCGAACAGACCTGGACCTCGATTGAGCGGCCGGTGTCGGGCGATTCACTGTAGCTGGCGCGGATATATAGCCGATCGCGTCTCACCGACTGAACGCACGTGCCGGCCACCGGCTGAAAACGACAGAACAAACGAACGAGAGAGCCACGTCGGCTCTCTCGTTCTCATTCCGCTCAATAGACGACCAACGTGAATTTGTCATTCTGAGCGAAAGCGAAGAATCTCCTCGTTTCGATTCGACAAAGCATGGAGAGATCCCTCGGCTGTGGCCTCGGGATGACACATCCTCTGTGGCAACCTACTCAACGTGACTGATTCCGGTCGAGATAGATCATCGCGTCGAGTCCCGGGCAAAATCTCGATCGACTGCTCGCCATTCGGCTGTTGGCGTGTCATTCGAGTAACGGATCACGGCCGCGTCTGACGTCGCCAAGGGCGAGCTCCTGCGACACCGGCAGACGGCCACCCGCGGGGCTTACTGAAGCGCGCGATACCGGACGGGAGCAAGACCAAAAGCGGCTTTGAACATCCGTGAGAAATGCGCCTGGTCGGCAAACCCGGCGTCAAACGCCACGTCACCCAGCGGTCGGCACCGGGCAATCTCCTCGCGCGCAAAATCGAGACGTCGCATCAACAAGTAGCGGTACGGGCTCGTTCCACACATCAAGCGAAACTGACGAGCAAGATCGTAGCGTGTGAGGCCGGTCACGGCTTCTAACTCCTCCGAGCGGACCACTCGCGTCTTCTCGGCATCGAGAAATTGTCGCGCCCGTTGGATCGCGGCCACGTCGAGGTGACGGGGAACGGGGACCTGCATGCAGGACGGGTCCGCGTCAATGAGCCCCTCGGCCAGGTGCACGATCAGACTATCGATGGCGAGCGGTTCACGGCCCCCTTCGAAGGCACCGGCAATCGCGTCTGCACAGTTTCGCGCTTATCACCACGGGTGTGCGGACAAACGGCAGCGAGCACGGCCGGCCCCGCAGCACCCGCACGGCTTCAAAGATCAGGGCCGGTTCGACGTAGAGCTGGCGATATCCGAATCCCGCATCCGTCCCGGCGTGACCGTCGTGGATCTCATCCGGGTGGAGCACCACCACCTGGCCCGGCATGCTGGCCTCACCGGTGCCGCGATAGTCGAAGGCCAGGACACCGCGCGTGGTCAGCGCGATCGCATAGGTGTCGTGTCGATGCTTGTTGTAGGCCGACTCCTGCAGCCAGGCCTCGAAGAATTCGACTCCGTTCTCCGGGCCGGTGCTGCGCAGCCAATCAGCAGATCGCTCGCTGCACGATCGTTCAAGACCGACGCCGCTGGACTTCTTACGATTGCTAGTCATGACGGCAAACGCCTCTGTTCCACGAATGAGAAGGAGCCCCAGCAATGACAGTCGGAGACGCGATCCCCTTTTTGCTCTTCTCGGTGGTGGCCGCCATTACACCTGGTCCAAGCAACCTGGTTCTGACGTCGACCGGCGCGGCGGTCGGTGTAGTTCGTGGGCTTCCAGCACTGGTTGGGCAGGTCGTCGGGGTTGGACTCATGATGTTCCTCGTTGCGTTTGGGCTTGGAAGTCTCGTTCTGGCGAGCCCTCTCATTTTACAGGGGCTCAAGTGGTGCGGCATCGGTTTCTTGCTCTGGTTATCGTGGAAGATTGCTACCTCAGATCACCATGACGCGACGGCGGAACGAGTCCACGTGGGCTTCTGGGGAATGGCCGCTTTTCAATGGGTCAACCCCAAGTCATGGTTGATCTGCGCGGGAGCCGTCGGCACGTTTTTCCAGGCGGGGTCAGGCAGTCCGTTCGGACGATCGGTGCCGCTCACCCTGCTGTTCATCGTCGCGGCGCTCCCGAGCTGTTTTGTCTGGCTGGCGGCCGGGGCCAGCATGCAACGCTTGCTCCAGTCCGAACGATCCTCGAGAATCTTCAACGTGACGATGGGAGCCCTGCTCGCGGGATCGATTCTGCTCTTCATCCGCTAGTCGCTGCAGCGAATCTGCGGATCGACCCCGAACGACTCCCTACGTTGAACTCGCCGTCTACCGCGAATTGCAGGAAGATTGATCAACACTGGTCGGGGTACTGCTTAGGTCATCCTGAATAGTCGACCAACTTGAATGTGTCATTCCGAGCGAAGCGAGGAATCTCTTCGTTTCGGCGTGAGCGTGGAGAGATCCCTCGGCTGTGACCTCGGGATGACACATCCAGTGTGACAACCTACTGAACGGCAGCGAAGGGTCTCCCCTCCCCGCCTTCGCCGTATCGATCGGAAACCATGGAGGATATGCTTCGGCAGCGGCGTCAGCAATACCGGTAGGCGGCTCCCCATTTTTGGCCATCGGTTTTGCAGACCGCTTTAGCGACCACGCATACGAGGATCGAGCGAGTCACGGAGGCCGTCACCGAGGAGATTGAAGCCGAGGACGGTGATCAGGATGGCAAGCCCGGGGATCGTCGCCAGCCAGATATCGCTCAGCATGTAATTCCGGCCGCCCGACAGCATCGCTCCCCATTCGGCCGTGGGCGGCTGAGCACCCAAACCGAGGAACGACAGTCCAGAAGCCTCCAGAATGGCATAGCCGATCGTGAGCGTCGCCATCACGATGATCGGCGCAACCGCGTTCGGCAACACATGCCGCAGCATGATCCGGGGAGCGCTGTTTCCGATCACGGTGGCGGCATCAACATAGTCCTGTTCACGCACGCTGAGCACCGTGCCGCGCACAAGCCGCGCGAATTGCGGAATATAAACGACACCGATCGCGATCATCGCGTTGCGCAAGCTTGGCCCCAGGACGGCGACCACGATCATGGCCAGGAGAAGATAAGGAAACGCAAGCATGATGTCCATAAACCGCATGATCCACGAGTCGACTTTTCCCGAGTAGTAGCCGCTGATGAGACCCAGAGTGGTTCCAATGACTCCGGCAATTCCATCGGCAATCAAACCGATCGCAAGCGCGATTCGTGCGCCGTAGAGCAACCGCGAAAACGTGTCGCGCCCAAACTCATCGGTACCGAGCAAGTGAGTTCGAGACGGCGATTCGAACTGATGCACGTAGTTCGGCTTGTCCGGCGGATACGGGGCGATGAGTGGGCCGAATATGGCGCCAATGAGCAAGACCAGCATAACGACGCCGCCGATCTGCGCCGAGCGACTTTGGAATGCGCGCAACCGGCTCCGATTGGCCGGTCGCCGGAGGTCAAGCTCTTCGGCTACCCGATTGCTTCTCGCAAGGCTGCCGCGGAGATCCCGGTCTGTCTCGCTACTCATATTTTCATCCCACGTTCAGTCATGTTGTCAGAGAATGCCCTCATGAATAAGTAATCCGCGGATCGAGATAGGCGTACAGCAAATCAACCGCGAAATTCACCAGAACAAAGATGAGGGCCGCGATAATGACCAGAGCCTGGATAACAGGATAGTCGCGCGCCTGAATGCTGGTAACGGCGAGCCGGCCGAGACCAGGGATTGCAAAGACGGTTTCGGTCAGAACCGCGCCCGAAAGCAGCAGGCCGAGCTGAAGTCCGATAACGGTGATAATTGGAATGAACGCGTTACGCAGCGCGTGCCGGATCGTGACCGCACGCTCCTCCAACCCCTTGGCCCGTGCCGTCCGAATGTAATCCTGCGCCAGGACCTCGACCATCGTGGCGCGGGTCATTCGCGCGATGATGGCCATGGACGCGCTGGAGAGCGCTAACGCCGGTAAGATGAGATGCGATATTCCCGAACGGAATCCAACCCAGTTGCCAGTCAGCGCCGCATCGACGAGTGGCATTCCGGTGATGCGCGTGATCGTCACACCCTGACCAAGCAATCCGCCGATCGGCAGCCAGTGAAGCTTACCGCCGAAGACGATCAGCAGAATCAAGCCAGTCCAGAAGATCGGCATCGAGACGCCAATCAACACTCCACTCATTGATAGCGAGTCGAAGATCGATCCTTGTTTGCGTGCGGCAAGAATGCCGGCCGGAATACCGACGAAGCTCGCGATGAGCAGCGCGCACAGCGACAGTTGGAGAGTAATGGGCAGAGCGGTTCGGATTTCAGACAATGCTGGTTGCTGGGTGCGGAGTGAGCGACCGAAATCACCCTGAGCCGCATCTTTCAAGAAGATGGCGTACTGGATATAGACCGGCCTATCCAGACCAAGCTGCTGGCGCAGCCGCGCAAGGTCCGCCGCGGTGCCTTTCTCGCCAAGGATGAGTTGAGCGACATCACCTGGAATGACGTGCATCCCAAAGAAGACAACGGCGCTAATCCCCAAAATGACCGGTATCAGCTGCACCAGCCGGTTCACTGTATAACGAAGCATGATCCTCCAGCACGGAGATGCCGAGTACCGAGGCGTCCGTGGCTGCCAATTGAATGGCAACCACGGACTAGAACAGTCTCCTCACCTATGGTCTAGCCGAGTGATACTTTCTCCATGCCAAAGAACATCTGCGTCGGGTTGAGAACGTATCCGTTGACATTGTCCCGAATAGCACGGGTGAAGGTCGTGTAGTTGAGCCAGATCCACGGCGCCGCATCGTGAATGATCTTCTGTGACTGCATGTACAGATCCACTCGCTTGGCGTGATCCGTGGTCTCGCGGGCTTCGATCAGGATCTTGTCGTTCTGATCGTCCTTCCAGCGTGACGAGTTGTTGATCGGGATGGCTGCCGCGCCATAGAGCGCGTACAGGAAGTTGTCCGGATCGCCATTGTCGCCGGACCAGCCGGCCATAGCGAGGCCTTCCCAGTTGAACGAGCGGCGCTTATCGAGGAACGAGCCCCACTCAAGTGTCTCGATCTTCACCTTGATGCCGACATCGCCCAGATACTGCTGGATCGCCACTGCCATCTTTCCGCCGGCCGGGTTGTAACCGCGCGGGTTCGAGTAGGCCAGCAACGTAACTTCCGTTCCGTCTTTCCAGCCTGCCTGAGACAGCAAGTCCATCGCCTTCTGCTTGTCGAATGTGTACGGCTCCAGACTCTTATCGTAGGCCCACTCGGTTGGTGGCATGGCGGAGTTCATCACCGTGCCAAGCCCGGCGTACAGCGCCCCGATCATCTCTTCCTTGTTGACCGCATAGTTCATCGCTTGACGAATGCGGACATCGTCAAACGGTTTGACATCGCAGCTAATCGAGACGCCGTTGACGGTCAGGCCGGGTTGCTGAATGAGCTTGACCCCCTGGGCATTCTTCAACGCGGGGATATCGTCGGTCGTGATGTCGGCGATAATCTGAATCTCATTGTTCTGGATCTTCAGGACACGCACCGACGCCTCAGGGACAACCTGGTAGATGAGCGAATCGAGCTTCGGCGTCCCACCCCAGTAGCCCGGGTTTGCCTTGAGCGTAACGTGGTCGTTACGCGCCCATTCAACGAACGCGAACGGTCCGGTGCCGACCGGGGTTGTCATCAGATCGACGCCATCGGCGAGCGCCTTCTGGCTGACAACGCCGGACCAGACCATCGCCAGGTTCGCGAGAAACGGTGCAAATGAGGACTTGAGCTGAACCTCGACGGTTGAATCGTCCGTCTTCTTATACGAGGTGATCAAGCCATAGGTATCTTCGGCAAACGACTGTACGCCCGCTTCCTTGAAGATGTAATTCGCGTTGTCCTTGTTGATAATGCGATCAAGTTCGCTCACCCAGGCATCAGCATTGAAATCGGAACCGTCATGGAACTTCGTGCCCTGCCGGAGGTGGAAGGTGTAGGTCATGCTGTCGGTGGAGATGTCCCACTTTTCGGCGAGACCCGGAGCGATGTCTGTCGTCCCCTCGCCATAATGGGTGATGCCATCATAGACCGCCGCCATGATGAAACCGGCGGTGTTATCGAGCACGCGCTCTGGATCAAGCGCCTTGGGGTCAGCGGCCACGGCGATTACCAGTGTCTTCCCACCCTGACCACCGCTGCTCGCCGTCGTTGATTGGCTGGCTGCGGTCGCCGTCGTGGCTCCGCCAGACGAACCCGAAGAGCTCGTTGCTGCTGGGGTCGATTTACTACTCCCACCGCACGCCGCGATAAGGGGCGCGGCCATCGAGCCGGCCACACCCAGGGCGGCGATTCGAAGGATATTACGACGACTCATCGGGGCCGAACGAACTGAGAATCTGGTCGTGGTGCGTGTTGAATCATCCGACATGGTGCAGCTCCTCCTTGTTAGTCGCGCGGTAGAAAAACGGACAGCACACCTGCGTGTGGCAGTTTCACCAGATAGGGCCAGATTAGCGGAAGAGACGGGGCTCGTCAATGCATCGGCGGCTGACACGCGAAAGGCTGCAGGCGTTGGCTGAGGTGCCGTCAGCGCGGAGCGGCTAGGATTTCACACGTGACAAGACGGACCTCAACCCAGGTTGGGGACTATGGGCCATGGCGACGGCTCGGTCATTCATCATATCGTTGCGATATTGGGCAGGGTGACGGGCATCTGTGGTCTGGCATGTAACTGCATTTGTGCCGAATAGTGGGCGAATTCAGGCGAGTGGAGCCGTATGGACCTCTTACTGGTCCTCGATGATCATGGAATCATTCAGGCGTACGAGGTTGCGCCGGGTGTGAAGGTAGCGTATCCCAGCTCCGCGGTGCTGGGCCATTCTCTGACTGATTTTCTCCCCCCGGATCAGGCGGAAACAATCACCAGCCAGCTTATCGGGAACACCGAGGCGGGCATGCGCACCACCACCCTCACGTTTCGCCAAGCGACGGGTGGCTGGTGCACGTTCGAAGCGTCGGCGGTCCCGCTACCGACTTGTGCGAACCAGGGATGGTGGGTCGTAGCGGGCCGCGATCTGACCAAGCAACACCGGACCGAGAAGCTGCTCCATACCGCTGAAGCGCGCTTTCGTACCCTGGTGGAACAGATGCCCGCCCTGGTCTACCTTAGCCCGATCGATGCCCCCGGCCTGACCCTGTATGCCAGCCCTTACATCGCGACACTTCTGGACTACACGGCGGAAGAGTGGCAGGGGACGCCCACGCTCTGGCTCGAACGTCTGCATCCAGAGGACCGCGAGCGGGTGCGGGCGGAGAGCGCCCGCACCCGGGAAACCGGCACCCCTTTCAGTTTGGAGTATCGCCTGCTGGCGCGTGATGGCCATACCGTCTGGGTGCAGGATCAGGCTCTCATCGTGCGTGACGCGACTGGAAAACCGCAATTCTGGCAGGGCGTAGTTTTCGACATTACGCTCCGCAAACAGGCCGAACGGTTGCTGACCAGCCAGAAACAGGTGCTCGAGCAGATTGCTGAGGGCGTTCCTCTGGCGAAGATTCTGGACTTGATCGCCCGGCTACTTGAAGCCCAGACCGAAGGGGTGCTGTGCTCGATCCTGTTCACCGACGCGGCCGGGACCACCCTGCACGTGGGAGCGGCGCCGAGCCTGCCGGAAATTTACCGCCAGGCAATCGATGGGACCTTGATTGGTCCGATGACCAGCCCCTGCGCCGCCGCCGCATTTCGGCAGGAGCCGGTACTGACCACGGACATTGCCACGGATCCACTCTGGGAGGGCCATCGTGCGGCAGCAATCGAAGCTGGTCTGCGCGCCTGCTGGTCCACCCCGATCTTCTCCAGCGACCAGCAAGTGCTGGGCACCTTCACGCTCTACTACCGCACGTCACGCGATCCGAGTAGCGAGGATCAGCATCTGATCGACGTCGCAGTCCAGCTCAGCCGCATCGCCATCGAACGTCAGATGGCGGCGGATCTACTCACCCATCAGGCCTTCTTCGACCGGCTGACTGATCTACCGAACCGGGCTCTGTTTGAGGATCGCCTCGGGCAGGCACTGGCCCGTGCTCGACGTCGATCCCAAATCGTCTCCGTGAACTTCATCGATCTGGACGGCTTCAAAGCGGTCAACGACTACTTTGGCCATGATGTGGGAGATCTTCTTCTCGTCAAGGCCGCCGAACGGCTTCGTGACTGTGTACGAAGTGAAGATACGGTGGCTCGGTTCGGTGGAGACGAGTTCGTGTTGCTGCTGGAAGAGGGGAACGACCATGAGGCGAACCTGGTGGCCGAGCGCATCCTCGAGAACCTCCGTCGACCGTTCTCGCTGGGCGATCACCAGATCGTAGTCACTCCGAGTATCGGCGTCGCCTTCGATCATCCAGGAGATGGCGAGCCATTTGATCTCGTGCGTGCGGCGGATCAAGCGATGTACGCCGCAAAGCGTCAGGGTGGCAATCGTGTGGTCGTTTTCGTAGATCCCACGGTGCCAGGCGCTGTAGAGATGAGTGCGCCGTGAGACCGGGTGCAACGCATGCTTCGCGCTAGCCAGGATTGGCTACGATCGCGGCGGAACAATGACCGAGATCGGCAGACGAGGCTGGCTTTGCGCCCATCGGGGAGGACCGATCATCATATCGATCAGCGATTCCGGGCTGCCGTCCGGTTCGGCGCGTGGCTGACGATTGCCTATATCCTCGTCGGTGTGATCTGGCTGATCACCGAGACCTTTCCTCAATTTTTCGGTTCCGATACGCGCATGCTCTCATACATTCTGACTGGCGGTACGCTCGCTACCTTGGTCACCATACAGTTCGAACGCGTGCGACGGACCCGCGCCCTGGGACAGCAAGAAACGCGTTTTCGTGCAATGGTGCAGCACGCGACCGATCTGATTGCGATATTGGATTCCGACGGTGTCATCCAGTATCAGAGCCCGTCCGCCGAACGTGTTCTGGGCTTTACGCCCGCCCAATTGGAGGGCAAGTCTGTCCTCGAGTTCATTCATCCCGATGACGCGCTCAACGTGCAAGGGGTAATGGCGACTGCCCTGCGCCACCCGGGCCAGAAGATCTCCGGAGAGTTGCGCGTACGGCGCCACGACGGCTCTTGGGCCACGATCGAGGCGACCGGCGCCAGCTTTCTCGAACTGCCGGAGATCCGCGGTATCGTCGTCAACAGCCGTGATGTGACCCAGCGGAGACGGGCCGAAGAGGACCTGCGCCAAACGGAGCTGGAATTCACCCGTCTCGTGAATAGCGCCAACGACATGATCGTCGTCTATGACCCGCTTACCAGCCAAATTAAATTTTCCAATACCAAGTTCTGCCAGGTGACTGGATACACTCCCGACGAACTCAGCCAACTTCAACTTCGTTCGTTGATCCACCCCGACGATCATCCCTCAACCGACGCTCGAACGGCACAGCGACTACGTGGGGCGCCCCTACCCTGGGAGATGGAATGCCGTTTCGTCAGCAAGACGGGGCAGGTAATCCCCACGGCGTATAGCGTTACCCTGGTCGAAACTGAGGGCCGACTCTCCGGGGCACAGCTCACCGCCCGAGATATCACTGAGCGGAAACAATCGGAACGTGAAATCCATGACCAACTCGATCGCCTGGCCGCCCTGCATGCGATCGACGTGGCGATTACCGGCAGCCTCGACGTACAGCGCACGGTCGAGATCGCGCTTGACCACATATTGACCCAGCCCGACGTCGATGCGGTGGCAGTACTGAAGTTTGATCCCGCAAATGAGGCACTCACGATCGTCGCCAGCAAAGGGTTGCCTGAATCGGCCATCACGCGCACTCCGTTCCCCGCCTTTGAGGGTTTAGCTGGAAGCGCGGTTCTTGATCAGCGGTTGATATCGGTGTCTGATCTTAGCCGACAGGGGAGATATTTCGGGCGCGCTCAGCACTTCGCTGAAGCACAGTTTGTCGGCTACCATGGCGTTCCGCTGATCGCCCATGGACAGGTTCAGGGGATACTTGAAATTCTCCAACGTGCGCCGGTAGCCCCAACTCCAGCGTGGTTCGAGTTCGTACAGACGCTCGGTGATCGTTTGGCCGTGGCGATGAATCACGCCGCGCTCTTTTCAGGTCTGCAGCGCTCAAATCAGGATCTCTCCGATGCGCACGAGGCGTTGCTGGAGGGCTGGGCGCGAGCTCTTGAGCTCAGAGATGATGACACTCAGGGACACAGCCAGCGCGTCACGTCGATGGCGCTGGAGCTGGCCCAATCATTCACGATCGTTGGAGAAGATCTCATCCAATTCCGGCGCGGGGCGTTGTTACACGACATCGGCAAGATCGGAATTCCCGATCGGATCCTGCTCAAACCTGGTCCACTGACTGATACGGAATGGGCGGTGATGCGGCGGCATCCGGTTTACGCCTATGAGCTCCTCCGTTCCATCCCATTCCTCAGGATGGCGCTCGATATTCCGCACTTTCACCACGAGAAATGGGATGGGAGTGGTTATCCTCAGGGACTCAGTGGCGACGCGATTCCACTCGCGGCCCGGATTTTTGCCGTTGTTGATGTTTGGGACGCCCTGACGAGCAACCGACCCTATCGATCGGCTTGGTCGCATGAACGAGCCGAAGCCTATCTGCGAGAGCAATCCGGACATCACTTTGACCCGCGTGTGGTCTCGACATTCCTCTCCCTCGTGGCTGACGACGTTTCGACACAGCTTGACGCATACGAGTCCGTATTAGGTGGCTAATCTGGGTCGCATCCACCTCAGCGCATTGCGCCACCCTACAAGTCTCTATGCAAAGGCGAGACCTCGTCTCTGCCGGTCTGACCGTTACAGCTTGGCCAGCACCTCTTCGCGACGCCAGGTGGCCGCCGCGATGACGGCCAGCGCTACGTCGATGGCGAAGAGCACAACGACCAGGATGACGAGCGCCAGACTTCCCCAGTCCTGTAGCTTGAAGCCCAACCCGATGATCACGCCCCAGAGCGGGAACAGGGCTAGGCCACTCACCTGCTGCGCCGTGTTGAAGGTGCGGACTCGCGATGAGATCAGACTGGCCACGGTTGCCGCGAAGAGTGACGTAGCTGGAACCAACGCCACCATCGGTAGAGCCAAACCCAGCGAAAGCAACCCGAGTGTGTGGGTGCCGGCGATCAGAATGATGCTCAGGACGTAGGTCAGCTCCGCGACAATCGCAAAGATAATGGCCGGGACGATGGCACCGACGACTTTGCCGCCGAAGATGGCAAAATTCGACGCTGGAGAGGCGAGCAGCGGCGTCAGATTTCCTTGCTCCTTCTCACCGGCAAACTGGCCGGAGGCGATGCCGACCGCGGCAGTGGAAGGCATCAGCCCGATGATCAGCAGGTAAACCGCCAGCACACTCGTCAGCGCCGAGTCGCGATTCGCCGTGTTCGCGGTAGCCATGGGAAGAATCGTTATGAAGACCAGGACGATCGGGAATACCAGTGCGAAGAAGAGGCTCATCAGCAGCGTCATGCGATCGCGTAGCGCCTCAATCGCGCCTCGACGCGCGATCAGCAGCAATACGCGCCACCCGGCCGGTGGGTGGAATGGCTCTGTGATGGACCGGTGAAGCAGGTCGGATGATTCCATCACAAGCCTTATCTTTCACCTTCGCCAAGAGCCGGACTCGAGAGCGGAGCTCTTCCCGCCGGTACTCCTTGTTGCTCCTCGACCATCGCCGCGTATACCTCTTCGAGCGTGCGCGTCTCGCAGACGACCGACACGACGCGGGCTCCCAACGTCACCAGATCGCGGATAACCGCCGGGTTTACCTCTGTTGGACTCGTGGTCCGATAAACAATCACCGCGCCCGACGCTCGATCCGAATAAGCCGGGCCGAGCACTCCGGCATTCTTCTCGAGCAGCGCCGACGCCTCGTGACACGGCTCCGCCAGCTCGATCCTGACCAGGGTGTCGGGCGACGCGGCGGCTCGTAAGGCCGCCGGCGCGCCGTACGACACCAGTTGACCACGCCGGATGATGGCGATCTCATCGGCCAGTCGCTCGGCCTCTCCTAAATCGTGGGTGCAAAGGACGATCGTCCGCTTGGCGTTCTTCAGTCCAGTGATCAGGTCCCGGACCGCCCGCGCGGCGATCGGATCGAGTCCGGAAGTTGGCTCATCGAGAAACAGCGCGGCGGGCTCGTGGAGCAACGCACGCGCCAGCGCTACCTTCTGCTTCATCCCTTTGGAAAAGCCGGCCATACGCTCTCGCTGGTGCTCGGTTAGCTCGAAGAACTCGATCAATTCCGCGATGCGCGCCCGTCGCGCCGTGCCGCTCAACCCATAAATCTGTCCAAAGAAGTCGAGATAGGCGGGCAGCGTCATTTGTTCGTATATGCCGGGCACGTCGGTCACCAGTCCGACCCGGGCGCGAACACCGGCTGGATCGGTCCGCACGTCACAGCCGGCCACTGTGGCGGAGCCGGAGCTCGGTCCGAGTAGGCCGGACAGCATCCGGACCGTGGTGGTCTTCCCGGCCCCGTTTGGCCCCAGCAGGGCCAGAATCGAACCGTCCGGCACGCGCAGCGTCAGGTCGTCAACCGCGACGAACGCTCCAAAGTGCCGCGACAGTGACTTTGCCTCAATCATCAGCGACCTCTCACCAGAGGCGTCTTTCTGCTTTGACGCGACGGACGACGAATCATCAGAGATAATTCCCAAGCGCCGCCCATCGATTGTATCGTCTCGGCAAGACAGCACCATCGTGACGCTCTGTTCGTTTCTGACTCTGACGGTATTGCCTTCAGATCCCTCGCGCAAACGAGGATCAACTGTCAGGAAAGGTCCGGCTCATGGCACGCAAACTCGTACGGGTTCTGGCGGCACTCCTCGTCCTGTCGATATTTCAGCTTGCCGTGCTGCAGGGTGCTGACCTGACGGCAGCCAGCGATGCCCCGTCCATCTTCAACTGTGTAAACGGAACCGAAAGTAATTGTGGCGCTATCAGCGTGATCGGTCTGGGTGACTCGATCGCCTCGGGGCACGGACTGGGCGACGATGGAACGGCATGCCAGCGATCGACGCGCGCCTATCCCTTCCGGCTGGCTGAACGGATCAAGACCAACACTGGCCGCAACGCATCCGTCACGCTCCTCGCCTGCTCCGGAGCGACAACCCTACAGCCGAGCGCCGACCTGCTCAGCCAGGATCCTGACAAGTGGCTCACCAACCAGGTGACGCAGGCCAACCAGCAGATCGACGGACTGCCTGCGGACCAGACGGTCGTCGTCACCATCACCATCGGGGCCAACGACCTCGACTGGACGAGTAAGTATCCGCTCATATTTGGGATCGACGATGCACCGTTGAAGTCAACCGTAAGCTCGATCTCCAGTCAGGTTTCAGACGCCTTGAAGCCGGATCTCGAGAGTCTGCTGGCGCACCCGAATGTACACGTCGTCGTCACCAGCGTCCATGATCCGGTGAATCCGACCAGTATCTATTTCCTCGCCTCCGGCGGGACCTGCAAACCGACCGGGACGGTCGATTGCTATTTACGGACGGTCTCCACCCTCACCACGCTCAATGACGCACTCAATCAGGTGGTGATGACGGTTCATGATGAGCCGGGCGTGGGGAATCGCGTGAGCTTCACAAACGGACTCTTTGACCTGTTCTTGCAGCACTTCGCACCGTCGCCCGGCTGCGGTGGAACATCAGTGGCGAACAGCTGGATTCAGCAACCGGCAAACCCGAATTCGCTGATCCCATCCTTCAACGGCAACGATTGCTTCCACCCGAACGACGCGGGAGCGCAAGCCTACGCCGATGCCGTACTGACCAGCCTGTACGTCGGCGACGGATTCGCCACGGGTGACCTGGCGGCGCTACAGCGAGTCTGGTCCTCGACCGACAGTGTCGTGGCAAATCAAACAGTCAACCGCACCTGGGTCTGGGGTCCAACCGCCAATACAGCCTACGTGGTCGAGCCTTACCAGCATACGACGGCAACCGGAACGCAGACCAACTGGCGCGTGGTGCAGTATTTCGATAAGAGCCGCATGGAGATCAACGAGCCAAACGGTGACCCGAACGCGGACTGGTACGTCACCAATGGTCTGCTGGCTGAGGAACTGGTGACCGGCCGGATGCAGCTCGGTGATGGCCTGTTCGATCAGCTCAGCCCAGCCCAGATCAACGTGGCCGGGGACTTGAACGATCCGAACGGCCCGACCTACGCGACGTTCAATGCACTCATGTCGTATGGAGCGCAAAGCCAGATTATCACCCAGACCGTCAACCGGGCCGGGAACGTTAACACGGAAAATAGCCTGGCAAGCTACAACGTCACGTCAATGGACGTCGGGGCTCCGACCAATCACACAGTCGCCTCGGTCTTCTGGGATTTCATGAACAGCAGTGGCCCGGTGGATCAGAACGGGCAGGTTACTGATGGGAAGCTCTTCCAGAATCCCTTCTACGCCACCGGCTACCCACTCACCGAAGCCTATTGGACGCACGTGCTGGTCGGCGGGGTGAGCAAGCTTGTGCTGGTGCAGGTATTTGAACGACGGGTCCTCACCTACACCCCTGACAACCCGGATGGCTGGAAAGTCGAAGCCGGCAACGTCGGCCTCCAGTACTACGAGTGGCGCTATGGAGGGTGAGAGGGATCCAGTCAAGACAGCAGCGAGAATTCGTGTTCATCCATGCAATGAGAACCCTCGTTACGGGTTTTCCGGAAGAACAAGCAGTATTCGCAGTGCCGCGTCGACGCGAGACATGATTTGGACTGAAAAGTGAGCGGCAGGTGTGCTATCGAGAAAGCGATCGAGCGACACGGTTCGGATTTGATCACAGCGGATTGCTCCACTCTGCCTCACCGTACTGTTCGGGCCACAGTCACTCGAATCAAAGGCAATGTGTAGTGGAAGCGGCCGGATGGTTCTTGTCAGTGGAGCAACGACAATCAGCCGCTGTGGCCCACGGTTAAAGGTGTCTGCGGATATCACGAGAGCCGGCCGCTTACCAGCTTGCTCGTGTCCTGCGATCGGATCGAAATTGACCCACCAAATATCGCCGCGGGTTGGTGTCATGAACGCTGCAGCGCTCCTTACCGGTTCATCCCGTCAGCCGTTGAACGGTCCCAAAGCTCATCCTCTGACTCAAACGCAGCGATTGCTTCCGGGTCAGTCTCCATAAGCCACGACCATCCCTCGTTGTGGGCTTGCAGGAGCGACTCGTGTCGATAGTGCTCGACGGCCCGCTCAACGATCTTCGTCATGGACGTGTTACCTGCCGCGGCCATCTCGCTTACCGACTGATAGGTTTGCTCGTTCACTTGTAGTGGATGGCGCTTTGTCACTCGCGTATTTGCCACGTTGGGCTCCGATTCTCTTCCCAGAGCAGTGAGTCGCAAGCGCATCGAATTTACGCGAACAGGCCGACCCACCCCTCCACCTAACACGCTCAGGCGAGTGCTGATATGTATACACAAATATATACACCTGACAGTGGACCGTCAATGCTCCTGAATGGAACCGGTACTCGTACAAAACCCAATCAAGCGCCGCGAGTTTGAAGAATCAGTAGCGAATGCTCGCTCCCTCTACCCCTCCCCAATCACCCCCGCCAAATGCTCGGCGACCATAGCGGCGGGGAGGTTGGTGTTGGCGCGCATCAGGGTCGGAAAGATCGAGGCATCGCAGACATACAGATTCTCCAGCCCATGCACTTTGCCGGTGGCGTCGACCACTGCCTCTGGATCGCTCGCTGGACCCATGCGACAGCTGCAAGCCGGGTGATAATCGATGCCGACGTGGCGACGGATGAAGTCGGGCACGTCCGCCTTAGCGATGTGCGACGTCCCGGCGCGGCGCTCTACATCCAGCAATTCAGCCAGCGGCGATTTCGCAACGATTCCCTGTACGATCTCAAGCCCGTCTGCTAGCACCGACAAGTCGTACCCATCAGGATCGCTCAGGTAGCCATGATCGACGCTGAGCGTCGCTTCCGGATCGCTTGAGGTGAGCTTCACAGCGCCATGCGAGCGCGGCGTCATCGTGGCCGCGGCGATGTGATAGAACCAACGACCACTCTCGGCGTCCCGGCGGCTCAGCGAGTAGACGTGCAGGTCAAACGCCTCGGTGCAGTGGCTGGTGCGCGTCTTGGCCAACGCCTGCTCGTCCGGCAGCCACCTGGTCGCCTCGAAGGCGTCCATCTCCCGATCGAATCTCTCGTTTCCCCAAAACTGCAACGAAATCGTGGCGTGATCGGTTAGTCGCTTGCCGACACCTGGTAACGGATGGACCAGATCGATGCCAAGCGACGTCAGATCGTCGGCTTCACCGATGCCGGATCGCAGCAAGATGGCGGGCGAGCCGTAGGCGCCACCGGCCAGCACGATACGCCCTGCCGGAATGCGCATACGCAACCCGTCGATGATCGCCTCCACCGCTACGGCACGACCGGACTCGATCTCAACCCGATCGACGAGCGCATTGCCGATGATCTGCAGGTTTGGTCGATCGCGGACTGGATCGAGATAGGCAAAGGCGGCGTTCCAGCGGATGCCATCTTGAATGTTGACCGGCGCCAGACCCACTCCCGGCGACGTCGTCCGGATCGTTCAGATCGTCGACTTCCGGGATTCCGGCCGCAACTGCCGAGGCGATAACTGCCGCCTGGAACGGAGTCGCCTCCGCAACATCCGGCTGGCGCACACGCATCGCGCGTACTGCTCGCTCGAACGCCGGTCTGACCGACTCCCAGTCCCAGCCTGTCGTTCCCCAACTCAGCCCAGTGGTCGTAATCACGACGGTGCCCGAGCCGCACGATGCAGCCATTATGAGACGAGGACCCGCCGAGAATACGCCCGCGTTCGAACGCTCTCGGGGTGGTGTGATGTGGCTGCATCAGTCCCGAGTAGCCCCAATCATGGGTCAGGCCGAAACGCCGAGCATCGAGCATCTCGGCTGGCCAGCGGCCGGCACTCTGCGGGCCGTAGTCCGGCCCGGCCTCAAGCAACACCACCCGCAAATCGGTGTCGCGCGCCACAATACCGGCCAGTGCGCAACCTGCCGTCCCACCGCCGACGACAAGCAGATCGATACTCTTGGTTGGGTCGGCTGTGAAGTCCATGCAGTGACTCCCTCTCAATATCCGAATTTGCTCGTACAGGATACCGTCAGAAGGCTAGCTTGCAGCCTGGCTCTGTGCCTGGTCAATGGTCATTTGAATACGAGTCGCTACGACGCAGAGCGGCAGTCAAGTACCGATAGTAAAGGCGCGAGCAGGAATTACCGCGTACGTTCGCACTACGTGTTGAAACGTGAAGCGGGAGGAGACAGGCTCCTCCCCTACTTTAGTAGCGTACGTTCGCAGTTACTGCTGCACTATCACAGCAGGCATTGGCCGCGACGAGGCGGGAGGAGACAGGCTCTCCCTTAGTTTAGCATCGTACGTACGCATCAAGCCGCAGGCAGCACTGGCTGCTCCAGGTAGGCAGTTTCGCCATGTAGCGCGTCGTCCAGCCCCAATGCCTCGTCGGAATCGGCTACACGCACCGGCGTAATGTGATTGATCAGCCAGAGCATCCCGTAGGTGAAGCAGAAGGCCCAGGCAGTCGAAATGAGCACCGCGGCCACCTGTTTGAAGAAGAAAGTCGGATGACCGGCGAATAGCCCGTTGGTGCCGTTGGCGTTGAACGTCGTGGTGGCGAAGAGACCCAACAGCACGATGCCGAGAAATCCGCCGACACCGTGCACGCCCCAGACATCCAGCGCGTCATCCCAACCGAGATGGTTCTTCAGAGCCACGGCACTATAGCAGACCCCACCGGCCGCAATGCCGATGATCGCGGCGGAGGTCGGCGAGACGTAGCCCGCGGCTGGTGTTATGGTCGCTAGCCCGGCCACGGCGCCAGTCAGCAGTCCGAGGAATTTCGGCTTTTGCTCGAAGACCCAACCAACGATTAGCCAACTGATGGCCGCAAAGGAGGCCGCAATATCGGTATTGACGAAGGCCACCGCCGTGACTGAATCGACCCGGAACTCGCTGCCGGCGTTGAAACCGTACCAGCCAAACCAGAGCAGGCCGGTACCGAGCGCCACCAGCGGGATACTATGCGGTCCGGAATCGAGCACGCGCCGCTTGCCGACAAAGAGAACGGCCGCCAGCGCCGCGATGCCGGCGATGTTGTGCACGACGATGCCACCGGCAAAATCGAGCACGCCCCAATCCTGCAGCACGCCGCCGCCCCAGATCATGTGTACGAAGGGGAAATAGACGAATAGGAGCCAGCCCGTAAGGAAGATCAAGTAGGCCTTGAAAGTAACCCGATTGGTAAAGGCGCCCGTGATCAATGCGGGAGTAATAATGGCAAACATCATCTGGTAGGCGAAGAAGACGAGCAAGGGTATGGAGTTGTTCGGCGACGGTGTTGTCAGTGAAACGCCGCGTAGAAAAGCGTGATCCAGGTTGCCGATTATTCCGCCAACATCGCCTGAGAAGCAGAGTGAATAGCCGACGGCGAACCAGATGATCGTCGTCCAGCCCATCGAGACGAAGCTCTGCATCATGATCGCCAGCACGTTCTTGCGTCCGACAAGTCCGCCGTAGAAGAACGCCAGACCTGGCGTCATCAGCATAACCAGACTGGTACAAACCAGCATGAATCCCGTGTTCCCGGTGTCGAGCCCAGGCATGACCCCTCCCAATAGGCGTACTCAACGACCAGCCGCCAGCCGCGGTTGGATGTGCAGACGCCGGTCATCATGCGCCAGTTTTGCCCGTTGCGCAAGCATCTCGCCCGTCGGCGGCTGGTCGAATCTACTTCTGGCGTTGATTGGAGGGATTGTTCGGTGAACGGGCAGCGTTCGGTGCAGGTCGATACATCAGACGAATCGGACCTCAGGCGCTACCCGCCCCCAGTTCGACAAATCCGAGCAGGTCACTGACCGCGACCGGACGGCCATAGCGCACATAGATGCGGGGCAAACGCTCCGACAAGGCCGTCACGACCTCGTAGCCGATCGTGCCACACAGCTCAGCGATTATGTCGACATTCATCGCGCCTGCCGCTTCCCCGATGAGGATGACCTCGTCGCCGACCGCCGCATTTGGTGCCTGCTCGACCTCGATCACCGTCTGATCCATGGCGACTCGACCGCGAATCGGGCAACGCACACCGTTCAGGAGTGCCCAGCCCTTGTTCGACAGGAGTCGGAAAAGCCCGTCGCCGTAGCCGACCGGCAACGTGGCACAACGGGTTGGCCGCTCCGCCATGAAGGTTCGACCGTAGGAGACGCCCTCGCCGGCCGGCAACGTGAAGACGCGCGCGATTCGACTCTTCAGCGTCAGAATTGGCTGGAACTCGTCGGTCACCGGCACCTCGATTGACGGCGACAGCCCATAGAGTGCGTAACCCGCCCGGACTACGGACGTTGCCTCGTCCCCAAGATGAGGGATGACACGGCGCAATGCCGCGGCGCTATTAGCCGCGTGCGTGAAGGGCGGATCGATTCCCGCCAGTCTGAGCTCACGCCAGGTCTCTTCAAAACGGCCTACCTGTACGTCGATGAAACCGTCGTCGATTTCGTCGGCGCTGGCGAAATGGGTGTAAATGCCCTCGAACTTGAGCCTGCGATCATCGACCACGTTCTTCACCATACCCTGCAGGCGGGCTCGTTCGATGCCGTAGCGATACAGTCCGGTCTCAACCTTCAGATGGACTTTCGCCTGGCTATTTGCTTTACCTGCCGCATCAGCGATATCTGCCAGGATCTCGGGAGACCCGGCTGCCAGAGATATTCCGGCCCCAATAGCGTCCTTGAGTAGGAAGGGGTTCGGTGGTCCAATCACCAGTATTCGCGAAGTGATCCCCTTGTCCCGCAGCAGCAATCCCTCTTCGATACGTGCCACCGCTAGCCAGCTGGCTCCCGCTTCGATGGCGGTACGGGCGCAGGGCAGAATGCCGTGACCGTAACCGTTCGCCTTCACCACCGCCATCAACTCGACTCTGTCACCGGAATGCCGGCGCATGGCTCGAACGTTGGTCGCGTAGCGATCTAAATCGACAATCGCATGTGTCCCACCTCGCGCTGCCTCCAGCCGGGCTACGAACTCACTCGACACCAGTGCTCCGATCGTTTCTCACAGTGCGTACGTACGCAGCGGAAATAGCCATCGTCGTCACAAACCACCTCGTTGTACGGACGACACACTCGTCGTTCCCCTGCGAACTCAGAACTCGGCCGCGATCTTCACATAGTGTCCGTACATGCGAACGTACTACCTTAACGCAATAAGCTGGCGTCCGAAACCAAGCCAGAACGTGAGCGCCAGCAATCCGGCAAATCCTCCGGCAATAGCCACGAACACGACCCAATCAACCGGGCGCATCGAAAGATCATGCAGGGTCGTTCGCTTCACCGGCGCTCCAAACGCTCTCGCTTCAAGTGTCCAGCTCAGCTGCTCGCTCATGCGCAGTGCCGTGACCAGAGACGCGACGAGGATCGGAATCATCGCTTTTGCGCGTCCAATCCCTCGTCCCGACAGCACTAATCCGCGTGACTGCTGCGCTTCCGAGACCGACTGAAACAAGGCGGCGAACGTGGGGATAAAGCGTAGTCCGATCGTCAGAGACATGCCGAGCGTAAACGGAAGACCGAGCCTGACAAATGAACGAACCAGCGCCCGCTGGTCGGTGGTCGCCAGCCAGACGATGAAGGTGAAAGAGATCGCCGCGAAACGGGCCGCTGTCGCCACGCCACCGATCACGCCGTGACCAGTAATCAGTAACGGCCCAAAGTGAATCAGCACCGGCGTCCCTTCCCGCGCGAAGACCGGCCAGAGGACGGAAATCAGCACCAGGAAGGGGATCAAAGCTCTCCAGATGCCGCCGATGCGTCGCCAGCCAACACCAGAGCCGATCAGCGCGAGGTGCGTCAGCACCAACAACAGCAGAAAAAGGGGCAAATTGAACCAGACGAGCAGCAGGATGGTGGTGAACGCCACGAACGCGATCTTCACCCGTGGATCGACCTCATGCAGCCAGGATCGTCCCGGCACGTAGATGTCGAAGGTCGCGCTCATGCCGATTCGCCTTCTACCAAGCGGTTGCGCCCTGGCATCCGTTCGACAAAACCATCAACGAACTCATCGACATTCAGCGCGAACGGCATGCCCAGTTCCGCCAGATCGGCCGATAGCCGGGCCACTGGTGGCGGACGGATGCCGGCCCGCTCGAGCAGGTCGAACTGAAGCATGACGTCGGCTGTGGGGCCATCCGCCAGCACTCGTCCCTCATTCAGCAACACCAGTCGCCGCGCATGTTCGCCAACCAGCCGCATATCGTGCGTAATCAGCACCACCGAGCGTCCCTGGGTCACCATGCCCCGCAGGGTCGCCATCAAACCTTCCGAGGCATGCCGATCGAGACCGCCGGTCGGCTCGTCGAGCACCAGCAGGCGCGGCTGCATCGCGTACACGGCTGCCAGTGCTACGCGTCGCCGCACGCCCCGACCCAGCAGCGTAGGGTGGCTCTTCCGCAGGCAGGTCAGATCGAACAATGCCAAGGCTTCCTCAACTCGTACGTCGAGCTCGTCATCGCGAACGCCAAGATTCCGCGGGCCAAAGGCGACTTCCTCAGCCACCGTCGGCAGAAAGATCTGATGGTCCGGATTCTGGAAGACGTAGCCGACCGTCCGAGCCAGCTCACCAATCGATCGTCCACGGGCCACATTTCCGCCTACGCGAACATCTCCGCGGTCGGGCCGCAACAGGCCGTTGAAGTGTTTGGCCAGCGTCGTCTTTCCCGAGCCGTTGGCACCGGCGAGTGCCACGAACTCGCCCTGGCTAATCGTCAGACTCACTCCGCGCAGCGCGGGCGTCTCGCCGTCGTAGCTGAAGTGGATATCCTGCGCCTCGATCAGCGGCGAGTTGTCAGTCATCGCTTGAGTTCTGCAGCAGCGGGGCAAGCGCATGCGCCGCCTCGTCGGTGGTGAGGAAATCAAATCGTGTCCCAAGGCGCCGGTTTAAACGGTCGGCAACCTCGGCAATCTGCGGCACGGCAACGCCGCGCGCCTCGAGCGCTTCGACCCGGCCGAAAACTTCGCGTGGCGTTCCCGTATCGACGATCCTCCCGGCATCCAGCACCACCACCCGATCGGCAAACTGCGCCAGCATCTCAGCATCCTGCTCGACCATTACCACCGTCACCCGGCGCTCCTGCTCGCGTCGCAATGCCGCAATGGCCGACGCGACCTCGAACTTTCCGAGTGGATCAAGCTGGGCCGTCGGCTCGTCGAGTACCAGCACCTCCGGTCGCATGGCCAGCACCGCGGCAATAGCGACCCGCTGCTTCTGCCCGCCCGAAAGCTGGTTCGCCGAGCGCATACGCTCGGCTGACATTCCGACCAGCCCAAGCGCCCAATCGACCCGCTGGGCGATCTCATGGGCCGGAATTCCTAGATTTTCGGGCCCGAACGCGACCTCGTCCTCAACGCTCAGGCCAACCAGGTTGCTTTCCGGATCCTGAAAAACCAACCCGATGCGGGTTGCCATGAGCGGCACCTTTACGCGCTTGGTGTTCCAGCCATCGACGACAACGTCGCCACTGATAACCCCACCGGTCGAATGTGGCACCAGCCCGTTCAGTGCCAGGCAAAGCGTGCTCTTGCCGCTCGCGGTCGTGCCGGTCACGCCGAGGAACTCACCCGCGGCGATATCGAGGCTGATGTTTTCGAGCGCAGTGACTGGATCCTCACCTTCGGTCACCGGCGGGTAACGATAGGTGAAGTGGCGAATCGTAATTAAGCTGTTCGTCTCTTCGCGCTCGTTCGGCAAGCAGAGGTCTCCGTTCGCGCCGGACTCGCCGTGGCCGTTCCCTCGGAGCCTACCCGAACGGGCCAAGCACTGGCAATGAAACCCAGGGCACAAAGAACCCGGCGGCCGGAGCCACCGGGTTTAGGAGGTCCAAATGACGCGTGCGCTCAGGCGCCCGCTTGGTTGGATGGTTCTTCGCGCCAGGTACGCCGATAGCTCCAGTTGTTGATCGGCGGGTAGGCACGACGCACGGCCAGCACCAGAGGAATGCCGATCACCGCACCGCTGGCGACCTGGAACAGATTGAGGCCCGCGTCGGTCCAGGCAGTGCCTATACCAAGCTGGAGAATCAGCCAATCGTAGACAAAGTAGCCCGCCACCAAAATGATCGCGCCGGCAATGGCACCCATGATCATCCGGTTCAGACCGCCGCGCCAGGCGATCAAACCAGCTACCAGACCCTGGAGTCCGTGAATAATAAACGTGCCCGCCGCGTAGTTCGCATAGCCCGAAGAGAGATCAGAAAATGAAGTGCCGAATGCACCCGCGATACCGGCCACGATCGGACCGAAGACAAAGCTGGTGAAATAGATCGCCGTATCGCCCAGGTGGATATAACCACCCGGACCAATCGGGATCTCCGTAAATCGGGTCGTAACGAAGATGACCGCAATCATCACCCCAATGATCGCGACCAACGTGGCACTCAGATCGACGCGCAATTTCTCACTCAGAGAACCCATGCAGCACTCCCCCTCAACACGCGAACGACACCCTGTCCCTTGTAATCAGACATTCACTCATAAACTCGATGTTAAGGAAAGGATCAAGTGCCAATTGGAACCATCCAATTGAGATCGGGGCAGAGCAGGCCATGTCAAACTACCCAAACCAGCGGATTGACAGGAGAGTAGCAGCGAAGAGAAGCGCGACGACCGCGATGGTGAAGAGCACGCCGAGCAGGGCCGGCAACCAGACCGCACCCTGCTCTTCGTGTTCTGCGTCAGTCTCTGAATCAGCGCTCGTCCCGAGCGCCTCGACAGACTGATCGGATGAAGTTGACCGGCTGTTAGCCACGCTGCTCGTAAAGCTGTCGGGTTAGCAACGCCTGGCCGATATGCTCCCGGTTGTGCTCTACCGCGTGAAAGATCCACCAACTGCCGAGATGATTGCGGTTCAGCCGGTCGCCTGGCGGAGAGTGCATACCGGCCAAATCCGCCAGCGTCAGCTTGTCGATCCGGGGCATGATACGCGCCTCAACCTCATCCACCTTCTGACGCATCGCGGCGACATCATCGACGGTGACGCGGAACTCGGCATCCCGATCGCGATCGAAGGCCTCATTCGCGATCGTCGCCGTCATCGAGTTCTCTGCCCCGAGCGTATGCGTGAAGAGAACCGCGATCGAGTTCATGTCGGGCCCTGGGGACCAGTTCAGTCCCTCGGCATCGAGCCCATCGAGCACCGAGCGGATCGTCTGATGTTGGTCCGCCAGTACCTGCTTCAGTCCGTCACGGATCCCTTGAATCTCATCAGCCATGTGACATTATCCTTTCGTTGGGCTAAATACCGGTCGTGGTTTCTTATCCAAATTAATCTGATTCGCCCGTGCCGCTATTCCTCGACACCGGAGGTTTCCCGCAGACCTCGATAGCTCTCGTAACGACTCAGATCGATCACGCCTGCCTCGAGCGCCGCGAGAACGGCGCAGCCCGGTTCGTTCACGTGCGTGCAATCGTCATAGTAGCACTTGTCGAGATAGCGTCGAAACTCCGGGAAATAGTGATCGAGTTCGTCAAACTCGACGCCCCAGAAGCCGAGCTGGCGGATTCCTGGAGTGTCGGCGATATAGGTCTCTGCATCGAGCGGCAACAACGTGGTAGCTGAGGTGGTGTGACGTCCCTTACCGGTGGCCGAACTGACCGTGCCGACGCGCTCGTCCAGCGCCGGTACAAGGGCGTTGATCAGGCTCGACTTGCCGACGCCGGACGGTCCGGTAAAGGCTGTAATCTTCCCGTGCAGATGCTCCAGCAACGTGTCCAGACCCTGTTCCACCTGCACGCTCGTCTCGAAGATTGGATACCCAGCGGCACGGTAGGGATCGAAGACGTGCCGTAGCTCACCGGTCGGATCCAGATCGATCTTGTTGGCGCAGACGGCCGCGGGAATTCCACGAGCTTCCGCGATGATCAGAAAGCGATCGAGCATACGCGGATGTGGCTCGGGATGGGTGACGGCAAAGACGACCATCAACTGATCCGGATTGGCCAGGATGACCTGCTCCATCGCCTCGGTACCGCGCGCCAGCCGTGAGAGCGAACGCAAACGGGGCGCAACTGATTCGATGACTCCCTCGCCGGGGCTGGTCGGCGTGACCTCGACCCGATCGCCGACGGCCACTGGGGTCGTGCCCCGACGCTCCCGCTTGATCGTGGCACGCGCGGTACAGCGCAGTGTTCCCGCAGGGGTTTGCACGTCGAAATAGAGCCCATAGTTGCGAATGACGATGTTCGGGGGTCGGTCCAAACGGCACTCCACCTGGAGATTCAGCCGGAAGAATCAGACGTCAGACGAGGAAACGATTTCGATTGGGAGTGTAGCACGCGATGACCAAGGCGGATCGGGACCGAGGTTGACAGCGTGTAGCCACGGGAGGAAAAGCCATCGGTCGGCTTGATCAGGCTGCGCGACAGGTCCGCCTAGTTTCGTCTCGGCTGGCTGTTTTGTGACTTGCGGTAGCAGCAGTGCCGCATACGGTAGCGTTGACAATGTACGGCTTACAGCCGTACAGTACTCATAGAAGGGAGTATCCTATGAGTCCAGTGAAGCCGAAAAACAGAGGAGCAAGGCTTGAGGCACGAATTGACCCCGAGGAGAAGCAGCTAATCCAATATGCTGCGGCAATCGAAGGGGTTAGCTTCACGAGCTTCGTGCTTAGCAAGCTTCACCTTGCGGCCGAGGATACGATCATGAGACACAGCATGGTCACTTTGACCACTAAGGGTACGGCCACGTTCGCCAACTCACTGTTGAACTCGCCCGGACCAAACGAGGAACTCCAGCGGGCGTACGCTGAATATCTTCAGTTCACCGGCGAGTAAGCGGTGGGCAATCGACAGTTTGTCTTCGAGCAGCTCGGCAAACAACATAACCGGGCTGCTTTCTGTTGTGGCACAGAGCAACTGGACCACTACTTCCATCAGCAAGCCGGACAAGATCACCGGCGGAAAGTTGCTATTGTGTACGTACTTCACGATACCGCAAGCCAGCTTGTTGCGGGGTTCTATACCCTCAGTGCCTCATATGTTCGATTGGCTGACCTTCCCGCCGCAGAGCGCAAAAGACTCCCGCATTACCCCGAACTCCCCGCAACGCTAATCGGTCGGCTCGCCGTGGATCAGAACTACCAGCATCAGGGACTAGGGAAGATGCTCCTCATGGACGCGTTGAAACGATCCTATCTAATTTCTTCTGAGATCGGCTCGATGGCCGTCGCCGTGGATCCAAAGGACACGCAGGCTGCCGAGTTCTATGAACGGTTCGGGTTTGAACGACATGAGGGAGCGGACGACAGGCTGTATATCCCGATGAGGGATATCCAGAAACTCGTCCAGTCAGGGAAGTAACTGACCAGACCTCCGCTTGTTGGTCCCCTCACTCTGAGAGTCCGGCCAACGATGACCGGACCCCCGATTGGTCCACCTGATGTGTTAGCTCCGCCGCCTTCTCAAGGGGCTCCCAGCTGGCCAGAAAGGCCGTCGGAGTTTGCTGCTTGAGAGCCCGATGAAGCCGCTGGTCACGATAATATGAGATGGAGAACTGCATGAACGCGGAACAGATTGTTCTGACTAACCGCCTAAATGAAACTTGAAGGCCGCCTTCTGGCCATTGACCACGACGTTGACGGTATAGTCCCGGTTTGGCGGCATCACAACGCTGTTGCCGTAGTGGAAGTCGTCCATCCCCGACTGCACGCCGTACATCGTCGCGATTGGAACGTTCGTCGACATGTTCTGGGCGGTATTATCGACTACCTCGATCGTCACTTTCGCGTCGGTGACCGTCTTACCGCCGTTGACATCGTATACGTGTAGCTCAAGGTGCTTGACGTTCGATCCCATCGCCATACCACTCATCGACGAGGTGGATGGCGTGGCCATGCCCGACATTGGAGAACCTTCGGGCATGACCATCGAGCCAGAGACCATCACCTCACCACTGGTTGGATGCTGCTGGTCAACCTGTGCCTGGGTGTACATCTGCTCCTCGGGTCCGACCATCAAAGTCAGCTTGTAGCTCCCGGCGGTCTGGGTCTGCGAAACCTGACCGGCGTCCGATCCCGTCGCCATGGGAGAGCCCGACATCGGCGAGCTGGACATCGACCCTTCCGCCATCGTCGATGTCGCCTGGCTGCCAGCGGATGCGGAGGTAGGAGTCGTCGAGCTGCCATTGCCGCACGCGGCGAGCAGCACGCTAAGCCCAGTACCGGCGCCGAGAACGAGTGCCGCGCGGCCAACCAGAGCCCTTCGAGAGATCGTCACGGGCCTTGAGCCCGATGCAGTGATCAATCGGTGATCCAAGTGAGGGTCCTCCACTTCGCGGCCGACGCAAAGTCGCATGAGCCTAACGTCGGGGCAAGATAGGCGCTCATACCTGCCAGCATTGGCAGTTCTCGACTTTCCCTATAACGCAACGCGGAGTATCCGGTTGCGCTGATCGGTATGCGAAGTACTCCGTTATCGCAATCGGCGTCTGGTTTGAGTCTCCAGAGCGAATATCCGCGTCCGTACAGGGGTTAACGGGCAGTCGCCTTCATGTGCATAGCCGCGCCATTTTCCCCGGTAGCGCCGCATAGCGCACCGATCTCAGCGTGATAATGCCAGGCATCGACGACCAGCTAGAGACACTTCCATAAAAGCCGG
Organism: uncultured Chloroflexia bacterium; assembly: GCA_963785465.1. Classification (GTDB taxonomy): domain Bacteria; phylum Chloroflexota; class Chloroflexia; order Thermomicrobiales; family Thermomicrobiaceae; genus CALAGB01. The sequence goes on along the minus strand of CAWAVM010000018.1, from coordinate 110 downwards.
CAGCTCGACCGTGTTGTCCACGGTGATCGAAGGGAGCGGATGCGGTGAATCGTGATTTGTCGACGTTCTGGAGCCGCACGCGGCAGGAACTGAACGAGGTCGACATCAAT
>CAWAVM010000017.1:0-299343 GCA_963785465.1 uncultured Chloroflexia bacterium | reverse complement strand
CGCGATCGTTGACGGCGAAGAGCTAACCCTCTCGGAGCCGCAGGTCGTTTACCGGCTCTAACCACAGGGCAGGCATTAGTCGGTTTGAACGGGCTTGACGTCCGCAGGCTCTCTCTGCGCGCGAAGCGTCTCTGAAATCTGCTGGACCCGAGCCATCAACGGTGGAGGCAGGATCTGACTCATCGCCTGCGGTAGCGCATATGCCAGAACCCGCGCCGGTCCCGGCGCAGAGAAACCAGCCCTGAGCAACGCAATCGTCTCGGGATTCGGATCCCGCATCTTCGTGTAGCTGATCGTGCTCTGGAGCATCGGCATCACCGTTTGATCGCGCATCTGTTGAAACTCACTCAACCGCGCATCCCAATCTGCCCCCCGGAAATAGTCGTCGAGCGCGTCGGCAAGCCAGAATGCCTGTTGTAGCGCGTCTCCAATTCCGGTACCGGTGCTTGGATCTTTCAAGTAGCTGGCGTCTCCGGTCAGCGCCCAGCCAGGTCCGAACGGTTTGCGCAAGTAGTTGTCGATGCCTTTGACGCCAATAAGGTTGCCGTCGAGTGTCGCATGCCGCATCCGCCCACGCATTCCGTAGAGACCGTCGACAAACGCGTTGAACTCGCCGGTGGGATCCACACGAAACCGCTCGAAATCCTCCGGCTGCAACTCGAGTGCCAGACAGTCCTCGCCAGGCCGCATCGGAAAGAGCAGGCCCATCCGATTCCCGCCGTAGAACAACTCGACGGCCGGTTCCGGCAACGGCTCGATACCGCGAAAGTGCCCGTAGTAGAGAGGTCTGAGGGCAGTGACCTCGTTATACGACTCGGCTCCGACCCACTTGGCGACAGAAGAAAACTTACCGTCAGCGCCGACCACGACGCGGGCCCGGACCTCGCGTCGCTCGCCGTCCGAATCCCGTAGTTCGGCTCCAACGACTCGACCATCCTCGTAAATCAGCCGTTCGGCCCGGGTTCGTTGTGCGAACTCGGCGCCATGTTCAACCGCACGCTGAATGAGCAGTTCGTCGAGAACATCACGGCGCGGAGCCAAGGCGAAACCCAGGCCGCTCGGCTCCATCGGACCTTCGAAAACGCAATCGTCCAGGTAGATGCGGCAGCGCGTCATATGCCGGAAACCAGCGGCGTCCAGGTCGGCCAGCACGCCGAGTTTGTCCAGCAAGGGGACGACGAGCGAGTGCATGTAGTGTGTCGACATCGTGTCACTTGGGAAGCGGTCCCGATCGACCGCCATCACGCGGTATCCTCGCTGAGCGAGCAGCACGGCAAGGCTACCACCAGCGGCTCGACCACCAATAATCAGGGCATCGTAGTCGATGTTCATGTGCAATGCTTTTCCCTTTACCTGCATCAATTTCGAAATAACATCGTCAATCGATAGGTGCCGTCGGCTTCTTCTCGACGACGGCTTGCATACTCGCCATATGCCCGCGAATGTGGCCGAGCAAGACGTTCTCAATCCACTGGTCAACACTCATCGGCGGTATCCAGTCAACGTAGGCTCCCACGCGCTGCAACTGTTCATCACTGAGTCCACGCACAAAGTCCGCTGCCGTCCTACCGTTTCGCCGAAGCATTGCGAGGGTCTGATCCCGGCTTGCTTCGCCGTCTCGTGCACCGGCTTCAGCATTGACGCGATCGATGTACTCCTTCGTGACCGTTGGAAGCGGTTGACCGTCGGCAAGTCCTTTGAAGGAGCGAATCTCAAAGAGGTAACCGCCGGCCACATGATGTGCCAATGCCGCGACGGTTCGCCGCTCGTTTGGGCACATTCGTCTCCACTCGTCATCCGAAAGCCGAACAACGAACGCAATGAATTCGTTGTTCGCACGCTCAAAGTTCTGTGCCAACTCCTGCGCTCGTAGCGACACTACCGCACCTCTATCTCATTTGCGTGAACACGAAAGATTTCTTTTTAGCTGGCCGACGCTTCCTGGTCAAGACATCATAGGTAGTGATTATGTATACTTGAATGTCGGCGACTGACTCTCTGTCACGTTGTCGAATCGTTGGTCACCGTTCTGCGAGACCACACGTTGAAATATACGACGCACGAGCACAACAATGAGAGACAGACACAATGACAATTGCTGATCAAGACGACCACGTGTTTCGTCTGAGGGACGGAAGATCCCTCGGCTATCGCGAATTCGGCGATTCGACCGGTGATCCGGTCTTCCTGTTCCATGGCATTCCAGGTTCGCGGTGTGGCGCGGGCGTTATCGCCAGCCAAGCTTCGCGTCACGGCGTGCGCGTCATCGGCGTCGACCGGCCTGGCATTGGATTGTCAACGTTTCAGCGAAACCGCACCTTTCTCGACTGGCCGGCCGATGTGAAAGAGTTGGCCGATGGACTCGGATTCGACCGCTTCGGCGTCGTCGGCAACTCAGGCGGCTCCGCCTACGTTGCGGCCTGTGCCAACCTGATACCCGAGCGTCTCAACTTCGCGGGCATCATCAGCGGCATGGGACCAGTTGACGTTCCTGCCTGGCAGGAAGAGCTCAAGCTACCGCGATCACATCGCATACTGATCGCGATGGCTCGTCGGGCGCCAGGTCTCGCCTGCCGTATTGCAGCACCACTACTGGTTCGCGAGTTCGATCCAGAACGCAAAGGGGCGCTGGAGCGGATGAAGAACATGATGGCCCCAGCCGATGGTGTGCTGCTCGACCAGCCGAAGGTCGCCAGGGCCGTGCTGCACGATGCCGCGGAAGCGATCAAACAGGGTTCCATTGGCGTCACCTGGGACATCATGCTCTACACCCGACCGTGGGGTTTCCGCCTGCAGGACATCAAGACGTTCGTGCACGTCTGGCATGGAGAAGCCGACATCACGGTGCCGCCGCTCTTCGGACGTGCCATTGCCGCGGCACTGCCTCGCTGCGCCGCCACCTTCTGGGCCGGAGAGGGCCATTTGATGGCCGTATCGCGCGCCGGGCAAATAATGGACGCGATAAGAATAAGCGTCGACAGCACGCCCGCTTACTCATTCCAATCCTAACGTCGATCGATCGGCTTGATTGTCGATGGAACGCACCCTATCCTGTGAGTCATGTTGAAATCAGACTCAGTAGGCGACCAACGTGAATTTGTCATTCAGAGCGACAGCGAAGAATCTCCTCGTTTCGATTCGACATAGCATTGAGAGATCCCTCGGCTGTGGCCTCGGGATGACAAATCCAGTGCGGCAACCTACTCAGAGTGAAAGGCGCGTCCATGCAGTCGGCCGAACTTCGCGCACTTCAGGCCCCAATCAAAGCCCGCTACCGTGAGGAGCCCGAGGCGGCTCTGGTCACGATGACCGCTCGCGGCACGCTTGATCTTGAGCGCATCGCCTGTCGCGTCGAAACACGCGACGATCGGATCGACTCCGGGCTTCACCCGGCGACCGGAGGTGACGGCAGCCTCCTCTGCTCCGGCGACATGCTGCTCGAAGCGTTGGTGGCCTGTGCCGGTGTGACCATGGCATCTGTGGCTACGGCCATGAGCCTGCCGCTCGCTCATGGCGCGGTCACCGCCGAAGGGGATCTCGATTTTCGCGGGACGCTCGGGGTCGACCGATCGGTGCCGGTCGGCTTCCGGGACATTCGCCTGCACTTCGAGCTTGACATCGACGCAACCGACGAGCAGATCGCCAAGTTGGTGGAACTGACCGAACGCTATTGCGTCGTTTTCCAGACGATCAATACCAAGCCGAACCTGAGTGTGAGCTACCAGGCAACCGCTTCGTAACGATCTGTCGAGGCGAACCCCCGTGTTGGCCGAATCTGGCCACAGGTTTCGGGGCAGATCTCATAACTGCCGGTTGTGACAGGGTACGCCCAAACGGGCAGAGGCTCCCACCCTGCCCAAAACCGTGGTTTGGCCTTCCAGACTGACCCTCTACGGCTCCACTGTCGGATCGATTGACTTGAACCACGTCACGAACGAAGCTAGTCCTTCAATCGAGTTTTCTACGATCCGACGCCCTCGCTCGTGAGACGCCAATCTTGGATCGGAGAGACTCCCGGACGGTGGAGTCACTTCTTCCATGTTGATTGCAAAATTCACGGCTCGACCCTCAAACATGACGCTATTTAGACCGTTGATTGGCAACCCAAAATAGTCCTTCGACTCCCCCTCTTCGGCGCGGTCGAGATTAATGAGGTCGGGACGAAGATAGCTGACCATGGAGCCAATCGGCTCAGCTCCATGGCCGATCGGGTTGTCACCATAGAGTTCGCGCTGCATCGCCGGGGTCAGGCCAAAACCGATCGGCGCCACAATAGGAACCAAGACTCCACGCTCGCGTCGAATCTGACGAATGAGGGTCATCAGGATCGGCTCGTTCCCTTTGTGCCCATTGAAGAGAATCACGTGGCGGAACCCCTGATCGAGCAGGCAATAGACGGTGTCCTGCACAATCATGGTGAGGGTCTCCGGGCGGACGGTTACGGTCCCTGGATAGTGTCGGAAGTACTCAGAATAGCTGAACGGGATGGTTGGCGTCATCACATCACCCGTGATCTGCGCCACTCGTTCCGTGATCTTTTCGGCGATCATATAGTCTCCGGTCGGAGCATGCGGGCCATGCTCTTCGGTCGAACCCATCGAAACCAGCGCCGCGGCGCCGTTCTTGATCGCCTGATCAACTTCACGCCACGACATCTCCGCGGTTCGAACCTTCTCGGACATATTGACCTTCCCCTCTACGTGACACTTCGATCCCCTCGAACTGCACCCGCAGTCATTAAGTCTTCAGATCTCGTTCACAAAACGAACAGCGTCCAGCCCATCTTAAGTCAGAAAGATCCTTCGCGGCTCCTCACGACATCAACCGAGGATCGAGAGTGTCACGGAGCCCATCTCCAAATAGATTGAACGCAATCGCGACGAATAGAATTGCCAGCCCTGGAATGATGGTGAGCTGCGGGTGGCTGGTCAGATACGTTCGTCCAGAGTTGAGCATCGCGCCCCACTCGGGGGTCGGAGGCTGTGGTCCCAGCCCAAGAAAACTCAGTCCCGAGGCAGTCAGAATAGCGGTCGCGAGTCGAAGCGTCGTCTGGACCAGCAGCGGAGGAAATACGTTTGGAAGCATGTGTCGCACCATGATGTGTGAATCTCGCGCACCCAATGATCGGGCGGATAGGACATAAACCTCTTCCTTCACCGATAGGGCAGAGCCATGAGCGATGCGGGCAAAGGCTGATACGGATGCGACGCCCACGGCAATGATCACGTTGACTGTACCGGGTCCGAGCGCCGCTACGATCGCGATGGCAAGCAGGAAGGTTGGCATCGCGAGGAGCATGTCGATACCGCGCATGATGATAATGTCGGTCCACCCACCACGAAATCCGGCCACCACACCCAGGGTTGTGCCGACCACAAGTGCGATCAGGACAGCCCCGACCGTGATCAGCAGCGTGAGCCGGGAACCGAGCAGCAATCGGCTCAGCATGTCTCGACCGAGTTCATCGGTTCCCAGCAGGTGCTTCAGTGATGGCGATTGGAGCGAGTTTGCCAGTGAGATTTTTGTGGCGTTGTACGGAGCGATCAACGGCGAAAGAACCGCCATTGTCAGAAACAAACTAATGATGATCAATCCCGCCATCCCGGTCCAACTCCGACGAAATCGGCGAAACAGCCGATCACGGGACTTGACCGTGGCAAACATCGAGTCGGAACCACGGCTTGGATTGATCACGGTGTCCCCGCGAGAGCTCGCGTGAAGCTCCTCCTGCTTAATGTCGCGTTCCTCGCCCATCAATTCCCCTCATCTCGCTCATCCGAGAATCGCATTAGTAACGGATCCGAGGATCCAGTACGGCATAGAGCAGATCGACGAGCAGATTCACCAGCAAGAACGCGATGGCCAGCATCATGATGGTCGATTGCACCACCGGAATGTCTCGTGCCTGGATGGAGTTAACCAAGAACGATCCAACGCCCGGTCGAGCAAAGACCGTCTCAGTAAGCACCGATCCACCGAGCAGGTAGCCAAACTGCAGACCAACAACGGTGACCGTTGGGATCAGCGCATTTCTCACCGCATGGCGAGAAATCACGACCCATTCCTTTAGCCCTTTCGCTCGCGCCGTCCGCACAAAGTCCTGGCGCAGCACCTCGAGCAATCCAGAGCGCATCTGCCGCGCGATAATCGCGGTCGAGGCCGAGCCAAGCGTCAACGCTGGCATGACGAGACGTGACAACGAGCCGGAGCCCGTCGCCGGAAGCCACCCAAGCCAGACTGAAAATAGGAGCATCAGCATCAGACCGAACCAGAAGATTGGCACCGAGACGCCGATAAGAGACGCCAATGTGACGAGGTAATCCCAGACACTGTATTGCAGAACCGCTGAGATAATGCCGGTCAGCATTCCGAACACGATAGCGATCAGAAGGGCGGCTCCTGCCAACTCCGCCGTTGGTCGGACGCGACTGGCAAATTCTTTCAGAGCTGGTCGTCCGGTTTGCGTCGAATTACCGAAATCTCCGGTCACAGCTCGTGAAACGAAGTACCAGTATTGAACATAGATTGGCTTGTTGAGTCCCAGCACTTGACGCATATTCTCAACGTCGGCCGCGGTACCTCCCGTACCGACGATAACCTGCGCCGCATCGCCGGGAATGAGCTTCATGATTCCGAAAATAATCAACGACACGCCGAGAATCACTGGGATGAGCGACAGTAGCCGCTTAGTGATGTAGAGAGCCATTACTTCCTCATAGAATCACGCGGTTCTGAGAACCGAAGCACGCAGAAATTATCTGGGTTCTTGGCATCCTGACATAGTTCGACGAATACACGCTTCCCTGGAATGCGAATCCGCGCGGTAGAAACCCGCAACGGAGGGATCGTTGAGCGCGGCGACCGCAACACGCGACGGTCTTACAACCATTCGCGACACTGTCGGGCCGCCGCCACTCTCACTTCAAGTTTCACGTCTTCAGCGCTGTCCGTCAGCGCATTCGAGCGAGCACGACCCTCAGAGTCACTTGCCGTGGCACGAATACCCCGCCGTAAACGTGTTGATCGCCGCCCCTGAAGACATCTTCGTCGCGTGAACCATGTTCCCCCGGCAAACCAGACTAGCCTTTCTGCAGCGCGTCTGGCGTCATGTCTCCGGAGGGCAGGACGGTGAACCCGGAAACGCCGGTACTCTGACCATAAACGTTGTTACGGCTGAAGAGATACAAAAACGGCGTGTCGTCCCAAATCAGCTTCTCCACTTGCTGGAAGATTTGAAGGCGTTTTTGTGGATCGAATTCGCTCCGTTCCTGGGCGATGAGTTTGTCGACCTCAGGATTACTATAGCCGGACCTCTGCGCCGCGTTCGCGTTAGCCGCGCCCGACTGATACAGCCGGAAAATCTGATAGTCCGTATAGTAACTCGTGCGCTGCGGCATCACGACCAGTGTCGGGTTTTCAGCCGGGTCCTTGGTGAGATCGGCCACGAACGTTGCCTGATCACCTTTCTTGATCGTCGCCTTGATTCCGACCTCACCCCAGTAGCTCTGAACCGCCTCAACGGTCTGGTCGTCACCTGGCCAGCGGCCACTCGTGTAGGAGATCGTCACTTCGAAACCGTTCGGGTACCCAGCGTCGGACAACAGGGACTTCGCTTTAACCGGGTCATATGGAAGCGGGTCAAACTCGAATGCTCCCCACAATCCTGGGTTGTCGGGCGTCTTGAGCGGTGCAGCGAGACCCTGCATGATGTTCTTGATAATCGAGTCTTTATCCACGGCCATGTTGACGGCCTGGCGGACCCGAACGTCACTGAACGGCGGCTTTACCTGCTTGAGCTGCATTTGCACGATCGTGATGCCAGGGTCGTTGACGATCTTGAGTTTCGTGTTTTTCTGAAGATCTGGTATGTCCGCCGGCGGTAACCCGAAGACGACATCAGCCTGACCGCTTTTGAGAACAATAACGCGTGTCGCGGCATCGGGAACTGGTTTGTAGACGAAACGCTTCACCAGCGGCTTCTGTCCCCAGTAATCGGGATTGACCGTGGCGGAGATGTGGTCGTTCGGTACCCATTCTTCAAATATGAACGGTCCGGTTCCGACCGGATGCCGACCAAAGTCGGTCGCTCCATATTTCTGCAATGCCGTCGGACTGATGATGTTCGCCGATCCATCGGCCATCAGGAAGGGAAAGTCTGGCGTCGGTGGATCGGTGACAAAGACGGCGGTCAGATCGTCTGGGTCTTAACGTCCTTGATCAGGGCGTAGTTCGCTCGACGGTTCGCTTTGGTATTCGGATCAAGAATGTGATCGATAGTTGCCTTCACCGCCGCCGAATTGAATGGCGTTCCATCGTGGAACTTTACGTTCGGGCGAAGCTTGAAAGTCCATTCGGTGTGGTCGTCGCTGACACTCCAGGATGTCGCCAGGGACGGCTCAACGTCCATCTTCGCATTCCACACCACAAGCTTGTTGTATATGGCGTTGACGGCATATTGGTAAGCCGTTCCGACGCACGGGTCAAGGCTGCTCGTCTCGGTACCGTCGACCACGATGAAATCAACATCGGCGACCGTACCGCTGCTGGCTGCGGTGCTCGTCGGCGACGCGACCTCGGTCGACTTCGCAGGCGCCACGCCGGAAGACTGGATTGGCGTTGGGGTCGTCGCGGAAGTCGCGGCCGATGTCGCGGTGCTCGCAGCGGGTGCGGTGGTGGAAGTCGACGACGAACTCCCTCCGCAGGCATCCAGCAAACCAACTACCGGAATCGCCATTGACGCAATGAGTAATTTTCGGCGAGACAGCGAGAAAGACATCTCCCACCTCCGGGGTTTCCATATTCACCCTCACTGCACGTTTGGCGACCATCTTTAGCCGACCAAAGCGATGGGCAACAAGACTGAATAGGAGAAAAGTCCACCTAGCCTACGTCCCTCACTTTGGCGCAGCACTAAATGTTTTTGCGTAGAAACACGGGAATCTGCGACTTTGTACAGACTAGCAAGCCGATTCTGGGGTGTCAAGAAGACATATCACTTATATACGAATTGCCTTGGAGAACGCGGATCGGAGATGATGTTGGCGAGAACGTGCGCAGTTCGACGGCAGTCCGGATCAAAGTGTGAAGCGATCGAGTTCGCTGAAAATCGTGGTCGATTGAGCGCGGACCGCTGTGATGATCGTCTCCACCATACCATGTATTCGAACGCCGGTGACGCGTGTGGAACGACCGTTGCTTCCGGGACCATCTCCCGTTGTGGTGACAACCGTGCGTGTTGACAGGCTCAGAATCGGTACCTAGACTGGTGCAACAAACACGTGAAGCATGACGCTATCATTCGGCGACGAACAGCCAGGCATTGAAATTCTCATTCCAGGGATTAAGGAGCCGTGGAGTCGAATCACGCACGAATGGCGACTTGATGCGTGATCTCTTCGTCTTAACTGACCATTGGGCGCGGCCGGGATTTCTGCGGATTTAGTCGGGCTCCCGGCTATAGACCGGCGACCAGGAAAACTGGGTACCGCAAATTCATCAAGAACTCGCGATCTTCTCTCGAGCGTCCTTGGCTGAGATCTGATAGGAAGGAAGCACCACATGTCTATCCACAATGGCCAGCCTATCATTGACTGCGATATCCACCAGCGAACGAGGAAACCTGAGGATCTTTTTCCATACCTTCCGCGCGTATATCAGGAGCGTATCAAGCTGTATACAACCGGCCTGAGCCAGCGGGCCGGATACCCGAACGGGGGAGATCGGGGCTATCGATCCGACTCCTGGCCTGAAGGCGGCGGACCTGCCGGGTCTGACGTCGACTTGATGAGGATCCAGCACCTTGATCCAAACAACGTCGAATACGGCATCCTGCTCGGTCAGGAGTATCGTCCGATTCCCGCCCTTCCCGATGTGGACTATGCTGCTGCGCTGTCGAGCGCCTATAACGACTGGATGATCGAGCACTGGTTGGAAAAAGAGCCACGACTTCGCGGAGCTGCGATCGTTCCGAGCCAGGAGCCAAAACTCGCCGCAAAGGAAGTGGATCGCATCGGAGATCGGTCCGATATCGTCGGCGTGCTGGTGCCAAACGGGACTCGCGTACTGTACGGAAAGCGATTCTACGATCCATTGTATGAGGCGTGCGTCGCGCATAATCTGCCGCTCGTGATTCACACTGGCAACGAGGGTGCCGGCATGAATGGCGCCGCGTCCTATTACATCGAGAAGCGACAGGGCCGTCCGCTGGGCTACATGGAGCACCTGGCCAGCATGATTTTCGAAGGGCTCTTCGAACGCTATCCAAGCCTCAGGGTCGTCTTCGTCGAGGGAGGCTACATTTGGTTGCCGACTTTCCTGTGGCATATGGACGCCGACTGGAAGGCGCTGGGGAATGAGACTCCCTGGGTCAAGCGAGCTCCCAGCGAATACGTCTTTGAACATTGTCGCTTTACGACCCAGCCTATGGAGTCACCGGAGCCTCAACGACGCTTGCTTACGGTGTTCGAATGGGCCAGGGCAGAACAGACGCTGATGTTTGCGTCGGATTACCCACACTTCGATTTCGACTCCCCAGAACAATCGCTGCCTCCGCTTCCGGAGAAGTTGCACCGGAGAGTCTATTCTGAGAACGCGCGCGAGATATTCCAGCTTCCGGAACGACAACACTCTGAACCGGCTATGGCGCAATTATCGTAGCAAGTTACCGGCTGATCAACGATGAAGCAGCTCGCGCCACGGCGGGACGGCACAACGACCGTGCCGCTCTTCTTCTAGCTCGAAATGCGGCCGGATCGAACATCTCGATGCTGCCAGATACCGAGGATATGATCGCAAGCTAATAGGTGTATGAACTTTAGCGACACCACACGGGAGGACGGGAGACGGCGTGGAGGTCAAACACATTGTCGTTGGGAGGGTTCGCGATTTTCCACCCGGATCGTCACGGTTGGTCGATGTGGACGGTGCCGAAATCGGTGTGTTTAACGTCAAAGGAACCTATTACGCACTTCGCAGCAGTTGCCCGCATCAAGGTGCACCTCTCTGCCGCGGGCGAGTCATTGGCACAAACATCTCTAAGAAAACGTATGAGCGGGAATATGCTCGTGAAGGTGAGATCATAAAATGTCCATGGCACGGATGGGAATTCGAGATCTCGTCCGGGCGGTCTATCTTCAACCCACATAAGGTACGGGCCCGCGCGTACGAGGTCACGGTCGAGTCTGCGGACGACGAGGATCCCTCGATCCCGACCTATCCAGTGACGGTTGAGCGCGGGGTGGTCGTGGTTCATGTTCCGCTGCCGATACATTGACTAGCCACGTCACGCTCCGTGCCACCACGATTTCATTCCGTTAGCGGCACTGATTTGCCGGCATGGAGCTCGGAAAGTCGGTCGAGCACATCGGAACTGTGATGAATGTGTCCGTGCGCTGCCCAGGCGTGTGCGGCAGCCCGGGGGATGTGACGGTCACGGTAATGTTGTGCGGCGACTCGACAGTGCTGCGCCGCTCGCTCCAGTTCCCCGGCGATCTCGTCGAGCTTTGCAGCCGCTTCGTCTCGAGGATCAGTCACAACGTCCCCCTGAGCTGGCTCGATACCCAGCGCTAGGCGTAGTCGACGATTGCCGCATGCGTCTGGCCGTCGCGAACCACCGCGTACGGAATGAGTCGTCGCTCGGCGGCCTCGTGGGCGTCGAGCGCATCGACGAAATCGAACTCGCCATGGCGTAGCTCGAAGAGACTCACATCGGCTGGCGCGCCATCTCGCAACGTCCCGATTCCCTCCGGCATTCCCATGGCTTGCGCCGGATCGACGCTGGTCATGCGCACGACATCATCCAGAGAGAAGCCGAGATGGAGGAACTTGGACATGGTCGTCGCCATATCGTAGACCGGTCCGTGGATGTTGTGAGTGTGAATGTCGCTGCTGATGGTGCTCGGGTTGAGTCCCTGACCGATCGCTTTGCGGCAGACCTCGAAGGAAAATCCGCCTCGCCCATGCCCGATGTCGAGCATGACGCCTCGCTCGACGGCCGCCCGAACTTCAGGCACGACAACCCCGTCACCATCCAGAACGCCGTAGGTCTTGGCGTGGAAGCAGTGGGTCATGACGTCGCCCGAGCGGAGCAGAGGCAGGAAGTCGGTTAGCGGATTCACCGTGCCGCCGATGTGCACCATGATCGGAACCCTGGCGGCATCTGCCACCTCCCGCGCCATCTTCAGCGCCGCGATCGCGTTCTGACCCGCCATGCGCTTTTCAAGACGCACCTTAACACCAAGAACCACGTCTCGATGCCGCTCGAGCATCTTCAAGGTTTCGACGGGATCAGCCCAGCGCAGATCCTCCAACTCACCAACGATGTCGCTGATCATGCCGGAGGCGGAGATATTCATCAGGGCAAAGACACGGGTTCGCACCCGATCGATGACGTACTCACGAAAGCCGGGAAAGGTCTGAGCGCCGGATGATCCGGCATCGAGAACCGTCGTGACCCCCTTGTGGACGCAGTTCGCATCCGCGTCCACTCCGTAATGCGACACACCCTCGTAGACGTGGACGTGCATATCGACGATTCCCGGCGTCACGACCAGTCCCCGAGCGTCGAGGACCGCTGCAGCCATGGACGGCTCGAACGCGCCGATCCCAACGATGCGGCCACCCTTGACGGCGACGTCGTGCAAACCGTGCACGTTCTGACTCGGGTCGACCACCGTGCCACCGCTGACGATCAAATCGAATTCCGCCGCCATGCCTGCATCCTTTCGTCAAAAAGCTGAAGATCGCGAGATTCCTGTTCCGTTTCCCCAACTGGCGCCATCGGAATGCGCGGTGACGTGCAACAGGACCGATTTAAAAGGCGCCGGGTGCCGGGCCTCGATTGTCGCACGAGCGAGTCGACGCGGCTAGCAGTCAACGTGATGCCTTGACCGTCCAGAGGCGGCGCTATACTTGCCCACGACTCCATCGGTTGTACGGCATAAGAAAGTGTGAGGAAGAGCGAACATGGTCCAACGGGTCGTTATCGTCGGGCAATTCATGGAAGGCATCGAGATCGAACGACAGATCCTCGAGCCGATCGGCGTCGAGATCGTCGATACGCGCGACTTCAGTGATGCCGAGATAGACGAAGCTTTGCGCACAGCCGACGCAGTCCTCTTTCGAAAGCTGGGCGTAACACGCGAACTGATCAACTCACTCGAACGCTGCAAAATCATCTGCACCTATGCGGCCGGCTACGACATGATCGATGTCGAGGCGGCGACCGAGCGCAAGATCATGGTCGCGAACACACCCGGCTACGGCAACGACGAAGTTGCCGACCACACGCTCATGCTCCTCTTCGCTTTGACCCGACGATTGATCCCACAGGTCGACTCGATGCGAGCCGCAGCAGCCGATGGTGATGTCCGTAGCGCCTGGACGCACCGCCCGTTTACGCCGATTCGCCGAATTCGCGGTCAGACGCTTGGCATCATCGGGCTGGGCCGAATCGGAAAGACAGTCGCCTGGAAGGCACAAGGTCTCGGTCTCAACGTGATCGCCACCGATCCCTATGTCTCGAAGGAAACCGCCGCCGGACTTGACGTGCCACTGGTTCCACTGGACGATCTGCTGCGAGAGTCTGATTATGTCACGCTCCACACACCCCTTACCCACGAGACCTTCAAGATGATCAAGACTCCCGAGCTTTCCCGCATGAAGCCAAGTGCCTATCTCATCAACTGTGCTCGTGGAAAGTGCGTCGATTTCGCCTCCCTCGTTGACGCGTTAGGCGAGAACCGCATCGCCGGCGCGGCGCTGGACGTTGTTGAAATCGAACCACCTCCGGCCGACATGCTGAGCAAACTCGTAAGCTTCCCGAACGTCATCGTCACCCCGCACAACGCCTGGTATTCCGAGGACTCGGTCGATGATCGCCAGCGCATTGCCGCCGAAACGGTTCGTGAGGCGCTAAAGGGCGGAGTTCCAGAATCGGTCGTCAATCGCGAAGCATTTACCTAAGAATGGCGTTGCCCACGATGCATCGAACTCGCGATGGTGAAGCCGGAGGCTAACTGGCGCGGCCAACCTAACGGTGCTATCGTGCCGCCAGATGACGACCATACGCGCGCACGAACACCAGGGAGGCAGCAAATGGCAGAACGGGAAGAACTGCGGCAACGTATTATCGACGCGATCGACGCCAATCGAGACAGGATCCTCGAGATCTCCGAGACGATTCGCGTGAATCCAGAACTCGGTTATGAAGAGGTCATGGCCTCACAACTCCTGGCTTCCAACATTCGCGATCACGGATACGAGGTCGAGAAGCCGGTCGGAGGGATAGAGACCGCCTTTCGCGCCTCAAAACACGGACGCAAAGAAGGACCGGTCGTGGCGGTGCTGGCCGAGTATGACGCGTTGGCGGGCATTGGACACGGCTGCGGGCACAACCTCATCGGTGCTGCGGGGTTAGCGGCGGCGATCGGGATGGCATCGGTCATGGACGAACTACCAGGCATGTTCGAGGTGATCGGAACACCGGCTGAAGAAGGCGGCGCCGGCAAGATCCTGCTGGAACGAGCCGGAATCTTTGACGATGTCGATGCCGCCCTCATGATCCATCACGCCGGAGACCAGAGCGGTGCCGCCACCGACTACCCAGGTGGTACTTGCCTCGCGGTTCAAGGCTTCGCGCTAGAGTATTTCGGCAAGCCAGCCCACGCCGGCGCCGATCCCTACAACGGCGTCAACGCTCTCAATGCAGTTATCGAGTTCTTCAAGGGCGTCGACGCGCTACGCCAGCACGTCATCATGGAGACTCGCCTCCACGGCATCATCACCCACGGTGGCGAGGCCGCGAACGTCGTACCGAAGTACACGCGAGCGCAGATGTTGGTACGCGCACCAACGGTGGCTTATGTCAAAGAGGTCATGGGAAAAGTTCGAAATATCGCCGAGGGCGCGGCACTCATGACCGGCTGCGACTATAAAATCACCGAGGCCGAACTGCATTACGATATGCGACCGAGCTACCAGATCGGCCAACGCTACACCGACAACATGCGCGAGATGGGGATCGAGATCAACGCCGAGCCAAAGCGTGGCATGCACTCGACCGACTTTGGCAACATCAGCTACAAACTGCCATCGATCACCGGTAGCTTCGCCATCAGCCACGAGCCGATTCCAGGCCATTCCCAGCAGGTGGTCGACGCGTCTGGCAGTGATTTTGGCTACGACCAGATGATCAAAGTCTCAAAGGCAATGGCGCTGACAGCCCTCGACTTGCTGACCGAGCCCGATCTCCTGGCCAAAGCCAAGGACGAGCAAGCGCACTGGGCCGAGCTCCACCACGACTGAGGAGAATGCCAAGCATTATGTGTACGTAAGGGCGACGCATGCGTCGCCCTTACGTACCTCGGGGATCGTGACCCCTCAGTGCTGAACCGAGATCCAGTACGACCAGACTGAGATTTCCGGCACCTCGAGTCCGTGAGCGCCGAGGATCGAGCAGATGTGTGTCCGGTGATCGTTACCGTGGTGAATCGCTTGCCCGAGCAACAAATCGCGTGCATGTTTCACGTACGGGTAATCGTCGTGCGCTTCGATCTGGGGATCGAATTCGTCAAGACGATCGAGTACCGACTCCCATTCCTTACTCCGGTCGAGAAACGCCGCGCGGAGTTCGGCCAACGACAAGCTCTGAGCATCGCTGATTCGGCGGGAAACATCCTGGTGCACGCGCGCAAGATACCCCGCGTCAGCCGAGATCAGGTGAGCAAGGGTGTCGCGAATCGTGCCCATTGTGCCCGGAGTTGTGTCGTTGAGCTGTTCGGGCTGCAGAGTCGCACAGTAGTCGAGTAACGTTAGCGTCGCCCACGTGTGATAGCGGAACATCTCACGCAGAGTTTCGGGCATCTACGGTCCCTTCTGGATCACGACGGCCTGTGGCGGTCGCTCGATTGCACAAACGATCTGGGTTCTCTTGCCGGGTGCCCAAGCAACACCCCTAGGACAGGTCGCACGATACGGTACTCGATCGTCTATCCTTCATGGTTCAGTGCTGGTCTGAGAACCAGTAGGCCCATTCGTCAATGTCGGGGACATCCTGACCGGTCGCCCCGAGGATGGTGCAAATGTGTGTTCGATGGTCGTTGCCATGGTGAATCGCCTGGGTCATGAGCAGGTTACGCACGTGGGGTGTCTCCGGCCGGTCCTCGCGGCCGGGCAGTGTTGGATCGTAATCCCCGACGTGGTCGAGGATCTCTTCCCAGCGATTCGTCTGCGCCGAGAATTGTTCTCGAAGCTGCTCCAACGACTGAGCGCCGTCGACCGGGGTCATGCGTGGTGTTCCCACACCCATCATGAGTTCGAGGTAGCGTCGGTCCGCGGCGACTAAATGCGTGAGCGTGTCGTGGATCGACCCCGCCGTGCCCGGCACTGCGTCTCCGAGCCGCTCCGGAGGCAAGTTCGCGAGATGATCGATAAGCGTGATGGTCGCCCAATAGTGGTAGTGAAACATCTCACGTAACGGGTCCGATCATGAAACTCCCTTCTGAGCTGGACAGAGCGTAGCTCTAATGCTCATCCGAGAACCAGTACGCCCATTCGTCGATGTCGGGCACGTCCTGACCGGTTGCCCCGAGAATGGTACAGATGTGTGTGCGATGGTCGTTGCCATGGTGAATCGTTTGTGTGATGAGCAAGTTGCGTACATGCGGAACGACTTCGCCCTGGTCCGCGCGCCGCAGTGTCGGGTCGTAGTCGTCAATGTGATCGAGGATCTCTTCCCAGCGCTTCGTCTGTGCCGAGAACTGGTCGCGCAGCTCGCTCAAGGAGAATGGGCGATCGTCCGGCGCTGGACGAGGCTGATCGTTCATCAACGCCAGGTAGAGCCGTTCCGCACCGACCAAGTGTATCAACGTGTCGTGAATCGACCCGGCCGTGCCCGGCACAGTGTCGTTGAGCCGCTCCGGTGGCAAGTTCGCGAGATGGTCGATAAGCTTAAAGGTCGCCCAGTAGTGATAGTTGAACATCTCACGTAACGGATCGATCATGAATCCCCCTTCTGAGCCACACGTGATGTCAGCTGATTGGCTAACTGCGTTCTCGGCCGACACCCGACCGCGAATCACACGCATAGAACGTATGGTCTATTCTAGCGGGTACTGACCGTTTGTCGAGAGTGATAATCGGCGCAGCCATCCGGCCGTGTCATCAGGGCGGTGTGAGCCGCGGACCGTAGATATGACGCATCATTCGTGACCATGGGAGCTATCCCGCGAACAGGCGCGGCAGGTCGGCCACACTGCCGAGCACATGCGTATGGGGCGATGCTCCAAGCGTCTTGATCTCATGCGCTCCGCTGAGAACACCAACGACCCAGCCGGCCTGAGCATTCATCCCCGACTGCAGATCAAGCGGCGTATCGCCGACCACTGCGACCTGCCGCACGTCGGCGACGCCGAGCTCGATCATGGCACGGTAGATGAGAAATGGGGCAGGACGACCCGCCGGCACGTCGTTGCTCGCTACCGTAATGTCGAAGAGGTCCGTCCAACCGAGCCGCCCAACGAGCATGTCGAGGAGATCACGATTGAACCCTGTCGTCAATGCAAGCTTGACACCCGCCTGCTTCAACTCACTCAGCGCGTCGCGCGCCCCCTCGATCTCCTGGATGTCGCCCGCTTCGTACTCGTGGCGCAGCGCGTCTCCGAATCGCACCAATGCCTGTTGGGCAATCTCTTCCACCTGATTGGCAGGGCGAGCCCGGGAAGCGAGCTCGCGAAAGACGGCTATCTTGCTGGCTCCACGTCGCGCCGCCAAATCCGCCTCGCTGAACGGGATATCATGCGCTCGCAACGCGGTGCGGTAGGCGGCCAGAACGGTGCCATCATCACGCATGGTCGTGCCCGCGAAATCAGTAACCACTAGGTCAGGCAGCATACGACCCCCTTAGATCTCGTTCAACATCTGGAACCGCGCCTCAGGTATCCAATCGTTCGTCGATACGCAGCAACGCCGCCAGCAACGCTCTAGCGCCCGCCGCACAGTGCTCCGGTGACGTGTACTCATCGGGTGAATGCGATACGCCACCGCGGCTCGGCACAAAGAGCATCGCCTCCCTGGTAATCGCCTCCATGCACATCGCGTCATGGCCGGCGCCGCTGCTCATACGGAGGAACGGCAAACCAGATTCGCGGCATGCAGCTTCCATCTCCTCGACCAGCCAGAGGTCCGATTCGACCGCCGCTTTGCCAGAAATTTGCTGAAAGTCGGCCCCACTGCTCTGCGCCAGGTTCCGCAGTTCTCCCTCGGCGGCATCGAGCACACCCTCGTCCATCCCGCGGATTTCCACCGATAGATCGACTCGACCCGGAATCACATTCGATGCTCCTGGCTCAACACGAACGGTGCCAACTGTTCCAACGATCCGGTAAACGATCGCGGTTGAGCGTACGGCCAGCACGAACGGTGCAGCCGTGACCAGCGCGTCACGACGCTGCTCCATCGGAGTCGTACCAGCGTGATTAGCATATCCATGAAAACTGGCCATGTAGCGCCGGATACCGACGATTCCGTCGACGACGCCAATCGGGATACCCGCGTCGATGAGACGACCACCTTGTTCTGGATGCAACTCTAGATAAGCCGCCAAATCCCCTTTCGGGCGGCGCGCCTCAACTACCCTTTCCGGCTCGATCCCGGCTCCCTTCACGATATCGGCGATTAGCCGTCCATCGGGCGTCGTCTGCTCAAAGATCGACGGATCGAACATACCGGCCATAGCGCGACTGCCGAACGTTCCTCCAGCAACGGCCGCCTCTTCGGAGTTGAAGTTGATCACCTCGACCGGGTGCCGTAACCGAACACCCTCTTCCGAGAGCGCGCGAACACAGGCGACTGCCGCGAGCACACCGAGTGCGCCGTCATACTTTCCACCGTCGGGGACGGTGTCAGTGTGCGATCCCAGTGCGATCGATTTCAGCCCCGGTTCGCTTCCCGGATAACGTCCAATTGTGTTGCCGGCCTGATCGACATGCACGTCCATCAGGTCACGCATCGTCGTCGTGACCCACTCGCGGCCTTCACGATCAGCGTCACTGAAGGCCACTCGCATCAATCCGCCGCGCGGGCTCAGGCCGATTCGGCCCAACTCCTCGAGATCGTTCATCAGTCGCGTTTCGTCGATTTCAACCGTCATCACATCTCGTCTCTGTTCGTCTCTGGACGAGCAAACTATCGCTTGAAGTCCGTGCCGCCAGTCTAGGTGGCTGTCAGCCTGTGTCAAGTGCGAAAACTCAATTCGAATCACATGGGCTAAGCGAGCAGTGTTCAGGCGATGCCCTGGCGGTAGGCGTAGGCGGCTGCCTGTGTGCGGGATTGACAGGCGATCTTGGTGAAGATGTTGGTTAGATGACGTGCTACGGTCTTCTCACTAATAAAGAGCCCGTCGGCAATATCGCGGTTGGTCTGGCCAGCAGCCACCAGACGCAGCACCTCCATCTCACGACGAGTAAGTGGATTCAGCAGTCCATCTTCTGGCGGGGGCGCGATTGAGACCGGCCAGACGCGGCGTCGCTGTGCTGCTTCGTGAATCGCGCGGTGCAGATCGACATCCTCCAGATAGCCGCGCCTCAGCTTCTTGTCGTCGATCCAGCTTGAAACCCGACCAAGCTCGTTTGCCGCACTCGCCAGTTCGTCGATCGCCTCGTCGGTGTGTCCTGCAGCGGCGAGTGCCTGATAGCGGGCGAACGGCACCGCGATCTTCAGACGCCGTACCGAGATTTCTCGCTGCTGCACTCGACTCGACGCTGCCGTCGCAGTGGCTACGGCGGACGGAATATCACCGTGCCGAAGGTAGATACACGATTGCACCAGCAGACCCTGAACACCCCACGGGATGCTTCCGGATAACCCATCTGAAAGGTCGACCGCTCGGCTCGCCAGATCCATGGCCTCGTCGTCGCTCCGCTGTGTCTCGCGACGAGAAAGAAACTCGGCGAGCACTACCGCCCCCTCCGCGATCTCGGTTACGAGTCCACGCGCTTCAGCAGAGGCAAGCAACGATCTCAGGTGGCGCTCTGCTCGTTCGACATCGCCGACCGCCTCGCACGCCAATCCCAGCCATTGCTGCGCTCGCTGGGCCGGTACCTGAACCAGGCCGCCGGACGCGATTGCAGCCGCTCGCTCGGAATAGTCCAGCGCGCGAGTCGGGCGGCCAAGCTCGAGTTCGGTTTCGCTCAATCCGCCAAGACAGTAAAACTCGATCCGAGCATCACGGGCGCGACCAGCCCAGGCGAGTGATTCAAGACCGCGTTCTAACGCGACCTGATAGATTCCGAACTCACGGCAATGAACGTGGACCGAGAGAAGCGCCAGCGCCTGCGTTCGCGGCTTGAGGCTCTCGCGGATCAAGTGACGTTCCTCGGTGCGCAATCGCCGGATCTCTTCGAGGAAACCGACAAATCCACGCTCTAGTTGTGGCACTCCCGCCGCCTCGACTTCGAATTTTCGGCGATAGGCGAGCGCAATAAGAGCAGTGATTTCGCCGCGTGGATCATCGAGGAGCCGCCAGCGATCGAGGGCGTCGAGTAGCCATACACGCGCCGCCGCTTTCCCTTCCAGGTCATCCCCCGCCGTCAGCGCCCAGTCGACGACACCGATCTCCTGAGCCAACCGTGCCTGCCACAATGCTTCGCCCGCACCTTCAGCCAGGTTGAACGCCTTTCGGTAGGTTCGGGCCGCGTCAAACAATGCATCGTGCTCGCCTTCGAGGCGAGAGGGCTCGCCCATCGGGCGCCCGGCCAATGCTTCACCGTATCGCGCCAGGGCCGCGATACGGTTTTGTTCCCCATCCACATGCTCAGCCCATTGAATTGCGGCGGTTGCGTACTGGCGTGCTTCAGCATGGTTCCCGGTTAGCAGGTTGAAGCGGGCGAGGCGCATCGCGACCAAAAGTCGCGATGTCCCGTCAGCCAATCTCTCAGCGATCTCACTCATGCGTCGTAGATCGTGCTCTTGTCGCTCCCGATCGCCCAACTCGTCAAACGCCGTTTCTCGCAGACTCAGGATTTCGAAATACGCCTGCAGCGCCGTGGACCGGGCGTCTGGCAGGCCATTACGGGTCTCAAGAATATCGACCGCTTCGCCGAAATGACGGGCAGCCTCCTCGAACCCGTGGAGATCAAGCGCCCGCTCTCCGGCAAGTCGGGAGTAGTGCGCCGCGCGCGAGAGATCTTCACCCGCTCCAAAATGTTGCGCCAGCAACGCGAACTGGCCTGGGTCGCGCTCCGCTCCGGCGTGCTCCATCGCTTCGGCCACCAACTGATGCAGCAGTCGACGCCGAATCTGGCTCAGATTCCAATACAGAACATCCCGGATCTGGTCGTGTGCGAATGCATACGGGGCATCACGCTCACCGGCATAGCGAACGCCACGCTCGAGAATCAGACGCCGGTCAAGCGCAGCTTCGATATCCCGTTGCACTCTCTCAACGTCAACCCCAGATCTGCGCCTCATCACGCCGCAAAGGAGATCGAATGAGAATTCCGTCCCAATGACCGCCGCGATGCCGAGGGTTTCGAGCGCGTTCGAGTCGAGCCTCGAGAGACGGTGGCCGACAACGCTCCGCACGCTCTGTGGGATCATCCCTCCTCTGTTTTCGTCGAGTGTCCAGCCGGCTGGTCCACTTCGCAGCATTCCTTCTTCGCGCAAATGCAGGATGAGCTCTTCGGCGAAAAATGGAACGCCCTGAGCCTCAGCCTGGATAATCTGGGATAACTGCAGATCGACCTCGCTGATCCCGACGTCCAGGACACCGGCAATGAGTTCAGTCATGTCAGCCAGTCCAAGCCGACGCATCGAAAGTCTCGTCGCTAACCGTTCCCGGTACAGATCGACGATGATCGACTCCAACGCATGCTGTGGATTCAGGTCGGTATCACGATAGGCCCCGATGACGAGCAGTGGAGCCGACCGTATCGAGCGGACCAGATGGCGCAGAAGTTGTAGCGTTGGCTCGTCAGCCAGGTGAAGGTCGTCGAGCGCGAGGAGGAGTGGCCCGGTCTCTGTCAAACGAAGCAACAGGAGCGCGACGGCATCGAAGAAACGCGCCCGCTCTTCGGCACCACTAAGGGATACGCGTGGTGTCGGCAACGAGTCGGTGCCATATCCGGAAGGTGCCACCAACCGGCGCAGTTCTGGATTCGGTGAATCTTCGAGCGCTGATCGCAACAGATCGGGAGAGGTTCGGGCCAGACCGCGCATGGCCAGAACAATGGGCGCGTAGGGCGGGTCAGCCTCGTCACATCGCGCGCTCAACACGATCGCGCCACGACTACTGAGATCACTCGCAAACTGCTCGATCAGTCGGGACTTGCCAATGCCCGGTTCGCCACTGACCAGCACAAGCGAGGGGTGACCATCTAGAGCCACTTGAAAGGAGGACCGGAGCAGTTCCAGTTCGCGGTCGCGTCCGACCAAAAGCAGCGATCGCCGATCAGGATAGGAAGCCAATGGTATTTCCTGCAGTCAACGAGACGTACATCATGGGAAGACCTGATGCCCATCTTCATCTTCGAGAACGATCGCCTCGGTCGGACAGATCTCGGCGACCAGGCGCAGCGCTTCTCCATCGACCGATGTCGGATCAAGCAGTACGGCCTTACTCTCTCCATCGAGACGAAAAACCGACGGAGCGCTCGCCACACAATTCTCGGAGCCGATACATCGCTCGCGATCGATCCGGATTCGTAACGTTGTCGCCCCAGGGCGACTGTTAAACGTCATTCCGCTCCTCATTCACGATCTTCGAACGCCCAAGGCGACCAAGATTTGCGACCGACCAGCGACAAGACCGGACCTCATTATAGAAACTCAGCGCGGCTTCAGTTACGTAGCAAAACAGCGGGTAGTCCCAACTAGCGGCGTTCGATAGTCTCAACGCTCGCCGGTCGCGTCGTTCGAGCGAGCATCACCGGCGGCCGCAAGCGCAGGATCACTGGAGACGTCACTCCGGTTCGACCGACTTAAATCCGATCTCCCGCCCATTCTGACCTCTCTCAGCTTGATACTGTGCTCTGTTTCACGGATGAAGTAGACCGCGATGACCGCGAGCAATGCGACAACCACGCCTCCTGTGATGAACGGCACAACCGGGTCGATTGCGTACAGCACCGATCCAAGGAGCGCGCTAATCGCGGCACCTGCCATACCGATCGTGACGAAGGCGCCCTGCACTCTCCCCTGCACCCGCGGATCAGCAACTGATGCCAGATAGGCGTCGGTTGCTGGCTGAATGAAGGAGACAACCGCACCTTCGACCAAGCCGAGTGCCAGGATGAACGGTACGACCTCGATAAGCCCGTAAAGCACAATTATGCCGCCAAAGAAGAGGTTCGCGAACAAAAGGCGTCTCCAGCGCTCAGGGTGATCAGCCAAACGACCGCTAAGCGGTGACAGGAGCATGAACGTCACTGAGAAGGTGCTGAACGATAGACCAATCTGGAAGTTGCTGGCTCCCAGATCCTTCAGGAAGATGCTCCAGATGCCAGAGAATAGCCCGAACTGAAACTGGGCGGCAAAGCCAAGGATGAACGCTCCCGCCAGAGGCCGGGATATCAGCTCGCGGAATGGAATCTTGGCCCCTTCGTGTACCGCTCGGCGTTGGGGCACTAACGGCATCATATAAAGGAATGTGCCGATTGCGACCACAACCTCCAGCACCCCAGCGGTCATGTAGAGCCAGTCGATACCGACCAGTGTCGCCACGACGCCACCGATCGGTGGACCGAATAGCATCCCGCCACTAAACGCGGCACCAACCACAGCATAGGACTGCCCACGTTTGTCGGCCGGAGTGATGTCGGCTATGAGCGCGCGAAACGATGGGTAAAGGATGGCAACGCCGACTCCCTGACCGACTCGCAGAAGAATGAAGGATGGCGTGCTATCCGCGTAGGTGAACCCAATCGTCGCAAGTGCCTCAACGAAGAGACCGATCGCAAGTGGTCCAACACGGCCAACCCGATCCGACAGAGTTCCCATCGGAAGCTGCAACACCATCTGTGCGACCAGGTAGCTCGACGCCATCACGCCGATCGCCGCCAGCGACACACCGCGATCTTGAGCAGTTAGCGTCAGGAAGGGGATGACAAGCCCGACCGAGATCCCGGCAAATGCCGCGACCACCAGAACGGCGCGAAGCACTTGGTTGTGCAGGTACCACGGGAGCCTCAACGGACCACGACCTTCCGATCCGGCCCGTTCGGACGGGCGGTCACGATCCTGGGAGGATCGCGGGGAGCAATAACGCCAGACATCGAAGAATAGCACGGCGATCGGCCGAATGTGGGCGGAGACGTTTGGCGGCTCGAGGCAGGACCAACGTGCGATGGGTTACCTCTCAACGACACGTTACGCTGTAGGTGACAGTCTATGCTCGTGGAAGACACGCGCGACTTCGATTCCGTCTCCAACTGGGAGCCCTGACTCCCAGCGTTGAGAGCAAACGCTCGTGGAACAATTCTTTCGACGGTTCGGCGTTACTGTAATCCCCGGCAACTCCCTCACGATCGTCCTCTGGACCCTGGCGCTGCTGTCGTCGGCTGTCTTCTCTGTGGTGTTCATCGCCAGTGGAGTCATCTCGATCACCGGTGGCGACAGCGATCAGAACACGACAGCGAGTACCCCTGCCACCCCAACGGAAGTCGGCATTGGCGCGGGAATCGACCTCCGGACCCCCACGGCCATGCCAGCACTGACAGCGACACCAACTGCAGGTCCTGTTGCGTCACCGGTGCCAAGTCCCACGCCAGCGCCCGTTTCGCCAACCTTGATCGCAGTAACAGGTACGCCGGCGCAAGCACCCACAATAGCGGCACCAATTATCCCCATATCAACCGTGGTCGTAACGGCCTCCGTGTCGAATGCCTCTCCGTCGCAGCAGTCAGAGGTGACGATCACGGCGACGATTACCAGTAACGGCCAGCCAATCTATGGCCTGCCAATGCTCGCAACCTGGCACTACAAGACCACATCGTCGATCTGCACTGCCCTGACGAGCGCGAGCGGAATCGCATCGTGCACGCGGAACATCGCACGCGCCAGCACTTGGCTACACCGTGACCATCGACGTCGGGATTACCTGGAAAGCACAAGTCTATACGGCAAGCGCACGTTTCACGCCGAAATAGATGTCCGTCCGCTAACATCAGGAATTTGTGCGAGTGGGTAAAGCACAACTTCGCTCCTGACGGATCCACTTGATGGCACGAAAGATCTTGCTCGGATGTGGTGGTGTCTCGCCGATGCCACGCGTGATGCCTGGCGTAGCGACAATAATGCGGTATTCGAAATACACCTTCACCGAGCAAGCCACCAGTGAGTTGACTGATCAGGGGACTCGGATGAGAACCTTTTAGGGCGCGCTGAATGGCATCCCGACCCTGTGCTGATGACGGCCTTTGGGGTGTGGGTCCGGAGAATCTACCTGTGGCATCGCGGAGAATGCAGAAACTACCACACTGACGTGCCGGGCCAAGTCGGCGACCACAACCGAGCCCTGTTTACGCCGCTCAAATGTGAACGGTGAATTTTCTTGTCAGGCTCCATGCATGTGCAGACGTAGTCGTTGCGAAATATCAGACGCGCTGCACGTCCGGGCTCGTGCGCACGACGTTGGTCCCAACTCCGCGCAAAGAAGGAAACCGCATAGCCGTAATCAGTATCAGCGCCAGCCCGATCGATGTCATGGTGAAGATCGCCGTTGGGGCACCATATGCGCCGGCAATGATCCCGGCCGGCAGCACGCCGAGCGGGAGCAACCCCCAGGTGAACAGATAGACGCTCAATACGCGTCCACGGACGCTATCGTCAACGCTGAGCTGAATCTGCGTGTTGTTGACCGCCATGTAGACCGCGCTGACCAGACCCGCCAAGAAGATCAGCACGATGGCAGGTTCAGCCGATGGAGTGACGGAGAAGGCAAGAATCAGCAGGCCAAATCCGATGGCCGTCCAGACGAGCACACCCGGGCGGCTGTTGAGCCAGCGCGACCCGGCTACCATCAGCGAACCGAGCACGCCGCCGAGTCCGTTAGCCGCCAGCATGAATCCAAGCCCGGCCGACCCGATACCCCAGACGTCTCGGGCGAAGACCGGCATCAGATTGGTGTACGGCATCAGGAACATGGTGGGAACCACCGCCAGGATAAAGACACCGGTCAGGAAGCGGTTGCTCCGAATCACGAGCAACCCATCTCCGATGCTCCCCAACATGGTGCGGCGTGCGCTTGAGACCATCGGTAACGCCGAAGGAAGCCCGGTTGTTACGAGAATAGCCACGATCTGGACCAGTAAACACACGAGAAAGGTGAAGGGCAATCCCAGAGCGGCGATAAGCGGGCCGGCTAGTGCTGGACCGACGACACGGGGCGCGTTCTGGCCGGCCGAATTAAGCGCGACCGCATTGGCCAGGTCCTTGGCCGGCACCAGATTCGCCACCAGCGCATTGCGAGAAGGAAATACGAATGACATGGCCGTGCCAGTCCCAAATGAGGCGACGAGGAGATGCCAGGGCATCATTCGATCGAGGAACAAGAGCGCGACGACTCCGACCATGATAGTCGCCACCGCCGCCTGAGCCAGCACGAGTACGCGGCGACGATCATAGCGATCAATGACCACGCCGGCCGGAAGCGCGAAGAGCAACATCGGCAAGCCGCCGAGAAAGCCGGTCAATCCGACAAAGAAGGCAGAATCAGTGAGATCGAGCGCCAACCAGCCGCTGGCCATCATCCACATCCAGAAGGCACCGTTGGTCGCCAGTGTGCTGTTGAATAGAGTGCGGAACCCAGGGTAGGCACGCAAAGAATGCAGCAGTGATACCGGACCAGAATCGGGGTCGATTTCCGGCGCTTCGAGCGATTCGCTCACCGCCTTGGGCCTTTCGACGTGATTTCGTCAGGTCGCGCACACCCGTAACGCGCAATATGGTAGCACGAAGAGGGCCAGCACGCTTCTGCTTGAATGCTGATCTCCCGCCAGATGACCTCAGGCGCTCGCGGCAATGCAGTTCGATTCAGAACGACGGACGCAACCGTCGATCAAAGCGCGCATCTCGACCATCACCTCGTCCAGGTCTGCACTCGCGTCGAAGATGGTTCCAAGTGCAATGCGCCGCATCGTCCGCCCCAGGGCTTGGAGTTCGGGTTCCGTTACGTGCGGAGCCACCAGCCGAAGCGTCCGGGTCAACTCTTCGACATTCCTGGTAAAGCCCGCGTCCAGCCCAATCTGCAGCTCGGCAACTCCGAGCTCGAGCGCCGCGCGGGCTGAAGGATGAACGAAGGCGAGCATCCGTCGCGAGTATTCGAGATAGGCGGAGATTGCGTCATCCGGTCGCCAGCTTGCGAACGTCTCGATCGCCTCGCGGAAGTCTCGACAGAGATGGTCCCGCGACTGAGAATCCAGTCCGTGGAGCAGTAAATCGCGCTTGGTTGGGAAATAATGGTAGAGACCGCCGATACTGATGCACGCCGACCGAGCCGCCTCGCGCATCGAGAACCCTTTCGCCCCGTACTTCAGGATCAGCGGACTCACTGCCTCGTAGATTTCTTGCCGCCTCGCGAGTCGATCCTCTGGCGGGCGGCCAGGTTTTCCGAACATCTTAGTCACTTTCTCCGAACAATTGCCAATAGTGCCTCCGAGATATTGCCGATGCACGCTTGATTTGTCAATCTTTTCTGGGCGAATTGGAACATTCCACGACGCCTGAAGGAATTTCGGTTTTCCGAACACGTCGGTTTAATTGTTCGAACGTCGTTGCTCACACGAGCAATGAGGTTGTCCGGGAAGGAGCGATCAGCGTGGTAACCCAATTGCAAGCACTGGCCCTAAAGGCCGGCAAGGGAAAAGTCATGCGAGCCGCGGGAAACATCGTGACGATCAAGGTGGGCTCTACCGAGACCGGCGGCGCTCTGGCGGTCGTCGATTACGTCGCCGGAGGCGGATTCGCCGGCCCCGCGGTTCACATCCATCGTCAGACGGACGAAGCCTTCCTTGTGCTCGACGGCGAGGTCCGTTTTCAGCTCAACGATGACGTCGTAACGGCAGGAGCGGGAGAATTCGTCTACATCCCGCGTGGTGTGCCGCACACCTTCAGCAATCCAGGTGATGCGCCAGCCCACTTCCTGGAAATCATCACGCCGGGCGGGTTCGAAGGCTACTTCGAGGATCTATCTGCCGCAATCGAGAGCAGCGGCTGGCCGCTTGCTCCGGAACTGATGGCCGAGCTCGGCCGGAAGTACGACATCGTCCCAGTGGGTTCTTCCCAGCAGTAGATGCTGCGGTGCATTGCTCCCAACCAGCGTTCGCGGTATCGTGCCGGTAATCAGACAGGCTGGAAGGGAGCGCTTATCACCATGGATACGATCGAGAAATATCAACGCTACGTGACCACGAGCTTCGTGGCTGCCGTCGAACCGATCGTCTTCGATCACGCCGCCGGGGCGACGGTCGTGGACACCAATGGCAAAGAGTACATCGACTGCTTTGCCGGAATCGCGGTCTCCAACGCAGGACATCGACACCCGAAAGTGATCGAAGCGGCCAAGGCACAGATGGATAAGCTGGTCCACGCTGGGACCTATATCTATCACGTACCAGTGGTCGCCGATCTGGCCGAGAAACTGGCCCAGATTACGCCTGGTTCATTACAGAAGACCTTCTTCGGCAACAGCGGTGCTGAAGCCATCGAGACCGCCATGCGGCTGGCGAAGGCGTATACCGGCAAATCGGAGTTCATCTCTCTGACACACTCGTTCCACGGGCGGACGATCGGCACCCTCTCAATTACCGGCAATGTGCAGCGGAAAACACGCGGCGGCCCGTATTTGCCGGGGATCTCCTTCGCCCCAGCGCCATACGTGTACCGCAACCCGTTTGGCAGCGACGATCCGGAAGACGTCGCCGATCGCTGCGCCGAGATGGTCGAGTGGGCCGTGAAATACCAGTCTGCCGGATCGGTAGCAGCGTTCATCGCTGAGCCGGTGATGGGCGAGGGCGGCATCATCGTTCCGCCACTCTCCTATTTCCGCAAGGTCA
Organism: uncultured Chloroflexia bacterium; assembly: GCA_963785465.1. Lineage (GTDB taxonomy): Bacteria > Chloroflexota > Chloroflexia > Thermomicrobiales > Thermomicrobiaceae > CALAGB01. The sequence goes on along the minus strand of CAWAVM010000017.1, from coordinate 270,298 downwards.
AAGAAGTTCTCGATCGCTACGGCATCCTCTTCATTGCCGATGAAGTTCAGAGCGGGTTTGGACGCACCGGTAAGCTTTTCGCGGTCGAGCATTTCGGTGTCGAGCCGGACATTCTGGTCATGGCCAAGGGGATCGCCGACGGCTTCCCCCTCTCGGCCACCACAGCCCGGGCCGAGATCGCCGACTCCTTTCAGCCGGGCGAGCATCTCTCGACCTTCGGCGGAAACCCGGTCTCCTGTGCCGCGGCGCTGGCCAACATCGACGTGTTGCTGGAAGAAGATCTGTCACTACAGGCGGCCGCCAAAGGGAATCAAGTAATGGCTCAACTCCAGGAGATGGCGAGCGAGCACGACCTGATCGGAGATATTCGCGGACTCGGGTTAATGATCGGGGTCGAACTGGTGACCGACCGCGAGAAGCGCACGCCGGCCAAGCAGCAAGCTGGCGCGATCCGGGCCTTCAGCCGCGAAGCAGGCGTCCTGATCGGAGTGGGCGGTCAGGAAGGGAACGTACTGCGCATCCAGCCGCCGCTGACCATCTCGGAGGGAGAACTCGAGCGAACACTCGATGTTATCGGCCAGGGGTTGTCCCGCTTCAGTTGACAATTGAAGGCGGCATCGCTGGACTCGCGGTGCCGCCTTCACGTTCGTGGCCAGGTAGCAGGAGGTTCCGTGCTCCCTTATGCCGATGACCCGCAGGTTCGCTCGCGCCGTTTCCCGTTCATTACTATTCTGATTATCCTGGCCAACATCGCAGTCTTCGTCCATGAGCTTCAACTGTCCGACCCACAGCTCAATCAGTTTGTCGACAAATGGGGCTTCACGCCCGTTCAATTCTGGAGCGGGCATCACCTCATCACTTTGGTCACGGCGATCTTCCTGCATGGGGGCCTGCTCCATATTGCAGGTAACATGCTATTTCTTTGGATCTTCGGGGATAACGTCGAGGATCAGCTTGGACACCTGACCTACCTCGTCTTCTATTTCACCGGCGGAATCTTCGCTAGCCTGCTCTTTGCCGTCGTCTTCTCGGGCACAAACGAGCCATTGGTCGGCGCGAGCGGGGCGATCGCGGCCGTGCTCGGTGCCTACATCCTGCTTTATCCGCGCTCGATCGTCCGATCGCTCCTCATTTTCGGGCCGTTCCTGGCGGCAGGCGGAGTGGCCGCGGTCATTATGATCGGCGTCTGGTTCCTGATGCAGGTCTTCTACTCCCTCGTCTCGATCAACATTCTAAACACGACCGCGCAATCCGACGTGGCCTTCGCGGCACATGTCGGCGGTTTTGCTTTTGGGTTGGTCGTCACCTGGTTCATTCGAAGAAGACGTGGGCAGGCCGTTGTCCACTGGGAGCGACGCCAATGGTGGAATCGAGCGTTTCGCAACTGGGTGCTCTTGATCGTCAGCCTCAGCATTTTGGGTGGCGCCGGACAACTGGCCGTAAACCGTGGCACGGTTTCGGCGGCAACGTTCCATTTCGTGTTAGGCGCACTCGTTGTGGCGATCGCAGCCATCGACGGATTCGAACGTCTCAAGGGTAGAAGCGGGCTACTCGGCAGCGGTCCGCGCTCGAGCCGGATCCTCGCGATCATTCAGATCATCGCCGCGATTTCCGTCGCCGGGACTCTGGTCGCTTTCTGAACAGAAAGCACGCTCCACGTGATCAGTGCGATATGACGCCGCACGTCACGATCACCCATCGCGTGACCTGACGAATTGGGTATCATGCCAATATGGGTCGAATCGTGTTTGCCGCATGACGGTAGCGGCATAACGAGCCACGAACGCGCTCTTTAGAATGACGGGGTGAGATGACGAACAACTATCCGTGGTGGCAGCGCGGCATCATCTATCAGGTTTATCCGCGCTCGTTTATGGACAGCAATGGGGACGGCATCGGCGACCTGAATGGGATTACGAGAAGGCTCGACTATCTCAACTGGCTCGGCATCGACGCAATCTGGTTGTCCCCGATCAGCCCATCTCCGATGGTCGATTTCGGCTATGACGTCACCGATCACAAGGGAATCGATCCGATCTTTGGCACGCTCGACGACTTCGACGACCTGCTGGCAGCGGCACACAAACGCGATATCAAGGTTATCTTCGATTTCGTTCCGAATCACTCGTCCGATCAGCATCCCTGGTTTCTCGAGTCGCGGGCCTCTCGCGACAATCCCAAACGAGATTGGTACATCTGGCGCGATCCTGCTCCCGATGGCGGAACACCGAACAACTGGCTCAGCCGGTTCGGGGGAAGTGGATGGGAGTGGGACGAGAAGACCAGCCAGTATTACTTTCACGAATATTTCAAGGAGCAGCCGGACCTGAACTGGGCCAACCCTGATGTTCGTCGTGAGATGCTCGGCGCGATGCGCTTCTGGCTCGAGCGCGGCGTCGATGGGTTCCGCCTGGATGCCGTCTGGCATCTCGTCAAAGATGCCCGGATGCGAGACAACCCACCGAATCCGGACTACACCCCGGACATTCCTCCGTATCTGTCGCTTATCCCGGTCTTCAACGCCGACCAACCGGAGATGCTGGACCTCCTTCGTGAGATGCGAGTTCTGGCAGATGAGTTCGATGACCGGCTGTTGATCGGAGAGTTCTATCTCCCAATTGAGCGATTGATCGCATACTACGGACAGAGCGGCGAGATCATTCAAATGCCGCACAATTTCCACCTGCTGCTGCAGCCGTGGGAAGCCACCCATATCGCTGCGCTGATCGACTTCTACGAAGGTCGATTGCCGGCATTTGCCTGGCCCGACTGGGTGCTCAGCAACCACGATAATCATCGCATCGCCACTCGCATCGGGCCGGATCAAGCACGTGTCGCGGCCATGCTCTTGCTTACTCTCCGCGGCACCCCGACTCTCTACTATGGAGACGAGTTGGGCATGCCGGACGTCCCGATCCCAACTGAGCTGATTCAAGACCCCGAAGAGCACAGAGTTCCGGGGCTCAATTTGGGGCGTGATCCGGAGCGAACTCCAATGCAATGGGACGCAAGCCACAACGCCGGATTTTCGGATGGCACACCGTGGCTGCCGTTGAGCGACGACTTCGAGACGCGCAACGTCGAAGCCCAGCGCGTCGATCCGACGTCGATGCTCACGCTGCAACACCGACTGATTGGCATGCGGCGTGCAGAGCATGCATTGTGTGTTGGCTCCTACGCACCGGTCCGGACAACGGGAACGGTGCTCGCCTACATACGCGAGTACGAGGGGACGCGCATGCTGATCGCGCTCAATCTCGGCGCGGAGCCTCAGGAGCTCAAACTGCGTAAGCCGTACGATGCTGGCACCATCTTGATCACCACCAAGCTGGATCGGGAGATGGAATCGGTCACCGATCGAATCACTCTGCGCGGTGATGAGGGAGTGGTCGTCAGGTTACGGGATTAAGAATACGGCAGTCGATCACAATTTCTCGCGCCTGAGGAGGTGGAGTGTCAGCCCAGGCGAAAGTGCTTGTGGTAGATGACGAACGACCGCTGGTAGAGCTCGTCTCGAGCTATCTCGAGCGAGAGGGATTCTCGGTTCTGCGCGCGTTCGATGGCAAAGAGGCGCTCGAACTCGTCCGTGACGAGTCGCCTGATTTGGTCGTACTCGATATTATGTTGCCCGAGATCGACGGGCTCGAGGTTTGCCGTCAACTACGACTCTTCTCTGACGCCTACGTGCTGATGCTCACTGCTCGCACCGAGGAAATCGACCGGGTTGTCGGCCTCAGCGTTGGGGCCGATGATTACTTGACGAAACCGTTCTCACCGCGAGAACTTGTCGCCCGGGTCCGCGCGATGTTGCGCCGTCCTCGAACGTTGGCTGGCGCAACTCTATCCCCCGAAACTGAATCGGCCGAATTTGGTGACCTAAGGATCGACTATGGCGCGCACGAGGTCACCCGCGCCGACGAGCCACTCTCGCTGACTCCAATCGAATTCTCTCTCCTCGAGACGTTGGCTGCGCGCCCTGGGATCGTCTATACGCGTGACCAGCTCATCGCACGGGTATGGGGCCACGATTTTTACGGGGATGAGCACACCGTCGACGTGCACGTCAGCAACCTGCGCCGCAAGATCGAACTGGACCCGTCTCAACCGGATTGGATCGAGACAGTCCGCGGCGTCGGCTATCGCTTCAAACGAGTCCGTGGATGAAACCAGGCTCGCGATTGTTCAGCTTGCGACTCAAGCTGCTCATCTCCTATCTCCTGATCGTCATTGTCGGAACGCTCGGGCTGATGATCTCCATGCGATTGATCGCCCCGCCCCTGTTCGACCGGTTGGTCAGCCACATGAATGGCGGCAACGGCATGGGTCCAGGCGCTGGGCAAGGCGCCAACCAGACTGTTCGCAACGCTTTTGGCGAAGCCCTCGTTCAAGCACTGATCATCTCCGGAATCCTATCCCTCGTGGTGGCCGTCCTGGTCAGCCTCTTCGTTTCCGGACGAATTACGGCGCCTCTCATTCTCATGGTACGGAGTAGCCGTCGCATCGCAGCAGGCGATTTCCGCACTCGAGTCACAATCACGGACCGCGATGAGATCGGAGAACTGGCGCAGAGCTTCAACGAGATGGCCGCGCGGCTCGAAGATTCAGAACAGCGCCGTGTCAAGCTCATCGGTGACGTGGCACATGAACTGCGCACTCCGCTCGCGACCTTGGGCGGATATCTGGAAGGCTTACTCGACGACGTCATCACTCCTTCCCCGGAGCTCTGGGTTCAGCTTCATGGTGAGGTCTCGAGGCTGACACGTCTGACCGACGATCTCCAGGAATTATCTCGGGTGGAGTCTGGACAGGTGTCGCTCGAGCGACGAACGGTTTCTCCCGCGTGGCTTATTGATGCGGCAACAATTAGAGTGCGGCCCGCTTTTGCCGAGAAGAGCGTACTTCTGGAGATTGGCACAATGACCGATCTCCCAGATGTCATGGCGGACAGTGACCGTATCGGACAGGTGCTGACCAATCTCCTGATTAACGCTCTGCGCCACACACCGGAGGGTGGACGGGTCACCATCGAGGTGACGTCCAGAAGTGATGCGGTCGAATTCCGGGTTCGCGACACTGGTTCCGGGATCCCACCCGAGCACCTGGACCGAATTTTCGAGCGCTTCTACCGCGTTGACCCGGCTCGTTCGCGTGCCTCGGGCGGGAGCGGCATCGGTCTCACGATAGCCCGGGCACTGATCGAAGCGCATGGGGGGCGAATCTGGGCCGAAAGTGGTGGAGTGAATCAAGGTAGCACGTTCAGCTTTACACTACCCCGCGCATAACTCCCACTGAATTAACTGAATCTTGACCACTGGTTCAGGGACTCTTCAGCCATTGAGCGTAAGCTAGAGAGTAAATAGCCGAGTCGGGTTTTCGGAACTCGGCAATTGAGGAGAGTGCGATGAATTACTATGGTCATGATATGGGGTTCTTTGGCGTCGCCGGCTGGATCGGGGCTCTCCTGATGATCCTCTTCATGGTGACCCTGGTCATTCTCGTGATCTGGGCGATCACGTCGTTGCTGTCACCTTCCCGACACACGCCGTCGCACACGCCCCACGAGGACAGCGCCATTCGTATTCTGCGCGAACGTTATGCCCGGGGCGAGATCGACACCGATCAATACGAGCAGGCGCGACGGACACTGGAGGGTGGAGGCGGCTCGGCTGCGTAAGCGTTCGCCGCGCCTCCAGCTCTACACGCTGCAACGATAGATTCCGGCAATCTGTGGACACTCGGGTGCCGTTTCAAAAGTCAGCGATGACATCAAGAGGCAAAACGGAAATTTCGAGACGTGATTCTGAGACAGCACTTGCGCGGGAATTGGCGTTTCTTGTGGGTGGTCGTGGAACCATCAAAAAAACAGAGGTTTAAGAGACGGAGTAAAGACGCTCTCCTCCAACCGGACATCGAAGGGACAGCGTTGATCGGTGTGCTTGTAAGTATTTCGCTGCACTCGGATTCCGGACACACAGGTCGAATGGCCGCGAAAAACGGACCAACTGAGCAGGCAGTCGCAGCGTGGCGATCAGTGTCAGACCTCGCCTGTGATCTATCAGTCCTCACAGCGGGAGGTGATGAGGTACCAGCTATTAGGTGTCCGAGCGGCTCTGTTCCTTCTGATAGTAATTGCGCAGCCGCTCCAGAGAGTCCCATTGGAGCAGCTCCGGCAACCGCTGCTCGATGGCTCCAATGAAGTCGAGCAGGAAGCGGCGTGACTCCGCAAAAAACTCGCCTGCCCGCACGCGGAGATCAATATCATCGTAGAAATTGGACGTGATTGCTACCTCGTTGTCGTCTCGGGCAAACGTGATCTTCAGTTCGCCGTCGTTTTCCTTGAACACGTCGCTGACTCCGGGCTCGAGGGCTCTTAGAATCAGAAGCAGTTGCATGGCGAAATCGAGCAACGAAACCCTGATCCCGTCGCGCCCGTAATCCTCAGGGATCGGGTACCAGGGGATCCCCTCCTTCACAAGGTTCGCTCGCATGCGCGCTTCGCTGGCCATGAGCCGGTCTTGAGGAAACAGTGAGACCGCAGCTTGCTCCAGTCGAAGTCTTCCCGAAAGAAACCAGATGAATGCTTGTCTCGTTCGATCGTAGCCCCCACCCGCCGGAGACTGTTCCACCTGCCCCCGCGTCATGTCCCAATCCTCATCATCAATGCGCCAGTCCATGTGAAAGGCGATGTCCCTGCTCATGGTTTCCTCATTGCACGTCGCTGTTCGGAAACGTCAACGCTCCTTCGAAATCGGATACGCGTTGTAAATCTTATCGAGCATGCCGCTATCAGGGTCATAACCGATAAGGATAACAAGTGTCGTCGTTTCGTTCCCGGCTTGATCCCATCCGATCACGTGGTCGAATGTGTAAATTATCTCGCACGTTGCGGAGCCGGTCCTACTTTGGTTGTGACGTGAAGTTCGACTCCCATTGTCATTGCCTAGCGCATCAATGATTTCGTTTTCCAGATCGTTCCAAGTAGCCGAGTTGAAGCGGCTCTTATTTTGCACTCCAGATCTCGGGCGGTGGAATTTCCAGATGTGCCCTCCGTTTTGAGTGCCAGGAACACCTTCCTCCTTCACCCTCTTTTCGGCATCATCCGCTGCGGCGCTACACAAGGGGTCGCCTCCCGCGTCCACGCCAGAGGACGATGGCGGAGCGCCAGACCCGTCATTGATCGCCGCAGCACAGGCGTGGATTGCACCGGGCACGCCGCCCGTAGCCAAGCCCTTGACGGCGTCACGAACGCAGGTGGCGGGTGAAGGCGGCCGATTCCCACCACCGGTATCGACTCCCCCACCATAGGTGTCGACGATCAGCCCGATGTCCTGCGAGAGGCGGAGACAGGAGGAGGTGAGAGCACAGGCCACCACTGCCAGCACCGACTCCACGAACCCACCGAGCTGCACCAACCACTCCCCCGTCGAGACCCGGCGCAGTCCATCGGTGAGGGGCGCAGCGCACCAGAAATCCAGACGGCAGGCCGTAGCAAGATACAGGAAGCCATTCACGGCGTCGCTGATCGCGTGTCCACTCAGATCCGTCCACGTGGTGGGGTTGTTGGCCGTGTAGGCATACAGGTTGTAACCCTGGGTGCCGGGGGCGTTGGGCTGCACGCTGTCGGCCGAGAGGAAGCGACCCAGCGTCGGATCCAGCTGCCGTGTCCGCAGGTCGACGAAGCCGGTGCTGGAATCGGTCAGCTGGCCGGTGTAGCCCAGGGAGAGGGAGGTGCCAGTCTGGGAGCGGACCGCCCCGAAGGCGTCAATCAGGGGTAGTTACGTTGGTGCCGCCTACCCGCTACTTGGGGCTCTCAAGCCTTTGTTGTGCCACCTCGACCACCCGTTCCCACGCGTCGCTCGTCAACTTTTCTAACACGACGCGAGGTGTGCTCCGGTTAGTCGCAACCGCAAGTCTCACTGACTCATTCGCATCTTCTGCCAATTTTTCGAGCATCGCTGCCGTTGCCTTGCGCTTGCTTGCGACCATCCAGCGCACCTGATCGTCGGGATCACCCATCAAGCGTTCTAGAATGCGCATCGAGACCGTCTTGTTCTGCGCGACCCAAAACTTCATCTCGGGATATCGCTGGATGACGTCCAGCCAAACCTCATCGGGCGCGACTTCGTTTGCCGCTCGCCTGTACAGTTCAGGATCTTCGCTAGATCGCAGTTCAACAAATTCTTCGGCCGATCGAATCATCTCGAGACATTACCCTCCGACGCCGCGTAACTGACTCCACGGGATGAACTCTCCGACGGGACCTTTGTGTTTTCCCACAATATAGTCACCATACACATCTGCATCCTCAATATGCCGGAGACCTCCCGCCTCTTCCTTGAATACCTTCCAGACAGAACCTCCGTGGCCCGCTGTATCCCGGGACCACCATAACCCGGTAACCTTGTCCCTTGATATCCTGCCGAACCGATCGCTGATGACGACCCTGTCCGTTCTGTCCTTCGTTATCTGCCAGGGCTTTCGGCCGCCACTCCCATTACCACCGCCACCTGTCGCACAACCCATCCCGGCGGCGTACCAGTAGTCATTGGCACTCGTCGTGTGGCCCGTGATCCCATTCGTCACCGCGGACGCGGCCATGCTCTCCGCCGCCCCGAGGGCACACACTGCCCCCTTCGGCGTCCCCGGGAAATTGTGCCAGGCGGTTCGCGTCGCCGCCCCACCCAACGTCCAGGCTCCCGCCGTCGCCGCCGAGCCATACTGTTTGATCGTATGGCCTTGCTGCTGCAGCCGATCCAGGCAGGCGGCGTCCAGCACGCAACTGAGGATGGCCACCACCGCCCAGATGACCACCGCCACGAACACGCCGACCGCCACGATGCCGACCAGTTCCGGGCTCACCAGCAGGGCTAGGAGCGCTTCGGCACCAACCATGCCCAGCAGCTCGGCCATCTCCGCCGGCATGTGTCCACTGAGGTCTGTCCACGTCGTCGGGTTGTTGGCCGTGTAGGCATACAGGTTGTAGCCCTGGCTGCCAGGGGCGTTCGGCTGCACCGTGTCGGCCGAGAGGAAGCGACCCAGGGTCGGATCGAGCTGCCGTGCGTGGAGATCGATGAAGCCGGTGGAGGGATCGGTCAGTTGCCCGGTGTAGCCCAGGGAGAGTGAGGCGCCGCTCTGGGAACGGACGGCCCCGAAGGCATCGTAGCTGGTGCTGCCGGTGAGGGTGCCGATGGTCGTTGATACGTCTCATCGCCTGCGCCCCTAAAGCATCATCCCTTTTTTCAGCGGACCGGGAAGATGTTGAGACGTCAGCCACGTCACGACGGGCCGATCAGGACGATCTCCCGATCACGACGAAAGGCACCCTGACCAATCCGATTCTCCTGGTAGGTACGCAGAATGACCAAACAGTAGCTTGATGGCCGCGATTTCGTTCCTAGCCGGTTGTTTTCCGCGAAGGATCTCGGATATCTGGCTGGAGAGGCCCGCTAAGGCACGCTCGACTTCTACGCAGCCACGTGAAGCGTTCCAAGTTATGTCGATCTTTCCCCAGTCGAGGGATCGCCACAGCGAGAGTTCTCGCCAGACTGGTGGGTGTGGACGCGCGACCTCACCAATTGACACGCCGCTACCCAGTATTCCGTCGACCGTCTGGATATGTGAGCCTAGCGCTCGAGATTCTCTCTCAGAGACGTAGTGCACGGTGATACGGACGGTCGGACACGGAGAGAACGTCTGCTCCACGTTGGCACGATCCAATGTGTGCTCCCATGTCGAATACCATAGAATGCACCCCTGATCGACGTCATCGGCAGGGTACTGCCATTCACGTTCCCGCCGAAAGATCATCCAGGATTCGATCCCGCCGTCGCGACGACGGAGAAGCAATCGAAAGATCAGCTCAAACGCTCGCTCAGTAGCTTCCGGATCGTGCCGAATCAGAACCATGTCGGGTCCCGTGGCTAAGTCTAAGGCTCTCCCGAGTAAGAATCCGAAGGTCGCCGGAGGCAATCCTTTGTTGCGCTCATAGACGACGGCAGCTGCGTTACTGACGAGTTTAATCTGTCCCACCGCTAGCACGCCTCCTCAGATCAATCCCAAGCCCACGTGTGTCGAACGTATCCGGATTCAGGGTTATTTCCACTTGATCCCGAAGTGACTCAAATTTTCGGCGAAGTCATCGCTTGCTACGCTAGTCGGAGGATTTCGTTTCGGAATCGCGTAAATGTTGCCGGTGTCGGGATCATAATACAGGTCGCTTTGCGACTGACCCGACTCGGCTTTGAGCTCGCTAGTTACCGCTTCGCCTCCCATTTCTTCAATCCAGTCGTCGCGAATTCTTTTGAGGTCTTTGACCGGGATAGAGTCTCCGGCTGGTTGTCCCTGGGATTTCGGGCCTGCTGCCCCAGCCTCGGGGCTCTGCCCTTTGCTGTTGGTTCGTTCCGTGAGATACCGATACCCGTCTATGACCGCGGACACGGCAGGGATCACGGGAAACGCCCCAGCCGCGTGGCGTGCGTCCTCTGGCCCACCACTCCAGGCACCAGCCACCGCAGCCGAGCCATACTTCGCGACCGTTGCCCCAATGCGATGCGTCAGCGCTTGACACGCGGCGTCGAGCGCGCACGCGATCAAGGCGAAGGTAATGACAATGACGGCGGTGGCAACGAGCAGACCGGTGGTGGACGACAAGCCCAGCCCGAGCACCAGGAAGGGAAGACACCACCCGGCGGTCGCGATACACGCTCCGGCAACCGCCGATGTGAGCAGAATGGCGAAGATGCCCACCATGGCGGTGCCACTGGCTGCGGTAGTGGGGTCGCCAACCAAGTTCCCACTCAGATCCGTCCAGGTGGTGGGGTTATTGGCGACGTAGGCGTAGAGGTTGTATCCCTGCGAGCCGGGGGCGTTGGGTTGCACCGTGTCGGCCGAGAGGAAGCGACCCAAGGTGGGATCCAGCTGCCGTGCGCGGAGGTCGACGAAGCCGGTGCGGGGATCGGTCAGCTGGCCGGTGTAGCCCAGCGAGAGTGATGACCCGGTCTGGGAGCGCACCGCCCCGAAGGCATCGTAGTCGGTACTGCCGGTGAGGGTGCCGGAGCTATCGGTGATCCCGCGCACCGAGCCCAGCGCGTCGGTCAGGGGATAGCTAGTGGTGTTGCCGCTATCGATCGCCTCCTGCGCGCCATTGGCCTGGACGTAGCTGGTGCTGCCGTCGTCGACCAGTTGCGCCAACCCGCTGGAGTCATCCCACAGATTGGTGGTGGTCGTGCCGTTGCTGGTGCGGGAGACCTGGTTGCCGCTGCCGTCATAGCCGTAGTCGGTGGTGCTGCCGTTGACCGTGGCGCTGGTCAGCTGATTGTGCGCATCCCAGCTGAACGTATCGGAGCCCGCCGCCGTCCGGTTGCCATTGGCGTCGTAGCTGTAGCTGGTGCCATTTACATCGGTCAGCTGATCGGCGTGGTCGTAGGTGTAGTTGGTCGCGACGCCATTGACGGTCTGGGTCAGGCGGTTGCCATTGGCGTCGTAGCTGTAGGTGACGACATCCCCGTTGGCATAGTCGACCTCGGTCAGGCGGTTGAGCAGGTCGAAGGTGTAGCGCTCGGTCCCTGCCGCCGTGAGGACCGAGATGCGGTTGCCGGCGTCGTCGTAGGCGTAGCTGAAGCGCTGCAGGGTGCCGTTGACGTCGTGATGGTCGATGCTGGAGATCTGCCCGGCGGCATCGTAGGTCGTGGTGGTCGAGACCCCATTGGGCCGGTCGACACTCGTCTGCTGTCCATTGGCGTCATAGCCGTAGCTCGTCGTCTGGTTGAGCCAGTCGGTCAGACTGGTGAGCTGGCCGGCTGGATCGTAGCCGTTCCCGACGGCGCGGCTTCCCGGCAACGTCATGCTGGTCTGCTGTCCCGCCGCGTCGTAGCCGTAGTCGATGGTTCCCTCGGGGGAGGCTGCCTGGGTCAGCTGCGAGGCGGCGTTGTAGGTCCAGGCGGTGGTTCCGGTCAGGTCGGTCAGCGATGTCTGCCGATTGAGCGCGTCGTACGCGTAGCTGATGGTGCCGTCCGGCGAGGTCTCCGCGAGCAGGTTGCCGACGGCGTCGTAGCTAAACGTCGTACTGATGTTCCGCGCGTCGGTCGTGCCGGTGAGCTGACCCGCCAGGTTGTAGCTGTTCGTGTGCACCCGGTTGAGGGGGTCAGTGGTGGTTAGCACGTTCCCCAGCGCATCGTAGGTCGAGGTCGTGGTCTGGCCGCGGGGATTGGTCAACGCGGTCTGCTGACCGGCCGCGTCATAGCCGAAGCTGACGGTGCCCGTCAAGGCGTCGGTGATCACCGTCAGTTCGTTGGCGGCGTCGTAGCGGTAGCTGGTAGTGGCGTTGCGGGGATTGGTCGTCGAGAGCCGGTTCCCGGCATCGTCATAGGTATAGCTGGTCACCCGGTTCAGTGGATCCGTCACCGAGGTCAGCAGGTTCCGGGCATCGTAGACGTAGCTCGTCACGTGGTTCAGCGGGTCGGTCACGCTGGTCAGGTTGCCGACCGCATCAAACGCGTACTGCGTCGTGTGACTGTCCGGGTCCGTGACCGAGACCACCCGGTTGAGGGCGTCGAAGCCGTAGGTCGTGGTGTGGTTGAGTGGATCGGTGACGCTGGTGCGGTTGCCGGCGGCATTGTAGCCGTAGGACGTGACGTGGCTGAGCGGGTCCGTGACCGAGCTGAGGCGTCCCGCCGCATCGTAGTCATAGCTGGTGGTCTGGTTGAGGGCGTCGACCACCGCGATCAGTTGCCCCGCGTCGTCGTAGCTGTTGGTCGTGGTGTGGCTGTTGGCATCCGTGATCGACGTCTGCCGGCTCAGGGCGTCGTAGGCGTAGCTCGTCACGTGATTCAGCGGATCGGTCGCGGTCAGGCGGTTGCCGTCGGCGTCGTAGGTGAAGCTGTAGACCCCGGTGTTGGGGAGCGTGATGCTGGTCAGGTGGTTGGCGCTGTCGTAGGCATAGGTCGTGACCTGGTTGAGGGTATCCGTCACCGAGACGACGTTGCCGTTGTCATCGTAGCCGTAGCTGGTGGTGTGATTCAGCGGGTCCGTGATCGAGATCAACCGGTTGTTGGCGTCGTAGGCATAGCTGGTCGTATGCCCCAACGGGTCGGTCTTCGCTGTCATGTTGCGGTTGTCGTCATAGCTATAGGTGGTGATCTTGCCGGCTGGGTCGGTCTTGGAGATGACCAGCCCGCGATCGTCATAGCCCCAGAACGTCTGATGCCCCAGCTCGTCCTCGGCCATGAGCAGGTGGCCCGCCGGATCGTAAAGGAACTGCATGGTGTGGTTGAGCGCGTCGGTGATCGTCAGCGGTCGCCCGTTCAGGTCATACCCGTAGCTGGTGGTGTGGCCATTGGGATCGGTCTCGGAGGACATCCGTCCGGCGGAGTCGTAGGTCCAGCTCCAGGTATGTCCCAGTGCATCGGTCTTGCTCAGCCGGTGTCCCTGGGCGTCGTTGGTGTAGGTCTCGGTCTGGTTGAGCGGGTTGGTCGTCGAGGCCAGGAAGCCGTGCGCATCGTAGGTGTAGCTCGTCACCTTGCCCAGCGGATCGGTCTTGGTCAGCACGTTGCCGTGGGTGTCGTAGGTCAGCGTGGTGACGTTGCCGCGCGCGTCCTGGATGGTCGTCGGCAGGTGCTGCGGGTTGTAGCTGATCGAGACCGGATTGCTCAAGGGATCGGTCTGGCTGGTCAGGTCCGCGTCGCTGTCGTAGGCGAATTGCCACTGGTTGAGGGCCGGATCGATGATCTGCTGGAGGTTGCCGCTCCCATCAAAGAGGTAGGAGATGACGTGCTCCTCCGGATCGACCTGGTCCGTGGTACGGCCGTATTGATCGAAGTAGTAGGTCGCCGTGCCGCCATTTGGGTCGGTCACCGCGGTCGCCCCCACCCCTGGCGTGTCGTAGGCGATGGTGATGGTCTTGCCGAGGGCATCGGTCTGGGTGATGATCCGGTTGGCGCTGTCGTAGGTGTTGACGAAGAGCGTCTTAGTGTTCGGGTCGGTCACCTGGGTCAGCCGGTGCCGGTCATAGGCATAGGTGGTCACCCCACCCTCGGGATCGGTGGCCGTAGTCAGATCGCCGTTGGCGTCGTAGCTGTAGGTCTCCACCGCCCCCACCGGGTCGGTCACGGTACTGAGCCGGCCGTTGGCGTCGTAGGCGTAGGTCAACGCCTGGCCCGCCGGATCGGTCACGCTGCTGAGCCGGCCGCTCCCGTCGTACGCCAGGGTGATGGTGTTGCCGTTCAGGTCGGTGATGGTCTGGAGCACGCCCGCCGTATCGAAGTGGTACGTCAGGTTGCTCTTGCTGGTGAAGGTAAAGCTGCCGTCTCCAAGTTTCGCCAAAACGTCGTGCGTCCGGGCATCCGCCGGGCTGAAGCTGTTGGCGGCACTGTTGTAGGCGAAGAACTCCTCCGCGCCGGAACCGAAGACGACGCCGGCGTTCCCACCGCTATCGAGCACCAAGCGGGTGTCGTAGGTCTCGGACCAGCGAGAGCCGAGGGTGCCGTACTGGTCCGACTGCGTCACGTAGAATCGTTGCAGGGTGAGTGGCATGGCACCCGTAACGGACAGGTCGGTCTGTTGGTAGCCGAAGCTCCCGCTCGAGGTATCGACCTGCAGGCCGACCTTGCGCGCGAAGGGTTCGTTCAGCTGCTGGCGGGCCACATTGTCGGCCAGGCTGTAGACCTTCCCCCCGGTCAGGTCCTTGATACCGAAGTGGCCGGTTGCGCCCATCGAGTCGAGCACGGAGAAATAGGTGGTGCGGAAGGTGCCCGCGCCACTTTGGACGGGATCGACCAGCACGTCATAGGACTGGCCACTGCTGTTGATCCAGTAGACCCAGAAGCCGCCACTACCGGATCCGGGCGTGTAGGAGATCGCGTAATAGCGCTGATCCACCACATTGGGCCGGTCAATCAGCCCGGTGGAGATGGTGGTTGAGACGAGATAGTACGTGCCACCGGGGTTGTACGCCGTGACGTAGCTGCCGTGGGTATCGGTCCCGGTGGAGACGGCATAGCTCCCGGTGCCCAGGTTCCAGCCCGGGACTGCCGCCTCGCCAAGCCCCACATCGTCGTACTGGCCCCGGCCAAACCACTGATGAATGCGGAGCTTGACCGTCTGCCCGGCAAACGAGGTGATCGCGTACTTGGCGGTCGTCCAATTGGTGGTGTCCAAGTCTGTCACGTAATCGAGTTCGGAGACCTGGCTGAAATCGGTGCCGGAGAGAATTTCAATGTAGAACGCGGAGTTATTCTCGCCGCGATACCTGAGTGAGAACTGCTGCATGTCCGCCGGCACGGTGAAGGCGGGCGTGGTGAGATTCCCGTTGGTTGACACATAGTGTCCAGACGTGTCGTCACCCCGTCGCGATGGGGAAGCGGTCGCATCCCACCCGGCGATCTCATTGACCTGGAAGCCGACGTCGTCGATGCCGATGCTGGCCCAGATCTCGTTCACCTGGAGCTTGACCGGCTGCCCTTGCCAGCTGGCGAGCGAGACGCGAATCGTATCCCAGGCGCTGGTGTTGCCATAGCCGGCCGTGAGCTGCGTCTTGGTCGAGAAATTGGTGCCCGACAGCAGATTGATCTGGTATTGCGGGTTCGTGCCAAACCCCTTGAGGCGCAGCGTGGCGTATTGGGCGATCGCATCGACTGTGAATGCCCCGGAGGTCAGGGTGCCGCTTGAGAGCTTCGCGTACGTGTTCCCGTTCGACTCGGTCTGACGGGTCGCGCTGCCGTTGAGGGTGTAGTCCGGCAGGAACTGCTGCATGCGGATGTTGTCGACGCCGAAGTTGGAATACTGTTCGACAAACTTGAGCTTGATCGACTGGCCGACGTAGGCGTGGACATCCACCACCTGAGTCTGCCAGTAGCCGCACGGACCGCAATACTTCTGACCGAGATCGTGACTCGTGCCGTAGTTCGGGCCGGACAGGAGATAGACTTTCAGAATACTTGGCGAGCCGACGAACCCCAGGTCATAGGCCACGACCTGCGCGGACGAATCGACGTCAAATGCCGGCGAGATGAGCGACGCACCGGACCAGACGCGAGCCCAATAACCATGCGTGCTGTCCTGGGAGATACCAACATTTCCGCTCGGGGTCCAGCCGGTCAGATCTCCGGTCTCGAAGTCATGATTCTGGGGCGGAGTGCCGACATCGGTCGTCGGGGCCTCAAAGTCGGCATTGTCCGGGGGCGTGCCGACATCGGTCGGCGGATCCTCGAACCCCGCATTGGGACCGAACGATCCGAGCGATGCACTATTGGCGTCGAAGCTGTGGTTGGCCGGATAGAGCGGGTTCGCCCCCGACGGATCGGGCAGGGTCGACAGGAAGTGGGCTGCGTCGTCGGGGGGTTGTCCGATCGATGCCGCGGGTCCACCGTTGGCCGGCTGCTCGGCCCGCTGCCGCTGCACTTGAGCCGACGCCCGCTGGATGACGACGGCCGGCGTCCCAGGTGCCAACAACACCACGATGAGCAGCAGGCGTTGCAGCAGCAATCGACCACGGTGTGGCATCCCCATCTCCCTCTGTCCCCATCCCACGAGCTCCCAGCAGGGTCAGTACGCGGAACCGACCAGGGCCTGACTACACCGCCGCCCGGTGTGTGCTTAGCATTTCGGTCACAATCGTTGGCGTACCCAACTGGGATCATCGGCAGTGTACCCACGTGACCACTTGTTTGTCCCCCGGGGAAACCCTAGGTTTGGTTGATGGAGAGGATGAATTGATGGATGAGATTCTCTTCGTGAAGAGCATTATGTCTAAAAGCGAGCGTGGAACGGGACTGGCGCGGAGCATTGGGCCAGTGCCGGAACCAGTTGCTTGATCCTCGCCGCTCGTGCCTTGCGCATAACGACACTTGTGCGAATGGCGGTATGCTATGTATAACAGGATTTGCGCGCAATTAGATTGATTCTCAGCACTCGTTAACCCGCACGATAATGATGGACATCCGATTGCTTGATTCTCATCGCGATGCGGAAAAACGACTCTCCGGGAAGACAAACAAACTACGGAACTTCATCGGTAGTATTTGAGATTCACTGAAAGCACGAACTACTCTTTATCGCGCTACGTCTCATGCAACCGATTGCTTTCATTGCCATAGAACGCTGATCTGATCTGGCTGAGACCGTCTACGCGCAGCTCGCGCCCGTTTGGGAATTGGTCGTCTCGATCCCAGCGCCACGTTGTGACCATTGCTAGCGCGAGAATCCGGCACTCGCGCAGCAGGTCTCGATCGACGCCCGGATAGTGCTCGGCGACTGCTTTGGGCGCATGGGCTAGGTCGAATTCGACCGGCCCACGGCAACACGTCTCGAGGTCGATGAACAGCAGCCCGTTCTTCGTGCTGAGCACGTTACCCGGGTGTGGCTCACCGTGTAATAACTGCTGAGCGGCGCTACGATCGCTGATCGCTCGTTTCAGGTTTCGTAGCGTGTCGCCGAGGAACTCCCGGTCCGCGTCAGCGAGCGCTGGCGTCTGGCCACGGCTCGCAATGAGCTGCTGCGCTTCCTCAACACGATCCATGCAGTGCGGCGTTGGGATATCGAGCATGCGCATGCCTGCGTGCAACCGCGCGAGCGTACTAGCGTAGTCGGCTGCTGAGATCGCTTGAGGTGTCACCGGTTCGTAGTGGGTCCACAGCGTGACCATGAAGCCATCACGCTCATAGATACGTCGGGCCACTCGACGGTCAAGCGTCGCGACAGGGCACCCAGATGCAGTGAGCCGTTGTGCAAGGTCGACTTCGAACTGTGCAACCTGCAGCGCTCTCGGTGCCACAGGTGTCACCCGGGCAAGCACCTCACACGGCAGCAGACGCAGCGTGAGCCTGTTCGAGTCATGAAGAACGATCGCGTCGTCGGCTATCAGATCGAGTGATGAGGCGATCGATATGGCCGCAGCCATCGCACGCGGGACCGCTGACGCCTGCATTGTCGCCTAACCCTCCCCTGGTACTACAACGGCAGTTCATCGGTGATGCGTGAAGCGTCCGGATCGCCGAGGAGCTTGATCACATAGGTCTGCGGATCATCCGCACGGCGTCCCCAACGGCTCCAAGGCTACCAAACTGCTCTTGTAGTACTAGAGAGTTCCGGGTCGTCCGGGAAGATAGATCGACTCCACCGGCTCGCTGTATGTTCCTTTCCCGCTCTTCTGCGGGACGAGAACCGTCTTGTTGTGACCAGTCGCGATCCGCCCGCTCAACGCGTCGCGTACCCAGTCACCAAGGAATAGATGAAGTTCCAGGCCAGCGATGCCCTCCCTGGCCTGGACTCGATGGAACTCGTCCTCGAAGATCCACAGCTCTTTCGGGGCTTGAATTTCGTCGAACAGATCGAGCGTCGCTTCCAGATGCGCAAGCGGGTCGTATTCGCCGGTCACCATGAGAGTCGGACACGTTATTTTGGCGCCATAGCCGGACGTCGTCATTCGTTCCGCCATCGCGTCGAATGCATCCTCGTCATGAATCCCAGCCATATACATGAAGACCTGCTTGAACCGCGGCGACGCCTCTTCGAAGATTGCGGTTTTCGAGCCGTAGACCGCGTGAGTAGTGGCGAGCGCCTTGATACGGTGGTCCATAGCGGCCAGCCGGATGCCCCAATGCGAGCCGAAGGATGTGCCGACGACCGCGATCTGGTTCGGATCGACCTCGGGACGAGTCAACAGATAATCAATGGCGGCACTGGCGGCACGTTCGTAGTTGTCATCACTCACCCGAATCTTGCGAATGTTGCTCATCCCCTGTCCAGGGCCATCGATTGAAAGGACGTTCATGCCTCGCCGGAGATAGGGGTTCGTCAGAGGATTGGGGAACATCTCCTTGGTCATGTCCATACCCGGGAGAAAGAGAACAGTCGGCGCCTTATGTCGATCTTTGAAAAGATGTAGGCGGCCCTGAATCTGCACCCCTTCCCAGGGGATCTCGACGAGTTCGACGACATTCTCCGCCAGGGACACAACCTTCTCGAAGCATTCCAGGTGTTTCGCGTGCAGGTGAATCTTCTCCTGATTGTCGTCCTCGAAGATGGCGTGCTGGGCGTGAGCGTAGATATCGGATGCTTTGGCGTAGGCCAACCGTGCCGTGTCGGTGTGACCAGCATCTTCCGCCGCTTTCGCGATCGCTTCAGCGTGACGAGCCTGCTTCGCCAGCACGCGCGGAATCATGCGATACGACTTGACCTCGGCCGGCACGTCCCGTTCGTCGTTGCCGAAGTTCTGCACCCTTCCGGTTTGCTTGACCATCAGGTCGAGAATCCATTGCTGGTTGTCGCGTCGTCGTTCCCGCTTCATTCCGCCTCCCGTCAACGTTGGCCGCCCCAAGACTGCCCTTGATGGTAACTCTCACGAGCGACATGGGCATCATGTGAGTGTACCGGTGTTCACATTCGTCACCTGAGTCGCGTACACAAACGTGTAACATCTGCGACTCAAAAGCTATTGCGATTGTTGCACTTAGGAGTCGACAGTACGTATATACCGACACCTCAATATGGAAGTGCGAGGGGAGGTGATTGCCGAGAGCCGGGCTCCGGACCCCATCCAAACAGAATCGGCCGTTACCGCCCCAACATACGTTCATCGACGAAGACTGGAGGCGCCATAATGCGTCGCCGACTGGACTGGGACGAACCGAACAACGCCTGATCTACGACCATTGAACTGAAAACATGGACGTCCCACGCGGGTGCCACATAAGAGCCCTGCGTGGGGCGACGGGAACCTCAGCAGAGGGCGTTCTGGATATCGCCAAAAGGAATCACGTTATGAGCACATCACGGGCAAATTCCAGATCGTGGCCGATCGTGGCGATCCTCATTGGATCATTGTTGGCCAGCGTGGTATTCGCGGCCTGCGGAATAGCGCAGTTTGGCGCATCTTCCGTAAAACTGGATGCCACCGCGACCGATTCCTTCTTCGGCGCCTTTTCATTCGCCTATCCAGCAGGTTGGGAAGCAGCGCTTCAGGACGTCCCACCTGGAGAGCAGACGTTCGGCTGGCTGGAGTTCGTTCCGCCGGGGGAGAGCCACGAAGAGATTTACATCCTCTATAGCCGTGGCTATGATGGACTCCCCTCCTTCTCATGCGGCTTCGGTGGAGCACTTGGTAATGGGAATTCGCTCAAGTCGTGGGTTGACTGTATGGCCAGCGCCATGAGGGCGGATGGCAGCTACACCAACATCTCACACCGTCAAGCCAACGGGGGGAAGATTCAGATCCTCAAAGCAAAACAAGGAGACAGACAATGGATGTGGGCGTTCGTGTACACGAAGTCATTTCTCGGCACCATCACGACCGGCGTGCTGACGTTTAGCGCGACGCCAGACAAATTCGACCAGTATCACTCCTATGTCGATTCGATGATGTCGTCTTTCCGCGCCAAGTGAAGGCCGTAGCTCAATCCGCCCGACGTATGCTGCCGGTCATCTGAGGAGCGCCGCGCTCAGACGGTACCGGCACCTCGCCGGGAAAGACCCGTCCGCGCAGCCAGAGAGCTACGTAGACTAGCCCGATCAGTACCGGCACCTCGACCAATGGCCCGACGACAGCGGCCAGGGCCTGACCCGATCCAATACCAAAAACACCGATCGCTACCGCGATGGCCAATTCGAAGTTGTTGCTCGCGGCGGTAAATGACAGCGTCGCGGTCTCGGCGTAGCGGAACCCGAGCAGATATGAGCCGCCGAAGGAGATCGCGAACATGAGGGCGAAGTAGGCCAACAATGGGAGTGCGATACGGAGAACATCGAACGGCAAGGAGACGATGACGTCCCCTTTGAGAGAGAACATCATGACGATAGTGAAGAGGAGCCCGATGATCGCGGTCGGTCCAAGACGTGGGATGAATGTATTGTCGTACCAGTCGTTTCCTTTTTTTCGCCCCAGGATCAAGCGCGTTAGGAACCCAGCCGCGAGAGGGATGCCGAGGAAGATGAGCACGCTCTTGGCGATCTGCCACATCGAAATGTCGACGACCGCGCTCTCGGCACCGAACCAGCCAGGTACCATGGTGAGGTAAAAATATCCAAGCACCGTATACATCAAAATCTGGAAGATCGAATTCAACGCGACGAGGACCGCGGCGTATTCGTTGTTGCCGCAGGCGAGCATGTTCCAGATCAATACCATGGCGATGCAGCGCGCCAGCCCAACGAGAATGAGCCCGGTGCGATACTCGGGCTTGTCGGGCAACATCATCCAGGCGAGGCCGAACATCAACGCCGGACCAAGCACCCAGTTGAGAAACAGCGACGTACCCAATAACTTCACGTTGCTCATTGCTGCCGGGACGCGCTCGTACTTCACCTTGGCCAGCACCGGATACATCATCCAGAGAAGACCGATCGCGATCGGTAGTGAGACCGTGTCGATCTGCAAAGCGTCGAGAGCGTCGGGAAGACCCGGAATCAGTTTGCCAAGCGATACGCCGATCGCCATGGCGGCAAAGATCCAGATCGGCAAGAAGCGGTCAAGCGTCGACAGACGCCCGGCCATGCCGGTTGTCGAACTTGTGGATAATGTTGTCTCAGATTGCGCCATCGCGTTGTTTCTCCCCTTGGCTCAGTGCAGAAGTCACAACTGGTTACGGCTCGATCAAGAAAACTCGGTGCCGATCGGTGCTTCGGCAATGATTTCGCCATTCACCTCACAACTCGCCGCCAGGGTGTTGTAGATCGTGCCGAACTTCCGGATATTCCGATGAAGAAGATCCACACGCTGAGGCGATTCGTCGGTCCGGATCCGCAGGACATAGCGAATCAGCGTTATGCGCGGCGGTGCCGCCTGTCGCTCTGACGTCACGTCGATCGATGCCGACTCATAGCGAAACGGGAGCAATCGCGAAAACCGTTCAACGTTTTTGAGGACACAGGCCGCGAAGGCAAGCGTCAGCAAATCGGCCGGCCCGGGCAGGGTTGTGCTCTGCCCGTCAGATGAATCAATCGGTATTTCGGTCTCCTTGATGATCGTCTTGGAGACCCCTCGGCCGACGGTGTGGGCTTCGACGTGATACGTAAGTCGCTGCTGGCTCACGACAGTTCTCTCCGTTCAGACTCCCGGCACGTCCACTGTTGACAATATCCCCAATCCCGCGTCGTGAGCATTTCAGCGACAGCCGATCTACGACAAACGCGTGTCAATCACTGATCGCACGGCGTGATCCACTAAACATGCGCTGCATCCCTGACGCCGATCAATCGAAGGCTAGATCCACCGTTGCTGATACTTGATTGCCACGGAATCACCCAGGTCCGTCGCGACAGATCGTTCGTGACACGCGCGATGTGGGATTCTTCGCGTTTCGCGCGACCCGCGAGAACTGGATGCGTTGTGCCGCTCATACCGAGAGCCTGATTGACGACCCAACCAAAGGGTTCGATTCCGGCTCGTCGCAGATCGGCCTGGAGTCTTTCCGCTTCGAGGACCGGCGTACTCTCCGGCAACGTCACGATGATCATCCGTGCGAATGATTGATCCTGGAGACGCATCAACGGGGTCGTCAGTCGCCCGGAACCAACGCTCGAGTTGCGCATGATCTCTCGGTGATAGGCTCCAGTGGTATCGAGCAAGAGCAAAGTGTGGCCGGTTGGAGCCGTGTCAAGCACCACGAACCCCCGCCGAGCAAGCGACAGGGTGTGCGAGAAAGCCCGAAACACCGCGATCTCTTCCGTGCAGGGAGAACGAAGGTCCTCCTCCAACAACGCCCGTTCCTCGGAGCTCAGCTCGCCCGCTGCTTTGATCACGTCCTGCGTGTAACTCTGTACTTCAACGACAGGATCGATTCGGCTGACGGTGAGCGTTTCGAGCGATAGCTCACCAAGGGCGTCAAGGAGATGTGCCGCCGGGTCAGTCGTCGAGAGATGCACTCTGTGTCCACGCTCGGCCAGCGCGACCGCAACAGCGGCGGCAACAGTCGTCTTACCGACGCCACCCTTCCCCATGGTCATGACGACCCCGGGCCCCTCTGCTTCTAATGCGTCGATCAGCTCGTTCAGGCCGTCCGGTCGAAGTGATGGTGTCGACGAATGGGTCGTGTTTTCGCTGGCGGGCATCGACTCGTGTACGTGCGAACCCGCAAGCTCGCGAAGCGCATCCACTCCTGTCAGGTCGCCGGCGACGAGTGAAACCGACGCCAGAGGTAGCTCGCGCAACGAATCCGGCAGGTTTCAGTAGCGCGTCGGATTGCAGACGAGCGATCCCGGCGGCCACCGGATCGTTGCCGGAGAATGTGCTGAGTATTCCGTTCAATATCAGGCGCTGATTTCGGATTCCGAGCGCGGCGAGTTCCGCGCCGGCCCTTGCCGCTTCTCGCAATGACCGGTCGTCAGCCCGGCTCACGAGCACAAGTGTGGTGCGGGAATCATCCGCCAGTGCGTTCACGGTCGCTATGTAGCGATCTCGCTGCGCCTCGAGTCCGGCGAGCGGACCCAGGCAGCTCGCGCTGCTGACGTTTTCCTCCAGATAACCACTCCAGGCACTTGGCAGGCTGAGCAAACGCAGGGTATGACCAGTCGGCGCGGTGTCGAAGATCACATGATCGAATCCAGCGGTGATCGTTGGATCGGTGAGGAGCCGCGTGAACTCATCAAACGACGCGATTTCTACCGTGCAGGCCCCAGAGAGCTGCTCCTCCATGGCTCGGAAATCCGCCTCCGGTACGACTCCCTGATACGGTCCGAGCACGCGCAGGCGGTAGTTTTCCGCGGCTTGATGAGGATCGACGTTGACGAGTCTCAGGCGAGGCAAACCCGGAACCTCGGTGAGGGTGTCTTTGACTTCCACATTGAAGACATCACCGAGATTTG
The DNA here is from genome assembly GCA_963785465.1 of uncultured Chloroflexia bacterium. Classification (GTDB taxonomy): domain Bacteria; phylum Chloroflexota; class Chloroflexia; order Thermomicrobiales; family Thermomicrobiaceae; genus CALAGB01. The sequence goes on along the minus strand of CAWAVM010000017.1, from coordinate 246,505 downwards.
ACGCGGGATCGGTGCTCACCAGAAGCACCCGATGTCCGGCGTCAGTGAGACTGACCGCGACCGTGCTTGCAATCGTGGTCTTCCCAACGCCGCCTTTCCCGGTAAAGAAGAGAAATGGGCGATCCCAACTGGCCCAATCCAACCGGGGGAGCGTATCGAGATTAGAAGTGTCCACCTGTCCTCCAACGTCGAGTCGCTGCTTCGCTAGTTCAGTGCTCGTTGAATTATTTTGGTAACGATTCGTGATTCGATGAACGTTCATGGGAGTTAGTTTCAGTCCTTACCTGCGGATGGGCCACATTGCGGCGCGCGCGAGCCGAGCCGAGCCGGATCAAAGAAGAGTGTCAGATGAGACGCTAGATCTGCCAGCGCATCAGCATTCACCGAGTAGTAGATCCAACGACTATCCAGGGGATCCCGCCGAGCTTCAACCAGGCCGGCCCGACGCAGGACGCTCAGATGGTGCGAGATGAGATTCGGCGCCATATTCAGCGCATCCCCCAGTTCACAGTTACAGAATGTCCCATCCATCAATAAGCTGAAGACGCGCAGCCGGGAAGGGTCGGACAGCACCTTGAGCCTCGGAGCGACCTGTTCCACGTCTGGGATCTGGATAACCATGGTTCATTGCCAATCGATACTCAATGATTCAATACTGATTGAACTATAGGCCTGTTAGAGGTCCTTGTCAATGAAGACGGGGAAGTTAGGACCGGCTCGTTTAGGGCTGGCAGGCCTCTAGCAGAGCATCTACACGTACCGCGGTTGGCAGCGACTGAACGGCCTCATAGATTCGCTCGGCGGCTCCGTTTCCCTAGCTTCCAATCCGCGAATACGCGCATCTTGTCGATCAACTCGGTATGGACGAGCGGATTGTCCGGATGCCCCTTCTGTTGCCGAATCGATTCCTCGAATCGACGGCCGTCGAGCATTTCGACCACCAGCCGACAGCCGAACAACCCATCCTGGATGAATCCGCGCTCGTATTCTGGTTCGATCACCAGATCGACACGACGCATCAGATCGAGCAGATCTTCATCGAGCCACGGCTCTCCCGCGTAGCTTGCGGGCGTCAGATCCCCATCGCGCAGTCCCACCGCAACCACGAACGGGGTGCTATGGTCGGCTGCTCCGCGTGTTGCTGGAGTGTAGGCCGCCGCCGAGCCCTGAACGCCCGCCGCGACGTTGCGGTGACCATAGACTGTCGCGACCGCGATCTGATCGATGTTCTCGATGAGAGGATGGATCGCTACCGCCGCCTGTACCGCCGCCTGAGTGTAGATCTGCGCCGGGTAACGCTTGAGCATGTTGCGAGTGGTGGTGAAGTGAAACGGTCTCGCGAGACTCTCGAAAGCGGACGGGTCAGATTCCGACGGCAAGCGCTCGAAGAGAGTCTCGAGGGCGTCAACCGGTGCGGTGAATCCGTTTCTCGCAAGCTCGGTAGCCTCCAGGGCCTGTTTGGCGGCAAAACCCGGGGCGCCTCCTTTGATCAGCGGCAGCGTCGCCGAAGGACGCAGCCAAGATTGGAGGATCAACCCCCCGGTGCTACCCGACAGGCCGATTGCTGACACCATTTGATCTTTGTTGAGGCCAATGAGACGGCCGGCCGCGACCGGAACAGCCCAGCTGACCTGGCTGACCGAGTGCAAGCCCCGTTTCATCCAGAGATAGGACTCGGCAAGCGCGGCCTGAACTTCGTAGGCGATCACTACAGCCGTGATGAACTCGCAGCCATTGTTCCCATTGGCTTCAGCAACGGCCAGCAATGCCGGAATGGCATCGGAGAAATGGCCGGTATCACGCCCCGGGGTTCCGGCATAGAGGTCGTTGGCGTCCAGATCACGGACCATGCTGCAGTTGACAAGGGCGGCCAGCGTAGCGTCGACGCGTTCAGATCCGCCGAGCAACGTAGACTCCATCCGCGCCACGCGCCGTCGTGCGTAACCACGCAAGATGGCAGGACCCGGCTCGTCGATCGCGCCAATCCCGCAGGCGAGCGTATCAGCGATGGCAGTCATGGCCATCGTAACGACCGGTTCAGGCAACTCCTCGAAGGTGATGCCGAGCGCGAAATCGGCGATCCTCTCGGCAAAGTACATTCGGTTCCTCTCTGAATCATCCAGACAGCCGTGTGATCAGTGCGCCGCATTCGCTATTGTAGCGGCCTACCGCCGGCCAACGCAGGTATCGTCTCACCAGAGAGGATCGCCGGCCCGCACAACAGTTAGAGCCACCTTCCAGTCATGCTGAGGCCGCGACCGAAGCATCTCCTCCATCCCTACCCGATCGATACGGCAAAAGCCGAGACGGGGGGATCCTTCGCTGCGACTCATTGGGTTGCCACACGGGATGTGTCATCCCAAGGCCACAGCCGAGGGATCTCTCCATGCTTTGTCGAATCGAAACGAGGAGATTCACATCGGTCGCCTACTCAGCATGAGCAGGCGTACCACGTCCAGTGTTGGTCAACCTTCATGCGATTCGCTGTAGGTCTGAGCGGCAACGAGTTGGCTCGAATTGACCTCTGACGGATCTTCGGTGTCAAGCATGGCCAGGAACGCCTCAACCACCACCGGATCGAATTGGTGTCCCGCACAGCGAATCATCTCAGAACGCGCCCATTCTGGAGAACGGGCGGCGCGATACGGACGATCACTCGTAATCGCACCATAGGCGTCGACGACCGAGATGATTCGCGCTCCGACGGGAATTGCATCGCCGGCTAATCCATCAGGATACCCAGTACCATCCCAATGCTCGTGATGCGCTCGAATGATCGTCGCAATCGGGCTAAGCCCCGGTATGCGGTTCACCACGTCCGCGCCCACAGTAGTGTGCTTGCGTACGGTAGCCCATTCGCCGGCAGTGAGACGGGCCGGTTTTTGCAAAATCGCATCCGGCACTCCAACTTTCCCGATGTCGTGCAACAAGCCCGCCATACCGAGCAATTCAGCCTGGGGTGCATCTAATCCGAGCTTCAGAGCCAGTCGAACTGCTCGTTGTCCAACCTCGGCGGTGTGTCGTCCGGAATAGTGATCTCGAGCTTCGACCAACGCGGCCAACGCCTCGACGACGCCGATGAGCGAGGATTCATGGCGTCCGTTCATCCCTTCGGCTGAGCCTTCCATTGCTGCGACCGCGGCATCACTTGAACGACGCACCTGGTTCCGACCGAGTCGCTTGGCCGCGTACATTGCCGTATCAGCAAGCTCGATGAGCCTGTCGCGGTCGACGGCGTCCTCCGGGTAGCTAGCGACACCGATCGAACTGGTAATATGGATCCCGTCGCCAATCTCAAAGAGATGTCCGGCAACGCTTTTGCGAACGCGCTCAGCGCACTCCATCGCACTGGACCAATCGATTTCAGGGAGCAGCACCAAGAATTCCTCGCCACCCCAGCGGCCAAGAACGTCCACGCCGCGCAATTGGCTTTGCACGACAGCCGCATATTCTTTCAGCACTCTATCGCCCGAACCATGACCGTAGGTGTCGTTGATCATCTTGAAATGATCAAGGTCCATGAAAAGGAGGGAGAACGGGCGTCGATAACGATGGGCACGCTCGATCTCTTGATCGACCATCAGGTTTAGAGCGCGATGGTTGAGCAGATCGGTCAGCGGATCGGTCGTCGCAAGGGATTCCAGACGAGCGTTCGCGGAAGCGAGATCCTGATTTGTCATCTCAATCTGTCGGTTGACGTCCTCCAACCTCCGCGCATCCTCACGAACGACACGATGCAAGCGCTGGTTCTCGCGAATCGAGAGCAACTGTCGCACGACGATCAGGGTGGTGAACATAATACAACCGAGCAGTACTCCGGGTTCAAGATAGTCGTCGCCGTCACCCGGGCGTATTCCGCAAGCTCATGAAGAATCCCAGCATCACCGGCAACGCCAGATACGGCACGTATTCAATGCGTGAAGCAAACGTCGTGCCGGGTCCTCGAATTGTCGATTGTCCAGTCACTGCGTCTGGGATGGTACTTCTGCCAAGCTCCACGACCAACACGATAGCTGCCAGGGCGATCAGCATGCCGCTAGCCACCCACGTTGCATCGAGCAACGTACCGGTCCGGTAGGGCCCTGCGATCTGCTGGTACTGAAAAATCGAATCTCCAAGAACGAATGTCACGATTGCCGCGGTGAGAATCGTTAGGGCATGTCGAAATCGCGATTCATCGGACCTAATCCACAGGATGATCAGGCAACTGAGCAGGACCAGATCCAAGACTGGGTAGCTTGAGGCGACGAGCGCCGTAAAACGCGACACTCCAGGATCAAGAACCAGTGGACCTACCAAGAAGTACCAGCTGAACGTAGCGGCGAATACGGTCATAGCGATCCGTCGACCGCGAGCTGCAGGCGGGAGAGAGCCGAATTGCGGCGGCCCGGCAGCAAGATGACTGCGATCAACACGCATGGATAGATCCCGAGATAGCCGGCGTCCGACCAGGATGGAAAAACCGAGGTGTGCAGGATCTCTTCGTTCACGATCCATATGAGCTGACCCACGACCCAGGATGCGACGCCAACGCCCGATCAAGATCGGAGCCCAGAAGAGTCTGCCCATCGCGATGCTCATTGACGTGATCGGCGCAACGAAACGAGTTGTCTCGCGAGCAGAATGAGGAGCAGCAACGGACCAGCCAACTTGCGCGATATCGGAAACCCATACCATTGTGCCGTCAGAGGCCGGGCGCCAAACAAGCCAAACACAGAACGAGACCACCGACCGTCGCCGTCAATGCGACACCGACTGCAACGGATGTTAGGCCTGAAGGCATCGTGCGCGTCTCTAGATCTCGCGCATTCATGTGATAGCCTTTTCGCTCTTCCGGGTCACTGCACCACGCTTACCTGAAAGCTGGCGAACGGGCAGAAACATCGACAGCGCCGTTTGTCCTTAAATAGGACATCGCTTAAATATTTTAGTTCTTGTCACTTAGATCATTACATGCCAATTCGTCCTGTACTTACACGAATCATAGTCCTGCGCTTCTGCGTCATACTGCGTCATGGTCAATAGTTAGAATCAAGGCATTCTTTGTCATTCCACAGATGCGTCCGGCTGATCCCGCTTCTATAGTTGAAGTCAACGGCCAACTCCCTTTGCGCGACGGACAGCGATTTCTGAACTATGGGGATCTCGCCGTTGGACGTATGATGGGGCCGTTCGCTGGTTGTCGTCTCGCGCCACTCGTGGCTCGTAGTGCGCCATGCCGGAATCAGCTATGACTTGACGCTGTCCGATTTCTAAACAGCCGGTCGCAACGCCATGACCTTATGGCCAACCGTTTCGCTCTACGCAGCCTGACGGTCATATCCGTTGCGCAGGAAGGATTTCACGACGAACGCCATCATTGAGGCAAACAACGTCACACGCCGATTCGGCGCCATCATGGCGGTTGACAACATGACATTGTCGATCCCGAAAGGCATGATCTTCGGTCTCTTGGGCCCAAGTGGATCAGGCAAGACGACGCTGATTCGCATCGCGGCGGGAGCGCTCAAACCGGACAGCGGGTCCCTACGGGTTCTTGACCGCGCGATGCCAGATCGATCGATAAGCTCGCGCATCGGGTATATGACCCAGGCGGCAGCCCTCTATCCTGATCTGACGCTACGAGAGAATCTCGCTTTCTTCGGTGCAATCTATGACGTGCAGGACAACCAACTGGGCGACCGCATCGAGGAAATCGCCCGCGAGGTCGAGCTGGAGAACCGGCTGGACAGCCAATTAGTGACCTTCAGCGGCGGTATGCTGCAGCGAGCATCCCTCGCCTGTGCTCTCCTGCACGAACCTGAGCTCCTGATTCTCGATGAGCCAACCGTCGGTCTCGACCCGGTGTTACGTCGCACCTTCTGGGCACGTTTTCGCGCCCTCGCAGACAACGGGCGAACGTTGCTGGTGACCAGCCACATCATGGATGAGGCCGAACGTTGCGATCAGCTTGCATTCTTGCGTGAAGGTCGTCTGCTCGCCACCGGCAGTCCTGGCGAGCTGCGTCGACAAACTGGCTGTGATGATCTCAACGACGCGTTTCTCGTTCTGGCTGGTGCGACTCCAGACCGAGAGGTCGGAGGTCACTATTGAGTCGACGACGTGTGTTCGCGCTTGCCACCCGCATTGTGCGGCAGTTCCGCCATGATCCTCGTACTCTCTTTCTCATGCTGGTTGTACCAATCCTCATGTTGTCGCTCGTGACCTACATCTATCGTGGAGCGACTCACAACGTCACGATCGCGGTGGTCAACGAGGGGGCGAGCACCCTGACGACGCAGATCATCCAGGCGCTCAAGGACGACGGCTCGCTGAACGTCACGCAGATGAGCGCATCCGAGGCTCGGAACGCCATCGACAATGGCAAAGTCGACGCCGTTCTGACGCTGCCGGCCAATCTGACGATCAAACCCGGCACTCAGCAGGCGATCCAGGTGACGCTCGAAGGGTCTCAGCCGAACACAACCGGCGCCGTGATCAGCGCGCTCAACCGCGCCCTGCCCAACGCGGTCATCCACGCATTGAACCCAGCCGGTCTACCGATCAAGATCGATCCGATTTTCCTGCACGGGGGCCCACAGTTTGGTCAGCTCGACTACTTCGCTCCCACCTTCATCGGTTTCTTCGCGTTCTTCTTCGTCTTCCTGTTAACGTCCGTCTCGTTCCTACGTGAGCGCCTTCAAGGGAGCATGGAACGACTGATGGTCTCACCCCTGAGCCGCGCCGAAATCGTGCTGGGCTACATGCTCGGGTTCGTCGTCTTCGCGGCGCTGCAATCGATCGTAATGGTCCTGTTCAGCCTCTACGTCATTCGCATCCATTACGCCGGCAATGTGATGCTCGTGTTCTTGTTCACGTTGCTGTTGACGCTCGGATCGGTGAACCTGGGCATCTTCCTGTCGACTTTTGCCCGTACCGAGCTCCAAGTAGTGCAGTTCATCCCGATCGTGATCGTGCCGCAGGGACTGTTATCCGGCATCATCTGGCCGGTTTCGTCATTGCCCCCGATCCTTCATGTGCTGGCCAACCTCATGCCGTTGACCTATGCCAACGAAGCCCTGCGGGGCGTCATGATCCGAGGCGACCAGATCGGAGACCTTTGGTTGGAGACCGCTGTCCTCGTCGGCTTCGCCTTGGTGATGGTCTTGCTGGCCGCTTCGACGCTACGGCGGGAGATCGCATGATTGGCGAGCCGGTAAGAATCGGAGCGGGCACGACCAACCTTGCCAAGCTGGAGGCAATCAGGGTTGCGGCGACTGATCTGTTCGGAGAGGTGGCGATCGAGTCACTCGATGTTGACCCACTCGTACCGCTGCAGCCCTGGGGCGACGATCAGACCGCACTGGGCGCGGTCTCCCGAGCGAGAGGAGCAATCAACAAGTTCGGCTCCGACTATGGCATCGGCATCGAGTCCGGACTGGTGGATGGTCCAGCTGGCCGCGTCTTCGTCGTCTCGTGGGCGGCTGCCGTCGATCGGTCTGGCAACGCAGGTTACGGTGCCAGCGAGCGCTTTTCGGTGCCGGCCGGACTTGAACCCGCGCTGCGCCAGGGAGCCGAGCTCGGTCCGCTGCTCGATGACCTCCTTGGACGACCAGGGCTCGCCAGCCACGAGGGAGCGGTCAGCGTCTTCACGCTGGGACGGCGCAATCGAGCGGAGATCCTCTCAATCGCCGTGCTGCATGCGCTGGTCGCGCTGTTGGAGCCCTGGCAGCCAGCCTGACGATCATTCTTCTCTCGCTCAACGCGATACACTCAGTTTTTATCTGTTTCTGCACATCAAAGGGAGCGACGATCTCGTGAGTGAGAAGGGTAACGCCGGTCAATCAACCTGGAATGCTGGCCTCTATGACGAGAGCTTCTCCTTCATCTGGGAGTACGGTTCGGGACTGATCGATCTGCTCAATCCCCAGCCTGGGGAGCGAATTCTCGATCTCGGATGCGGCACCGGCCACCTCACTCACGCCATCAGGCAGCGCGGCGCAAACGTGATCGGGATCGACCACTCGGCAACGATGATCGAGCAAGCGCGGAACAACTACTCGGATATTCGTTTCGAGGTTGCCGATGCCTCCAACTTCTCCTTCGATGAAGCGTTCGACGCGGTTTTCTCTAACGCGGTGCTCCACTGGGTGCGCGACTCCGAAGGTGCGGTGACGTCGATCGGCAACGCGCTCAAATCCGGCGGGCGTCTGGTCGCTGAGTTCGGCGGCAAAGGAAATGTCAGCAAGATCATAGAGGCGACGCTCGACGCACTGCGCGAAGCAGGCTACTCGTCCCGAGAAGACCGCAATCCCTGGTTTTTCCCCGGTATCGCGGAGTATGCGGAATTGCTCGAACAGCGCGGGCTCGAAACGACGTCCGCCGTCCTCTTCGACCGACCGACTCTGCTCGATGGGGGTAGTCAAGGGCTGGAACTCTGGCTCGAAATGTTCGGCGACAGCTTCTTCGCCGGAATTCCTGAGCCAGATCGTCTTCGAATCGTCGCCGACATTAAAGAACGGCTGCGAAGCGTCATGTTTCGCGATGGCAACTGGTACGCCGACTACCGGCGATTACGCGTGGTCGCGTTCAAGCCGTTGAGAGGGAGCCGGTAGCCGCTGCTCCACTTTCCGGGATTCACCCGATTCCAGCACGAATCCCTCCGGCAGATGAGCGCGAAGCTGACTCACCGCCGATTCGACATTCGCGTCTGGCGGAGCGACTAGCATCAACGGAACTCGCGTAACACCCGGCGTGACCGAAGGCGTTTCACGCAATTCCAGATCGTGCCGCAGTACGATGAGGTGGTAGCCGAAGAGAATCCCCACCACGATGACGATACCCAGGGCCGTGCTGACGGCGGATACCAGACCGGTGCCTGACGTGACTCCAAGCAATGCCGAGATCGCCCGGTAGATGACGATCGCCAGGCTGACCAGCATCGCCACCAACGTCGCGGCCAACGTCAGATAGAGGTAGATACGTCGCGTCGTGGCGCCACGTTCGTCAGCCTCGCCCGCCGCAACCCGGCGCTCAACGGCGTTCCAGTGCCACAACCAGGCACCCGCACCAACGATCGCGAACGCACTGTACCGCGCGACATCTTCGCGCCAGAAGACGCTCGAGATACTGATGGTCCGCGACCCGCCCAAGAGCAGATCTAGCAAAATGCCGAGTACCCAAGCGGCGCCGATCGCGGTGAACGCAAGCCCAATGAAGGCAACGAGGTAAGTGTAGAGCCGGCGAAGCGACGGTGCGAATGGTGTGTACTCGTCCGACGGCGCCGCATTCAGTACCACCAGACGATGATATGCCCAGAAGCCAGCGAACGGGATAGCGACGAGCAGCGGTTCGATGATCGCTCGTGCCGTGCCGATCCCCGGCGCATTGCGCGGAGCATTCAGGATGAGGCGAAGGAATGCGTCGAGGCTCGAGACAACTCCGTTCAACGTAAACAGGATGCCGACGAAAACAATCGCGTACACGTAGAACCAGCGTAGCGTTGAGCGTCGTTCACTGGCACCAAGCCAATCATCGGTCCGCAACGAACGGAGAGACCAATCCCAGTGAACCGACCAGATGATCACCCCGACGAGCGTGCGCGCGATGGCGCCGCTCAATGGATCTGCCCACCAGCGGCTGAGATAGTAGATGTCTCGGGTTCCGAAGAGTGCGTCATCAACGACACGAATCAGGTCTCCGATACCGAACAGGAGCAGCATTGCGCCGACGAAGGCCGCGACGTAGACGTAGAGGCGAGGTAGCCACACCGCTGCATCCTCGAGCTCTCCCCTTTGAGTGTCGCGCCGCCGGACCCAACCATGGTAGGCCATGATCGAACCCGAGACGAGGGCTATCGAAAGTGACGTCCAGATCTGATCTCCGCCGCCGCCGACCAAGGACGAGCTATTGAAGGCCCCCCTGAGCAACTGGCCAACCACATCCACCGAGCCGATGGTCAGGAATATGAGCAGTACTCCAAACACGATGGCAAGATACAGGGATCGAATGGATGATGCTCGCTCTTGTTCGCCCTCCGGTGAAGAGCGATGTACGGCGCGCTCAGCAAGCCACCAGTGGAGCAACCACACAGGAAAAGCCACGATGACGAACGCCGCCCAAAGGCTCAGCTCTTGCCTGACCGATTCGGCCGACTCCTGCATGACAGACCCGCCCAACGCCTCCGCGATCCGCGACAAGGCCAGACTCAGCAGATTTGCCAGACCGAAAGCCCACATCGCCAGACTTACGGCTGAAATGAAATAGACGTAGAGTCGCCTCGCGATCAGCATCGGATTTACCTTTCGGACAACTCGATCCTCGAACCGAGTTCGGCCTCCGGCCCTATTTTGTCGGTGCCGGAATCGGCGCAGGGGACGTTCCCAGGAGCAGCGTGTCGATCTTCCACGATCCTGATTCCTGGACCATCGGAACCACCACGTCGTATGACCAGCGATTGAGATCCAGGCCGCTGCCGGACGTATTCTCGATCGACAGGTACAGTGTCTTTCTGATGTCGTTGCCTTCGACCCGATTCAGGACGATGCGACTGTTACTATCGAGCCTATCACCATACTGAGACCCGGCATACGACGTGTAGTCGTCTAGCGAAAGCTGCTTTTGCGCTTGCGTCGAGAAGAATCCGTACGCAGTCGGGAAGTCACGATTCTGATAAGCCGTCATGTAGCGCTGAAAGACGTCCTCGGGAGATCCGGCGGTGAATTTGCTCTCCGACGGAGCGAACGCGAGTACGGCGACGATTGCTATGACCACCAGCACGATCACCAGTCCAGCGATCAGGACTATCGCCCGCGTCGGTTTCGTCATGGCCGACGAACCTCCCGCTTATACGGCGTAACACATAATCCACACCTTCTATCTTCCGTCCCCGCGTCCGGAAGTCAACAGGAGATCATCTCAGGAGCGCGACAGTTCCTTGAACCGGTGCAACAACATCGTACAGATCGCTGAAATCGCAATAGGACTTGAGCTCGGCTTTGTTCTCCACATTCGTTGAGACTCTACTCGATGACATGGCTTCGTTACTGGATCTCTGTCCGATGCAACGGCAATTAAGATGGATCAATGGCGCCCGATACGTTCGGCCAGCGTTCTGCCCGACGGTGCAATTCCGGTCCGCTCGGCATGTTCGTCGATCCGATCGTAGCCCCGAAGCACATACGTGACCCCAAGCCAGCGAAGCGGCTCAGGTTCCCAGTTGGGGGATCGATGCCCAGCCATCGGGAGCTCGGTCAGCGACGATTCGACACCGGTGATGAGATCGGCCAAAAGCCGGCCCGCGAGGTTCGTCGTTGAGACGCCCTGACCTGCGTAACCACGGGCAGTCGCGATTCCTGTTTCTGGCTCGTAGCTGACGCTGGTCATCCAGTCACGCGGCACCGCGAAAACGCCACCCCAATCGTGGGTAAATCGGACATCTTTCAACATCGGAAACCACTCTTCAACATATCGTCGTATCGCGTCGTGCGTCGGACGATCACGATCGTAACGATCAGCGATCGGGCCACCATAGCGGTACGGGGCGCCACGACTGCCGAAGAGGATCCGTCCATCTTCAGTCCTTTGCAGATAGTCAACATGATACCGGTTGGAGGCGACACACTCGCGATTTCGCCAACCGATCTCGTCCCACAAATTCTCATCCAACGGCTCGGTCAGGGAAATCATTGAGTACATCGGAAGCAGCTGACGATTCAACCCTTTGAAGCGCGTCAGATAGGCTTCGCCAGCCAACACCACTGTCTTTGCCCGCACGAGGCCGCGGTCGGTAACCAGCACGGGAGATAGTCCAGTCTCAAAGTCGATCACCGGAGTCTGCTCGTAAATTGTGCCGCCCAACTTCTCGACCGCCCGTGCCAGCCCGCGAACTAATTTGCCAGGATGGATCACCGCGCACTCCTTGATCAGCAGCGACCCGATTGAGCCGGCCACACGAATGCGCTCGTCTGTCTGACCCGCCTCGAGCAACTCGTAGTGCTCGGCCAGACCCAACTCTTTGTAGAGCGCGAGCGCATCGTCGTTCGCCCTTGCCTGGTGCGTCCCTCGCGCAATGTGCAGTCCGCCAGACTTGACGAAGTGCGCATCAATCCCCTCGTCGGTGCAGACACGGCCAACCTCGTCGACCGCGTCATACATTGCGAGCATCACGTCTCGGGCCGTTTCCCGACCAAATCGTTCGCGAAGGAGGCCAGGTGACATCGAGAACTGTGACGAGCACCAGCCGCCGTTTCGACCCGAGGCCCCGAATCCGGCGATCTCAGCCTCAAGCACGGCAACGTTGAGTGACGGCTCTCGCTTGAGCAGGTAATAGGCGGTCCAGAGTCCCGAGAACCCGGCTCCGAGAATGGCCACGTCGACGTCGATCGAACCGTCAAGCGACACACGCGGATCCAGGCTGTCTCCCGACGTCTCCAACCAGAAACTGTAGCGAGCGTAATCCTTCATGTCTGAACGCCTCCTCACGAGATTCGCGGCGACGACCACTTTGGAAGGTTAACGACCGCCCTTGTCTGCCCGCCCGCTGCTCACCGCGACCTCCTTACCGGTGTCAGCCTTCCTCAAGATTCGCCATTTTGACGGGCACCCTCTCACACCCAATTTCACAACCTTGACAGTGGAGGACGGCTCGCCTAGCGTGAACCCGACCGATCGGTTTGTTAACGTCAGCCGTCTATTGATCTCCGTGAAAGGGGGTAGACGACTTCCCCGTCGTGACGTGTCAATGATGAACCCAAGGCATCAGGGAGGTGGCAGTCTCCATGGCAGAACAATACGAGGAAAAACGGTTCGCCCACAAGTGGGTAGATGAGAATAATGCGCGAATCTCTGAATTCAACAAAAGAATTTGGGATTATGCCGAGCCAGCCTGGCGTGAATATCGCTCGGCCCGGGATTACGTCGATTTGCTGCGAGCTGAAGGGTTCACGGTAGAAGAGGGAACCGGCGACATGCCGACCGCCTTCATGGCGACCTGGGGCCAAGGCAAACCAGTCCTCGGAACCTACGCCGAGTATGATGCCGTGCCGGGGAATTCACAGCAGGTAACCCCGTACCAAGCACCACGCGATGGGCTTCATCCGTGGACAGCCGGACATACCGATCCACACTCTATGCTCGGCACGGCCGCGCTGACCGGAGTCCTGGCAACAAAAGCGGCCATGGAACGATTCGACCTCAAGGGGACACTCAAAATATTCGGCGAACCGGCTGAGAAGGTTTGTGGCTCGAAGCCAGTTCATGCCGCCAAAGGCTACTTCGACAATTGCGACGCCTTCATCGCCTATCATCCGCATGCGACCAACACAACCGTCTGGGATACCCAATGCGGTTCCTATTGGAGTGCTGTCTTCACGTTTGAGACACTCCATCCCGAGGACTGGATAGACAAGAGCCTGCTGCCGACACGTGGTAGCTCGCACGCCGCGGCGCGCTGCCCGGGAGCAATCGACGCGCTCTGCCTGATGTACACCATGACGAAGTACACCAAGGAGGCGATGTTCCCGCACACCGGTACCTGGACGTTGAACGAGTTCGTGTTGGTAGCCGGCGACGCAACTTCCGACAACCTGCCACCGCGTTTCAGCCAAATCCAGTACTCGTGGCGCGGGCCAACCCTGGGTATCCAGCAGCAGATCTATAACGTGCTCGAGAACAATGCGCGTCAAGCCGCCGCCACAACCGGTTGCCAGGCGTCGGTACGTTGGGTGACCAAGACGCGAGTCGGCCTTACGAATCACGTCATGGCCGATCTGACGTATCAGAACCTGGAACTTGCCGGACCTCCCAAAATCAATGAGGAAGCACGAGAGTTCGGTCGGAAGATCCAGGAAAATCTGGGCATCACTCCGATGGAAAATCCGTTCAACGAGGACTGCGAGAGCCTCATTACCCCTCAGGAGTACGAGGCTCACACACGGCTTTCACTCCCTGCCTGGCAGGTCAATTTTACGTCCGACGATTATGTCGACTACACCTGGCACGCACCGACAGTCCGGCTCTTCACCGGTCGGCCAAAGCTGCGACCACCGAGTGACAGTTATGAGTACCCGGCCTGGACTTATAACGCGATTGGCGGGCTTCCGGCCGCCGTCGATCCGGGTCTTTTTACGGCGGGCAAGACGATCGCCGGCACGTTCCTCGATTTACTGATGCAGCCCGAGTTGCTCAAACAGGCTCAGGACGAGTTCAACGAGCGCACCGGCGGCGGCATCGGAGGATCGAAGTGGGTCGCTCCGCTACTGCCGAACGATTTTGTTCCGCCGGTCGATCTACGCTGGCCGGAATACGTCCAAACAGTTCGTGGCGAAGAGTGGTGGATCCCAACGCCGGCCACAGGTTCCGGCGCGGGAGAGAAGCTGTAGACGTCGCGAACCCCGACCGAACTCGATGGACGGAACCGGGAGGACGCAACATCCTCCTTGGCGCGCAGGTTAGACATGACCTCGACAGCGGGCTCCTAATGGCGGGAGTCCGCCTCTCCGTCATGCTGAGTAGGAAACGACAGTGGATTTGCCAGGAGTCATTCTGAGGCCGCAGCCGAAGAATCTCTCACGCTCATGCCAAACGAAGAGATTCCTCGCTTCGCTCGGAATGACACATTCACGTTGGTCAACTCCTGAGGTTGCAGCCGAAGCATCTCCTCTATCGCTCCCGATCGATACGGCCAAAGCGGAGACTGGGAGATCCTTCGCTGATGCTCAGGATGACCAAGCGTACCCCGACCAATGTTAGGCAATCTGAATGTAATTCGCTGTAACCTTGCGTGACGTCGATCAGGCTTGCTGCCCTGTTGTCTCGGTTTGAGCGATATCCGGCGGGATTCGTTCGAGTTCATCAGAACGCAATCGGGAGCTCGGCCTCCGCAAATGCCTGAGCGAGCGTCATTTCGCGGCCCGCTGCCCAGAGCGCGGAACTCTCGTCGGGATCCAGATCCGCCGCCGCGCGGTCCAGAAACAAGGCCAGCAGGGCCCGTTCGCTTGGATCGCGCGGAACAGAGACACGCTCACGGTAAGCGGCCACGGCCGCGGCGAGCCGCCACGATCGGTGAGGTTGTCCAGAAGCCGCCAACACCGCGGCGAACCCCTCCAGGCTCTGGGCGATGAGATGACGCCCGCCGGTCTCACGCGCAATGTTCAGACTTTCGCCAAGTAACGCACGTGCGTGCATTGGGTCCCCTCGGCCCACGGCTGTCAGTGCCAGTCCAATCAGCGCGGAGGCAACGCCGAGCCGCTCGCCCACCTCCCGCGACCGCGCGAGGCTTTCGTCATAGAATCTCTCGGCTTCCTCGTAATTTCCTTCCAGGAGAGCAATCATCCCAAGCCCGGCTACTATCATTGAGACGCGCAGAATATCGTGCGCTGCGCGCGAGTGATCAAGGCTTTCAATCAAGAGCCTACGGGCCGTTGCATAGTCACCGCGCGCGCGATAGACCGACGCCAGTCCCCGCAGCGGAATTGCGATCGTACGATCGTCGTCATCCATCTGACGGCGTAGGGCCAGGCTATCCGCGTAATGACGTTCGGCGTCGTCGAGGTTCCCTTGTGCGTAGGCAATGTGACCGAGCTGGGTGAGTGCGGCACCGGTGAAGTCGTCCTCCCCTTCAGAGCGGGCAATGGCTAAACACTCCAGCAGAAGCGATGTGGCAGCGGCGAAGTCCGCCTGTCGGTAGGCAAGCCGCCCTGCCGCGAAGGTTAGCCTACATCGCGCGGAACCATGTTCGGCAACACTCTGTAGCTGCAGAAAGGCGTCCAACCAGCGACGGCCCTCCAGAATGTGGCTGCGATCCCAGAATCTCCACAGACTCAAGCCCAGCCGGACAGCCCGCTCGCCATCGCGTCGCTCGACGATGGAACGTGCGGCCGCGCGGAAATTGTCAAGCTCTTGCTCCAGACGTTGGAACCATTGAATCTGTTCGTAGCCTTGCTGTTCAGGATAGCCGCGTTCCGCAAGGGCAACGTGATACTCACAGTGAAGAATGGAGATGCCGGCCAACTCGCCAGTCTCGGCAAGGCATTCGAGCCCGAACTCTTTCATCGTTTCCAGCATAACGAATCGCACATCGTCTGTCGGGTCCACCGCAGCAACGACGAGGTTCTTGCCGACCAGAGAGGTCAGCCCGTCCAGCACGTTCCCGGCGTCGCTATCGACGCTACCAGCTACGAATTCCGCGGCTTCCAATGAGAACGTGCCGACAAAGATAGCGAGGCGACGGAAGAGTCGTCGCTCCTGATCATTGAGGAGGTCGTAGCTCCACGCGATGGCATCCCTCATTGTCTGATGCCGTTCCGGGAGATCCCGTGCACCTCCTGTAAGCAGCTCCAAACGGCTGTCCAGGCGCTGTAACAGCGAGATCGGCGATAAGACGTTTGCGCGAGCCGATGCAAGTTCGATTGCGAGCGGGACACCCTCGAGACGCTGGCAGATGGCGATAACCGCCGGGAGATTCTGAGGAGTAATGCGGAAGCTCGGGTTCACCATTTGTGCCCGATTGCTGAAGAGCGTGACGGCAGAGTATCGCGACAGATCGTCGGGCGAAGTCACGATTCCGGTCGATGGGAACTCCAAAGAAGCAAGCTCGACCCGGAATTCGCCTTGCAGGTTAAGCGCGGCACGGCTCGTGACGAGCAAGCTTAAACGTGGGCAAACGGAGAGCAGCCGGGCGAGTGCTGGCCCTGCGTCGAGAACATGTTCGAAGTTGTCGATAAGCAGTAGAACGTGCCTTAACTGAAGGTAGTCAGCGACACGCTGCTCCATCGTGCTGGAGCCCGTCCGCTGTATACCGAGTGCTTGAACCAGGCTCGGCACGACCAGAGTTGAGTCGCTCAGTGGAGCCAGGGATACGAAGAAGACGCCATCCGCAAAACGATCACGCAGAGTCTCGGCAACGGCCAACGCGAGGCGTGTCTTTCCGATCCCAGGCGGTCCAGTGACCGTCACCATTCGAATATCATCACGCCGCAATAGCGCTGCGACCTGCCGAAGTTCCGTGTCGCGCCCAACAAGAGGCGTCGGGGGGATGGGGAGTTGCTCCGAGGTCTTGAGAATTCGAGGACCCCGGCGCCGCGAGACGGTCAGCTCCAGTTCCTCTACGGATAAATCAAGCGCGCGAGCCAACAGCTCGACCGTCTCCCGGCGAGGCATCAGTTTGAGACCACGCTCAAGATCGCTAATTGCACGCGTACTGAGGCTTGCTCGTTCGGCAAGCTCTTCCTGCGTCAGCCCGGCTGACAGGCGTTGGTGTCTAAGCAGTTGACCAAACGTCTTCGTCGCGCCTGTCATAAGAGCCTTAGTTGAGAGGGTCAATCCCCACATGCGAGTTTGACGGTGACTGAACGTGTGGGTTGTACGTGTGAATCGTGTGTGGACACAAGCGTACCGGAAACTCAGAGTAGGAACAACACGCATCACGCGGCGATGTGTGGTCGACGTCTAGCGCGGTGGGCGCTAGGACCGACAGTAATCGAATGTCCAGAACGCGCCAATTATCATGTTCCGTTTACGTCAATTCAGACCGCTCGAGCGAGACGGTCACGGACCTGACCAATGGCTGCAGAACGCCAGCCCGCGGGCGTTCATACCCAACCAAGAGACGCCTATACCCAGTACGCGTCATCATGGGCCGAGCGGCCGGACACCACCTGCCGACTGAATCTCACCACGGTCTGACGATTGTCGATTCGCCTATTGAGAAGGAAGAGCCGCGATGTTGCGTCGACTTAGAGTATGGCTCACGGTATCAGTGCTGGTCTCCGCTTTGATCGCGGTCATACCGCCGCTCCCAGCCGCGGCAGCAACTCCGGTAACCGTACGAGTAACCATTAAGGAGGTTCGCGCCACGGAATGTTTTGAAGGCACGGCCTTCGGCGCATGCCTTGGAAGCGCGGATTTCTATGCTTTCGTCACATTGGGAAGTGATCCCGGCTCGCAGGGTCCTACCGCGGATGACGACAATGATCCACGCCCCAACTGGCAGTTTCAGACCACAGTCGACTACAGCAGCGTGACCACGCTCCCGATCTCCATCGAGATACGCGATGAGGACGGCGGTCTTCGTTTCGGTGACGATCTCGCCGACGTGAACGGGGTCGGTGGAAAGTCGGTACTTGATCTGACGCTACAACTCGGTCAAGTTCCCTGCACCATCACCGGCGACGCCAATGGCACGTGCGGGATCGACATCACAACTCAAGGAAACGGCGACGCTGACGGAAATGCCGCGCTCACCTTCAAGGTTGACGTCATCAATACGCTTCCGGATGCCGATGGCGACGGTATTCCTGACGACTGGGAGACCAATGGCGTTACGCTCAACGGCCAGTTCATCAACCTTCCGGCTATGGGAGCCAACCCCAACAAGCCCGACGTCTTCCTCCAGATCGATTGGATGCAGGATGCGACTCATAACCAGAGCCTGAGCAATGCCGCGATTCAGCAAGTTGTGACCGCCTTTGCGAATTCTCAATATGTGAGTCCGACCGGATCGATTGGCATTAACATGCACGTGGACGAAGGGCCCGGCAGTACGCTGAACTTCACCTCCGGCGCGACCTGGGGAGCGCTCAGTAAGGCGCAGTCCATCCCGTGGCAGAACAACATTGGCACACTCACGGGAGGCCAATACGACTGGACTCAGTTCCAGGCAATAAAATCGGCGAACTTCGATCCGACCGGCCGATCGCCAATCTTCCATTACATTATTGCGGCGAACTATCAAGAGCCACCGGCGCCTGGTGGCAACCAGAACACATCCAGTGGTATTTCACGTGGAATCGCAGCTAGCGACTTACTGATAACTCTCGGAGGATTCAACGGCGGGGTGGGCTCGCAACAGCAGCAGGCTGGCACGCTCATGCATGAATTCGGACACAACCTTGGGCTCAAGCATGGCGGAAACGAGAACACCAACTTCAAGCCAAACTACCTCAGTATCATGAACTATCTCTATCAGCTTCGCGGGCTTGACCTTGGCGCGACAGCAGGCGTAATCGATTACTCCGGCACAAACTTCCCCGTTCTTGCGCCGCTCAACGAAGGGAGCCTCAACGAGAGTAATGCACTCGGAGTCCCTGGTTTCGGTACGGGTTCGCGCTGCCCGTCGCCGACTGGCCTGATCAGCCAGTACACGGTGAACGCGAACGGACCGTTCGACTGGAACTGCAACGGAGCAACGAACTTCGGTACGGTCAGTTTCGACGCCAACGGAAGTGGCGGCGTCGATGCGAGCCTTACCAGCTACAATGACTGGGCCAACATCCAGTTCCGGGTTGGCGCGATCGGTGATCTCGGCGCCGCAGCCCTTGAAATGGTCTCCGATCCGGAGCCGTCAATTGCATGGGACTTGATACCGCCGACGACGACCGCGAATGCCGTTCCAGGTCCAAACGGGTACGGCTGGAACCGAGTTTCGCTAACGGTCACACTCCACGCCCAAGATGATCCAGGGGGGTTCGGTGTACGTGACATCACCTACAGCGCGACCGGTGCACAACCCATTGCCACCACGAACGTGATCGGCGACACGGCCAGTTTCATCGTCAGCAGCGAGGGCATCACAACGATCAGCTACTTTGCCCGTGATCAGGCTCTGAACGTCGAGTCAACCAAGACGCTGGTGTTGCGAATTGACCGGACCAACCCGACCGTCACGTTGGGAACGGCATACCCAGCACCTAACGGCGCAGGGTGGAACAACACCAATGTCAATGTCCCATTCACGGCAAGCGACGGACCCTCTGGAATCGCATATACAGTTCCGGCATCCAGTCCGCTGGTCCTCACCGCGGAGGGCACAGCGGTCACCGGCACGGTAACGGCCGTCGACAAAGCCGACAACGTGACCAACGTCACCACGCCGGCGTTCATGATCGACAAAACTCCGCCAGTCATCACGGTGGTGTCACCGACTCCAAACCAGGTTTTTGAATCAGATCAGTCCATGACACCGGTATTCAGTGCCACCGATGCTCTCTCTGGGGTCAAGAGTGTCGTCGCGGTTTTTGATACCGGTCAGGTCGTGACCAGCGGTACGTCGATCAGCCTCGGCTTGCTCGTTGGACATCGAACCATGACGGTGACTGCTACCGATGTCGCCGACAATGTTGCTACGGTCGACGTACCATTCCGGGTACGACCGGTCTTTGTTGGTAACGCCTTTGACGACGCGAACGAGAGCGCAATGCGCGAGTCCGGGGAAGCTGGGTTATCCGGTGTGACGGTCTTCCTCGACACGAACGGAAACGGCATCCTCGACGCCGGTGAAGCAAATACGATGACGATCGCCGATGGCTCGTATCGCGTCGTCGGTGACGATGTTGGTCCTGCCCGCATCTGTACCTCAGCGACGCCGAGTGGCCGTGTCCGAACGACCAGTCGTTGCCAGACCGTTGTCGTCGCGACTGGTATCCCGGTTCCACGGACTGACTTTGGATCCCGCGCACTCGTGCCCGGCGCAAAGAGCGGTGGTGTTGCCGACGTCATTCAGTCGGTAGCATTGGCTGGAGAGCCCAACGAGTTCTGGAGACCGGCCTCTCTCGTCGGAACCGCTTCCGGGCCATGGGCCGGTAGCCGGCTCGTAGTAAAGAACGGCGGCGCCAACCCATCGGTACAGGTGCAGACCGGAGAACGCGTTGCGACAGGGATCTTTGTTGGAGGCGTTGATGCCACTCAGGTCGGAAACCTGGTCCTGACCGTGCAAATTCAACCATCGAGCGTTCAGCAAATAGTAATCGTCGTTGCGGCGGACGGCAGCGCGGCCACAACAACAAGCGGGCCAACGACAAGCTTCAGCTACTCACAGAGCGGCAACATCTTGACCATCTACGGCGTACCACAGGACGGCCTCGGCGGATATCAGGATATCTGGCTCGTCACGCAGGTGGTCGCGAACCATGGAAACATAACCACGACCGCCAAAATTGCAGGCAGCGTGCAGCTGGTGAACGGAAAGCTCGCAGTCAAGGCGCTCGGAAATACGTCCAACGACACGAGTCAGGGCGACATCGTCAGCGGAGTGACCGGAACATTGCCCGGTGCCCTGCTGGTGGATGACGTGCCGAACAACGGGGCCACGATCAACCCATTCTAGTTCGACCCATGTTGATTGGACCCAGGCGGGAATTTCCGCCTGGGTCTCCACCTTCGCTTCGCTCAGAGTTGAGTCATTAACAAGCGGGCATGAGACGGCGGGAGTGCATCATTCGAGTTCATCAGCCAGGTCCCACGCCCCTCCAGATTGCTCTTCCTTCGGGCGCTCGTCGTAGACGATCACCTGACTGACGCGGTTGCCCTTCATCAGTTTGACTTCCAGCCGCAGCGGACCGGCTGCAACGATATCCCCGGCCGCCGGAATTCGTCCCAAGAAATAGCTGATCAGACCGCCGACCGACTCAGCTTCGAACTCGAGCTCGAGGGCGTCACGCTCAATATCAAGACGGTCGAGCAGGTCGGTAATCGGCACGCGGCCGTCGACCTCGATGACCCCAGGCTCGATGACGTGAAATGGCTCGTACCCGGCGTCGAACTCGTCCGCAATCTCGCCGACGAGTTCTTCGATCACATCCTCGAGCGTGACCAGACCTGCCACACCTCCGAACTCGTCGATGACAATTGCAAGCTGCGAGCGGCGGGCCTGGAGTTCCGCCATCAGTTCGTCGATCGGCTTCGACTCCGGCACGAAAAAGGCCGGACGCATCACATCGGACGCGACCAACTCCGGTCCTCCCTCCTCAGAGAGGAGCATGCGAAAAACATCCTTGACATGGAGAACGCCGATAACATCATCGAGCGAATCACGATATACCGGAAGGCGAGAGAAGCCACTCTCAAAGAATCGTTCGACGACGTCTCGGAGAGGGGTGACCCCGTCAACTGCTGCGACATCAACTCGCGGTACCATCACACTGCGTGCGGCCGTGTCGCCAAATCCGAACGCCTCCTCAATGAGGTCGGCATCAGTCGACTCAACGATCCCTTCGTCTTCGGCCGCCTCGAGCATGGCTAGCAATTCGTCTCGTGTGACGCTCGGGAGAGTCGCCCGCGCTCCAGTCCCGACCATGCGCAGGAGAAGATTCGTGGTTCCAGTAAGAAAGAATGCAATCGGGCGAGTGACCGCTCCGACGATCTCCAGTGGACGAGAGATGCGCATTGCAACCGCCTCGGCCCGGTGTACCGCAATCGTCTTGGGAACCAACTCCCCGAACACGATGGTAATGACTGATAATCCCGCGGTCTCTCCAATAAGAGAAATGGCACTGGCATTGTTGGAAACGATGTTCACCGGAATCGACTTCACCAAGTTGGTGAATATGCCGACGAGACTGACGGCGCCGATGGCCGAGGCAAAGAAAGCAGCCAAGGTGATACCGACCTGAATGGTCGCCAGAAACCGGCTTGGCGTTTCGGCGAACGCGAGCGCGCGACGCGCCCCCTGGTTACCATCCTCTGCCAGCAGCCGTAGCCACGTCTTTCGCGCGGTGAGAATCGAAGCCTCAGAAGCCGACAGAAATGAATTAAAGAAAACCAGAACGACGATAATAATGATCTGGACCGTCAGCACGTCATCCTCATTTCACCGGCCGGACGCGATACTAGTCCGTGACATTGGAATCTGCCTGCACTCGAATTTCGGTTCCGGCAATCCGCTCCAATGGCTTGACGAGCGCAGCAATATCTTCATCTCCAAAGCCGAGCGCAACCGCCTCTCGATAGACTTCACGAGCTTCCGACGCCAGCAACAATCGCATATTCAAATCGCGCCCCAAATCAGCGATCAACTCAAGATCCTTGAGCATGATTCTGACCGGCGCACCTTCATTGAAACGCCGCTCGAGCAGCAACGGCACGATTCGGTTGAACATCGTGCTGCTACCAAAGCTCGTCTTGATGACGTCGTACAGGACACGCGGATCGGCTCCGGCCTTCGCGCCCAGTACCATCGCTTCGGCTACCGTTGCGGTGTTGATCGCGGTGAGGTGCTGGTTGATCAATTTGACGACGCTACCGGCGCCTGACGCCCCTACATGGTGCACATTCGTTCCCAGCGCTTCAAATACTGGCAGCGCGCGCGCGAAGATATCTCGATCTCCTCCAACCATAATAGTCAGTGTCGCGGCTTTGGCACCAGCGGGGCCACCACTGATAGGGGCATCGAGAAACCCGGCTCCGCGACTCGTAGTAGCCGCGTAAAGCTTTCGGCTCAGTTCCGGTGATACGGTAGAGCAATCGATCAAGATCTGATTTTCTCGGGTAGCGGAGAGGATCCCGTGCTCGCCGCGATACACCAGATCGACCGAGGCCGGCGTTGGCAGGCAGCTGATGATCACGTCCGCCTCGGCGGCGACGTCGGCCGGAGCCTCTGCGGGATGGGCGCCTTCGAGCGCCAGCAGACGGACCGATTCCCTGCTGCGATTATGCACGGTGACCTTGAACCCCGCTCGAAGAAGATTGAGCGTCATCGGAAATCCCATGTTCCCGAGTCCGATGAATCCGATGGTCGTGCTGCTGCTCATGTGACGCTCCTCCCAAGTCGCGACGAGATAGCTCGCATCAACCAGCGAGCTTGGTCACCAAACCCCCGTCGGCCGAGGATTGCTGTTGTGCTCATCCGGACCGGTTCGACTGGCTCTCAGCATCATACTGGTAAAGAGGCGATCGACGAAAATTGCGCAGGATTCTTGACATCTCGCGCGTCACGGCGCATGACGTGTTATAGCTCGCGATCCCTATGCTCGAATGACGGTCATTCGAACCCGAACGGGCAAAGAGAATCAAACCGATCACTCTCTAACGAAAACGTCGCTCGCTCGGGCGCCGGATTGTCGTTCGAATCTTGACCCTGCTACGGGAGGTATTTCAGAGGATTGTCCCACACGCCGTTGCGCAGCACACCAAAATGGAGGTGCGCACCAGATGATGCACCGGTGCTACCCATCGGTCCAAGGTATTGTCCCTGACTCACTTGCTCACCGACCCAGACCGCGGGCTGCTCGGCCATATGTCCATACCAGGTGACCAACCCGTTCCCATGGTTTATCGAGACAGCGTAACCGTATCCGGAGGTATTCCAACCGGCGAAGACCACCGTGCCAGAGTCGGCAGCAACGATCGGCGTGTACGCTGAGTTGGCGATATCAAGACCTTGGTGGAAGTGCGCGTATCCGGCGTAGGCCGGCTCCATCCAGAAACTCGTCGGGCCGAAGTACTGGGTGATCGTCCCATTGGTCGGCCATATGAAACTCCCGGTCGCAGCCTGGGGCGCCGCCGGTGCTGGTTGTGACTGTGCAGGTGCAGCCGAAGCCGTTTGCACTTGGGGAGCGGGCGCGGGGGGTGCCGGTGGAGGCGGCGGCGGTGCGGGCGGTGCGCCACCCGGAATCATCACCTGCTGACCGGTCCGGAGGGTGCCACCACTACCTAGACCATTCAACGGGTAGTCAAGGATGTCCTTGGCGTCGACTCCGTATTTGTCGGCCAGACTTGCGACTGTGTCCCCGTCGCCAACTGTCACCATTACCCCATCGGTTGGGAGAATCGCCAGATGCTGCCCTGGAAAGATGAGATCGCCGTTCGGCAAGCTGTTCGCCCAGACGATGGTGTTCGGATGCAAACCAAAATACTGTGCGATGGTCGCGAGTGAATCGCCTTCACGGACGACGTACGTCACGACCTGATCGCGTGTTGGCATTTTCCCACCGGGGACCATGATCAGGCGGTAGGGAACAAGATCGGAAGTAGACTGGACATTGTTTGGCGCGTAGTCGGTGATCGCCGAGACATCCACCTGATAGCGAGCAGCGATGCTGTCGAGGGTATCTCCATCGTGGATAACGTGAAGCATCCCGTCGACCGGCGGAATCCGAAGTTCTGTCCCAGGTGCAAGCGGTTTCGCGGGATCTGTCAAGCTATTGGCCCATAGAAGGGTATCGATGGACCGACCCGTCTGCTTGGCAATGTCCGTAATCGATTGACCATTCGTGGACCGAATATTCTTAATGTTAAGGCGTTCAGGAATGATCGCGGTCGCGAACTGGGAAATATATCCGCTCTGCGTCGAACCGCCGGCCGACGGGAGCGTGTAGTTGACGGTCGTCAGGCCGGTGGTCGGCAGTTCACCAAGACGCAAGCCGCGCGTCGAATCGGTTACGCGCGGAGCGGCTTGCGGAATCTCGTGCCAGTAGCCATGGCCAGCAACGACAGCTGCAATCGTGAGAAGAACCAGCGCGTGCAGCATGAGCTTGGGCAGGACAGTCCTGGGCCGTTTCCGTTCGGATCGCCTGGTATCGGTTAGTCTCTCGAACTGCTTAAATGGCTGCAGTTCCTGGATCGTCGGCGCTTGCCCGGGACGAACCTCCGCTACCGATTGAGATGATCGCCCGGTTAGCCCATCCCCACTGTGCCCGGAACCAATGCCGTTCGACGGTCCGTGCAATCGCCGTTTGAAGCGACCGTTGGGCCGCTCGTTTGATTCTGGTGGAGGATCGGAATGCGCCGGAGTATGGCGCGTGGTTGGAGGCAGCGTAACGCGCGCGTCATCTTCGCTCGAGACGCTCGGCGCGTCCGGACGCCAACCGAAACGTGCTGAAGATGGGTCGTTCGCCGGCTCCCCGTTGCCGTTACGCGATTCACTGCCCATGAGCGCCACTATACCACAGCCGCATCCGGCATATCCGGATGTGTGCTGAGTACCCGCACGCTGTACGTATATGCGTTCGCACGCGGTTTTCTGGCCCTATCCTGGATTCTGGGGATGTATCTCACTGCGTCACGCGACTCAGCCAGAAAACGCTCACGCGTGACTTTGCCAGCAGGTCAACAAGCCTGAGAAGTATCGAGTGAAATCGCTACCGGTCGTTAACAGCAGGCGGTAAGCCCTAGGGGGTCGGGGTCGGTTCGATCGGAGCGGATTTGATGTCAAGGAGCCGGCGAGCATCGGCATAGCGATCCTGGCTGTCAAGAATCACCGCTATTACATTCTCTTTCTGGGTACGATAGGCCACGATCAGGCACTCACCGGCATTTTGCGTGGTGCCGGTCTTCACGCCATAGACCCCGTTCGTCAAGAGGAGTTCGTTGGTGTTGGTCAGATGGATGACCCTGGCATTTGGTCCGCCAACCCGAACATCCGCAACAGGTATCGCCACGATCGGACGCAACGCCGGATCGGCGAGTAACGCGCGAGTTGCCAGCGAAAGGTCATGCGCGGTCACGACCTGTCCATCTGCGTCGTCTCCAGAAGGATTCACGAAGTGGCTACCGGTCATCCCGAGATTGGCAGCAGTCTGATTCATTGCGGCGACGAAACGCTGCACCGGAGTCTCGGCTGAGTCCGGCAGGCGTTCGCCCGCGAATCGCGCCAACGCGTTAGCTGCGTCGTTGCCAGAGGGAAGAAAGAGTCCAACGAAGAGGTCATGGACAGTGACGGTATCTCCGACCTGCAAACCCATGTTCGATTCCACAGCCGGATCGACGACATCGGCCTGCTGAATCGTGACGACTTCCTCCGGACGGACGTAGTTGAGCGCTGTCAAAGCGGTGACGAGCTTCGCCGTGCTGGCGGGGGCATGGGCCGCATCGGCTTCACGCGCGAAGAGCACCTCGCCGCTGGTCGCGTCGATCATATAGATCGACTTTGCCGACAGATCAAGGGCACCGTAATCCGGAGTTGCTTGCACGACCGGCGTTGTAGCCGCCTGACCGAGCGTGGCACTGGTCGTCGATGCTCGAGACGTCGCTCCGCCGTCAAAGACTCCCGGCAGGATGTGACTGCTAGACCCGTGGGTGACGGTATAGACTGTCCAGGCTGCGGCTCCGAGGCTGATGATGAGGAGCGCGATGCCGAGCATCGTCGACCGAGTCCTACGTCGTGGTCGCACTATCCGGCACTACCCCTCACTCCTCTCCTCTAGAAACCGACCCATTGTACCGCGTGGCGTTTGGGGAGATGTCAGATCGTCACGTACGAGCGGATGTTAATCGTCGTGATCGATCTCACTCTGCACCGCCCGATCAATTGGAATGCTGAGATTGACCGACGTACCGCGGCCAGGCCGACTCTGTATGTCAAGAGTTCCGCCAATCTGAGTGACGCGCTCGAACATGGAGGAGAGACCGAACCGATCTGGAACTCGCCTTGCCTCATCAAGGTCAAACCCAAGTCCGTTGTCGGTCACTACGAGCGACAGCACATCGTTTTCCAGGTCGATGTCCAGCGCAATAGCGGAACATTGAGCGTGCTTCCGACAGTTCGAGATCGCTTCCTGAACCACTCGAAAGAGGGCAGTTTCGACACGTGCCGCAAAAAGTGGCAGCGACATCGGAGCCCGGAGATCGACGGCAAATAATCGCTCTTCGCGCAGATCCTCGATCATACGATGAAAAGCCTCGAGCAGCGTCCGCCCTTCAAGCGGTGCGGCGCGAAGATCGTGAACCGAACGTCGAGCTTCTTCCAGGTTGCTCCGGGCAAGCACCAGGGCACGTTCCAGCAGATCACGGGTCGATGCGTCATCGCCCATCAGCTTGAGATCCAGCCGTTCAAGATGAAGGATAATCCCAATCAACCCCTGTGCCAGCGTGTCGTGGATCTCGCGTGCGAGGCGGTTGCGCTCTTCGGCGATCGCCAGGCTCTGCGCCTGCCGGTAAAGCCGCGCGTGGTCAACCGCGACCACGGCATGGTTGCCAATAGTCATCAGGAGTTGCGCGTCACCATCGCTATATTTGTTCAACTCGTAACTCTGTGCACTCAGTAAGCCGATGACATCATTGCCCTTGAGCAGTGGGGCGGTAACAATGCTCCGCACACGAGTTTGAGGATGTCCGACGGTGTGCATTGGCGGCGTACCCGTTCCACGCACATCACCGATCACAACAGGTCGCCGCTCTGTCTTGGCACGATTCATCGCCGGGCTCAGCTCAAACGCATGTCGTGGCGCATAGCGTTGACCGCCATCGATAATGAAGTCCAGATCGACCAAGCCATCCGGACGAACCAGACCGATCAGGAAAGCATCGGCCGTCATGACCTGTCGAATCTCCTGATAAATCGCCGAGAAGACCTCCTCGATTTCGAGACTCGAAGAGATGACGGTGGAGATTCGGTGCAGCGCCGCCAGTTCGGCGATCTGATGCTGTGCTTGCTTGTGCAGTTGGGCATGTTCTATCGCCGCTGCCGCCTGGTCGGCGAAGAGGCTCAACAATCGCTGATCCTCGTTGGTGAACGGGCCTCCAGTCCGATCGCTGACCAGCAGCACACCGATCGACGACTCGCGCACAACGAGCGGCACGATCAAAAGCGAATGCAGAACACTCGCTGTGCGCAAATCCTCCGCCAGACGTGGATCGTTCTCTACGTCGTTACTGATCACTGGCTCGCGCGAGCGGAATGCGTAGCCGGTCAACGACCCGTGGATCGGCATTGCATCTTGATGGAGCAGAGACTCACTGCGACCGGCACTGGCGATAACCTTGAGCGATCTCGACTCTTCATCGACGAGCCGAATCGCAGCCGCCTGCGCTCCGATAAGCTGCATCGCCTCCTCAACGACGGTTTGCAGCATGCTATCAAGATCGACTTCGCTGAGGACGGTCGCGCTCACTCGCTGCAAGCTGATGAGCCGCTCTTCGATCGCTCGATGTCGGTCCAACTCTTCAGCGAGTCGACGATTGATTGCCGAGACCGAG
Organism: uncultured Chloroflexia bacterium; assembly: GCA_963785465.1. Classification (GTDB taxonomy): domain Bacteria; phylum Chloroflexota; class Chloroflexia; order Thermomicrobiales; family Thermomicrobiaceae; genus CALAGB01. The sequence goes on along the minus strand of CAWAVM010000017.1, from coordinate 217,837 downwards.
CGTTCCGTCACGAGTCTGGTCGCTTCACGAGCCCAGAAGTCGATCTTCGCCGCATCGTCGTCGGGGCAGATTGCGATCTCGCGCGAGGCATCATTGATGAGATCGAGACCTCGCATGACATGCGACACGCCAAGTCCGCTTGGAGCCCAATACTGATCGATGCGTTCAAAGAACTTTTGGAAAGGTTCGGGCGAATCGAGTTCCATCGATTGAGTTAGCGACGTGAGGTAATCCATGACGATTTCGCCAAGGATGTCCTCAGGTATTTCACGAAATGGTTGCGCTAAATCTCGCAACGGCTGCACGACACGCTCCACGACCATCGGCGCACGCCCACGCAGTCTGGTTGCGTAATCCATCAACGATTGACCATTTTGTGTTTCCGAATCCGACGGTAGAGACATGACGTCGCCTTTCGCCACCCACACACATCAGACCATACAGGCGGTCCAGAATCTGCCCTGATTCACCGAGATATGGTGCTGAGGTGCTCGTAACTCCCGTACGCAGAGTGTATCAATCCTGCTTCTGCCAAACGAGAATGATAGCAGGCGGGCCAATTTTCGAAGTGAGCACCGCGCTACAAGCGCGGACACTCGACAGATCCCACGGAATTGGTAACCTTGCGCAGTAGCCCCGCATGATGCGATTCAGACGACTCGGCATGGTGATCGACAACGACATGATCGTTCTGGCGATACCGTCGCCTGGTTATCGCGTCATAGATAAAATCTGTGCGTGGATTCGGGGATAACAGGATAGACATGCCGTGCCGACATGGGGAGAATGAATCGCCGTTATCGACTTCATACTCCAGGTAAGGGTTTGTCGTGGGCAGTGAGTCGAGCGATCAGGATCTGATCAAGCTCATTCGAGAAATTCGAGATCAGCAGGCTATGGCATCACTCTATGATCGCTACTCCCGACCCGTTTATTCGTTAGCGTTTCGCGTGCTGCGTGAGCAACGTGCAGCCGAAGATGTCGTTCAGGATGTTTTTCTCGGATTCTGGCAGCGACCGTTCAGCTATATCGACGAGAGAGGTACGTTTGGACCGTGGATACTCCGTGTTACGCGCAACCGGGCCATCGACGTGCTTCGTAGACGCTCGAGAGAACGTTCTCCCGGTGGAGAGGAACAGGCAGCGCTGTTCGAGGAACGGATCATCGATCCGGAGCCCGAGCCCGACGAGCAGGTCTGGACACACACGATTGCCCGGCAGGTTCGCGCAGCGATGCAGCAGCTCAGCGACGCACAGAAACAGGCGATCGAACTGGCATACTTCCGAGGAATGACGCAAAGCGAGATGTCCGAGCATCTCGACATCCCGCTCGGCACCATCAAAACTCGCGTACGTACGGCACTACGATATCTCAGTGAGATTATGTCTGAGGCAGAGGCATGGACCGACGCAGACTAACACACGAAGAGGTGGTGCTCGATCTCCCGGCATTCGTGATCGGCGCGCTTGACGACGATGAGGCGATTGCCGTTTCGACGCACGTTGATCATTGCGCCTTGTGTCAGGAAGAACAGGTTCGTCTCGAGCAGACGATTGGGCTCATCGGCGCATCAGCACCCTCTGTCGACCTACCAGCAGGCCTGCGCGCTCGCGTCCTCGGGAAACTTGACGAACCCGACCTGGTGCCCCTGCACTTTGACGAGCACGCGCGGGGGCGTCCACCACGCATCATTCGAAGGCTGAGTTCATTTGGCCTGACGGCCGCTGCAGCGCTTCTGATCGGCCTGTTCGCCTGGACGATGCTACTCCGCCACGATCTGAATCACACTCAGGGAAATCTCACCCAGGCAACTCAGCGCCAGAGCGTCGAAATGGAACTACTTGCCAGTTCCTCCCGCATGATTCCGCTTGTCGCGGGCACCACGCCCGACGCATACGGCACGCTCTATATCGGGTCACAGAACAACCAGGCGCTGCTCGTCGTAGAGGATCTGCCGCCGACCCCGGCGGACCGGATGTATCAGGTCTGGCTCGTCAATGGATCGACACGTGTCACCGTCGGGCTATTTAAGGTCGATCAATCCGGCACCGCGACCGTGATGATCAATGCGCCGAACACGCTCACTTCGTACCAGTCTCTGGGCATCACCTCCGAACCGGGTCCGAATGGAAGTGCGTCGCCCACCGGCCCTCGCGTCATCGGCTGCCCGCTCCAGTAGCGAGATTTGATTTACGCTGTCGGCGATGCGGCAACCCTAAATCACTTCCTAGACGGCAGCTCCGATTAAAGCGCGCTCGTGACGACTGCGTTGAAGCCTCGTCGCGCGCTGTCACTGAAAAGGAAAAATCGGGCAAATGGTGGCGGCAGAACCGCCAATCATTCGCCCGACAACGAGGAGGAAAGTTCCGGGCAGGCCGCACCCTGCACTGCCCGGCAGACATTTTTCTGGTTAAGACCACTCTATACATTCTGGATGCAGGCCCGCGCAACACCGGTTGTCGCGCGGGCCGAGAGCCTTGGATCGACCGCCAGATTAGTGCTGGGCGATCTTGAGCTTGTCTTGCATGCGGAGGAAGACGTTCCAGTCCGGGACGTAGTTCCCGTCTTTGTCCTTTGGAAGATCGAGAACGTACGGCTTCTTCAAACCATAGTTCCATGGGTTGTAGATGAAGATACCGGCACCATTCTCGATCATGATCTTGTCGGCATCCCAGTACATCTGCATGCGTTTCTTCGGATCCGCCTCACCAGCGGCATCCTTCAGGAGCGTGTCCATCTGATCGTTCGAGAAGGTGTTGCGCTCGCCGGTTGGGAACTTCGAGTACCAGACCAGATACATGGTGTTGTTCGGGTCCGGATAGTCGATATACCAGCGCCACCACATGAGCTGAATACGACCCTGGTACATTCTGTTGTATGTGTCCTTCGGGTCGCCCAGTTCGTGCTGGATGTTCATGCCCAGATTCTGCTTGAGCATGGCGATGATCGCATCACCAGCGGCAACCGGCGCGTCACCCTCGTTGTTGCGCTGGGTCATCGTCATTGCCGGCCAGTTCTTGCCACCCGCGTACGGAGTCCCATCGAGCAGCGACATGGCCTTCTTCGGATCGTACGAGGTGAAATCCGTGTATTTACCCTCGTCGAAACCCGGCATGCCTGGCGGCGTCATCGTGTAGGCCACGGTCCCAAGGTCGTGCAACACGTTCTTCACGATGACTTCGCGGTCGATGGCATGGCCCATTGCCAGACGCACATTCTTGTTGTCGAACGGCGGCATCTTGACATTCGGTTCCAGATACCACGTGCCGAAGAGGTTGTACTTGAAGTACTCTTCCTTCATGGTCGCGTCACCCTGAACCTTGTTGAGGTTCCCGAGCGCACCGTGAAGGGCAAGGTCGATTTCGCTGTTCTGATAAGCGGTGAACTCAGCCGTCGCGTCGATGATTGGGTTATGCGACTCAGTCAAGGTGATGTTCTTGGCGTCCCAGTAGTTGTCGTTCTTCTTGAGCGTGTAGCTCTCGTTGTGTTTCCACTCGGTCAGCATGAACGGACCATTGCAGACGATATTCGCTGCCTCGGTCCATTTGTCACCGAACTTCTCCACGGCCGGCTTAAACGACGGTGCCGCCGCAATGTACGCTGCCAATACCGGGAAGTAGGCACGTGGTCCTTCTAGCGTAACCACGAGCGTCGAGTCATCGGTCGCCTTGACGCCGACATCGGCGGCGGTCAGACCACCTTTGCCGAGGTTGAAGTCCTGCCCGTTCTTGATGTCGTACAGGAAACCTGCATACGGAGCTGCCGTAGCCGGGTCGAGCTGTCGCTTGTAGGAGTACTCGTAGTCACCGGCTGTCACCGGAGTGCCATTGCTCCACTTGGACGGACGAAGGTGGAAAGTCCATTCGGACGCATCCGCATTCGCTTCCCACTTCTCGGCGATGTCCGGCTGCACGGCCAGGTTCTCGTCGAACTTCCCAAGCATCGCAAAGCAGTTGGCGTCGCCGTTGCAATACAGGTCCTTGTTGAAGTCAAAGCTGTTCGGCTCGTAGGTATGGTTGATGGTGAAGATCTGATCTTTCGCCAGCGCGGCCCCGCTCTGGGTCGCCGTCGCCGCTGCGGTCGCCGCCGTTGTCGCGGCGGTTGTCGCCGCGCTCGTCGCGGCGCTTGTGGCGGCAGTTGTCGCCGCGCTTGTTGCGGCACCGCCACTGGTGGTCGCAGCGGTAGTGGCCGCCGGCGTCGTCTTCGAACTGCTGCCGCAGGCCGCGACTGCCAATGCGACCGCGGCACTTCCGCCCGCCGCTCCGACGTATTTCATAAAAACGCGTCGGTCGACGTTGATGGCGTCGAAGCGCTCGCTCAGCAGGCGCAGCTGCTCTTTGTCTTCCCACCATTTGAGATTAGTCATTCGATCTCCTCCTCGTGCCGCTTATCTAGGACGGCACGCATGTTACGCATAACGAAGCTACCCCCGTATGGAACTTAGCCACCTCCCCTCACGGAGCCCTGCTCATTGGCACAAGCACCTGCAACTTATCGTTTCTGCATGCGGGGGTCGAGTGCATCACGAAGTCCATCACCGAAGAAGGTGAAAGTGAGCATCACGACCGCGATAGCGATCGCCGGTAGGGCGGCCATGAACCAGTAGGACTGAATGTTGGCGAAGTATTGACCTACCATTTGTCCCCAGCTTGGGCGTGGCGGCCGAATGCCGACCCCGATGAAGCTGAGGCTCGCCTCAGTGAAGATCGCCTGCGGAACGCCGAACGTCAGCGCCACGATAATGGGCGTCAGCGCGTTCGGGAGCATATGGCGCGTGATCAACCGCCATGGGCCAGCGCCGGCGGAGCGCGCAGACAGAATATAGTCTCGCTCTCGCATCGACAGGAATTCAGCCCGTGTCAAGCGGGCCAGCGTGACCCAGCCGGTGATCCCGATGGCAATGAAGATGTTAGTCAATCCCGGACCTCGCCAGGCCATAATCAGAATGACGAAAAGGAGCTGAGGGAACGCGTACATCACGTCGACAAAGCGCATCATGATCGTATCGACTCTGCCCGCCGCGTAGCCGGAAATGGCTCCTATCGGAACACCGATGATAAAGACGATGAATTGCGCGCCAAGACCGACCAGCATTGAGACTTGAGCCCCAAAGATCAGGCGGCTCAAGAAGTCACGACCGATCTCATCGGTTCCCAACAGGTGCCCTGGAGCGCCTGGGAAGGTGTTGATTGCCGCAAAGTCCGGGGTGTCATAGGCGTACGGCGCAATGATCGGAGCAAAGATCGCCATAAGCCCGATCGCCAGGACGACAATCCCACCGGCCAATGCCAACCGATTTTGAATCAGGCGCGCGAACGCATCATGCCACAACGTCCGGTGTTGTCGGGCAGCCGCTCCACCCAGGATCGATGCCGATGCCCGGTCGGATCTTGCAGCCTTTGAGTCGAGCGCTGTGTCCGAAGACGGGGTTTTGTCAATCGCATCCATCTCAGGCTCCTAGCTCAACCGAATGCGCGGATCGACCACGCCGTACATGACGTCAACAGCCAAATTCATGAATGACAGGAAGACGCCGTAAAGGAGGATGACCGCCATGATCATCGGATAGTCGCGGGCTGTCATGCTGTCGACGAAATAGCGACCCATTCCCGGAATGCGAAAGATCGTCTCGACAAAGAATGAACCTGTGCCAATAGCCGCGAACATCGGGCCGATGATCGTAAGTGGCGGAATTAGACCGTTCTTCAACGCGTGGCCGATAACCACTCGAGAATGGGATAGCCCCTTCGCCCGCGCCGTGCGCACGTAATCTTGGTGCAGCACCTCGACCATGCTCGAGCGCGTATAGCGGGCGATGATTCCGAGGGGTCCAAGCCCTAATGCAACGGCGGGCATGACCCAATCTTTGGGGCCACTCCAGCCCCCGGTACTGGGCAAGATGTGTAAGACAATCACGAACATCACGATAAAGAAGATCGAAAGGACGAAGTTTGGTACTGCGACGCCCAGCGTCGCCAGGAAGCTGGAAATGTAGTCGATCGGTCCGTTCTGGTTCACCGCAGCCAATACGCCGAGTGGAATACCAACGATGATCGCGAGACCCATGGCCATCGCACCGAGTTCCATTGACACCGGGAATGCGGCCCGGAGGATCTCGGTCACGTGACGGGTACGATAGATGAATGAATAGCCGAAGTCGAGATGAGCGCTCTTCCAGAGGAACGTGAGATACTGCTGCCACAGAGGCTTATCGAGACCCCAGGCATGGGCGAGGTTCTTCTGCGTCTCGGGGGGGAGTGGATTGGCGTTCGCCGCCAACGGTTGCAACGGGCTGCCTGGAGTGAGATGCATGAGCGTGAACGTCAGCAGCGACATCACAAGGATCGTCGGAATTAGCCAGATTAGCCGCCTGGCGATGAACTGGCCCATTACTTAAACCCTCCTCCTCGTTACTGGATGGATCACTCGAATGGGTTCCCTCGAGTATTGAAATTTGAGTCGCCTATACCCCATCAAGAGCGTCGTGCCCCTATCCCTTAATGAGGATGCGCGTCAGCAAAGTGGGTGCTGGCGTAGCCTAACACAGCAACCAAATGTATGTCAATATTCCCTTTCCGGCCTATGCCTCATTCGCAGGTCTACTTCTAATTATTACGATATCGGCATATGGTTTTGAGAAGAGCGCGGATATCGGCATGCGATTTCCGTTGCCGGCGGCCTGCAGGTGTGCTCGAGGCGTGGCCCGAATAAGACTACGACTCTGCGAGACGCGCCTTCTTTTCCATGATATTTGTGGAGTGACCTGGATCGAGGCGTGCGGAGGGATCCAGGTAGGTGACCGCGTGATTGACTGCGAGGACCGCCTCGGCGGCGCCAGTCACGATCAGTTTGAACTTTGCGGGATGAGTCACGATGTCGCCGGCCGCGAAAACGCCAGGCATGCCAGTCTCCATCGTCAACGGATCGACCACAATCATGTTGCGCTCGATGGTGAATCCCCACTCTTTGAGCGCACCGAGACGGCCCGAAAAGCCGATCGCGACGATCAACTCCTGCGCCGGGACAACATGTGCATCGCCAGTTCGCGAGTGATGGAAATGGACCTCTTCGAGATGGGAGTCGCCGCGCACTTCCTTCACTTCGTAGAAGGGATAAAAGAGGTTGGCACGGGAATTCTCGAGATCCTGCACCGAACGCTCGTGTGCCCGAAACTTGCTGCGATGAATGACCGTTACCTGCTTGGCAATCGGCTCCAGGGTGAGCGCCCAGTCGACGGCCGAATCGCCACCACCGACGATGACAACGTCACGATCGCGAAACTGCTCAAGATTCCGCACGAAATAATGGACACCGTGCCCGAGCAGATCTTCAACGCCTGGGGCTTCGAGCCGTTTCGGTTCAAATGCGCCAACTCCGGCGCAGATCAAGACCGTACGGGTCCAGTGTTCAGCACGATTGGTGACCAGCCGGAAAACGTTCTCATCCTTGAAGTGCTCGAGCCCGCGTACCTCTTCGCTCAGACAAGCGACCGCACCGGTCGAAAGACCCTGCTCGGCAGCCTCACGCACGTAATCCTTCGCCAAAATCTTCGGAAATCCAGCCACGTCGTAGATGTATTTTTCCGGGTAGACGGCGATCAGTTGTCCACCGAGCTCTTCTAGACTGTCGACGATCTTTGTACGCAATCCACGCATCCCCGCGTAGAATGCGGCAAAGAGCCCAACCGGGCCGCCCCCGATGATGGTCATGTCGAAAACGTCGCGTGACTGTCCCAAACTCTGTGTCTCTCCTCGTATGATGGAGTCGCGTCGGCGGAAAACGAACACTGCTTTGTCGTCGGTCCAGATTGACCTGTTCCTCACCAGTCGCGCTCGTCTCGATTATACAAACTACCTTAGCACGACATTCAGTCGCAGAAGCCGAGCCGCGTCCAGCATAAGACCCAAATTCCGGCAAGAGACGGTACAATATGGCGCCACGCGTCGCATAGCGCCTCCGAAGCATCAATGATCGAAGGGAGTTCTCGTGTCCGAGACACTCAGTCAATCCATCGACGATCTGTTCAGTGCCCGTGTCAAACGAGTTGGGGCACCTCGCATGGGCGATCCTCGCCGATCCGCCTCACTTATTTCCTTCCTCGCCGGTTTTCCAGATCCCGCAAGCCTACCGAAGGGTGACGTCGTGGAAGCGACTCGCCTCGCGCTCGAGCGCGACGGAGAATGGGCGCTGCAATACGGCGCGTCACGCGGCTACGGACGTCTGGTCGATGAACTTCTGATCAAGCTTCGGCGGGACCAGCGAATCGAGGCCACCGAAGAGAATCTCTTGATCACCAATGGTGCGTCTCAAGGGCTCGACTTGCTGACCCAGGCGCTGTGCGATCCGGGAGACGTGATCATCAGTGAGGAACCGACCTGGTCCGGCGCGGTGCAGACGTTTCGCGCCGCTGGCGCCGAGGTCGTGACGATCCCGCTCGATACACAGGGAACCGACGTCGATGCGCTCGAACGCGAGTTGGAACGGCTAACCGGTGAAGGCCGCCACACTAAACTCTTCTACACGATTCCGAATTTCCAGAATCCGACCGGAGTCACAACGTCATTGGAGCGTCGCCAGCGGATCGTCCAGCTTGCGCATCAGTATGGATTCGTCGTGGTCGAGGACGACGCTTACTCCGACCTTCGCTATCGCGGAGAACGAGTACCAACCATTTACAGCCTTGACGACCAGGGATTGGTCGCATACTTGAGCACCTTCTCGAAGATCATGGCCGCGGGCGTCCGGCTCGGCTGGGTCGTCGCCTCACCTCAGATCATCGGCACGCTCGCCTCGCTCAAGGCAGAAGGGGGAACAAGCCCATTTGCAGGAGCAGTTGCCGCCGAGTTCTGCGCCAGCGGCACGCTCGTCGAGCACGTTACCGAACTGACCGCGATCTACTCAAGCCGTCACGATGCAATGCTTAAATCGCTCAAGGCGACGATGCCCGAAGAAGTGCACTGGACAGACCCGGATGGCGGATTCTTCGTCTGGGTCGATCTTCCCGAAGGTGTCAGCGCGACTGATCTGGCGGCTGCGACACGTGAGAAGGGGGTCGAATTCCTCCCTGGAACAGCATGTCACTTCCACGGCGGCGGAGATCACACGTTGCGGCTCTCTTACTCGTTCGCCAATGAGGCTCAAATCGAACAAGGCATCGCAATTCTCGCCGATCTCATCCGCGAAAAGATGTAGCGCCAGGAACTCACCGTGCCTCTGACCGCAAACTCACGTCATGCGGTCAGAGGCGACATCGCGTCTCAGACACCCAGGCGCGGCGCAACACGTATCTTCCGCCCGACCAAGATCACGACTGCGAGAAAAAGTGTCACGCCTCCGCACAGGGAGTAGAGTGCGCTCCAACCAGCTCGCTCGGCGAACCAACCGGTGGCAGGGAAGGCGAAGATCATCGTCAACGAGAAGAGCCAGGATTCGACCGAGAGGACCGTCGCACGACGAGCAGAGTCAATGCGCTCGTTGAACCAGTTCGAGATCAGCGGCTCGACGAGTCCCATCGCCAGATTGGCAATGAGATAGGCACCGATCGCGAGTCCCAGGCCTGTGACCCCGGTGCCAATTAGCCCCAGTCCGCTCACCGTGACCAGCAGTGCCAGTTGCAGTCCAAACGATCCGCGACCCGCCACGCGCCCAGCCAGTGAAGCGCCCAGCGCCGTGACGATGCCCGTCGCGCCGATTACGAGCCCGATACGGCTATTCGACAGCCCCCGATCGGCAAACGCCGCCTGTAAATAGAGATGGCTTATCGTCGATGCCACCCAGAAGACCGCCGAAAATGCAAGCATCAGCGAAAGGATTGTGCTGCCCCGCAACGTGTCACGCGTCTCGACAATATGTTCTCGAATCGATCCGTGACGCTCGGACAACTCCGCTGAACGAGGAGTCCGCTCTGTCTCCACCAGACCGGCCGCCAGCCAGGTGCCGCCCAACCCAACCCCGATCGCCAGTCCAAAGGTGATCCCATAGTTGATATCGGACACGACCGCCCCGATCCAGGCAGCCGCGGCCCCGACCAGATACATCGCACCGAGCAGCCGCCCGAGGAGGCTCGGATAGCTCCGCTGACCGTCAACCTCATGGCTGAGGGTGTCAAAGAGATAGGCCTGGTCGGCTCCAGAACGGAAGCTGAACGACGCGCCGGACAGAAAAAGGGCGATCATCGCAAACGGCAGCGAGTGCGCGGACCAAAGAAGTGCGGACGAGATGGCTACCAGCAGCGACCCAGTCGCGAGCGACCAGCGCCGCCCGACTATGTCTGCGAACGATCCGGATGGGAGTTCAATGAGCAGCGGGGCCATGTGAAAGGCGGCTTCGGCCAAACCGACCTGCGCGAGGCTGAGTCCCCGGCTCTGTAGATAGATGATCCAGATCGCGCTTTCGAAGCGCGCTTCCGTCGAAAGCTGAAAGAAAACGAAGCGCCGTATGCTGCGGCGAACCTTCGCACTCGCGATACCGTCTCGGGAATGCACTCAATGACCTCCACCAGTAAGGTGTGGAGAGGCTCCGCCGCACGGCGCCCGCTTCCACCGTCCATCCGCGCCAATCGTTGTCAGGACAGTGGTGCGGTGTGCGTCTCCGCGTGAATGGTGGCTCGCCACCGAGCAATCCGGCCGATCGACATCCCGAGCATTCAGTCAACTCTCTCATCTCATCAGCGCAATGGCTGTTGCGATTGTTCCCAGAGAATAGCGAACGTAGCGCTGATATGCCATACCTCTTGCGCGAAGCGGACGGCAACCATTCTCGAACTCGAACGACCCGCCATTGGCCGTCGGGCCGATTCGAAGATCCGCAGCACTGGTGAACGCAACTCGTTACCCCCTTCGATCCGAGCACTGGTTTCGTACTTTCATTTTTCGATATGCTCGGATACGCTGGTGCCGGAGAAGTCATCATCCATCATTGGCCTGATAGGGAGCAGTGGCGAAATGGGGCGGAGACTGAACTCTCGCCGGCAAGGGAGCAGATTTTGAGGGTACTCTGCGCGGGCGATCTTCATATTGGACGGAAATCGAGCAAGGTTCCGTCGGAGTTCGATGATCCCCGCCACTCATGCGCCGCTGCCTGGGCCTCAGTCGTTGATCTCGCTATTTCAGAACGCGTCGATCTTGTTGCCCTCAGCGGTGACATGGTGGACCGGGCTAATCGATTCTTTGAAGCAATTGGTCCGCTGGAGCGCGGGCTTCGCCGCCTCGACGAGGCTGGCATTGAGACTGTCGCCGTGGCTGGCAATCACGACTTCGATGTTCTGCCAAATCTGGCCGACACTCTGGATTCGAGCCAGCTCCATCTCTTAGGGCGTGGTGGCGGTTGGGAACGACTGACTATTCGGCAGGAAGGGCGTCCCGTCTTGCACGTCGACGGACGCTCCTTTACTCAGGAGACCGTCTTTGAAAATCCCCTCGAGGGATATTCATGCTCGAATGATGGAATCCCGATCCTCGGGCTCCTCCACGCGGATCTCGATCAGGCGCAAAGTCGTTACGGTCCAGTATCGCTGGCCGACCTTCGACGCCAACCGGTCTCATTCTGGCTCTTGGGACACATTCATCGCCCCTACCTCTATTCTGACGATGTGGGACCCTCCGTCTTGTATCCAGGGTCCCCTCAAGCAATGGACCCGGGTGAGCCTGGAGTTCACGGTGCCTGGATTGTCGAATTCAAGAAAGACGGCACGGTTGATCAGCGGTTACTACCGCTTTCCACGGTCCGCTACGAGACAATTCCCGTAGACGTGACCGGTCTGGACACAGAGGATTCGTGTCAGCAAGCGATCGCCGCTGCGCTGCGCGATGCGCTCAGCAAAGCGGCTGAAAACCGGGGATCGCTGCTTTGCCTCTGTTGTCGCCTGCGCCTCACGGGTCGTACAGCGCTGCACCGAAAGTTGCCTAATTTGATTCGATCTGCCAAGGACGATCTGTGGCGAACGGTCGCGAACGTGACTGGAATCGTTGAACAAGTGATTTTCGAGACTCAGCCGGCTCTGGACCTCGCGTCGATTGCTGTGAGGAATGATCCTCCCGGAGAAATCGCACGCTTGATCCGAGCGTTCGAGCGAGATGAACAACCTGTGGAATATCGAGATCTGCTCTACGAAACGACTGCTCGGCTGCGGAGTGTCTATCTGTCTCGCCCATTTGCGGATATCGCAACCGATAGTGAGCCCGAGGTAGCACAGGCCCGTGAGTGTGTGCTGAGGGAAGCGTGGTCCTTGCTCGATACGCTCGTTGCGCAAAAGGAGGGAGCATGAGCGGCCAGCCGGGCCTTGCGTTCACCCGGCTCGACGTGCGCCGTTCGCCGGGCATCCAGGACCAATACGTACTCAACGATCTCTGCCCGGGCATCAACATCATTCATGGACCAAACGCATCCGGCAAATCCACCACCGCCCAGGCAATTCACGCACTCCTCTGGCCCGATCCTCCTTGTTGGCCACGTGGCGCCCTTTCGGGACTGCTTCATCTCGATGGCTCGGAGTGGTTCCTTGACTTCGATGCCGGCGCGAAGCATTGCCAGCAGGATGGCAAAGATGGCTCGTGGCCAAACATTGGCGGCCCCGAGACGCGTGACCGATACGTTCTGACCCTGCACACCTTGTTGACGGCCGACAATGAATCATTCGCCGAAGCCATCCTGCGGGAATCGGTTGGTGGATACGATGTCGACGATGCCGTCCGTGAACTTGGTTATCGCGAGACACCGTCTCGATCGATGACTTCGGCAAACTTGCTGAAAGATGCGACGCAAATCACTGCGAGAGACAGAACGGTTGCAAAGTGAACTCGTGTCACAGCAGGATAAACTGGCGGAACTCGAGGCGAGTCGCAACGCAGCACGGGAAGCACGAAACCGAGCGGACCTGCTGCAAAGAGCGATTCGGGTCAAGGAAGCCGAACGCGCTCTTGACGACGCCACGCGGCTCGTTGAGTCATTCCCAGAAACAATGGAACGGCTCAACGGGAATGAAATCAGCGTTTTGACCAGCCTTCGGGAGCGGCTGTCTGAATTGGAAGGCCGTCGCGAGCGCGATCTGTCGGTGATTGTGTCTGCAAAAGAGGTGATCGCAAAGACCAGGCTTGAAGGAGTACCCATCCAACCCGGGCTCATCACCACGCTCCGAGCCCAATGCCAGAGTCTTCAAGATCTTGCTGGCACCGCTGACCGTGAAACACGAAGTTGGCGGGATGCGGTCGCACAACGTGACTCGGCTCGTTCTCGCATTGCAGATCAGATTCAGGAATCTCAGATCAACGAGATCGAAGTGACAGGGCTGCGGAAACTCAGGGATCTGGTCCGTGAGTTTGAATCCGCGCAAGCCCAAGAAGATGCACAAACGGCACTGCAGGATTGGGTCGGGGAGGTCGTATTGCCCTCGAATCTCGACCAACTTCGCGAAGGCATCTCGTGCCTGAATCGGTGGCTGAAGGCACCCGAAGCTGGTTCCGCGCAAGCCGATGCGCGGCTTGTCACCATCGCTCGAATTGCTGCCATCCTGGTGATTATTCTTGCCTTGATGCTTGCCATCCTTGCATATTGGTTCCTCAGCGTGCTCGTGATTCTTGGAGTGGTACTGCTATTCCTCGCCCGTCCGGGATCCAGTCACACTCAGGTGGATCGATTGCAGATCATTCAGGAAGACTATGACCGGCTTGGCCTTGATCGAGTCGACACCTGGACATCGAAGAATGTCGAACTGCTGCTTGACCGGCTTAACGACGAGCTCCGCAAGGGAATCGTCGACGAGGAGAAGGCCCACCGCTGGGACAATCTGGCCGTGAAGCGCGAGGAAGCTTCCCTGGCTCGACGCAAGCTTGAGAGTCAGCGCAATCAGCTCGCGGACGAGTATGGCCTCGGTCCAACAAGTTCTTCTGAACTCTATCTGCTGGCCGAGAATCTTGGCCACTGGCAGATCGCAGATGTCGCGGCTCGGCAAGCCCGCGTTAATCTTGATAAGGCCGTCTCGGCTCGCGTCGATCTCCTGGACAGAATTAATCAGGAATTGAGCCGCTTTGACTACAAGCCTGCCCTCGAGCATGCCGAGGTTCTCGGGAACATCGAAGATCTCAGCAACCGGAATCAGTCCTTTTCGGATGCCACCAGGGCAGTTGAAGAGAAGCAGCATTCTATTGATGAGGATATAACCCCAGAGATCAGACGACTTGAGCAGCAGATTCGCGAGATCTTCGAACGATTGGGTCTTGACGATAACGACGATCAGTCTCTCGTTGACCTGGCGCGCCAGCTTGACGGATACCGGGAAGCGATCGAACACCCGAAACGACAGACCGAATACGCACTGAGGTCGGCCGACGCGAATCTTGGCGCTCACGATGACATCAAATGGCGTGATGTCGACGATCTATCCCTTGAGCTTGCCGAGGTCAACGAGCGAGCAGCGAAGTACGAGCAATTGAACAATGACATCGTAGCGATTCAAACCCGTGTCGACGATGCGAAACAGAAGCATGATCTTGAGAAGGCGATCGCAGCCGAGATTGAGGCGTCTGACGCCCTCGCGGCAGAGCGCGACGATGCCTACCGGCTTGCCGCGGGTTGGAGCCTGGGCGAGTTCATTCGGCAGCAGACACGAGATAGGGATCGACCACGTGTCTTTCACCGTGCACGCGAGCTCTTCTCCCGAATCACCTACGGTCGCTATCGCCTGGAATTCGCGAGCGAACCGTCACCACGGTTTCGTGCAACAGATACTCAGAGCGGCCAAGCGCAATCCCTGAACGAACTCTCCAGCGCCACGCGGGTTCAGCTTCTGATGGCAGTGCGCATTGCCTTCGTTGAGGAGATGGAGCAGGGACCGAAGTTACCACTCATTCTCGATGAGGTGTTGGGGAATAGCGACGAGCATCGGGCGCGAGCGATCATTGACGCCACTATCGAGATCGGCCGTAGTGGCCGGCAAGTGTTCTACTTCACGGCTCAACATGATGAGGTCGGAAAATGGCTCACCATTCTCAAGGATATCGACGACATCTCGTACAAAGTCATCGACCTGGCTGTGGCTCGTGGACTCGCCGATATCGAGCGACTACCATCGATTGAAATCACCGCCTCTCCGGTGGCCGAAGTACCCGCCCCGCATGGCCTAACCCGACAAGAATACCGGGAAATCCTTGGGGTGCCTGCGATCGATCCGTGGGCCGACACCGGCAGCATTCATCTGTGGCATTTGGTCCATGACACAGATGCGCTCTACCACCTGCTATCGAACCACATCAACACGTGGGGACAGCTATCTACGCTGGTCGAGTTTGGCGGAGCAAATTTGCTTGAGAACTTCGCGGGTACGTACGAGCACGCCCACGCTCGGGCGAAGGCGCTAACTGCCGCTATCGAAGGCTGGCGCATCGGCCGGGGAAGATCCGTCGACGGAGCTGTCATCGTTGATTCAGGCGCCATCACGGAAACGTTCCGTGACAGGGTTGTCCAGCTTCTCCTGACGTTGAATGGCGATGCGGAAGCGCTCGTCTCATCCCTCCGCAACAGGAGCGTGTCGGGGTTTCGAACGGCAGCCGCGGAACAGTTGCGCGACTACTTCATTGAGAACGGCTATCTCAGTACATCCACACCGTTGCGCATAGACGAAATACGAGTGCGTGTCGTCGCGGCGGTGTCCGAAGACCTAGCTGCCCGCCGGATTGACCAAGACAACATCGATGAGCTTATCGGGAGTATCTGCGGAGCCACCTCGGCGCAGGTTTGACTCCACTGCCCGATCGCACAGCCGCGCTCTGGCATTCCAGGTTGATGTTCATCTGGGTCGACCCGTATCAGGCTACGTTCACGACGGGACTCCTTGACCACCCTTGCTCGATCCCAAATCGCTGATGTCTGCTACGATACTTTGAGCCGGTCAGCACCTGACCGCGATTGGATGACCACTCGAATCGAAACGGATGGGGAGATAACATGAAGATCGTTCGCTATCTCGACAACGGCTCACCACGCTACGGCGTCGCCGAAAACGGTACCGTCTACCAGGCGGAGGGGGATCTGTTCGAGGGACTCACCAAAGGCGCATCGGCCGGGTCAATGGATTCCCTGACAATCCTGCCGCCGGTCGAACCCAGCAAAATCGTGGCAATCGGCCTGAACTATGCCCTTCACGTCACCGAAAACGATCCGACGCGCGAGGTTCCAACCGAGCCGGTGCTGTTCATGAAGCCGCAGACTGCGTTGCTTGGTCATGGTGGCGTCATCGAGTTGCCGGAAGGCGATCGGATCGACCATGAAGCCGAGCTCTGTATCGTCATGGGCAAGAAAGCATCACGCGTGTCTGAAGATGAGGCGCTGGACTACGTGCTCGGCTATACCTGCGGCAACGATGTCAGTCACCGTGTCTTCCAGCGCAAGGACGGTCAATGGGTGCGCGCCAAGGGCTTTGATACTTTCTGCCCGCTCGGACCCGTCATCGATACCGACGTCGATCCTAGCAACCTCTCGATTCAGGCACGACTCAACGGCGAAGTGAAGCAGAGCAGTAATACCAGCGATCTCATCTTCAAACCGGCGTTTCTGGTGAGCTTCGTCTCCGAGGTCATGACCTTGCTACCGGGAGACGTCATCATGACCGGCACGCCAAATGGCGTTAGCCCGATGAAGCCCGGCGACACAGTTGAGGTGGAGATCGAAGGGATCGGAACACTACGCAACACGACCAGAGCACGCGATTAGGCGGGCGCACATCATCCGGTTGCGGCTACAGCCAGCAGGCGCGAATTGACCACGCCTGACGAGGCGATCGTCCAGCTCCTGGTCTATGCCGGAGCACTTAAGAAGTTGCCACGACAGGGATGGCTGCATCTTGACGTTCCCGACCCGGAGTCGGTCGCTGATCATACGTTTCGAGTCGCGTTGATGACCTTGCTGCTCACTCACGACGATCCGGCGGTCGACTCGGGACGAGCACTGGTTCTGGCGCTCTGCCATGACCTGCCCGAATCAATCGCCGGAGACGCGACTCCGTTCGATGAAACACTTGAGGATGAGACCGTCGATCGCGACCTACTCTTCCGTAGCCGGCCGGAATATTCCGAAACAGCAGACCAGGCGAAGCGTCAAGCCGAGGAAGACGCATTGCGAGTGATGACCGATGAGTTGCCGGAGTCGCTGCGCCGGCTGATTGGCGACGCCTGGGAGGAATACGAGGCGGGCCACACTGCCGAAGCCCGTCTCGTTCGTCAGATTGATAAGCTGGAGGCCCTCCTCCAGGCCTATGAATACCGGCAGTCGTCGCAGGATCTGCGTATCGAATCGTTCAAACTCGGAGCCCAAGACCAAGTTCAGGACGCGCGGCTGCGCGGACTGCTACAGGTCATCATCTCCCGCCCGTTCTTGTCTGGCGGCGACCGTCCGTGGTGACACAACGGCGAATTTGCTTCAATATATCGAGGATCACGAGCAAGGGACTTCATGACCAGCGAGCCAGATCAGCTTCCACCACCCGCTAGGGGACGACCGGTAGCAAGTCGTGCCGTCGGACTCTGGCGAACCTTGAATCGCGCTTCCGCCGCCATCTCCCTCCCGAGAGGCGTCAACCTGCGACCAGGTGGTGGGGCACTGGCGGTCGATGATTTCCGCCGCTTCTGGTACGGGAGCATCATCTCCAACATCGGGAGCTGGATGCAGATGGTGGCGCAAGGCTGGCTCATCCTCCAGCTTACCGACTCCGCCTTCTATCTCGGGCTAGTTGGACTCGTGCGTGCCGTTCCCGCCCTGAGCATCACCTTGTTTGGCGGCGTGTTGGCCGACCGGCTCGACCGCCGCAAGCTCCTATTCTTCACGCAATCAACGGCAGCGGTTCTTGCAATTGTCCTCGGTTTTCTCGACCTGGCCGGCATCGTCACCGTTTGGCAGATTCTAGTGATCGCCTTCCTCAGTTCCGTGGTCATGGCGCTCGATAATCCGGCACGACAGGCACTGGTGCCGGATCTGGTCGGGAAGGAGAACATAGCCAGCGCAGTCGGTCTCAATTCGGCGGCCTGGAACTCCGCGGCGATTATCGGTCCATCGTTGGCCGGTGTTCTCGTGGCGGTAATCTCGACAGCAGGCGCCTTCTTCATCAACGGTTTAAGCTACTTCGCGGTGGTCTATGCCCTGTGGCGCATCGCGCCACGCCCGCAGGTGGCACGTGCTCAACAGTCGATCCTACAGAACCTCACCGCTGGGCTCAGTTTCATGCTCGGGGACAGAAGGATCTGGGGATTGATGGTGATTCTGAGCGTGCCGACCTTTCTGGGCCGGCCCTACATGCAACTGATGCCGATCTTCGCGAGAGACGTGCTTCACAAAGGAGCGGGTGGATACGGTCTCTTGATGGCAATCACCGGCGTCGGGGCGTTGTCAGGCGCGCTAACGGTGGGTCGCTTCGGCCGATCGAAGCGCAAGGGATTCTCGCTCCTCGTCATCACCCTGGTCTTCGCGGCGACCCTCATTGGGTTCGCCTTGTCACGCTGGTTCATCCCTTCTCTCGCGCTGCTGCTGGTGCTCGGCGCAACCCAGACGCTATTCATGGCGATCACGAACACGCTGCTGCAACTCAACGTACCGGAGGAGATGCGTGGTCGCGTGATGAGCGTCTACACGCTCATTCCCATGGGGCTAATGCCACTTGGTGCTATGGTCATGGGCAGCGTGGGCTCAGTAATCGGGGTACCCATAACGGTCGCTGCTGGAGCGATCATCGTGCTGTCCTTCTCGATTTTCGCCTTCAGACTCTTCCCGAAAGTGCGCGCTATGCCATGAGGCCGCTTCGGACATCCGATCACGATGCCGCTGGCTGTTCGGTTCCCGCCCCGCTTTGCCGGTCGACCAGCCCCTGCAGCATCTCGATCTGTTGATGAAGGAGCTGGATCTGGTGCTCCTGAACACGGAGCAAACTCTGCCACTGCGTCTCACGAAGCTCGTCCACCTTTTGATGTAGCTGCTCGATTTCCAATTCCGCCTTCAAATTAACCTCATAGTCATTTTCGGCTTGCAAGCGGTCGCGCGCCTCCTGCCGATTCTGGCTCATCATGATGACCGGCGCTTGAATTCCGGCAAGCAACGAGAGAAATAGATTAAGCAGAATGAACGGGTACGGGTCGAAGGCGTTGAAGACCAGCTGTGTTGCGTTAAGGATGACCCAAATCACAATGAGGCCGAGAAAAATCAGGATGAAATTCCAGCTCCCAGCGAGCTCGGCCAATCGGTCGGCCATCCGCTCACCGAAGGTCATCCGCTCGTCAAACGATTCCTGAACGTTGCGGGACGCTTTCGCCCGCCGCCGGATCATCTCGAGTATTCGCTGTTCCTCGTCGCGAAGTCCCCTCAGTGCTCGTGATCCGGAGCGCTCCGGATGATCTTCAGAATCACTAGTTCTCATCGGTTCATCTCCCCGTCGTGTTACGCGAATTGCCACAGACAATACTCAACAAGATTGTGCTGCAAACAGTGATCGGTTTCACCCTTTCGCCGGTTCCCATTGATCGTTTGTCTCGGAACTTCGACGTCCGCATCCTGAATCACGGCGGTACAGTCCGTGACGTCGACAAAGCACGGGATGCGTTCAGCTTCAATGATCGTTACAGTTGAAGCAAGCGGGCGGAAGTACCCCCATTCGCCACGACCGGCGGATGAGTTCACTATCCGGCTTGATAGCTTTGACGTCGATTTCCTGAACAGCGCCAAGCTGACGAAAGGAGCTACCGGCGAACGGTCCACGACCTGCGGCATCGTTCCTCGAAGCCCTGATCAAAGAAGTCCATCATCCCTCCGCGTCACCGGATGTAACTTCCGCAGACGCTCGTGCGTCGGTGTATGTGGAGAGGGTGGACGCGTATGGAATGGGCACAGTGGGGGACTGTGGGAATGGATGAGCGCGGCGTGCTCGACCGCGCCCAAGCCGGCAATTCGGCAGCCTTTGCCGCGCTGTTCGATCAATATCAGCGACCGATCGTAAACTACTTGTACCGGATGGTGAACGATCGTGAGATCGCAGAAGACCTGGCTCAGGATACGTTTCTAAAAGCGTACCGAGCGATTAGTGGAATCGACGGCGAACTCAATTTCCGCGCCTGGATCTATCGGATCGCGACGAATACCGCGATGAGCTATTTTCGGAGAAAGCGTTTGCTGCAGTGGATTCCGTTCGGCCCCGGCACGCCGGATCGTGGAAAAGATCTTCGTCTCGCGGACCGGATTGGCGAATCTGAACTCATTGACCAGGCTATGGCGAAAATTGGGCCGTCACACAGCAGTATCCTCCTATTGCGGCATCATCAAGGCCTCTCGATCGACGAGATCGCAGAGTCCCTCCAAATCAAGTCAAACGCCGCGAAAGTGCGGTTGTTCAGGGCACGAAAGGCGTTCGCTCAAGCCTATGAGGCACTCACCGCCGAACAGGAGCATTCGGGATGAATTGCGACCGAGTTCGCCACCTCATCTCTGACGGCTACGACCGGCACCTCTCCTTAGCGGAGCGTGAACTGATCGCCCAGCACATCCACTCGTGCGTCAACTGCGCCCGCTTCGAGCGAGCACTTCGATCCGGCGTGGAAGTGATCGGACATCTCGCTGACATCACGCCGTCGCCGCAACTCTGGGAAGAAGTCCATACGCGTGCACCCGTGGTGTCTGGCGTCACTCCATCTCGCATCATGCGGCAGGCGGGCGGAATGTTCGGCGCGGCCATCGCCGTCGCATTGGTCGCGGCTCTCACGATCTTCCTGCTGAACTACAACGTACCGCCGACCAAAATGACGAACAGTCCCGCTGGAATCGCAAATGGGACAAGCGTTTCGCCATCGGCCAGCTCCCCGGCAACCAGCGCGTTTGCCCAACAACTCGCCCCCAATTCAACGCCGCCTCCGCTCGCCGAGACACCAGTGAGTTCGCCACCAGTCTCGAGCCCATCTAGCGTAACCGTGCCAGCAACTGGCGTCGCTACACCGTTCGGATCGACTGCAGCCCCAACAGACACCGCGGTTGATGGTAAAACCGCCGAGTCCACCGTGATCGGGTACTTTCACGCGATCAATCTGCAGGATTATTCGACCGCGTACGGCTATCTCGGGTCGGCTCTACAGCAGCAACAGTCTTTGTCTGATTTCACCAAAGGGTATGTCAATACGAAACATGACACGCTCACCATTACCGGAACCAAGCCAGTTCTCACGGGCACGGTCGTCGTGGTGATCTACCTCGATGCCGAGCAAATGGATGGTTCGATCCGTCAATATCACGGCGAATACGTCGTCGGCTATGAGAATGGTAAGCCAAAGATCGTCGACGCTACAGTAACTGAAGACCTTCCCGCCACACCGTCACCAACCGCGCACTCCACGGCGACGCGATGTAAGGCCGACTCCCTCTCTATCACGACCGGTTATCAGGGAGCGACAGGTTCGATGGCGGGATCGATCATCTTTACGAATACCGGCACCGAGCCTTGTTCCCTCCAGGGAACGGCCCAGGTGAAGCTTCTCGATTCGCACGGACAACAGATCGCCACGGAGCAGCAGGCCATGAGTCTCGGTGGGACGGATCAGCAAGTCACGCTTGAACCGGGGCAACAAGCCTCTCTCTTTTTCGTTTGGGCTAACTGGTGCCCAACGGGAACGGCCGAGACGGCAGCGGCGGGTCCCATGACCGGTGGCGTTTCATTTCAGGTAACTCTGCCAGACGGGCAGGGAGTGTTATCGGCGAAGGCAATGCTCGGCAGCAATCCGGACACATTGGTACCTCGCTGTGACGTGCCAGGCCAATCATCGACTCTATCGGTCGGCACCTTCAAAGACTTTCCTGCCCCCTGAAAAGGTCTGGCCAATTTCAAGAAACCTAGGGTTTACCCTGTTGTGCCCCACGATGTCGGTCCCCTACTCTAAAAGGGACGCACCTTTTGCTTCCCATCCAGGAGGAAAGAGGTCGTGAATTTCATCAATCTTCGAATACCTGTTTCTTGCTACCACCCTCCTCCCTGTGCCGCCTGAGCTGTCCCCGCACTCAGGCGGCCCCATTTTGTTCGGAATAGTCGGTACGATCTCTGTTTGATGACTATTCCACAATGAAATCAATGGCAGTTGGTCTCGCTACTGCTTCACCGGATCTGCTCCCATCAATTACCGTGTCGCGCTACACTGGGAAGTGCCGTTCAGAACGGAACCGACGCCGTCAGCATGACTGGAGAGAGCATGCGCGATTGCGCGGATATCTTCCGATTACTATCCGGAAAATCGTGAAATGACCAGCGTTATCGCTTCGACCGTTACACGATCGAGAGCAGCCATCCCCCGATGGGTCATCGCTATTGTGCTGCTCTGGCTGCTTGCTGCCTTTGGCCAATGGAACACGGCCCAAACGACCGCGGAGCGGCACGTACTCGGATTTCACGTCCGACCTGACGGAAATCGGCTCCTCGTCAGTTGGGTTCAACCGGCGGGCTTCGGCTGGGGCGACCAGCTGCGACCAGGAGATATTCTTCTCTCCGCGGATGGCATCCCAGTCACCTCGAACGACAACCCAGCGCACATTGAGAAGGCCCTCACGGTTACCTTTCAATCAGGTAGTACGGTGCGAACCGCGACGGCTCTCCACTATACCGACCCCACACCGTTCGAGGAAATAAGCCTCTTCATCATTGCTGCCTGCTTTGCATTGGTCGGCGTGACAGTCTTCATTCTGTCCGACGATCTCGTCGCCGCTGGTGTCATGCTTGCGAACGGCACGTTAGGAGCCCTCCTCTTCGAGCAACTCGCTCCCGAGCCGTCCGGCGATCCAATCAACGTGACCACTCTCTATCTGGCGACCGTCGCCTTTGGAGCCAGCTTGCTCCTTCTTTCCTGGGTCTTTCCCATTAACTGGCTCCGCCATCGACGGTTTCGTGCAATCGCGATCCTCTCCCTGACTCCTTCTCTGCTCCTCATGTGTATGTTCATGCTCGCGTCGATTCAGGATCCGATGATCTACGTGTGGTTGAAAAACCTGAGCTATTTAGTTCACACGGCGAATCTGTTGGGGGCGATCACGCTCGTCTTGGTAGCCCTCTTCCATTCCTCAGCCGAACAACGAGCCGCGCGCCGGGCCATGGGGATCGTAGGGCTTGGAATGGTCGCCTCGTTCGTTCCGTTTGTGGTGCTGCTGGTCATCCCGAATTTTATAGGAGTCCGGAACCTCGCACCTTACTCGGTGGTCAGTCTGTCCACCATGTTCCTGCCCATCAGCCTCGGCATCGCGATCACGAGCCGCCAATTTTTTGGAGTGACCCGTCTGCTTCGCCGTGGACTTGTCGCGCTGGTCATCTGGCTCACCTTGATTCTGATCCTCAGTGTGACCGTACGCGGATTCGAGATCTGGCGGCAGGGCCGAACGAGCCTAGGTGCCAAGAACCCATTTTTGACCGCGCTACTCTTCGCCGGCGCCGCTGTCGTGCTGTGGCCGAGCCAGTCATGGCTACGGCGACGAGCTGAAGCCTTCTTCTTTCGTGACGTCTATGATTATCAGGAGACATTGCGGCAGTTGAGCATTGAGATCGTCGAAATTCGTGGTCTCGAAGCGATCGCCACGCACGTGCTATCTCGGCTCGTCGATATACTCGATCTGAGCTGGGCGAGGATCACCCTCTTCACCGAAGTCGGTACCAACACGATCTGGCACCGCGCGCCAGATCTGACGAACAGCACGGCCGAAACATTTGGAGCCTCCGACCAAGCGGCCCGAATCCAGCCTTTGACCATTGAACAGGAGACCATTGGCATCCTCTCCCTTGGGCCAAAGCGTCACGACGTCACACACAATCCTGAAGACATTGCACTGGTTACGACGCTTACGCCAATGATCGCCACCGCACTTCAGAGCGCACTGCTGCTGCGCCGATTGGAGGAACAAGTAGATGAGCTCGGAGAGCGCGAAAAGAAACTCGCGGCTCTGAGCGGACAGCTAATGCAAGTCCAGGAGGAGGAACGAAGTCGGCTGGCCCTCGACCTGCACGACGACCCACTTCAGCGGGCGATCCTGCTCGCACGCGAAATATCCGAGACATCGCCGCCGCTCGACCGGTCTCGCCTCAGAGCCGAAGCAGACGAAATCATCAGCTCGTTGCGGGCCATTTGCGCGGGCCTCCGGCCGCCGGTTCTCGACGACTTTGGCCTCGCCGCGGGTCTGGAAATCCTGGTCGGTGAAGCACGAGCTCGTTCCGAGCTCAACGTCTCGCTGAATATCGAAGCTTTGGATGATGATGGATTCGGGCGTCTGGAGCCGGAGCTCGAGACCGCCCTCTATCGCGTTGCGCAGGAAGCGCTGAACAACTGCATCAAGCACGCGAACGCGACATCGGTAGAGGTAACGCTGACGCGGTCCGCAACTCGCATCACGTTACGCGTTACCGATAACGGTCACGGTCTGGTTGTCGGCCAGAATCCACCAGACGATGCAACGCATCTCGGGTTACTGGGTATGCGTGAGCGACTTCAGCCGTGGGAGGGTGTCGTCAAAATCGACTTGGCAGGACTGAGTGGGACAACGGTATTTGTCACCGTGCCGCTGGGAGAAAGTCATGAATAGCACGTCCAATTCTCGAGAGGTGCGCGTGTTCATCGTCGACGACCACCCGATGCTACGCGAGGGCACGCAATCAAGCTTCGAACGTGCGCCCGGCATTAAGGTCGTTGGAACCGCGGCGGACGGAGGAAGCGCGATTGAACAGATCACGATTCAACTACCGGACGTGCTTGTCCTCGACATGCGACTACCTGATATGAGTGGTGTCGATGTCGCGCGCCATGTTCGAACTCGATTTCCCTCCATTGGAATCGTGATCTTGACCGGCTATGACGATCCTCACTACGCGCGCGCGCTGACAAAACTCGATATCCAGGGATACCTGCGCAAGACGGCGTCGAGCGACGAGATCATTGCGGCAGTTCGTCAGGTGGCAGCGGGAGGCAAGGTATTCGATCCTGAGATCGTTCGCGTTCTCGAGGATTCCAGTGATTCAGCCGAATCTCTCACCGCTCGGGAGATGGAGGTCCTGCAATTGATCGCCCACGGCAGGCGCAATGCTGAGATTGCAGATGAACTCGTCCTGTCGATCAAGACCGTCGAGTTTCATATTAGCAACTTGTTCGCGAAGATGGGCGCGCGTTCCCGCTCGGAGGCAGTCCGCACCGCCTACCAGGACGGTCTGCTCCGAGACGAGTGAGAAAGTCACCCTCGTCTGAGTTACGACGCGGACGTCCCCGTCGACGCTGTCCCTGAAGCGATGAAGGTGTCGCATTCTGATCGTGGCGATCGATCGGACTCGTGACCGTTGACCGCGACAATCGGGGCACGATATGGATGAGCGTTTTCAACTCGTCGCCGGATGCCTCTCAGCATTTGTCGCGAATAGATGAAGTCTGCCAAATCGGCGAGCGGCAAAAAGATTCGTACCCAGGGCGGTGCAGGCTTCTTACCCAACATCACCAGCGAGCGGCTCCGCAACAAAAGTCGGGTTGTTCCATCGCCCAGTTCTTTCAGAACAAATACCCAGCTAAAGTCGAGGTAGAGACCTGGATCCTCAGCCGACAGATCCGGCCAGACACCGTTAATCGGATGACGACGGGAATGCAACACGAGGGCTTTCAATAGATCAATCGCGATCACACGGAAATGAGCGGTGCCGTCGACGCTGTCCGGGATGACGTCACCGACCGATAGCTGTTGAAGCTCGGGGACGATCCGATCGACACTTGGGTTGTCGATTCGCCAAACGATCTTGTCCAGACGCTGCGAGAGATACCAACCACCTCGCGTAATTCCCATCTGGACAAGCCACGGCCAAATATCGGCGGCTCGTGCTCGAATGGTGATGCCGTGAATCGTCTGCCACATAGGGTTCGGGATGATGTCATCGCCAGGTAATGCCGCTTCGACCTCGGCACGAGTGGATCCCCACGATCGGCCAAGTCGACGGTTGAAAATCAGAAGACCGATCACCATAGTCCCGACAATGACGACTTTTCGACGGACGACGCTGTGCATGACGATCTCCCCCTTTCAATTGAACAGGTGGAACTTGGACCACCAGCGTTGAACCGGTGATCCCCACATGGTCAGTTTCTACGGAAGGGCGTCACAAGCGTGTCGCGATAGGTCAGTTGTCGTTGCGATTTTGTATCGGGTCAGTTCGGGGCAGGTCACAGCGAGCGGGTTCATGCCTCCTTCTTTGACGAGGCACGTGGCACTCGACGTGCTTCCCAATCTCCATCTATCGACCGTGTTTTATCCGTGGTCGCCAAAGGGCCGACACTTACCCAACCTGACCGAACTGATCAAAGAAGCGCCCGGCCCATTTGATCCCCTTGATATAGTCCTCAATTCGGATACTCTCGTTCGGTGCGTGCGCCCGCGCGTCATACCACCAGAGGCCGCCGCCAGTCACCACCGGCACACCTAGCCCGGCCGAGAAATAGGACATCGGGCCGCTCGCCGCCATCACCGGATAGACGATCGGATCATCTCTGTAGTTATCGCGTGCCGCGGCGATCGCTGCCTGCACGACCGGCGCGTCGGCCGGCGCCTTGGCCGGACTCAGCTTGGCGTGTGTGACGATCTCGATGTCTTCAAACCCTCGTCGATTCAGATGCTTACGAAGCAAATCGAGCACCAGATCGGGCTCAAGATCCGGCACCAGCCGGAACTCGATCTTACCCATCGCCTCATTCGGCAGTACCGCCTTGAGTCCCTGACCAGTGTATCCACTCAGGAGGCCCTGGATGGTACAGGTGGGCTCGTAGAGATGTTTCTTGAGTAGTTCGATCCCCTGCAGATTGCGGATAAAGGCCGGGATCTCGAGGTCCGCCTTCATGGCCAATTCGTCGAAAGGGATGCGCTCCATCATCGCCAGTTCGTCAACCGGCGGCTGACGCACATGGTCCATCAAGCCGTCGATCGTAATCCGGTCGTCGGCGTCCTTGAGCGAGGCCAATGCCCAGGTCAAGCGCCATGGCGCGCTCGGAACGACCGTCGCCCAACTCGAGTGCATGTCAGTACGGGACGAACGCACACGTAGCTCGCCGTGCAGCACGCCTTTGAGACCGAGCGAGAGTATGAACCGATCGTGCTCGTCGAGGCCACCACCTTCCCAAAGACAACCGTCCGCCTGCAATAGGTCTCGATGAGCGTCGATGAAGGCCGGTAGGCTGGGACTACCGATCTCTTCCTCGCCTTCGATTACGAATTTGATAGTCAGTGGCAACTCGCCATGAACACGCCGATAACTAGCGATCGCCTGCACGCGTGCCATGACGTCGCCACGATTGTCGGAGATACCACGTGCATAGATCTTGCCGTCCCGCTCCACGGACCCAAAGGGGTCGGAGTCCCAAGCGTCGAGCGGCTCCGGTGGCTGCACGTCATAGTGGTTGTAGACCAACAAGGTTGGGCTGCCACTGCCGATTCGGCCGTAGACGACTGGTGCACCATCGGTCTCAATGACCTGGACGTCGTCACAACCGATTCCGCGCAGGATCGCGGCGGTCGTGGTGGCGCTCTCAGCGACGCCGATTCCCTGACCGGTAATACAAGGGAGCCTGCAATACTTCTTCAGTGCATCTAGGTATTCGTCACGGTGCTGGTCGACGTCTCGTTCGAATGCTTCGCTCTCCATGCTTCCCTACCTAGCTGTAATACTCAGGCGCCTTCTTCAGCGTTTCCCACTGATACGGATCATGACCATAGAGGAGCATGGCGCCCTCACGCTCCGCAATCTCTTGTAGTTTCTTGGCGCTGGCGCGAGCCGCCTCCGGGTCGGAATAGGCGCCCCAGTTATCCTTGTCGAGGTTGTCCTGCACATAGATCGTGTCGATACCGATGACCATCTTGCCGGTTTCCGGCAGGTCAACCAGCACCGCCATGTGACCCGGCGTGTGCCCTGGCGCCTTGAGCAGGGTGACGCCCGGCGCGATCTCGGTATCACCATCGATGATGTGCCACTTGAGACCAGGAACGTCGTACGTTGCCTTTGGATAGGCCGGGTTCCCTTTCATGACATCGTCGTAGCAGTCCTTCTGGACCACGATTTCGCTCTTGACGAAATCCCGCGTGTTTCCGGCGTGGTCGAAGTGGAAATGAGTAGCGACCAACGTATCGATGTCTTCCGGCTTCAGCCCCAGCTTTGCCAACTGATTGACCACGTAGTCATCGTCGGTCATCTGCACCTTTAGCACCTCACCAAAGGGAGTGCCGCCGAAGAGCGCATCCGGGTCCGCGATGAGGTCCTTGTCCATACCGGTGTCGACCAGAATATTCTTACCTTCGTTGGTCTGGATCAGATAGCCGACGATCGGGATGGTCCACCAAGTTCCCTTGTCCAATCCCGGAGTCAGAACCCCGCCTTTGTCGACGTAGCAGTTACCCAGATGAAGAATATAGAGACGCATATGGTTTCCCTCCCTGTACCGATAAACCGACTAACGACTGCGCAGCTTCGGATCAAGCACTGAGGTGAGCGTATCTCCCACGAGGTTGATCGCGAGGATCGTCACCATGATCACTAACCCTGGAAAGGTTGTCATCCACCAGGACGTCACGAGATAGTTACGACCGTCAGAGAGATCCTTCCCCCATTCCGGTGTCGGCGGATGTACCCCGAGACCGAGAAAGTTCAGCGCTGCTCCGGCCAGAATGCCCCACCCGATCGCGGTTGTCGAAAGAACAATGAGGGGACCGAGCAGATTGGGAAGAATGTGGCGAATGAGAATGCGGATGCGGCTGCTGCCAAGCACTTGAGCCGCCTCGATGTACGCCTCGTTACGGATACTGAGTGTCGAGCCACGCGCCATTCGCACGTAGACTGGAACCAAAGATATACCGATGGCGTACATGATATTGACCAACCCAGTACCGAGCATCGCCACGATCATCAGCGCCAGCAGAATACCTGGGAATGCCAGTAATATGTCGACAAGGCGCATGATCAGCGAGTCGACCCAGCCACCGGCGTACCCTGCGACCAGCCCCGGCATGACCCCGAAAACAATGGCGAACGCGATCGCAAGTAACGGTAACCCCAACGTATTGCGCGAACCAACCATGATTCGACTCAGGATGTCACGCCCGAATTGGTCCGTCCCCATTAAATGCTTGGCACTCGGACCGTCTTTTGCTTCGGTCAGGATCTGCTGCGTTGGATCATAAGGCGCGACTTTGGGGCCAATCGCGACCAAGACAATCAACAGTCCGAGAATGACTGCCGCAACGAGCGAGCCCTTGTTCCGAAGGAATCCTCTTACCAGGTCAGACGTCAGGGAGCGGCGAGCTCGTATTCTCGTGAATGGCCGTTCGGATGTGCCAGTATCGAAACTCATTATTACCCCGGATCCCCTTATCCATTATGAGAACCGAATTCGCGGATCCAAGAAAGCGTACGAGACATCGACCAGCAGGTTAGCAAGCACGTATCCCGCTGCCGCGAACAGCACGACACCCTGCACCATCGGAAAGTCTTTCGACAGAATGCCGGTGACAATCAGCCTGCCGATCCCCTGCCGTGCGAAGAGGCTTTCGATGATCACGGCGTTCGCCAGCATGTGGCCGAACTGAAGACCGACGATGGTGACAACCGGGATCAATGCGTTCTTGAGGGCGTGCCGCCGAATGACCGTCCGTTCCGCCAATCCTTTGGCACGGGCCGTCTTGATGTAGTCGTTCTGCATCACCTCGATCAGCGAATGGCGCACCAGCCGCGCGATGATCGCGGCATAGCCCCAACCAAGCGCGATGGCAGGCAAAACTAGATGTTTGATCCCCCCAGTGCCGATCGCCGGGAAGACCCGGAAGCGCAAGGAGAAGGCAA
Source organism: uncultured Chloroflexia bacterium (assembly GCA_963785465.1). Classification (GTDB taxonomy): domain Bacteria; phylum Chloroflexota; class Chloroflexia; order Thermomicrobiales; family Thermomicrobiaceae; genus CALAGB01. The sequence goes on along the minus strand of CAWAVM010000017.1, from coordinate 187,998 downwards.
GAATCAGCAGCATTCCGAGCCAGAAATTCGGAATCGACACTCCGAACAGAGAGATGTTCATACTGATGGTATCGATCCACGTATCACGCCGGATGGCAGCGATCGTTCCAAAAATCAGGCCGATCGCTACGGCCACAAACAGGGCGGCGAAGGTAAGCTCAAGCGTTGCGGGAAGCTGATTGAGGATCGCCTTGAGAACCGATTCACGCGTTTGATACGAGCGGCCGAGGTTTCCATGGATCGCATCTCCAACATAGTGGAGATAGCGAACATAGACCGGCTGATCCAGCCCGAGCTGATGTCGTAACGTTTCCACCTGCTGCGGCGTAGCATTTGACCCTTGCAGCATGATCGTGACCGGATCGCCGGGTGTCAGATAGAGCATCAGGAAGACAACGATCGAGACGCCGACCAACGTCAAGGCCGACTGGATCAGTCGACGGAGCAAAAAGGCCTGCATAAAAGTAAGCTCGTTCCTTGGTCCTAGGTTCGCAGCCGGTCCCCGGCGACTGTTCCTCCGGGGACCGGCGCAATTCGATCAGACGAGCGAATGGGTAATGGTCTACTTCACCGTGACATTGTAGAAGAACGGGAAGCCATTGACCGTGTATTTGAAACCCTGAACGCTCTTCTTCGCGGCCAGAACGACGGCTTTGTAATAGATCGGGATCATCACCGCGTCATCCATGACCTTCTTGTTGAGCTCGATGTAGATCGGTGCACGCTTTGCCGGATCGACCTCCTGCTGCCCCTGCTGGATCAGCTTATCGACGTCGGCATTACTGTAGTGCATCCAGTTGAACGTGCTGATCGCCTCGGTCGAGTAGATCGAGTTGGCGAACGAGGGATCAACAGCGTAGAAGAAGAAGGGCGCCATGTTGTGGTCACCACGATGCAGCGCATCCTGCACAGCCGGGAAAGACTGCTGCGTGATGTCCATCTTCATACCGACATCTTTGAATTGCGCTTGCATGAGCTGAGCAATGCCATCGAAGCCAAATCCGGCAAGGTTGATGAACAGGATTTCGAGCGCCTTACCGTCTTTGCTGCGCATGCCGTCGGAGCCCGCTTTCCAGCCGGCGCCCTCCAGCAGCGACTTCGCCTTGTCAGCATCGAAGGTGTAGATCGATTCAAGGCTCTTGTCAAACCCGAGCGTCGTCGGATCGACCGGGGCGTAGGCCGGCTCGTAGATCCCCGAAAAGAGAGTGTCGACGATCGCCTTTTTGTTGGTCGCGAACTCCATTGCCTGACGTACCGGCAACTCATCAGTCGGGGCCTTGGTGACGTTGATCATCATGTCATAGGGCATACCGGTCGTTTTGATCCGCAGACCCTGGAACGATCCACCGCTTCCAGTCAACCGATTGAAATCGTCCGGAGTGAGCTCCTCTGTCATGTCGACTTCGCCATTCTCCAGCGTCACACCGCGAGTCGAGGCCTCTGGGATGATCTGGAAGACGATCTCGTCGAGATATGGCGCCCCATTGTGCTGGAACGGGGACGGAGCCCAGTTGTAATCTGGGTTCTTGACAATCGTAACGTGGTCTTGTTTGACCCATTCTTTGAACTTGAACGGTCCGGTACCGACAGGATTGCTGCCGAAGTCGGCTCCATATTTGGCCAATGCCGCCGGCGAAATCGGCGCCAGGCTGATACCGGTGACCGCGTTCAGGAATCCGCCGTTCGCCACCTTAAAGGTCACCTTCACGGTCGAGTCATCGACCACGTCGGTTGACACATAGCTGTCGCCGGGGTTCAGGCTCCCAAGGGCCGACAGCGACTTGCTGTTGGGGTCGATGATGTGCTCGAAGGTCTTCTTGACAGCATCGGCGTTGAATGGCGTGCCATCGTGAAATTTGACGTCAGTGCGCAGTGTGAACGTGAAGGTCATCGCGTCGGGGCTGACATCCCATTTGGTCGCAAGACCTGCATAGTATGGCTGATCGGTATCCTGAAGAGCGTACACCAGCGGATCGAAGACGTTGATGTCGACTTTACTGGTTGCGATGAGCCCACTAACGCCTGGATCAAGAGTATCTGGATTCTGCCAGATGCCATATACCAGCTTGCCTCCCGTCTTCGAGGCCGGGACTTGCGTCGAGGTCCCCCCACTCGCCGCCGGAGTCGAACCGCCCGCCGCAGCCGTCGAGCCGCTGGGCGCCGGAGTCGAACTGCTCGCCGCGGACGTCGCAGTTGCTCCACCACTGCTGGAACTTGTCGTCGGGGCGGTGGTCGCTGTGTTCGAACTGCCTCCACATGCCGCGAGAATACCAGCAAGCGCCGATGCGCCTCCGGTCGCGGCGGCAAGTCGCAAAAGACTGCGACGGCTAATCTGACCGCCCGAAAACCGCGAGGTCAAAGGCAGGTTGTCACGTTCTGTACCCATTGGTCAGAAACTCTCCTCCCGAATTACGGCAATGTTCAATGTTCTCCGACCGAGCTCCCCTATCGGCACATACTAATACTCGGACGTAGTCTCGGTCAATGGTTTTGTCAGACAATATATCAATTGTAGGCAAGAAACTGTTCCACATAGTCAAGCGATTCGTCCTTGAATTTATGAAAGAATATTCACGTTCAGCTAATCCCGCTGTGATGGCAACAATGATTGATCATCTACCCGACCAGCTCACTGATCGCTTGCCGGAGGCCGGCCTGAGGGTGACTAGTGCGCGTCTGGCGCTGTTGGACGCACTCGGACAGACACCGCACGTCGATGCCGATCTCGGCGCACGTCTTTCTGCTTAAGCAGAGGGGAAGCGTACATGTTCATCTCGCCGGCTGCTCGTGAGTAATCAAAGAGGGCGAACATACGGTTCGCCCTCACGAATTCTTTGGATTCGCTAGCAGGCTTAGTGCTGCAGCCCCTCGTAGAGAATCTCGCGGGTGCGGGCGGCGACCTCGTCCGGATCAACCTGCACGCGAGCGACTCCCGTTTCGACGGCAGCTCGCGCGACGGCGGCCGCAACAGCAGGCGGAACCCGGAGATCAAGCGCTTCCGGCATCACCCAGTCGACATTCAGTTCTTTCGGATCAACCAGGTCGGCAATGGCCTGCGCCGCTGCCAGTTTCATCTCCTCGTTGATATCAATTGCCTTGGCGTCCAGTGCGCCGCGGAAGATCCCCGGGAATGCCAGCGAGTTGTTCACCTGGTTCGGGAAATCGGAGCGACCGGTCGCGACAACAAACGCACCCGCCTCGCGCGCTTCATCCGGCATGATCTCCGGCTCCGGATTGGCAAGCGCGAAAATGATGGGGTTCGGCGCCATCGAGCGCACCATCTCCTTGGTGCAGGCGCCGGCAGCCGAAAGGCCGATGAAGACGTCTGCTCCTTGCAGCGCCTCGGAAAGCGCGCCGTGCATGTCGTTCTTGTTGGTTATGCGCGCGATCTCTTCCTTAGTCTGGTTCTGACCTTCTTTACGGCCGCGGTAGATAATGCCATGCCGATCGCACAATATGATGTCGTCCACACCGACCAGAAGGAGCATCTTGGCAACGGCGATTCCGGCCGATCCCGCTCCATTGATGACAATCTTGACCTCATTCATCGGTGTGCCACGAAGCTTGAGCGTATTGATCAGCGCCGCCAGCACCACGACTCCCGTTCCGTGCTGATCATCGTGAAAGACCGGCAATTGCAGTCGTTCCTTCAACGCAGTCTCGATCTCAAAGCAGCGAGGCGCCGAGATGTCCTCCAGGTTGATGCCACCGAATGACGGCGCGATGGCCGCGACGATCTCGACGATTCTGGCAGGATCACGCTCCGCAAGACAGATCGGGAACGCCTCAACACCGGCCAGCGATTGAAACAGAACGGCCTTCCCCTCCATCACCGGTAAGGCTGCCTGTGGGCCAATATCGCCGAGTCCGAGGACCGCACTGCCGTCAGTGACGATCGCAACGAGATTACCCTTGACCGTCAGATCGTACACGCTGAGCGGGTTCTCCTGGATCTCGGCTACGGGCGCCAGCGCAGCCGGCGGCAGATAGAGCAGGTTCAGAATGTGATGGTCTTTGATCGGGATCTTGCTGCGGATTTCGAGGACGCCTTGATGCCTCCTGCGCAGATCGAGTGCTTCCTCGCGCTTTGAAGTCGGGCGTTTATGCGGCACCGTCCACGTGTGCAAGTTGCCCTCGTAGACAAATCGCCTGAGATCTTCGGCAACGGTATCGGGGTCGACCTCACGGCCGGCCTCGCCAGTCTCAATCGCTGCCCGAACCACGGCGGCGGCAATTGCCGGTGCCACCTGATAATCGAATATACGGGGCACGACGTTGTCGGCGTGCAGCTCATCCGCTGGAACCATGCCGGCCATCGCCTCAGCGGCGTAGACCAGCGTGCGAAGGCGAATGTTGCGCGCGCGTGAATCAAGGAGGCCGCGGAAGACACCCGGGAAGACGAGCGAAATATCCATCATATTCGGAAAGTCGGAGCGACCGGTCGCGACGACCGCAGCCCCAGCAGCACGTGCCTCGGCCGGCGAGACCTCTGGTGTCGGCACTGCTAGCGAGAAGACGATCGGGTCTTTCGCCATAGTTGAGATCATGTCACCGGTGACAATATCGCCGGTTGAGACACCAATGAAGACGTCGGCGCCTCGGAGCATGTCAGCCAGACTCCCCTGGCGTCGCTCGGGGTTCGTCTCCTTGGCCAGATATACCTTGGCCCAGTTCATTCGCTCTGGTCGGTAGGGATAGATCGCTCCGGCCCGATCACAGACGACAATATCGCGGACGCCGACCCGGTGCAGAAGGCGCGCCACGCCGATGCCCGATACGCCGGCGCCGGAGATTACGACCCGAACGTCATCCATCCGCTTGTCGACGACCTTCAACGCGTTGATCAAAGCCCCGAGCACCAAAATGGCTGAGCCATGATGCTGATTGTTGAACACCGGGATGCTCGCGCCTTTTTCAAGGTGGTCGGCGATCGTAAAGCTGTTGGGAGCCGAGATGTTGTCGAGGCAGATCGCGCCAAAGGTCGGCGTCAGGGCCAGCGCCGCCTCAACAATCTTGAACGGATCCCGCTCCGCCATACAGATGGGAAACGCGTCAACCCCGGCAAAGGTCTTGAAGAGGACGCTCCGCGCCTCGAGAATCGGGAGTGCCGCCTCAGGCGGGCCATCACCGAATCCAAACAAATCCGAGCCGTCGGTGATGATCGCAACCGTATTTCCGCGAGACGTCAGATCGAAGGACAGCAGCGGATCTCGATTGATTTCCAGGCACGCTTCAGCGACACCTGGAGTGTAGACCAAGGCAAGCATTGACCGGTCACGGATGGGAACTTTACTCGCAACCCCGATAAGTCCCCGAAAACGACGCCGGTAGTCGAGCGCTTCGTTCTGTTCGTCAATGAGATACACCGATTTGCCCATCATCACTAAATGAAACTGTCAGTCTCTCGCGCTAAGCGGCGCTTCCGCCGCACGATTATAAACGGGATATCGAGGCGGCACAATCAGTCACTGCTGCTGTTCAAAGTGTTTTCGACCCATAGGTCGCGCAGGGTACGACGCAATAGTTTGCCCGCGGCGTTACGTGGGAGCGCCGTCGAAAACCTCAGGGTTCGAGGTATTTTGTAGCCGGCCAGCCGCTCACCGCAAAAAGCAAGCAACCCAGCCTCATCTACGGTAGCGCCATCGGCCAGATGGACGGTCGCGACAACTGTTTGTCCCCATTCTTCATCCGGGATGCCGATTACTCCCGCTTCAACGACCGCCGGATGTGCCAGCAGCACCGCCTCGACTTCAGCAGGATAGACGTTCTCTCCTCCGGTGACGATCAGATCGGTGCGTCTATCGAGCACGAAGAGATAGCCATCGGAATCCAAATATCCGAGATCACCGGTATGCAGCCACCCATCGTGCAAGATGCGTTGGGTCTCCTCTGCTCGACCAGCGTATCCGGCCGTCACCACCGGTCCGCGAACCTGGATTTCGCCCGGCTCGCCCGCCGGGGTGTCACCATCTCCAATGCGCAGTTCATTGGGATAGAGCGCTTTCCCTGCCGATCCCAACCGTACCAATGCGTCTTCCGGGGCCAGCGTTGCGACCTGTGACCCAGTTTCGGTCAGGCCATAGGTCTGCACGACCGGGACCCCGAGTGACGCGCACTCTTCGAGTAACGGTCGCGGCGCTGGCCCGCCACCCAGCAAGGCACAGCGAAACGTCGATGGATAAGGGCGTTCGCCATGCGCCGCCAACATGCGTTGCAGCATCGTTGCCACGACCGAAACGATCGTAACGCCTTCTTCATCGATGGCATGGTTGACGGCTATCGGATCAAAGGCAGGATGAATCACGGCCGTGATGCCGTAAATGACCGAGCGCAGCAGGATCGCCATACCTCCGACGTGAAAGAGGGGCATGCAGACGAGCCAGCGATCGTCCTGTTGCGTACCGAGGTTCAGCGCCGAGCCGATGGCACTCCACCAATGATTGGCGTAGGTCAGCATCGCCCCCTTGGGCCGACCGGTCGTACCTGACGTGTAGACGATGCTGTGGATAGCCTCCGGCTCAATCCATTCACGCAGATTTACGCTGGATTCTTCAATCTCTTCGAGTCGGGTGACGCTGTCGTTGCCGGAATCGACGCTCACCAGCCGAACTTCATGGCCGCCTCGCCGACAGCCGGCAATCGCCAGCGGAGCAGTCTGCTGATCGACGATCAATAGCCGCGCATCGCAGTCGGCCAACTGCCAGGCTATCTCGTCCGGCCGAAGCCGAATATTTAACGGAACCAGCGTTGCTCCTAATCGGCTCATTGAATGAACGATGAAGGGGACATGCTCGCTGTTTCGCAGCAGGGTTGCCACGAGACTTCCTTCGCCGATACCGAGCGTTGCCAGCCTTCTGGCGGTCCGGTCGACTTCTGCATTCAGGCCGGCATAGCTCCAGCGGTAATCGCCGTACGTCAACGCGAGCCGGTTGGGCGAGACCGACGCTCTCCTCGACAGCCAATCCGGCATCGTCGTGAGCCCTATGAGATCTCCCACATTACCTCAATCGATCCTTCAACCGTCTTGACGCCGAGTGGCAAACGGATTGGAGCGGGATACCCGCTCGAAGAGCGACTCTCAGTGACCTCCGCCGCCCCAACCTTCATTGTAAAAGATCAAGCTCGAACAATGGGCTCGCTCGCCGGTCAGGACGACGCGATGTCCGACGCCCAGACAGCGCAACGCTGCATGGTGGCGAGATCCGCCGGGAAGAAGTAGATCAGACGAAATCGCGCGTCACGAACCAGATACTCGGCCGAGAGCCGGAATTGTATGTGACCAGCGCCTGGCACGTTCAAGCGTACCGGCACGAGTGCTCGCGCTGAGCTGACTGGCGCAATTTCCTGCTCGATCTGATCCCAATACTGGCGAAAGCGGGGCAATACCAGGAGCCGGTCGTGGACCAGCCTATACCAGGGCTCAAGACGATATGGCTGCATTTCAGAGCGAAAGGCGCGAATAAGAGCTGGTAGAAAGACGTCCGGCTCGGCGACCAGTCGCGACAGTGGTGAATTCGGATCAAACCAGCCCTCAAGAAGCGACGTCCCCGCGAGACGGCCAAGCTGTGGATCACCAGGGAGCAAGCCAAACAGGCGCGGCACCTGCAGATTCCAGGCGATCAGCCGGTGGGTACAGTCCAGCGCGTAGGCCGGAAACGGCGCTTCGTCCAGTTCCGGCTGACAGAACTCACGCGCCCAATCGACCTCTTTCGGGTCGGGTGGCAGGGTCGATAGCGCGTAACCAAACTGCTCCAGCACCGCACGCCGCTCGCTATAGCGAGCGCCAATTGCCGACAGGATATGTTCCAGCATGCCCCGGCCAGGTTGGGCGACTTTGCCCGATTCGATCCGTTGCAGATAGCCGGATCCCAGGTCGGCCTCAGCTTCAACCCAGAGCTGCGTCTTGCCGGCCGCTTCGCGCAAAGCTCGTAGCCGGGCGCCACCTGACGAATCCGACCGCTTTTTCACTGCTGATCCCATTCGCCGCCAGATTTCGACTTCGATGACGATGACTTCATTCGAATCTCCTTCTAGCATATCAACAAGGCGGCGAATTCCTTCATGCGAATCTGTCGACACCTCCTTGGAGTCGATGCTGTGATTGCAAATACGTGCCAAACCCCCGATTCGGTTCAACGTCAGGTCGACGAGCCATCGACGTTCGCCCAGTTTTCGCGTGGATTCGTGGCATTGATGCCTCTCTGGACCGGCGCGATTCCGGTCGGAATCGCGTATGCAGTAGCAGCGCGCGGTGCTGGGATGAACCCGATCGCGACGCAGCTGATGAGTCTGACGGTCTTTTCAGCGGCAGCGCAGTTGAGCGCGGTCGCGCTATTTGCACGTGGCACGTCCGTAATCGTGATGGTGGTGACCGCGCTGGCGCTCAATCTCCAGCTCTTTCTCTATGGGCTCACGGCCACGCGAGAGTCCCGTCCATCACTTCCACGTCGCCTGTTCACGGCCTACTTCCTGACCGATGGCGCCTTTGCGATCGCCGTCACTGGAGGCCGAATTCGCATTCCGGTGCTCCTTGGAGCCGGGGTAAGCATGTACACCGCCTGGAACGCTGGCACGTTGATCGGCGTTGCTTCCGGCGCCATCCTGCCGGACCTCAGTCGATTCGGAGTCGATTTCGTTGCTCCGCTCACCTTCCTGGCCGTGTTGGTGCCGCTGGTTCGCTCACGTTCTGCGCTTCTAACGGTGCTGATTGCTGCGGTGACGACGCTGCTACTCATTCGATTCATGCCGGTTGGCGTCGTGGTGCTTGCCGCCGGACTGACCGGAAGCGTCGCCGGTTCATGGTGGTCCAGTCACCTGAATCGACATCGAGCAAGCCAACGAGATGGAGCACAGGGCATTGGGAGCGAGCGATGACAGCGGTTTGGATCATTCTCGGGGTGGCGGGCGCACTCTATTTGCTGCGGGTAAGTGGCTTCGTGTTGGCCGAAGACGTCGTTCCTGAGGTCTTGAGCCGATCGCTCAACTACGTTCCGATCGCGACTTTGACCGCATTGATCGTATCGAGCATTGCGGCAAAGCCGGATGTGTCGCTTGTCCGTGTAGTGGCGGCACTGGGTGCTACCGCGATTGTGTGGTTCACCCGGCGAATGTGGCTCTGCATCGTGGCCGGCATGGGTCTCTACTGGTTACTGCGTCTGGTGTAAGGAGGTCAGCATTATGAAAGGAACCGACGAGGTGAGCGGGAATCCCATTGGATCTACGAGTATTCGCACCGGTCTCAACCCAGGTGACCTCGGTTGGGTGGTGTACCGTCATGGCGTTCTGTACGCACGTGAGTACGCCTGGAACGTGCAATTCGAGGCGCTGGTGGCGAGCATCGTGGCCGGGTTCGGCGAGCACCACGAACCGGAACGAGAGCGCTGCTGGTTTGCCGAAGTCGATGGACGAATCGTCGGCACAGTCTTCCTGGTGCGCAACTCGGATCGCGTGGGACAGCTACGTCTGATGCTGGTCGAGCCAGAGGCACGCGGCAACGGGATCGGTACGCGACTGATACAGGAGTGCCTCGATTTCGCCCGCGCTGCTGGTTATTCAACAGTCAAGCTATGGACAAACAGCGTTCTGATCGACGCACGCCGGCTCTATGAAAAGGCTGGGTTTCGTCTCGTGCATGCCGAGCCCTATCAGGCTTTTGGCCACGACCTCGTATCTGAATTCTGGGAGCTCGAGCTCTAGGTTACGTGCTGCCAGTCGGCACCAGAGAAGTCGTCGAGACGCTCGTCATCCAGCAGAACGCCAAGCCCCGGTCCGTCCGGCAGACACATCTCGCCATCGATGACTTCGAGCGGCATGAGGATCAGATCGTCCGCCAACAAGTCAGTTGTCGCCAATCCGCAGGCCGGCGAGCCCTCCGGGAGCGTTGACGCCAGGTGCAGGGCCGCGGCCACGCCAACGCCACTTTCGAGAGACGACGTCACGATCGCGGCCAGTCCGGCGTCCCGCGCCAGCTCGATGATCCGGCGCGATACCCGCAGACCACCACAGACCATGGGCTTGATGACCAGTACGTCAGCGGCGTGAGCCTCAATTAACTGTTTGGCGGACTCGAGGCTGGTGACCGACTCATCGGCCGCGATTGGAATCGCGACCGCGCGCCTCACGGCGGCGAGGCCGGTCAGGTCGTTGGCCGCGACCGGTTGCTCGACCAGTTCGATGTCGAACTCAGCCAGGGCTGTGAGGGTTCGAATGGCCACATTCGGCTCCCAGGCGCCATTGGCATCGAGCCGCAGTAGAGCGTCACGGCCAATCGCCGCGCGTACGGCTGCGACCCGCCCCACCTCTGCACTAACCGAACCGCCAATTCCAACCTTCAGCTTGACGGTCCGATATCCGCCGGAAATGGCGACTGCGGCTTGTTGCACGGCGAGCAAAGTATCTGGATGGCCGATCGTTGCGTTGACGCACACTGCGTCAGCGACGTTCGAAGCGAGCAAGCTAGCCAGTCGTACTCCGCGCTGCTTGGCCAGAAGATCAAACGCGGCCGTGTCGAGTGCGAAATGCAACGCAGCCGCATCGGGCTGGCGCGGGAGTCGGGAATCGAGAAGTGCCTCGACCTCGTCAACGTCGCACCCTATTAGCTCCCGCGCCAGCTGTCGCAGCTGCACTTCCGTACGGTCGACGTCACCGCCGCCGAACTCAGGCAGCGGCGCGGCCTCTCCAAGGCCAGATTGGCCGTCATCCGACGTCAGCTTGACGATCAAACCGTGGCGATGTCTCGTCTCTCCATGCGCCGTCCTGAACGGAGAGATAAACGGCAGCGTGTAACGACGCCATGAGACGTCGTGGATCGTCACAGAAGCAGACCAAGCGCCAGTAAAGCTCCGAACAGTAGATGGAGTTGACCGGTCATCTTCAACACCCGGTTGAGCGGCCGGCCGGCCAGCCCCGCATGGACGACCCCAACCAGCCGCGCCGACAACGGCAGCGTCAGCCAGGCCAGCAGCACAAACTTGCTGGCACCGCCGAAATACCAGAGGAAGGGCGTGATGACATAGGCGGCCATAGAAAAAATGACATATTGCTGCCGGGCCCAACCGGCACCGAGAATTACAGCCAGCGTGTGCTTTCCGGCGGCTTGATCGGTCTCAACGTCCCGCAGATTGTTGATCACCAGAATGTTTGTCACGAGAAGACCGACCGGAATCGAGGCCAGCAACGCCAAGGTTGTCACGTGACCCGTCTGCAGATAGGCGCTGCCGGTGACCGCGATCAGCCCAAAGAAGATGAAGACGAATAGATCGCCCAAGCCATGATATCCGAGCGGCCAGGGTCCGCCGGTGTATGCCATCCCGAACAGGATCGAGAGCAGCCCAATGACCAGAATTGGCCAGCCACCGACGAAAACCAAATAGAGTCCGGCGAGCATTGCCAGGCCGAACGCGACGGCGATGCCCCGTTTGAGCTCCTCCGATGTGATCAACCCGCTTTGAGTCACGCGCGTAGGCCCGAGTCGCTCAGCGGTGTCCGCTCCTTTGTGGAAATCAGACAGGTCATTAGCGAAGTTCGTGCCGATCTGAATCAACAGCGAGGCCAGCAACGCCGCCACGAAAACGGCCGGTCGAAAAGACGCCTCGGATACACCGACCGCTGTCCCGACCAACACCGGCACCACAGCGGCCGGAAGTGTTGGCGGACGGCTCGCCAGGAACCAGATTCGCCAGCGACTCGGCGTGACCATCACGCCGCCTTGCTCCATTTCACCTCCTTCAGTCATACGACCAAATCACCGGACAAAATGAGTCGACGTGAGTCAACTCTACGGGAATTTCGGGAACTTCGAAAAGTCCGGCTTTCGTTTTTCCAGAAAGGCGTTCCGGCCCTCTTTGGCCTCTTCGGTCAAGTAGTAAAGCAGGGTAGAGTCACCAGCGAGTTGCTGGATTCCGGCCAGGCCGTCCGTATCGGCGTTGAAGGATGCCTTCAGGAAACGAAGTGCGGTCGGGCTCTTCTCGAGAATCTCGCGCGACCACTGTACAGCCTCGTCCTCGAGTCGTGCCAGCGGGACGACGGTATTGACCAATCCCATCTGTAGCGCGTCTTCGGCCGAATACTGCCGGCAGAGATACCAAATCTCACGCGCCTTCTTATGCCCGACGACCCGCGCCAGGTAGGTCGCTCCGTAACCGGCGTCGAAGCTGCCGACTTTCGGTCCGGTCTGACCGAAGACGGCGTTGTCGGCCGCAATCGTCAGGTCGCAAACCAGGTGCAGCACGTGTCCCCCGCCGATCGCGTATCCAGCCACAACGGCGATCACGGGCTTCGGTAACATGCGAATCTGCCGTTGCAGGTCGAGCACGTTAAGACGCGGCACCTGATCTTCTCCCGCATATCCGCCATCCGTGCGGACACGCTGGTCGCCGCCGGAACAGAAGGCTTTGTCACCTTCGCCGGTCAACAAGACGACGCCGATCTCGTTACGCTCGCGGGCATCGGCGAACGCGTCCATCATCTCGAAGACCGTCTGCGGCCGAAACGCGTTGCGCACTTCGGGACGGTTGATCGTGATCTTGGCGATCCCTTCGCCATCCGATTGTTCGTATCGAATGTCGGTATAGTCCCGTAGCTTCACCCATTTGACGCTCATGTCACCTCCACTAAGTTAGGCGCCGTGATTTCTGGCTCTGGCGGCAGCCCGATCAACTCATCATTGACTGAAAGGTTCCTGTTCAATCCAGCAGGATCCGACGAAAGATATCCGGATAGTCGAGCACGATTCCAGTTTCGTCTACGTCGATCTCGGCGCGGAACCCGGTGGCGAGACCCTCATAGCGGTATCTCGCACCCGTCCCTCTCTGCTCCAGACAGGTGTAGCGCTGCGCCACCGCCTCGATGCTGAGTTCCGGCACCCGGATGTAGACCACCTTAATCTCCGCGGCGTCGCCTGGTTTCAGATCTAGACGCCGGATCGGCAAGGTGTTGGTAAAAGGCGTTGCGGTCAGGTCGATGTCGATACATCCGGTAAGCTCACGCAGTGCGTTGGCGCCGTCCTCATCGCCCCAGCCGCCTTGGCCGTCCGATCGCAACTTCAGGCGCCGGTGCTCGGGACCCCAGAGATCGATGTCCACCTCGCGCACGGTCCAACTGGTATCGACACGAATCTGGTAGCGCAGTCGCACAGGATCTGAATCGAAGACGTGGAACATGAAGCCGTCGGCGAGCGCACCGGTAATACTCTCGGTCAGACGCAGATGCTCGATCCCGACACCTTCCCAGGGTCGCCAGACAACGTTACGCTCCATCAGCGGGCATTTTCTCACGTGACGTGGACTCGGCCCGTTCGTCGGAAGGAAGCAATGAGAAGACGAGCGTATCCCTTAGCTCCCCTGACGGATCGAGTTCGTGGTTCCGCAGCCGCCCTTCGAGCTGGAAGCCGCACCGGCGTGCAACCGACGCGCTACGGTCATTCAGTGCGTCGCAGCGAATCTCGATCCGGCGTGCTCCCAGATGCTCGAAAACGAACTGGCTGATCCCGCGCACAGCCTCCGATATGTACCCCTGTCCCTCGAAGCGCGCGCGACACCAGTAACCAATCTCTACGCGCGGCACGAGCCAATCCACTGGATGCATTCCGCTCGCGCCCACCAGAGTCTCCCCATCTTTCAGCCAGAGGAGGAGCGGAAGATCGGTACGGTCAATGTATTTGGCAGCGCTACGTCGAGCAAATTCCTCGTAGTAAGCGATGCTCGGCTCCGGTAGAGCCCAGGGCATCCAGCGACGTAGCGAATCGAGCGTCTCCACGACAGCTTCGTGAACCGCGACGCCGTCACCCGTGCGCGGCGGGCGAATAAGCAGGCGTTCGGTTTCGATCTGGTCCGGGAAATCGAGCAAGATGGGATTCATCACTCTTACGCCATGACCTTTGACAACCATGTTGTCACGAACCGGTCGTACGCCTCGGGCGCTTCCAGGTGGATTGCATGACCGGCGTCCGGGACCACGTGCACCCGCGCGTTCGGCATCGCCCTGCTCATTTCCTTCGCCAAGCGCACGTACTTCTCGTCCAGTTCACCGACTAAGAGCGCAGTTGGAACAATGATCTTGCCGAGATGATCCCAAACCGGCTCCATGGCGCCCGCTCCCATGCCACGCAGGCTGTTGGCCAGCCCAAGCGGGTTATTTCTCAGCCGTTGTGATCGATGTCGTTCCTGTACGTCAACTGGCAATCGACGCTGACTGGCGAAGAGAGGGAGATTCTCCCAACGATTGATGAAGGCTTCCAGGCCGTCCGTCTCGATCGAATCGGCGAGCGCCTCGTCGGATCGCGCGCGAGCGGATCGTTCGCCCTGATCGGCAATCCCGGGCGAGGCGCTCTCTAGAATCAATGTTCGTATTCGCTCTGGCGCGACGACGCTCAGATGCAAAGCGACCCGGCCACCCATGGAGTAACCCAGCAGAGCCGTCGAATCGATCTCAAGACGATCAAAGAGCGCAATCAGGTCTTCGACGCAACGCTCCATACGATAGCGGTTCTTTTCCGCTGGCGACTCGGTGAGGCCATGTCCGATTAGATCGATTGAATAGGTCGTAAAGGATTCGGCGAAGATACGTGCGTGCTCAGCCCAGTTCGACGCGCTGCCGGTGAAGCCATGCAGCAACACCAGCGTTGGCCCTGAGCCGACCCGTTCGACATTAAACCGAATTGTGTTTATGTCATACTCTGGCACGCGATTCCTCACCCGCCAGAGCCGCCGAAACCGTCTTCCAGACCTCTCGATGCAACGCGACGTTGCGCGCACGATCAGTTCTGACTTCGATGATCTTCAGCCCAGACGCATCAAGGCCGCTGGTGACTTGTTGGCGAAAGTCATCCCAGCCATCGCTCAGGTGATAGCTTGCGCCGTAAAGCTCTGCCGCTGGCCGGAAATCGAGTCCGTGCGGTGTGCCAAAAAGGTCCTCGAAATGTTCCGGGAAAGCGGCCTGCGGCAGGAACGAGAAGATGCCGCCCCCGTCGTTGTTGATCAGGATGATGGTTGCATTGAGCCCATGCAGTTTGGCAGCAAGCAGTCCGTTCATGTCGTGGTAAAAGGCGATGTCGCCAATCGTCAGGACAAGCGGTCCCGCAGCTCACAGTGCTGGCTCCGAGCGCGCTCGAGATCACGCCGTCGATGCCATTGGCGCCGCGGTTAGACAAAAATCGTAACTTCCGCTCGTTACCAGGAAGGAAAGTGTCCAAATCGCGCACCGGCATGCTGCTGCTGGCCCAGAGCGTGGCACCGTCGGGCAGCATATCAGCCAGTTCCGCGAAGACTCGACCCTCGAATGGCTCATCGACATCATCAACGAATTGCGCAATCGCTCTGCGGCTCAAACGATCGACTTCACACCAGCTTTCGAGCCAAGCCCCGTCGCGTAACGGTTCCTTTTCAAGACGCCGCACCAGCGCCTGACAGGTACGACGCGGATCGGCATTGACCATCCGCGCCGCCATCAGCATCGGGTCTTCCCACCCTTCACCGACGACAACATGCCGGGTTTCGGGATACCGCTGCAGGAAGAGGAGCACCGGCTTCGAGGTCGGCATGGCACCGAACCTCAACACGAGGTCCGGCCGGAGCCGGTCGCTCGCCTGCGAATCACGAAGGAAGGCATCGTAGCTGTCAATGACCGCGTCACGCGGATGAGTTCCGCACCGAACGTGCGAGAGTGGATCGGCCAACACCGGAAAGCCGAGCGCGTTGCCGAGCCGCGCCACGGGCTCGGCCAGATCGGGATCGAACTGTGGTCCACAGATGATTAGACCACGTTCGAAACGGCTCAGATCGGCCGCCAAATCATCGAGATCGTCCGAGTCAAGTACGCCAGGCGCACTATCGACCTGGACGTACGGCGCACCGTCATCTCGGCCACTCCAGGCTGGATCGGCGCGGGCGACAAAGTCGACCGGCTCATCCAACGGCATCGGCACCAGGGGTTCTCGGAACGGAAAGTTCAAATGCACCGGACCAGCCGGTTCGGCTCGTGCCGTTGCGGCCGCTCGACCAGCCAGGGTTCGGGCGTAGCGCAACAGATCGGGCGTCGCTTCCGGAAGTGCCACCTCGACCGACCACTTGGGATGCGCACCGTAAAGGCGAATCTGGTCGATGGTCTGTGGTGCCCCAACGTCGCGCAATTCGGGTGGTCGATCCGCCGTCAGCACGATCAGCGGAACCCGGCCCAGGCGCGCCTCGGCGACGGCGGGGAAAAAGTTAGCCGTCGCAGTGCCAGACGAGCAGAGAATCGCGACCGGCTCACGGCTGGCCTTGGCCATGCCGAGCGCGAAAAAGGAGTTCGAGCGCTCGTCAAGATTGAGCCAGACTTTAATGTCCGGATGTCGGGCGATCATCATCGCCAGCGGCGTGGATCGTGAGCCGGGCGCGATACAGACGTTGCGCACCCCAGCGCGCGCTAGCTCGTCAACGAATGCGCCGACAAACGCAAAGGTCACCTGCTCGTGCTTCAACGCGTCTCTCCTCCCAGCGCGCTGAGCATCGGCCGGAACTTGAGCCACGACTCGGCATATTCACGTTCGGGAATGGAATCCCCCATGACGCCGCATCCGGCGAAAAGGGAGGCGGTTGAACCATCAACCAGTGCCGAGCGAAGCGCGACGGCAAACTCACCACCGCCATCCTGTCCAACCCAGCCAATCGGCGCAGCGTACCAGCCGCGATCCATGCCCTCATGCTCGCGAATAAATTGAAGCGCCGTCTCGCGCGGGAAGCCACCGACGGCCGGAGTCGGATGCAGGCGCTCGACGGCATCGAGAATACAGACGCCAGCTCGCAATCGACCGGCAATCGGAGTGTAAAGATGATGCACGTTTGAGACACTGAGCAGCTCTGGCTCGTCCGGCGCGATCAGCTGATCGCAGAGAACTGCCAACCCATCGCGTAACGCACGCACGACAATGGCATGCTCCTCACGATCCTTGCGACTGGCCAGCAACGCCTCCCCTAGCGCGCGATCCTCTTCAGCAGTGGCGCCACGCCGCTCCGAACCAGCCAAGCAGGCGGCCTTGAGCTCTCCTTGCTCCAGCTGAACCAACCGCTCGGGCGTCGCTCCAACGAAAGTCCGATCACCCTGCGCGAAGGCGAAGACATAGCACGTGGGATAGGTTGTCATTAGCCGATCGAGCACGACTGAAATCTCAAATGGCGCGGCCGATTCGAGATGGACTTCACGCGCAAGCACGATCTTCTCGGCTTCACGTCGCCGGATCGATGCGGATGCGTCAGCCACCACCCGTTTCCATTCGGCAGCCGGACGCGCCTCGACCACAGCGATGTCGCCCTCGTGATCCCGCCCGGGAACCACCAAACGAGTCCGGGCTAGGAGGGCGTCGAGGTCCCCGCTCATGGCACGAGCCTCGGCGGCGGGATCGCCGTCCGGCCGAACGGTCGCATTCAATGTCAGATAATGTTCTTCGCCCGATACGGTCAGCAGGAATCGAGGCAGGATGAGCCGGGCTGATGGGAAGCCGCACCACTGGCCACTCCCTATTCGCTGTGGATCGAACGAAAACCCACCGAGGAGGAGCGGGCCGGTTCCTCGCGGCGCCCCGTCTGCACCGTCGACGATCGCGCCGTTCAATAGTTCGACACGCGCCTGCCGTGCCAACTCAAACCGCTCGACGGCATCGGCCTCGATGACACGAGTTGCACCGGCTCCAACCAATGCGAACTGCCGCGCCGGCTGCAGCCATAGCACGCGATCCTCGTACGTCGCTGAAGCCGCGAAAAATGCCAGCGGATCGAGCGAGTGACACGACCAGGTCAGACTGGCCAACACCGCGCGACCTTCCCGCCGTGCTCGCTCCTGTGCCAGCTCCAGCGTGCGTGTCAGGCGGCTTAACCCAACCGCCTCATCAACGTGCATGATCATTGCTCCACTCCGGTTCAATCAGGTGCACCGACACTCCGACGCAACAGCGCGCGCAGAGCCGGGAGACTCTCTTCTAATGGTGGGGCGTTCTCTTCCAACACCCAGTTCAGCACCACCTCGTTCATGGCGCCGAACCACGCCTTGGCAGCGAGCTGCACATCGAGTGGTGGGATCGCGCCAGCAGCAACACCGTCCTCGAGATGCCGCGCGATCATCTCGGCAAATTCGCGCCGGATCTCGAGCATCTTCTCGTTAAGATCACGTCCCGCTCCGACCGCATCGACCAGAAAGAGTCGCGTCAGTCGCCGGTGCGAGCCGAAGGTGCTCATGACCACATCCAGCGCGACGTCGATCCGCCTGATGGGATCGGTTTCCGCCTGTATGGCAGACTCGGCGCGCGTCATAAGCAGTGCGGCCATGCGGTCGAGCAGGGCGACAAAGATGGTCTGCTTATTCGGAAAGTGAAAGTAGAGGCCACCTTTGGAGGTCTCGGAATCAGTCGCGATCTCATCCATGGCGGCGTCTCGATAGCCGCGGCGCGAGAAAACGTCGAGCGCTGATTCCAGAATGCGCTCCCGTCGAACTTCGCTCCGAGTCTGCTCTCGAGTCATCGCGGTACCCTCGCTCACAAAAACCGACTGACGCGTCGGTCGGTTTCATCTTATCACTGGTCGGTCGTTCTGAGAACCAGCCGTTCGGTAAATCTGCCCGCGCCACATCGACTGGAAAGCCTTACCTAAGTGACAGATAATCAGAGCTGGTCGAGCACAGTTGAGGGCGTTGCAAACGCGGGGGAGAAGGAGCTGAAATGGGCACAACCGTCGTCGTTGGAGGCGGAGTCGTTGGGCTGTTGTCGGCCTACGAACTCCACCAACGTGGAGTCGAGGTTACGGTAATCGACAAGGGCGAATTCGGCGCCGCCTGCTCGGCCGGCAATGCCGGCTGGGTGACCCCTTCCCTCTCCGATCCGGTACCGGCGCCGGGGCTCGTCTCCACCTCGTTGAAATGGATGCTGCATCGGGACAGTCCACTCTACATTCGGCCAAGCTCCGTACCGTCGATGGCACCCTGGCTCTTTCGCTTCTGGCGCAACTGCAATGAAGAGGCCTTCCATCGCGGCATGATTGCGACCGCTCGCTTGGCAATGCCGACCATGAATCTCTATGATGCGCTAGCCGAAAACGGCGTTGACTTTGAGATGCACCAAACTGGACTTTTCCTGGCCGCGATGAATCCGGGCTACCTCGACCACCTGGCCGAAGAACTCGAAATAATGCGACAGTTCGGCTATGGAGAGCCAGTTCAGCTGAGCGGCGCGGAGCTACGAGATTTCGAACCAGCGTTGACCAGTGAAATCGTGGCCGGGCTCTGGATCCGTGAAGAACGCCACGTGCGACCGGAAACCGTGTCAGCCGGTGTGGCGAGGTGGCTTGCGGAACGGGGCGTGGAGCTTCTCTCGGGCGTCGAGGTGACCGGAATACGCTATTCAAGCTCGGGTGTCAGCCACGTCGAGACGAGCAAGGGACCGCTCGAAGCCGACGCAGTCTTGATAGCCGCCGGAGCCTGGTCTGGACGGGTGGCGCGCATGGCGGGCGTGAAATTGCCGATGCAGGCGGGCAAAGGTTACAACGTGACCGTGAACGATCCGGAATTGAAACTGCAACATGCCACGTATTTCTCCGAAGTCAAAGTCGCCTGCAGTCCGTTCAACGGGGCGCTGCGCGTGTCCGGAACAATGGAACTCTCGGGCGTCAACACAGCATTCGATCCCCGACGCATCGAAGCTATCCGTAGTGGCGCGGATCGCTGCCTCGGTAACTGGAGTCGTGGTTCAGGAGAGACGACCTGGGTAGGAATGCGCCCAATGCTGCCCGACGGACTGCCGGCCATCGGTCGAGCGCCCGGCTACGACAATCTCTTTCTGGCCACCGGACACGCCATGCTCGGCATCACCCTTGGGCCGGCGACAGCCGCCGCCATCGCCAGCCTGATGACCTCGCAAGGTGACGTGCCCGACCTCACGGCGTTCGACCCCGGTCGCTTTGGGCGAGGGGCTTAGCGCCTAAGCGGCCTTCTTCCGAACTGGCCAGACGACCTGGGTCAGGTATTCGGACGGGTCTTTGACCTCGTCCGGGCCGTTGAGATATGCCTCGCGCGGCGCACCGTTGGTCTCGTAGCCGTGGCCCTGCACCCAGGCCATCACCTCGTCATAGGCCGGTCCGATCTCGTCGTAAGGCCCTTTGTAGACCGTGGTGACCGCGGATCCACCTTCGAGAGGATGCGTCGAGAGATCATCCATCGGCGGAACCTCGCGCGTGACCGGCACACCTACTTCCATATCCATGGGTTCATCGCCCTGGGGCATCTCGTAGTAGATCGCGAACGGAGGTCCGGCAACGTCGACGTGCTGTTCCATCAGATACGGGAAGATCTTCCCGTAGACTTCACCCATCTTCCCCGCGATCTCGGACATGCGTACGTGGCCTCGCCAGCCGAAGATCAACTGCGCCGGCAGCTCTTTGACCTGGATCTCTCTCACCATGACCCGCTCCTTTCGCTCGACGTAGCGCGGCGCCGGAGGTCGCTTCGCAGGGCACTGCCGTAGCGTCAGATGACGCACGGCGAAAATCCCGGCGCGCGCTTACGTCTAGGAGCACGGTACGAAACCGCGCGTGTCGAACGCATCACAACAACGCGCTGAAGCTGAAAAGTTCGCGACAGTTCTGATGTGGCCCGGCTCAGGCCCAGACGATCCGCTCGAGCTCACCATCGGGCCGGTAGTGGGCGGCGCCGACGCGAGGTCGCTCGATTGTCTTCCGTGTTAGCCAGGTCCTCGATGAGGAGCGGTATTACCTCCGCCGTGTTCTCGATGATGTCGAGGCTGGGGATATTCTCTTGCGTCACCCAGTGGAGCGTCCCTTCAGGACATGTCGGGGTGACTGGCTCCGCGAGCCTGCCGGTGAAATAGAGGAGCAGGGTCAACGGAGCGCCAGGACGATTATGGAGCAGCACCCGACGCAGCGTGAGCTCCGGCACCGCATCGGACGTCAAGCCCGTCTCTTCCATCAGTTCACGTCGTGCAGCGGACTGAAGATCATCAAACTCGTGCGGCTCAACCCGTCCGCCGAGTCCAGTCCAGCGCCCGGGGGCAAATCGCTTGTTTGCCGCACGCTGCAGCAGGAGATAGCGACTCTCGCAGGTCAGCAAGATCATGCTGTAGCAGGCAACAGCATTCTCGAGGGCTAGCTTCGCGGCATCTCCGGTATGGTCCACGAGATCGCTGCCCTCCTCTCCGGTCGCATTCATTGGCACGATCCCCACCCGTGCGTTCATCTTCGCATGCCGATACATGTTTCCGCACTGGCTGGAATTTCATTCCGTCGATTCCATAGAGTGTGAAGTATCATTGGCCGGTTCAAACGTTGGTGACACTCAGACACGCGTTGACGTGCGCCTGAGATCGTACCTACACTGATGCTGGATCGCAGCAACATCACCGAACTTCCAGCACGAAAATGAAAAGAGTTGGGCGCCTGTATGGAGACCCCCTATCCATTTCAATCGAAACCACCGACCGTGCGGCTACTGCGAGATGAATCCGCCGCCCATCCATTCGCGCTGACCGTCGCGGCGGCCTGGACGTGCTACGGGTCCCGCCCATCACGTGTTGAAAATGTACTCAAGCTAATGGATGCCGATCTCGACGAAGCCGAGGATGAAACTCGGCCGGTTCGCCGCTCACGAGCGCAACGCCTTTACCGCGACCTGTTCGACGCCGGTCATCACACGACCTTCCAGCATGCGAACTTCGTCTTTGCAATAGATGGCATATCGCGCCTGGCAATCTGGTCCTTCTTCCACCACCACCCCCACTACAACTCGGAGCAGGTGTCGCAGCGCTACCGTGAGGTCAGCGGTAAGACGATGGTCACGCCGGAACTGCCTGAAAAGCTGCTCCCAATCTACGAATCCGCGATCGAACGAGCGCTGTCCGGTTACCGGAAGCTTGGTGAGCTCCTAACGCCCGATCTGACCGCTCGCTACGGTTCCGTCTTCCCGTCTCGGGTCAAGGCGCGTGGCCCAGAGGCGGACGAGCGGGTGCGTGCGGCCGTCCAGAAAAAGGCGCAGGAAGTTGCCCGTTACGTCCTGCCACTGGCGACTCCAGCCCACATGTATCACACGATCAACGGGCTGACGCTCCTTCGCTACTACGTGCTCGCCAACCAGCTCGACGTGCCGGGTGAGGTTCGCTATCTGGTGAATCGCATGGTCGACGAAGTTCTGGCGGTCGACCCCTTCTTCCTCGGCGCACCGGACTACCCGCTCGATCTCGGCATTCTGTCAGAACCGGATACGCTCGAATACGAGGCACTGACCCAGCTGCGCGCCAACCTCGACCAGAACAATGGCGAGGCTTTCTTCAGGGAGTTCGATGAGGGGCTCGGTGGATTAGATTCCAGACTCACCGGGTATGAGCCGAACGCCGAAAAGACGCTCGCCGCCGCCGTCCGCACCGTTTTGGGGCTAACGCCGAGCGAGCTACCGGACCGAGAAGCGATCGCACGGGTGCTTGATCCGGCCCAAAACCGGTATCTCGGGCATCATCTCTTCCTGGCAATGAACTCGAAGCTGATGCAGACGATGAATCAGGTTCCGTTTACCTTCCAGAAGCGGATCAGCGGAGCCGAAGAGGCACAGAACCAGCGGCATCGAGGAACGCTTTCGTCGAGTCCGGTCTTGACCGCCCATCTGAGGCAAGAGCCCGACGTAATCGTCCCGTATGACGTCACACGAGTGCCCGAAGCGCTGGAGGAATACCACGCCACCGTCGCGGCGCTCTGGAACGCCAAGAACCGGCTGCTCGACGCCGGGGTTCCATCCGAGAAGGTCCTCTATCTCCTACCGAACAGCCATCACGTGCGCTTCTATGAGACCGGTACCCTGATGAACTACTACTGGAAGTGGATCAAGCGGCTCTGTTACGACGCCCAACGGGAGATTTTCGAGACGGCTCGTCAGGAGACGGCTCAAGTGGCCGAAGCGTTGCCGGGAATCGGCCGTTACGTCAATCGCCCGCCTTGCGTCGTCCGTTCAGAGGCCGACCAGAAGCCGCGCTGCCCGGAAGGCGAGCGCTATTGTGGCGTTCCTGTCTGGCGCAACTACGACTTCAACACCCTTGCCGAACGGCGAGTGCTGTAACAACGTATTCTTCGCTTGAAATAGCAGAGAGTCTTTCGTCCGATTGCTTGAACTTCCTGGGAGCACCTCAGGTGCTCCCATGGCATGGTGACCTGGTTTTGACGAGCGTAATCGCGCAGTTAACTTGACCGCGTTAGAATGGCAGGCCTTTGCCACCGAGAACACCCTTAAGGGCACAGATCTCACCACCATGATGGACGGCGTGCCAGGCCACGATCGTTCCCAGAAATGAACCGAGCGGCATCTCATCCACGAAGGCAACGGTGCGATCGAGATCAGCCTCTGAAAGGTTCGCAATGGAGCTATCTGACTCCGCATAGACCTCCTCGGCGTACTTGCGCAGAGCATCAAAGTCCACTCTTGCGACCGACGCCACCCAGGTAGCGTAATCACCCCCGAATGGAATCATCTCGATCCCGGTCTTGGCCGCCCAGTTGTTACGCTCAAACACGGGGCCGCGGTGCAGAATCTTGTCGTTCATCATCTGGTCCTCGCCCATGATGGTATGAGCGTAAATCGTGGCGATCGATTGAATGGTTGAGCCATCTCCCACATGATTCAACTGGTCTACCGGTAGTCCGGCAACCGCTTGCTCCAGAATGTCATGACCCTGCTTGAGTTCGTTGCGAAGTATCGTTACTGCGTCCAATGACGAGCTCCTTTCAGATTCGGCTGGAACGAACATTTGTTCTGAACGTACATTATCCGAAGAGACTGCCGTTGTCAAGACCCGTCGAAGATCGTTTCTTACTGGCCGCGAGTGAAATGGTGCTGGACTCGGCGCTCACGTACGCGACACAAGATGCCTCGTGCGATCAGGCCCACAGCTAGCGATCTAGGCCCGTCAATGGTCCCAGTTTCTCGACGCTGTGCACCGATCGTGTCCAAACGAACTGAGGCAACGACCTGAGCGTAAGAACGCGACCTGCATGTCGCCCCTGGGTGCCCTTGACTGGCATGTAGCAAATCTGGCGCGCTAGCGAAACCCGTTGATTCCGCTCTCGAAATGCTCGCAATCGCCGTCACGCAGACCGTCAAGAGCTTCGGTCAAGGCGTAAGTTCCGCGATAGAACCTGACCCGGTCGAGCATCCCCGCCAGCCCTGGGTAAACGTTGAACATCCGCTCCAGGAATGGCTCTCCGAATGTCGAAATTGCCGCAGCGTCGATCGCTGGATCGCCCAGACCGGCAAAGCTGAAGTCGATCACGCCCGTGATTTCGTATGTCCTCGGATTCCAGAGGATGTTCCCGGCACCGAAATCGCCGTGTCGCGCCACCGGCGCAAAGCTGAGACGAATCGGATCAGAGAGGTACGACTCGAAGTGCTGACTGACCTCTTCCCGCGCCGCCGGCCGCATGAAACGGAAGAGTTGCTCGCGAACCCGCCGATACATTTCGACCCAGTTCTCATAGCTATCCCGACGAGGAATCCCCGGATCGAGATACTCGATCGGGACAGAATGAAGCTCACGCAGAAAGTTCGCGAGTTGATCGGCAATCTGCTGCAGCACGTCAGGATCACTGATGGTAGCAAGTGTCTCGCGTAGCAGCGGCACCCCGGGAATCAGCCGGTATCCGACAAACGGCTCATCACTGGCCAGATCTCCGAACTCCGGCTCAGGGATCGGCATTGCCAGAAAGGGACGAACGGCCCTGAGGACGACGGTTTCGTTCGCCAACATCGCGGCAGCGCGCGGGGACCGCGGAAAACGAAAGACCAGTTCATCGTTCACAATCAAGGCGTCGTTGAACTGTCCCTTTAGGGGGACTACCAGATCAAGGTTCAGCTTGGGATGGACGGACCGAATCCGTTCGAGCAACAGTCCGATTCGCTCCGGTTCGTCCGAGGACATCAGACGGTTCCACCACCATCGACGACCACGTTCGATCCAGTGACCCATTCCGACTCGTCCGATGCCAGATAGAGCGCGGCCTGTGCGATGTCGACCGGTTCTCCGATGCGGCCGAGTGGCAAACCTTGACCAAGCTCAGACACGAGTTCATCTTGCTGTAGTTGTCCGGCGAAGCGCGCCTGGCGCAAGAGTTCAGTGTCGATCGCTCCGGGCGATACGCAGTTGACACGGACATTGAACGGAGCCAGGTCGAGCGCTGCGGCCTTCGAGATCTGTATCACCGCTCCCTTCGTGCCGCAGTACGCCGCGCGTTGGCGCAGACCGCGCAATCCAGCGGTCGAGGCGGTGTTGACAATACTGCCGCTCCGCTGCTGGCTCATCACCTGGGCAGCCCACTTGGTTCCGAAAAAGACCGAGCGGACATTTGTGTCGAACAACTCCTGGAAGTCTTCCTCGGTCGTCTCAAGGATCGTGCGTGGCAGCACCGATCCGGCATTATTGATCATCACGTCGAGTCGACCGTATCGTTTGGCCGTATCGGCGATCACCCGCTCGAGTTCTGAAAGCCGACGCACATCCAGCTCGACGTAGTCAGCACGACCACCTGCTTCAGATACCCGCTCGACGACCTCGATCCCTCGCCCGGAGTCGCGTCCCGTAAAGGTGACAATCGCTCCTTGAGCCACGAAGAGCTCCACCATGGCCTGACCGATACCGCGAGTGCCACCTGTAATTAACGTCACCTTGTTCGCCAGTCGCGATCCCATTACCGCTGCCTCCTCAAAAGACAATGCACCAGGACTCCAACGATGTTGCCGCGCGCGTAGACCGACATCGAACGCTGTACCGAGGAATTCGTCTTCACCCGTCGTTCGATCGCTATCGCATTCTAGCCCGGAGTTGGATCCTGCGGGGGAGCGTCGCACACGATCAGTTCTACGGTCAGGTCAAGGACGGATCAGTCGGTACGTCGGTATGGTCGAGTCAGTACTCTCTTGCGATACAAGACAGTTCCATAGTTGCACTATGCTAGATTCGCGTTCTCGCACGCACCCGACGTTGTTGCTCGACTCGACTCACCAGGGGGTGTCATGATTGAAAGCATATTTAATCCAAATGCTGACAGCGACGGATTTCTGGAGATCGACGACAAGACCGTCCGCGAGTGGAACTCTCTGAATAATCTGCTATCCGAACTAGCGCATCAATCATCGAACGGTTCTTCCGCACGTAATTTTGCAATTCCCGCGCTGCTCGGGGACGGCGACGGTATTTCACGCTGGGTCGTCGTTCTGCGTAACGTGCGCAACCTCTCTCATGTCGCCCGTTTGCGGCGCGATCTGCCGCATATGCCATGGTGTATTGCTTCTAGAGTGATCGAGATCGGCCCAGAAGAGATCCGAGTTGGGGTGACGTCCACGGCACAGATAAGCCGAGACAAGATTCTGTCTTCGATCCGGCAGATTGTCACAGAGGACGGCAGTCACTCGATAAGCGTTCACCCAGTCGTTCGTGAGAAGACCGGCGAGAATTGGATTACGGCCAACGAAGCGGCCCAGCAACTCGGGGTCAAACCGCGCACCGTCACCCATTGGATCGAGCTCGGACTGGTAGTCGCCAAACAGGCCGAAACGTCGACGGGCCAGCAATGGCTTATCCGGACCGGACAACCGTTTACAAACCACCTGATCGGGGTCTGAGTTGGCGATATACGGCGACCTGAGCGACTTTCCAATCACCGACATACTTTTGATGATCTCCAGCCGCGGCAGATCTGGCACACTCCGCCTGAGCACCGCGATCGACATGATCACAATGGTCTTTGATCGCGGCAACGTGACCTCGGTTAGCTCGACCGAGGTAAACCAGCATCTCGGTCGTCTTCTGGTCAAGCACGGCTATGTTCGCGAGGAGCAGGTCGAGCAGGGTCTCGTACTCCAGGCACTCAGTACCCCACGAGCCCTCATCGGGGAAGTTCTCGTCGACATCGGCTTCGTGACCCAAAAACAGGTGGCTGATATGGTCGCCATCCAGCTCAAGACGTCCTTGTTTCGCGTTTTGATCGATCCTGATGGCAACTTCACATTTACGTCAAATGAGCCGGCCGCTCACCCAAACGGAACCGAACTGCGCAACCCGGTCGAGTCGGTCGTACTCGATGCGCTACGACTGGCAGACGAATGGCTAGCGAGTCATCCGCCACGGCAGCTCATCTCGATCATGGAGGGCGATATCGACCCGCTGGCGCTCGTCGACCTGACTGAATGTGAGCGGGATATCTTGACCGCAACGTTGAACGGATCAACGATGCTGCATTCGCTGGCGCTCGAACTCCCCATCTCGATCGCGGAATTCAACCAGTGCGTGGCACGATTGTCACTGCTCAACCTGGTTCGAATTAACCCTCCATTGGCCTTCCCGGGCGCAGCCTGAAGGCACCAAGACCGCAATGTGACTGCGCGATGGTTCCGTGCGCGAGCTATCAATAGAACCACTTACGGAATCGATACGTATGCTTTGGTTGACGGAACCCGCGCGAACACCGGTACGAATGAGCCCGCAACCATGCGCCTTCCAGGGCGTTCTATACGGCAAGTTATCAATTTCCCAGGGGATAGAAAAGGCAAACTCTTTTGAGCGCGACATTGAACAAGGTACAAGTGGAAAATCGCCAGCTCTGGTGTGTCTGCTGGCAATCGCCCTCCCGCCGCTCGTCCTCGTACTGGTACTTCGAGCGCGAGGCGGAGGCCACAGCTGCACATGAGCGGCTGTTGAGTTGGGAAGACGGCCAGCCGTTCGGCGTTGAAAACGGCTCATTTCCGAAGCGCAGGTAAGCTACTCGGGCCGATAGTCATCGATCGAGACTGAAGCGACCGTTGCCAACGAGCCGCGCATACTTGGCTGCTGTCGCCCACGCCACTCTCTGCGTTAGTTCATCAGGGCAGCATTCCAACGCGGCGATCGATGACGTCGTTTGAACAGATCCCGCGGGGAGCCAACAGGCTCCCCACGTAGGTACGTGAGTGACGAAACGCCTACCGAAGGTTCGCTTGTACCATCACGAGAATCGATCTCAGCACTTCGCTCGCGTGAACCTTGCCTTGACGTCACGAATTACTGTCCAGCAATCGCCGGTCGGCCACCTCTTAACACGTACTTCTGAATCTTTCCGGTCGCGGTTCGTGGTAAATCCTGCACGAAGTGAAACTCGCGCGGCGCCTTGAAGTGCGCCAGGTTATCACGGGCGAACTGTCGCAACTCGTCGCCAGAGACCTCGGCACCCGACTTCAGCAAGACGAAGGCGTGCGGCGTCTCACCCCAGCGCTCGTCCCGCATACCAACTACCGCGACCTCCTGCACCGCCGGATGTCGGAGCAACACGCCCTCGACCTCAACCGACGAGATGTTCTCGCCGCCGCTGATGATGACATCCTTTATCCGGTCACGCACCTCGACGTAGCCGTCGGGATAGACGATTGCGGCGTCGCCCGTATGGAAGAAGCCACCGCGAAAAGCGGTTTCGGTCGCCTCAGGATCGCGATAATAACCACGCATCACCACGTTGCCGCGCACGCAAATCTCACCGATCGTCTCCCCATCGTGCGGAACCTCGTTGTCCGACCCGTCGACGACTTTGAGCTCCCCCGATGTGACCAACTCGACTCCTTGCCGCGCCTTGATTCGTGCACGATCGGCAAGCGAGAGCGCCGCATGTTCGGGCCGGATCTCGCAGACCGTGATGAAGGGCGAGACCTCGGTCAGACCGTAGACATGAATAATCTCCCAGCCCAGATCGCCTTCGACCCGCTCGATTGTCGCGGCAGCCGGCGGGGCACCGGCGGTCACCACGCGCACGCCGGGACGGGCTGTGCGACGCAGTTCCTCAGGGCTATTGGCCAGGCTGATCAGAACCGTCGGGGCCGCACAGAGCATGGTCACCTGCTCGTCGGCAATCCTGCGAAAGACGGCCGCGGGCTCGACCCGACGAAGACAGATCTGCGTTCCACCGACTGCTGTCACGGTCCAAACGAACGTCCAGCCGTTGGCGTGAAACATCGGCAACGTCCAGAGATAGCGTTCCGCACAGGTCATATGGATGTGGATCAGCGTGCCGATCGTGTTCATATAGGCGTTGCGGTGTGTGATCATCACGCCTTTGGGATTTGCCGTCGTGCCACTCGTGTAGTTGATCGACAGGAGATCCGTTTCCGCGATTTGTGGTCTGGGGAAAGAATCCGGCGCCGAGACAACCAATTCCTCGTAGTCGAGCCAACCGTCGCCAGAACCGCCGAGCGCCACGAAATGCTGGACGGTCGGAATCTCGTCTCGAATGCTGTCGACCGCCTCGAGATAGTCCTGATCGACGCAGACGATGCGTGCCTCACTGTGATTGATGATGTACGCGAAGTCGTGCGCGGTCAGACGGTAATTGATCGGGACGAGCACGGCGCCTAGCTGCGGCACAGCGTAGAACGCTTCAAGATGGGCATGTGTGTTCGGCGCGATATAGGCCACGCGATCCCCCTGACGTACACCGAGTTGGTGCAGCGCCGCGGACCAGGCATCGCAGCGGTAGGAGAATTGCTCATAGGTCAAGCGGAGGTCGCCATCGACGACCGCCTCACGATCCGGATAGACCGCCCGCGCTCGGCGCATAAATTCGAGCGGTGTCAAAGGGAGTTCCAAGACCAGCTCCTAACTCTTCAGTGGGTTGACGGACAAAGTTCGAACAGTAGAGATCCTCCGCCGTACCGCTGGTTTGTGTTGTCCAGAACGGATCTTACAATTCTCGCTACCCGCAACGATCGTGTCAATCTACGAATCAACCGTGAGGACACGTTTGGACGAGCGCAGCATCCACCACCAACAACAAGCCACTCGTCGTTGTCTCGGTCCTTTTCGTCGCTCATGACGCTGCCGCACGTACTGATCCAATCGTCGGCCCGACGCGGAGCCATCGGCGCTCACTTGACCCTCACGCTACGTTAGGGTGTAGTCTACTCATGTCGCGACGAACGGCAGATGGAGAGGTCACGACCGATGACACCAAACCGGATCGAACTGAGCTTACGGGTTGGTCAGCTTGCAAAGCGGACTGGTCTATCGGTGCGCACGCTCCACTACTACGATGAGATCGGTCTTCTCTCGCCACCACGGCGCGCCGAATCCGGCTACCGGCTCTATGGTCGGGCAGAGATCGTCCGGTTACAGCAGATCGCGTCACTGCGGCAGCTTGGATTCGCACTCGACGAAATTCGAGAGATCCTGGCCAGGCCCGATACATCGGTGCAGGAGGTGATCGAGTTGCACTTGGCGCGGATCGCCGATCAGATCAGCGACATGGAACGGCTACGTCAACGGCTCGAGGCGATTGTCCGCGGGCTGAACGCCAACGGTTCGGTGACGGCCGAGGCCCTACTCGAGACAATGGAGGTTATGAATCGCATGGAGAAATATTACACACCGGAGCAGCTAGAGATGCTGAAGCAGCGGCAAGAGGATCTCGGCGCGGAGCACATCAAGGCGGTCGAGGCCGAGTGGCCGGTACTGATCGCCCAGGTACGCGCCGAATACGAGCGCGGCACGGACCCGTCCGACCCGAAGGTGCAGGCGCTCGCCATACGCTGGATGGGACTCGTACGCGAGTTCACCGGCGGCGATCCCGGTATCGCACAATCGGTCAAACAGGTCTGGCAGCAGGAGACCAACATCCACGGTATCGAGACCGGACCGATGCGTGAGCTCATGGGATATGTCCAGCAGGCGATTGCGGCTAGCAAGCCGGAGTAAACGACGACAGCGCGTGCCGTCGTTGTGACGGCACGCGCTGCTTCACCCGCTCATCATTCGTTCACAGCGCATCGAACGAGTGCCCTCTGCACCGGTTCGCCGCAATCCGATGACACAAACGCCCACTTATTCCAGCGATGACACGTTCCGTTTACGCTTGAGGTGTACAAGTACTAGGTGAACATACGTGTGCGGCGGGTCCGAACTGCCGCCAATCTCCGAGGATTTCGCATGCGCAGATATGTCAACACGTCGCTGATCGTGCTCCTGGTGCTGGTAGTCGGGGCGTGTGGAAGTTCCCCGTCCATAGGGCAGGTCACCTCGACTGGGACTCAAACGACGATAAACCAGATCACTCAGCCGACCTCAACCGAGGCGCGTGTCGCGACGACAACGCCAGCGGCCGCTCCGGCGGGCACGTCACCAACCTCGACGCCTCAGTCGACCGTCGCGCCGACGTCGTCCGCGAGCGCGACTCCGGCACAAATCAACGTCCTTGACGTCCACGCGCTGCCACTGGGAGACGGCAAGGTCAGCACAAGCCCGAAAACAGGCTACGTCTATTCCTGTCAAACACAATTCAAGGTCGGGGGAGCAGACCATATAGGTTCGTGGATTCATGGTAATACATGGGATCTGACCGAGAAGACATCGGTCGAGGGCGAGGTAACCTGGCCCGACGCCCAATTTCAAACCTCGGTGAACGGGAGCGAGCGGGTTATTACCGGCAACGGGCTGCCAGTCGATTCAGAGACCGGCATATTCCCGATCCAGAAAACAGACCCCGCGTATCAGATCGATACCAATCCGAACAGCATCCAAAAGCAGAACATCTCTTTCTCGTTACCGCTGAATCCGACGATGGCGGCCTCTCCAAGCTGCGTACCCATGGGGATGATCGGCGTGGCGCTGAATGGTGTTGCCATCTTCAACGCGCTCGACGCTTCGGGTCATGACGCCGTCGCCCATGAGACACAGGATGTCTGTGATGGCCATCCGCAGGCCGCGGGCATCTATCACTATCACGGACCAAGCGCGTGTATGCCTGGTGAGTCGGGCAATAATCAGCTGATTGGTTATGCTCTTGACGGGTTCGGCATCTACAGCATGTATGACGCCAACGGCAGGGAGATTACCAACGCCTACCTCGACGCCTGCCACGGGACAACGAGCGAGGTGATGTGGAACGGAAAATTGGTCAACATGTATCACTACGTGCTGACCCAAGAGTATCCGTACACGATCGGCTGTTTCGTGGGAACCCCGGTACGAGTACGCGCGCAGGTATCCGTCTCCCCTACAGGCGCTATTCCTCCGACGAACTTTGACGTTGGCAACACACCCTACGCGTTGACACCCCGCCAGTCACTTACGATGTGACTTCGAACGAGCGAACTGCCGCGCAAAAGGATTCGTCCCCGCTCCTGGCTCTCTTTCGAGGAGCCTGGAGACGGGGACGAGGCACCTACTGAACTGCTATGGCTTGAGCAAGTTGATGAAATTCGAGTCAGGTGTGCCGAGGCCGGTCACATCATCGTAACCCGATGTTGTTTTCAGACTCAGCGTTTGATTCATGGTCCGCAGGCTGTAGACGAGACCGTTTGTCGAGTCGACGCCGTTGGCATAGTCCGCCCGCACCGCAGCGACCGTAGTGCCCGGGTCAACGATGTCGTGAACTCCATTGTTTGCGCTAAGTCGCTCGTACAACATCGGATTAGCAAACCCATGCGGCGCGCCAGCAGCCTGGTCTGCCAGGGCCATGATGCCTGCCATCAGCGGGGACGAGAGACTCGTGCCGCCAAGTCGATACTCCGAATACTTGACGCTGCCATCGGGGAAGGTCTGAGTTTGCCCGATCAGGTAGCCAGTGTTCGGATCGCCGACCGCAGCAATATCCGGTACCGCTCGCCCAGTCCGACCTTGCGCAGCAAACACCGACGGCTGGACCACTCCCTGCTGGTACCACGGCTCTGCGAACAGGCGACTCACGCCACCACCGGCGCCATAGATCCAGAAACCGGGCGCCTGCGGATTCCAATTGGTATCGGTCCAGCTTGAATAGGACGTGCCCCAACCGGTCTCGAACTGGTAGTTGTCGTTTGCACCGACGGCCAGGCTCGTGCCGCCGACCGCAGTGACCCAGGGGCTGGACGCTGGGAAATCAGGCGTGGTGTAACCCATGAACAAGTGATTCATCGCTGAAGTCGCCCGAAGAGAAGTAGATCCCGATGCCTTCCGCGGCACCCTGGAGGAGAATGCTGTTGAACGGCTTGACGAAGCCTGGCGGAAGAAGCTCGGTGTTCCAACCATAGGAATTCGTAACGATCGAGGCGAGGTGTCGATCAACGACGTGATTGAGCGCCGCGTCGAGATCCTGGAACGCGTTCGGCGCGCCCACGTAAATGATGTTCGCCCCCGGCGCCATGCCATGCACTGCCTCAACGTCGAGCGTTTCTTCGCCATACCAACCCTGAGGGTCTTGTCACGTTTCCTTTTTCGGGGTGACGGTAAGTGCCAGGTGCGACGATCTGCTGAATCTGAGTCGTGGGCAGACCGCGATTTTCCGACCACTGATCCAGATCCTGCTGAATCGTGGGCGAGGCGAAGGCGTCGATGATAGCTACGGTCTGACCGGAGCCGTCGTAAGGTGAATCCGCCAAGCCGTAGGCTCCGCGAATCTGCTGCGGTGTATATCCACATGGTATGTACGGCAGGGGCTTAGCTTTCTTGCCTTTGTTGCTGTAAGGATTCGTGAAACCGGTTGCCAGTTGCTCGCCCCAGTAAGCGGAGCACGGTTCCGCGCTCACGAAGGCAGGCGTCGGAGGAGCACTCGGATCAGTTGCGATATTGGTATGAACCAATTGTGCCGAATCGTCCAACCCGATAACGCCACTGACAAGAGGCGCGATCGAGCTTGGCACCGAGATGTCGGACTCTGGCGATCGCAGGGTCAAGCCTGTAACCTGATACTGTCCGAAGCTGGTCCCAAAGGCGGCCGCCGCTTGGGCCACCGTTCCCTCGGCCGAAACGTAGAGGTTGTTTGCGGGCGTATAGACGATGTTGAAGCCCTGAGACTGTAGCCAGGACTGCACCGCGCGAACGCTCTTTTGAGACGGTGCGTATTGCCGACGGAACTGCTGCGGCGTGAGGAACTGACCGTACGATCCGCTGGCAGGATCCGAGACCGCTGTTGCCAGTGCTTCAAGTGCAGATTGATTCTGCCAGTTGAGATAAACCCGAAAGCCGATGTCGTCGGAAGAACTCGCCGATGACTTGAAATTGGCCGCCGTAGCCCACGGTGGAACGTTGCCGGACAGCGTGGCTCGACCCGAAGGAGCAGCCGCAACCGACAGGACGTTGAACGGGATAGTGATAAACGTGATGAGGGCGATAATACTAAGCACCCGACGGAACATATATATTCCTCCTACCGTCGAATCTGCCACCGGTAGTGCGCTCGCTACGTTGCGAACGCGCCAGCCTACCACTGGCTCCGAGGGTGTAAATGCGTACCTACGTCTACGTGCTATCCATCATATTTCGGTCAGGAGGCGTGTCAATACGAAATCTTCTAGTACTTTTATCCTATGACCGGGTGCCTACGCCATCATCCGTGATCGTCTCGGACCGAGCAGTACGATGCGGGCTCCACCGTGTGAAGGAACGATACCCATGACCGCGAAAACATCGAGAGGGTCATGATGCGTCGATCATCAGTCGCTTTACTCATCCTCATCATCGGACTCATCCCGGCCCTCGTTTCGTGCACGTTGCCGGCACCGACGGGTACCGCCGTCGCGACACAAACGCAGGAAAGCGAGCAGGGGACGAACGGCGTCTGTGGACGAGAACGCTGGTCGGTGAAGACCATGAGCGATCCACAGGCTTCGCAAGTCGATCTCGCTCCGATCGACACCACCGTACAAAACCTGACGAAAATGGGCGCCCCGAAAACGTTGCCGGAAAACGGCCGGGTGGTGCCGACCGAGTTCACAACGTATCGGGTGACCGCCCGGCTGCTCAAAGCGAAGATCGAGGATGACAAAGATATCCACCTGGTCATCGCCGACCCGAAGAACACCAAGATCACGATGATCGTCGAACTGCCGAATCCGACCTGTTCCGGCGCCTCCGATTCCCGCGTCCTGCAGCAGTTGACGATCGCGCGCCAACAGTTCGTCGGGAAGTTCGGCACGCCACCTACTAGCCGCTTCGAGACGATATCGGGCACGGCCCAAATCACCGGCATTGCTTTCTTCGATTTCTTGCACGGTCAGACCGGTGTGGCTCCGAACGGCATCGAGCTTCATCCAGTGATCGATCTTCACGTTCTCGGCGGCGGTTGACGCCCGCCAATGGGTAGTCATCTCCTCGCCGTTCCGGACGGTTTTCGTGACGCATGACGGAGTACGTCTGGTCGTCCGGCTGAAGACTCCCACAACCACGGAGGTGCGATATGGATCGAGGACGGCAGTGTAAGGGCGCCAAGTCCATCTCTGGCTCGATCGCACAGGACCATCGTTCCATCTGCCAAATTCACGCTAGACTGGTGCAGAACGTGATTACTGACCTGAGCGCGCCGGCGGGCGGCGGCATCTCGACGAGAACGAGGGTGCCGACTTCGCCTCGATTGGAGAGCGTTCCGGTCCAAGAATGGGAATCTGGAGGGGAACTCATGCGTGTCTTGATTTCGGCGGACGGCGAGGGCATCAGCGGCATCACCAGCACCGACGAGATGCTTTATGGAAAACCAGAATTTCAACGATTCCGCGAGCTAATGACTCAAGACGTGAACGCGGCCATCGCCGGTGCGTTTGATGCCGGGGCGACCGAGGTCGTCGTGAATGACTCGCACTGGACCATGACGAACATTTTGATGGAGCAGCTCGATCCCCGGGCCGACCTGATCAAGGGATTCCACAAATACCTCTGCATGGTCGAAGGCGTCCAGCACGACGTCGACGCGGTCTTCTTCGTCGGCTATCACGCCATGACCGGTCACTCTGATGGCGTCGCGAACGAGACGATCGTCGGTCGTGAGATGATCGAGACCCGCATGAATGGCGAGCCGGTCGGAGAGATCGCGCTCAACGCCGCCATCTGCGGCCACTATGGTGTGCCGGTCGTCTTCCTCAGCGGCGACGACATGATGGAACGTGAGGCTCAGGCGTTGCTTGGCGGTGTCGAGTGCGCCGTCACCAAGTACGCCATCGACCGCTGGACGGCTCGTTGTGTCGGGTTGGAGCGCAGTCGTGAACGTATTCGAGCCGGCGCGGCGGCGGCCCTGCAACGTCTCGATTCGTTCACACCCTACACGGTCGAAGGTCCCGTGGAGCTTGAGGTTGAGTTCTCCTCGACGAGTGAAGCCTATTGGGCGGCGCTGGTTCCAGGCACCGAGCGTAAGAACCATCGGACCGTCTCCTACACCGGAGCAGACATTGCCGAAGCCTGGCGCGGTTTCTTTGCGGCCCTGCTACTCGGCTGGTCCGCCACCGACGAGGTGTATGGATAGGACTGCATACAAGGAGAATTTGCGAGACGTGGGACATCACCGCGCCCGACGTTAGCGTTATCTTTGGCATTGGGGAACTCCTCGTGCCGCAGGGGGCCGACGGGGAAATCGAAGCCTCTATGTTCAGCCGCGCTCCGACAACGATTGGTGAGACCGAGAAGCGTGCCTTGACGGCACCTCCTCGGTCAAGCGCCTAGCATCTAAATACCCAAACGTGTCCCCGGCATCGTTGGCCCATGTCCGCACCTGGGTCCACTTGCCCGATGCTCAGCAGTCGGGCAATGGGGTTCCACCGAGTGAAACCACGACGTTCAAGTAATACGCATAAGCCGCCGCATGTTCGTCCGGTGTCAGTTGGCCGGCCGCTACCGCCTGGCACATCGCGTAGTGATACACGGCGGCAGCGTCAAGTCGAAGGTCCGATGACAGTTGTGTTGCAACCTTCTTTCCCGACTGCGCCTTGAGTTGATTGATGAACGCATTGAGGTCGTCGAGCGCATCGCTATACGCACCGGCAGCCATTTCAGATTCCGCATTGGCGAACTTCGTCAACAGCGCGTTCGCAACACCATTGCTCCCCGGACCGCTTATTCCGCCGCCAGCCAGCGCGTCGGAGATCTGCTCGCTCATCGTCTTATATGAAGCCACCAGAGTCAGGGGCGAGGTCATTGTCGATGGCGGCGCTGGCGTGAACTGGTCGAAAAAATACGGAACGCCGGACGTTCCATTTACCGGATCATCGACATTCAACGCGAGCGGCGTATCCGCAGCGAGCCACACGGTCACCGACAACGTATCGGACGCCTCGCCGAGGACCGAGCCACTATTGCTGACCGACGTTGAGTTGTCGCCCAACCCACTCGTCGTGACGGAGAGCAGGTACTCCTTCCCGTAGGTCGCAAGAACAGTCGTTGGGGCGTCCACTACGAGCGGGGACGTTGTGGACACCGATTGAATTACGTAACGAATCCCCGAATCCACAGGATCAGGTACTGGAGTTTCGAATTGGAACGAGGTTGAGGCGCCATCGTTGACCCACTCAGAAACCGGTCCAGTGTGTTTGACACCATCGACCGTCAAGTGCCATGGCACCACTGCTGGGATGCCCACGACATCAAATGTCACTTGATGCTCGAGCTGGTACTCGGCGACCACCGAGTGCGGTCGATTCATCGTGATAATGGGATCGACCAACGGGAATCCACTCGAATTCCAACCGGTAAGCTCGTAACGCGAGCCCGCTCCCCCGGACACGATCGCATCGGCGTGCAGCGGAATGATCGTTCCGTCAGAAAACCAACCTCCGGCCGTTAGTGAGGCGTTGCCAACCGCGAGGCTCGCGGGATTCGTCGCGACGGTCAACAGATACTCAGTCGAGTAGTCACACGTGATGTTCGTAACCTGATCGACAGGCCGCGGGTTGGTCGAGTCTGCGGGCGCAGGGAAGTCCACCGTTCCGGAACAATCACTTTCGCGGACGAAGCGCTCCCCCGTGTCTCCATCGATCAGGTCCGGAAACGCGAAGCTCGTCCCTTCAGCCAGTGCCCCAGAGAAGGGTAATGTCTGAGTTTGCCCGTCAACTGTGAGCGACCCCGTCGACCCCACACCGTTCACATCGAACGAGGCCAGGACAACCCGATGGCTTCCGACCACACATGCGTTATCCTCGTTCGACCAGTACGCACCTACGAGAAGGTCGGTCGAACCCGCACGAAACGGCACGTCGTTAAACTGCGGTACGGCTTCGCAAATGTCGGCCGCTTCGCCCTCGGTGAGCAGCTGTGGGATTGAGGAAAGATACCCGATGATTCCGGGAGGGACGTCTGAGGTGTTGATCCAGTAGAGGAGTGGAGTCGGGTCCGTTGCGGCTTCGACAAGCTCATGTGAGATAGCGGAAACAAGCTTGGCCGGGCTGTCGAAACATGCCGCCGGGATGATCGTGGCGTTGCCCCCCGCGATCCCAACGTGGAACGCGCCGTAATCCTGGCATGAGATCTTCTGAAATACAAGTTTGCCGTCGACTTCGAGCGAGTCGTTAATCGTGGTGTCTGCCGGAATGATGACGTTGTAGATAGTGCGAAAGTCGGGCAGCGGAACGTTGTTGCCCGGAAGAAGGGCAATACACGGAATGATTCCGGCGACGTCCACTATGCTAATCGTGGTCGCTGGCTTGGCACCGCAGAGGTTGTCCTCCGCCTTGGCGCTGCCACCCCAAAAGAAATTGGGTACGCCATACTGGTCGAGCTTGTCAAAATAGCTCGAACCCGCCAGCGACTCGGTCAGTGAGTCGATTGTCCCCATCGAGAATCCCGGATTATCAGCATCCCATTCCGAATCCCAATAGAAGTTGAAGACCCGGATGTCGCCAGGATAGAGAAGCGGAATGGCCGGCTTTTCCATGTCTTGCGGCACGTCCGGTTCGGCAGGATCCGCGGCCAGCCCGTTGCCGGCGAGTAAGGCGAATATCGCCACAGCGACCGCCATGCACAGCCACCAGGTTGGACGCACGAATCGCCCCAGTGAGTACATCATGTCCCCCTTATTCATGAAGCCAGCGCACACTGAAGGAGATGAACCACTGATTGATTTGATTTGGAATCGCGTGCGTAGATCATAGGTGGGGTGCTGCAAATCGTCAATAGCGCACTGTTCGGAACGATTTACTCACCAGTCGGCCACTCCGTCCGCGCAGGCATAGGGGACCCGACCGGCAGTCGCTGGGCGAACAATCTGTTTCTGGCATCTAATAGGCGCCGCCGATGCAGATCTAACGATCGCTGAAGCCGGAGATGCGAAACTCATGCACGTTTGCGGTGAACTGCTCGTATTATCGATAGGTGAGCCGGTCGGCGAGATCGCCCTCGACGCCGCTATCTGCGGCCACTGTGGTGTGCCGGTCGACTTACCCAGCGGCGATGACATAATGGAACGCGAGGCTCAGGCGCTGCTTCGCGATGTCGAGTGCGCCATTACCAAATACGGCATCGACCGCTGGACGGCCCATTGCGTTGGGTTGGAGCGCAGTCGCAATCGTATTCGAGCCGGCGCGGTTTCTTTGCAGCCCTGTTGCTCGGCTGGTCCGCCACCGACGAGGTGTATGGATAAGGCGACACCTGTCAACGGCGAGAGTGCGCACGCCAAGAAAGACGTAGGTGCTGTCTCGTAACGATCGAGACGGGGAAGGGTATGCTACACCGGCTTCGGGGATTGACGGGCTCCGCTTCTCCCGAAAAGTCGTCCGCATAGCACCCAAATCTGTCCCGCCGAAGTACTGACGTTGACGTGAATTGACGTGCCACGGTGCCGATCTCGACGGCTCAGGCAACGTCACAACTTGAAGGAGGAAGGGTGGCAACGTTCGTTCTCGTCCATGGTCTGTGTGCCGGTGGCTGGTGCTGGAAATACGTGACCCCCTGGTTGCGCGAGAGCGGGCACAACGTCTACGCGCCGACACTAACCGGCCTCGGTGAACGATCTCACCTGGCACGCCCAGAGGTTGATTTCGAAACCCACGTCCAGGACGTCGTAAATGTCCTGGAGTACGAAGACCTGTACGACGTCATCCTCCTCGGCCATAGCCTGGGCGGGACAGTAGCCGGAGCGGTCGCACATCGTGTTCCGGAGCGCATCGCGCAGTTGATCTATCTTGACGCGATCATCCCAGCCAACGGCAGAAGTGTCTTGGAGATCTTTGAGGACTACGGCGTTCAAGAGTTTTCCCGGCGATTTCGCGAGCAGATCGAGCACGCCGAACCCGCGTGGTTGCTTCCAATTCCGGCTTCAGACGGTTCCGAACTTGGCGACATCGATCCAAAGCTTGTTGAATGGATCCAATCGCGAGAGACTCCGCACCCGGCAGGCAGCTTCACCACGCCAGTCCGTCTCGGCAATCTGAAAGCAGAATCGATTCCCCGTACATATATCGCCTGCCTGCGGCGGCCTCCAGAAGGACTTATTCATCTCATATCGGAAGAGGTCCGCGCAGATCCGAGCTACCGGTACCGTGAAATTGACGCAGTCCATGACGCCAATCTGACGGCACCCGAGGAACTCGCGCGACTTCTGATGGAGATCGCCCAACCCGGCTGAATGGTGAACGGAGAGTCTCTTATTTTCTCCCTGGCCCATCAACTACGCGGCCCGGCTTGGCGCCGGTGTGCTCGCTATTCTGTAGCACACGGGTGCCGTTAACCCAGACGTCGCGCACACCGACCGAAAGCTGATGCGGATCCTCGAAGGTGGCGCGATCGCCGATGGTCTCCGGATCGAAGATGACGACGTCGGCAAACTGACCGCGTTGCAGCAGGCCACGGTCGCGTAGCGACAGGCGGCTGGCGACGGCCGAGGTCATCTTGCGGATGGCATCCTCGAGCGAGATCACACCCTCTTCACGCACATATTTGCTCAACACCCGTGGATAGGTGCCGTAGGCGCGCGGGTGAGTCAGGCCGTCTTCTTTGGCCCATACCGGGTCGATCCCCCAGGCGTCGGTCGAGATCTTGTTCCAGGGCTGCCGCAGCTGTAGCCGGATGTTGCTTTCGCTCATTTTGAAGTAAATGGTGAAGATACGCTGCTGCTCGGAGATCAGCAGGTCGATCACGGCATCGACCCACTCCTGCCCGCGCATCTCGGCGATCTCGCTCAGGCGTTTCCCGGCATATTGCTGGTTCTCCGGCTTCTCGAACCCCACCGGCATTACCTTCTCCGGACCGGCCGTCGTTACCTGCGCCTCCCAGCCTCCGCTCGGATTCATGGCTTCGGCGCGAATCTTGGCCCGCATCTCGGGATCACTCAAGTTCTCGAAGAATTTGCCTCCAGCCGACGCCCAGGGCGGCAGGCAGGCCGAGAGTTCGGTGCCACTGGCGATATAGGGATATTGATCGGTGGTTATGTCGATTCCTTCGGCTCGCGCCGCGTTGATCCGCGCGATCACCTCGTGCATCTTGGGCCAGTTCTCTTCACCGCAGACCTTGAGGTGGTAAATCTCGACCGCCGCGCCGGAGCGCCGTCCGATATCAATTGCCTCGTCCAGAGCAGCAAGGATCTCGTCCGATTCCGAGCGCATGTGCGTGATGTAGACACCACCGTATTTCCCGACGACCTTGCAAACTTCCGCAATTTCATCGGTGTCGGCGTAGGCGTCAGGCGCGTAGATCAGGGCGTAGGCGACGCCGAAGGCGCCATCTTCCATGGCCTCGGCCATCACCCGTCGCATAGTGGCCACTTCCTCGGCGTTGGCCTTGCCGAGATCCATCCCCTTGCCATATTGGCGCAACGATCCGCCGCCGAGGAAAGAACCGATGTTGGGCGAGACGCCGTGGTCGACCGTTGCGTCGAGCCAGTCACGAAAGCGAGTCCAGCCCTTGGCACGCTCGCGCCATTCCGGTAGATCGATCGGGAAGAACGGTTTGGACATCGGATCCGTGTAGCGGCCACCAGCCGGGGCTGGAGTCCAGGCCTCCCCCATGATCTCGGTCGTGACCCCCTGCGTGATCTTCGACAATGAACGCCCGTCGACGAGCAATCTCAGACCGGAATGACTTTGAATATCGATGAAGCCGGGGCAGACGACGAGCCCAGTGGCATCGACGACCTCACCGGCCGACCGCGGCGATATGCTACCTGGCCGCGCGATGTCGACAATTCGGTCTTCCGAGATGGCGACATCGGCATGAAACCAGGGATTACCGGTGCCATCGATCACCTGCCCGCCACGGATCAATACGTCGATTTCAGCCACGATTACCGTCCCTTCGTAAATGGTTGGCAACGGCCTTCACCCGGCGACACGATGCCACCCTCTCCCGCCGAGCAGGAGAGGGCAAATGCCGTTTGAGCGTACGCTCCCTTCTCTCATAATTGGGAGAAGGGCTGGGGATGAGGGCCGCTACCGTCGACCCGGGCCGGTCACAAACTGGCCGGGCTTAGCGCCGGTGTGATCCCCGTCCTTCACCACACACTTGCCATTCACCCAGACATCGCGCACACCGACCGAAAGCTGGTGCGGGTCGGCAAACGTCGCCCGGTCGCCAATCGTCTCGGGGTCGAAGATGACGACATCCGCGTAACTACCGGTTCGCAGTGCGCCTCGATCGCGCAGGCTCAGCCGATCCGCTACGGCCGAGGTCATCTTGCGAATGGCGTCTTCCAGCGTGATGACCTTCTCCTCACGCACATACTTGCCGAGCACACGTGGATAGGTACCGTAGGCGCGTGGATGAACCGGTCCGTGCTCTTTGGCCCAGGCCGGGTCGAGTCCACCGGCATCTGTCGAGACCTTGTTCCAGGGCTGCTGCAATTGCAACTTGACGTTCTCTTCGCTCATCTTGAAGTAGATGGTCGAAATACGCTGGCCCTCGTCGGCCAGTAGATCAATCACGGAATCGACCCAATGCTGGTTGCGCATCTCGGCGATCTCATTCAGCCGCTTCCCAGCGTACTGCTTGTTGTGAGCTTTCTCGAACCCGACCGGCATGACGTTCTCGACACCGGCCGTCGCGACCTGCGCTTCCCAATCGCCGCTTGGATTCAACGTCGCCTCGCGAATCTTGGCCCGCATCTCCGGATCTCGCAGATTGTCGAAAAACTTCCCGCCAGCAGCAGCCCACGGCGGCAGGCAGGAGGAGAGTCCAGTGCCGCTAGCGATGTAGGGATACATATCGGTCGTGACGTCGATACCCTCGGCGCGCGCCGCGTTGATGCGGGCGATCACCGATGGCATCTTGTGCCAATTCTTCCGGCCGGTGGCCTTAAGATGATAGATCTCGACCGCGGCACCAGAACGCCGCCCGATCTCGATCGCCTCCTCGACCCCCTCGAACATCTGGTCACCTTCGGAGCGCATGTGCGTAATGTAGACACCGCCGTATCGGGCTACCTCCGTGCAGACCTCGGCAATCTCGTCGATGGTGGCGAACGTATCAGGCGGATAGATGAGCGCGTAGGCCACGCCGAAGGCGCCATCCTGCATCGCCTCGGCCATGGTCTGCTTCATCGCCTTC
Source organism: uncultured Chloroflexia bacterium (assembly GCA_963785465.1). GTDB lineage: Bacteria > Chloroflexota > Chloroflexia > Thermomicrobiales > Thermomicrobiaceae > CALAGB01. The sequence goes on along the minus strand of CAWAVM010000017.1, from coordinate 144,767 downwards.
ATCTCGTCAGCGTTCGACGGCCCCATGTCCATGCCGCGCCCGTACTGGCGCAACGTGCCGCCGCCGAGGAAGGAGCCGACGTTCGGCGAGACCCCCTCTTTAACCATTGCCTCCAGCCAGTAGCGGAAGCGTGTCCAGCCGGTGGCTCGCTCGCGCCATTCGTTGAGATGCGCATAGGGCGTGTGCCGCAGGTCGTCCAGATTACGGCCGCCGATCGGCGCGGGTGTCCAGGCTTCCCCCATGATCTCGGTCGTGATCCCCTGGGTAATCTTCGACAGGCAGCGACCATCGACCATGAGCGGCACGATCGAGTGGCTCTGAATGTCGATGAATCCGGGACAGACGACCATGCCGTCTGCCTCAACGACCTCGCGCGCCGCATCGTCGGGGATGCTGCCAGCCGGGGCGATGTCCGCGATCCGATCGCCGGCAAGTGCGACGTCGCCAAAGAACCAGGGATTGCCAGTTCCGTCGACGACTTTTGCACCTCGAATCAGGACGTCGATGCCTCTACTCATGACCACTCTCCTTATTCAGTCAACCCGATTCGCCAGCCGTCCGTGCATCCGAATGAAGCGCGGTGGACCATCTTCGCCGAGAATGAACTCAACACGCTCGTCCTCGCGTTGCCCGTCTTGCACCACAAACTCGGACTCACTGACGGGTACAAGTTGCAGTGATGGATAGGGCACGGTCTCGCCGGTCAGCGGATGCGGCCCCTTGAATTCAAGCCGTAGACCATTATCTGAAACGGACACCGCGATCTCGTAGCCGGGCCGCTCATACCGCCCAGCCAGATTGCGCAATGCCGCGGCGGACAGGCTCGTCGTTGTGGGAGATTCTTGCCGCAGTCCGCAGACATGTTCGAGCAGCCACTTCTCGATCGCGGGATAGGCCGCGCTGCCGCGACCGCTGTTTGTCAGCACAACGAAGGCGACCTGTTGATCCGGCACCAGCGTCAGAAGTGACTCGAACCCGCTGATCGACCCGGAGTGACCGATCACCGTTGTCGAGCCGACCGGCCGGATATCCCAGCCGACTCCCCAGGAGTTGGCCCAGCCTCCGGCACGAGTCTGCGGCGTGCGCATCTCCTTCGAAGCTGCCTCGCTCAGTACACGCTGACCTTCGATCTCACCATCGTTCATGTGCATCCGTGCAAAGCGCAACAGATCCGATGCGGTCGAGATCACGCCTCCGGCCGGTCGCCGGTTACGTGGGTAATACTGGCCCACCACGACATGCTCGTCACCGCCTGGCTCAGTCTGAATGTGCCCCATCGCAGTCGGCCAGCCGAAGGTGTCGTGAGCCGCGAAGCAGGTTCGCTCCAGGCCAAGTGGCTCGAAGACACGTTGTTCCATCGCCTCATCGAAGGTGGTCCCGAAGACTTTCGCCAGCACGGTGCCCGCCAGCTGAAATCCGCTGTTGCAGTAAGCCCAGAGCTCACCTGGACGGGTCTGCTGGGGCAGCGTTGAGAAGACCGGCAGAGCGCGCATCATGGCGTCATCGCCCAGGCCATAATCGGCCGAGTAATCTCCATAGAGACCGCTGGTATGCGACAGCAAGTGCCGCATGGTGATCGTCTCGCGCGCTTCTTCATCGGATAGCTCTAGCTCAGGCAGGTAGCGAACGATCGGAACATCCAGATCGATCAGGCCGTCGTCTACGGCGGTCATGGCCAGCGTCGCGGTGAAGACCTTCGAGATCGAGGCGACCCGAAAGAGCATGTCGCTTCGCACCGGCCAGTCAATGTCGAGGTTGGCGACTCCGTACGAGTAAAGCTCGGTGTGCCCCGCCTTCAGAACGCCAACGACCGCGCCGGGAACCGTCCAGCGCCGCAGTTGTTGCTCGACAACCTCGTCCAATCCATCCAGCGACTCGGGATCGGGCATCACGTCTTTCCTTTCCTCTCCGACCTCAGCTTCAGGCGATCATCGCCGGGGTGTCCTGAACAAGCCGAACCCGGCTACGGTTTTGAGCACACTCCAACCGGGTTGGCCAACAGTGTACTCCGGAGTCTGTACTCGGCAAGCCAGGCGCGAACCTCAAGCCCACGCTCCAGCAGCCTTGAGAGGGGCCTTGTCGGCGCGTGCTTGTCGGTGAGTGATACCTCACTGAGGATAATGCCGAAGCGTCATTGCATGAGTCGTGCGACAAACACATGGTTCGTCCGTGCGCAGATGAGACAATTCAGGGGAACGAGGCGACGACCGCCACAACCGCTGCCCAAAACGGGGACGTCAACGGACGGGGAAAGCGAGAGAACATGACGGTCAACACGCGCGAGTCGACGCGAACCACCGGGTCCATCGAACAGGTACTCTACCCCATCAGGGCGTTTATGCATGCCGAGGCGTCGGGCGGCATCGTGCTTATCGTCGCCGCAATCGCCGCGCTCGTTTGGGCCAACTCGCCGTGGGCCGGAGCATACACCTCACTCTGGGAGACCAAGGTAACCGTCGGTCCGGCTGCCTTTCAACTCAGTGAGACGCTGTTGCATTGGGTCAATGACGGACTGATGGCCATCTTCTTCTTCGTGGTCGGTCTGGAGATCAAACGCGAGGTGCTGGTCGGTGAACTTGCCTCGCCACGACAGGCCGCCCTGCCAGCCGCAGCCGCACTGGGCGGAATGCTGGTACCCGCTCTCATCTACATCGCCATCACGGCTGGACGGGAAGGCTCGAATGGCTGGGGCATTCCGATGGCCACCGACATCGCCTTCGCTCTTGGCGTGCTCGCCTTGCTCGGGCGGCGCGTACCGGAGAGCCTGCGCGTGTTTCTTACCGCGCTCGCCATTGTCGACGACCTCGGCGCAGTGCTGGTTATCGCACTCTTTTATACGAGCCAAATCGTCTGGGCAGCGCTCGGCGCTGCGGCGATATTCATGCTGGTGCTCGTCGCCTTGAACTGGCTGGGAGCACACCAGCCGCTCCTCTATGCGATCGTCGGAGTCGGCGTGTGGGTGGCTCTTCTAAAATCAGGAGTCCACGCCACTGTTGCTGGCGTGATGGTTGCCCTGACCATTCCAGCGCGCAACTACATGGACGCCGGCGAGTTCTACCGTCGGGCCCAAACCGCCCTCCACGATTTCGGTCGAGCAGGAGAGAGCGGATCGCGGACCCTCACCGACGCCGAACTACAGTCCGCTCTTGGAGAACTGGAGGACCTGGCGAGACAGGTGCAGTCGCCACTCCAGCGGATGGAGCATGCCTTGCATCCGTGGGTGGCATTTGCCATCGTGCCGGTCTTCGCCCTCGCGAACGCAGGGATCAACTTGGGTGAAGGCGCCGGAATCGCTCAGCCGGTGACACTCGGCATCCTGGCGGGGCTCGTGGTCGGAAAGCAACTCGGGATTGTCGGCGCCTGTTGGTTGGCTGCCCGCAGCAAACTAGCGCATCTTCCCGAAGGGATGACGTGGTGGCACATCTACGGGGTGTCCTGGCTCGGGGGTATCGGCTTCACCATGTCGCTTTTTATCGGAGCGCTAAGTTTCGGCGAAGGATCGCTCCTCAATTCAGCGAAGCTGGGCATCCTCGGCGCCTCGCTGGTGGCAGGTGCAGGAGGCTGGCTAATTCTGTGGGGAGTGTCACGCCGCTCCAGGTGAGATCGTCGGAGCCGCGCTCATTCCCGCGAGGCCCGTAAACCTCATCGAGCGGCCCTCACAAGCCTCGCAACGTGTTCCCCTTCTCCCAGAATTGGGAGAAGGGGTCAGGGGATGAGTGTCGTTGGCGATGAGGGCCGACTCGGCCGCTTCTTACCGCGCCCCCGGGCCTTTCACGAACTGGCCAGGCTTGGCGCCGGTGTGATCGCCACCCTTCACGACGCGCTGGCCGTTCACCCAGACATCGCGAATGCCGACCGAAAGCTGGTGTGGATCTTCAAAGGTGGCCCGATCCCCGACTGTTTCCGGATCGAAGACAACGACATCGGCGAAGCAACCGGCGCGCAACGTTCCGCGATCGCGCAACCCGAGCCGGTCCGAGACTGCTGAACTCATCTTCCGTACGGCATCCTCAAGCGTAAGTACCTTGTCTTCGCGGACATACTTTCCGAGCACCCGCGTGTAGGTGCCGTAGGCGCGGGGATGCACCGGACCCTGATTTTTGGCCCAGGCAGGATCCATCCCGCCGGCATCGGTCGAGATTTTGTTCCACGGCTGTAGTAACTGTGATCCCATGTTGTCTTCGGTAATGGTGAAGTAGATTGTCGAGATACGCTGCCCCTCATCGAGCAGTAGATCCATTGCCGCATCGACCCAGTGCTGGTTCCGCATCTCGGCGATCTCGGTCAATCGCTTTCCGGCGTATTGCCGATTCTCCGGCTTCTCAAACCCGACCGGCATCACGCCCGCGGGCGTACACAGGTCGGCCATCGGCTCCCAGTCTCCAGACGGGTTGAGCGCCGCCTCGCGAATCTTGGCTCGCATTTCGGGATCGCGCAGATTATCGTAGAACTTGCCGCCGGCGTGCGCCCAGGGGGGCAGAACCGACGAGAGACCAGTTCCTGACCCAACGTACGGATATTGATCCGCCGTGACGTCGATTCCGGCCGCTCGAGCCTCATTGATGCGCGCCAGCACCGACGGAATCTTATGCCAGTTGCGCTTGCCGATCGCCTTGAGGTGGTAGACCTCTACCGCCGCACCGGAGCGCTCACCAATCTCGATGGCCTCGTCGAGCGCCTCCAACAGCGCGTCCGCTTCGGACCGCAGGTGCGTGATGTAGACGCCGCCGTAACGGGCAACGACCTTACAGACCTCGACGATCTCGTCGGTGTCGACGTAGGAGTCGGGCGGATAGATGAGCGCGTACGAGACCCCGAACGCGCCGTCCTCCATCGCTTCGGCCATAACCCGGCGCATGGTTTCGAGTTCGTCGGCGTTCGCCGCTCCCATGTCCATGCCGCGGCCATACTGCCGCAGGGTCCCGCCGCCGAGGAACGAGCCGACGTTCGGCGACACGCCAGAATTCTCCATCGCCTCGAGCCACTGGTGAAATCGCGTCCAGCCTTTCGCCTGCTCACGCCATTCGCTCAGGTCAGCGTAAGGAGAGTGGCGAAGCTGAGCCGTGTTGCGACCGCCGACCGGTGCCGGGGTCCAGGCCTCGCCCATGATCTCGGTGGTGACTCCCTGGGTGATCTTTGAGAGGCAACGCCCGTCAACCATCAGAGGAATAATCGAGTGACTCTGAATATCGATGAACCCAGGACAAACGACCATCCCGGACGCATCGACCACATCACCAGCTGACTCTACCGGAATACTGCCCGGTGGGGCGATATCGACGATGCGATCGCCCGACATCGCGACGTCACCGTAAAACCACGGATTTCCACTTCCATCGACAACTTTCGCTCCGCGAATCAGCACATCAATCGTTGCGCTCATGGACTCCCTCATAACTTCCTAACGTCACATTCAGCCCTTACTCCAGGTCGTGTCGACAAGGTAACAGAAGCAACGGTTGCTCGAAAGCGTGCTTGAGAACCGAACTCTCGGATCAATCGACCCCTCATCGAACTGTTCCAACGAAACCAGCGCGGATACGTGACTTTCGCGTCAAGAATTCACAGTGCGCCTAGCCAAAAAGTCCATATCGATGACCAATATCTCACGCACAATGCAACCCGAGTGACGGGAACGCGTTCTATGGTGTGCTCTGCGCAATTCGGGGACTGTGCGGAGACGCTATTCGGATATTCGCCCGCTCTTCCGGCAGCGTTGCGAACTACAGATCGGAGCAGTCGAAAAAGCGCCCGTGATCACGAGCGCAGAGTCTAGCCGGATTTGTGTCTTTGAAGGGAACAGGGATTGATCAAACGCAGCGGAAGAAGCTGCCTGATTGGTAGCTTTCTCGTGGCGGCTGCGGTGATGGTCATCGGGGTAGCACCAGTCGCCGCGGAGATTCAGCAGAACTCAATCAATACATCCATATCAACAGCCCAGTCGAACGTACTCACGCCATCACCAGTAGCGTCGGTGCAAGCGACAAGTCAGGATTCACCAACCGGTCACGACGTCGCTGGACGGTTCCAGAGCTTCTACGACCAGTCCGGAGGACTCCCCGTCTTCGGCTACGCCTTGAGTGGTCCGGTCTATGAGAACGATCTTTTCGTACAGTACTTCGAGCGTCAGCGCTTCGAATATCACCCCGAGAACGCCGGAACGCCCTATGAGGTGCAACTTGGCAGACTCGGTTTCGACGATGCTCAGGCCAAAGGTCTGCTCTCGACTCCCGCATTCCAACGTCAGGCGGACTCGCAGGGGGATAGCGCCGACTGCAGCTTCATCGCTGCCACCGGACATTGGCTGTGTCGCGGCTTCCGCGATTACTGGAATAGCCACGGCCTGGAGTTCGGCGATCAAGGCGTGTCGTATCGGGAGTCGCTGGCACTCTTCGGCTATCCGATCAGCGACGAGTACGTCGATCCTGCCACTGGCAACACAGTTCAGTACTTCGAGCGCGCGCGCCTGGAATACCATCCGGACAATTCGGCGGAATACAAGGTCGAACTCGGCCTCCTCGGTGGACCTTCGTGGCAGGCGGCGGCGATCAATACGACGCCGGCTCCAGATATCACCCCGATCGGACAGCAAATCGCGTCGGCCGCGCTGAAGTACCTCGGAACTCCGTACGTCTGGGGCGGCACCACACCGAACGGTTTCGACTGCTCCGGTTTCGTTTACTACGTGGTCAATCAGGTGCTTGGGAACGGAAGCTTTCCCCGTTCGATGGACGATCAGGTGCTGCAGGGGACACCTGTCGATCGCAACGATCTCAGGCCGGGAGATCTGGTCTTCCAGCAGAACACTTATCAGTGGGGTCTGTCGCACGCCGGAATCTACATCGGTAATGGCCAGTTCGTAAACGCCGAAAACGAAAGCGTCGGTGTCACAATCGCTGACCTCTGGGACAATTACTGGGGTCCGCGCTTTCTGACCGCACGTCGGATCACTAGCCCGTAGGTCGATTTAGTTCAAGGTTTCCCTCGAAACAGGGCGGTCGCTTGGCCGCCCTGTTTCACGCCGTACTTATTTCATACGAGCATGCCCTCCTCACCAAAGAACTCCGCCAAGTGGTAGTCACCAAACACTGCTCCACGATCCAAGAGACTCGCACTGGACCCGATGGCCTCATTCCCCATAGACTCTGCTAGATCGTGAATGGCGTCACGGCATCGATACGAGATGAACATGACTTGTGACAATCAGGCGGGTCGGAGGAGTGGACATGGATCAAAAGGCATTCACGGAACAGTTGACGACGTCGCTCGAGTCACTGGGCGAATGGGAAGCGAGCTGGAATCCAGTCGAGCCTGACGCGAGCGTTCAGCTGCCGCCCGAACGGATCGTCGGAGTTCTCTCCGAGCTCACGGATCGGCTGCGCGACAATTTTCCACTCTTCCATCCCCGTTATGCGGCCCAGATGGTAAAGACGCCTCACCCGATCGCGATGATCGCCTATGCCCTCGCGATGCAGATCAATCCGAACAACCACGCGCTGGACAGTAGCCAGGCGACCTCACAAATGGAAAAGGAGGTCGTGGCCGACCTGGCTCGCATGTTCGGCTATGGCGAGACGTTTCTCGGTCATCTCACCAGCAGCGGCACCATCGCCAATCTGGAAGCACTCTGGGTGGCTCGCTCGCTGCACCCGGGCAAAGCCATTGCCGCCAGCGATCAAGCCCATTACACACACGGACGCATGGCTGAGGTGATCGACACGCAGTTCGTGCCGATCTCGAGTGACGAACGCGGGCGCATGGATCTGGACTCACTCGAAGAGGTGTTACGTGGCGGCAAGATCGGCACGGTCGTCGCGACGGCCGGTACCACCGGACTCGGAGCGGTCGATCAGGTACAGGAGATCATCCCGCTGGCACGTCGTTACGGCGCGAGGGTGCATGTCGACTCCGCCTATGGTGGATTCTTCACGCTACTCGCACGCGCGGACAAGCCACCGATAGAACCGGCGCCATTCTTGGCCATCGCCGAAGCCGATAGCGTGGTGGTCGATCCCCACAAGCATGGACTCCAGCCATACGGCTGCGGCTCGGTCATCTTCCGCGATCCGTCGATCGGCCGCTTTTACGTCCACGATTCACCCTACACTTACTTCACGTCGAACGACCTGCATCTCGGAGAGATCAGCCTGGAGTGTTCGCGCGCCGGAGCCGCCGCAGCAGCGATCTGGGCAACGTTCCAATGCTTCCCGTTGCTGGCGGACGAAGGTCTGGGGCCGATCCTGGCGACAAGCCGGGAGGCCGCACTCGCTTGGGCTAGGCTGCTGGATGAGCCATGATCGCTTCCGACTGGTGGTCCAGCCGGAGCTCGACATCCTTACCTTCTATCCGGTGCCCACCGGGAAAGCGAAGGTACAAGCAAGCGAGATCTCAGCGCTAACCGAACGCGTTTACCAGGGCGCGATGGATGATCCGGACGATCCGGTTTTTCTGGCCAAGTACATCGTGCGGAAAGAGCTACTGTCGCGCAATGACGACTCGATTGAGTGGGACGAACCAACCGTCACGGTCCTGCGAAGCGTGCTCATGAAGCCGGAGCACCTGGACTTCGTGCCGCGATTGCAGCAGGCGGTCGAACGGCATCTCGGATGAAATCGGGGTGGCGACAAAGAATTGGGCGACGCAGGCATCTCCCCTTCGACCGATCATGGCGTCGTTGGGCCAGATTTGGCCCGGAAACCCTACCTCTCCGCCAGACGGTTCAGAGCGCTGACACTGACGTCGTAAAACGTCGTGCCACCGCCGTGGCCGGCGTCGTCAAGTACGTGAAGTTCGCTCGTGCTCCAGCCCTTGTGCAAACGCCAGGCGGTCACAAGTGGGCTGCTAATGTCATAGCGTCCATTAATGAGCACTCCCGGAATGCCGTTCAGCTTCGATACCTCGCGAATCAGCTGATCCTCGCCGAAAAAGGCGGCGTTTCGCCAGTAGTGCGTGACTAGTCGCGCGAAGCGGAGACGGAATTCAGGGTCCTCGTAGCGAGGACTGGGGCTGTGGCCGGGCGTGAGCGAAATGTGTGTATCTTCCCAGGTGCACCATTCGCGGGCGGCGCGATCGCGGACAGCAGGATCGGGGTCGAACAGCATCGTCGGCATAGGCATCGATTATTCGCATGTGCTTGAGTCGTTCAGGGATCGCGCCCGCAAATCGATCCCACTCTTCTGGAAAGATGCGCCCGACGTCTTCGGTGATCCACTCGACCTCACCCTGAGAGGTTGTTGTCACAAACCCCAGCACCAGCGCGTTGACATGCTCGGGGTACGTTTCGGCATAGGCCAGGCCCAGTGTCGTACCCCACGACAGGCCCAGGATGGTCCAGCTGTCAACGCCGTGGAGCTCGCGCAGTGCTTCGATGTCGGCGATCAGATGCTGCGTCGTGTTGCTGCTCAGATCAGCATCAGGGTCACTGGCAAGCGGCCGGCTCTTTCCAGATCCACGCTGGTCGAACAACACCACGCGATAGGCATCCGGATCGAATAATCGCCGCTGGCCGGGAGAGAATCCCGACCCTGGACCACCGTGCAGATAGAGCGCGGGCTTGCCCTCGGGGTTGCCGCAACACTCCCAATAGATCTCGTGTCCGTCACCCACATCGAGCATGCCACTGGCGTACGGTTCAATTGGCGGAAACTGATCCGGCATTCATCATCCCCTTCGCTAGTCATCAAAGCAGGGGCGACACTATAGCCCAAATCACCGTGACGCGCGACAGCCGGACCATACACCTCTCGCGGCTAGGCAGTCGATGGCTCCTCCGCGTCGATCATCTTCTTCTGCCGTCAGACGTCGACTGGACCCGAGACGAAACGCCCGTTGGCGTTACGAGCCTCGAACCAGGACCAGCGCCCCTAATCCTAACGGTCCCGTCACTTGACATTTCAAACGTGCCGAGTATTGTAGGTATTGGGGAAGGCATATTGCTCTTCCCAATTGCGCTTACCCGAACAACTAACCAAATGCGTGCATCCCGGAAAAGGGGGTCTCCTGGAGCACATCTCAACTCGTGGCGCCATTTAGTCGCAGACGAAGTGGCAATTTCTCTGCTGATTCTGCCCAGACGCGTCGCATGGTGACCGTAGACGGTGACGGGCTGGTTGTAGCCGTTCATCTATGGGTCGACGCGTAGTCAGGAGTCAAGCCGCAAGCCTGTCGCAGGACGATGAGCTTGCACGCCCTGTCCAGGAATCGCCTGGATCACACGAGCGCGGCTGCCGTACAGACGTATGAGGGGGACCGGCATAAAGGCGCCCAGCGGCAGCCTGGGGCCTGCCGGGGGACTTTGAAAGGTGGGCCAGGATGTTTACACGGTTTTCGATTGCCGCCTTGCTTGTGGCGTTGATCTTATTGCCGGCATGTGGGGGCAGCAGCAGCAAATCGACAGCGACGAGCGGCGGCAAAGGCACGACAGCGGCGGCTACCAGTGCCGCGACGACCGCAGCCGCAACCCCAACAACCGCACCAACAGCGACTCCGGTGGCTGTTCTGACATGGGAACAGATCATCACTTTGCTCACGCCCTCGACCGTGATGATCAGGACCGACGTTCCGCCGTCCGCCGTGTCAAACGAGGCGTTGTATTCGGGCACTGGTATCGTCATGACGAATGACGGCTACATCTTGACGAACGCGCACGTTGTGAATGGCGCCGCGGCGCTCTCCGTGTACACATCGGGGTCGACAAAAGAACGGTCGGCGCGCATCGTGGGAATCTCTCCGTGCGACGATCTTGCCATCATCAAAGTTGACGATACGACCGATCTCAAGCCGGCAACTTTCGGAAAGAGCGGCGACCAGCACGTCGGCGAGGATGTCGCCGCCATCGGGTATCCGCTGAATTTTGATATTGGCACCGATATCAGCATCTCGCGTGGCATCGTCTCCAAACTCAATCAGACACTAGAGCCCTACCAAAGCCTCATCCAAACTGATGCCGCGATCAACCATGGCAACTCCGGCGGACCATTGGTAAACACCAAGGGCGAGGTTGTCGGCATCAACACGCTCAGCTTCGGCCAGACGGCACCCGGCATTAACTACGCGATCAGTATCGACCAGGCCCAGTCGATCATCACCGATCTAAAAGCCGGCCATAATCGTCTCTATCTCGGCATGAACCTTGGTCCGAACGACTACGCTGATTATTTCGGCACCGACCAGGGTCTGGTGGTCGAAGCGGTCTCCTCCGATAGTCCCGCTTCTGCCGCTGGTATCCAACAAGCCTTCCTCCTGACCCAACTCGCAGGTCTCGACGTCAACTCCATGGCTGACGTCTGTAAGATCCTGCGCTCGCATCAAGACGGTGACGCACTCAAGGTCCAATTCCTTAACATCACGCAGACCGAGCAGCAGATACTCGCCGGAGAGGTCGTAATCGGCAAAGCGACCGCGACGACGAAAGTCGCAGTCGTCAGCAGCCAGGCGATCGCGGGGGCCGAAACACCAACGCCGGCAGGTTCCAGCGGCACCGGAAGCACCGGTACCATGAAACAATTCTCGTGGGACTTTGCGAGTGATACCAGCGACTGGTATACCGGAACCGAGAGCGATCTCACCGCCTCAATCAGCGGCGGCACCTACAATGTCACGTTGACGCCGAACATTTACTACGTCTTCACGCCGGCATCGGTTCCATCGGGTGGAGACCAAAGCATCCAAGCAGATGTGAATATTCAGACAGGCTTCGCTGGTCTCGTGGTGAGGTACTCGAAGGACAGCAACAACAAATCGAGCTACTACGATTGCTTCATCTACGACGATGGTACCTATAGTTGCGGAGTTCAGATTCAGGGCAGTTGGAGTTCTCTCGTTGATCCGACTCCCTCGGGAGCGATCAAAAAGGGTCAGACGAACACGATTCAACTGACAATAGTTGGAAGCAAGATTACCTTCACGGTAAACGGAACGGACGTTACTTCGTTCGACGACACGAAGATTACCCAAGGCATCTTCGGTGTCGAGGTGGGTAGTCCTAAGTCCTCGAACGGCACCTCATCGATCGACAACATTGGGGCCGCGATCGTGCCGCAATAGGAAATCCCGCGGACGGGACTGACACAATAGAGTGGGCAACGGTCGCGGCAGTCGTCGCGACCGTTGCCGTTTCTTGTCTCCGTGATGAGATCGATCCGCGGGGTGCGCGGTCTCACGCGCTATCAACTCTATTTATGACGCTGGCGACATCGAACGGGGACGATCGACTTGTGGTAACGCGAGACCGCGATCGTTCGATAGTTCCGAGGCGATCTCCGCGGACAGGATCACGATCGTCGATTCAAGGTAAACGAAGAAGAGAAAGGCAACCACGCCGCCAAGAGCCCCATACACTTGCTGATAGCTGCCGAAGTTGGCGACGTATACAGCAAACCCGAGCTTGACGAGTTCGAACCCCAACGCCGCCAAAAGCGCGCCGACACGCAGATCGCGTTGGTGAACCCGGCGATTCGGGATCAGCCGGTAAATCAAGACAAACACACTGTATGACAAGATAAACGGGAACAGAAAGAAGACTACGGCCCAGGCCACATTCACGATCGGTCCGCGGAACAGATCAGCCGACACCGCGCGCACAATGCCCAGCGCTGCCGTTGCTGCAAGCGAGAGAAGAGCCAGGACGCCGACCGCCAATACACTCAGGACGTCAAACAAACGACCCGTAATGAAACGTCGGGCCGCGGGCACGTCAAAGGCGACGTTCAACGCTCTCCGCAACACACTAAACAGACTTCCAGAGGTCCAAAGCGTGCCGATGAGGCCAATGATGCTCAGGATTCCTCCTTGCTCGGACGATATCTTCACCACGCTCTCGACCTGCGACCGGAACCCGGCACCTGGTGGGAGCTGGTTCACGATTGCATCCACAACTCGGGTTTGCAGATCGGTTCCGCGTGCGAACCACCCAAAGACCGTCGCCACGAGGATGATTATGGGAAAGAGGGAGAACATGGCGTAGTAGGAGATGGCCGCAGCGTAGACCGATCCGTGCTGCTCGGTGAAATCGTGGGTCGCACGATAGAGCACGTCGATGGCATAGATTTTCCGAGCTCGCGCGGCAAGCTGATCTGATTTCATGGGAATTCCCCTCTATCCCGGTCGGGGTGTTTCTCGCGAAATCTATCGTGAAGAATCGACGGGCTTCTGTACAGGCCCCGATTGTCCTGACTCGCAAAATTGGTGCAGAGGTGCATTCGGTTTCGCGCCGGTGAATCGTTCGATTCCTCCGTGACTAACCGGTATCTGAAGGACTAGAGTTAATCGACGTTGCCGGCTGGCTGGTCCATTGCCGTATCGAGAGCAGCCTCGCGTCCAGCAAAGTCGAATGGGAGCGAACATCCTTAACGCACTACTCGGAGCGCACTCACATCATCCAGCGCGTCCTCATTGTGGTGTTGGTGCTCAATGTTCTGGTGGCCGTCGCCAAGCTCGGCTACGGGCTGTATTCGAACAGTCTGAGCATGTCCGCCGACGGCCTGAATTCGCTTCTGGATGGCGCCTCAAATGTGATTGGCCTAATCGGTCTCGCGATCGCCGCGCGACCGCCGGACCCTAACCATCCTTATGGCCACCGCCGCTTCGAAACGCTCACCTCGCTGGCGATTGCACTCTTCATGATCCTGGCCCTCATGGAGATCCTGCAGCAATCGATACAACGAATTCAGACCGGTCAGCACCCACAGGTGACGGCGATAAGCTTCACGGTAATGAGCCTCACGCTCGTGGTCAACATCGGGGTCACGCAGTGGGAGCGAAGGGTCGGCAAACGACTGCAAAGCTCAATCCTTCTGGCAGACTCGCGCCACACCGGTAGTGACGTCTTCGTCACAATCTCGGTTATCGTCGGGTTGGTCGCCGTAAAGATCGGACTCGCCTGGGCCGACGTCGCGCTGGCGCTCGTGGTGGCCGGAGTCATCGCCTGGGGAGCGTGGACGATCATTCGCGAGGCAGCACTCGCTCTGTCTGATGTTGCGGTGGCAGCAGTGGAGGTCGTCCAGCAAGCTGCCGGGGCCGTTCCCGGCGTGCGAGGCGTTCACAACATCCGGACGCGCGGATCCGAGGGATTGATCTGGGTTGATCTTCACATTCAGGTCGACCCGCAGATGCGGGTCGATGAGGCTCACGAGATTGCCAGCCAGGTAGCCAAGCGAGTCGAACGAGAGATCGGACTACCGTCGGACGTGACTGTCCACGTCGAACCGGCTGATGACGCTCACATGGGCCCCGAACGCAACTACCGCCCGGATGAGATCTAGCTGCTCGTTATCACTTCACCACACCTACTACAGAGATCGCAATGAAGTTCGATCCGGCTCTGATCCATCTCCGGAACGAATCGTTGTCTGTCGAAAAGAGACTGAGGATCAGTGGCGATTCTCGTGAGGCTTGCAAATCCTCGCCTAGTCGGTTTATCATATACCCCATGGGGGTATATTTAACGCGGCCCACGTATCCGACTTCAGCGTAAATCCGAACTGGAAGGGGACGCTCGTGAGTTTGATCTCGCACATCGGCGATGCGCTATTCGATGCCTTCTCGATGTTCTGGGATGTCCTCTGGCCACTCATCCTCGGCTTCACCCTTTCAGCGGCCGTGCAAGCGGTTGTTTCCCATCGTGCCCTCGCTCGTTTGCTCGGTGACGACTCACCGCGCAGTCTTTCGTTGGCGGGACTCTTTGGCATCGCCTCCAGTTCATGTTCCTACGCCGCGGTAGCATTAGCTCGCTCGATCTATCGCAAGGGCGCGAGCTTCACGTCGGCCATGGTCTTTGAGATCGCGTCGACCAACCTGGTGATCGAACTTGGAATCATCCTGGTGGTATTGCTAGGGTGGCAGTTTGCCGTAGCCGAGTACCTTGGCGGCATTCTCATGGCCATAACGCTGGCCGTGGTCTTTCGCCTGACCCTCACTCCACATTTGCGTGATCAGGCCCAACAGCACGCCGAGCGAGGTCTCCGCGGGCGCATGGAGGGGCATGCGACCATGGACATGAGCCTTACCGAAGGTTCGGTGCTCTCACGCCTTCTCAGTGGCCGCGGGATAACCGCAATGAGTCACTTCTTCGTGATGGATTGGGCCTCTGTCTGGATAGACATTCTGGGCGGCTTCCTGATCGCCGGAGCACTGGCCGCGTGGGTACCCGATTCCTTCTGGCACGCGTTCTTTCTAGCAAATGATCCAACTTTGGCGAAGATCGAGGGGCCGCTGGTGGGCCCGCTGGTGGCGATCTTCAGTTTCGTCTGCTCGGTGGGCAACGTCCCGCTGGCGGCGGTACTCTGGCGCGGGGGAATCAGCTTTGGCGGAGTGGTGAGCTTCATCTTCGCCGACCTCATCGTTGTCCCAATCCTCGACATCTACCGGCGCTATTATGGCGGGCGCGTCGCCTTATATATCCTGGCGACCTTCTACGGGACGATGGCGCTTGCAGGTTACGCGGTGGAGTTGATCTTTGGTGCCGTTGGCATCATCCCGAGTAACAGAAGCGTTACCGTCATTACCGAGGGGCCTCACTGGAATTACACCAGCGTGCTCAATATCCTCTTTCTTATCCTTGCTGGGTTTCTCTTATGGCGCTTCGTCCGGACGGGCGGCACGGCCATGCTCCGGATGATGAACGAGCCGGAGGCTACTCCTGGCCACGAGCATGATCCCCACGCTGGACATGATCGACATGCTGGCTGATTGAAAGTCACCGGCACAGTCAAATTCCGTTGCCGCCAGTACCCCGATTACGATTAGGTCATCACCATCTGTCGGTGGTTGGTGACTGAGGAAGTTACGGCAGCGTCATCAGGTAGACGATTACTGCATTCGCTTCAGTCTCGCTCATCTGCCAGCGGGGCATGGTGCTGTCGAGCGAATCGCCATCGGCACCGATCCCGGAGATGATCGCGCGCCTGATCTGGGCGTCTGTGTAGGTGGAACCGCGGCTGCCGTCCGGCTCTACCATGCCCTGGGAACTCGGTCAGATTGCTGTAGGTGATGTTCGGGGCAACGAACTGCGAAGTCTGACCACCCTGACCTTGTTGGCCATGGCATGTTGCACAGCCCGTCATCATCATCATGCCGCCGCCCATCATCCCCCCGCTCGGTCCGCCCGTTCGTCCAATGAGTTGCCCATTCGTTCCCATCCCGTCCTGGAAGATCTGGCGGCCCAATTCCATCATCGCCACGTTGTTGGACGATCCGACAGAAGTTGCCGTGACGATAGGAACGGTTGAGGTTGCGGCTCCGGGCTGCGTGGGCTGCGGGGTGACAACGGCAGTGGGAGTCGATAACGCACCGGGCACAACTGTCTGCACCGGCGTTGTCTGGGAACCCGAACTGCATGCAGAGAGCGTGATCATCGCAGCGATGATGCCTATCGTTCGTCCAATTGTGCGATTCACACTCTGCCCTCACAGATTATCAAGTGCACCTGGCGACCATATCGCATCATGCGGTCCAGCATCTTTCGGCACGCCTGGTGCCGTCGATGGAATCAGTACGACGCTCGGTCAAAACTTGATTGCGGCGTGCCAAGGCGGGTGGTCCAGGGCTATGCCGACCCCATACGACAATCATAATACCCCTCCAGGGTATCGTACCAGAATGTTTCGCCGGTGTTTGCCGGAGAATCGCGATGATCACTTTTGAAGTGGATTTGTGGCAGCAGGTAGTCGGGCGGGAGCGCACTTGGTTGGCAATCGTCGTCCAGGTCGCAGTGCGCTCTTCGCCGGTTCTCTAGTTAATTCTTCTCGTCGCGTGAGGCGGCAGCTGTGCTGCTCGGATCAGTCGGCGACCGCGGACGCCATCTGGTTAACCAGCTTCGGCGGTACCGGATACGAGAGCTTGCTGTGGGTTAGTCCACATGCAACGAGCATCTCGGCAGTACGCAACGCGACCTGCAGTGGATTGACGACCGGTACCCCAAC
Source organism: uncultured Chloroflexia bacterium (assembly GCA_963785465.1). GTDB lineage: Bacteria > Chloroflexota > Chloroflexia > Thermomicrobiales > Thermomicrobiaceae > CALAGB01. The sequence goes on along the minus strand of CAWAVM010000017.1, from coordinate 127,848 downwards.
CGCCTCCTGTAATTCGGCAGAGCGGAACGATAACGTGCCGCAGCCGAGGATCAGCACGTCGGCTCGATCCTCCTCGATCGTCTGGCGGCTGACGTCGATCAATCGGTTGAAGGTCGCGTCCAGGTCGTTGTTCAGTTCCAGCACCGGGATGCCGATCTGTCGCACCGAGGCGAGTTTGGGGGCCACACCAGTCAGTAGCGCCAAATTCTCGAGCGGACGGACAATGTTCTCAAGCACGGTCACGATGCTGAAGCGATGGCCCAGGTTGGCGGCGACCAGCATCGCTGTCGCACCCGGCCCGACGACCGGGATATTCACCAGTTCACGGATTCCGTCGATGCCCGGGTCGCCGAAACAACCGGGAACGATCGCGTCAAATCCTTCGCGCTCAAGCTGAACGGCCAGTTCCATGATTCCCGGCACTGACAGGTACTCTTCATACATCGATTCGATGCTGGGAGGGCCGCCCTCAGCGCGGCGGGCTTCCAGCTCGACTCCAGGGCTCAGGAATTTCTGAAGCGCGTCCCGGCGACTGGTCGGTCCGACGTAGCAAATCCGCATGGTGATGAGCTCCTATCTTTTCTGTCTGATTCGACGCGATGGCCAAGATTACTCACGCCAAGTGACCTAGCGATTGGCCGCCTCGACCACCTCTCGAGCGCTCTGCAACGCCCAGACGAGTCGGTTCTGACCGCGAGTCAGATGAGCCTTCAATATTCCGCGACGTGCCGGATCGTCTTTCGCTCCCGGCATCGAAAGGGCCGGCGCCAGGTCGGGTAACGGCGGAACATTGAGCGCCGGGTCGTGATAGAAGCCAGACATCCGGCTGTAATTCACCGGCACAAGTAGCCGCGCCAGCCGTCGCTGAGCGAAGTTGATTCGATCAGCGTCGGCACCCTTCTTTGCAAGCGCATACTCGTAAATGTTCTCCAGCGCTTCCTCCAACTCATCAAGAGCCCTTCGCGCCGGACTGAAGTCAAACTCACTTCCAGCAGCCTCCTGGTAAGTCGCCAGAGTGTCGCGAATCTCCGACGTCGTGTGCGTCCAGTCGAACGGATGAATCTGTGCATTGAGGACGCGCAACACCGACGCGGCATACATGCGCATGTCACGTATCAGGAGACCTTTGTCGGCAATCTCCATCAGGTCGCCTTCCGTATGCCATTGAATATTCGCGCCGCACCCACCTACGGCGTAGTAGCCCTTCTCGTCGCGCAGTTCCTGCGACATGGTCGAACTGAGCATATAGAAGGAGGTAATACCGATGCTATTGAAGGAGTAGTCGCCAGCCCTCACCGGATGTTCTGGCTGGGGCGTGAGCGCGGTGGTGTCGCGAATGACCGTATCGATGAAAGGTTCGGTCTCACTCATTGCGGTCAGCTCGTTATACGTATTCGTCCAGCGGCACCCGGGTGAATCACAGTTGACCTGCGCCACGCAGTTGTTGGCAAGATCGATGGCGTGCGAGTCTGCGTACCAGGTCGAACCGGCGTATCGCCCGTGCGAGTGACCCGACCACCAGGCGACGCGCAATGTCCGTTTCAAGCTGTGACGGTGCTGCCAGAAGACTCTGGCGATTTCGAGCATCGTCGCGTCGCCGGTGGCATTGTCGCCGATACCGACGTGCCAGGAGTCAAGATGGCCGTGCAACAACACGAACTCATCGGATGAATTGGCACCCTTGATCTCGGCGACCAGCACCGGAATTCGCCGCCAGCCGGTGTCAAGGTTCGTCGAAAGCGCGACGCGTCCGCCACGCCGCGCGAGCGCGATCAACTCCTGACCGTCGGGATTGTTCACCGCGGCGACCGGAATCGTCGGCTGGCGCACCATCGAATCGAGATCGGGGGTGCCCCAGATCGTGGTGCATATTCCCTCATGAATAGCCTCGCCCGGGTTGATAAAGATACCGGCCAGGGCACCGGCTTCCATCACATCTTTGACTTTCCCCGGAGACGCCATCCCCTCAGTCAGGACGATCTTGCCCGCGACGTCGACACCACCGATATCAACGCCGGTTGAAAAGACGTCACCCGACTCCGGACGCCATCTCGTTGCTCGAGACGTAGACAAGCTCGCCGGTGATCTCCTTACCGCCGGTCGATATCGACATCGACACGGTCTTGGAGCGAAAAGACTTCCCGTTCGGCTCGTCGGCTCGAACGGTGGCGCTGAGCGGAACTGAAATGAAGCACTCCGGCTCATAGACCGAATAGGGCACCCCCGCATCCTTCAGGTGCGCCGTCAGTGTGTTGACCGCTTCGCGTTCCTCGTCGGAGCCTGATGTCCGAACCAGTGTTGAGAACTTTTCGATCACGCGCCACGGTACATCAAGCGAGATGCTGTCGAGAACCTTCCGCTCGACCACTGGGTCTCTCCACTGGACAAATGGTCTTGCACCCCGCATCTAACTACCTTCCTTCCCAGACTAAACGAATCCTCTTACCTACAATGAATCGAGCGATACCACGGCACGACCGTTTTCGATCATCATTCGGGTACCAAACGGCCGCGACAGCTCATCGAGCTTGCCAAGCACCTGGTCCGCCTCATCATCGAGCGCCAATCGTGGCATTCCAGGCCCATCGACCATGAGGGGAATCAGTTCGACCGAGAGATCGGCACCCACCCCAAGTTTGACGATGACCGACTCCGGTTCCATGAAGATCTTCAGGTCATCGAAGAGGAAGTTGCCGAGACTGTAGAAGATCGGCTTGCCCTGATAGACCTCGATCGGATGGAGCGAATGCGAGTGATGACCGCAGATAATATCCGCCCCAGCCTCGATCAATGCCCGACCGACCGGCTGTTGATACTGCGCCAGAATCCCGTGGCTCGGCGACAGCCAATACGCAGGCACCCCCCAGTGGATACTGACGATCACCAGATCCGCTTCTCGCCGTGCCTGGTCAATCTCATCACAAAGCCGCGCCAGATCCTCCGGCTGCGCCCAGCTTCGCACGGTCGGAACGGTGCCCGGCTGCTCTGCCAGCAGCACCAGCTCGACGTCGAAGGCGGAACCAATCCGCAACGGGGCGATGCCGGGCTTTCCAGGTGCGGCATCCGACTCGACCGGTAGCGTGCAAGAAACGCTGATCAACGCCACGCGCTTCTCTCCTGCCTTGAGCAGGACTGGACGAATTGCCCGATCCAGATCCGGCCCGGCGCCACAGTACGGTATCTGCGCCAGATCGCAGGCTGCCAGCGTGTCGAACATCGCGGCCGGCCCATAGTCCATCATGTGATTGTTAGCGAGCGTCACGGCATCGATTCCCATAGCCTTGACGTCGTTGATCATATCGGGGTCGGAGCGTAAATTAGCCCACTTTGGAACCCGGTAGCCACGCTTCGACAGGGGCATCTCCAGATTGGCAATGATCAGGTCGCTGGACCGCATTTCGGCGAGAACCGCGTAAAAATCGCTACCAGCCTGAAACAAATCAGGCGGGATTCGCGAACGAAACATCGTATCGCCAACCATGCTGATCGTGGCGCTGCCGGAAGGCGTCTGCGAGGTCTCCATCCCACCCATCTCTCCGTTTGACCTGATCCAAACCGTTATGACAACTTACGCAAAGCTCTGAAGTGACTCAGCGCGCCCGAAACCTTGCAGTGCAACAGGTAGACGTCGCGACTGTCAAAGCCGGGCCGATGGCCGGCAATCGCACCACAGACGACCAGCCGCCCACATCATCGAAGGGAGTCCGTCCACGTAGTGGCCGCCCTCGTGCTGAGCCACGTGATCGCTCTAGATTTGGCTGTCAACCGTGCCAACTTGCTACGTACTACCCCAGACCTATTGCGCGGAGAGCCCGTCGTACCGGTTGCCGCTCTTCATGATTAACTTCACCTGATCCAAAACGGCGATGTCGTCGAGCGGGTTGCCCTGGACAGTAATGAGATCGGCGAGTTTGCCTTTTTCCACCGTGCCGACTCTGTCTTCGATGCGGCAGCACTCGGCCGCCCAGCGCGTCCCCGCCAGCAACGCATCGGAGTTCGACATGCCCCAGCGAACCAAACACGCCATCTCGAACGGCAACAGTCCGTGCATGCTGTCGGTGCCGACCGTCAGACGCACGCCGGATCGGACGATAGCGTGGAATCGTTCAGCGGCGTTCTCACGCGCCGCATGGAGCTTCGCCATCACGACTGGATTGTCCTTGTCGCCCTGCTCGATTCCGGTTGGGTGAAGCAGAATCGCCTGTGTCAGCACGACCCAGGCACCGCGATCTTTGATCAGGCCAAGATCATCATCGGTCGCCATTGATGCGTGCTCGATGGTGCGGATTCCCTCTTCGACCCCGAGTCGAATGCCGGGGCCGCCGATAGCATGCGCCGCGACGTACGTGCCCGCACGCTCCGCTTCTTCGACTGCCGCGCGGATCTCTTCACGCGAGTAGCTGGCAAAATTCAAGCCGCCGCCACGCGTTGAACTAACCCCTCCGGTGATGAAAAGTTTCAGGAACTCGGCACCGGCGTGCAGGTTCTCACGAGCGCCTTTACGCACTTCGTCAACGCCATCGAACGCGGAAATGGCGCGTCCGTGTCCATTGCTCTGGGTGATGGCGCGCGTACAGATGTTCAGTCGTGGGCTGGCGATCGTTCCGTTTTCCGCCTCCGCCTTGAAGGCGACGTCAAGCCAGTTCTCCTCAGCCATGATGCGCGCTGACGTGACCCCGGAGCGAAGAACACGTCGCATGTTGCCGACACCTCGCATCGTCTGTTGCTCGATCGGCTGCATCAGTTGGCCGATTTGATTTCCCAGACCCGGAACGATGGTGATGTGCGTGTGCGCGTCGATCAGGCCCGGCATCAGAAATTCATCCGGGCGATCTTCCACCTCCACGTCTTGCGGAATGTCGATCGCGTCGGAAGGACCGGCGGCAACGATCCGATCGCCGTCGACTACCACCACCCCGCTACGAATTGGGTCCGCGCCGGTTCCGTCCCAGAGCCATCCCGCCTTGATTGCCTTTGTCACCTTGTGAATCTCCTCACCTACCTGCCATGGATTTATGCCACGGCCTTATTCTTCACGTTTTCCGCGTCTTTTCCGCCATATAGGAAGCAACGCACCGTACGTCCGGAACCGACATCGATTGGCGGTGGCTCCTTTTGTTTGCAGATATCCATTGCATAGGGACAACGAGGATGGAAGGTACAGCCGCTCGGCAGCTTGATCGCGCTCGGCACGGCCCCCTCGATGGGAATGGTCGTCTTGGTCCGCTCCGGATCCGGAATCGGGATCGTTGAGATGAGCGCTTTCGTATACGGGTGTTGCGGCTCTTCAATAACATCCGCTGTCCGCCCCAGTTCGACGATCTGCCCCAAATACATGATCGCGGTCATCTCGCACAGGTACTGAATCAGCGAAAGGTCATGTGAGATGTAGACAGTCGTGAGATTGCGCAGTTTCGCCTGCTCTTTCATCGTGTTGAGAATTCCGGCACGCACGGAAACGTCGAGCATCGAAACCGGCTCGTCTGCCGCCAGGAACTCCGGTTCGAGCACTAGCGCGCGAGCAAGCACCACGCGCTGTAGCTGACCACCAGAAAGTTGGTGCGGAAACATCTGAAAGAAGGACTCGGCCGGTTTGAGCTGAACGTCGTTCAACGCCTGCCACACTCGTCGAGTCCGATCGTCGGCGTCCTTCACCCCATGGATCAGCAGCGGTTCAACGACCGATCGAAAGATGGTGAACCGCGGACTAAACGATTCGTATGGATTCTGAAACATCAACTGCGCTTTACGGCGAAACGCTTTCAGCTCGTCGCCTTTCAAGGTGGCGAGCTCGTCTCCGTCAAACTTGATCGTCCCGCTGGTCGGTTCGAACAGCTTGATCAGCATTTTTGCGGTCGTGCTTTTGCCGCAACCGCTCTCACCGGCCAACCCGAGGCTACCGCCGCGAGGCACCGTGAACGAGATACCGTTGACCGCGTGAACTGACTGCGTGTCGCCGGCCAGACTAGCCAGCATCCCGCGCCTGAGCGGAAAGTGTTTGACCAGATCACGGACTTCGAGGATCGGAGCCGCGCCGTTCGGCTTCATGCTACTGACCGCCACGTCTCCGCCTCCTTCGCCAGCTCTTTGAGCTTGTCAACGTCCTGCCACCGGTGACAAGCCGCCTGATGTCCTGGTTCGACCTCGATTAGTTGTGGTTCCTCGGTATAGCAGCGATCGATCGCAAATGGGCAACGCGTATTGAAACGACAGCCTTTTGGTGGATCGACCAAGTCCGGAGGATACCCCTCAATCGAGATCAACACCTCCTTGGGGTTGGCAAGGTTTGGGTACGCGTTTTGTAGCCCCAGCGCGTACGGATGGAACGGCATCGCGAAGAAGCGCTTAACTGGAGCTCGCTCCATGATCTTTCCAGCGTACATCACCGCAATCTCGTCGCACGTCTCAGCGACAACCGAAATATCGTGCGTGATCATGATGACCGAGATTCCTAGACGATCCTGCAATTCGCGGAACGTTTCCAGCACTTGATGCTGCACGATGACGTCGAGCGCAGTGACCGGTTCGTCGGCGATGACGAGATCTGGATTGAGAGCAAGGGCCATTGCAATAATCGCGCGCTGGCGCATACCCCCGGAAAACTCGTGCGGATAGTTATCCAGACGGTCCGCGGCCAACCCCACGAGACTGAATAGCTCAGCCGAACGCTCGCGTGCCTCGGACTTATCCATGCCGCCTCGCAGCGTCAACACTTCGCGCAACTGATCTCCCACTCGATAGACCGGATCGAGCGTGTCCATTGATGACTGTGGGACCATGCTGATCTCACGCCAGCGCAACGCCCGCATTTCGCGTTCGCTCAGCTTGACGAGGTCCCGATCTTTGAACATGATCTGGCCGCTACTGATCCTGCCGTTGCGCGGCAGCACGCGCAGTAGCGCTCGGCCAGTGGTCGTCTTGCCACAGCCACTCTCGCCAATCAGGCCGAGATGTTGTCCCTTCTCCAGAGTGAGGCTCACACCATCGACGGCGTGCATGTTGCCCCGGCGGGTGTAGTAGTCAACCCGCAAATCACGTACGTCGAGCAACGGCATTCTTAGCGTCCCCTCAAACGCGGGAAGAGAAGCTCTTCGTAACCACGTCCAATAAAGAACCCGGCCATCACGGCGAGCATGATGCAAATGCCGGGCGGTACGAACCAGAAGTAGGCGCCGCGAGCCAGTGCCTGGCTGATGTAGGCGTCCTGCAGCATAAAACCCCAGCTAACGACTTTCGGGTCGCCGAATCCAAGGAAACTGACCGATGCCTCGGTGAGGATCGCCCAGCCGATGGCGAGCGTTCCGTAGAGCATCGACAGGGGCAGAACATTAGGAGCGATATAGAGAAACATGATGCGCCACGGACCGGCCCCAGAGATTTGCGCGGCTTGCACGAAGGTTCGGCTACGAACCGTGAGCACCTGGCTGCGGATGACGCGCGCCGTATCGCGCCAGAGGAGGAGCGCCATCGCCAGAACCACGTTCCAGATGCTCGGACCGAGGAAGGCAACCAGCACAATGACGAACGGCAGGAATGGGATGCCGAAAGCGATATCGGTCAAGCCGCATCAGAATCGTGTCGATGATTCCGCCGAAATAGCCCGCAATGAGCCCAATTACGGTGCCGATCAGGGCGACAAAGAACGCGGCTGAAAATCCGACCAAAAGCGCCGGACGGGCACCGTAAATCAGCTGCGAGAAGATATCACGGCCAATGTTCGTGGTGCCGAGAAGAAAGGTGCCATTCGGTTTCTGATTCGTGAGCCAGGTGCCGTTCGAGGTAAGGACCGCATGCGGATCAAACGGAGCGATGTATGGCGCCAGCACCGCGACGATGAAGATCAGGATGTAAATGATGACGCCAGCCAGTGCGAACCGGTCTCGCTTGAGAATATCGATCGTCGTGTGAAACAGCCGGGAAATCCACGATTCACCCTGCGTTTCGAGCGCTGCGGGCGTGAGTTCACTACCGTGCGTGACATCAGCCATCAGCCCGCTTCCTTTCCGCTACTCGAAACACGTGGATCCAGCATTGAGTACAGCACATCCGCAAGGAAATTCATCACCACGATGACGATCGCGATGAGGAAGAAGGCGCCCTGTGCGAGCGGGTAGTCTTTTGCCTGCACCGCGCGTACCAGCATACGGCCGATTCCCGGCCAACTGAAGACTGTTTCGATGACGACATTTCCGCTGACGGCATAGCCGACCCCCAACGCCAGTGCCGTAACTACGGGAAGCATTGCGTTGCGAGCCGCGTGCGACAGCATAATGCGCCACTCCGGCAACCCCTTCATGCGCGACATGACGACGAAGTCCTCGTCGAGCACCTCAAGCATGTTGCTCCGCATTAAGAGCAATGGAAGACCTTGAAGATATATCGCCATGGTGATTGCCGGCAAGAAGAGATGTTTCCAGAAGTCCGGCGCGATCAATTGCTCGAAGTAGTTGCCATAGAGCGTGCCGGGACTGCTCACGCCCGATGATGGAAACCAGTGGAGCTTGAAGGAAAAGAACGTCAGCATCAGCATCCCAACGAAGAAATCTGGAGCAGCGCGTGTCATTAGAGTAGTGACGATACCGACCCCTTCGACCGCCGTTCCGCGACGCCAGGCCAGAAATGACCCGCCAACAATGCCGATCGCATATGCGAAAATCAGCGACACCAACGTCAGCACGATCGTATTCGGAAAGACCTCCATCAGCAGCTTGAAGACGGGCTGTTTCTGGAAGAACGATGTACCCAGGTCGCCGGTCGCCAGATTCCGCAGGTAGATGAAGTACTGCATGTACAGCGGCTTGTCGAGACCGAACGAATGGGTGATCGCTATCTGCTGTTCCTCGGTGAAGGTCGGATCGATGTAGGCAACCAATGGGTTGCCGGGCATGAGGCGAAAGATCAAGAAGAGTATCGTGACGATGACCCAGAGCACCCCGATCATCTGGGCCAGACGTCCCAGGATATAGACCAACCTCGCCCTCAGCATGGATCCCCCCGCTACCCTGCGATGCAAATGGGAAGGGCGACGAAGGCCATCGCCCCTCACCGTACCGAACGTACGACCTCAGCAAAGCACCCCCGGCTTCCCTTGCCGCACGAAACTCTTTGCGGAACCGGCGGCTCACGTCCCCACGACGGACCGCCGGTTCGATCAACCTACGACTCTGGTTTGAGGGTCTCTTTCTTCCCCTTTGGATAGAGCAGGTGCCCATCAGCATCCCACTCGTAACCGGCGTCAGCAAGAATCTTCTTGGCTCCCGCGATATCGCTCTTAGAGAAGTCATTGAGGTTTGGATCGTGCCAGAACTCGAGCGCCTTGGAGACGTGCGAGTCTGCGATCTCCGCGAAACCCTTGAAGATATTCGTCAGAATCTGGGTCTGATCCGCTGCGGTCGAGAGGGCGACACGGAACGCCTTGTCGTCCATCGGCGCCCGGCGCTCGTTGGGCGCCATGAAGCGGAAGCCGACCACAGTGGTCGCGACCATCGCAAGATCCTTACTCGCGTCGATCGTCTGCTTCAGCAGATCGGGGTCGCCGGTGTAATCAGACAGGAAGTTGAGCTCACCGCTCTGGAGGCCACCGACAGCAGCCGAGACGTTCGGCACGTCTCGCAGAATCCAGCGGTTCATTTTCGGAGCGTTGAAGTGATCGGTATTCGCCTGGAGCACGATCTCTGCGGAGCGCTGCCAGTTGACGAACTTGAAGGGTCCTGAACCGATCGGCGTGTCTTCCTGATACTTCTCGGCGTTCTCACCCTTGGTCGCCAGATCCTTGAGCACCGGCTCCCACACGTGCTTCGGGATAATATTGATCTTCGAAAGACCGGAGGTTTCGAAGGCAGCGTTTGGCGCGTTCAACGTGAACTGAACGCGGGTATCGTCGAGCGCCTTAACTTCGTTGATGCTGGAGACAAACGGCTTGTACATCGGCGACATGTCACCCGCGGGCGCCGTGAAGCTGTAGACGACGTCATCGACCGTAACCGGCTGACCGTCATGCCACTTCATCCCCGACTTCATGGTGCAGACGACCGTCGTGTCATCGGTCCAGTCAACCGACGCAGCGGCCCATGGCTTCGGAAGCCCATCGGCATCGATGCGCATGATGCGGTCCCAGATCAACTCAGTAATCCAGGAGTCGGTTCCACCTGAGATGTAGAGCGGGTTGATCGCCTGAACCGGGCTGAGCGTGTTCAGGATCATGTCCTTCTGACTCCCCTTGGGAGCAGCACTGAAGAACGTCCAGGAGTTCTTGATCCCGATGCCTTTGGCGTCAACAATCGTCGTCTCGTCCCACGTCGCCTTGTTATACGCGTAGACCTGTTTCGGGTAAACGGTGAACGTGTACGGCTGGTCCGCGTTGATGATCTCCTGGCACTTGTACACGATTGCCTTGCGCTTATCGCGATCCATCTCGACCCGCTGACTCGTGGCCGCAGCGTCATAATCGGGATTGTTGTAGCCGACGAAGTTGTAGCCCTTCTCCGCGGTGCTGGAGTGGAACAGGTTGTAAAGGAACTCATCCGGATCGAGCCGCTCGGGCCGGCCAACCATTTGCCAGGCCGTGATGTCCCATTTATCGCGGTTGTACCAGACAAGATCGCTCATCTGTTCCCAGGGCATGACTTTCATCTCGGCATCGATGCCGAGCTGCTTCCAGGCAGCGACCATCTGGTTGGTTGTCTCAAACTCCTGAGGTACGTTGGCCTGTGGTTCGGTCAGCACGATGATCTTGCGAATCGTGCGTTCCGCCACATCCGCACCTGTCGCGACATTACCGACCGGCGAAGCGGCAGCCGTCGCCGCTGAACTTCCGGAACCACTGGTCGCAGCAGCAGTCGCAGTTGAGCTTCCTGATCCGCCGCCCGAGGCGGTCGTCGGTGCTTCCTGCTGGACGCTACTCGAGCCGCCGCAAGCGGCCAGCAGCGATGACACTGCGCCACCTGCTAGTGCCACTCCACTCAGGGCTCCGGCTCGACGCAAGAACTGGCGTCGGGACTGCAACCCGGCAATAAACCGTCCAACGCGCTGACTAGTCTGGTTTTCTCTGTCTTCTGACACGTCTTCTCCTCCCGACAATAACGGTGGTTGACAGCCGACAACCGTGATGCATCGGTCAAGAGAACAGATGGCGCCGTGAACGGCACTTCTCGACGGCGGTACTCTCGACCATGGTGTACAAATGGGGATACATCAGTTCAAGACATCGACACGCTCACGGTCTCCAATTCCCCAGTTTGGATCCGCAAACGGCTATACGGGTTCGACTGCTTCGAGTTTCAACGATTCTTTTGCGTCACACCCCCTTTCGTAGGTCGCTGTCGCCAGTGATCTCTCATTTCCCCACACTGATTCCGACAGGCCGATGGTCTCATTGATGCGATGTCGCGCCTCAATCAAGAGATCGAATGCCCGCTCACGATGCCCAAGCGTGAAGCGGTGAGCAGGACCTGCAACGCTCATGGCCAGATTGACCCGACCATTCATTCCCGGGATGGGTATTGCGATTGAATATGCATACGGATCGAGATCCTCATCGCTTTCGGCATAACCTCGCTGGCGAATTTCGGCGAGCTGCTCATCGAGAGCCTCTCTCGTAATGACCGTGCGCTCGGTATAGCGCGGCAGACCGTATTCGGCGATCGCGCTGTCGACAACCGACCGATCTTGAAACGCAAGTATTGCTTTGGGACAGGCCCCGGCGTGCATCAAGAATCGACGTCCGATCTGTGCCGATAAGCCGATCACCGCGCGACTCTCGCGACGGGCGATGCAGACGGCTTGCAGCCCATCCCGGGCGAAAAGGTGGATGGTTTCACCCGTTTCATCCCGTAACCAGTCCATCTGCGGGCGAACCGCCTGGATGAGATCGCTCTGGTTGATCAGGCGCTGCCCGATCTCAAAGAACTTGCTGCCGAGTTGATAGGTCTTGCTGGCGGTCTGATGGACGTAGTTGTATTCCTTGAGCGTCGCTAAGATTCGAAAGACTTGGTTCTTGCTCAATGAAAGGCGGTTCGCAAGTTCCGTAACCCCGACGTCGTTGCCACAACGCGCGAGTTCATCGATCAACACCAGGGCTTTTTCGAGCGACCCAATCGTCTGGCTCACGATCTTCCTCTTTAAATCAGGTGAATGTCACGAAAATACTCAGGAAATATGGGCCCAAAATAGCACGCTGTTCTGCCTGTGTCAACACGTTCCAAGCCAGCGTTGAACGAAGGCGGCTATGATCTGTTGTCGTGAGGGGGCAAAGATGACCGCAACGATACAAATTCGAGCCGGGCGGCTCGAGGATGCCGAACGGCTGAAGGAGATTGGTGTCACTGGGTGGGAGACCACCTATGCCGGGTTCATCGAGTCGGCGAATCGACGAATATATCTTGAAAGCGAGTTCTGGTCGGTCGAACGACTGCGCGCAGTGATTCAAGATCGTCGCTGCACCACCTTCGTTGCAGAGCGCGACGGTGCCGTCACTGGTTTTCTGACGGTCGAGCCACGAGGTGATAACGAGGTGGAACTGACCCGCCTGTACGTCGACCCTGATGCGCGGGGCGGTGGGATCGGACGAGCGCTCTGGCACCAGGCGCTCAAATCGCTCCAGACACGTGGCGAGCCCGCCGTACTCGTCAACGTCTTCGGCGACAACGCAGACGGCCGTCGCTTCTACGAACGACTTGGATTCTCTTTAATAGAAGAGACTACTACCGAGGTAGGCAGCCAGGCCGTCTACGATGTCTGGTACATGATGGAGCTCTGATTAGATGCGATAGACCGCTGCGTGGCGGACAGGTGTAGAGGATGTTACCGGACTACGACAAGGACCTTGCTCGACCGAATGTGGTAGTCGGAGACGACCTATCTTGATATTGACAACATGTTAGCAGTCCGATAGTATCGGACCCTAGGCGCGATAGTAACTCCACAATTGATCTATTGATGCAACGAGATGGCGGGGAGGCTCTGTGCCTTAATGGCCCACCTTTTGGTGGAGCGTGTCTGCCGATCGTGCTCTTATAGAAAGGAACATTCTGTGAGGCGCTTCCGAATGCTTCGAGTCAGCAAAGACGCTTTGCTCATCCTGGCGCTCGTGGCCATGGTTGCCCAATTCGTCGCTTTTTCGAATGTTAGCCATGCAATCGCCGGACCGATAAATTACGGCCTCGACTTCTCAAAACAGATATTCAACGTCTTCGTCACCAACGACAACGCCCATCCGGTGCCGGTGGCCGTCCAGGGCACAGTCGCCGTCCAGGGGCCGGTCGACGCGAGTGCAGTTGACTCGTCAGCGTCTCAAGCATTCCAAGGATACTTGGGATTCTATTGGGAGAACGGCAATGAGCTTTCACCAGCTAACACGACCACATTCACGGTGCCCGCCGGCAAACGACTCATTATCCGCAATGTCTCAGGCATAGCGGATCTTCCAATTGGACAACAACTGCTCTTCAACGGAATTTTGACGACGATCGGCAACAGTCAAGCCGGTCACTACTTTCCGACGAGCTTCGGCGGAACGTTGGGTGCTGAGTCAGATTACTATCAATTCGGTCAGGAAACGTGGATCGTTGCCGACGGCGGCACGACGGTTTACCCAGTCGCTCTGCGCAGTTCGGGCACAAATCCCGACAACCTGGCTCGTGGCGTCAGTATCGAAGTCACGGGCTATTTGATCGACGTTTCGCCGTAGCGCCTGCTTGATCGGACTGAGGCAAACCGTGGGCGTCCGCCCGCCAGATCCCTGGAAGTGGCAGGGATCCGGGCGGACTACACTACACGCAATTCGTGGATTTTTCGGCATCTGCTCGGGCTTTGCCGCGACCAAGGCGAGTAGGGCGACGGTTCAAACGAGGTAGAACCTACCCTAATACCCTGCGCGCTTATCGACGACGTTGAGCATCGGCTCATCGCGCATAAACCGGCCGATGTTCTCGATGAGCAGTTCGATGCCCCGCTCCCAGTAGTAAGGCCCCCGTCCGGACGTATGCGCTGTGATCACCACGTTCTCCATATCCCAGAGGGGCGACTCGGCTGGCAACGGTTCAGGGTCAGTGACGTCAAGCGCGGCGCCAGCGATTGAGCCAGTACGCAGTGCGGCGATCAGAGCATCGCTGTTGATGATCGCACCGCGACCGATGTTATAGATGAAGGCGGTCGACTTCATCTTGGCAAACTCAGCCGCACCGAATAGTCCACGAGTCTCATCCGTCAACGGCAACGTGATGGCGACGTGATCCGACTCGGCCAGCAGATCGTCTAGACCTTCGGGTGGGTAGATTCGGTCAACTCCGCGCGGCGGATCCCCAACATGGCGCCGGGAGCCGAGCACCCGCATCCCCATCGCGCTGGCACGCCAGGCCAGTGCCTGACCGATATCGCCGAGACCAACGACTCCGAGCGTCTGGCGACCCAGTTCATAGACTGTCAGTCCGTCACGCCCGCGCCACTCGTGGCGCGCCTGAGCACGCATCAGTTCGGGCAGTCCGCGCGCAAAGGCCAGCATCATCCCGAGCAGGTACTCGGCCATGTGCGGTGCGTGTACACCACTGTTATTCGTCACTACGATGTCGCTCTCGATCAGCTCAGGGAAGAGAACACCATCCACGCCCGCTCCGCCAGAGTAGAACCAGCGCAGATCCGGGAGCTTTGGGAGTAGCTCGGGCGTCAGGCCCCAACCAATCAACGCTTGCGCTCCTGGCATGACCTCAGGAAGACGGGCGCGATCGGTGCACACGACCACCTCGAGATCGGGATAGGTCGCGCGAATACGATCGACGTACTGTCGCTCGAGGTCGACCGTGAGTACGAGTTTCGTCAGTTTGGCCACGGCAACACATCCATCCTGCTGAGATACGACTTCCGGAATTTGCACAAGGAATAAGCGGGCACAAACGAGCCAGTTAGGCAACCGGCATCGAGGGCTCAGTCTAACAGACTCCGTGTCGAAGTCGAGCGACGAGACGCGAGCCACTCCACGTGGAGTGGCTCGAAGACTGCTGTGAAGCGTGCGAGGAGAGCTTATCAGGCGGTGCGATTGGAATTCGGTGCTTGGATCACGCGCCAGATCGCGACAATCGAGGCCGTAACCGCAAGTGTCATTACCACGACCACCCGCACCCAGGTGAAGTACGCGTAGGAACGAAGAGCACCACCGTCAAGCGCGAAGAAGGACGGGGCCGACGAACGCAGGCTGAGCCCCCACACAACGACCCCAAGTAAGCTCGCCGCCATGGCCAGGCTAGCGATCAGTGCCGGCAAACGCGCGATTCGTAATGTTGACTCGCCTACGTCCGATCGAGAGACAGCCAACGATACCGCTGCTGCGCTGATAACTGCAGCGGCGAGAACGAAGATGATCGTGCCTCGAACCGAAGTTGAGTTGATGGTCGCGTTCGATTGAGCAATATAAGCACCGGATCCGATCACCGCCAGAAACAAGACAACCGGTACCATCAACAATCCGAGGATGTCGAGCCGACGACCGTCAATTGCCCGGCGCAGCACGGAAGCGGCAACAGGCAGGCCTCCCGCAAGAATCGAAAATCCAGCGACGACGGCTCCCACGATCACGACGTAGTAGCCGACACCGACCGAGAGGTGCGCACCCATGACACCGGCCTTGTCGGCATCTTCAGTCATCTTTTGAAAGCCGATACCCGCCAAGACGTACGCTACGAAGCTACAGAAGACGATAATTTCGGACCGTCGCAATCTGGTCATCTTGGTCCCCAATTGACCGGCGAACGCCGGATCGAGTCGGGCATCGAGTGCCCCACGAATGAGATCGAACCAGGTCGAAAAGGTGGCCTCATGGTGTTCGAGAAGCTCGGTCATCTCGGCTTCGTAGCGATCACGCCAGGCCAACGGATAGCAGCGGAGGAGCGTAGCGATATGCATCGGAATCACCTAGGAACTGAACACGGCAAGGCGCTGCCGGCCAGCACGAACGACCTCTCCCATACTTTCGAGTTGCTGCTGCAGGATGGTCGCCCCAGCCGCCGTCAGACGGTATGGCCGGCGTCGCTCTTCGGCCGGAAGTGGCTCGATCCAGCCGCGCTGCTCCATACGTGTCAAAGCACCGTATAGCGTACCCGGCTCGAGCTTGGTGCCACTGAATTCCTGAATGTCCATCATGATGGCGTAACCATGTTTCGTTCCCCCAGCCAAGCTGGACAAGATCAGGAGTGCCGGCTCGGAAAAGCGTCCCAGAGCACTAATGTTATTGGGCATGCAGCCCCTTTCAGTTGGTGAATGGTTTCGAGTTTATTTCGTTGCACGTATTACGTACTGCGTAATAGTAACCTACGAGGAGACGTTCTGTCAACGTGACGAGCGAACTCCATGATCGTTAGATCGTCGCATTAGGGTCAGGACGGTCTATCGGAGCGGTCACTGTTGCGACGATGGCCGCGATCAGCCCGATCGGGATGAGGACAAGGAGTAGCGGGAATCGAATAATCCAGACCTGAAACGGGAAAGCAAGGACCCAGATCAGGATCGCCGTAGTGATCAGTGCCACCCATCCTCGCCAGTCGAAGGACCGGCGTAACGCCACCGCGCTTGCGAGTTGCAGCGCGACCAGGAGCAGCACAAACGGCCCGATGCTCAGGGCGGCCGCCACCGAGAAGACAACCGCGAAACAAAATGCGACCCAGAGGAGTCTCCAGGACCTGAGCGCAAGGCCAACCACGGTCAGCACCAACGAGACAAGCCCGATACTCCAAAGTATTCCGGCCACGATCAGATAGCCCACTGCACCTATCCCGTATTCAAGATTCTGCATGTACGGAAGCGTCTCATATGAATCGTACCGATTCGGTCAATGCGTTGGGATCTGCTGGCACGTTTCCCGCGAACAATATCGAAGCAACGTCACGAGGGGCGTCATGTCATTTTTGAGGAGTGTTAGGGTTGTCGACGCACTGTTGCTCTCATGCCGAATGGATAACCCAGCCGTCGCACAATCGGTATCTCTACCATTGCCGCTCCTGCAGTGTCGTCATCAGCTACGATCTGGATGTCGATACCTGGCGCATTTCGCACGATCCCGCCGAATGTGAACCATTGGACGAGACGAAGCGGCAGAACGCCTTCTACTCGCTCGATTATTGGATGACACAGCGCGAGTCTGTGTTCGGCCATGACATCTTCGTCCACCCCCATATCTGATTGCCTCGACGATCCGGAATCCAACTCCGTCACCGCGGCGCGGCGATCATCCTCACAGTTAGCACCGGCGGAATCTGGCTCAAGCTACTCCACGAAAGTCCTTCTCGCTCTCCTTTGAAGGCCCGCTCCTCCAGGCCGTTAATAACGAAGCCCGCTTTGAAGAACGGCTCAAGGAGCTGATGCAGCGGCCGGTGAAAGTAATAATGTGGATTCGGCTCGCCAGGCATACCCATCCCTGTGCCCGGGGGAACATCAAGGTAACCGCGCACGCGCACACCGCGAGTAACCTCGAACAATCCGTTCCGCTCTCCCGCTTCGCCAAAAATATCGATACCATTCGAGTTAAAGCAGGGATGTGCCACACTGAAGACGAACCGGCCGCCCGGCTTGAGCAGCTTCACGAGGCAGGACGCGAGAGTGTCGATCGTGGCCATGTCCATCAGCACCATGTTCGCGACGGCGGCATCGAAACGATGAACTCCAAGGGCGAGTAACTGCTCCTCGTCGGTCGCGTCAATGGTCATATACTCGATGCGATCCGAATTCTCGACTGTGCGGCGTCTGGCGAGGTCGACGAAGACGGTGCTGAAGTCGAACGCGACGACGCGCGCACCTCTTGCGGCCAGCCAGCGGGCGAACGCACCATTGCCGGTCCCGATATCAAGCACAAGTTCGCCGGACTGTAGGGAGAGGAGACGATCGACGGAAGGCTCGATCAAGGTCTTGTGAAACTCGTTGCCTTCACCATAGCGTTCATCCCAGAAAGCGGCTTTCTGATCCCAAAGCCGTCGTACCTCTTCATTCGATCCTTCTGACGAGGGACTAGCGCTTATCTCAGTCATCTGTTCTCCCATCAAGCTCAAAACGAATTTATCATCGTCCCATGGTGCCGGATTCGCGTCAATCACGATCTCAGATAGCATTGTCGATGTGACGTCTGACAGCAGTAGTCAAAGAAGATGGTTCGACGAATGGCAGAGGGGAAAGCTGAGTGGTGTCAAGTGCGAAACGCGCGCCAGAAATCGATGCAGAGACGGCAGTTTCGCTGATCCGGCGTGGCCTGCTCCTTGAATACGCGACCCTGGGCTGGAACGTCATTGGCTCTGTGATTGTCATCACGGCCGCCGTGGCGGCCGGGTCGGTGGCGCTGGCTGGATTCGGGCTCGACTCCCTGATCGAGATATTCGCGTCGGTGGTGGTCGTCTGGCAGCTCAAGGGTGTTCACGAGGCACGCGAGCACCGCGCGCTGCGCATGATCGGGATCGCATTTTTCGCCCTGGCAGCCTACATCCTGGGACAAATTGTCTACACACTGATTCGAGCAAACCATCCCGACAAGTCCACCGGCGGCATTATCTGGCTCGCAGCGACGTTCGTCATCATGTTGATTCTTGCGTACGGCAAGCAGAGAACCGGACGCCGATTGCGAAATCCAGTGCTGACGACAGAAGCGCACGTCACAGTCATCGACGCGTATCTTGCTGGTGCGGTATTGGTGGGGCTCATCCTCAACGCGACGGCTGGCTGGTGGTGGGCGGATCCTCTAGCCGGACTCGTGATCGTCTATTACGGCTTCAAGGAGGGCTGGGCAATCTGGCATGAGGAGGAGTAAGGAGGACGCGATACCTCCTAAGATGAACCTCATCTCCCGGTGGAAAGCACAGGTGCGCCAGATCAAAAGCGAGGGACATGCCCTTTATCTCGCCTATAGGGATCCGCGCGTGCCATGGTACGCCCGTGCCTTTGCGGCCATTGCCCTGGGCTACCTCTTTAGCCCTATAGATCTCATCCCCGACTTCATCCCGGTCATCGGCTACCTCGACGACCTGCTGCTCGTCCCGCTCTTCATTCTTATCGCCCGACGTTTGATCCCCGCTCACGTGTTAGCTGAGCACCGCGAGAGCGCCCGATCGCACAATATGACTTCTCGGCCGACAAACTGGTTAGCCGCGGCGGTAATCGTCGGCGTTTGGCTACTCCTTGCGGTGCTGGCCGCTTTCGCAGTCCTCCGCATCCCACGTTAGCAGACCGACGGGCATCAGCGGCGCCATGCCTCCAGGCAGCGGTAGTGAACAGTCTCGCGTCCGCCGGCATATCGCGCCTGCGCGGACTACCGCGCCAGCCTGACGTCGCTACAGAGTGAGCTCATTTCTGATTACACCGAATTGCATCAAGATTACCCAACACCGGTCGAGGTATGTCTAGCGTCATCCTGAGCCTCAGCGAAGGATCTCCCCGCCTCCACGCTCGCCGTATCGATCGGTTGCGATGGAGGAGATGCTTCGGCTGCGGCGTTAGCATGACCAGGAGTAGTCTCTCCATTTCTTGGCCAACGGTTTTGCAGACCGCTTTAGACAAGCCGTGTGGCATGCTCCCACTCTTGGGGATCGTAGTCCCATAGATCTGGTACTCCAAGGCGTTCGAGCATATGCCGCACGTCGCTCCGGTGCTGCACGTTGTGATCAAGAAGCTGGATGATGGTGGCGCCGAGCGACTGGCGAACGGAATAGTGGTCCATGAAGGTGTCATCCAGACGCTGCTCGTCACGTACGCGGCGAGCGGTCTCCGCAAAGTTCGGCTGGTAGCGCTCATGACGTTCAATGAGCGAGGCGATCGAACGATCATACTGTTGTGTGGTCCGGTCGTGATCGACAGGTCGCCCAGTCATCCACCCGGTCCAGAAATCAATAACGTAGATCATGTGGTCGAGAGTCTCGCGCAGGCTGCGGTGTCCGACGTCGAACTCTTGATCGAGCTGCGCGTCGGTTAGGGTTCGGCACAGCTCCAGGAGCTGTGTCGTCGCCCAGCCATCGTGTCCCAACATCCGATCGAGCAAATCCATCCGCTCTCCATCCCGTTGTGTCGCTGACACGACCTCACGCGAAATTCGCCGCCACGACCCCAGCCACTCAACGACGTCCATGACTAGGCGTGAGGCAATCATTCATTCTCGCATCAGCATAGCGATGACGACCGGATTCGCAAAGCCGTCACTGCGGTCGCGACAGCGTGATAGCGTCGTCTCGTGAGGACAACTGGACGACTAGCGGCCGGCGATCAACCGAACAAGCGCCGACGGATTCTCGTCTACCGAGTCGATTGGCGATCTGACGGCGGTCGAAATGCCACCATGCGAACCGACTCCGCAAACGCCCGGCGTACATCCGGTCCCGCATCGAGCCGAAAACCAAAGACCCGGCCCAGGATCTTGGCTAAGAAGCGGTGCTCAGCGACATACCGGGTCAGTTCAGCGTCGGTCTCGTCCAGCGATAGGATGTGCTGCTCGGGCACATAGCGATCATGACCGGTCTGGATCTCGATCGCCGTCCGCGCTCGGATATTGCGAAACCAGTCACTGCGCTCACCCCAGGCGGATATGACGATGCTCGTTCGGGTAGCAGGTTCGTAGCGAACCGCCTCGAGTGCGGTTCGATAGATCCGGCCGCTCTTCCTTCCCCGGTGCACGATCAGGACGATACGATGCCCAAATAGCCAACCCACGTTGAGATCATAGGCCAGACGCGGGATCCGAAACACGAGGCGCATGATTCGGCTCGGCCGGTGTGTCAGTCGGCTCCTGGTTGCAGCCTGAGGTTGAAGTGCTTTCGTGTTTATGTCCATGTCCAAAACAATGACCTTTCTCTCGTCGACGTAGCGAATTCAGTTCAGCTCCGTCGGAAACCGCGGGCGCGCGGCCTGGTTCTAATCGAGACTCCCCCGACGCCGGTGACGGAAGAACCGAAGCCTTCGGTACCATGGATGGTGCCGACAAAGCTGGTACCGCTAACCGGAGGAGTCAATCTGATCAGTTCACCAATGTGGGCGGTGACGACACCAGTTCTCACGAAGAGGATAGTAGGCGGCACTTACCAATCTCTTACCAATCTTCGGCGCCAAGAACGTGAGCGATGACCTTGCGATAACCAGGGCATTTGGAGCACCTGGCTAAGAAGGCCGGTCACCGGGCGCTGCTCCGATCGGTGCATCACCCCCAAAATGACTTCGACTGCCAAGGAAACGATTCGTCTATTCTGGCTTGGTCGCGGCGACGCTCTGGGCAGAGCGACACGATAATCGGCCAAGGGAGATCGACGTCAGCTCAATTTACGCGAGAATCGACCGCGTAATTGCGAGGATCGTCGCCGTCTGCTCGCCCCTCGCGGCCACAGCGAGCATCGTGATTCTCGACTTCCCAGGAGATCCGATCTCACGTCGCGACCTACCAGGACAACTCGATCGGTTGCTCGATTGGTCCCGTACCGATCAGGCGCAGCACGAGTGACGCAAGCTCATGTGGACTGGGGAAGACGAGTTGCTCGGTCTGCCGAAGCTCTGACATCGACCACCAGTGATGCGTCGTCACGATCTGCTGTTCCAGCTCAGTGAAGCCTGAAACGTCCACGTTGTGGCTGGCAATCGACACGAAGAAATACCGCTCGTCGGACCAGATATCGCGACCTTCGAAACGGAACGATCCGCGCCGCACCGCGACGACCGGTCCGAGACGCTCCGAAGGAAGGTGCAGCCCGGTCTCCTCGATCAACTCCCGCGCGGCACATTCGGCGAATCCCTCATCTCCCTCGGCTCCGCCGCCCACCGGAAACCAGAACTCGCGTTGTCCACCTTCCGGCAGCAGTTCGTTGGCACGGAAGAGGAGCAGCTGCTGATCCTGGTTCACCAGCAGAACCTTTCCTGAACGCCGGACTGGAAGACCGTCAGTCATGCTCACCATTTCCCTGTTCACTGCTGAAGGTCCAGTGCTTGGTTCCTCACTGATTTCTGCCACGAATCTGTTGCGATTGCAGGACAATTATCACGCGCTGTCGATGGGAAACAGGCTATCACGTGTGTGAGATGGAGGCAGTAGTCTCGGATGCCCAGATATGGTCGGAGGTGAAGCGTGGGTTCACGAGGAGCGAATGCGATCGCACTCCCCGCGCTCCAGATTTTCGCGTCACTGAGCGCGATCGCTGGTGGGCTGGCACTGATCGCAGGCACGATCACGTTTCCTTCGGAGTGGCTAACGAACAGCTTCTTCTCCGACTATGTCGTTCCTGGAGTTATTCTCGCTACCGTTGTCGGAGGAAGCCAGTTTATTGCACTCCTATCCAGCTTCGGCCGGAGAGATTTGTACCTGCTGGCAACCGCTGTTGCCGGCGGTGTTCTGATGGGCTGGATCATTGGAGAAATGGTGATCGTCGGATCAAGCGATGCCGTGATGTTTGGCTATCAGCTCGTGTACTTCATCGTCGGGTTGATGGAACTCGGGCTCGCCAGCCGGGAAATACGACAGCAGCTTTCTAGCGGATGAAAGAGTGGCATATCGTTGTGCCGCTTTGGAGAGTGAGCACGTCAGATGAAAACACGTGACATGGACCGCGCGACATTGATAACACTTGAGCTGTTCATGGGGGCCATGGCCATTGCGTGCGGCGTAATTCTGGCTGTGGGAGTGGCCGGTGACGTACTGGGTATGAAATCCGAGGTGCTGGACGGGACCCCATTCAGCAATTTCGTCATTCCCGGGCTTCTCCTCGCCATCGCGGTTGGTGGCAGTCAACTCGTGGCAGCCTACGGCCTCTGGCAACGTGAATCATGGGGCATGATGGCCTCGTTCGCGGCCGGTGCAATCCTGATGGGCTGGATCGCCGGTGAGGTACTAATACTTGGATGGATCTCTCCACACGGACTGCAACCTTTCTGTTTCGCCTATGGAGCAGTCGTCGCCGGTCTGGCTGCTCGACATGCGTGGACACGAATCACGATGGCGTGAAGCCGTGACGAGATCGGGCGTCAGGCTGAGCCTTGATTCGCCTCATGGGAAGATTTGTTGATAAGGAGTTTTTTTGTCAAGAAATAAATTCTCGTATTACCTGGCGCACAAACTCGCCGACCACGCAGTCCATATAGACGAGATCCCAGAACTTTCCACCCACAAACCAGTTTTGGCGGAGCCGTCCGGCTTCACGAAATCCTGCCTTCTCATAGGCTCGGATTCCAGGAAGATTGAACTCCAGTACGCGAAGATAGACGCTCTGGAGACCGAGACCGTTGAAGGCATAGTCGAGCACAAGCCGTGTCGCCTCGCTGCCATATCCCCTACCACGGCAGTCCGGCTCGCCGATGAAAAGATCGAACTCACCATTGCGATGACCCCGGTCGACGCGGAGCAGTCCAGTGTGTCCTATCGGCCGATGGGTCGCTCGTTCGTACAAGGTAAACAGGACGTGGCTATCGGAGGTGCTCGCCCGCTCGAACCAGCTTTCGATGGCGTTCTCTGTCAGCGGGCGAAGCATGTCATAGCCGCGCATCGTCTCAAAGTCATTCATCCAGCGCTGATAAAGTGAGATCGAGCCCCGTCGTAACGGGCCGAGCGATACTTTTTCTCCGACTATGTTTGCGACTGGACGATCGTCATTGTCCGTCTCGGTCTCGTTCATACGTTTACTCCTGCGGCGATTCCGGCTCCTGCGTCGGCTCGAATGAGCATCCGAATCTAACATAGTTGCATCACTGATTCCCAAGCCTATGGGCACGGCAAAGTCAGCTGCCTGGAAGGCGATTACAACCGGCGTTCCGGCTGCTGGATCCGGTGCCTCACAGGCACGAAATAGCAAAAGTGACGAACTCTGATCAGCATGTGGTTGAACGGGTCAAGGCCAGCTCCCCGCGGTCGTCAAAGCCGATCATCAGCGCTGATGATCGGAACTTCCGAACGCTTGGATCATTCTGAAGCGAATCATCGTGCGATTCTTACCGCTTTTAGCAAGTTTCGTCTCTTTTTGTTGCCGACAGGCCAATACTCCCAATTTGGACCATGACCCTTGGCAGCCTCACCTCGGACCGATGGGACCTGTAATGCCTGACTGTCAAAAGCGACACTGAAACTAACAACTGAATGTGCCACGTGAATCGACCGAAAAGGCAAACCCGCTGTGAGGTGGGGACGCAAAGCTAGGGGACTTAAGCAGTCAGCCCGGCTACCGAAGCGAATGAAGCAGCGCATGTAAAGCACGGACTCAGGCCGATTCGAGGGGAGTCCGTGATTTTGTGTCTGCGAAGCGTGGAAGGCTATTATCATGCGTCGGCAACTTCACCGAAAGATGTTTGCTATTGTCGCGGTACTTGTCATGGTTCTTGCATTTGTTCCGGCTACCGCAGCACGTAGCAATTGGACGTCATCAGGTAGTTCAGCTGCTACGGGATCCAGCGCAAGTGTCGCTGGGTTCGTCGTCTATGGCGACTCTCTCGCTCCCGGCTGGTACGACCAGTCTTGGGACGCAAGGGTTAGCTACACCTACACAAACGGCGTCTACACTGGACGCGACGCGATCAGCTATAAGGCAACTGGCGCCTGGGCTGGTCTCGACATCCGTAGCGACACCGGCGTCAATGGCGCCGACTATGGACAGTTGACCTTCGCCCTGAAGGCGTCACGAAACAACCAGGAGTACGCGGTATACCTTCGTGACCCCAGTGGCCAGAACTTGTCCAACCCAGTCTCACTCGACAATTTTGGCGGACAACCCGTGCGCAACCAATGGAAGACCTATTCGATTCCGTTGAGCAATCTTGGAGCATCGAGCTCTATGATCGGGCACGTCGTTCTGCATGAATGGACCGGTAGCAGTCAACCAGTTGTTTATGTCGATCAAATTGAACTCTCCGGTACTGGACAGGGCACCACCCCGGTAGCGACACCAGCACCAGTGGTAACGCCTGTGACCACACCAGCACCAGTGGTAACGCCTGTGACCACACCAGCACCAGTGGTAACGCCTGTGACCACACCGGCACCTGTAGTGACCCCCGTCCCGACAACAACTCCATGGTGGGTACCGTCAACGACTCCCGTGCCGACAACAACACCGTGGTGGCTACCTGCAGCGACTCCGGTAACGACACCAGTCCCGACGCCTGTGACCACACCGGTCCCGACGCCTGTGACGCAATCCCGACGCCCGTGACGACACCGGTCCCGACGCCTGTGACCACACCGGTCCCGACGCCTGCGGCCACGCCAGTCCCGACGCCGGCCCCGGTCGTTGAGCCAATCGCTTCGACTGGAACAATCTGGTCGGCCGATACCGAAACCGGCAATTTGAATCAGTGGACCGAGGGACAATATGGAGAAGCCGTTTTCAACACAGGAACTGGTTCAGTTTCCGTCAGCAAAGACGTAGCACACTCTGGAACATCTTCGTTGAAGATGTCAATCACCAATGCTAGCAACACGACCCAAGCAGCGCGTATCTTCCGGTGGAACGATCCCGACGGCAATTCGCTTCCGGCGAGCGCGTATTACAGCGTCTGGTATTACTTCCCGCAGAATTACACGACCGACCAATGGTGGAACGTACTGCAGTTCAAGAGCAAGGCGAGCAACGGCTCAGTTGATCCAATGTGGGTCGTCAACGTCGGCAACCGCTCGAACGGCAACATGTACTTCTATCTCTGGGATGCAATGCATAACAAGTCCTACTCGGCCGCGTCACAAGTCGATCTCCCCGTGGGCCGCTGGGTGCACATCGAGACCTACTTCGTCCGCTCGACCGGCTCCAACGGTCAGATCACGATCTGGCAAGATGGAGTGAAACTCTTCGATCTCCAGGGACTTCAGACAACCACGAGCGATAATCAGCAGTGGAGTCTGGCGAACTATACCGACAACATCAGCCCGGCCAATACGGTGATCTACGCTGACGACGCGGTCATCAGTAAGAACTGGATCCCGTAGTCGGTCCGAGAAGGACATCGCTCTCGATCGGTAGTGATGTCCTTCTCAACAACATTGGCGTTCCACGCGGATGACCGCCGTATCACCAGGATGCGGCGGTCTTTCCCTACTCTCACTACGGGCGAGCGTCGCGGTCGCGCACGGCACACCATCAGATCAGGCTTCCGGATCTCGGCCCGCTCCCGCCAGTTGCCAACGAAACTGGCGGTAC
Organism: uncultured Chloroflexia bacterium; assembly: GCA_963785465.1. Lineage (GTDB taxonomy): Bacteria > Chloroflexota > Chloroflexia > Thermomicrobiales > Thermomicrobiaceae > CALAGB01. The sequence goes on along the minus strand of CAWAVM010000017.1, from coordinate 101,734 downwards.
ACGACCAGCAAGTTCACCCATATTATTGAGACGCATCGCCTCCATCACGGTCCACAGGCGCTCCAGGGCGCGGTATCGACAAGATGTGTTTCAATTGCGCAAAATAGGCGCCAGTGTTACTCCGGATTCTAGCGATTTCATCGAAAGTGATCCGATCATCAATCCGGTGTCGGATCGTGATGATCTCGGGTGACGGCACTGAAAGACGCTTGAGTTCAGGAATACGCTCTAACCATCTAGCGGAGCACAATGGTAAAAATCATCACGACGCGCGACGATGCCTCCGCCAGCGAGTTCAACCATGAGAACGCGGTTAGCCCGATGGCCAGTCATCTCGATCCGGCGCAGGAACTTTCGACCCTTCTAGAGGTGTCGCGCCTGATCACGTCGGTGCTCGAGATCAATCCACTGCTGGATCTGATCCTATCCCAGCTAGATCGCGTCACCGGTTGCTCCGGCGCTTCGATCTGGTTGCTCGAGCGGGATGGCCTGACCATGATGGCCGACCGCGCACCGGCAGGGTATCCCATCGAAACTGGCCTAAGAATCCGACGCGAGCTCGTTGGCTGGGTCGATGCGCCGCCGCGGCCTGCAATTGTCTCCGACGTGCAAGACGAGCGAGATCAGAGCGAACACGCGCGTAGCTACCGGTCCGCCGTCGGCGGGCGGTTTGGATACAGTCACTCCTGGATGCGCATCCCGCTCGTCTATCAGGACCGCACCATCGGGATGATCAGTCTCTCGCATGTCGAGCCGGGGCATTTCACCGAACATCATGCCGATCTGGCGATGGCGATCGCCAACCAGGCCGCCGTCGCGATCACCAACGCACGGCTCGTCAAACAGGTCCAAACGTCAGCGGCGCTGGAGGAACGCCAGCGGCTTTCACGGGAGTTGCACGATTCGGTCACCCAGGCCCTCTTCTCAACAACGCTGCACGCTCGTGCGGCGGAACTTGCCTTCGCCCAAACCGGGCTCGATCCAGCCGGTCCGCTTGGCCGCAGCATCGCCGACGTCCAGGCACTGACACGGGGAGCGCTTGCCGAGATGCGGGCGCTCATCTTCGAACTGCGTCCGGACGCACTTGCCGAGGAAGGTCTCTCACGGGCTATCCGGAAGCAGGCCACCGCGCTGAGCGCCCGCGAAGCAATCGACATCGAGGTCGACATGCCCGACGAACGCCTGACGCTGTCGGTGAAAGTTGAGGAACATCTGTACCGCATCGCGCTCGAGGCATTGCACAACAGCGTCAAGCATGCGGCTCCCGAGTCGGCGTGCGTGCGCCTTTGCCAGCAGGAAGACGGAGCGCTGCTGTTCGAGATCAGCGACGACGGCAACGGTTTCGATACCGCGAGGGCATCACCCGGACACCTTGGTCTTCGCACCATGGCCGAACGCGCCGTGTCCATCGGTGCCGAACTATCGATCCAGAGTTCGCCGGGCAAGGGTACCATCGTTCGAGTTGTACTTCCGTCCGATGCCTACCTCAAGCAAGAAGATTGACAATGATGTCGGACGCATGCGTTGACCAGGCTCCAATTCAATTGCTGATCGTCGACGATCATTCGATTGTTCGCCGCGGCATACGCGCATTCATGGGACTGATCTCCGATATCAACGTGGTCGGAGAGGCGTCCAACGGCCAGCAGGCACTGGAGCAGCTCCGACGGCTCGAACATGCTGGTACGCCTGTCGACGTGGTGCTGATGGACCTCCTGATGCCGGTGATGGACGGCATCGCCGCCACGGCCGCCATCAAAGCTGAGTTCCCGCTCGTCGAGGTGGTGGCGCTGACCAGCTTCATCGAGGAGGAGAAGGTTCAGGCCGCGCTGGAAGCTGGAGCAACGGGCTACCTGCTGAAAGACGCCGAAGCGGACGAGGTCGCGGCGGCGGTCCGCGCGGCTCATCGGGGGGAAATGCACCTGAATCCGGCCGTGGCGGCCGGTCTGATGCGCTCACTGCGCGCGTCAAAGCAAACCAACCCACTCGATGACTTAACCGAACGCGAGCGAGACGTACTCAGATTGGTGGCCCAGGGTCAGGCGAATAAGGAGATCGCGCTCGAGCTCGGAATCAATGAGCGGACAGCGCGTACCCACGTCAGCAACATCCTGAGCAAACTCGGCCTGGCATCGCGCACACAAGCGGCCCTCTTCGCCGTGCGTGAAGGGCTCGTCGACGGCCCAAAATAGACCGCGTCTACGTCATATGTCGCATCTCTCCCTACGTCATACTCGGCTGGAAAGGGCACATCTTGCCGTGATCTACTGGTATTCGGCACGGAACAATCCGACGCCAGGTAACGCGCGAGGATGTCATGAACGAGGCGGCCGAACCACGGACCAATGGTGAATGCATTCGTATTATCATCGCCGACAGCGACCGGAGAGTGCGTCAGGCGCTGAGGGCGTTATTACAAACTCACCCCCGGATCCACATCCTCGCTGAAGCGTCCTCCGCCCGGGCACTGCTCGATCTGGCACAGGCTCAGCAGCCGGACGTGATCTTGCTCGACGTGATGCTGCCATTGGAGTCGGATGGCCTAGGCGCCATTTCCCAACTCGTTCAGACTGGCTTTTCGGCAATCATCGTCCTGTCCACCGCGTCGCAATGGCGCATGGCCGCGAAAAAAGCGGGCACGCGGGTCTTCCTCGACAAAGGAATCAACGCCGATCTCATTCTCTCAACCATCGTCGATACAGCCAGGACTCCGCGCAATAGCGCGCTGGAGGCCGAAAATGGGGATCGCTTCTCTTCGGCGCGGGATCGCCTTTCAAACTGAAGTCAAGAAGTCGACCGGCAGCCAGCCTTCCGCGCTCAGAAACTGGTTGCCTGTGGCACCTCTTGCCACACGGCGCCTGTGAAACGCCGCTCAGGGATGGTCACCGCGCCAGCTGCCGCCAGGGCATCGATCGCGTGGGCATAGGCCAGATGGTCATACCAACAGAAAAACTCGCCGAACCCGTCAGTCAGATAGTCACTCGCACCCAGGCTGGCATACAGTCGATCGAGGTCGCGTTGCGCGTTCAGGTAGACCGATAGTAGATCGTCTGCGACCCCGCGCGCAAAGCTCCACCAGTATTCGGCATCGGCACAGTCGATAAGCGGAAGCCGCAGATGTCGAGCCACATCGGTGGGAGTTCGCTCGGAATCCGCTTCGACGAAGGCAGGAGCAACTCGCTCCAGCCATTCCCGTTCGGCGATTGGTTCGTCGCCGATGGTGTACTGGCCGAAGGTAATCAGTTCCCAGCCGTCTCGCGGCAGCTTCGTAGTGCGCTGACCATATCGCCCGAGATGATCGTGCTCACCCTCAATCATCCAACAGTAATAGCGCGCTTCCGGATTGTCAGGACTCGGCCGGGCCGGCGCTGAAGGCATCAACGTCCCTTCGCGAGCAAGTGCGTCGAGCAGACCCACATCGAGAATACGGTCCCCGATCAGGAGGAAAGAGATTTCGTCCCATGTCGTGGTGTTACTTACCGCGAGCTGGCCAAACGCCGCGGCGATTGTTGACTGCTGCCCCAGATCGCACTCAGCAATCCGCTCTCCGATCCGGGCGGCATGGGCATCCACCCGTTGAGTCTCGTCACGATTCGCGATCAGAAACGTGGGCTTCAACCGGCCCCCAGCCTCAGTTATGAGGTGGGCATCACGAAGCGGCTGCAATTCGGCTGAGAGATCTTCACGGGTAAGCTGCACGGATGTGGCGAGATCATCCAGCGTCGGCTGATCGCGCAATGCGTTGAGGATCCGGAGCCGCTGACACGTGAGATAGATATATGGATTGCCGTTTCCGGCCATGATCGCATGAAGTCGATGCGGTGGATCGCAAAATGGCATGAAATGGGCACCCTTCTGAATGGATCTGGGGGCTCGGCAAGCACGTCTTCGGCGCTGAGAATGCGCAGTCCCGGTCGCCTGCGGAACAGACCCTAAGCCGCATTATGATGGGACGTGCCGCGTCCGATCACCTCTTGCGTAAGGGCGCGGATCCCGAACACACCACTCCCCTTCAACAGCAAAACGGCGATTGAGCCGATCCACCGCCGGCTAGCGGCAGGCCACCAACAGCGCGCGCAACCGACTTGAGTTGAACGTTAGACATAGACATCCTCCTTACCGAATTGTCCGCGAAGAGCGCCAGGCCCCGCAAACTTGGGGATGCAGCATTTCAATCCCGCGGCGTCTACGTCATTCGTCGCATGTCAGCAGCGACCTTTATCGCACCTCTGTCTGCGTCACTCGCCCGATGTGGCGTCGACGTCAGAAATCTAAGCTGTACACAACGAATCGACGAAGCGCTTGTGTGAGAGGAGAAGAGGATGACAGCGGCAAACACCACGGTGCAGATCAGGCAAAATGGTGGGTTTTGGTTCTGGGCGCGGAATCACCGGCGTCTCGCGAGCAGCGCGCTCGTGGGCGGACACGCGGGCTTCTTCGTTGCCGGTGCAGCCGTCTTCCAGTTGCTCTTTCCCGACGTCTCAGGATACGTGCAGAGCGGGATTCTGACGCTGATCGTCGCGACAATCTGGGCGGCACTCCTATACCAAAGCGACTGGTCGCGAGAGATCGGCTTCGTCGGGACGGCCGAGTGGAGGCACCTGCGGCTGCTGATCTTCCCAGCGATTCTGGCGCTTCTGCCCATTTTGGGCGGCGTTCACGGGACGAGTGTCGCGATGATGGCGCTAATGGTCAGCGGATATCTGGCGACCGGACTCTTTGAGGAGGCGATGTACCGCGGCGTGCTGCTGCGGCTCTTCCTGGACACTGGTACTGGCCGCGCGGTGGTCATCTCGTCGCTGTTCTTCGGGTTGATGCACCTTGAGAACATTCTGTTCCGGGACAATCCGATGATGGTTCTGTCGCAAGCGATCGGCGTCTTCTGTTTCGGCGTGGGCTACTCGGTGCTGCGATTACGGACCAACACGATCTGGCCACTCATCATCCTTCACTTCCTGACCGATTTCACGCTGCAGCTCACCAACCTGCCGCTCGGCGCCAAGATCGGTCTAATGGTTGGCCAGGATACCTTGCTTCTAATCTACGGCGTCTACCTGTTTCGACGAACTGCGATTCGTGAGATCGCGGTAGCTAGCTAATCAACTTGCACCGTATCAACTGACTGGCGAGAAAGGATTTCAAGATGAGCACCACGGATATCGCACTCAATCTCGGACTTTTGGCTCTCATGATTTTGACGCAGTACGGGACGCGACGATGGGATCCACGCAAGCTGCTCCTACCGTTCGGGTTGGTGGCTGTGGCCGGCGCCTACTTCCTGCCAGGAGCACCGACGATCGGCAACGACGTCACGCTCGATCTGGTGGGGATCACGGCCGGTTTGGTCTTCGGCATCATCGCTGCTTCGTTGGTAGAGGTGGGGCGCAACGATGGAGGAACGGTCATCACACGGGCGGGCATTGGCTATGTCGTCGTCTGGTCGATCGTGATCGGTGGGCGCATGCTCTTCGCCTGGGGTGCTGAGAACGCGTGGTCAAGCCAGATCCGGGACTTCTCGATCCAGCATTTGATCACCGGTGCGGACGCCTGGCGAACCGCGTTCGTCCTGATGGCGCTGGTGATGGTCTGCACGCGAAGCCTGGTGACCGCGGCCCGAGCCGGCTACCTCGCCACCCGCCGCTATTCACTCGCCTGAACGAGACTACGGCCACGATCCAACCATGACCCTCGATGGGGCCCGACGGGGCCCCGCTCCGTTGTCTGACGGCCAGCCGCTCCTTGTGCCATTGAAACAAGCACGCTACGATTCTCGGAGCACCTCAATAGGTATCGCACCTGTAGAGCCGCATCTTCGATGCCGGAAATCGGTTTCCGGCGCTCGCGGTAACAACGATCACGATAGATTGATCGTGATCATCAGGTTCACTTTTGTGGAAGAAAGGAAAGCTATATGTGCTTTGACTCTGGCGCGCGTCCACCCATTGCCCCAATCAAAGGGGGTGCGCTCGACACCCACGGGCTCACGTTACAGGCGGCCGACGGCGCCAAGTTCGCGGCTTTCGCGGCTCGCGCGGCCAAACCAACCGGTGTCGGCGTCGTCATCCTGCCGGATATTCGCGGCCTCCACCATTACTATGAAGAGCTTACCGAACGCTTCGCCGAGAACGGCTACGACTCCATTGCCGTCGACTATTTTGGACGAACGGCCGGAGTAGGCCGCGGCGAAGCCCGTGGCGATGACTTCGATTGGCAAACACACGTGGCTCAGACCAAAGCCGACCAGATCAGCCAGGATACCGCTGCCGCGATCGAGTATCTGCGATCCGACGACGGTGGTGCGGTCAAGACAATCTTCACCGTCGGCTTCTGCTTCGGTGGCAGCAACTCATGGCATCAGGCGGCAAATGGGCACGGACTTGCTGGTGCCGTCGGATTCTACGGCCGGCCGACCGGACCGACCCGCGACGGAACCCCAGCACCAGTCGACCGGGTCAACGAGTACACTGCTCCGTTGCTCGGGCTTTTCGGCGGCGCCGATCAGGGCATTCCTCAGAGCTCGATCGACGAGTTCGACGAGGCGCTGACCGCCGCTGGGAAAGAGCATGCGTTCAAGACCTACGAAGGAGCGCCACACAGCTTCTTCGATCGCCGCTTTGAGGAACACAAAGAGGCGTGCGCCGATGCCTGGGATCGCATTCTCGGCTTCATCAAGAGGAACAGCCCGGCCAACTAAGCCGGTAATCCACACAACCGACTGGCGGGATCGCAGCACTTGGATCCCGCCAGTTCTTACTGAATGTCAATGTCGCCGGAGCGGCCCGGCCGACAAGTGCCGTCTCGATCCCTCGACGGGTCATGCCCCGGGAAGATGAGACTTCAGCGCTCCCTGGGGGCACGCCACTACGTGTCAACGGACTCGCACGCAATCTCGGGCGAAAAACAGGGCCACGCCCTCATGCTCACGGTGCTGTGCCAGTGATCTACTGGGATACATCGCACGGATCCAACGGCACCAGATCGCTCACGAAAGGAGCAGAGTATGAGAGCATCATCTTCAGGTCAGCGACTCGAGGCTCGTCCCGCCCGAGTCGCGGCGACCGCACTTATTGGGAGCATCGTCGCCCAGCTCGTCTGGCGTACGGCGATCGCGCCTGCCTTACTGGGGAGTATCGATCCAGCATCCGACATGCCGCCACGGCAACGGGCGACGCTGGCGCTCGGCCTCTTCTGCGGCGCCGCGATCGCGGCGATTGGATTGGCGTTGCTCTCGAGAGCGTTAAGTGCAACCAACGGCCACAACCTATCGAGATGGGCAGCCGGTTCGGCAATCTTGGGCGCCACATTGTTGGCGACGAACATCGCGCTTCTCTTCGCGAACGTGCACTTTCAGGGACTCTTCTTGCCGTTTGCGCTCCTCACCACAGGATCGTGGGTGACCACGTGCATCGCCTGCTATCGCGCGGGAATTCTGAGATGGAGCGCGTTGGCGACGGCTGCTCTCGGTACGCTCGCCGCGGTCGGCATCCTTGTTGGTACGTTCATCATCTTCGTCATGTCCCTGTCTCTCCTGCCTCTCTCGATGGGGCTACTATTTCGAACTCGGCAATTGGCCAGTCCGCTCGCGCCGTCTAGCGTTCGACCGGACATCGCGTAACACGGACATGTCCCGGTCACGAATGTCAAAGCGTGTCATACGAGGATCGGATCATCGAGTACACTCTCGTCGATCCCATGTTCTCGCGTGGTATGAAAGGTGGACGAACGAGATCCACAGGAGAGCGACGGCGTGCACAAATACCTGAGGATGAACGGTAGTTACGCAAACGTGACGTCCGGCAGGGAGGCGAGGAGGGCGATCGGTACCCTCCTCGCCCGAATCAGTTGGGGCTGCTCCGTCGCGCTCTTTGCGATTACGATCGCACTCCTTCGTGTGAGCCGGCACCCAGCGACCGATTCAGCGTTCCCGATCATCACGCTCTTGATCATCTTCCTGGCGTTTTCGACGGTGGGCATGATGATCGCGGTTCACCAGCCCACGAACCTCATCGCGTGGGTATTTAGTGCGGCGGGCTTGGCATACATCGGAGTCGGCTGCGCTCGGACGTACGCACTGGACGCGCTCGCCGCCGCGCCTGGAACGATGCCGGGTGCGACGACCTCTGCCTGGGTGGCTGCCTGGCTCACCATTCCTCCGGTATTTCTGATCACCACCTTTATTCCGCTCCTCTTTCCAACCGGAACAGTACCGTCACCCGTGTGGCGCATGCTCGCAAAACTGGCGATTGGTGCAATGATCCTCACGACGCTGGAGGTCGCATTCTCGCCCGGACATCTTCCCAATCCGGGATTCACTTCAATCGACAACCCGTTTGGCCTTCACGGGACACCCGGTGCCGTGTTGAACGCGGCCGGATTCGTGTTGTTACTGCTGCCGATTTGCGGGCTTCTGGCGACCATATCACTCTTTCTTCGATTGCATCGCTCCACGGGTACGGAACGCCGGCAACTCAAATTGTTCTTCACTGCGGCAGCGCTTATCGCGGCAAGCTTTCTGTTGGCCGTCGTCGTCGCTCTGACAGATCATTCGATGTACATGACGCTCGACGTTGCGCGGCTTACCTTTGCCGGGATCCCCATCGCCGCCGGGGTGGCAATACTTCGCCACCGGTTGTGGAACATTGACGCGATCATCGACCGTTCACTGTTGTACGGTTCGCTGACCGTGTCGATCGTCGTTCTCAACGTTCTGGTCGTCGGTGGCGTCGGAACGTTTCTTCTTCCTCGCCAGAGCCTCCTCCTATCGGTCGTGGCGACCGGGATAGCCGCCGTCCTGTTTCAGCCGCTGAGAACATACCTTCAACGCGTTATTGCGCGAATCATCTACGGCGAGCGGGACGATCCGTATGCGGTGATCAGTCGTTTAGGGTCGAGATTGGAGGAGACACTGGCCATTGACGCCGTGCTTCCCACGATCGCCGAAACCATCACGCGGGCGCTGAAGCTTCGAAGCGCGGCCATTCTGCTCATCGACGGCGACCTGATTCGTCTGGGAGCAGCTCATGGGTGGGCGACGGCGATCCCCGAGATCCAAGATCCCGACGCGATCGCGATTCTGCGCGACGGGTCCACGCAACGAGCAGAAGGGTTGTCAGTTGATTCCTTTGACTCCGGCAGCGCGTTTCACCGCGTGCTCGGTCAGTTCAATGTGGCGCTCATAGTTCCACTGGCGCACCGTGGAGCACTGGTGGGCGCCCTATGTCTCTCCACTCGGGGCACCGGCGAACCATTCGCACCCGCGGATTATCGCCTCGTTCGTGGATTGGCAAGTCAGGCCGGGTCCGCAGTCGAAGCAGTCTCCCTCAATTCACGTTTGCGCGTAAGCCTGGAAGAGGTCCACCGCTCACGAGAGTTGCTCATGATCGCGCAGGAGGAAGAACGTCGCCGTATCCAACGAGACCTGCACGACGGACTCGGTCCGGTGCTGGCGGGCATTCGGCTTCGGCTCGAGGCGTGCCTCGATCAAGCGGAGGAAGAGGTGCCTTCGCTGGTCGAAAGCCTGGAGCGCCTCTATGAGCTTGTCGACCAGGCGTCTACCGACATTCGCCGACTTGTATACGAGCTTCGTCCTCCGATTCTCGACCGGGTAGGATTGGTGGAGGCTCTTCGGGAGCATATCGATCGCCTACGTCACGACACCTACCTTGACATTAATTTCGTCCGCGACTCGAACATTGAGATCGAGGAGCGAATGGAAGTTCCGTTGTTCCGAATCGCGCAGGAAGCCCTGGTCAACGTGCAAAAGCATGCCGGTGCTCGCCACGTCACTGTGAGACTCGCACAATCTGATGACTCGGTGGTGCTCGAAGTCGAGGATGACGGAGTCGGTCCGTCATTCGACAGCGGTCGTCGTCAATCCGGAACCGGACTGGAGAACATGCGATTGCGAGCCGAACTCCTTAGCGGAACGATTCGCGTAACCGGAGGCGTTACCTCGGGAACACATGTCACGGTCCGGCTGCCAACAACGACAAAGGGCATTGGTGAGGTCGCGTGACAGGTGACGAAGATCGTCGAATCCGCGTGGTTCTGGCGGATGACCACCCGCTCTTTCGGGAGGGGGTTGCCGCGCTCATCGCGCGCACGTCCGATATCGTGCTCATCGGCGAGGCTGGCACCGGGGAGGCAGTCTTACGCCTCGTCGACGAACACACACCGAACATTGTGCTGATGGACCTGAAAATGCCTGGAATGGGTGGTGTCGAAGCCACTCGACGAATTGTAGAGCGGCACCCACACGTCGGCGTCATCGTGCTGACGATGTCAGAAGACGACGATTCCGTTTTTTCGGCGCTTCGAGCGGGCGCTCGCAGCTACGTTTTGAAAGATGCCGACAGAGGAACTTTACTACGCGCTATCCGCGCCGCGATGCAAAACGAAGTCTTACTTGCTCCGTCGATCGCGCGAAAGGTTCTTAGCAAGATTGAAAAGTCCGCGTCACATCCCAAGCAGCCTGACGCCCCCCTACCAGCGTCGTTCGGTAGGTTGACCCCACGAGAGTTGGAGGTGCTTCGCCTCATCGCTCACGGGATGAGAAATCGAGAGATCGCGGATACGCTCTTCATCAGCGAGAAGACCGTCGGAAATCATATCTCCAGCATCTTCTCCAAGCTTCACGTAGAGGATCGAAGCCAGGCCATGCTTCTGGCGCTTCGAAGTGGGTTGGGTGATCCCGACAGATAGATCAGGTCCACGTCGAAAATGAACAGCACGTCGTTGACCAGAGTTTCATACTCGCCCGCATTAAAGACTAGCCGGCTGATTCTCTTACAGGCGACATCAACTCCACTTCGGGCTGCGCTTTCGCCACCTTCCCAAGCACCGCGATGTTTCCTTCTGATCGGACATCGCCTGCTTCGCCTCCCCCACGGACGGCAATGACTGGGACCGATAACCCATGGACGAGTATGAACGACGGCGAACATACTCAAGTCATCGACTCTCAGTGCGTGTCGAGAAATGCATTGGGAAAAGACACCGCGGTGAATTACCGGCGGTCCGCATGACATCATAGCAAGCACCAATTGCTTGTTGAGCCGCTCCTCACAACTAGTGCGACGGGACAACAACGCATTAGGGTGCCCATCTCCGGAATAGAGGCGGCCCGATTGATCAAGCCGCGAAGTCACGAAAACGTAGAGTACAGCGCCGTTATCTCAAACGAGATGGCTGGTCGTATCGCGGCAGCGCTCTGGGTTCTGGCTGGACTCATGATCGTTATGACTGGCTACTTGGGCAACCTGCCCAAATCAAGACCACTCGGCATCGTGCTGGTTGGCCTCATCGCGGTTGGCGTCGGCGTCGGAGTTTGGGTTCTCCCCTGGGATCGATGGCCCCGTTCACGCACCGCGTGGGTCGTCCCCATGAGTTTTGCCCTCGTGACCCTGAACAACATCTATTCCGCGGCCGAGCCGTTCCGATATGGTCTCTTCTTCGTCGCAATCTTCCTGTGGATCGGTCTCATATTCTCCTGGCAGGGGCTCCTCTTCGCCATCCCCCCATTTCTCATTGCTTACGTCATACCGCTGCTCGTCGCCGGTCATCTTACGTCTATTGCGATCACTTCCGCGGCCCTCGTCCTTGCAGTCAGTCTTTTGGTAGGAGGAACGGTCGCCTGGATCATGTGGCAGCTACAAATCGCTCACGATAATCTGCGCCATCGAGAAGAGCGTTTCAGCCTACTGCTCCAACACGCCTCGGACTTTACCGAGATCCTGGATCCCCGTGGCATCGTGCAGTACGTGGGAACTTCAATTGAGCAGGCCATGGGATACCGACCCGGTGACCTGATTGGCACCGATATCCTCCACCGCGTCCATCCGGACGATGTCGAGCGGGTCACGGCCGCCGTTGCCGCCTCTTCTCAGGCATCGGGCCCCTCGGAACCGATCCTCTTCCGCTATCGACGTGCTGACGGTAACTGGCGTCGTCTCGAAGCCGTGATGACCAATCAACTGGAATCTCCAGCCATCGCCGGCATCGTTGTCAACGCCCACGATGTGACTGAGCGTTCGGAAATGCAGGACCGGATGGCCTGGCAGGCCCGTCATGATCACCTCACGGGTCTGAAGAATACGGAAGCGTTCACCGTAGACGCAGAGGCCGCGCTGCGCGGGCTGGGACGAGACGAGATTGCCGCGATGTTCTTTATCGACCTCGATAATTTCAAGCTTGTCAATGACAGCCTTGGACACGCCGCTGGGGATCAGCTCTTGAGAGCCGTATCCGGTCGTTTGCGCGCCATCCTGAGGCCTTCGGATATCCTCGCCCGGCCGCATGGTGACGAGTTCACGGCCCTGCTTGTGGGCCAGGATCTGAAGACCGAGAGTGTTAAGATCGGTGAACGACTCTTGAAGGCGATCGCAACGCCGTTCTCTATCGGAGGACGTGAGGTGGTCAGCGGCGCAAGCATCGGCATCGCACTCAGCTGCGATCCCGCTGTCAGCGTTGAAGGTCTCCTCCAACAGGCCGACATCGCCCTCTACGAAGCAAAGCGAAAGGGAAAAGGACTTGTCGTCGCCTTTGAGACACAGTTGGACGCTGACCAGGATGAGCGTGAGACGCGGTTCAGTCCTGATCTGAGTGATAGTGTCGACCAGAACACGCCCGAAGTTCACCATCAGACGCCGGAAGTCGGCCACTAATCCGGGTCAGTTCCAGCGAACAAACCGACCGAAGGCATTCCAGAACCGCGGTAAGAAGTGATCTCTACGACCCGACTTCTGTATTCTCCTTTGCCCTAGCAATGATCTCCTCCACGACCGTGCTTTTGGCGTCGGCGTAGTCCTGCAAGTAGTGCCATTCCCGTTGTGCCAGATCGCGCTTAGTCCGCTCGTACAGAAGCCGGTCGGCCTCGTTGCTTCGGAGATGGTCGCGGAAGCCCAACATGCGATCTACCTCATCGCAATTCATCGAGAAGACGTGGAGGTTGAGTTCCGTGTCTGGTCCGTAGAACATCCGGTGCTCGTACCACTCAGGCTCTCGGATGCGCAGAATATAGCCGGCCGTTTCCAGGGCCGGCACATACGCCGCCTCATCGGCGGGGTCGATCACGACCAGCAGGATGTCGATGCGCGGTTTGGCTGCAAGCCCTGGGACCGAGGTTGAGCCGACATGTTCGACCAGCAGAGCGCGATCGCCGAGCACGGCGCGGATGCGATCCTCCTCTCGCTGGAAGAGAACCGGCCAGTCCGGATCGTAGTCGACAAGCTGAATCGGTTCGGTTAGTCGCTTGACCTCTCCCACCGTCACCGCCTGCAGCTCCGCTTCGCGCTTCGATCCCTGGCACTCAGATTCCTTCTCCGTTGACAAAGAGATGCGTTCCCTTCTGCGTCGTACCACGTTCAGATCACCGCTCTGACCCAGTCCCGCAACTGTCTACGGCCTAGCCTGACAATTGGCGATCAGGCGAGAGTCGCTGGCCGTTCGGAATGTCCGGAGTAAATATCGTCGCCAGCACGGGACTCACAAACTCGTCAGCCACACAATCCATGTAGATCTCGTCCCAGTATTGTCCACCCATGAATTTGGACTTTCGACGACGGCCCATAACACGAAATCCGGCCTTTTCGTACACGCGTTTCGCGGCCAGGTTGAACTCATACACGGTGAGCAAAATGTTGTTCAGGCCCAGGGCGGTAAAAGCGTAATCAAGTGTCAATTGTGTCGCCTCGGTGCCATACCCTTTGCCACGCGCACTCTTTTCGCCAATCGCAATGCCGAACTCGGCGCTTCCATTGCGGTAGTCGATACCGGACAGACTGACGTTGCCTATCGGATTCGAGCTACTTCGTTCGTAGATAGTGAACATGATGATCGAAGGTGAAGCGGTCATCGTTTCGTACCACGTGGTCTCCGCTTCCAGTGTCATCGGCCCGGGTGCTATTGCCAGCGATCTCAGTGTCTCGAACGAATTCATCCAACGCTGATACAGCGGGACCAGTTCGCGACGGATAGGGCCGATGGCCACGAGATCCCCAACGACGTTGACGATCGGCTGATTGTTGTTATGTCTTGACCCTTCAGCGCTCATGTTCTTGTCCCATCTGCCAGCCGAAGGATCTCCATGCTATCGTGGCTCGTCGGGTTTGAGGATATCTACCAAGACCGGGCTTTCGAACTCAGTCGCAACGCAATCCATGTAGACGATGTCCAGGTGCTGTCGACCCACTCTCGCGGCCGCTCGGCGCCGTCCCATTTCGCGAAAGCCGGCCTTCTCGTAGGCGCGAATTCCTGCCAGGTTGAAGGCAAAGACGGTGAGCATCACGTTGCGTAGCCCCAGGGCGGTGAATGCATAATCAAGCGTAAGTCTTGTCGCCTCGGTGCCGTATCCTTTGCCGCGACAATCCAGCTCTCCGATGAATATGCCGAAGTCGGCGGTGCCGTTGCGATAATCGATGCTCCCTAGACCGACGTTCCCGATCGGTTTCCAGGTTGCACGTTCATAGATGGTGAAATGAGCGACCGACGCGGCATTCGCCGCACTGTCATACCAGCCAGTCTCCATCTCGAGGGTCATCGGCCGTGGCGGATGCGCCAGGTTGCGCACCATCTCGAACTGATTGAACCAACGCTGGTACGTCGGGATCAGATCGCGGCGGATCGGCCCAAGGGCGACGAGATCTCCAACGATGTTGACAATCGGCTGGTCCATGATCTCCCCCTGTTCGATACGAGACGCCCCATTTGACCGGATCACACCAGCTTGCGGGCCAGCACCCAGCACCATGACTCATCGCTGTAACGATCTTGAATGAAATCAATCGTGAATCCGGTTGATTCGATCATCGCCAAATTCGCATCTCGATTGAAATGGCTCCACCACATCGTCGCGCCCCAGCCCGACCAGTCGTGCTCTTCGCCTTCCCACTCGTTCATCGGCCAGGTTGCGAGAAACCCGCCACCCGGCTTGAGCCAACGATGGATGCGCTCAAGTAACACTCGATGCTTCTCGCGCGGTACGTGGATAATCGCATACATCGCGACGACAGATCCAAACGAAGCGGGGAGAAAATCGACCTCACTCATGTCTGCTTGAACCAGATCAGCGTCGGGGACATGGCGTCGACACAGTTCGAGTTGCCGGAGCGACAGTTCGACGCCGACGACTGGACGACGTGCTGCCAGCCATTGCGTCACTGGCATGCCCGCGCCACAGCCCAGGTCGAGCACCGGGGTATGAACGTCGGTATCTTCGAGCAGCCGAGTCAGCATCGTTTCCGCGTAGACATCGAGCGGTGGCTTGCTCGCCAGATACTGCTCGGCCATTGGTCATAACCGAGACCGAACGAGATCTCGGCTGGCTCGGCGTTCAGCATGATCCTCAGCTTGATTCGTACTCTGATCGGCGCTCATCTACTCTCTCCCAACGAAATCGCAACCGACCCTCTTGTTTGGACACCTCATCCCCTGACTCATACCCACGCATGTGGACTCCGCTCACTATAGCCGTGGTTCCAGCTCATCTGACGCCTCGGCTGTGACGACGCGCCGTTGTCGCGGTCGAGGAGCTTGCCAGCCAAAATGCATCGAGAGTATTCGTAGCAAGAACGTCAGCAAGATACCAACGCTGGCTGCCACGAACTGCGTCGAAATACGGTCGATAGCGAAAAATGCCGTCGCCCCTACGAGGGCAGCCAAAGCGTAGACGTCACGACGGAGAACGAGCGGGACCTCGAGGGCAAGTAGATCACGGATGACTCCGCCTCCCACTCCGGTGACGACGCCGAGCAAAATCGCCGGCACCGGTCCGAGTCCGGCTGAGGATGACTGAAGTGTTCCAGATACGGCGAAGAATCCGAGGCCGAGGGCATCAAGCAGCGCAATACTGCCTCGCAGCTGCTCCACACGCGGATGAAAGAAGAACGCGACGAGAGCGGCAGCAAGGGCCGTTATCAGATATATCTCGTTACGCAACGCCTCCGGCGGAGCGTCGCCAAGCAGCACGTCTCTGAGCATGCCGCCTCCCAACCCGGCCGCAACCGAGAGGACGAGCACCCCGATGACGTCGAAGTTGCGGCGTACAGCGAGAAGCCCTCCGCTAAGGGCGAATACAGCGGTTCCGATGAGATCGAGAGACAACGTTAAGGTTGAATGCATACGTCGTTCGTTACCTATCCGCGCCCTGTCGAGTCGACGACTGATACCATCAGACGAAGAGTAGAATCGCCGCCACTGATTGAACCATGCGGGCGGATTCACCTGAGGAATCTCATGTCGTCATAAGGCAAATCCAGGTGCCAAGATCGCGCCAGGCTCTGGACGTGCGACTCGACCCTAACGGAGGCTCGATGACCAACCGCGAATCCGATAAAGATAGAGCCGAACACTGGCGTATCCGTCGTCGTCATCTCGTACTGCAGGCCGACCCCTGGCTAAAGGTGTGGTCGGAAGATCTCACGCTCCCCGACGGCCGGGAGATTGATGAGTTTTTCAACGTCGAGATGCCCGACTACGTGGTGATCGTCGCTATCACGGCAGATGGCCAGATCGTCACCGAGCGTGGATACAAGCACGGACCTCGCCGCGTCTGTATCAGCCTCCCGGCTGGCTTCGTCGAGCCGGGTGAAAACCCGGGAGACGCCGCCCGGCGTGAACTCCTCGAAGAGACAGGATTCAGCGCCGGCACGTGGGAGTCACTGGGTAGCTTCATTAACGACGGCAATCGCGGCTGCGGCACCGGCCACCTCTATTTGGCACGTAACGCTCGAAAAGTCACTGACCCCGATAGTGGCGATCTCGAGACAGTAACGATCGACTTGATGAGCTTGGACGATCTCCTTGAGGCGACATATACAGGAGCCGTTGCAGACCTTCCGAACGCCGCGGTCATTGGGTTGGCGGCCGCGCGACTGCTGCGTGAGGCCGCCTCCCTAAATGGGTCACAGCGGACCTGATCCGCCGACACTTCCGCGCGATCGACGATCCTGATTCATTCTCCCCGCAGCATCAGAACCGGTTCGATTTCGGCCAATATCTGCTGAATCAAGCACGAATCGCTCGCGATGCCACGCGTTTACGAGCAATCGCAATTCGGTGTCTGCTTGTCACGTTGCGGCCATGTCGTATGATGTAAAGGAAGAGTTACTCGCGCAAAGGAGTTGCAGTTGGACTTTTTGGCAGCCTTTTCGCGCCCAGAGTGGGCGAACACGCCCAGCGCACGCTATTACCACGATCTGATCGCTCAGGCCAAACGGGCCCGGATCGACGGTGAGCACTGGAAGGCACAACAGCTAGCGAGCGCCGCGCACAAATGGGCTATGACTGAATTAACTCGTCTCCAGCGACTCGAGCAAGCACAGAAGTGGCTGGCCGAGACGAATAAGCGCCTCGAACGAGCTTGGGATCAAGATCGCGCCTGCAAAACCATCGAGGAGCTTCGCGAAAACCACCCGGAGTTCAAGCGAGTAATCACGACCTGGGAGTCTGCCCAAGCACGTGTTCACGAGCTGCTGACGTCGGAGCCGGAGTCCGTTGCTCTTAAGATCTAGCGGCGAATTCATCCAAGAGTTCTCAGTAGGGTATGTCGTCTCCTCGACGACCCCCGTTGGTTAGAGATGTGCAGTGGGATCGAATCACGAGCGCTCCATGCCGGGCACAACGCGTGATCCTATCCCATGTTAGTGCGTGCTCGCCGGCAGTAGCTATTCACCATAAAGTCTGTTATAATTCGTAAGATGGCCTCGCTTTTCCGCGTGCGCGTTCCCGGTGACTTAGAGGGTATGGTCTCCGATCTGGGCTCGCCGAAAGACTGGTGCCGGATATCACGTTTCGGCGAAAAGCCTAATTGATGGCATCGCCCATTTCAGAGGAGACCCCATAACAATGAGTTTCGAAGACAAGACCCTGGTATGCCGCGACTGCAGCGCGGAATTTGTGTTCACTGCTGGTGAGCAGGAGTTCTACGAGCAGAAGGGCTTCACCAACCAGCCGACCCGCTGCCCGGATTGCCGGCGCGCGGCGAAGGCTGCCCGCGGTGGCGGTGGAAGTTCTTACAGCGGTGGTGGCGGAGGCTACGGTGGTGGCCGCCAGGAGCGCACTATGCACCCGGCCGTCTGCAGCGCATGTGGCAAGGAGACGATGGTCCCCTTCGTTCCGAGCAACGACAAGCCTGTCTATTGCTCCGACTGCTTCCAAAGCCGTCGCCAGGAGCGCAGCTACAACAGCCGCTGGTAATCACTGAGGCGCTCGCGCCACAGCGATACTTCAACTAGCATGAATAACCTCCCGGATAACCCTCATCCGGGAGGTTTTCTGTTAACCGGTTGATGTACTCAATCCGTATCCATAACGACTCACACAGTATGCTACTCCGCTGATGCATCGCCGCTCATGGCGCCGGTGCTCCCCACACCACCGACCCCATGACATCAAAGCGAACAATTCCGCCAGGAGCGTATCGCTCGAGCAGCACGCGCGCCGCGTGGTCGAACGCCATCGCCGCTTCCCCCGTCATGCGATCGCGGGAGAAGCCGTTGCGCGAGTGAACTGATTCAACGTAGTCGTCGATCGATTGCTCGTACGGCACCGGTGCTGTCTGCTTTGAGCCAAGCTTACGGAACAGTCCGCGTGCTTCGAGCTCATCAATCAGGTCGTAGGGCTGATAGTCTCGATTCGTTGAGTAGCTGTTGATAATGTCCAGCAGTTCTGGCCACCACGGATTCGCCTGCTCGACCCGGCCGACAATCGCTACACAGCCATTTGGTACGAGTGCCTCTCGAAAGCGCGCCATCACCACGGGCCAGTCCATCCAGTGCAGACTCTCGCCGCAAGTGACCAGTGAATATGGCGGATTAAGATACGCTTCTTCCATTGAAGAGACGATCCAGCGTAGTCGAGGATTGTCGGCTCCCGGCCGTAGCTGCGCCGCCTCGATCATCGCGGTCGACTGATCGACGGCGTCGACACGATCAACGATATGGGCCAAGGGAATTGCCAGGTCACCGCTGCCACATCCTGCATCCAGAACCACGCGCGGTTTACCGTCGATCAAATCCGAGATGAGATTGAATACCTCGCTGGGATATGGTGGCCGAAAGCCATATGCTGCGACGACACTCCCGTCGCTGAACTGAGCGCCATACTCCGGCGCAAGGTGTTTCGGTTTGGGAGTCGATGGCAGCATCCCAACCTCGCAAAATTTGGCACCAGCCGTGAACAGGCATGCTTTCCGCAGCCCCATACTGAGCCGACATTCGTGCAATGAATAATAAGATATGCATAACGAGAACGGGGAATCCCCACCCCGCTTATGAATCAGGCACTCCATGGTTCATGACGCAAAACTCTACTACTGCACGCTTGCCGAGGCAGCCAAGATGCTGTCGGTCAGTCCATCCACCATCTGGCGCTGAATCAAATCGGGCAGGCTCCACGCATATCGCGTGGGCGATCGAACGATACGAACAAAATCAGCCGATTTGGATTCCATCATTTCTCCGGAAAGTGCACCGGACGAAGCACCGGCTCCGGTTGCCGCCAACGATCCCGATGACCAGATCGCTGAACTCGTCCAGTTCCCTTTCTCGGGAGCACGTATTTCATCACCTCGGTTCTCTTTCTTCCTCCCTCATCCCTGGCCTGCAGCGTGCGGACATCCTAACTGCATCGCTAAGATGTCAACACCGAAATTAATCCCGTTTCGCTGCGAACGTAGTACGCTGGCTGTGAATGGCGAACATCGTAGGTTCGCCAACAGAACGAAGGGAATACCCCCATGGGCAAGATGATGCGCGCAGTCGTCAAACCAGCGCGGGCACCCGGCGCCGAGCTTCGTGACGTGCCGGTGCCAGTCCCCGGAGATCATGACGTGCTGATCCGCGTCAAGGCCACCTCGATGTGCGGCACCGACCTGCACATCTTTCATTGGGACCACTGGGCCGAAGAGCATTTCGCCGAGACACCGATGGTCTTCGGACACGAATACTGCGGCGAAGTGGTCGAAGTCGGGCGTGACGTCGGGCGCGTTAAGGTCGGCGACTTCGTTTCGGGCGAGACACACATCGGCTGCGGGCACTGTCATCTCTGCCGCACCGGCCAACAACACATCTGCATCAACATGGGACTGGTCGGTGTCACGCGTCCTGGCTGCTTCGCCGAGTACATCTCCATTCCGGAGGAGAACGCCTGGGTCAATCCGCCCGACCTGCCGATCGACATCGCGGCCATTCAGGAGCCGTTTGGTAACGCCGTTCACACGGCTCTCTCGGGCGAGATCGCGGCTCGGTCGACACTCGTTATGGGGTGCGGTCCGATCGGTCTCTTCGCGATCGGCATTGCCAAGGCCTCTGGCGCCGCGCCCATCTGGGCCGTCGATATCAACGATTATCGGCTTAGTCTGGCAACGAAGATGGGCGCCACACGCGTGATCGATGCCCGCACGGAAGACCCGGTCGAGGTAATCCTGCGCGAATCGAACGGCGAAGGAGCCGACGTCGTGCTCGAGATGTCGGGCGCGCCACAGGGCATCCGGCAGGCGTTCGGAGCGTTGCGCGTCGGAGGACGCATCTCGATGCTCGGGCTTCCCTCCGACCCGTTCGAGTTCGATTTTAGTGAACTGCTGGTTCTCAAGGGGGCTGAGGTGCACGGCATCTTCGGCCGCAAGATGTTCGACACGTGGTACCGCACCAGCACGCTACTGGGCAAAGGGCTGGTCGACGTCTCGCCGCTGATCACGCACCATATGCCGCTCGAGGATTTTGAAAAAGGGATGGATCTTCTCCTACACGGACAGGCGGCGAAGGTCATCCTGTATCCAGCCCACAGCGAGTGAAAGGATTCTGATATGGCACAAAAAGACACCGGGATGAGCTTCCTGACAGCTGATATCGACCAGCTCAAAGAACAGGGGCTCTACCGGCCCCTACGAGTAATCGGCAGCGCCAACAAGCCGGTCTTCACCGTCGATGGCAAAGAGGTGATCAACCTCTCCTCGAACAACTATCTCGGACTGACCACCCACCCCAAACTGGTCGAAGCCGCTGTCAACGCAACGAAATGGTATGGCGTTGGCTCAGGTGCGGTCCGCACGATTGCCGGTACCATGACGCTACACGAGGAACTTGAGCGCCGGTTGGCTACGTTCAAGCACACCGAAGCGTCGCTCACCTTTCAATCCGGGTTCACCGCGAACACAGGCGTGCTGCAGTCCCTGCTCAAAGAGGACGATGTCATCATCTCCGATCAGCTCAACCACGCCAGCATCATCGACGGCATCCGGCTGAGCCGGGCACCACGCAAAATCTACCCGCACAAGGACATGGACGGCCTCGAAAAGGTCCTGAAGGAGAGTCAGGACGCACGCGTCCGGCTCGTAGTCACCGACGGCGTCTTCAGCATGGACGGCGACATCGCGCCGATGCCTGACATCGTGAACCTGGCCGAGCGCTACGGTGCGATCACGATGATCGATGACGCCCACGCATCGGGTGTGCTCGGCAAGAACGGCCGCGGAACGGTCAACCACTTCGGACTCGATGGCCGGGTGCAGATCCAGATCGGAACGCTATCGAAGGCGATCGGTGCGGTCGGCGGTTACGTCGCGGGGGATCAGATCCTACGCGACTTTCTGATCCACATGGCGAGGCCATTTCTCTTCAGCACGTCGCAGCCACCGGGAGTTGTCGCCAGCTGCATCGCCGCGATCGATGTGCTGGAACAGGAGCCGGAGATCATTGATCGTCTGTGGGACAATACCCGCTTCTTCAAGGAGAAGCTGACCGAGCTTGGCTTCAATACGGGTCATAGCGAAACGCCGATCACTCCGGTCATCGTCGGAGATGCACCCAAGGCCATGGCTCTGTCTGACAAGCTGTTCGAGCGAGGCGTCTTTGCGCAGGGCATCGGCTACCCGACCGTGGCGCAGGGTCAGGCACGACTGCGCACCATGATCAGCGCGGCTCATACGCGCGAGCAGCTGCAGACCGCGCTCGATGCCATTGCCGAGGCCGGTCGAGAGCTCGGCATCATTTAGACCGACAAAAAGAGGAGTGGCCCGCCATGTGAAGTGGGGCCGGCGGGCCACAATCGAGGGGATTGGGGAGGGAAGACGTTCAGCGAATCCATCCGTTGGGGGGACAGCGAACTGATTCTGGTTCCACTCTAGTCCCGAAATGTAAACGCCATGTGTACTCGGCCTGAGAAGCTGCTGGGATTACCGTCATCAGCGACGTATCGAAACCAACTCCTCATGGACAGGTCCTCAGTCTGTTCTGACAATTCCCGATTGCTGGTGAAAAGGTGGGTTCATCCGATCGAGGCAAGCCTGAGCGACAACGACGTGCTCCATCAACCGTGGGGCACGTCCGGCTTGAAAACATCCTTCAGCACGGGACTCTCGAACTCGCTCGCGAGACACTCCATGTAAATCACGTCCCACAACTTGCCGCCCATGAACTGTGCCTGCCGCCGCCGTCCGAACTCGCGAAATCCGGCCTTCCGGTAGGCGTGTTGACCAGCCAGATTGAACTCGTACACCTTGAGCATGACATTGTTCAGACCGAGCGCGATGAAGGCGTAGTCCAGGGCTAGCCGGGTGGCCTCGGTTCCGTATCCCTTGCCCCGTTCCGCTGGCTCAGCGATGAAGATGACGAATTCGGCAGTCCGATTGCGGTAGTTAATGTCATGTAACCGGCAGCTACCGATCGGAGTCAGGTCGCCACGCCGATAGATGGTGAAGGAAGCGCCATCTGGATCACTCGCTACCGTCGCCAATCCATCGAACTGACTGATCTGATTGTCCATGGTGTGCGGAAGAGGGATCGCACCGGTTGTCCGTAACGTGTTGAAGTCATTGAACCAGCGATGATACGTCACAAGCAGATCGCGTCGCAGTGGCCCGAGCGCTACCAGTTCTCCCAAAATGTTGACGATCGGATCTTCGTCCGAAGGCGCCTTGTCCGTCATCCCACATCCTCTCATTCGGTCGTTCTTACTCTCACCCATATGTTCCTGTCCACTGCGACACCGCTGTCTGCCACTTGTGAAGCGTCGGTTACCGCTGAGTGACCTGACCCGCGCGTGCGGGCGAACTTCCGTTGACAAGCGGAATACACCATTGTCACATCGCCACGGCGCTTACGGATCCAATGTTGGGTTTTACTGCCGTAGATGACGAAGACAACTTTGAAATGCACTGATGTGACGCCAACTCGATCCTCTCGTCTCAACCTTGACAGCCTTAACCTTAAGTCCATATAATTCGCCATCGCAATATCCAGGTACGCAAAGTTGATTGTTTCAGTCTGAAAACGTCGGCCCGCTTCTATGGCAGAGAGGCTGCCGCTCACGCGCTGAAGGCTTTCGACTAATTGCAATCGTTCGTATCAACGCTCGAGTTTTCTCGTGCCGTAGCGTAGCTGTTACCCGAAATTGGTTCGTGATCAGGAAGTCAGTTCCCGCTGATGCTTCTTATCCATCCTGGGCTTGCGGGGTTATGAGAGTTCGGCGACCAATGTCTGCTCACCGAACTTCAGGAACCGGGGAAATGGTCTATACATCACATGTTGCAGGTACTGGCGACCGACTTGCGATAGACTCCCACTTCCAAACAAATCTTCGTTCGACTCCCAATCCTCTCAATGTCATCGAATCCCTTCTTGCCCGGAGTGGGCATGAAATGACCGCGTGACGGCTCCGAGGCAGAGGTCGAAGTGGGCGTTAAAAAGCCTGCAAAAAGAAGGGGTTCAATACATGAGATGATCGACTCGTAATCAGCTTCGCAATCGCCCAAACGATCACCATTCACGAAAACGTGATGCCATCCGCGCTGTACGCGTGGGCAGCCTGCAAGGAGGAGTCGGGATGACCAATCGCGAAAATATTGAGGACACAGGCAAACGCATGTTTGGTCACAGCATGAGTCGCCGTGGTTTCGTCCAGATCGTTTCAGCTGGCATTGGATCATCTGCTGTAGTCGCTCTTCTAGCGGCTTGTGGCGGCAGCAGCAAGACGACGCCGACCACAGCCGCCTCGACGCCGGCAGCAACGAGTAGCTCGGGAGCGAGCACGGCGACCTCAACAACTGCGGCAAGCACCGCGGCCGCGTCCACAACGCAGGCGTCAACAGCCACGTCCGCGAGCGCCAGCACGTCCACGAGTACCGCCGCGAAAGGCGGTCAGGTGCATGTGCTGTGGCGAGCTCCGATTACGCTCATGCCGATCTTTTCGACGTCCGGCAACGAGCAGCAGGTCGAACGACTCATGTTTGGCTCTCTGGTCAAAATGAATGACAAGCTCGAGCCGGTACTGGACATGGCAGAGAAGATGGAAGCCGCGCCGGACGCGACGTCCTACACCTTCAACCTCCGCGCCAACGTCAAATTCAGCGACGGAACGCCCCTCACCTCGAAAGATGTCCGCTTCACGCTGCAGAGCGCCATCGACAAGCGAAGCGGGAGCTACTGGCGCGGCCGCCTGTCCAAGGTTGTCGGGGCAGCTGATTTCAGCGACCAGAAAGCGGACAGCGTTACGGGTATCGTCACGCCGGACGATCAGACCGTCACAATCAACCTAACGGCAGCGGACGCTGCGTTTCTCGTCAATCTCTGCAATTTCTCCGGCCTTGGGATCATGCCTGAGCACGTGCTGAAGGATGTCGCTCCCGATCAACTTCAGAAGCACTCGTTCGCTTTGGCTCCCACGGTAACTGCCGGTCCATTCAAGTTCGTGAAGTACGCAACCGACCAGTATGTGGAACTCGCCCGGAATGACACCTACTGGGGCGACGCTCCAGCGCTCGACAGCATTTTCCTACAGATTTTGACCTCAGACGTCGCTCTGGCGCAACTTGAAACGGGCAAGATCGACGTGATGGTCTCGCCGTTCAGGACACGGACCGGGTCAAGAATCTCCCAAACGCTGAAATGCTGAGCGTTGCCAGCCCAAGCATGGATTTCCTCGCGGTGAACATGGAACGCGACTATCTCAAGGACAAGCGCATACGCCAGGCAATGATGTATGCAATCGACCGCGAGGGAATCTTGAAGCAGATTTATGGCGGTCAGGGCGAAATCACGAACTCGCCGATCTTCGGACCGGCATGGATGGGTGTCCCAGAAGGACTCAACGAATACAAGTTCGATCCCGCCAAGGCGAAACAACTGCTCAAGGATGCCGGATGGGACAGCGGTCGGACCCTCGACATGGTGTACGTGCCTGGGACGAAAGAGCGGGACACCGCGATGCAGATCATCCAGAACCAATGGAGTGATGTCGGCCTCAAGGTGAACATCGACCAGGTTGATGCAGCTGAAGCGAATCGCCGAACAATTCAGGCGACGGACTTTGACCTTCGGACGACAGGCGGAGGCGTCTTCCGTGCGGATCCTGGGGTTTCGGGAACCTACATGATTTCGACGACCTGGACACCAAATGGCGGGAACTATGGTCACTACTCAAATCCGGATATCGACAAACTCTATGCGCAAGCCCAAGGCGTGAGCAACCCCAGTGACCGGAAGGCTCTGTACACGCAGATCGCGAAGATCCTGAATGACGAACTGCCATGGATCTTCCTATACTCACCGAACTCCTCGTATGGAGTGAACAAGCGAGTCCAGGGTTTTGTGCCACCAAGCTACATCGACAACAAGTTGTGGAACGCCGAGACCTGGTCCGTGACAAGCTAAGAACACTTTCAGGGGGAGTCGAGGGGCAAATGGGACGTTACATCCTGCGCAGGATCGTGATAAGCATTCCGGTGCTATTGGGTATCACGATGGTCACCTATCTGATCATCAACCTGGCGCCGGGCGATCCGATCTCAGCGATGCTCGACCCAGAGCAGATCGCTTCGCTTGGACCCGAGTGGGTCGCTCAGCAGAGGGCCCAACTCGGGTTGAACGATCCTTTGCCGGTTCGTTACGTTCTCTGGCTCAGGCAGGTTGGAGAGGGTAACCTCGGCTTCTCCTACAATGACCGTTTGCCTGTGACGAGCAAGATCAAAGAGCGGATTTGGCCGACAACAAAACTGATGCTTACCGTAGAGGTCATTTCTCTTCTCGTTGCCATTCCTCTAGGGGTGGTATCGGCAGTCAAGCAGTACTCGCTAACCGACTACATAGCGACCGTCTTCGGGTTCACCGCCGTCTCGATTCCAGCGTTTTTCCTCGCGCTGGCGGCGATCTTTGTGTTCTCCGTCAAGTTCAGGTGGCTACCGGCTGCCGGTATGGCAACGATAGGCCGCCCTCCCTCGTTTGTTGACTCGCTCAAACATCTGGTGCTGCCGGCCATGGTACTCGGTCTGTCTCACGCTGCGCCCATGATCCGCTACACCCGATCGAGCATGCTCGAAACAACCCGGCAAGACTACATGCGCACGGCACGCGCGAAAGGGGTATCAGAGCTGTTTGTGCTCTACCGACATGGTCTTCGGAATGCCTTGATTCCGCTGGTCACTGTCGTGGCGCTCGACCTGCCAAAGCTGATAGGCGGCACAGTGATTATCGAAACCGTGTTTGCCTGGCCTGGAATGGGGTCGATGGCGATTGAGGCTGTGCGGAGTCGGGACTATCCGGTAATCATGGCCATCAATCTCGTGAGCGCGGTCTTGATCCTATCGAGCAACCTTCTCGCCGACGTCTTATACGCGTTTATCGACCCACGCATCAAATACTCGTAAGGACGCATTCTGTGGAGCGAAGTGAGATCCCCGCGGGAGAAGTCACCCGAGATGCCGATGTTGCCCCTGAGGGGTTAGGGCAACTTGGCGCAGAGCGAATACGAAGCAACGTCAGTTTTTGGCAGCGCTTTCGGCGTCACCGAATGGCGGTAGTAGGGCTCACCGTTCTGCTGCTTCTCACGATCGGTGCCGTCGGAGCACCGGTGATCGCCCGGAAGAGTCCGTACAAGGTCGACCTGAGCAGCTATCGCAAGCCGCCAAGCCGGGCACATTTACTGGGCACGGACGCGGCTGGGCGCGACGTCTTCAGCAGGCTCCTGTATGCGGGGCGTGTGTCGCTGTCGGTTGGGCTCGTTGCCGTTTCCATCTACACGGCCATCGGCATGACACTCGGCGCGCTCGCTGGTTATGCCGGCGGGTGGGTAGACGGGCTCATCATGCGTTTGGCCGACGTGTTTCTATCATTCCCATCACTCATCATCATCATCACGATGGTAGCGGTGCTGGGACCAAGTATCTACAACGTCATGCTGGCTATCGGGCTCTTGGGGTGGCCCCCGATTGCGCGGTTGCTACGTGGCGATCTTTTGTCACTCAGGGAGCGCGAATTTGTGACGGCTGCCCGGGCGATTGGCGCCCCAGGCTGGCGGATTGTCACGCGACACCTGTTGTCCAACGCATTGGCGCCGATCATCGTGGCAGCGACGTTCGGGATCGCAAACGCGATCTTGCTCGAGGCCGGCCTGAGTTTCCTGGGGCTCGGCGTGCCGCCACCGACTGCGAGCTGGGGCAACATGCTAACCGATGCGCAATCACTGACAGTCCTGGAATCGATGCTCTGGCTTTGGATTCCGCCAGGTGTGATGATCGCGTTAGCCGTCTTATCGATCAACTTCATCGGTGACGGCCTACGTGATGCCCTTGACCCTCATCTCCGTCGATAGGAGGAGATTGATCTGCCAACGATCCCTTCGGGAATGATGGGAAATCAAATCAGTCGTGTCGGTCCACGGACGGATTCGAGTGGCGATAGTGCCAAATACGGGTAGGAGCAACGCTACAATGAGCCACATCTACGACAAGTTGGGTCTCAGAACCTTGATCAACGCGCGCGGAACGCACACCAGGCTAGGCGGCTCGATCATGGCGCCGGAAGTTCTGGAGGCAATGCGCGAAGCGTCGAGTGCCTACGTTGTGCTCGACGAGTTACAAGACAAGGCGAGTGAACTTATCGCCCGGGCGACCGGTGCCCAGGCGGGCATGGTCACCGGTGGTGCCGCGGCCGGGCTACTCCTTGGAACCGCCGCCTGCGTCGCCGGAAACGATCCGATTAAGATCGAACTACTGCCCGATACGACCAGCCTGAAAAACGAGGCGATCGTGCATCGTGCCCATCGGAATGGCTACGACCACAGCGTCCGGGCAGCGGGCGTCAAGATGATCGAGGTCGGCTACGGACACTCGACGATCCCCTACCAGTTCGAAGCGGCCTTCAGCGACCGGACCGCGCTGGTGCTGTATGTCGAGTCTCCCTGGGCCAGCCGAGGGGCATTACCGCTGGCGCAGACCTGCGAGGTCGCCCATCGTCACGGCGTGCCGGTACTGGTCGACGCGGCAGCAATGTTGCCACCGAATTCCAACCTGACACGCTACATCACCGAGGGTGCCGACCTGGTGACCTACAGTGGCGGCAAGGGCCTGCATGGGCCGCAGTCGTCAGGCATTCTGGCCGGGAGAGCCGATCTGATCGCCGCCGCTCGCGCGAACGGAAGCCCCAATCACAGCATTGGCCGGCCAGCCAAGGCGGCCAAAGAGGACATCGTCGGGCTGATGGTTGCGATTCAGCTCTATCTTGAGCGCGATCACGAGGCGGATATGGCCCACTGGCGCGGCCAGGCAGAGTATATGATCGAACGACTGCAGAGTGTGCCGGGAATCGGAGCATCGCTCCTGCTGGACGGTCGAGAGCATCTCACGCCGCGCGTCGAGGTCACGTTCGATCGCTCGACCGGAATCAGTGCCCGCGAGTTGATCGCCGCCCTCGAAGAGGGCAATCCGCGAGTCTTCCTGTTCGAGCCGAATGGCCCGAGCTCGAAACCGAATAGCGTGGTGATCCACTGTCACACGATGCAATCCGGAGAAGAGGAGGTCGTGGCGGAGGTTCTCCGGACCGCAATACTCAAGCGCATATCGGCGCATCCAACCGGAGCCACGGTGGTTCCGTAAAGTCTGAATGCACAGAGTAAGGGAGAAGGGAATGACAGGGCGGAAGCCGCCGCAGGAGTACCAGGTCACGCTCGAACGCCCGGCCGATTTCGATCAGTTCTGGGCCGATATCATGGCTGAGGTGAACGAGATCCCACTCAATCCGTCTATGGAGCACATTCCGATGCGCTCGACCGGAGAGGTCGACGTGTACGAGATCCATTACGACAGCCTGAACAACGTCAGGATCGCGGGCTGGTATGCCCGCCCGAAGGAGTCCTATGTCGCTCCGCCGTATCCCGGCCTGTTGATCGTGCCGGGGTACGTCTCAGAACCGACCTTGCCGAAGTCATGGGCCAAGATGGGCTACGCCACCGTCGGCGTCGCGCCACGCGGCAAGCTGCGTTCCAACAGCCATTTCAATCCCGGCTATCCCGGCCTTCTCGTCTCCAACATCATCGACCGGAACACCTACGCCTATCGCGGGTTTTATGTCGATGCCGCACGGGCAGTCGATTTCCTCCTGTCACGGCCCGAAGTCGACGGGAGCCGGATTGGAGTCCACGGCAGCAGCCAGGGCGGTGCGCTCACCATCACCACCTCGGCGCTGCGTAGTGACGTGATTACCTGCGGCGCGGCCGGCGCTCCCTATCTCTGTGGCTTCATGGACGCCGCGGCCTTGACTCACTCGTATCCCTACGAGGAGATCAACGAGTACCTGCGCCTGCATCCCGATCACGAACCGATGGTCCGCGAAACGCTCGCATATTTCGATGGAATCAACTTCGCGCCGAAGATCAAGGCGCCGATGTT
Organism: uncultured Chloroflexia bacterium; assembly: GCA_963785465.1. Classification (GTDB taxonomy): domain Bacteria; phylum Chloroflexota; class Chloroflexia; order Thermomicrobiales; family Thermomicrobiaceae; genus CALAGB01. The sequence goes on along the minus strand of CAWAVM010000017.1, from coordinate 72,081 downwards.
CGTCTACATCGGGCTCGAAGACGACGTCGTCCCGCCGGAGACCGGGTTCGCGCTGGTGGAGGCAATGAACTGCCCGAAGGAACTGCATCCCTTTGAGCATTGCGCCCATGACGCCGGGAGATTTTGGGTGATGCCGAAGGTCGAAGAATTCCTGGCGAAGCACCTGCAGCCAGCAACGACGCGCGAGCACGCGGAACCGACGGTCGGGTAAGGGAGAACGAGATGAATGCAATCGTGGGAAAACCAGCCGATTTTGACGAATACTGGGGTGCCATCGACCAGGAGTTAGCACTTGTCGAGGCACGTCCGCTGCTCGAGCCGATGCCGCTCCATTCGACCGAGTTCTGCACCGTCTACAGCCTCAGGCTCACCAGCATCGGTCCTTATCGCCTCTTTGGCTACTACTCCGTGCCACACGGCGAGGGGCCCTTCCCGGCGATGTTCAACACACCGAAGTATGGCAGCGTCAATCACGTTCCCGACTACAACGATCGGAAGCGCTATGTCTGCCTGACGCTGATGCACCGTGGCCAGCGCCTGGCCGATCAGCCGTTCGCCGCAACATATCCCGGATTGTTGACGCAAGGAATCGATAGCCCCGGCAGCTATATCTACCGCTCGATCGCGGCCGATTGCATCCGCGGAGCCGAGTTCCTTTTGAGTCGCTCCGAAGTGGATAAGTCACGAGTCGCCATCCTCGGCGATGACCTGGCCCTGATCACCGCCGCCCGCCGGCCGCAGTTTGCCGTCGTGGAACCGGCCGGATTCATGTTCTACCGAATGATGGAAGCCGCCGGCCGCACCAGCGCCTATCCGCTGGAAGAGATCAACGAGTACGTGCACGCACATCCCGGCAAACGAGACGCAGTGGCGCAGACCGTCGCCTATTTCGACCCGGCAACTCACGCCGCACGGGTGACGGCGACATCGATGTTCAGCCTCGGCAGTGAAGGCTCAACCAGTGGCCGTTCCTGGCTGGGGCCGTTGACGGATGCCTGTACGGGGCCGGTCGAGTTCTACGAGCTTTCAAATGCTGGCGGGACCGACCACGATTGGCTGGACGCCTGGCTAGCCGGGAAATTCGGCACCGAGCCGATGTCCCGTTTTATTCGGGAGTTCGCATAACCGCCGGCACCCGGTCCAAACGTCGGACGGTGCTTATTTCGCTCATACCTCTGAATTGATCTAGGGAGGATCTTGTATCCTCCCAGGTCAACAGTACGGCGATAGTTTCGTCGTCTCCCGAAGCAGGAGCACATAATGTGCGCCTCTCTATTCCGTCAACAACGTAAATTCGCACCCAATAGCGCTACCACCAATTCTTGTCATCATCCCCTCATTCCACGGACTTGCCGCCATGTTCGCTCAACTTCTCCGGCTAATCCCTTTCCGGCGGGCAAGTTCGATCTTGCAATTAGATTTGCGTCCGCAGCGGCATTGACGTATTGCGCATAAGACACTGTGTATTCTTGACAATTTGCGCGAACACCGCTAGTCTGCTCTGAGACACCCCCATTCGCAAGCGATTTCCACCACGTTCAGGTCTGGCGGCAGTCGCTTCCTACCGTGCGACGGAATCAGTGAAAGGACGAATAGCTCTCGATTCACCCGATCTTCTCCGGCTGGAATGGACCCCGGTCAATCCAGCACGTCAGGCACCGACGCCTGATCGACACAGAAGCACTGTTGCTTTCATTGAGGAGGACAGATGAGCCAGAGCCGCGACGTAGAAACCAACCTCACTCCACAGATCAGTACCTACCGGCTTCACCGACGTGCGGTGCTGCGACTCATGGGCATGGGAAGTGTCACGCTACTTGCCGCCTGCTCGTCTCAGAGCTCCACGAGTAACAACGAAACCCCGACACCGGGTTCAGGCGGAAGCGGAACCGGGTCCACGGCCACGACTGGAACGTCGGCAACTGCGGCCGCAACCAGTACCGCTACAACCGCCTCAACGCCCGCGCCCGCCGCGACTGCGGCTGCCAAGAAAGGCGGCACCGTCGCTATCTCGGTCGATCAGGAACCTCCGACGCTCGATCCGCACGCTTCACCGTCGGCGATCACCTTCACGATGACCAGTTCGGCAAGCGAGGGACTGCTCTACCTCACCGATAAGCGAGAGCTCGTCCCATGGCTGACCGCGTCATACGAAGCGGCGGCCGACGGCAAATCGGTCACGTTCAAGCTCAATCAGGATGTGACCTTCCAGGACGACACCCCATTCAACGCCGATGCCGTCAAGTGGAACCTCGACCGTATCGTCGACCCAAATTTCAAGGCAGGGGCCGCACTCAGCTCGCTGTCCGGTTACACGGGAACCGACGTGGTCGACGAATTCACCGCCAAGATCAACTTTAGCGAACCATTCGCGCCATTCTTGAGCTATTCCGCCAGTCCATTCCTCGTCTTCCTGTCGCCCGATGGAACCAAGAACCAGGGCGATCAAGTGAGCACCAATCCGATCACGACCGGCCCGTACCAGTTCAAGGAGTATGTCGCCAAAGATCACGCCACGATGGTTCGCTGGGATGGCTACACGCGCAAGCTGCCTTGGGCCGATCATGACGGACCTGGGTTCTTAGATTCGATCACCTGGCGATTCGTGCCTGAAGCAGGCACACGTGCGACGACGGTCGAAACTGGGGAGTCACAGGTGGCGACGCCGATTACGGCCCAGGATATCGACCGGTTCCAGTCATCTAAAGACGTGAAGGTTCAGTCAGCATCCTGGGTTGGCGTTCCGCTGACAATGCTACTCAACACGCAGAAGGCACCGACAGATGACGTCAAAGTACGACAGGCAATCAACTACGCCATCGATAAACAGGGGATGATCAACACCCTGTTCAAAGGTTTGGGTGAAGCCGGACTCGGCTTTCTCGCCCAGGCGCTGCTACCGATCCCCGAGCTCAAGTCGATCTACCCATTCGACCTTGCCAAGGCCAAGCAGACACTGGACGATGCGGGTTGGGCCGAAGGTTCCGGCGGTACTCGCGAGAAGAATGGTGAGCAGCTAAAGATCATCCTCAACACGATCGACTACGGCGGAGGCGCCGATCCGACATCTGAGTTCATTCAGGGGCAGCTCAAAGCAGCCGGGATCGCCGTCGAGATAAAGGCGCAGGCCCGTCCGCCCTTCTACGAGGATAACTACAGCGGCGCCACGCACGCGACGACGATTTATCTTCGCATCGGTGAGTATGACGCGCTCTATAGCCTGTTTCACTCCAAGTACATCGGGGCCAACTTCAACTGGTCACGACTGAACGATCCCGATGTCGATAAGATGCTCGAGGATGGCCGCCAGGAGATCAACGCTGATAAGCGCAAACAGCTTTATGTCGATCTGGTGAAGAAACTGATGGACGTCGCCCCAGGGGTTCCGCTAATCGATCAGTACTCAGTTTGGGCGCTGCGTTCGAACGTCAGCGGACTGAAGTTCAACGGATTCACCTATCCGATCGTGTCGGACATGTCATTGAGCTGAGGCGCTGACAGTTTGGGGATGCGAAACAGAGACGACGGTGACCGGTTTCGGCCACCGTCGTTCATTGAGTCTAGTGAAAGTGCTGCTGGAGGGAAGAATCGGTTCGCCGGCCAAGACCGGGAATCTCGTCCGCCTGAACTTCAAGGTAGATAACGTCCCACAAGCGTCCACCCTTGAGGTGGGCTTGTCGCTGGCGACCGAACTCGCGGAAGCCGACCCGCTCGAACGAGCGTAGCTCGGACAGGTTGAACTCATAGGTCATCAGGAAGAGCGTTTCCAGCTGCAGGGCGACGAATGCGTATTCCAGCATCAATCGTCCGGTCTCGGTGCCCAAATCCCGAGCTTGACTGGCAACCTCGCCGATGTGGAGAAAGAACTCCGCCGATCGATCGGTCTGATCGATGTCGATCAAGCCGGTTATGCCAATCGGCCGTAAGGTCTTCAGTTCGTAGATCGTGAACCAGGCATGCTCGTCGGTCATCACCAGATCGTCGTACCAGGGACCCTCTTCGTCCAGCACAACCGACCAGGCGTCGCCTGACATCGCCCGCAAGGCGACAAAGCCGTTACGCCAGCGACGGTAGATCGGAAGAAGATCCCGTCGCAGCGGACCAAGAGCCACTCGACTTCCCACGATATCGAAAGAAAGCCGCGCCCCGTTTCCTGGCTGGGATGTTTCCCCACTACGATGCAAGCCCTGCGTCCCTTCAAGTCCTCGAAATTGAAATTGATGCTTTGTCACAGCCTCGTTGTCACCAGCCTACCAGTCATTGCGCTACCGCGCACCCGTATTGCAGTCCCAAGTATAGACACAGTACCTCTGGTTCGGTGAAGCACTGCCGTTACACCACGGGCAGGAAATGTTACAGAATCGTCAGTCAGTTTGCACGTAGGAAGCTGGTGACGGCTTCAACGAAGGTGTCCGGACGCTCCCGATGAATCAGATGACCGGTCTCCGGAAACTTCACCAACTTGCGGTTTTCACGAGACGCGACCACCTTACGGGCAGCTTCGTTCTGCAGCGAAGCCCCTTTCGCCGGATCGGCTTGCAGCAGCAGGACTGGACACGAGATACGCTCCATAGCCGCGACGAAGTTCAACGGCTCGCCCTTCGCCGGTTCAACCAGGGCGAGAAACGGTCCGTCCGCGGTCGAACGAAGCCATTCGGTCTCGCGTTGCCAGTCCTCCTCGGTTCGTTCCGGATGGATGCCCTGTATCGCGACGTATGTCTGCTCCGGCTTGGCGCGCTTGGCACTGAGCAGCGCGCCGACCCAGGTGCGCGTGTCGTTGCCGCGCTCGGAGGGCGGATCCTCGAGGACTGCCGCCCGTACACGCTCCGGCGATTGTCCAGTGAGCACCATGGTGATGAGAGCGCCAAGGGAATGACCGAGTACGAAAGCATCCTTGATGCCGAGAGCGTCCAGCAACCCGACAACGTCGGCGGCGTAATCCGTTAAGTCATAGCCTTCGTCGGGCCAGTCACTCTTATGATGTCCGCGCAGATCAGGCATGATCAGCCGAAAATCACGCGCCAGACCGTCCACGTCCGGAAGCCAGCTCTCGGCCCGGTCGTAGATACCGTGCAGCATCAATAGTGGCGGCTTCTGCAGATCGGTCCCGGTAACGACCCGCAGGTTAATCCCGTTCGCCTCCACCATCACTTCTTGAAATCCTGCGGGGAATTCCATATGTCTATCCTTTCAACTGGTGATTGGCGCGGCGAGGCCAGCTGTCTAGCGATAGAGGAGCGTTCGCTCGAATTCGTCCGACTCAGCCAGGCCAAGCGCCTCACGAGCCTCGGCCACGACGTAGAGAGAGCCACTGGCGCAAATCACGTCGTCATCATCGGCAGATTCGAGGGCTGTGTCCAGTGCGTGGACGACGTCCGCTGCGATCACGACGTCGGGCAATGGAGATTGGAGTGTTTGCACCGCCTCGATAATACGCTCCGGCGATGCCGCCCGAGGGTGACGAGATGCGGTCGCGACGATCCGACTGGCCAGTGGCGCAACAACCCGCACCATCTGCTCGACATCTTTGTCCGTGGCAATACCCAGGATCAGGGTGAGGCGTCGCCCGCCATACTCGTCGGTGAGCGTCTGGGCCAGGCGCTCGAAGGAATCGACATTATGCGCGCCATCCACCACAACAACCGGAGCACTCCGAACCACTTCAAAACGCCCCGGCCAGCTGACGCCTACGAGACCTGCGCGGATCGCCTGCTCGGAGATCGTCATCCCTTGCTGTTCGAGCATCCAGCAGGCCGCGACGGCCGTTCCCGCGTTCTCGACCTGATGCCGCCCGACCAGGGCCGATTGCAAATTGTCAAATTCACCCCAGGGGCCATGCAGGCTGAACGAGTCCGACGTTCCGCTCGCCTGCCAATCTCGATCGCCAAACAGGATGTCGCTACCACGTTCAGCGGCGATCCGGCTGAGCGTATCCCGTGCCTCCGGCTGCTGTGGAGCCGATACGACTGGACGACCCGGTTTGATGATTCCGCCCTTTTCGGCGGCAATCTGCCCGAGTGTCTCTCCCAGGATTGCGGTGTGATCGTAGCTGATCGAGGTAATCACTGAAACCTCGGGTACGACAACGTTCGTGGCATCGAGCCTGCCTCCGAGCCCGACCTCGATGACAGACACGTCGAGCTCCGGAGCGCGCGAAAGCGAGCAACGCCAGGGCAGTCGACACCTCAAAGGCGGTCGCCTCGCCCCAATCGGGCCGTTCCGTTGCCAGCCGGGCGTTGATCGGCGCGATCTCCGCTGTCAACGTGGCGAAGAGATCCTGGCTGATCGGCTGGCCATCGATCTGAATTCGCTCGCGAAAGGTGTGGAGATGGGGCGACGTGTAGAGCCCAACTCGCCGCCCAGAAGCGCTGAGGATCGCCGCGAGGAAGGCGGCAGTTGAACCTTTCCCCTTCGTTCCGGCGACGTGCACCGCGGGAACGTTCCGCTCGGGGTTTCCCAAAGCGTCGAGCAACCAGACGGTGCGCCGCAAACCAATCGTCTCGGCGTCGAACGGATTGGCGACAAAACCACGGTCGTAACCGGACCGATCGATGATGTAGCTGATGGCTTCTCGGTAGTTCACTGGCGTGCCACGTATCTCCGTTGTAACGGCTGCGGGAGAGAGCCGTTTCGTTACAAATATGGTATCTTGTCACGAATAATGAGCCGCAAGGCGCGATGTACGATCATGCAGGAAAAGGACACTGGAACCGTGCTCTTCGGGAGCGATTCGAATCTGAATCTGGCCCAGGCTCTGTTCGATCTAGGCGGGGTTGAGTTCGGCGACTTCAGTCTCGGACCAACCGCCGGTCGCTCACCAATTTACATCAACCCACGGGTGCTCATCAGCAATCCGTCGGTTCTCCGAAGTATCGCACGACTGATCGATCGTGAGATTCAGGCCGACCAGGTTCGGCGACGTCCGCGACTCGAAAGCTTCGGCGCGGTGGCCGGTGTACCGATGGGTGGCCTCCATCTGGCGACGGCATACTCGCTCACCAGTGACACACCATTGATCTATGTGCGACCGGACGGCGACAAACCTGAGATCGAAGGACGCGTTATCCCTGGGCAGACGGTGTTGATTATCGACGACCTGATGACCGGTGGCACGAGCATCCTCAGCACGGCCTGGACGCTCGAGAAGCGGGGTCTGCTGGTACGCGACGCGATCGTCCTGATCGATCGAGAGCAAGGCGGCGTCGAACGCCTGCACCAGCATGGCTATCGGGTCATGCCAATTCTCAAGCTCAAGACGATGCTGACCTACTATTTCGAGAGTGGCCTGATGGACACCAAGCGCTACCATGAGGCGATGGACTACCTGGAGCAAACGCGGCGTCGCGCCAATTCCTGATCGGCTTCGAAGCCATCGATTCCCTCGACAAAGCGTTCAATTCAGCGACACGAATTCGTCACAAATCGACGGCTGTTGTAACGAATTTTTCACGTTCCAGGCAGTATAAAGAAGACAGATAAGGACGCCGCCGGAGGATATAAAGAGTCCCGTGAGATCCGGCAAACGGCCGCCACGGACCCCAGTACAGGTGGCAGACACCCGATTCCGGCGTCGTTCAGGGAAACAATTAGATAAGCGTCGGTGCGCAGATCACCCGCTCGAGAATATCTCGAGCGGGTGTGTCTTTGTGCGCGGGAACATGCTCAACCGGCCGACAAAGTTCTCAACAGTGCGCCCCGCTCGTGTCCTCTCCCGGATTAGCTCGTGCCTCAACGTTCCCACGGCGCCAACAATATTAGAGACGAGCGTTCCGTCCAACATCGTGACATTGATCTGCACCGACGAGCGCTTGACGCCGGTTCCGTGCTCGGCGAGCACTGCCATCAGATCGCCAATGTTGGCTCGGGACCGTCCCACGCGACCGCTGCGGCCAAGCAACCAACGTATTCCCCGGCTGTCCCGCCTTGCACCCGCTCGTCGTGCCAGTGGAGATGCGGGCACAGCCAGCGGCCGTCAAGGCGTGGTGCCAAAGGAAGAGACCCTGATCTCAAGTCCTAACCCAGACACTGCAGATCGGAATGCGTCAATTGTCTCAAACGTCAGTAGCACATAAACGAATCAATACGCAGATTTCGAGACGCGATTATGAGAAGCATGGATTTTGCACAGAGACGCATCGTAAACCGCATCTGGACAGGGTTTCTCGACATCAATCGATCGGGGACGGATTACGTCACCTCGGGAACGTCAGGGGAAGTCTGGAAACCGGAGGTTTGTGAGATACCGGTCAGCAAATCTGTGTTGTCCTGACACTCAAGTCCAGTGCTCCATCTCGTCATCGACACTTTCCATGTCGATGACGTCATTTGGGCATACGTTGTTGCGCGGTTGATGGCGTTGGCGAATTTCGTGTTCAGCGATTTGAGATGGATGCCGTCCGAAATCGCAACCCCTCACGTTATCGTCTCTACAGCGTATTTCTTATAGACACAATTTGATACAGAAATGACACGAAATCTACGAATTCTGTTTCGCGCATGTTACGAGGACACCTTTACCGTTGAGGTGGTACCGCGGGAGGTCGTCGGTGTTGCGCGGTCCCGGTGGCTTCTCCCGCCCGTTTCTCCTCAGGTCGTGCAAACGGAAGGAGCCATCGTGCAACGCTTCAGTTCCCGCCAACCCGTGGCGTTCGCTGTATTGGTTACCGTCGTCTTCACACTTGGACTCCTGGTCTGGGCGCTGACCATTTCCCACTCTGTCACCACGCTTGAGATCACACGGTGGAAGCTCTTTGGCCTCGACGCCACCCGTATCCTGATTCCGGTCGTCTTTCTGACGGCGCTCGGTTGGTGGCGCATGTCCGGATTCGCCCAGCGGCCGACCTGGTCCACGATCCTGCCATTCCTGCCGTTGCTGCTGATTCCGCTGATGCCGCTCCTGTTCGGGTCCGGATTCAAGGTCACCGATCCGTGGGACATCGCCGTTCTCGTCGTGACCTATCTCGCGCTCGGCTTTGGTGAAGAGGCGATTTTTCGGGGCGTCGTGCTGCGAGCGCTCGCGCCGCGTGGCTGGATGCACGCTGCTGTTCTGTCGGCGATCCTCTTCGGCTCAATGCACCTGGTAAATCTGGCTATAGGAAACAATCCGGGCAACGTCGGGTTCCAGGTTGTCTACACGGCGCTGATCGGCTTCGCCTATGCGGCCGCTGCGCTGGTCACAGGAGCGATCTGGCCATTGATCCTTATTCACTTTGCCCAGGACTTCATCAACGCGATGCAGCAGGCGCCGTACACGACAACGTCGTCGTCGACGACAGGAATCGACGTCGCTTCCGGGCTGATCAACGTCGCCATCCTCATGATCTTCGCCGCCTATGGCTACTGGTTGCTCCGGCACCATCTCAACCAGGCGTCAACTGAACCGACGCGAGTCAGGGAATCGAGGTCCAGGGACTTGGCAGGCGCGAAATAATCTGATTCGTGTCACCTGCTGTTTGGAGGAACGCTGGCGTTGGAGAGCTCTGCTCTGCCCTTGCGTAGATAGAAGATGCGTGGTGATCCCGTCACCAACGGCTTCCGGCATGACATATCAATTTCGTTGGGAGGACGACCATGACAGAACGACACTTCTCGGGCGACGCGGCTGACCGGAACGACCTGAAAAATTGGATCGGTCCCGTGTACAGCAACGCCGACGATCCAAATCTTTTCGTATCGAGGCGCTTTGGAATCGGTAGAACCGTCAACGTGAGCCGGCCGTTAGGCAAAGTCATCCTGATCGCGCTAATCCTGCTGGTCCTGTGTGCCGTGTGTGCCTTGGTAATCGTACTGCTCAGCAGCTGATGACGTCGCACACTCGAGGCAGAAGTCGGAGCAGATTGCCGCCGGATGCATTCACCCACGCCAGTGATCGATCTCGCATCGAACGAGATTGGGGAACGCTGAACATTCGATCGCCGAGCATCGTTTCGCACTGTTGGAAGACGAGTGGCTCAGTACCACTCACAATCGGTATACCGCATCAAATTTCTTCGGAGGACTTCGATGGCAGAACAACACTTGACGACTGAGAGACCAGCGGGCGACGCCCAGCTGGAATTGAGATCTCGACACGATCCAGCGTATCGACCTCGAAGCCGCATGACGCGCGGCCGCTTGGTGTTCGTCGGCGCGATCACCGTTGTGATCGTTGCCCTGGTGGGTGTCGGCGTCTGGTCCGCGGCGACAAACGGGTTCGAGCATGGCCTAAACCAGTTTGTCGGCGCCTCGGGCTCACTCAAGCCAGGCCACATGACCTATCACTACGGAACCTTCAACGGGCTGGCTCGTGAAGGAACCAACGCCACTGCTGGTCAGACGATCACAGTGGACTACGCGCTGCATGCAACCAAGGGGACCCTCGCCGCGGAGGCTGTTGATCCCGTCGGGAACATCGTGTGGAGTATCAGCGTGCCGCAGGATCAAGATCGGAACGGCACTGCGACGATTCCCGTCACCACGACCGGGAAGTATCAAGTCGTCCTCATCGGGCTCAGCACCGGCGGAAGTTTCGACGTGACGTGGAGCGCTCACTGATGGATCAGAGCGTGGAACTGGGTATATCGAGGCGTATCCGGTACCACGCCACTTGCGCCGTCGTGGGGTAGGCAGGAACCTCGCGCTTACCCGGATTCGAGTCGGTTGACGGTTGGTTGATGCCCGCTCAGGTCCGGGAAGGTCTGGATCGCATCCCGCGTCGCGGTGACGCCGGCTGTCCAGGCGCCCGCCGCCGAGCCATAGTGGGCAAACAGCCCTGCCGTATACACCGCCTGCGTCCAACAGGCACTGCCAAGATCAAGGAAGCAGACCAGGACCCCCACGGTGAAGACCAGCAAGGCGGCCCCGGCCGAGCAGGACCGGACCGCACAGATCGCCTCGGTGAGTAGTGCGGCTGACCGATAGGCAATTCCCATGGCCGCCTCCGCCACCATCGGTCCGGTGACGGTAATGCTGGATCCGCCGATTTGCTCGACGGTAGGAGCGAACGCGTTATGCCCACTCGGATCCACCCACGTCGTCGGGTTGTTGGCCGTGTAGGCATACAGGTTGTAGCCCTGGGAGCCGGGGGCGTTGGGTTGCACCGTGTCGGCGGACAGGAAGCGACCCAGGGTGGGATCCAGCTGCCGGGCGCGGAGATCGATGAAGCCGGTGCTGGGGTCGGTCAGCTGGCCGGTGTAGCCCAGCGCGAGGGAGGTGTCGGTTTGATGTCTGCATTCTGAGACCGCCGCGGTCAGCGCGAACCGTTCAGTTGCTCATGGTGATAGCGCCGGAGCTGTTCGAGGGACTTCCACTCCAGCAGAGCAGGTACTCGGACTTCGATCGCTCCGATGAAATCGAGCAGGAACCGCCTAGCCTCATTCATGAACTCGTCAGCGGGCGTAGTCAAGGATATGTCCGTGAATAGATCTGACGCGATAGTAACGACATTGCCACTTCTGGCGAACTCAATGGTGCGGCCGCCCTCGTTCTGCCAAAACGTATCGCGCATGGTTTCAGAACCGGCATACTCCGAGAGCGTGCGGGCAATTTGAAGAAGTTGGTCAGCAACGTCGAGAATTGATATCTGGATCCCACCTGCACCGACGTCCGTATCAATGGGATACCAGGGGTCCCCCATTGCGATGTGATTCGCTCTTCTCCGCTCCGCGAGCGCAACCAGACGATCCGGAGGAAAGAGCACCTTCTCCCCCAAGCGGAACTGAAGCCGGCCCCACAACAACAGAAAGAACGCTTCTCCTCCTCGATCGTACTCGCTCCCCTTCCGTTCTACGCGGGCAACCTGGCGAGCTTTTTCCCATTCCGCATCGTCTAGCCTCCAGTCAATCTGAAATCCCATGTCGCAGTTCACCTGTTCACTATATTCATAATCCTACGGACGCAGCGCGAGATCAGGGATCGGATACGCTGACCGGACTCGACCGTCGTAGTCTATGTAAACGGCCACAGTCTGCGTCGTATTACCTTTGCCATCTGTGCCAACCGTATGAGGGAACTGAAGCGTCACTTCACAATCTGCGCGGCCTCTCGTGCTCGGGTTCAAATGGGCATGACCAAGTTTGAGCACGGTACGAATGATGTCTGTCTTGATCGACCATGCGGCCTGGCTGAAATGACCATTGCCGTCCACGCGAGACGAGGGTTTATGTTGCTCGAGATGCGTCTCCAAATCTTGACTAAAACCAAAGGTCGATACGTCAAATTCTGCTGCTTTCTTCGCCGCCTGACATCTATCGTTGTCGCCATCATCTGACTGGGGAGGGACGGGTGCCTCACGTTGTTGCTGATGTGGTTCCGGTGACGGTTGGAGGACGGTAGGCAGGTCAGGGAAGGTTTGGATCGCATCCCGCGTCGCCGTGACGCCGGCCGTCCAGGCGCCCGCCACCGCTGCAGAGCCATACTTCGCGACCGTTGCCCCAATGCGATGCGTCAGCGCTTGACACGCGGCGTCGAGCGCGCACGCGATCAAGGCGAAGGTAATGACAATGACCGCGGTGGCAACGAGCAGACCGGTGGTGGACGACAAGCCCAGCCCGAGCACCAGGAAGGGAAGACACCACCCGGCGGTCGCGATACACGCCCCGGCAACCGCCGATGTGAGCAGCATGGCGAAGATGCCCACCATGGCGGTGCCACTGGCTGCGGCAGTGGGGTCGCCGATCGCATGCCCACTCAGGTCAACCCACGTGGTCGGATTGTTGGCCGTATAGGCGTAGAGGTTGTAGCCCTGGGTGCCAGGGGCGTTGGGTTGCACGCTGTCGGCCGAGAGGAAGCGACCCAGGGTCGGATCCAGCTGCCGTGCCCGGAGGTCGATGAAGCCGGTGCTGGGATCGGTCAGCTGGCCAGTGTAGCCCAGCGCGAGTGACGATCCGGTCTGGTCCCGCACCGCCCCGAAGGCGTCGTAGCTGGTGCTGCCGGTGAGGGTGCCGGAGCGGTCGGCGATGCTACCGATTAAGCCACACCGCTTGACGCCACGGGGAATTCACCTGTTCGAAAACTAATCGGATCGTTTGCCCCGTCTGCAGTGGAGTCCCACCGTACAGGTGGCTGGATCAAACTTCATCCCAATACGCTGGGTCGGGATAATAGGCATACGTATGTTCGCCGTCTCCGCATCCACAGATTTCTCGGAGAATTTGGTAGAGGGTTGCAGCGATCGGATCGGTTGGAGACGACAGTGTCACCTGCCAATATGATGCATGCGAGCTATCGTCACCGTGTTCGACAGAGTAGCCCGCAGCCATTTGTTCTACGCGGGCCGCATAGGTTAGAGTCCGGTCGAGTCTGATCACAAATCGAAACACGGGAGCTACTCTGTTATAGAGACTCACACCGCTAGCACAGCCGTCTCTCGCGCCTATTGGCGCAAGTTGTGCATATGCAGTTCCTGAGTCATTGGAGCGAGCTTGCCTAATTACGTCGTTGACTAGCGTGTGCACACTCTCTAAGGTTACGTCGAAATCTATGTAATCGCCTACACTCATCGCTGAGCTCCTATTGGGTCCGCTCTTTGGCCCGTAGACACACGTCTCCGAATGTCCCCAACCCGGGCTTCAGCTCACGTGCCCACGTCACCCATTTCAGTAGATATTCTGCCATGGATTATTAGGACTACCGGGTGCCTTATAATCCCAGTGAGGCCCCTCCGAATGGCCCGGCCTATCCCCGGGATCATAGGACCACTCTCCGCCGGCTGGATCTCTCCAACTCTGTTGCCCTGCGTCAGCCCAACTGGGACGGCTAGACGGGCCTACCGTCCAGGTATTCGGATCGTAACCAGGGGGATAGACGCCAGGCGGTCCGAGACCGTTACCTGGGCGAGTCACTGTCTTGCTCTTATCGCCCGAACTACCCCCGCTGCTGCCACGAGAACTCTGGCTGCTCCGCTGGGTCAAGTGCTGATATTCGTCAATAATCGCATGCACCGCAGGGACCACGGGAAACGCCTGGGCAGCATTTCGTGCGTCCTCCGGTCCCCCATTCCAAGCTCCGGCCACCGCCGCCGAGCCGTACTTCGCGACCGTTGCCCCAATGCGATGCGTCAGCGCTTGACACGCGGCGTCGAGCGCGCACGCGATCAAGGCGAAGGTAATGACAATGACCGCGGTGGCAACGAGCAGACCGGTGGTGGACGACAAGCCCAGCCCGAGCACCAGGAAGGGAAGACACCACCCGGCGGTCGCGATACACGCCCCGGCAACCGCCGATGTGAGCAGCATGGCGAAGATGCCCACCATGGCGGTGCCACTGGCTGCGGCAGTGGGGTCGCCGATCGAGTTTCCACTCAGGTCCGTCCACGTGGTGGGGTTGTTAGCCGTGTAGGCGTACAGGTTATAGCCCTGGGTGCCAGGGGCATTGGGTTGCACGCTGTCGGCCGAGAGGAAGCGACCCAGGGTCGGATCCAGCTGCCGTGCCCGGAGGTCGACGAAGCCGGTGCTGGGGTCGGTCAACTGCCCGGTGTAGCCCAGGGAGAGGGATGACCCGGTCTGGGAGCGCACGGCCCCGAAGGCGTCGTAGCTGGTGCTGCCGGTGAGGGTGCCGCTGCTGTCGGTGACGCCACGCACCGAGCCCAGGGCGTCGGTCAGCGGATAGCTGGTGGTGTTGCCGCTCTCGATCGCCTCCTGGGCGCCATTGGCCTGGACGTAGCTGGTGCTGCCGTCGTCGACCAGTTGCGCCATCCCGCTGGAGCCATCCCACAGGTTGGTGGTCGTCGTGCCGTTGCTGGTGCGGGAGACCTGGTTGCCACTGCCGTCGTAGCCGTAGTCGGTGGTGCTGCCGTTGACCGTGGCGCTGGTCAGCTGGTTGTGCGCATCCCAGCTGAAGGTGTCCGACCCCGCTGCCGTCAGGTTACCGTTGGCGCCGGTCAGGGGTAGCTGGCCGCTCAGCTGACACTACGAGGAGCTTGGGCGACGTTGTTCTTCCTGATAGTAATTTCGCAGCCGCTCCAGGGACTCCCATTGCAATAGCTCCGGCAACCGCTGATCGATCGCCGCGATGAAGTCAAGCAGGAAGTGGCGGGATTCGGCCATGAATTCGTCTGCCGGTACACTAATCTGTAAATCTGGAAAGAGCCGTGAATCGACAACGATAGCACCGCCCTTCCGTTCAAAGTTGATTCGGAAACCTCCTTCATTACCAGAAAAGCCTGCCGCTAACGTCTCGTTCTCATTCACTGTGGAAAGCCTATGCACGATCCGAACAAGCTGGTTTGCAAAGTCCAGAATGGATAGTTGGGCTCCGTTGGATACGCTATCCTCGGTGATTGGATACCATGAATCCCCCATCGCGACATGGTTCGCCCGTCCACGCTCGGCGCTCTCGAGTAATCGATCACGAGGAAATAGGTGGGCCAATCCGTACTGAAACTGTACCGATCCCCACAGGAAAAGAAAGAACGCCTTCCCCTTCAGGTCGTAGGTTCCGCCAGCCTGCTCGTGTTCGACAAGATTCAGTGCTGTCGACCATTCGTCGTCATCTACATGCCAATCAATTCGAAAGACCATTTCAGCGCTCACCTCGCCACGACGCCCGACCGTCAAGGAATTGCTGGGATCGGAAAGGCCGTGTATATGTGTCCGTAAGTATCCACGTAGACGGCGATTGTCCAGGTTTCGTCGTTGTTTATGTCTGTTCCAACTGGCTGGGGGAACGACCACGTCACTTCGCAATCTGCTTGTCCATCCGGATTTAGGTTTCGATGTGCGTGACCCTCTCGCAAAACCTGCTCGAGCACCTGTCTCAGGTTCTGCCAGGTGCGTCTATTGAAATGTCCCTTTAGGTCATTACGAGCCGGAGGCTGGTGTGACTTCAGGTGTCCATACAGCCCTCGCGTTGGACCAGCGTCTAGTCCATACATGGCTATGTCGTCTGCCGCTTGGTTTGCTCCAATTCTGCACTCATCATCATCACCATTACCCGTCTGAGGTAGGCCCGGTACCTCTCGTGGTCTCGGTGCTGGGTCAGTTGACGGTTCGCTGACGGTGGGCAGGTCTGGGAAGGTCTGCGCCGCGTCACGAATTGCGGTAGCACTGCCTGTCCAGGCGCCGGCCACCGCTGCTGAGCCGTACTGGGCAAAAAGGCCGGCCGTATACACCGCCTGCGTCCAACAGGCGCTGCCGAGATCGAGGAAACAGACCAGGACGCCTACCGTGAAGACCAGTAAGGCGGTCCCAGCGAAGCAGGAACGGACACTGCAGATCGCGGCGGTCAGGAGAGCCGCTGAACGATAGGCGATCTGCATGGCGGCGGCCGCCACCATCGGTCCGGTGAATTCCGTTCCGGCAAGCGCGTTATGCCCACTCGGATCAACCCACGTCGTCGGGTTGTTGGCCGTGTAGGCGTAGAGGTTATAGCCCTGGGTGCCAGGCGCGTTGGGTTGAACCGTGTCAGCCGACAGGAAGCGACCCAGCGTGGGGTCCAACTGCCGTGCCCGCAGGTCGATGAAGCCGGTGCTAGGATCGGTCAGCTGCCCGGTGTAGCCCAGCGCGAGTGACGTGCCAGTCTGGGAGCGGACGGCCCCGAAGGCATCGTAGTCGGTCGTGCCGGTGAGGGTGCCGCTGCTGTCGGTGACGCCACGCACCGAGCCCAGGGCGTCCGTCAGGGGATAGCTGGTGGTGTTCCCGCTCTCGATCGCCTCTTGCGCACCATTAGCCTGGACGTAGCTGGTGCTGCCGTCGTCGACCAGTTGCGCCATCCCATTGGCGTCATCCCACAGATTAGTGGTGGTCGTGCCGTTGCTGGTGCGCGAGACCTGGTTGCCGTTACCGTCGTGGCTTTAGCCGAGTCAGGAGTTCACAATGCATAACTTCGGTTCAGGGACCCGACTCGCCAAGCGCGCCGAGCGCCTCACGCATACGCCTCTCGGCAAAGGAGCAGGTCTCCTGTGCCAACGCCTGCTGCAGTTTGATCTGCGCTTCTTTCGCTTCAAGCGCACCGAGCGACCAGGCTGCACAGCCGCGCACCTTGGCGGAGGGGTCCATCAACAGTCCCGTCAAGGTCGGAATCGCTGCGCCGAATCTCACCGCGCCAACCGCCAATGCCATCATCTGGCGCGTGCCATCGTCCTCTTCGATCCACAGTGCGTCAAGCAGCGCGGGACCAGCGCTTTCCTTTCCGATTTTCGCCAGCGCATCTGCGGCGGAGTGTCGAACTCCGTCCGAAGGATCGCGTAACGCCTTTACAAGCGTCGGGAGGGCGCTTACCGCATGCCGCTCGCCCAAGATGTCGCACAGGTTCTGCCGGGTCAGCGGCGAAGTGGCTATCTGTAAAGCCTCAATCAAATTCCGGACGGAAGCTCGCCTCCGTATTTCGCGGTAAACGGGAATACCATCCTCTGTCGGTTCTTCAAGCAAGGAGATGATCTGATCCGGTGTCAGTTCTTGCATCCCAGTGTGCCTCCCCTCAACGTGGTCGGTTAGGAAAGTTGTCTTTACCAATGACCGTTCCCTGTGGGTCAACTTTTGTGTGCAATTTGGTTTTCGGATGCTGGACATCCCAGTGCGGGCCTGAATGGCTATCTTTGCCCCATTCCCAGATATTCCCATCTACATCGACGAACCCACCTCCTGGGTACGGAACGACTTCAGGATTTCCTTTTTGCTTAGGGGGGACGTACCGGCGTTCCCCGCTCGTTGGCAACTCGCTCGCTGGAAAACTAAGGCCCGGACGTGGGCTCGTTGCCTGTTGATTCCCTGCTCCTCCGTTGGAGTTCTGGCCCGATTGGCCGCTCCGCTGGGTCAAGTGCTGGTAAGCATCAACAATCGCATGCACCGCCGGAATTACGGGAAACGCCCCGGCCGCGTTGCGGGCGTCCTCTGGCCCGCCATTCCAGGCTCCAGCAGCCGCCGCCGAGCCGTACGCCGTGATGGTCTGACCGATCTGCTGGGTCGCAGCATAACACGCACTATTGAGGGAACAGGCGATCTCCGCGAAGACCAGGATGATGAGCCCCGTGAGGGCCAGCAATCCACCGGTCGACGTCAGCAGCGTGCCCGCGACGAGGAACGGTCCGCACCCGACAAAGGCCAGGCACGCCACCGCCAGCGTACTCAGGGTCAGCAGCGCGAGGATGCTCACGGCAGCCGCGCCAGCCGCTGCCCCTGTCGTGGTGCCGCCGATCGCATGCCCACTCAGGTCAACCCACGTGGTCGGATTGTTGGCCGTATAGGCGTAGAGGTTGTAGCCCTGGGTGCCGGGGGCGTTGGGTTGCACCGTGTCGGCCGAGAGGAAGCGACCCAGGGTCGGATCGAGCTGCCGTGCCCGCAGATCGATGAACCCGGTGCTGGGATCGGTCAGCTGCCCGGTGTAGCCCAGCGCGAGTGACGTGCCAGTCTGGGAGCGGACGGCCCCGAAGGCATCGTAGTCGGTGCTGCCGGTGAGGGTGCCACTGCTGTCGGTGACGCCACGCACCGAGCCCAGGGCGTCCGTCAGGGGATAGCTGGTGGTGTTCCCGCTGTCGATCGCTTCCTGGGCGCCGTTGGCCTGCACGTAGCTGGTACTGCCGTCGTCGACCAGTTGCGCCAGCCCATTGGAGCCATCCCACAGGTTGGTCGTGGTCGTGCCGTTCTACTGCGGGAGACCTGATTGCCGCTGCCGTCGTAGCCGTAGTCGGTGGTGCTGCCGTTGACCGTGGCGCTGGTCAGCTGATTGTGGGCATCCCAGCTGAAGGTGTCTGACCCCGCCGCCGTCAGGTTACCGTTGGCGTCGTGGCTGTAGAAATTGGTGCCGTTGAGGGCTCATGCGGCATACTTGATGCTCAGTTCCCGCTGAGGGCCCGGAGTTCAAACAAGACACGGCACGTAGAAATTGTCTCTATAAAAAGTGAGTATCCGATCATGACAGCACCGAAGACGATCCACGTTGAACCCGGGAGTGAACTGGATCAGCTGCTCGACGAGACAGGAGATCATCCCGTGGAGCTCGAGCGACGTGGGGCTCGTTTTCTCATTACCCGGATGAGCGACGAAGTGGATGCGCCGCGCATCGAACTCGCGGACGAGCACAATATCTGGGCTGGGTATGACTCGGCCAAGGTGCTCCGTGCGGTCGGCGCGAGCGCCGGTGCCTTACACGGGGTCGATACCGAGCAGCTCAAACGGGATCTGGCTGAGGAACGTGCCCAGGACAGTCCTGGGCGCCCGGCCTAACGGATGGCCTATCTCCTCGACAGCGACATCCTCATCGATCACTTTGCCGAATTACCAGCGGCTACCAAGCTCGTCGAGCGGTTGGTGCCGAATGCGATCGCTGTGAGTGTGATCAGCTACATGGAAATTTACGAAGGCATTCTGCGCAGTCCTGACCGCCCGTCGGCTGACGCGAAGTTGACCGCGTTCATGGAAGTCACCCCAATCTTGCCATTCTCTCCCACAACTGCGCGTACGTGTGCGCTGCTACGTGACCAACTACGACGTGACGGCAAACGCGTCAGGGCTCGAGCTCTTGACCTGCTCACCGCTGCCATTGCCATCGAACACGGACTCACGCTCGTGACTCGCAACGTGCATGATTACGACGACATTTCTGGTCTCATGCTCTATCCCCAAAGCCAGCTTTGGTAGTCCAATCCACCAAACTTAGCTTGGCTGTGCATCAGAACTCGTGGCCCGAGATGCCCGTAAGACGGACTCGGTCGCTGAATACGCTCCGGCATGCGGAAACGCATCCGTCTCAACGACGAGTTCACTGAGTTGCAAACACCGTCGTTGTTGGGAATTGATTTGACGCGGCACAAGGTCCCGTCGAACCATTCGGTCCGCAGCAAGTACGATAAGCGCGTTGCTCAGTCGAACAGGTGGTACGGCACGAACGGCTATGGCAGCCGCCTTGGTCCGGCTGGCGGCCGCCTCCGCAACTATCCCCTTCTTCGGCGGATTACACGTGTCGCACGCGGCACGTTCCGGCCACTCAAGCCGATCGGCAACGCCATCGTCGAATTGTTTCCGTTTCGTGAGGTAACCCCGACGACGGCGAGAAGTTCTTGTGCGTACTCTCCTGAGCAGCACCACGTTGGTCGCCACGGCGATCGAGAACACACGTATCAAGAACCGCGGTTGCAGCGCGATGCGACTGCACGACAGCACATTGCGTGGGATACTGAGTCCCCGAGGAAATGAGGGCAGTCACTTAGAGCCCCCCTCTCGTCCCTAAGTGGCTTATGCCATGTTGGGACGTGGCACACTGTCCGAGACGGCCAGCGGGAAATCGACGATTCGCACGCAACCAGCGGAAATGCGCAACGACACCCTCGGCCAAATCAATCGGTGCCACGTCGAACCTGACGTCGGTCAGCCATCTGGTATCGATCACGACCATGGTCAATGAAGCAAAGTACGTCTCGATCAACATGTCCATCAGGAGGTCACCATGAGGGCTATCGTTCAAGATACCTACGGAACCGCCGCAGTCCTGGAGCTCAGAGACATCGACGCGCCTGAAATAGAGGACCACAAGGTGCTGGTTTGCGTCCACGCGGCCGGCGTGAACCCGGCTGACTGGGCAATCATGAGCGGTTTGCCGTACATCGCGCGGCCCGTGTATGGGTTGCGCAGACCAAAGGTCCGGATCCGGGGTACGGACGTGGCAGGGCATGTCAAAGCGGTTGGCGCGAACGTGACACGGTTTCGCCCGGGTGATGAGGTCTTCGGCTGGTCCACCGGCTCGTTTGCCGACTATGTGGCCGTTTCCGAAGACGCACTCTCAGCGAAGCCAGCCAACCTTACCTTTGAGCAAGCCGCGGCCGTTCCCATGGCCGGTCTCGTCGCCCTCCAGGCGCTGCGCGATCACGGCCATGTTCAAGCAGGGCAGCACATATTGATCAATGGTGCCTCGGGAGGCGTCGGTACCTTCGCAGTGCAGATCGCGAAGTCACTCGGCGCGACCGTGACTGGCGTGTGCGGCACGACCAATATGGACCTCGTCCGTTCGATCGGTGCTGATCACGTCATCGACTACACTCGCGAGGATTTCACGCGCAACGGACAGCGGTATGACGTCATCCTCGACAACGTCGGGAACCACTCCTTGGCCGACCTACGGCGCGCGCTCACCCCGTCCGGAACTTTGGTACCGAACGGCGGACGATTCGACAACCACTGGTTCGCCGGAGGAGGCCGCGTTATC
This sequence comes from uncultured Chloroflexia bacterium, assembly GCA_963785465.1. Lineage (GTDB taxonomy): Bacteria > Chloroflexota > Chloroflexia > Thermomicrobiales > Thermomicrobiaceae > CALAGB01. The sequence continues at coordinate 50,967 of CAWAVM010000017.1, read as the reverse complement.
AGCGCGAGCGTGTCTTCACGCTTCGTGAGCCAAACCCTGCAGCCCTTTCTGGTGTCGCCAAGGCTCGCGGATCTAATCGTCCTCACCACGTTGATCGAAGCCGACAAGCTGATCCCAGTGATCGACCGCTCATATCCGCTGAGCGAAACTCCCGATGCAGTCCACTATGTGGGAGAGGGCCATGCACATGGAAAGGTCGTGGTCACCGTGGGCGAGGCTGACAACGATGCCGCCAGCCTCCCCGGTGCGGTCCCTCTGCGGGCGCCAGGCCACGCGCCGGAGAGCACGGTGCTCCCAGGCTGAAGCACGATCCGTCACTCGAACCACGGGACGTCGGCACGAATTCCCGTCGAACCGTGCTGTCCGCAGCAAGCGCGATGGGCGACTTGGTCAGTCCACCAGGTGATGCCACTCAGACCGGTCGGCAATACTGAGCGTCCGATGGTTTCCGTTGCATGAGGCGACCACTACGGCGGCGAGAGGTTTATGCGCGCGCGCTCCTGGGCAGCACTACGTCGATCGCCACGGCGATTGAGGACACACCCATCAAGATCCGATGTTGCAGCGAGATGCTGGTGGGCGATAATGCGCTCGGGACCGAGACGCTGGCAGGGCAGCTCAGCGCCGGGCTCTTCTCAAGCGAGACGTGCAACTTCACTGTTCTAAATGGAGGCGACGATGCCACTTGACGACACCACGTTCCCGATCCTTCCGACCAGCGCGGTTTCCGAACGTGTGACCAGCACCACCCACATCCAGCACGACCTGCGGGTGCCGCTGCGCGACGGCGTCGACCTCTCACTTGACCTGATCCGACCCGACGTGCCGGGAACGTACCCGGTCGTTCTCCTGCGCACGCCGTACGACAAGACGCGCGCCCGCGCACCCTTCCTGCACGAACTGGCGCGGCGCGGCTACATCGTCGCGCTAAACGATTTACGCGGACGTTTCAATTCGGACGGCGAGTTCACGCCCTACATCCACGACACGGACGACGGCTACGATGTCATCGAGTGGATCGCGGCCCAGGAGTGGTGCGACGGCAACATCGGCATGGCCGGCGGCTCCTGCGTGGCGCGCACCCAGTGGCTGGCGGCGGCGGCGAACCCGCCACATCTGAAGGCCATCATCCCGGTCGTATCGCCACCGGACGCTTACCTGAACGAGCCGATCACCCATGGCTGCTTCCTCTTGCCGACGAGTGAGTGGATGCTCTGGATGGGCCGTCGCTCCTGGCAGCTCACTGACTCCGAGCCGACCTATACCAACATGCAGCCATATTTCAACACCCTGCCGCTGGCCGACGTCGCGCAGGCGGCCGGCATCCAGTCGCGCTGGTGGGACGAGTGGATGCAGCACCCCAACCTCGACGCCTACTGGAAGCGCGGCTCCTACATGCACGGCTGGGACCAGATGTCGGTCGCGGCGCTCAACATCAGTGGCTGGTGGGACATGAACTTCCCCGGCGCGCACCTGAACTTCGCCGGCATGCGTGAACGCGCTCGCAGCGATGTCCTCCGTACGGGCCAGAAGCTCATCATCGGCCCCTGGCCACACCGGGTGAACCGCACCCGCACCCTCAATGGGCTGGACTTCGGCGAGCAGGCCATCATCAACCTGGAGGAGTACCAGCTGCGCTTCTACGATCGCTGGCTCAAGGGCGTCCAAAATGGTATCGATACCGAGTCGCCGGTGCACGTTTTCGTGCTCGGGGCGAACGAGTGGTGGGCCGAGCCGGACTGGCCGCTGCCCGATGCTGAGGACGTGCCGTTCTATTTCCACTCGCGGGGCCACGCCAATCGTCTGACGGGCGATGGCGTGCTCTCGACCGAACCGCCCGGCGAGGAGCCCGAAGACACCTACCGCTACGATCCGCTTGATCCGAACGGCATGCTCTGGCGGATCGACGATGGCCCGGTTGACGATCGCCTGCCCAGTATCCGCGACGACCTGTTGTGCTACACCTCCGAGGTGCTCGACGAGCCGATCACCGTCGTCGGCCCGGTCTCGGTCACGCTCTACGCCGTCATCGTCCGCGCGCGACACCGACTGGCACGTGCGGCTGTGCGACGTGCATCCCGACGGCTCGGCACGCTTCCTGTGCCACGGCATGCTACGGGCGCGCTTCCGCGAGTCGTTCGAGCAGCCGCAGTTGCTCAATCCGGGCCAGGTCTACCCCTTCACCTTCGGTGCCGACGCCTGCGGGGTGCGCTTCCTGCCGGGTCACCGCATCAGGGTGGAAGTGACCAGTTCGTGGTTTCCGGAGTACGACCGCAACACCAACTCCGGTGCCGAGAACAACTTCCTCGACGCCGAGGTAGTCGTCGCCACGAATCGCATCTTCCATGAGCGTGGGAGGGCGTCACACGTCACGTTGCCAGTCGTACGCAGATAGAGGGATGTTCGACCGCACACTGCCGTCAGAGATCGAAGTGGCCGTGGCTGGCAACGGACCCAGCTTCAGCAGCGTTATGGAGACCATAGGGCACTGGTAGTACGTAGACCCATCGTGGACCAAGGCGCCAGTCGAATGTGATCACATCAATCGTCGATATGCGTGTTCGAATCGTAGGGCTCCTTGCCGATGTACTGAGCATAGCGTTAGATCCAGAGCCGTTTGTCTTAATGATCAGTGCCGTCGCGATCAGCGCGAACACAATATAGGTGACGTATCCAGTACAAGTATCGACCCATGACATGACGTGCACGAATGGGCGACCAGACTGACATCGTGCTCAGGCGACCTGCGCCTGATCCAGCAACTCGCGTCCTCGGAACCACGAGTAAAGGGCCGTGCCCCAGAGGATCACCGCCGCGCCGAAGCCCGCGATGGCCCACCACGCATGAATCTCTACGCCCTGGAAGGTGGATTTCGACGGCACCAATGCAATCGTCAGCGCGACCAGAAGGCACATCAGCACGCCCGTGACATAGAAGGCACGCACGCGGAAGAGTGGCGCCAGTGGAAGGAAATGCAGTCCCACGATCAAGACCGCGATCGGGATGCCCAGTTCGGGATGACCGGTCGCATTGCAGATCACCACGCCGAGCGCGATGAAGACGAGTTCAAGGACAAAGACGAATCGAAATCGGCTCGTGCGCCGTTGATCTTGTTGGGTTCGGTCGTCCGCCGGGAACTTCGTTGACGCACGACGGAGCCGGATGCCGCGACTAATAAGAAAGATCGCAATGGCCGCGGTGATCAGGATCGGCCACGGCGACTCCCACCCGTTCAACGCATTTGCGGCCCCGAAGGCCCACGCCGTCCCGAAGATTGTTTCAAAGATCAAGCCCGAAGCCGTGTTCTTAACTGCAGCCTGGGTGACCGAAGATGACGCCGTAGCAGACATAGAGAAATCCTCTCGAATCGCGTCGCCTTGGGCCCCGGTCGATCCCAAGGCGGAATGCACAGTCTTCAGGTGGCCACTTCAGATCGGCAAACTCCATGCTGCAGGCAGTTGCGCTCGTAGCATTGCGTGCGCTGTGAACGCGACGCACGCCAAACTGAAGGGGGCGGCCATACATGCCCGTGAACTTGGCTCTCACGTCCAGGAACGTACTCAACGAGAAGAACACTGCGGAGAAATCTGGGGGCACATTCGGCTGGTCTATTTCCATCCTATAACAGTCATGTCCATCAGTCAAATTGGCGACACCAATTTGTCCGTGATGTCTCAAGAATAGGCTCGTGTCCTCCGAACAAGCTCCAGATCTATTGGTGAACATACTCACCCGGTCTCAGGCCAGTCTGGCACGACCTAACCGTGGCGAGCGTCGTTTCCATCTAACCGGCGGTCGTTGCCGAGTGCCCGATCGAACGCAACACCAACTCCGGCGCCGAGAACAACTTCCTCCACGCCCAGGTGGTCGTCGCCATGAATCGCATCTTCCATGATCGTGGGAAGGCGTCGCACGTCACGTTGCCGGTCGTACGTAGATAGATGGATGTTCGACGGCAACCTGTTGGCAGAGATCGAGGTTGCCGTGGCACGACCAGCACCTAACCCGCGCTGGGTGACATCATGAGAGCATCACACACCACGGCATACGAGCGTGGTCATTGATTCATTCCCGCTATTATTCCGTGACGGTGATACTACCTTGAAAGAGATCGCCAGCCAGGTACTTGAGGCCGGTATCACAGGCCACTGTTACGACCGTCTTCCCTGGGCCAAGCTCCTGAGCAAGCTGCAGCGCGCCGGCGACGTTCATGCCGCCCGATACCCCAGTGAAGATGCCCTCTTCGCGAGCCAGCCGGCGGGCTGTCTCCCGCGCCACGGCCTCATCGACGGGACGCGCCTCATCGAAAAGCGCGTCATCGAGGAGTGGTGGTCGAAAGCCGACTCCCACGCCCTCAATGTGGTGAGAACCGGAAACCCCCGCCGATATGATCGGCGACGTGGCAGGTTCAAGCAGCACGATCCGCGTCGGCTGACCCGCTTCCTTTAGCGCACCGGACACCCCCATCAACATACCTGCTGTGCCGATTCCACCACAGAAGGCGTCGAACGGCTGGGCGAGGTCGGCCAGCAACTCAGTGCCGATCTGGGCATAGCCGATCAGCGAGTCGGCGTTCATGAACTGATTGGTCCAAAAAACGCCCCCTTTCTCGATCATTGCCGAGACCTCGGCGCGCATCCGACCCATCAGATCCGCGCTAATCCCCTGACCATGACTTGGCACGACGATGACCTCTGCACCGAACGCGGCCATTGTCGCGAGCTTCTCGTGGGCAAAGGCATCCGAAGAGACGACACGGCAGGGATACCCCTTTACCGCACAGACAAAGGCCAGCGACGAGCCGGTGCTTCCTCCGGTAAACTCCACCACCGTCGTCCCAGGGAGGAGCTCACCGCGATCTTCGGCACCCTGGATCATCGCTAGTGCCATGCGGTCCTTGTAGGAGCCGGTCGGGTTCGATCCTTCCCATTTGACCAGAACGCGTGCGGAACCATCGGGAACGATCCGCCGGAGCTCAAACAGTGGGGTACGGCCAATCGCATCAAGCGTGGAGGAGAGTACGGCCATAGGTAGCACCTTTCAGTAGTCGCATGACATCGTGAACGAGTCGTCTCCAGCGGTGTGAGACTCAGTGGATCGCATTTTGTGCAGTTGGGGATCTAAAGTATGGGGTTACTTTACAAGTGCCAGTCTAGCAGGCGGCATGGTTTTGCACAAACGCGGAAGGTTGTGAGTGGTCAGTGATTCTGTCACCGCATGAGGGAGACAGTGATCTCGGGTGATCGGGTACACGTGCGGAAACACAACACTACCCGAACGCGAGTGGATCGACTCCGACTGCTCGCGCCAACGGTTGCACGTTGCTTTCCGTGGCCGAGATCTCGATCAGAGAGCGCTCCTCGCCCCATGAGAGCTTTGGCGCGGTGAGAACACTGACCGTGAGACCTAGTCCACGGTACAAATCGATCACAGCCGGGGCCGCCATCGAGACGATTCGGTCGTACCCCAGCTCATGAGCGACAAGCCAACTACGGGCGAACAGTCCGGCGAGGATCAAGTGACTGCGGCCACCGCGATACTGAGCCGGGACAACGACCCGACCGATCTCAACCGGGCGTCCAGGCGGCGCCACTTCCATCTGGAACTCGCGCTCGGCTGGCAGGAGTTCCCCGGGAACCGGCGAGACTACGCGGGCAATGGCGATGATTGCTTCACGATCCCGACCGACGATAAACGTGGCACCGTCATCGTATTCGTCCCGCTCGCGTCCGTCTGGATAGTCATCTGGCTTTGCCCATCCCATCTCGATCACACACTCGTAACGCATCCGCAACACGGTATCAATTTCCACCGGCGTGCGGGCCACTGAGAATGAGAGCGGCATGAGGGCGTCGAGTGTTCGCTTAGCGAGGGAGTCGAGGCTGTTCGTGTGTGCCATCGTCTGATCACGATCTCTGTGCAATTCCCACATTGATTGACCACCCATAGTTGCCGTCCTCGTATCTCGACTGAGCGTCGCTCCGCTGTCAGGGATGGAGGACTCTCATCTAAGGTCTCGGACTTAGTTGAACGAACCATTGAGAGAGATTTGCTCGAGCAAGCCGGGCACCAGGCCGTGCAGAGTGACTCCCCCCAGGATCTCGACGAGCGCTGGCTCGACGCCGAGGTCTTGCCGCAGCGCCAGTTGTAACTCGACCGCCATGAGCGAATCCACGCCCATGTCGGTCAGGGGCCGGTACGGATCGACTCGCTCCGCTTCGATATCCAGTACCTGTGCCGCGTATCGTGCAAGCTGGCATTCGAGGAGATCCCGACGCTCCTCCGGTGCGGCACCTCGGAGCTGGGCGATGAGCCCGTTGCCTTCCTTGTTCTCGCTTCCCGAACCCGCGGCCATCCGCGTATTGGTCAATAGACCGGTCCCGCGACCCTGGAGCGCTTCGTCAGACCATCGATCCCGGTCAATTCGTGCGACGGCGACCCGGGTCATGTTGTGTCGTAGAGCGCGCTCGAGTGCAGCACAGGCTTCATCAGCGCTAATGCTCTCGACACCTTCCCCAGCAAGCTTGCTCCGAAGTTCAGGGTGACGCGTCAGGTAGCCGACATTGTCGATCGCTCCCCAGTTGACTGAGAGTCCCGGCCGTCCTTGCGCGCGGCGATGGAGCGCAAGCGCATCGAGAAATGCATTGCCCGCGGCGTAGTTCCCCTGCGATGGAATGCCAATCACTGATGAACCCGACGAGAAGAGCACGAAGAAATCGAGCTCGTCCTCGATGCTAAGCGTGTGAAGGTTCCAGGATCCCGCCACTTTTGGAGCAAGAACCGCCCGCAAGCGATCCAGGTCGAGTCTGCCGAGAAAGTCGTCGTCAAGCGTCATGGCGGAGTGGATGATTCCTTTAAGTGGAGGCATTCCTGCTCGGATCGCGCGGAGCACCCGGTCGACATCGGCCGCGTCGGTCAGATCTCCGCGCATCACCTCGATCTGCGCATCCGACTGAGCCAGTGTGTAGAACGCCGCCTCATCATATTCCTTTGGAACACCGCTTCGGCTCATCAAGACGACGTGCCGCGCGCCACTGCGGACAAGCCAGTCCGCGACGGCCAGACCGAATCCGCCAAGTCCGCCAGTGATCAGGTAGGTTGCATTCGGGTGGACGACCGAGGACTCAACGGTCAATGGCGTTTGGCTGAGCGAAATGCCACGCAGCCGCCTGACGTATCGCTCCGGGCCACGCAGCACCAGTTCCTGTTCGTAGTCGTCCTCCTCCGACGTGATCTCGGCCAGAATATCGTTCAGATCATTGGGGCTGGACTTAGGGCTGAGATCGACGAGATGACAACGTCGACTACCCTGCTCGTTTCGCAGAACGCGTCCGAGCCCCCACAACGGAGCCTGCATTGGACTGGAACTGCCCACGTCTTCCCCAGCCGCCTGCGCACCGCGCGTCACGAGCCAGACCTCGCCGATGCCGCGACCGCCCTGTGTGGCCTGCATCAGGCTGACAATACTTCCGCAGATCAGCTGCTGAAAATCCATCAGAGCGGCCGTGGTCGTGTCGTCGGTCGGCGGAGCATCCAGGCTCCAGAGGTGGAGGAGGCCTACCGGCGCGCTATCATCTTCACTCAGCTCGCGCATCAACCGTTGCCAGTCCTCCACACGGGACTGCACTAGATCGATCCGGTCAGGTCCGCGTCGCCGATATTGCCGGCCTGGCCGGATGAGGGTACATCGGTCACCTCGGTCTCTAAGGGAGGCCGCGATCTTGTGTCCAAGCCCGCTCTGGTCGGCGAAGACGAGCCAGCGACGCGTCGGCGAGATCGACATTGTCGATACTGTCGCCCCATTGGGAGCCTGCGCAACAATGATCGCCTGGGACGGTTCGTCGCCGTCCTGACTGCTCGCAAGAGTAATCGCGCCATTGAAACCCGCCTCCTCGAGCATGCGACGCCATTGCGCGCTACTGAGGAGCGGGTGGTTCGGACGCACGTGCCGGTCCGTGAACCGCCACCACCCGTCAAACTGGCCAAAGATCAGGTCGAGCCAGGGGACGCGCTTGGTGATCTCGAGGAGAACCAGCAATCCGCCCGGAGCCAGCAGGCGTTGCATATTGCGTAGCGACGCGTTCACGTCGGCGGTCGCGTGAACGACGTCCGCGGCGATCACTACGTCAAATCTGGGCACGGAGTTCTCTGGCTCTTGCTCGATATCAAGCACGTCAAATCGGACGGTTGGTGACAGATGAAGCTGGTCTCGAGCGTTCTTGACAAAGAACGGGGAGATGTCCGTGAAGACGTATTCAGCTACAGCGTCGGGAACCTGGCTGAGAATGGCGGCGGTTGTTGCACCGGTGCCGGCGCCAACCTCGAGAATCCGCAGCTTGCGACCCGATCTTCGGGCGCCGGCCGCAACGATTTCGGCGATCGTACGGTTATAAAGGAGTCCCCACGGAGTGCGAGCGTAGAAGTCCTCGAGCGCTCGCGATGCCTCGCCAACCACGAGCCACCCCCGCGCATCTTCGTTTCCGCGCAGGGTTGCAGCCAATCGTTGGCCGCTCTCACGCACAAGCCAGACTGCGGAGCTAACATCGACGCGCCCATCGAGCGCAGCCTGGTCAAATTGCGCTTCGGCATCTGCTTGACTGGCGATCTCGACCAATCGGCGGAAAAGCTGGCGATGCTGCGGCAGGATCCCAAGTCGTTCTGCCTGACCGACCCCATCATGTTCGCTCCACCCGAGTTGCCGGAGGGCGGTGCGGATCGAACGCACGGTCATCGCGTTCAACGTCGGCTCGATCAGTGTGGTGTAGTCTCCGAAACCAACCTCGTCTGCGAACCGATCCATGAGCGGCTGAACATCTCGCGCGATGTCAGACGGCGAAAGTTGATCGATCCCTACGGCTGACAACTCCGGCCTTGGCAACGGTTCCCAGACCTCATGGAACGTGAAATCGTCGCTGTCGTGACTCCGCTCCTGGAGTGCCTTGAGTCGCACGCCTTGGCACGTCAGCAGAACGTTGCCGGCATCGTCGATTAAACTGACATGCCCCTGAACGGCGCCCCCGTCGACCGCTTCCACCCTCGCGTGGCACCAGAATCGCGCACCCGCCGGTGCGTGAGACACGATTCGATCGACACCGGTCAGCACCATCGGTCCTCTATCACCAAGTGCCTGCCCTCGTTCGGAGGCAAGCGCGGCGACGAAGATCTGAAATGCCGAATCCAGCAGTGCCGGATGCGTCCGGTACTCGTCGGTCGATAGGGTAGTGCTCTCCGGCGGGCTAATGAGTCCGATCGCCTCGCCACAGCCCTGCCACAGGTCATTGATGCCCCGGAATACGCCTTTGTACGTCAGCCCTCGCCGGGCGACCGAGACGTAAAAGTCGTCTACCGCGACCCGGGTTGTACAGCGTGCTCGAATAGCGCTCAAGTCAACGGTAGCTTCAGTTGGGATCGGTCGATCCTGTCCCAGATCTCCGGTCGCATGACACGTCCAGGTTGCATCACCCTGCTTGGTTGCGCTGTGGATCTCGACCCGTCCCGTGCGCTCATCGACGACACACTGAAGCAGACGGTCCTCGCGGTCGTGCAAGAGGAGCAGGCGATCAAACCGCACGTCCTCCAGCGCCAGCGCGCTCCGATCTGTTCCCCGTAGCACGCCGGCCGCCGCCATCATCATCTCAACGTGAGCCGCGCCCGCAAACGTGGGACGCTCGGCGAGCACGTTGCCGTCAAGGAAAGCGAGCCGGTGGTCGCCAAGATCGGTCTCCCAGGTCGGCTTTGCGGTATGGAGACGTCGTCCCAGGAGCGGATGGCCGCTGTCAGTGCCCCTCGCATCGGGGGGAGAGGTAGGATTCTCGGGTGCAACATCGATCCAGTGCCGCTCGCGCTGCCATGGGTAAGTTGGCAGGTGCACGTAGTTCCCGTCGGTACCGAGTACCGACGCCCACTCGATTGGAAGCCCGTGGACGTACAGGGTGGCGAGGGAGCGCAACATCGTCCGACGCTCGTCCTCGTTCCGGCGCAGTGATGAAAGCACGAATGCTGAATCAGCATCCCGCCCCGCGAGACATTCCCGGATAGACGAAGCAAGCACCGGATGCGGGCTCAGTTCTACGAAAAGACGATATCCGTCATCCAGCAGTCGATCGATGGCTGGCGCGAAGAGGACGGGCTGCCGCACGTTTTGCCACCAGTAATCAGCGTCGAACGGCTGCCCACCGTGCCAGGAACCGGTCGCGGTGGAAACGATCGGGATCGTCGCGGCACGGTAATCGAGGCCATCTATCGAATCCAATAGCTGTTCTCGAAGCTCATCCATCTGTGGGCCGTGATAGGGTATCCGAACCGGAAGCCAGCGCCAGAAGCGCCCTTGCCGCTCGAGCGATTCGCCGATCTCGGTCAGCGCCTCAACGTCGCCCGAGAGCGTCACGGACGAGGGGCTGTTGATCGCGGCCAGTGACACGCGATTTTCACGGCCAGCAATGACGTCCACGATCGCATCTGCTGAAACGCCGACCGCGATCATCCCTCCGCTGCCGCTGGCCGCGTGTTGCAGCCGGCCGCGTTGGTACGCCAGCCAGACCGCATCCCGTAGTGGGAGCGCTCCGGCGACACAAGCGGCTGCCATTTCACCCGAGCTGTGCCCGACGACCGCATCCGGAACGATCCCCCAGGATCTCCAGAGCGACGCGAGCCCGACCTGAAGCGCGACGTTCGCGACGTGCGCACGATCAGCCTCGCTGATGCGAGACGTGGCCCCGTCCTTTTCGAGCTCCTCGATCAATGACCAGTCGGCAACCTCACGAAGAATGCCGTCGCACTCCTCGATGACGTTACGGAACACCGGCTCAGCGCGCATGAGTTGCCGGCCCATTCCCCACCACTGCGGACCCATGCCCGAGAATACGAAGGCGAGCTTCGGGGTGAGACGGCGCACATGCCGGCCAGCGGCCAAATCCGGTGACTCGTCTCCGGCAGCGTAGGCAGAAAGGCGTTGACCGAGTTCCGCCGTGGAACTCCCGACAACGGCCAATCGGTAGTCGTGATGACTGCGCCGCAGCCCGGCCGTGTAGCACACATCGCGGAGTGGTGGCGCGTTCTCATCGTCGATCAGCGACGCATATTCGCGCGCCAGATCGTGGAGCGCTCCAGACGAGCGCGCCGAGATCGTCAGAAGCCGGGCCGTCCCGTCAGCGGAAGCGAAACTGGATTCGGTACGCAGCGGAGGCTCAGCGAGGATCACGTTGGCGTTCGCGCCGCCGAATCCGAACGAGTTGACACAAGCGAGCGCGTGTCCCGGAGGAGCGGGCCAGTCCTCGAGTGTGGTTGGAACCCGCAGCTTGAGCTTGTCGAACGGAATCGCTGGACTCGGCTGGTTGAAGTGAAGACTTGGCGGAATCTGCCGATACTTCAGCGCGAGCGCCGTTTTGATCAACCCGGCCATCCCGGATCCGGCCTCCAAATGGCCAATATTGCTCTTGACCGATCCTATCAGGCAGGGGTGGTCAGCCGACCGGCCGCGCGCATAGACTGAGCCAATCGCTTCCGCCTCACGTGGGTCGCCGACCGCCGTTCCGGTGCCGTGCGCCTCGACGTACTGAACGTCAGCCGGGGCAACACCCGCCTCACGTAGCGTTTTCACGAGCAGCGCCTTTTGGGCGCTCGTGTTGGGCACGCTGATACCCGGGGTGCGGCCGTCCTGATTGATCGCAGTCGCCCGGATCACCGCGTAGATCGGATCGCGACCTTCTAACGCCGCCTGCAGCGGCTTGAGCACCACTGCCCCCGCGCCTTCGCTCCGCACGTAGCCATCGGCATTCGCGTCGAAGGGCTTGCAACGGCCAACCGGCGACAGCATAGCGGCCTTGCAGAATCCAATCGTGACCTGTGGCAGGAGTAGAACGTTGACCCCAGCGACAATCGCTAGCTCGCATTCCCCGATTGAGAGACTCTGGCTCGCCAGATGCAGCGCGGTCAATGAGGAAGAGCACGCGGTGTCGACCGCGAAACTCGGACCGTGTAGATCAAGGAAATGGGAGATGCGATTAGCAGCGATGGACGCTGCGCCACCCGTCAGAGCATGCGCATCGATGAGATGGCGTGTTGCCCGGCTGCAACTCAATACTGGCATAGTCGTGGGACGAAATCCCGACGAAGACTCCCGCGCCGGACCCGCGCAGACGATCGGGAGACTGGCCCCCATCCTCCAGCGCCTCCCAGGCGACTTCGAGCAACAGTCGCTGCTGTGGATCGATTCGGCGCGCCTTTCGCGGCGATATGCCGAAAAAATCCGCGTCGAACGCGTCGATCTGCTCGAGAAAGCCTCCCCAACGCGTGTAAAGCTTGCCGGCCTTCCCAGGATCTGGATCGAACAACGCGTCGAGGTCGAAGCGATCGGCGGGCATTTCCGTGATCGCGTCGACCCCATCGCGCAAGAGTTTCCAGAACTTGTCCGGCGTATGGGCCCCGCCTGGAAAGCGACAGCCCATGCCGACGATGGCTATATCCATCGCGTGCGGTTATCCACCACGACGGCAGACAGCCGTGCCCGACGTTAGCATCAACAGTGGTAACGCACGTCGTAGGTGAGGTTCAGGCCATCTTGATACACGGTCCCCAAGCCATGCACACCGATCGTATTGGCTGCGCCCTGGATCACGCGGATGCTTGCCGTTGACTCAGCAGCTGGAGCTCCCGCGGCGCGGAAGCCGGATACGCCGAGAGTGACCATCCCTGAGCCACAACCCTCCACCGAGCCCGTGAACGTCATGGTTCCTTCGAAGGTCAGCAGACCGTCCTTGTGGATCACGCCTCGAACATGCTCGGTAAACGTTCCACTGAGTGCGCCCGAATCGATGGTACCTTCCAAGTCACGTTCTTGGATAACGTTGTTGCCGGCGTTACGGCTGGACGCAATCGATAAAGATGTAACTGTTCCCGTCCCTGAGCCGGACGTCGGTGGTGACGCCAAAGCAGGGAACGTGAGAACCATTGCCCCAACGAGAGCCCCGACGATTGCAAATACCCGAAAGCGTGTCATTAAGAACCCTCCCTTTCATTCCCCCGGATCGCACCACCCGTGCGTGGTCAACTCCTTCAAGGAAATCGGCACCTGAACGCGGTGCCGCACGCAAGAATGGATGCATCGGCAGGCCAACAAAGCGCGCAGAATGCTCCGTTCCCCAGAGCGATTCCACGCCACAAAGATCTGCAATCAGAAGAACGCAGAAGTCTGTAAATCCTGGCGAGTCCGGAGGACGTTCTACGCTGTGTGCGGCGGTCATCACCAATTCGCTGCGCAGTCGTCCACTTAGCGGAAGCGCCGTTAAGATTCCATTGACTAATGTGTTCATCTGACTGCTGTCATCGTATCTTTGCGGCCACAGGTTGTCAAATGAACTTCTTGCAATTCGAACGTAACCCGGGGTAATCGAGGGGTTAGTTCCCGCTCAGATGAATCCAAGTGGCAGGTTCGGATCAAGCTGGCCAGTGTAAGCCGAGCGAGAGTGACGGCCCTGCCTGAGCACGGACCGCCCCGAAGGCGTCGTGGTTTGCCGTGATGATTCATGTCGCGACGCGCGATAAGGCTGCACGACAACGCCATTGCGTGGGATACTGGGAACCCGAGGAGATGAGGGCAGTCGCTTGGAATCACTCTCTGTGCTGAGCGGCTTATGCCGTGTTGGGAGGTAGCACATTGTCCGAGACGGCCAGCGGGAAATCGACGATTCGCACGCGACCAGCGGAGATGCGCGACGCCGCCGCGATCGCCGAGATCTACAACCAGGGCATTCGCGCGCGCATCGCCACCTTCGAAACCGAGGAGCGATCAGCCGAGGAACGTGAGCGCTGGCTCGCGGCCCACGACGAGCACCATCCGTGTTTGGTCGCCGTCGACACCGAACGAGAAACCGTCGTCGGTTGGGTTGCGGCCAGCGACTACCGCTCGCGTCAGTGCTACTGTGGAGTTGCCGAATTCTCGGTTTATGTCCATCAAGATTATCGGGGTCACGGCGTCGGACGCATATTGATGGACGCGTTCATCCCGGTAGCTGAAGCGGCTGGGCTATGGAAGCTCCTCTCCCGCATCTTCCCCGAAAACATGGCCAGTCGCACGCTATGCCAGCGGGTCGGCTTCCGCGAGGTCGGCATCTACGAGAAGCACGCCATGCTCGATGGCGTCTGGAAAGACGTCGTCATCGTCGAGCGGCTCCTCCCCGGTACGATCGAGCATCCACCCGAACTCTGGTAGACATCCATGAAGTGATCGCGCTGGCAGATAGCGACACGTTCGCGGCACACCGCTGCTCCACGACCATCCCAGATTTTAGAGGCAAGAACCGTTTACAAGCCATGTCGGCGATGTTAGTATTAGCCAAGCCTAATTTTGAGATGAGTTAATGTACCGATAGTAATTTTAGATGGGGAGTCACTGCTGCCAATGGAAGGACGCAAATCGGACCCGATAGTCCGTACCGGCGACTCGCGAACGGTGGCCGACGCATCGAATGTTCTGACGGGTGGTCACCTCCCCTGGTTCCGTCGCTTATGGCCATTCCTCGGCCCGGCCTTCATCGCCGCCGTCGCCTATGTCGATCCCGGCAACTTCGCCACCAACATCCAGGGTGGCGCTCAGTTCGGCTACATGCTGATCTGGGTCATCGTCGCCAGCAATCTGATGGCCATGTTGATCCAGTCTCTCTCAGCAAAGCTGGGGATCGCCACCGGGCGCAACCTGGCCGAGATATGCCGCGACCGCTTTCCGCCGCCAGTCGTCTATTCCATGTGGGTACTCTCAGAGGGCGTGGCCATCGCGACCGATCTGGCAGAATTTCTCGGCGCGGCGATTGGCTTCAATCTGCTCTTCCACATTCCGCTCTTTACCGCCGGACTGCTCACCGGGGTCGCCACCTTTCTGATCCTCGGGCTCGAACGCTACGGCTTCCGCCCGCTCGAGGCGGTTATCACGATACTGGTCGGAGTCATCGCCGGTAGCTACTTGATAGAGACGATCATTGGACGACCGGACTGGGGATTGATCGCCTATCACGCGGCGGTGCCGATGTTCTCCGGCTCCGAAAGTGTCCTCCTCGCGGTCGGTATTCTCGGCGCTACGGTTATGCCGCACGTAATCTTCCTGCATTCGTCGTTGACACAGGGACGAATCGTCCCCAAAGATCCGGCGCAGGCCAAGCGCATCTTTCGCTTCGAACTGGTCGATGTCGCTATCGCCATGGGAATTGCCGGGGCCGTCAACGCCGCCATGCTGATCATGGCCGCCTCGACCTTCCACGCCCAGGGACTCGTCGGCATCGCTTCCATTGAAGAGGCACACCGTACGCTGAAGCCGCTTCTCGGCAGTCTATCGAGCCAGGTTTTCGCGATCTCGTTATTGGCATCAGGGCTCTCATCCTCAGCCGTCGGCACGATGGCTGGTCAGGTGATCATGCAAGGTTTCTTGCACTGGCATGTCCCGATCTGGTTGCGACGAGGTGTTACGATGATTCCGGCGCTGATCGTGATCGCTATCGGGCTCGATCCAACCCGCACGCTGGTCATCAGTCAGGTCATCCTGAGCTTCGGCATTCCGTTCGCGCTCATCCCGCTCGTGATGTTCACCCGCAATTCCGATTTGATGGGGACGTTGGTGAACCGGCGGCTCACTACACAACTCGCTTGGGTGGTCGCTGGCCTCATTGTGGCCCTCAACTTCTACCTTCTGTTTCAGACATTCGTTGGAGGCGGGATTTAATGGAGCCGTTCAAACGTATTCTTGTGCCGCTCGACGGCTCACGTCTTGCCGAGGCAATTCTTCCGGTTGTCTTTATCGTCGCCGAGCGTTGCGCTTCGACGGTGACCCTACTCCATGTGCTGGAGCACAACGCACCTGAAACGGTGCATGGGCAACCGCATCTGAACAACACCGAGGAAGCGAATCGCTACCTGAGCGACATCGCTACGCGGCATCAGATAACGGGCGTGCCAACCGAGTTACATGTCCACGAAAACCCCGAGCATGACGTGGCTCGCAGTATCGCCGAGCATGCCGCCGAACTTTCAGTCGACCTGATCGCGATAAACACGCATGGATCAGGTGGACTGCGTGGATTCCTTTTCGGGAGCATCGCCCAGCAAACGCTCCGTCGCACCCCTGTTCCAGTGTTACTCGTGCACCCAAATTCCAGGGGACTTCAACACGGCGACTATCGCAAGATCCTGGTCCCGGTGGATGGTACCGCTCAGTCACACTTCGCTCTGCCAGTCGCCATAATGCTGGCCACGGTTGGTAACGCCGCTCTCCACCTGGTGCGTGTCGTGCCAACGATTGGCTCGATGATCGGATCGAGTGGTGCCTCCACGTTTTCCCCGACGGCTACCGCCGCCCTCCTCGATATCGAAGGTCAGGAAGCGGACGGCACGTTGGGCGATCTTCGGTCGGAGCTTCCAGCATCTCTCCACGTAACTCAGGAGGTTCGCCGTGGAGATACGGTCGACGAGTTGCTGGCGGGAGTCGATCAGTCGGATGCCGACCTGGTCGTCATGAGCACCCATGGCCGAGCGGGGCTCGAAGGGCTCTGGACCGGGAGCGTCGCGTCGCGGCTGATTGGACGGCTCAGTCGACCGATCTTCCTTGTTCCGATCCCACCTTCCCCAGATACCGACTCTCACGACGCGCCGACCGCGTAACTCTACGGCCCATCTATGGCTTCTGTTAATTGAATGGGGCCGATAGTTGGACGCGCGGGCGCTGGCAGGCAACAATAGGCCCCATGAAAACGGAGAACGCCGAGAATGCCGAGCCGCTCGACGAGGCCGACTTGATCGCGGCCGCGCAGAACGACCCATCGGCATTCGGGCCACTGTATGAGCGCTATGTCGATCGAATCTATCGCTATGCCTATCGTCGCGTCGGGAATCATGCCGAGGCCGAAGATGTCACGTCTCAAACGTTTCAGCAGGCACTCGCCGCGCTCCCAAGCTACGAGTGGCGTGGCGTTCCGTTCGGTGCCTGGCTCTACCGGATTGCCGGGAACGTCATCATTCGTCGTGGGCGGTCCGCGAATCGGGAGATCGTGGTCGAGGACGTGACAACATTGGCGCCAGAACGCGCCAATGATAATGAAGACGACCCGGCATCGATCGTCGCGCTACGTCAGGATGACGATCTGACTCAGGCATTGCGGAAGCTTTCACTGGATCAGCAGCGAGCGATCGTACTGCGGTTCTCACACGGAATGAAGAGCCGGGAAATCGGCGACGCAATGGGAAGAAGCGAGGGCGCGGTGAAGCAGTTACTCCACCGGGCGATTTTATCGCTACGCGCTACGCTCGAGAGCAACGCGAATGGCTAATCCGGAAGAACAACAGATAGACCAGATCGAGCGGGCGCTCCAGCAGATGGCAGAGGGCGAAAGTCTCGCATCGATCTCCGGCGAATTGGATCCTGAGCTGGCTTCACTCTTCCGAATCGCGGCTCGGCTCGAGCAGGAGCTCCCCGACGACTTGCCTGACCCTGGCTTTCGCGACCAGCTCAAACGGGAGATCCTGACGGCGAGTCCGCCGACTAGCCTCTCAGAGCGACGCGGGCGACGTTTCTTCTACGACTGGCGCTTCGGAGTCGCCGCGGCGGCTCTGGCCGCCGTCGTGTTGATCGCGGTAATTTACGGCACCGGAACGCTCGAGGGGAATAGCCCTGAGCCTCCGGCCCGCGAGACCGTCGTGAGCGCCCTGAGCGTCGCCGGCAATGCGACCACGCAGCCAGGCGCGACGGTCAGCCCACCGGCGGTTACCGACACCAAGGTGCTGCCGCCGATCGATCCTGATCATGTCGTTCTCGTTCCGCTAGGCCTCGGGGCCGGATCGCCGTCCGACTCCACGCCCGAGCCGAAGCCGACGCCAGGGATATCCCTCTCGACTTCGCTTCCGGAACTTCCGCAGACCGCCCCAACCTGGTTGCTGACCGGTCCGGACTCTTCAGAGACATTCCTGCAAACCCTGATAGCACGCATCGGTATCACCGGCAATATCGAGGCGGCTCCCAACGAGGGGCCAACCGCGTTCGTCGTGACCGACCCGACCGGATTCCCGACGATCCATTGGAACCAGCACGATGCCTTCTTTCGCTACGACCGTGGATCACACGAGCCGACTCCGCCCGCGGCCAGGGCAGAGTCGGACGCCATGGTGACGGCCAAAGATTGGCTCAGCGAGATCGGCTTCGATCTGACATCGATTAAATACAACGAGACGATCCAATCCGGTTCGAATCAGACCGTCGTTCATTTTGAACCGACGAACCTGCCGGCGACGGCGATACCGCCCGGTCTTGGAGTGTCGATCGGGGTCGGCCCGGACGGATCAATTCAGTTCGCTCAAGGCTTCTGGCTATCGCTAGAGGAATCGGCCGCCGTACCGATGAGAACGAGCCAGGAGACCCTCGATGCCGCGCAAAGTGGTGAATGGTACTCATTACTGCCGGCGAGCAGTTCGGACGAACTCAATATAAAGGTTACCTCGGTTCAGCTCTCATATTTGTTAACCCGAGCCGACGACAGCAGCTATCTGCTGCAACCGGTCATGACGTTTACCGGCGAGCGCTGGACGCCGCAAGGACAGGTTGAGGACAACATCTACGTGTCGGCGATCAAGAAATAGACGGACTCGTCGCTCAGAACGTGCAAGTTTACGATCTATTAGATCGCAAAATGGATCTGTTTCATTCAGGAGGAATCGGTGAATATTGAATCTCGCGTCCCGCGATCGTCTCGCTCCATCTGGCTCCCGCCGGCCGTCAGCGTCGCGACCCTCTTCGGGCTCTTTGCCAGCGCGATGGCGGTGAGGCACAGCCCCTTCGCCGACGCCGGACGGCCAGTGATGATCGCGCTTTCCACCGCTGCCGCGGCCATGATCGCCGTCTACGGCGTCATCATGATCATCCAGTCGCGAGCTCGCGGCATCGCCAGCGCGATTGCCGGACTAATCATGCTGGTTCTCGGCCTCTACACCGCCAATCACGTTCTGCGCTAGCCCGTCCCGCGGAGTATGGACGAAAATCGAGGTGCTACTGGCCCAACTGACGTGACAGTTTCGGCGGTCAGAAGTCCATCCTCATCCAGCTGGCTCAGGCTCTCTAGCGAGACACGTGATCTGGAATTGACTCTCCCTTCCAGGTCGTTTGACCGTCGCGCGGACTCCCTCAAACGAGAGTCACGTTGCGCAATAGCTGCCTACAGAGCCGTTCGCCTATTCCGGCGAAGGTTCCGTAAATGGCCGTTCACGCTTGCCGCTCGTCCACTCGCATGTTAGAGTTCGATCCGTCCCGGCATTGCCGACCCCCTGTACGTTCATGTGACGTACCGTGGCTGTGCCGTGACTGAACCACGATTAGCGCTCGTTGCGGTTCCAGCTCCCCCATCTCATCATTGATCTCCTGCTGTGTGCCCCACATTCACCGCACGGGCTCACATGAGGAGGAGATCCTGTTGGCGGAACAGCTGACTACGACCGATCCGAGTATGGAACAGAGCCGACATCGACGAGCGTATCGGACAGGACCGCATCACCGGCGCGGAATTCCGCTGGGCCGGCGTATTGGAGCCGTTGCGCTCAGCGTAGCGCTGGTCCTGGCGAGCCTGCCATTGACCGCGGGCGCCACCGCCGCAGCGACCAGCCAGCCTACCTGGGCCCAGCTCTCGCCCGGCACGAGCCCTGGGTCCCGGGCTGGTGCCAGCATGGCCTTCGACCCCGCTACCGGCCAGCTTCTCCTCTTCGGGGGGTACAACCTCGGCAGCAGTTACCTCAATGACACCTGGACCTGGGATGGAAACACCTGGACCAAGCTCTCCCCCGCCACCAGCCCCTCGGCCCGGGAAGGCGCCAGTATGGCCTTCGACCCTGCCACCGGCCAGCTTCTCCTCTTCGGGGGATACAGCAGCGGCAGCAACCTCGTTGACACCTGGACCTGGGACGGTTCCACCTGGACCAAGCTCAACCCCAGCACCAGCCCCGCAGCCCGGTTTGGCGCCAGCATGGCCTTCGACCCCGACACCGGTCAATTCATCCTCTTCGGGGGCTGGGGTAACACCGCCCTCAATGACACCTGGACCTGGAATGGTTCCACCTGGACTCAACTCTCCCCTAGCACCAGCCCTCCGGCTCGCCGGAGCGCGAGCATGGCCTTCGATCCCGCCACCGGCCAGTTCATCCTTTTCGGGGGATACAAGGGCAGCAGGCTCAATGACACCTGGACCTGGGATGGTTCCACCTGGACTAAGCTCACACCCGCCACCAGCCCTCCGGCTCGGCAAAACGCCAGTATGACCTTCGACCCCGCTACCGGCCAGCTTCTCCTCTTTGGTGGATACAACTTCTACGGCGACCTCAATGACACCTGGACCTGGGACGGTTCCACCTGGACCCAGCTCTCCCTCAGCACCAGCCCCTCGGCCCGGGAAACCGCCATGGCCTTCGACCCCGCCACTGGCCAGCTTCTCCTCTTCGGGGGCGCCAGCGACAGCGGCGGCTACCTCAATGACACCTGGGTCTATGCCATCCCATGGAAGTTCACAGACTGGACTAAGCTCTCTCCC
Source organism: uncultured Chloroflexia bacterium (assembly GCA_963785465.1). Lineage (GTDB taxonomy): Bacteria > Chloroflexota > Chloroflexia > Thermomicrobiales > Thermomicrobiaceae > CALAGB01. The sequence goes on along the minus strand of CAWAVM010000017.1, from coordinate 30,421 downwards.
GCCACCAGCCCTCCGGCTCGGGTAAACGCCAGTATGGCCTTCGACCCCGCTACCGGCCAGCTTCTCCTCTTCGGGGGCTACAACTTCTCCGGTAACCTCAATGACACCTGGAGCTGGGATGGCTCCACCTGGACCAAGCTCTCTCCCAGCACCAGCCCCCGGGCCCGCTATGGTGCCAGCATGGCCTTCGATCCCGCTACCGGCCAGCTTCTCCTCTTCGGGGGATACAGCGGCAGCAGTTACCTCAATGACACCTGGACCTGGGATGGTTCCACCTGGACCAAGCTCAACCCCGGCTCCAGCCCCGCAGCCCGGTTTGCCGCCAGCATGGCCTTCGACCCCGACACCGGCCAGCTTCTCCTCTTCGGGGGCGACAGCGGCAGCAGCAACCTCAATGACACCTGGACCTGGGATGGCTCTACCTGGACCAAGCTCTCCCCCAGCACCAGCCCCTCGGACCGGCATGGCAGCAGCCTGGCCTTCGATCCCGCTACCGGCCAGCTTCTCCTCTTCGGGGGCTACAGCGGCAGCAGTTACCTCAATGACACCTGGACCTGGGATGGTTCCACCTGGACCAGACTCTCCCCCAGCACCAGCCCTCCGGCTCGCGAAAACGCCAGTATGGCCTTCGATCCCGCTACCGGCCAGCTTCTCCTCTTCGGGGGATACAACCTCGGCAGCAGTTACCTCAATGACACCTGGACCTGGGATGGTTCCACCTGGACCAGACTCTCCCTCAGCACCAGCCCCTCGGCCCGGGAAGGCAGCAGCCTGGCCTTCGACCCCGCCACCGGCCAGCTCATCCTTTTCGGCGGCTTAGGCAGCGGAAGCTTGCTCAATGACACCTGGGAGCTTGTCCTCATCACCGATGCCACCCCGCCCACCACGACCGCCAGCGCCACGAACGCCGACAACTCCGCCTATACCTTCGGCGACTGGACCAACCAGACCGTTACCGTCACCTTGACTGCCACCGATAATGCCGGTGGCTCGGGAGTGGCCAGTACCTATTACACCGTCGATGGCGGAGGCACGCAGACCTACTCATCACCCTTCTCCGTGACCGGGGAACGCGATCAGACCGTCACCTATTGGAGTACCGATAACGTCGGGAACACTGAGTCAACGCACACCGTCCACGTCATGATCGACCAGTCTGCCCCCACCATCAGCGGATCGGCCGCTCCGGCTCCCAACGCCAATGACTGGAACAATACCGACGTCACTGTCAGCTTCACCTGTAACGACGCGCTCTCCGGCATCGCCACGTGCTCCTCGCCAACGACCTTGACGGCGGAAGGAGCCGGCCAGAGCGTGACTGGCACCGCCACCGACAACGCCGGCAACTCCGCCAGCACCACGGTCAGCAGCATCAACATCGACAAGACCGCACCGATGGTGACCTACTCCGGCAATCAGGGCAGCTACACCGTCGACCAGACCGTCAACATCACCTGCTCCGCCTTTGACGCCCTCTCCGGCGTGGCGTCCACCACCTGCTCCGACATTACCGGTCCCGCCTACAGTTTCGGTTTAGGCAGTCATACCTTCTCGGCCACGGCCACCGACAACGCCGGAAATGTCGGGACCGGGTCAACCTCCTTTACCGTCGGCGTGACTCCGGACAGCCTCTGTGCCCTGACCAAACAGTTCGTCTCCAACCGCTGGGACGCCAGCCGCCTCTGCTCACCACTCACCGGTGTCAAGTGGGCCGAGGCCATGGGGAACCAGCAGTTGAAGGCCTCCTATATCAACACCTACATCTACCTCGTCAACCTGCAGCGCGGTCTGTCCCGACAGCAGAAGGCGATCCTGATTGAGTTGGCTCAGGCTCTCTAGCGAGACACGTGATCTGGAAGGGACTCTCCCTTCCAGGTCGTTCGACCGTCGGGCGAACTCCCTCAGACGAGAGTCACATTGCTCAATAGCTGCCTCCAGAGCCGTTCGCCTATTCCGGCGAAGGTTCCGTAAACAGCCGTTCACGCTTGTCGTTCGTACACTCGCATGTTAGAGTTCCATCCGTCCTGGCATTGCCGACCCCTGTACGTTCAGGCGACGTACCGTGGCTCTGCCGTGAATGAACCACGATTAGCGCTCGTTGCGGTTCCAGCTCCCCCATCTCATCATTGATCTCCGGCTGTGTGCCCCAAATTCAGCGCACGGTGCTCACATGAGGAGGAGATCCTGTTGGCGGAACAGCTGACCACGACCGATCCGAGTAAGGAACAGGGCCGACATCGACGAGCGTATCGGACAGGACCGCATCGACGGCGCGGAATTCCGCTGGGCCGGCGTATTGGAGCCCTCGCGTTCAGCCTAGTGCTGGTCCTGGCGAGCCTGCCATTGACCGCGGGCGTCACCGCCGCGGCGACCAGCCAGCCTACCTGGACCCAGCTCTCGCCTGGCACCAGCCCCCCGGCCCGGGCTGGCGCCAGCATAGCCTTCGACCCCGCCACCGGCCAGCTCATCCTCTTCGGGGGAGAAGACGGCAGCATCTTTCTCAACGACACCTGGACCTGGAGCGGTTCCACCTGGACCAAGCTCAGCCCCAGCACCAGCCCCCCGGCCCGGGAATACGCCAGCATAGCCTTCGATCCCGCGACCGGCCAGCTTCTCCTCTTCGGGGGAAACTACAGCGACTACCTCGGAGACACCTGGGCCTGGGATGGGACGACCTGGACCCAACTGCACCCCGGCACCAGTCCCTCGGCCCGGGATAACGCCACCATGGCCTTCGATCCCGCTACCGGCCAGCTTCTCCTTTTCGGCGGCGGCAACCGCAACATCCTCGGTGACACCTGGACCTGGGATGGAACGACATGGACGCAGCTCAGCCCCGGCACCAGCCCATCGGCTCGCTGGGCCGCCAGCATGGCATTCGATCCCGCCACCGGTCAGCTTCTCCTCTTCGGGGGCCTCAACCAAAGCAGCAGCAACCTCAACGACACCTGGACCTGGGATGGAACGACCTGGACGCAGCTCAGCCCCAGCACCAGCCCATCGGCCCGGCATGGCAGCAGCCTGGCCTTCGATCCCGCTACCGGCCAGCTCATCCTCTTCGGGGGCGAGGACAGCAGCTACAGTATCCTCAATGACACTTGGGCCTGGGATGGATCGACCTGGACCCAACTCTCCCTCAGTACCAGCCCACAGGCCCACGCCTTCGCCAGCATGGCCTTCGACCCCGCTACCGGCCAGCTTCTCCTCTTCGGGGGATTCAACGACATCTTCAACGGCAGCTTGCTCAATGACACCTGGGTCTATGCCGTCCCGTCGTTCTTCACGGACTGGAGTCAGCTTTCGCCCGGCACCAGCCCGAGTGCCCGATATCATGCCAGTATGGCCTTCGACCCCGCCACCGGCCAACTCATCCTCTTCGGGGGATACGGCGACAGCGGCCGGCTCAATGACACGTGGGCCTGGGATGGCTCCACCTGGACCAAGCTCTCCCCCGCCACCAGCCCCTCGGCCCGGTATCGTGCGAGCATGGCCTTCGATCCCGCCACCGGCCAGCTTCTCCTCTTCGGGGGAGACGACGGCAGTTACCTCAATGACACCTGGGCCTGGGATGGATCCACCTGGACCAAGCTCAGCCCCGGCACCAGTCCTTCAGGCCGCCGGAGCGCGAGCCTGGCCTTCGACCCCGCTACCGGCCAACTCATTCTCTTTGGAGGCCAGGCAGGCCTCAGTTACCTGAATGACACCTGGGCCTGGAATGGATCGACCTGGACCAAGCTCAGCCCCGGCACCAGTCCTTCAGGCCGCCGGAGCGCGAGCCTGGCCTTCAACCCTGCCACCGGCCAGATCATCCTCTTCGGGGGATTCGGTTACAGCGGCTGGCTCAATGACACGTGGAGCTGGGATGGAAACACCTGGACCAAGCTCAGCCCCAGCACCAGCCCTTCGGGTGGAGAAGACGCCAGCATGGCCTTCGATCCCGCCACCGGCCAGCTTCTCCTCTTCGGCGGCTGGAACGGCAGAAGCGCCTTCAACGACACCTGGACCTGGAACGGAGCGACCTGGACCAAACTTCGCCCCAACACCAGCCCCCCGGCTCGGGATAGCGCCAGCATGGCCTTCGACCCCGCCACCGGCCAGTTCATCCTTTTCGCCGGCTTAAGCAGCGGATTCCTCAATGACACCTGGGAGCTCGTCCTCATCTCCGATACCACCCCGCCCACCACTACCGCCAGCGCCACGAACGCCGACAACTCCACCTATACCTTCGGCGACTGGACCACCCAGTCCGTCACTGTCACGCTAAGTGTCGCCGATAATGCCGGTGGCTCGGGGGTGGCCAGTACCTATTACACCGTCGATGGCGGTTCACAACAGACCTACTCATCACCCTTCTCCGTGACCGGGGATGGCGACCACATCGTCACCTATTGGAGCACCGATAACGTCGGGAACACCGAGTCGAGCCACACCGTCCACGTCATGATTGATACGACCGCGCCGAGTACGTCTGCCTCGGCTACGAACGCCGACAATTCCACTTATACCTTCGGCACCTGGTCCAATCAGAACGTTACGGTCACTTTGTCGGCCAGTGACACGGGCGGCTCGGGCATTGCAAACACCTTCTATAAGGTAGACGCCGGCTCACAGCAGACCTACTCATCACCCTTCTCCGTTACCGGGGATGGTGATCACACTATCACCTATTGGAGTACCGATAACGTCGGGAACACCGAGACCACGCACACCGTCCACGTCATGATCGACCAGACTGCCCCCACTATCAGTGGATCGGCCTCACCGGCTCCCAACGCCAATGGCTGGAACAATACCGACGTCACCGTCAGCTTCACCTGTAACGACGCACTCTCCGGCATCGCCACGTGCTCCTCGTCGACAACCTTGACGGCGGAAGGAGCCGGCCAGAGCGTGACTGGCACCGCCACCGACAAGGCTGGCAACTCCGCCAGCACCACGGTCAGCATCAACATCGACAAGACCGCACCGATGGTGACCTACTCCGGCAATCAGGGCAGCTACACCGTCGACCAGACCGTCACCATCACCTGCTCCGCCTCTGACGCCCTCTCCGGCGTCGCCTCCACCACCTGTGCCGACATTACCGGTCCCGCCTACTCGTTCACACTCGGGGTCAACACCTTCTCCGCCACCGCCACCGATTACGCCGGAAACGTCGGCTCCGGCTCGACCAGTTTTGTCGTGGAAGTGACTCCCGATTCGCTGATTAACCTGACGAACCAATTCGTCTCCAATCGGCGGGCTGCCAGCCAACTCACTTCACCGCTCACCGGCGTCAAGTGGGCCGACGCCATGCACAACACCCGGTTGAAAGCCTCCTTCGTCAACAGCTACATCCTGCTGGTCCAGGCTCAAAGTGGCTTGTCCAACCAGCAGAAGACCATTCTGATTCAGTTGGCTCGGGCGTTGTAGTCAGGGTCTTCGGTCAGTTTCGACAGCACTCCCGTGCCCATGGGCACGGGAGTGCTGTTTTATGCATCACGCACCTAGGTCTCTCAATGCACCTACCACCTACTCCCTTTTTGGGCTTCACCTTCATACAATAGGCAGGAGCGTGAAGGGACAAGTAGGCATGGAAACGCGCATTCGTGGACTCCACCACGTCACCTCGATCGCTGGCGATCCACAATCAAACATCGACTTCTACCTTGGTACGCTGGGCCTGAGGCTCGTCAAGCGAACGGTCAATTTCGACGACCCAGCTTCCTACCACCTCTACTACGGTGACGGCGTTGGCAGTCCCGGTACCATTCTGACGTTCTTTGCCTGGCCCAGCGCGCGCCGCGGTCGCCAGGGAGTTGGTCAAAGTGTGAGTGTCGCGCTTGCGATTCCAAGCGCATCGCTCGGCTATTGGCTGCAGCGTCTTGTCGAACGCGGAATCCCGCACACCGGACCGGAAAAGCGCTTCGACGAACAGGTTCTGAGCCTGAAAGACCCCGACGGCTTATCCATCGAGCTCGTCACTCAGATGAACCCGCCTCCGGTAACCACCTGGGACCAGAGCGAAGTGCCGCCGGAGCACGCCATACGCGGCATTCATAGTTCAACCCTCTGGGTGGAAACGCTCGAGCCGAGTGCTGAACTGTTGACCCAGACGCTTGGCTTTCAGTTGCTTGGAGAAGAAGACGGACGCGTCCGCTACTCCACGGGCAGCGATGGACCGGGGCATCTCCTTGACATTCGCTCTGCATCCGGTTTCTGGTCCGGAATGGTATCGGCCGGCACGATACACCATCTCGCCTGGCGCACCGCAAACGATGCGACACAGATCGACTGGCGAGAACGCCTGGATGCGATCGGGCTGGAGGTGACGCTCGTGCTCGACCGCCAGTATTTCCATTCGATCTATTTCCGTGAACCGGGTGACGTTCTCTTCGAGATCGCGACGGACCCCCCTGGGTTCACCATTGATGAATCGGTCGGGGAACTCGGATCGGGGCTCAAGCTGCCGCCCTGGCTCGAGTCCCGGCGAACAGAAATCGAGCGGGGATTACCGGCCGTTCGCCTGGAGGGAAACACTAATTCCCCAAACGACCTTCTTGATGCGGAGCTCGCATTCGTGCATCGGTTTATCCCGGCATCCGACGTCTCACACGCTACCACGCTCCTGCTGCTCCATGGCACCGGCGGAGACGAGACCGATCTCCTGGAGGTGGGTCAATCTCTCTTGCCCGAAGCCAACCTGCTCAGTCCTCGCGGCCGGGTACTGGAACACGGCATGCCCCGCTTCTTCCGGCGTCTGGCCGAAGGGCTCTTCGACCGGGAAGATCTGATCGCACAAACGCACGCACTAGCCGGCTTCGTGGAGGAGTCGTCACAACGTTATGGCTTCGAACTCAACGGCGTCGTTGCGGTTGGCTACTCTAACGGAGCCAACATCGCGGCCAGTCTCCTGTTGCTCCATCCCGGCATCCTCGCCTCGGCTGTCCTCTTCCGGCCGATGGTTCCGCTCGAGCCCGACCTCGTTCCCGATCTGAGCGATATTGGCATCTTCATCGGGGCAGCGCACCGGGATGAGTTGATTCCGACTCAGCAGACGGAGCGACTCGTCGCGCTGCTTGAGGGGTTCGGAGCGAATGTGGAGATCGCCTGGCAACCGGGCGGGCACGCCCTCGCAACAAACGATCTCAATGCCGCTCGCGTCTGGCTCGCGGGCCAATCACCGACTCGGCACTCATCGTGAAAGATCGAGCATGAACGCGCTGTCGTTGGTTATCGGTATTGCCGTCATTCTGTTCACCCTGGTGGATGCGTTCGAGTCCATTGTCCTCCCACGGCGCGTCACGCGTCGCCTTCGCTTTACACGGCTCATTATTCGCGGGATGTGGCGAGCCTGGTCGCAGAGCATGCGTTATCTTCCGAGGGATGGCGACCGTGAGGGTGTGTCACTCGGTGATCGGGCGCTCGGGCTCTTCGGCCCGTTGATGCTCCTGGTACTTATCGTGATCTGGGCCACCATGCTGATCCTCGGGTTCGCCCTCGTCATCTGGGGCGCCGACGCAGTGGAAACTGTCGGTCGGGCGACAACGGCAGGAACGGCCCTATATGTGAGCGGTACGACCTTCTTCACGCTGGGACTTGGTGACGTCACTCCGACGACAACCGCTGGACGGGCAATCGTGGTCATCGAGGCCGGGGTCGGTTTCAGCTTCCTGGCCCTGATCATCGGTTACATTCCGCCGATCATCAGTCGCTTTGGCGATCGCGAGACAGAGATTACCCTGCTCGATGCGCGGGCCGGGTCTCCGCCAAGCGCTATCGAGCTTCTCTGCCGACTTGAAGGTGAACAATCGCGCGTCATCCTCGACCGCTATCTGCTTGACTGGGAACGATGGACGGCAGAGTTGCTCGAGAGCCACCTCTCGTATCCGATCCTCTCCTACTTTCGTTCGCAGCACGAGCGCCAATCGTGGCTCGCCACGCTTACTCTGGTGCTCGACACATGCGCGCTTCTGCTTGTGGGAGTTGGGGACGAGGCCGGTTTGTTCCCAATACAACAGGCGCGTTTGACGTTCGCAATCGCGCGTCACGCTGTGGGAGACCTGGCTCAGGTACTCCACGCCCCGCCGCTTCCTGATGCCGTCGATCGCCTACCTCCCGCCGCGTTGGAGTACGCTCGCGTATTACTCGAAAGCCGCGGTATCTGGCTACGACCTGGCGACGGCGCCGTACGCCAGCTAGCGGCTCTACGAGCGCTGTATGAACCCAACATCATCTCGCTTGCCACTCACGTTCAAGTGCGACTGCCCGGTTGGTTGCCCGACAACGAGACGCCGGACGACTGGGAGACGACCGCCTGGCAGTGGGATCGCACGATCGTCGTCGCCGCGCTGGAGCGGGATCGCTGGTAGCGACAGAACGCTACGGGAACCGGTCAACAGCGAGAATTACGTCGCGATCATGCCGTGATGGCTCGACGAACGGAATGTCATTGGGAGGAGACCGACCATCAGACTCCCTGACTCGAACTGAATTACTGACGGAGATTGGCAGGAATAGCAGGTAGAGTAACGCTATTGAAGCGACATGAGCAGGCGATACATGAAAGGGAGCGGTTCGTGACGGTAGAGTTGATTCGTGGTTTTTACGAGTACGATCGCTGGGCAAGCGAGCGGATCTTCAACGCGGCACAGGGCCTCACGCCGGAGCAACTGAACACACCCGGAACGGCCGGGCATGGGTCAATTCGCCAAACCCTGGTGCATCAAATCTCGGCACATAAGAACTGGGTTTCCTGGTGGGACGGCAGCATGTCGCAACAAGAGGCCATGACGAACGCGCTCGATGCGGGCAACTACCCGAACCTCGACGCCGTTCATGTCGTCTGGGAAGAGGTACAGGCGCAGACACGCGCATTTCTCGATCCGCTGACCGAAGCAGACGTCCAGCGAACGTTTTCGGCCACGTTTCCGTGGACAGGCCAGACGGTCGACTTCACCCTTGGGCAGATGATGCTCCACGTCGCCAACCATGGCACCCAGCACCGGAGCGAGGTGGCGGCTATGCTGACCGCATTCGATTGCTCGCCCGGCTATCTCGACATGATCTTCTTTCTCGCGGAGCAGGCAGCTACGCCGCAGCCGTAGTCGACCTCGCCTGATGGCTCAGACGTCGAGCGCGCCCCAACTCGTGATTCGTTCCGGAACGATTGCGATGATCGGGGCACGCTCGAGCGTCATCTCTCGATACTGGGCGTAACGCGACCGCAACAATGCGACGATGCGCGGGTGATCTAGATCGTCCGGTTCCAGCATCTCCGCCCGGCCTCGCGCCATGAGCCAGGCCAGACGGGACCAATCGCGGTCGTCGTAACGATCGATCACCAACGCCGCGCGACCGGTTTCGAGAATGTTGCGCACGCGTTTCAATGTGCGGTCACGTTGCTTCGGCTTCTCGTCGATGGCGATGAAGAAACGCTCGCCATCGTAGGCATAGCAGACAGGAACGACGTGCGGCTCGCCCTGTAAATCGGTAGTAGCCAGGTGGGCCACCCGCGCAGTGGCAATGAAGATACGCTCCCGCTCATTGGGCGTGGCGTTCATCGAGCTACCTCCTTCCCCAGACAACGTGGGTTAACGTCGGACTCGCTACGTCAGGTTGACATCATCTCCAAAATTCGTAAAAATACGAACGGAGCAAGGAGGTTTCTGTCGATGAAGACTATCGCAATGCCAACCAAAACCGATGAACGCATCGTAAATATGCTACGCGCGGTCGCCAACCCGGTGCGCTACCGCATTCTCCAGATTCTGGCCGAGCGTGGCGAATGCCAGTGTGGCCCGATCGGTGACGAGCTTCCGATCGCCCAGTCGACACTGTCACAGCATCTGAAGGTGCTGCGTGAGGCCGGGCTGATCCGTGGCGACGTCGCCGGACCCGCAACCTGTTACTGTCGTGATGAGCTTGCCATCGATTGGCTCAAGGCCCGACTACAGGAATTGTAGGCCGCTCGAGCATCGTCGATGTAGATCACAAAGCATGCAAGTACCAAGGAGATTGACGTGCCTCACGAACACCCCGAGCTCGATCAGGATGCAAAAAAGACGACCTTGCGCATGTTCACCTACGCCCTCTACGTTGTGACAACCGTCGACGGCGAGGAAAGAGGCGCGTTTACCGCCAACTGGCTGAGCCAGGTGTCGTTCGATCCGCCACTAGTAGCGGTGTCGGTTGAAGCCGATTCCCATTCGTTGCCTATCATCCGCGCGAGCGGTCGCTTCCTGATCAACGTACTGGAATCGGGCCAGCGCGACCTCGCTGGTCACTTTGGGAAAAAGCATCGTCACGCTGGAGATAAGCTGGTCGACATTCCCCATCATGCCAGCGCGACTGGTCTTCCAGTCCTCAACGATGCCTTGAGCTATGTCGTCTGCGATGTGACGGGTGAGATCGAAACCGGGGATTCCGTGGTGGTCGTTGGCGAAGTCATCGAAGCCAAGGTCCTCCGAGAGGGAACGCCGCTCACGATGTCCGAGGCCGGCTTTCGGCATGCGGGGTAGCAGGCGAGTAGCCCTCATCCCCTGGCCCCTTCTCCCGAATTCGGGAGAAGGGGGCTATCATTGTAGCGAGCAGGCCGGAGAATTAGCGTAGTGCCAGGACACGTTCGGGACGCAAACGTCGGAATAACTGACGCGGCACGGCTGCATAGAAAGCAGCCGACAATGGCAGAGCAGATACTGTGGGAAGAGTTGAGAGACCGGCGCCTTGGTGGCGTCAAATTCCGACGCCAGCATCCACTTGGACCGTTCATCGTTGACTTCTGCTGTGCGAAAGAGCGGCTTATCGTTGAAGTCGACGGAGACTCACACAAAAACCAACGCGACTATGATGACGCTCGAACACAGCATTTGTCAGCCTATGGTTACCGCGTCCTCCGCTTCACAAACGATGATGTCTTGATCAACTTGGACCAGGTTCTACTCGTTATCGTTCAGTCAGTAACCCCAAAATAGACTGCATCACCCCTCTCCCAGGATTGGGAGATGGTTCTCTCCCTCCAGTGGAGGGAGAGTCAGTGAGGGAGCGACCGGGGGTGAGGGCACCGGTAACGCACAACCGTGGAAGGGAAAACGCATTCAATGACAAACAATCAGGCAGAGCTACTGAACATCTACCGCTCGACTCCGGCAGTGCTGCGAGCACTTTTGCGCAACGTGACGGACACCACCACGCGCGAAACCGGTGAAGGTGAAGAGGCCTGGTCGATCGTCGAGATCGTCTGTCACCTTCGAGATGCCGAAGCGAAGGTCCTTGAGCGAGTGCGTCTCATGCTCGCTCAGGACAATCCCTTTCTGGCGGCCTATGATCAGGCCGAACTCGCCAGGCAGTCGGGCTACCGTAATCAATCACTTGAGGATGCGCTCGAGAGTTTCATCCAGATACGCGAAGAGCAGACCCGTTTGCTCGAGGCGCTCGACGCAGCCCAATGGGCTCGGACCGGGATGCACGAAGAGGCGGGGAAGACCTCGATCGAAGACCAGACCATGCATATGGCCGCCCACGACGTCGTCCATCTGGCCCAGATTAGCCGCCGCATTTTAGCGAACGCGAGTTAGCCCCAACGCGGAACATCCCTTTCCCACACCGGCAGGCAGGTACCCAAAGACTAACTGGGGACGAGGACCGTTCGCTATTTCTTGGCTCTTCTTCGCTTGCCGAAGACGACGACGAACATGTAGCTGGAGCCCTCGGCTTGCGGCGAGAAGAAATCGACAACCTCGTCATCGAACGAGGTCGAACCGACTGCACCGAGCCCAAGCGCATGCGTTCCCAGGTGCAGCTTACCGGCATAGATGGCAGGCTCAAGCTGCGCCAGCCGATAGCCACGATTACCGTAGTGCGCGAGTACCGGATCCAGATTCGTCAGGTAGTACGCATTGACGTGAGCGTCGGCCGCGTACGCCTGATTTACTGCCAGCCGTTGGGCCCGCTCGCGAAAATTGCCACCCCGGAGCTGCTCGACCGCGTGCCGGCGCGGAAGATGCCGGTAGACTCCCGGCTCAAGCCCTTCTACGCCGCTGACGATCAGGTAGTTTTCGTGCAGCGGGGACGCGGCCGAATCGAGGCAATCGGCCGAAAAACCGCGCGAAGAGCGGTCAAGCAGCGTCGAGAATGCGCTGAACGGAATTTGAGTCTCGGTGTCGTAATGTCGGGTCGAGCGCCGCTTCAAGATGACCTCCTCGATACGGATCTCCGGCAGATCCTTGGTGGTCAAAGGCAGAAGCTCCGTCGTGGGACCCGATGGGGTGGCTGGAGTGCGGCGCAAAGGTTTTTCGCGCCAGGCGGCGGCGGAACCGGACGTCAGCGACGAGGCATCGTGCAGCATCCCGATGACCGGGAACTCGACCTCGCGTGGTGAAATGGCGCGCGTCGGGTAGTCAAGCGGCTCGAGTGTCGGCGATGCCGGAGGCGGCTGATCGGCCCGGCCAATCGCACAGAGCGCGACCGTCGCTTCACGCCATCCGTCGACGCCAAGCAGGTCGTTCACGTTGCGATCGGCATAGCCCAGCACGAGCCGGGTCGGAAGCTCGATCGACGCGGCGACGGCCAGGAGATTTGCCATGGTCGTACCGGTGTCCCAGAAGGTATGACGATAGGCACGGCCCCTGTAGCGCCAGGCGTTGCGCCAGAAGGTACTGGTCAACGCCACAACGAGCGGCGCCTGCGCCATAGCCGGTTCATCATCTGTGGCATCGACCAACACTTGACGGAAGTCGCCACTTCGCAGTCGCCTCAGCGTGTGGTCGTGCGCCGCGTAGTGATAGAGTCCGGCGTCCAGGCCCGGAAGGTCACGACAGGCAAAGTAGAGCTCAAGGTGATATCGGGCGCCTGTTCCACCCGCGGTGCGGAACTCGATGGTGCGACCACTTTTCGACGCCGCCTGACGGTTCAGCAAGCCATTCGAGAGAAGCGCGATGCGAGCGACATCGTTGAGGGTTGGCATGCGCTCACCAGTTGGCTCGGCGCCAGTTCGGGCGATAGCCTCCAGCGCCGGAATACTCGACGGCGCGAACTCGCGCGGCAGAGGGATTGGCTCAAGCGTCTCGTAGATCTTGAAGGGGAACGGTTCGAGCGACCAGTCTTCCTCCCAGATCGGCGGCACGAGATCCGGCGGCGTCCCCATCAAGAAGACTTCTTCGCCGGCCTCATCCTTCGTAGCAACGTACTTGGTCGCGTTGTGGAACGCGTGTGCCGCACTGATATTCTGATTTGAAGCTGACAACCGGCCCTCCTTGCTTGTGATTTTGAATATATCACCCGCTCAGAAGTATGAGGCATGCATGACCCGGTCAGGAACCTTCTTCGGATTCGAGCGATCGTTGAACGGCTTCCCTATCCCACCAGCGCCAGTGGTCATCGCTGGCCTTCTTGGCCCGGTTCGCCATTGCCCAGATGACGCCCGCCCCGACTGATTCCGCCACCTGAATAGCCTCGGTGATCTCTTCGTCCGTTATGCCCATGCGCTTCGCGACCGCGAAGTGACCCACGGCTCAGGGCTCGCAGTGTTGCGCCAACGCCACCGCGATATGGATCAACTCCTTCGTCTTGGCGTCGAGTGCGCCCGCAGCATGGGCTGAATCGTAAAGATCGCGGAACTTCTGATTAGTTTCGAGGTGATGGCTTTGCTCGCTCACAGGCTGCTCCCTCTACTCTGTACGTGGATTGCCGTTCACTTGTGACAACCTGAAAGTGAAGGTTCAGTATTCCCGGGGGATGAAGCGAGTTACCGCTCCAGTCGCTCGGCGGTGAAAAGTCGCGAGACGACCAGAACTAGCGCGGCAGCAGCGACAAGCAATACCGAGAGAGCCAGCGCGGAGCTCAGGTCGGTCTCCATAGCGGTCATAATCGCCAACGGCATCGTCTGGGTGCGCCCGGCGATGTTCCCAGCGAACATCAACGTCGCGCCAAACTCCGATACGGCGCGCGCCCAGCACAGGATCGCGCCTGAGGCGATGCCAGGCAGCGCTAGCGGCAGCGTAATGTGGCGAAAGGTTGCCCAGCCGGAAGCACCATCGATAGCGGCTGCCTCTTCGATATCGAGCGGCACCAACCGGAATCCTAGAAGCGCACCACGTACGTAAAACGGTACCGAGACGAAGAGCTGCGCCATCACCACGGCGGCCGTGCTAAATGGAAGCTCGATTCCAAGAACGCTCAACTCGTGACCCAAAAGACCTTGCCTACCGAACGCCATCAATAGCGCCACCCCAGCCACCACGGGGGGCAGCACCAGGGGTAGATCGATCAGGATCTCGATGACGCGTCGTCCGGGAAAGGATCTGCGCGCCATGAGCCAGGCGAGTGGCGTGCCAAGAACCAGTGCAATGATGAGGCTGATCAGACTGGTGACACCTGTCAGCCGAAGCGCGTCGACGACCAGCGGGTGGGACAATGCGGGCCAAAAAGAGGAGGTTCCACCGGCTTTCCATATCAGCGCCACGACCGGAACGAGCAGGAAGAGGACGAGTAGGCTGCCTGCGATCCAGGGCAACGGCAGTGGCGAGCGCCATCGATCCATTCGACCGCGGACGTCTCGACTCTCCGCAACCGGCTCGAGTAGCGAATCTCTCACGGAGTATGTGCCGCCCCGGAGATGGGGATGAAGCCATAGTGTTGCAGAACTGCCTGACCTGCCGGAGATAAGACGAAGTTAATGAAGGCGCGCGCGCCACCGGGATTCTGAGCGCTCTTCACTACGCCGATCGGGTAGTTCGCCATGACGTTGAATTGGTCCGGAATGTCGATGGTGGTCGTTGCCGCCTGCACGGACGGCGTCACATCCGACGCGTAGACGATTCCCGCGTCCGCCTCACCGAGCTGAACTTTGGCAACGACATCCTTGACGTTGAGCTCGTTGGACGCGAGATTCGCGAGTACCTTGGCCTCGAAGTCGGACCCGTAGGCTGGATCAGCGCTCAGCTTGGCGAGTACCTGACGCGCATAGTTGCCCACCGGGACCTGCTCTTGCGCCAGAACGAGTTTCAAACCGGGCTTGGCCAGATCCTGCAGGCGAGTGATCTTTGCCGGATTTCCTTTAGGTAGCACCACGACCAGGCGATTCTGCACGAAATCCTGCGTCTGACCATTAATATCGCCGGCCTTCACCACCTGATCCATGTTCGGCGCGTCGGCTGACGCGAAGACGTCGGCACGGGCTCCCTGCGTGATCTGGGTGCGCAGGCTCGACGAGCCAGCAAAATTGAGCGTGATCGTGGTGCCTGGATTGGCAGCCTCGATCGTCTTCTTCATCTCGGTGAAGGCTTCAGTCAGCGACGCGGCCGCGAAGACGGTAAGGCTGCCGCTGATGATGGGAGCCGTGCTGCTCAACCCGGCCGTACCGCCGGTCGTCGTGCTAGCAGGGCTGACTCTAGCATTCTGTGCGCTTATCAACGATCCGCCGCAGCCGACCAGCAGTACGGCAACCGCGAGGAGTCCAAAGAGCCCAGTCAGTCGCTTCACGCCATGATCTCCGCCACGATGGTTCCAACAACTGAGCTGTCATAACCGCCCAATGACTCAACCTCATTCCGGCAGCTACGGCTCGACGCCACCTCAAGCAGCGCCTGGATCGGCGATGTCTCGAGCTGTTCCAGCGGGATGACCAGATCGTAACGTTCATCCTGAAGTGGGATGAAATCCAACCCGAAGGCTCGTGCCGCCGCCTCGATCCCCGGTCCGACATCAGCCAAACCTGCCGCGATCGCCTCGGCAACCGCCATATGTGACGGAAGTTCTCGATCATAGCCAATGACATCACTGGGGATACCGCCTGCGGCGATAAGACGCGCATCCAGCAGGCCCCGACCGCCCGAGCCGGGGTCCCGGTTGACAATGGTGATGTCGGACCGAAGAAGATCCGCCACTTCATGGATTCCCTTCGGATTTCCGGAAGCGACGATCAACCCCTGTTGCCAGCGCGAGAGCGTCACGACGGTCATGCGCTGACCAGCCAGTTCACGCCGCACGTAGGGCACGTTTTCCTCGCCGGTTTCAGGATCGCGCAGGTGCGTTCCAGCCGCGTGGACCTCGCCGCGGCCCAGCGCTCGCAACGCCGTCAGGCTGCCACCCTGAATCCAGAGCAGCCGATATGAGGGGTAGCGTCGCGTAAGGTGAACACCGATGAGCGCCAGTGATGGATCGCAACCAGCCACAACCGCCGTGTTCTCGATAACACGCGGATCGACCAACAGATCAATTGGCGTCGTTCTTCCCCTGGCCATGACCGGCTGAGTCAGAACGCCGTCAGCCGTCGTGATGGTGCCGGAGATACCGGTGAGTGGCCGTGCCAGCATGCGCGAACCGACCCGCGCCAGCTGGACTCGCCCCGGTGACGAGGCAGGTGGAAGCCCAAGTAATTCGGCTTCGATCCGTTGGGGCTGGTCGGGCAGCGCAAAGAGATCCTCAACAGGACAGCCTAATGCTCTGGAGAGTCGCAGCGCGACCGCGGTGTTCGGCACATAGTGGCCTGCTTCGATGGCGCTCACAGCCTGCCGGGTGAGCCCAGCTCGCTGAGCAAGCTCCGCCTGGTTCAGACCAGCCGCGATTCGTTTGCTTCGTACATGACTTTCCAGCGCTTCAACCGCGACCCGTCGTCCCATGCCGTACCTCCACGGTAACTGTACGGAATAGCGGACAAAGGGTCAAGGATTCAGGACATTCCTCGTGGACAGTCGTCGACGCACCGGAACGATTGGCTTCGCGGATGGTTGAGGTCGTGAGCTACGCTGGTCCTCAGTTACTTGCTCACGGCATGCACCATCAGCTTGATACCGATAGCGGTGAAGGGGACTGTGTAGACGAGGCCAGCCAGCGTCATGGCTCTGAACACGTGATTGGACGTGAGTATCAGCACGACCCAACCGATGCTGCTCGCCACCATGCCGAAGCCAACCAGGAACGCGGCGACTCGCATCCAACCTTTGCGGAAGATGTGCCGTGCCGCCAACCCGGTCAGGCGTCCGGTGGCGCGATACGAGTTCATCGGGTCATATGGTGACCGCGCGAACTCCTCGAGCCACGGGTCCTGACCGATGATCGTATGGAACTCCTGGCCCTGTTGCCCTTCGACGAGATCTGGCGGATCGGGTTCGTGAATTTCGTGGCTCATAATGCTGAACCTCAGGAGAATATGGCGAGCGCTCCCGCCAGGTGCTCGGCCAGCATAGCGGCCGGCAAGTTGGTGTTGGCTCGCATGATCCGCGGGAAAATCGACGCATCGCAGATGTACAAGCCTTCCAGCCCATGCACCTTACCGCCGGCATCGACGACCGCCTCGGGATCGCTTGCCGGACCCATGTGACAACTGCACGCCGGATGCCAATAGATACCAACGTTACGTGTGACAAAGTTGGCGAGGGCATCCCGCGAGAGGGGCCCGGCGCCGAGGCGCGCGTCGTGACCCAGCTTTTCCGCCAGTGGCGAGGCCGCGATGATTTCGCGGGCGATCTCCACACCGTCGGCAAGTACCGTGGCGTCGTGTCCGTCGTGGTCGCTCAAAAAGCCATGATCCAGGACTGGCGCTGCCTCAGGGTCACGCGAGGCAAGTGTGAGTTTTCCTGAAGACTGTGGGTCCACTGTCGAGACAAAGACGTTGTATTTCCAGCTACTTGACTGCCGATCCCAGCCGCTTACTGAGTAGATGTGAAGATCGAACGCCTCACGGCAGATACTGCTGCGCGTCTTCGAGAGCGCCTGCTCATCCGGCAGCCAGTTCGACTCCTGAAATGCCTTCATTTCCCGATCAAGCGCGGCGCTCCGGAACGTTAGCTGAACGGCCGGATGATCTGCCAGTGCCCGACCGACTCCCGTTAACGGATGAACGGGATCGATGCCGAGCGCCTTCAGTTCATCGGCCGGTCCGATACCTGAGCGCAGCATGATTGCCGGCGAGCCATAGGCCCCGGCCGCCAGTACGATGCGATGCGCCGCGATACGCTGTCGCGAGCCATTGACGATCGCCTCCACCGCGACGGCACGTCCGGCCTGGACGTCGACGCGGTCGATCAGCGTATTGCCGACGATCGTCAAGTTTGGACGCTCTCGAACTGGGTCCAGGTACGCGAAAGCCGTGTTCCAGCGGACACCGTCGTGAATGTTGGCCGGTGAGGGTGAGACGCCGGACGTGTCGTCCGGGTCGTTCAGGTCGTCGACACGGGGTATGCCAGACGCTACCGCGCCAGCGACGAAACCGGCCTGATAGGGCGTCAGTTCGGAATCCTCTGGTTTACGAACACGAAGAGCCTGCTTGGCTCGCGCGAAGGCAGGCGCGACCGAGGGCCATTCCCAGCCCTGGTTGCCAAGCTCAGCCCAATGATCGTAGTCACGACGATGCCCGAGCAACGCAACACAGCCGTTGTGCGCCGAACAACCGCCAAGTACGCGAGCGCGCTCGAAAGCCGTCGGCTCCCGGTGCGATGGATGGGCCAGACCGCTATAGCCCCACTCGTGGCTACCACCGAAGGTCCGGGCGTCGAGCAGGTCCTTGGGCCAATCACCTCCAACAAATGACCCATAATCCGGCCCGGCCTCAAGCAGCACGACATTGAGGTCGGTATCGCGCGCAACGATCCCGGCCAGCGCCGCGCCGGAGGTTCCACCACCGACGATCAGCAGGTCAATCTCTTGAGGCAGTGTAGGTGACTGCGGCATTTGTCCCCCTCGATAGGTCACTCATGGCATCAAACGATTCGGTAGTCGCAATTGGTTACGAGCATGGTACGCGCATTCCCGCGATTCATCCAGGAGGCTGGATGCCATCGAGAGTCGTGAACAGCCAACTGACCCTATGCGTAGGAGTGGACTGGAGAACTGGTAAGAGATTGGTAAGTGGCGACTTGTAAGGTGGAAATCGGGAGGGTTGAGCCCACTCACGTCATCAGTACCGCTCACGAAGGGAAAGGGAAGTCTTCAGAATGCTCAAGCACCGGATATTCGCGGTGGCAATGCTGCTCGCCGTCCTGCTTACCGCCCCGATATCAGCCTTACCAAATGTCGCCACGGCAGCGGCGCCCTATTGCGGCTGTGGCAAGACCGGCGCCTATGTTGATCCCGCCGTCAAGTCACCCACGTCTGTGAGTCACAAGGACTCTGGGAAGTCGCCAAAGGGGACGTATTCCATCAGCGCGACGCCGACGAACCCAACGTCCGTCGTGGTCACGAATGTCAGCAAGACTCCGAACCAGATCGTGTTCAGCGAGTCGGTCAGCGGTGATGTTCACTGGTACTTTTCACCTGACGACACGCATCTCGTACTCGATGTCCTGGCTCAGCAACTGGAGACCGTCCTGCTATACGACTTAACGTCTAACAGACCAGGGAACGCGATCTGGTCATCCGGGCCAAACGCAAATAGCAGCTCGGTGATTGCCTTCAGTTCCAAGGGCAAGTACCTACTATACGGAGCCGTCACCAATAATTCGATGCTGTCGTTATCGATCGTTCAGGTATCGAACCATCATCTTGCCCTCAGTCAATCTGCCTTGACACCGATGACGGACGGATGGGGTTTCAGTCCTGATGAAGACCGATTCCTTTACGTCTCGGCTCAAAACACCACCACCGATGCCACGCTCTACGATCTGACGAACGGAAACGCTGGATCACAGATTTGGCACGACTCGAGTGCCACGGGCTCGACGGGCTATTCATTTAGCCCCACCGGCCACTACCTGCTGGACGCCAGTGTTACCAATGGAAATCATGGCGCCATCAGCCTCTACGACATCACGGCCAAAACGGGTAATTCTCCTCGGATCTACTACAGCGGGTTCAACTTCAGCACTGCACCGGGCTCCGGCAAGAATAAGTACGGGGCCGTCGGATGGGGCTTCAGTCCCAACGACAGCACCTTCGTCTATGCCGTCGCAACCGATCAATCTCCATCGCTTACCCTTGTCGATCTGACCCAGCGCCCGGCTGTAAGTAGCTCGATTCCCCTGACCGACATCGGGGGCGCCTGGTGGCAGTTCGATCCGTGTGGCGACATCCTTGGTGTGGTGGCGCAAAGCAGCGGTGAGTTCGTCCAGGTGACACTCTATCAACACGCCGATGTCAGTTCGCCTCTCAAGAGCGAAACCTTCAACGTCGCCACGCTATCAAAAGGATCCCTCAAGACGACGAAAGATGGACAGGCCGTCCATGCTCTCGGCCAGGACACCGTGCTGGTGAGTTTCGATTCGAGCTGCGGGTCCAACGGCGGTGGAAACGGGAATGGCAACGGCAATGGAGGCAACGGGAACGGTGGCGGTAATGGGAACGGCGGAGGCGGAGGTGCTGTTCAACCCCCTCCTTCTTACTCCTATCTCACCGCAATCGGAATAGAAACTATCCCGCCGATCATCGTCGGTGGTACGGCTGGAATTGTAGCTGTCACGACCACCGGTTCCGGCTGGATGACCTTCGCCAGCAGCAATGATCAGGTAGCGTCTACTCCCAACACGGTTTCCGTGCAAGGAAGTGGCTCACCCAAGGTCACCGACGTCCCGATTACCACGTCAGCGGTAACTACCAACACGATCGTCACCATCACCGTCACCGCTCTCAGCGGTGCAATCAAGACCACCGCGTCGGTCGATCTGATCGTCATCCCACCTTGTGGCACGGCTGTGGCGGGCGCAACACCGACGAGCACATTCCCTGTGTCTGCAACGATGCGCGCCCTCCGCTCCACTGGTGGATCCGGGGGACCGCCGGCACTTACCATCGCGCTGGTCAACCTCGACCCGGTCTATGTCTCCGGCGGCGGTCAGGTTTCCGGCACGGTGACGATTGTCGGCGTGCATCTACCACGGACATCGATGACCGTTTCTCTATCGTCGAGTGACCCGAACGTCGCCACCGTTCCTGACACGGTGACGATTCCAGCTGGTTCGCACAGCACGACCTTCACAGTCCAGTCGGAGTCCGTCTCGACCGATACCTGGGTTTCGATCTCCGCCAAACTCGACACAAACAGAACATCCGGCCTACCCGGCAAACTCCTGGTGCTTCAGCCCAGCACACCGGAGTCGGTGACTTTCGACCCGACCAATGTGACCGGCGGCGACGTATCGACTGGCACGGTGACGCTGAGCGCACCGCCGATCATCTGCAGTTCACCGGTCATCGATCTGACGAGTAGCGATCCCGACATCGCCGATGTTCCGCATACGCTAACGAGTTGCCAGCGGGGAGACATCGGCACAGTTCACGGTCACGACGGCGTCGGTCAACGGCGATACCAATGTGCAGATCACGGCCAGCGATGACACCGGCAACGCTATCGGGACGCTCACCGTCGATGCCCAGAGCAGCACTCCACCGGCGGCGAGCGGCGGGACCATTCTGGCTTGGGGTCGCAACGTCGAGGGTGAGCTCGGGAACGGCACAGCGAGTAATAGCGCTAATCCACTGCCGACTGCTGTCAGCAATCTCTCTGGTGTAACCAACCTCGCGGCAGGTGACCGCTTCAGTGTCGCGCTCAAGAGCGACGGCAGCGTCTGGGCTTGGGGCGCCAACAGCAGTCATCAGCTCGGGGACGGGACGAACACTCAAAGCGACGTGCCCGTGCAGGTTCAGGGTTTAGCCAACATCACCGCCATCTCGGCCAGGCGGCTGCATAGCCTCGCGCTGGACGATGGCGGAAACGTCTGGGCCTGGGGCGAAAATGGCAGCGGCCAACTCGGCGATGGGACGACCAACAACGCCGGTTCTGAACCGTCTGCTCCGGTCCAGGTTCAGGGCCTGGATCACGTGATCGCCGTTGCGGCCGGTGGCTTCTTCAGCATCGCTCTCAAGGATGACGGCACGATTTGGGCCTGGGGCGCCAATGACGCCGGCGAGCTTGGCGATGGGACGACCACTCCAAGCGATGTGCCGGTTCAGGTGACGGGCGTCTCGGGAACAACCCTGCCAAAGTTCACCATGATCACTGCCGGCTTCCACCACGTTCTTGCCGTTGATGAAAACGGTAACCTCTGGTCTTGGGGCGGAAACGAAAACGGTACGCTCGGAATCGGCAGCGCCGATTCGAGTGCGCACGTGACACCGGTACTGCTGACTGGTATCAGCAACGTCACGGCTCTCGCGGCCTACTACAACCATAGCCTGGCCGTGAGCGGCGGTAACGTCTACGCCTGGGGCAACAACGCGGCTGGCGAGCTCGGCGACGGCACCCAGTCCAACCATTACTCGCCAACCCAAGTGCCCAATCTGTCGAATGTTATCGGAGTCGCGGTAGGCGGATATCACAGTCTGGCACTCACCGGCGATGGTAGCGTCTACGCCTGGGGCGACAACTCCGACGGCCGGCTGGGCGATGACACGCCCACGCCGCGATCCTCGCCGGTACCTGTACTGGATCCGTCCGGTGCGAGCCCGCTAAGCGGCGTTACGCTGATCGCTGCGGGAGACCGCGTCAGCCTGGCCCTCGTGGGCAGCAGCAATTGAGTGCCACCGGCGCTGGCTCGGTGACGACGCCAGCGCCGTCCAGCGACCCGTGATGTGTGGGAGTCTCGCTAGGAGAAACTCATACGTTCCCTATACCAATGACCCGGTGATCCGCAAGATCGCGAACCTGTAGACAACCACTCCCGTCAGCCTCGGTGGCTGGCGGGGTCATCATTTTCTCGCCGGTTCTAACAAGTTAGCCACTTCAGACGCGAAAACACATAGTGCGAACTCACATTATTCGTCGAGTGGGAGATGGTGATCCCAGTTAGCCGTCGCTCGCTTCCAGTAGCCGGTAACCCGCATGCGCTCAAGCGAGATCCCGCGTTCTTGCAGCAGATGTCTGCGCACGGCCCGCATCTCCGACGCTTCGCCAGCGGCCCAGACAAAGACGTTATCAGAATAGATGTGGAGCTTCCGTATCGCCCCTGCCAGCAGGTCGTGCTGCCCTGGTCCAGCCTCGTCACGATGCACCCAGGTCAGCTGTAGATCGACGTCGCTCTTGATCGGCTGCTCTTCTTCCGCGTTGAGCACTTCGAGCACGGCAATAACGGACGCTCCAGCCGGGAGCTCTTCGATCCGGCGCGAGATCGAAGGGAATCCGGATTCATCGCCAACCAACAGATACCAATCCACGTCACCGGCGATCACACGCGATCGACGAGGACCGCTCACCCCAAGGTAGTGCCCCGGAACGGCATTGGCAGCCCAGGTCGAGGCCGGGCCCTCACCATGCACGACGAAGTCGATATCAAGCTCATTGGCGACCGGATCGTAGCGCCGACCGCTATATTCGCGACTTGGGGGCTTGGCTTCATCGTCCGGCCAGACAAGCTTTGCTCCATCGACCGTCGGTACACACGAGAAATCGGTCGGGTCAGGTGGAAAGTACAGCCGGATCCCATCGTCAGGAGCGTCGGAACGGAAGCCCGGCAAAGCGTCGCCCGTCAACGTGATGCGTACCATGTGCGGGGTTAGCCAGGTTGAACGCTTTACCTGCAGCAGTCGGAAGACGAAGGGGTGTTGCACAACTTGAATCGGTGACTCGGTCGTCGTCATATACGAAATTCCTCCAGGTTACTCGTCGTCAGGTTTGAAGTCGACGGCATGTTGATCGCGCTCATACATTCTCATGCTCATAGATCGCCGCCAAGCCAATCTCGCCCTGGCCAGCGGCAGCGGGTCGAGCGTGCGCGGGCGCAGTCCGAAAGTTCAACGGGTGGTCTCTCCACGGGCAATGATAGGAATCGCGCGTCGCGTCTGCCAGGCGTGTCGCCTAGCAGCGTACCAGAGCGGGGCCGCTCGCGCGAAAAGTTTTGCTGTGCCACTCATCGCGATACGAGCGCTCGTCATGTTTATCAGGAAGGTCCTTGATATTGTCGACGCAGTTGGAATACGGAAAGGTCGACTCTTCAAACGCACACAAGCTCTCACTCAGAGTCGAAGCCACGCCCGATCCGGCCACTATGCAACCTGCGCTGCGCTCGGCCTTACCGTTAGCCGTCCGCCACTCTTCTATTGCGTATTGCGATCCGAGAAGTCCCGATGGCGCATCAGTGCGTTGAAAACGAGTGACCGGATGGCACTACAGTAGTTTTTTCGCAATACTCGCGGGCTCAGACTGCCAGCGTTCACAACTCTCGCCGTTCTGACTAATTTATCTATGATTCGAATTGCCTGTCGAACGCCTCAGGATCATAGGCTTTCAGGTTGTACCGAGGGATTCCTTCAGGCTGCGCATAGCGTTCAACAATGCTCGTCTCCTGGGGTGCTGATCCGAGACACTGCGTCATTTCTCTCCAGATCTCTGTCCAAACGCGGTCCAGATCCAGGTTCGCTTTGGCGCTCGTCGTCCAGGTTTTCTCAAATGACGATGCCCGATAATCGGACTCTATACGGAGCCGGCGCACAGAGCCCGCAGCACTCTGTCCCCACAACGGATCAATCTGAACCGTGATCCCTGCGAACCGTGTTATCCAGTCGCGCATTTGATCGGCGGTCACCAGTACAAACCGAGCTGGCATGCCGAACATATAGTTAAATCCGAGAGCCTTCATCCGTTCACGCTCTGCGGAATGATCCCAGTACACCGCGCGGAGAATGGCGAACTTCTCAGCCTCGTTATGAACGACTCCATACACCGAACGAGACTCGAGCACTGGATCTAAGCCACGATCGAACCGCGCGTCGAGTGACAGTGTTTGCCATCCCCAAAATGAGTCGACCTGGGAACTCAACGACGATTCGATGTTTCGTGGACCATGCCAATAGGAAAAGATCTCCCGTCGCACAACTATGTTCATAGTCTTAGGCGACTCAAGTTTGCTGTTACCCCCTAACGCATTCGATTCATTACTGGTATTCACTTGGTTCTCCCAACAAATCCGAAGGAGTACCACGTAAGATCGAAGGGTAGGAATGGGCCACTTCCCCGGCCCAGCCACAGTCTACCATCCGTTCTGTGTACAAGACGCGCCTGGTACGCGCCACGCGGGCGAGACAGCTCAGAAATCGAAGCTTTGAACTAATCTTCTGTCCATCAGATCTTGTCGTCCGTAAGGTACCCCTAGGTGTGAACCACACTGTTGTTCAGAAAGGGGCATGATGCGGAGATCTGCCCTGCGGCGGCCTACCTATGATGCTCTATGTCCGGGTGCGCCGCTTCCGTTGTGCCAACGGCGATTGTCCGCGGCGGATCTTCGCCGAACAGTTCTCTGACCTCGCCGCCCCGCGGGCGCGACAGACCGTACGGCTGCGCGGCGCGTTGCAGCAGGTGGGACTCGCCCTCGGCGGCAGGGCGGGTGCCCGCCTCGCTGGGAGATTGGCGATGCCGACGACGGGCAAGACCGTGCTCCACCTCGTCCGCCAGACGCTGCTCCCTGCGGTCGATCCGCCGCGCGTCGTCGGGATCGACGATTGGGCATGGCGCCGCGGCCATCGCTACGGCACGATCCTCTGTGACTTGGAGCGACACCAACCCATAGAGTTGCTTCCGGACCGCTCGGCGGAGACCGTCGCTGCTTGGCTGCAGGGGCAACCGATCGAGATCGTCACCCGGGATCGCGGCGGCCTGTACGCCGACGGTGCGAGCCGCGGTGTTCCCGCAGCGGCGCAGGTCGCGGATCGCTGGCATCTGGTGGACAACCTCGTCGACGCGCTCGAGCGCTTCCTGCTGCACAAGCGGACCGTGCTCAAGCAGACGGCGGGGCTGATCATGACCGACGAAGGGGTGTCGAGAGCCCCGGTGGGGGCCGGTGTGCCGACGGACGAGATGTACCCCGGACGGCGTACGCACCCGGCGCCGCGACGGTGGCAGCAACGGGCTGAGGAGGAAAGCCAGCGGCGGAACGCGGCGCGCCTCGCCTGCTACGAGCGGATCCGTGCGCTCGCCACGGCAGGTGCGGACAAAGCGGACATCGCGCGGATGGACGGTGTCAGCCGCCAGACGGTCCATCGCTACCTCGCGATGGCTACCCCGCCCGAGCGACGCCAACCGAAGCGGCGCGGGACAGTGCTTGACGCATGGACACAGTACCTGCTGCGGCGCTGGGCCGAGGGCTGTCACAACGGGATGCGGCTGTGGCGTGAGATTCAAGCACAGGGCTTCGCCTACTCATGCTCGAACGTCACGCGCTTCGTCGCCCGGCTGCGGCGGGGAGAGATCACCTGCCCGCAATCATTCGCGGGCGATGCAGCGGGGGCAGACGGGTGCGGCACGCCGTCGCCAGTCGGGCGTCCCCTGGCAACGGGATGGTCGGCGCGGCGGGTTGCACGCCTGATGGTCTACCGCCCCAAGCAGTTGAGCGACCGGCAAGCGAACTATCTGACGCAGGTATGCGCGGCAGACGCAGCAATCGATGAAGCGTATCGGCTGACGCAAGACTTCCTCGGTATGGTGCGGGAGCGGATGGGCGACCAGCTCGAGGAATGGATCGCGGCGGCACAGGGCAGCGATATCGCCGAGCTGCGACGTTATGCCGTCGGGCTGCGGGCCGACCAGGCGGCAGTGCAAGCGGGGCTGACGCTGAAATGGAGCAACGGCCAGGTGGAGGGACACATCCATCGGCTGAAGTTACTGAAACGGCAGATGTATGGACGCGCCGGATTCGATTTGCTGCGTCGTCGCGTGCTCGCGACCGCGTGAACGCATCAGCGAGAAGGTGGAAGACCCCTCATCCCAATGAATACGGGGCCATTATCTCTGGTGGCTGGAGCGACCCCCGGTAGTACCGAGGTTGCCGCGGTCCAGCGACTTCGAGTGGTCGTGACCAAGATCCACATGGATGGCAACTACGATACGTTTGGCGACGAGTGGTACCCGTACATTGGGGTCAACGGTCGATGGCGTGTCTGGACGAGCCTCGGCGGCTGGTCCAAGACACTCAACTACTCAGTCACGCTCGATCTTCACCACAGCGACAAGATCCGGATCTCGGGATGCGGGTTTGAAGCAGACCTTATGCACGACTACATGGGAGATTCGACCGGCCATTCGTGGGCGGAGATCAGCGATCCAAATCTGACCACCGGCGCACGTGAGTCAATAGAAGACGACATCTTCTGGCAGTTAGCCCCCACATTTGGAGACGAAAATGACGCTATCGGCCATCTCTTCGTAGAGCACGGTTCGGCAGCACGAGGCTCCTTCATCCGGGTATCCGATAAGGGGGATTACCGGCTGGAATATACGATTTCCAATGCCTAATCGAATCCTGGCCGAACCGGAAAAGCCGTTTCAATCGATGGTTGGCAGGCCAGTGCTCATGGTGACTCCGCAATGGTGCGCCATGCCCACGATCGTGTGTTGTCCCGACATACCAAGTGACGATCTATCGCTTGCATCACCCGGGCACAATGGACTGGCCAACAGCTTCACGATCGTGGTGCCTTTCGGAGGTGAACTAACGAAGCGAAGATCGCGAATCAATCCAGCGTGCGCGGCCCACTGACAACGATCAATATGAACGGTGAACGAGTCATCACAGCCTCGTCGTCTCCTTCTAGACAGGGTCTTGGCGACTGTTATATTGCCGCTAGCGACACAGCCTGCGCTGCAATCGAACACCAGTAAGCTCAGAACGAGGGTATCCGTTACCGTCCACTCATCTCGGATTTCGGCTGGATCGACACTGTTTCTTCTCGCTCGCAAAGGAAATCATTCGCACCGGCATCACCATGACATTTTCAAAGGCATGCTCGTCCATGCACAGCAATTGGTCCAACCGTTAGCCGTCCGTCACTCTTCTATTGCGTTCCGAGACATCTCGAAAGAGCACGTTTCACAGACCGCCGTCCTCCAAGTATTTGTGGAGATAGGTGAAGTCGGCGGTCGGATGTACGGCGTTGAACCGCTGCCACAACCCAGCTACGGTAGCGGCCAACTCGTGCGGCACGCCGGCACCCGTGGCGTTTTCGAGATAGAGCGAGACGTCCTTCGTCATCAGCGCGCCGGCGAAACCGAAATCGTAGCTGCGTGGGATGACGCTCCGGGGAAACTTGTCTTGACTTGCCGCGCTACGTCCACTTGAGACATTCAGCACTTCGACCATCTCGCTCAGATCGAGACCCAGACGCTCGCCGAAGACCGTGGCCTCGCAGGTCGCTGCCAGTGCGGCCGCCGAAACATAGTTGTTCAGGAGCTTCATCGCCTGGCCTTGGCCGGGAGAATCGCCGATACGGAACCGGTGATTGGCAAGGACGGCGAGAGCCGGTTCCAGTTCTGCAAAGAGCTCGGCCGAAGTCCCAACCATCATCGCCAGCGAACCGCTGGTGGCGCCTGACACGCCGCCACTCACCGGCGCGTCAACATAGGAGACACCGACAACACCCAGCAGGTCAGCACATTCGCGTGCAGCCGAGATACCGATAGTCGAGAGATCGACGACCGTTAAGACACGACGGTTTTGGGCGGCAGCGATTTCCGAGCAGATCGTACGTGAGACTGCACCGTCCGGAACGCTGAGAAAGATCGTGTCGGTCTGACGTGCCAGGTCGTCAATCGACTCGGCAGCAGTCGCCCCTGCCGGAAGCCGCTCCGCTGTACCAGCCGTGTCGAAGCCGACCACGGCATAACCAGCCTCGACCAATCTGCGTGAGAGCGGACCTCCCATGCGACCGAGCCCAGCGAACCCGAGCGTTGGCCGGCTCATGACAAGATACCCTCCTCCGTCAGGACCCGCTTGACCACGCGGAAGGCATCGACCGCGGCAGGGAATCCGGCATAGATAGCGACCTGCAGCAATGTTTCGCGAATCTCATCGACCGTGCAATCGTTCCGCAGCGCTCCTCGGAGATGAATTTCAAGCTCGTGCGGGCGGTTCAGCGCCGCGAGCATGCTGAGGTTATTCAGGCTCCGCTGCTTGAGACTGAGTCCTTCCCGTGCCCAAACTCCACCCCAGGCGAATTCGGTGATCATTTGCTGGAGATCTCGAGTGAAGTCATCGACATTTGCGATGGCTCCATCAACATAGTCATCGCCGAGCACCTGGCGTCGAATCGCCATTCCCTTGTCGTAAAGATCGTCCGACATGACGCATACCCTTTCCAACGAGGACACAAGCCGACATCTGCACATGTGGTCTGAAACTCACCGGAATCATACGGGACTCTATCGGCCGAGACTCAGTTGAGATCGGTTCGGGCCCGCAATCTCGGACGAAAGCTCGGAGCGAGCGCCAGCAACGTCACGGCAGAGACAATCGTCAGGGTTCCATTGATGAGCAACGCGCCTGGAGCTCCGACGATGCTGATCAACCAACCTGTCTCGAGAAAACCAAAGGGCGCCGAACCAAGGCCAACGACCCAGATTCCGGCAGCACGACCACGTTGGTCGTCCGGCACCGCAAGCTGGAGCAAGGTCTGCTGCAGAACGTCGAACGCGGCGGCACAAATGCCCGTAATGACCAGTACCGCCGCCGCGAATACCAGGCTGCGGGTCGTCGATAGGACGACGAGAGACGCTCCGAACGCAATAAAGATGGTGCCAAGGAGTGGCTGGCGCGGGATGCGCCGGAACGAGAGTAGAAGCACCAACGACAGCGTTCCGCCGATCGACAGCGCGGCATTGAGCGTGCCGAGTCCTTCAGGTCCGGCCTTGAGGACGTCTCGCGCCAGAACGGGAAGCGCGCTTGAATGGGAGAAGGCCAACACTTCACCAGCGATTCCCGAGATGGTCAATACCCGTACCGCGGGAAGGTTCAAGATGAGTCCCAGCGCGTCTCGCAGCGCCCGGAAGAAAGGAGGATGCACGACGCTTGACCGCACGATCTTCGGCACACGCAGAGCCAGGAGTGGGAAGAGCTCGAACCCGTAGACCGCGGCAATTACGTAGTAGCAATGACTGACGCCAATCCAGGGGATCAGCGCACCGGCACTGATGGCACCGACCGCTCCGAAACCGCGTGAGGCAAGTGCATTCAACGTCATGGAGAGTGTGGCTTCATCGCGAGACGTCGTATCGAGCACCAGCGCCTGCCGCGCCGGACTATCGCTCATCTGGATACAGCCGACCGCGAAGGCAATGGCGATCACCTGCCAGACACGAATCGCACCGGTTCCTGTCAGCCAGCCAGTGAACGTCATCAACATGAGGGCGATGCTGGCGACTGTCAGGAGTTGACGACGGCGATCCACCCGATCGGCGACCGTTCCTGCGGCCAGACCGAAGAGCAGGCTCGGAAGCGAACGAGCGGCAAAAGCCAGACCAACCGCCAGTGCGCCGCCG
Source organism: uncultured Chloroflexia bacterium (assembly GCA_963785465.1). Classification (GTDB taxonomy): domain Bacteria; phylum Chloroflexota; class Chloroflexia; order Thermomicrobiales; family Thermomicrobiaceae; genus CALAGB01. Next base: position 273 of record CAWAVM010000017.1, on the reverse strand, counting down.
CCAAGTTGTAAGACCAGCCAGGCCGTCGTCGTCCGTTCCATTAGCTGTGCGCCGGTCGCCTAGCCCGCTCGAAAACCAGAGCCAGCGGAACGGGACCGAGCGAAACGGTAGCAGCGGATGAGTCTCTTTCACCCGCCGAACCGAACGTTAGCTTGACTGGGAACATGATTCGCCATCGGCACCTATTCTCCCACCGATCCTGACTCATCCCGTTCACTCATTGGATCACATTGTGGCAAACGAGAACCGCGAGCGAGAGTACCATCTCCACCC